>CAADGI010000001.1 GCA_900696495.1 uncultured Alphaproteobacteria bacterium
AATTGCGCCGAGATTATCAAGCAATCCGAACTGATCGTCATAAAAATCGGCTCGGTTCTCGTGACCGACGAGAGCAAGGAGCGTGTCCGCCTGTCATGGATTGAATCGCTCGCGCAGGATGTGAAGGCCTGGCAGGCGCAGGGCAAGAAGGTCGTTATTGTTTCAAGCGGCGCGATCGCGCTGGGCCGGAGTGCTCTGGGTATATCCAAATCGATGCCGCCGTCAAAAATCCCGTTGGAGCAAAAACAGGCGGCGTCTGCGGTCGGGCAGTTTCATTTGTTCGCCGCCTATTTCCAGGCGGTCTCGGCGCTGGGCCTGCAGGCCGCGCAGGTTCTGCTGACCATGTCGGAAACCGAGAACCGCCGGATGCATCTGAACGCCCGCGCCACCTTGCTCACGCTGCTGGATAAAAATATCGTGCCGATCATCAACGAGAACGACACGATTTCGACCGGTGAAATCCGCTTCGGCGACAATGACCGTCTTTCCGTGCGCGTGGCGCAGATGATCGAGGCTGATCTTGTCATGCTGCTTTCCACCACGGACGGGCTTTATACCGCCGACCCGACCAGGGATAAAAAAGCGAAGCATATTCCATTGGTTGAATCCATCGGCCCAGAACATATCAGGATGGCGGGTGATGCCGTGCCCGGCCTTTCGACCGGCGGGATGAAAAGCAAGATCGAGGCGGCGGCTTCGGCGACGCGTTCCGGGATTGCGTTGCTGATCGCGAACGGCGTTGAAAACCACCCGCTTCGCCGCCTGAACGGCGATATCCGCGCCAGTGTTTTCCTGGCGCAGGAAAGCAAGGTTAACGCAAGAAAAAGATGGTTACAGGCGCATCTCAGTCCCAAGGGCAGCGTCTTTGTTGATGACGGCGCATTGAAAGCGCTGAAAAGCGGCAAGAGCCTGCTTCCGATCGGCGTCAAGAAAACCGAGGGCGATTTCATCCGCGGCGACGCCGTGCATATCCGCACGATGGAGGGCCGGATTCTCGGCATGGGCCTGATCGCCTACAGCACCGAAGAGGCCCGGAAAATCATCGGCAAGGCGAGCGATAAAATCCCGGCAATTCTGGGTCATGAAGGCCGTGAGGAACTCATCCACCGCAACGACATGGCGCTGCAGGATTGATCTGTTACAACATAACGGATTGACCGGTTTGCCTGCCCTGCATTACCTTTCTTAAGTGCGCCTTGTCGTCCTGACCCGGCGCTTTCAAACAAATTTTATTAAGGAGAGAATTGGATGTGTGGTTCATGTATAACTTCGTGGAATGTTTGCGCCTGTGATGGCGGCAGTGTTTTCGGAGTTTGCCCGTGCGCGAAGGGGATTGAGTGCCCGATTTGCGACCATTACCCGAACAAGCTGCTTTCTGCTTCGAAAATCAATCTGGCCAATCTTCTGAAGCCAGCCCTGCTCAAAAAAGAGCGCGCCAGATACAAGAAAGCGCAGAAAAAGCATAAAGCTGCGCATGCCAAGGCCAAGAAAAAGCCTGCTGCTAAAAAAACGCGTAGAAAAAAAGCCAAGCAATAGGCTTATTTACTTACCGGTTTTCGTTTTCAGGAGATCGGTTTTCGTGGCATGATATGCGCCATGAAAACCGATACTCCCAAAACAATTTATCTCAAAGATTACACCCCCTACCCTTACAATGTTCTTGGCATTGGCCTGATGTTTGATATCAAGCCGGGCCTGACGACTGTCAAAGCCGTCACCCGTTTCCGGCGTAAGGGCAAGGAGCCACTGATTCTGAACGGCGAGGATCTGGTTCTAAAATCCATCAAGCTTGATGATGTGGAATTGAAGACCGGGGATTACACCGTTTCAGAAACGCATCTGACTTTGCCAGCGCCCAAGACTGAAGAATTCACGCTTGAAATCATTACAGCCATTGAACCGGAGAAAAATACGCGGCTCGAGGGACTGTATATGTCCGGCGGGAATTACTGCACGCAGTGCGAGGCAGAAGGGTTTCGCCGCATCACTTATTATCCCGATCGCCCCGATGTCATGACCACCTTCATGACACGGATCGAGGCCGATGAAAAATCCATGCCGGTTTTGCTTTCGAATGGCAATCTGACGGCCGAAGGCCAGCTTGAAAACGGGCGTCATTACGCCATCTGGCATGATCCGCATCCGAAACCTTGTTATCTCTTTGCGCTGGTCGCAGGGAATCTGCAGGAAGTCCATGACACTTTCACGACCAAATCCGGACGTGAAGTTGATCTTTATATCTATGTGCGACATGGCGATGAGAACCAGTGCGCGCATGCGATGGAGTCGCTTAAAAAATCCATGAAATGGGACGAGGATGTTTACGGCCTCGAATATGATCTCGATATCTTCAACATCGTCGCGGTCAGCGATTTCAACATGGGGGCGATGGAGAACAAGTCGCTCAATATTTTCAACACGGCATTGGTGCTGGCCCATAAAGACACCGCGACGGACGGCGATTTCATCCGGGTCGAGAGCGTTATCGCGCATGAATATTTCCACAACTGGAGCGGCAACCGCGTGACCTGCCGCGACTGGTTCCAGTTGTCGCTGAAAGAAGGCCTGACCGTTTTCCGCGACCAGGAATTCTCGTCCGACCTTAATTCCCGGCCCGTGCAGCGGATCGATGACGTCCAGCATCTGCGCCGTTCGCAATTCCCGGAGGATGCAGGGCCGCTGGCGCACCCGATCCGCCCGGACAATTACATCGAGATCAATAATTTCTACACGATGACGGTGTATGAAAAGGGCGCGGAAGTCATCCGCATGATGCGCACCCTGCTCGGCCCGGCAACTTACCGGAAGGCGACGGATTTATATTTCAGCCGCCATGATGGCCATGCGGCGACAT
>CAADGI010000002.1 GCA_900696495.1 uncultured Alphaproteobacteria bacterium
GCCAGCTTGGAAGGCTGGAGCTTTACCACTAAGCTACACCCGCATTCAGGCCTATTAGGTATTAGGTCTTAAGGCCGAAATCAAGAAACTTAAAGCGTTTCCGCCCTATAGCCTATCACATTTCGTGTGATTTCATGGATTTCGGCTTTAATCCAGCCGGATAGGCGGGCAGTTTCATACATCGGCGGCCCTGATCAACCCGTTGAAAGTGAGATGCGGATCGGTGACGTGAATGACCGGCGTCTCGCTCACGGATTTTTTTATCAGCGGCGACAGGTTGCAGTCGAAAAATTTCTCGAAATACGCGAAATCGAAAAGATTTTTTTCCGTCAGCTTCTCCAGCACGCCGCCCGTCAGATACAGCCCGCCATAACCTCCCGACCCCACCGTCACACTGGCGGCGAACATGCCGAAAAATTCATGGAAAAGCCGGAGCGCATCGCGCATGGCGGGACTTTTATCCTGTGCGAGCAGATCATCGGCGGCCTGCGCGATCTGCTCCTCGTCGCTGAGCGAACATAACGCGGCGTAAAGATTATAAAGACCCGGCCCGCTCACCACATCCTCATAAACGTTTATACAATCGCGGCTCTTCACCTTGTCCACGGCCTGCAGCACGCGGCGCTGCTCGTCATTTAACGCCGCCGTGGCGATATGACCGCCTTGCGTTCCCTGCACATGAAATGTTTTTCCGTGCGGAACAAGATATCCCAGTCCCAATCCCGTTCCCGGCCCGATCAGGACGCGCGGCGCGGTTTTTCTTTCGCGGCCTTTCTTTAAAACTTTTTGGTCCTTCAGATCAATCAGGCCCCATGTCGAGGCCTCGAAATCATTTAAGATGATATCGACATTGCCCAGCGCCGGCACATCGATCACCCATTTATTTTTGTTCACGAAATGCCAGGCATTATTTTCATCCGGGTGCGCAGCGGTAGCGATCAGCAATGAAATTTCGCCGGTGACCCCTGTCTCTTCCGTGTACTGCGCCAGCGCATCCTCGAATGTTTCGAAATCCGCCGCCGCGTATTTCTTGCTGTTCGCGGGCTTGCCGAATTTTTCAATCGCGAAACGCGCATAAGTGCCGCCGATGTCGGATAGAATTCTCATGGCGCGATTGTGCCTGAGATTTCTTCCCTTGTCATCCCGGCCCTTATTGTCATCCCGGCGAAGGCCGGGATCCATTCATCCATTAGCCCAAATGATTATTATCTTTCCCCAGCCGGCCCATGGATTCCAGCTTTCGCTGGAATGACGAATTAAAATAAATTTAATTGCCCCGCCCTTGCATCGCGCCGGAAATGTTCAATCGAAAGCCCGCGCCAGGGCCGGTCGAGGCCGTTCTTTTTTTTGTAGAGCGCGAACATCTGGTGAATCTGTTCGGCGAAAATGCCGCGCCCCGCCATGCGCAGTTCGAAATCCGATTCATAAAGCTTGCCGCCGCGAATGGCGCGCACACGGTTGAGCACGCGCCCGGCCCTGTCGGGATAATGTTCGCGAACCCAGTTCTCGAACAGATCCTTCACGCCCCACGGCAGCCTTAAAATCGTGTGATAGGCCGTGAGCGCCCCGGCATCCGTCGCCGCCTTGATCACATTCGGGATTTCATGATCGGTCAGGCCCGGCACGATCGGCCCCATCATGACGCCGACCGGCACGTTCGCCTTCGCCAGCATTTCAATCGCTTTCAGTTTCAGATGCGGTTGCGACGCGCGCGGCTCCATCTTACGCGCGAGATCGCCGTCCAGTGTCGTCAGGGAAATATTCACCTTGATCAGGTCATGCTTTGCCATGTCCTGGAAAATATCGATGTCCCGCGTGACTAAAAAATTCTTGGTGACGATCGCCGCGGGATTTCTAAAATCGCGCAGCACTTCAAATACCCCGCGCGTGATTTTCAGTTTTCGCTCCAGCGGCTGGTAGCAATCGGTTACCCCGCTGATCATCAGCACTTTCGGTTGCCATGATCTGGAACTGAGTTTTTCCGCGAGCAGCCTCGGCGCTTCGGGCTTGGCGAAAATCTTGCTTTCGAAATCAAGACCCGCCGACAAGCCGAAATATTCGTGGGTCGGCCGCGCGAAGCAATAAATACACCCATGCTCGCAGCCGCGATAAGGATTGATCGACGCTTCCATCCCGATATCGGGGCTGTCATTGATCGTGACAATCGATTTGGTCTTGTCGATGAAAACTTCCGTTTGAATCTGACGCCCTTCCAGATCCTCCTCTTCGAAACTTTCTACATCGTCTTCAGTAAGCAGTTTTTCAAAACGGCCGGTGGGGTTGTCGAGCGCGCCGCGTCCGCGAATGTTTTTGCGAGTCTGGATGATTTCGGCTTCATTCGAATCCTCATTTTTTTCCGGTTGTTTATAGATGTTTTGCCGCTGGCCATAGCCGTGGACGCGGTGTTTGACCAATGATCCTTGGTGCTCTGGTTTCTGATTCTTCTGCATCGTTATTTTATATCAGAAAACACGAGGTTGTTCTACATTTGTTCTTTACAATTTTTCGGGTCTGTTTTATGATTTTTACCCGTCATTGCGAGGCCGGCAGGCCGAAGCGATCCAGAATTCTGGATCGCTTCGCGAAGGCGGGGGCTCGCGATGACGAAAAAGAAACGAAAGAGAGGCCATCCCCACCCCCAAAAAAAGCGCCGAATGAGTAACTTGAATCCATGAATGGAATCAACGCGCTAAAAATCAGCCGTGAACGTCGAGGCTGTGGCGCGTATCGGATGTATCGCCGTGCGGGTCGGCATGGATGAGAATTTCCGCGTTGGGAAAATCCGTCAGCAATTCATACTCCACCTCGCGTACGATTTCATGCGCGTTGTAAAGAAGGAGACTGGGATCGAGCTCGATATCGAAGGAGATGAAAATCTTCATCCCCGATTTGCTGGTCCGGAGGTCGTGCATGCCCATCACGTATTTATGGGAGAGGACTTTTTTCGTGATACGCTCGCGCGCGTCGCCGGAAAGTTCTCGGTCGAGCAGCATGTCGACGGCCTTGCCCGCTATCCGGCGTACTGTGAACGCGAGATAGAACGCGACAAACACGGCAAAAACCGGGTCGATCCACCACGGCGCGCCGTTTTGCAGGCCGAGCAGCACACCGATGACGCCGACATTTATAAGAATGTCGGAGGAATAATGGGCGCGGTCGGCCTCGACGGCGAGCGAGGGCGCGAATTTGAGGCTGTAATTCTGCACCATCACGAGGAAAACCGAGAGGATGGTCGCAACGGCCATGATGGCGATGGCGATATCGCTGTCCTCCGAAATTGTCTCGCCCGTAAAACGCCCGGCGGATTCAAGCAGGAGGAAAAATCCGGCGCCCGCGATGAACGCCGCCTGGAACAGCGCCGCGAGGCCTTCGACTTTGCCATGGCCGTGGCGGTGATCTTCGTCGGCGGGCTTGAGCGAAATCCTGATTGCGAGGAACGTCATGATGGAAACGCTGGCATCGACGACCGAGTCGATCAGCGAGGCAAGAATGGAAGCCGAGCCTGTCTGGGCGAGCGCAA
>CAADGI010000003.1 GCA_900696495.1 uncultured Alphaproteobacteria bacterium
ATGTCGCCGCATGGCCATCATGGCGGCTGAAATATAAATCCGTCGCCTTCCGGTAAGTTGCCGGGCCGAGCAGGGTGCGCATCATGCGGATGACTTCCGCGCCCTTTTCATACACCGTCATCGTGTAAAAATTATTGATCTCAATATAGTTATCAGGGCGGATAGGGTGCGCCAGCGGCCCGGCATCCTCTGGAAACTGCGAGCGGCGCAGGTGCTGGACGTCATCAATCCGCTGCACAGGCCGGGAATTCAGGTCGGACGAAAATTCCTGGTCGCGAAAGACCGTCAGGCCCTCTTTCAGCGACAATTGGAACCAGTCGCGGCACGTTACGCGGTTGCCGCTCCAGTTGTGGAAATATTCATGGGCGATCACGCTTTCGACGCGCATGAAATCGCCGTCCGTCGCAGTGTCCTGATGCGCAAGCACCAATGCCGTGTTGAAAATATTGAGCGATTTGTTCTCCATCGCGCCCATGTTGAAGTCACTGACGGCAACGATGTTGAATATGTCGAGATCATATTCAAGGCCGTAAACATCCTCGTCCCATTTCATGGATTTCTTGAGCGATTCCATCGCGTGTGCGCACTGATTTTCATCGCCGTGGCGCACATAAATATATAAATCGACTTCACGCCCGGATTTGGTCGTGAATGTGTCATGGACTTCCTGCAGATTCCCGGCGACCAGCGCAAATAAATAACAAGGCTTCGGGTGCGGATCGTGCCAGATGGCATAATGACGCCCATTTTCAAGCTGGCCTTCAGCAGTCAGGTTGCCGTTGGATAATAGGACAGGATAAGCCTTCTCATCCGCTTCGATCCGCGTCATGAACGTGGTCATGACATCAGGGCGGTCGGGATAATAGGTAATGCGGCGAAACCCTTCGGCCTCACACTGCGTGCAGTAATTCCCGCCAGACATATAAAGCCCTTCAAGCCGCGTGTTTTTCTCCGGTTCGATGGCTGTAACGATTTCAAGCGTGAATTCTTCCGCCCTGGGCGCGGGCAATGTCAGGTGCGTTTCTGAAACCGTATAATCCCCGGCCTTTAATTCTACATCATCCAGCCGGATGGATTTCAGAACCAGATCCTCGCCGTTCAGAACCAGCGGCTCCTTGCCCTTGCGCCGGAAACGGGTCACGGCCTTGACGGTCGTCAGGCCCGGCCTGATATCAAACATCAGGCCGATGCCAAGAACATCGTAAGGGTAGGGGGTATAATCCTTGAGATAGGTGGTTTTGGGTGTGTCGGTTTTCATGGCATACTAGAATGCATGAAAACGCCGGTTTTGGAAACAGAACGTTTGATATTGAGGCCGATTTCCCTATCGGACGCCCCCGCCGTGCAGAAACATTTCAATAACTGGAACATCATTAAAAATCTTGCGACTGTGGTACCATGGCCATACCCGGACAATGGAGCAGAAGTTTACATTAAAGATGTCTGTATGCCTGAAATCGAAAAGGGAAATTTTATGGTCTGGGCTATAAATTTTAAAAAGAAGCCAGATGCACTGATCGGCCTTGTGCATTTTCGTTTCAAAGCCATTCAGGGCGGAAATCGCGGATTCTGGCTGGCAGAGGCCTTTCAAGGGCAAGGTTACATGACTGAAGCTGTTACAGCTGTGCAAGATTTTTTATTTTTCACCAGTAACCTCGACAGTATAACAGTATCCAATGCAAAAAATAATTCTGCTTCGCGACGGGTCAAAGAAAAAACCGGGGCAAAATTTTTAAGGCACATAGAGGTCCCCCATCACAGCGGGGAAACCATTTCCGAACAGTGGGAGGTTACACGCGAAAACTGGGCAAAAATCCGGGGCAGGTCAGTCTGACAATGCCATATCGTTACGGTGGATGAGTTCCTCGCGCCCCTCATAACCCAGAATCGCCGGAATTTTATCGCTCGCCTTGCCTATAATCCTGCGGGCTTCATCAGTGCTGTAGGCAATCAGGCCCATACCGAGAATTTTTCCTTCCATCGTGCGGATGTGAACGGCATCGCCGCGCACATAATCGCCTTCGGTTTTCTTCACGCCGACCGGCAATAAGCTTTTCCCGCTTTTCAACGCTTTCAATGCGCCGTCATCGACGAATACGCTGCCTTTCGGGCTGAGATGTGCCTGCAGCCAGCGTTTGCGGGCGCTTGATTTGCTTTCCTGCGCGAGGAAGATGCTGGCGCGGATATCATTGTTCAGACGGCGAAGCGGGTGATTTTCGACGCCATTAGCTATCAGGAGGGCAATCCCCGCCCGAGTCGCTGAAGCCGCCGCCTCGATCTTGCTTTTCATGCCCCCGGTCGAAAGTCCGGGCACGGCATCACCCGCCATTTTGATATGCTCGGCGCCTATAGATTCAATCAGGGGAATATGTTTTGCGCTTTTATTCCTTGTCGGGTCGGCGGTGTAAAGCCCGTCCGTGGTCGAAAGCAGCATAACAAGATCAGCCTCGATCATCTGCGCGACGCGCACCGAAAGCCTGTCATTATCCCCGAAGCGAATTTCCCCTGTCGAAATCGTGTCGTTCTCGTTGATAATCGGAACGATGTTTTTATCAAGCAGCGTGAGCAGCGTCGCGCGTGCATTCAGATGCATCCTGCGGTTCTCGGTCTCTGACATCGTCAGCAAAACCTGCGCGGCCTGAAGTCCCAGCGCTGAAAACGCCTGGAAGTAGGCGGCGAACAAATGAAACTGCCCGACGGCCGAAGCAGCCTGTTTCTGCTCCAGCGGGATTTTAGAAGGCGGCGTCGATTTCGAAATGCCAAGAGCGCTTCGACCGAGCGCAATCGCGCCGCTCGAGACGATTACGACTTTTTTGCCCTGCGCCTGCCAGTCCTTAACGTCCTGCGCAAGAGATTCAATCCACGAAAGACGAACCTTTTCTTTGTTTTCGTCTGTCACAAGAACTGAACCAATTTTAATAACAATCAAATCCGATTGCCTGATGATTTCCGCGCTATTCATGCTTCCGCGCTTTCCTGCTGTCTTTCATTTTCGCGGTATTCCGCGATGATGGCATGCAATGCAAACAGCACTTCGTCGACGCCCTGCCCGGAAACGGCGGAAACTGTATACACCTTCTTGCCCACAGACTTTTCAAGAGATTTAGCCACATCCTGCGCCAGTTCATCCCCGAGCGCATCAACTTTATTGAGTGCAAGGATTTCTTCTTTTTCGGCAAGGCCTTCGCCATATTCCTTGAGTTCATTTCTGATGGTCTCGTAAGCCTTGAACGGGTCATCCTGGGTACAATCGATCAGATGAAGCAGCACGGCGGTGCGCTCCACATGACCGAGAAAACGGTCGCCCAACCCGTGGCCTTCATGCGCACCCTCGATCAAACCCGGAATATCCGCCAGCACAAAATCTTTGTCGGCGATTTTAACAACGCCAAGATTGGGGTGCAGGGTGGTAAAAGGGTAATCCGCAATTTTCGGCTTGGCGTTCGAGCAGGCAGCAAGGAACGTGGATTTCCCGGCATTGGGCAGCCCAACGATACCCGCATCGGCGATGAGTTTGAGCCGCAGCCAGACCGCCATTTCCTGAC
>CAADGI010000004.1 GCA_900696495.1 uncultured Alphaproteobacteria bacterium
AATTGCGCCGAGATTATCAAGCAATCCGAACTGATCGTCATAAAAATCGGCTCGGTTCTCGTGACCGACGAGAGCAAGGAGCGTGTCCGCCTGTCATGGATTGAATCGCTCGCGCAGGATGTGAAGGACTGGCAGGCGCAAGGCAAGAAGGTTGTCATCGTTTCAAGCGGAGCGATTGCGCTGGGCCGGAGTGCCCTTGGCATTTCGAAATCGACGCCGCCTTCCAAAATTCCGCTGGAGCAGAAGCAGGCGGCCTCCGCTGTCGGGCAGTTTCATTTATTCGCGGCTTACTTCCAGGCGTTTTCGGCGCTGGGGCTGCAGGCGGCGCAGGTTTTGCTGACGATGTCGGAAACCGAGAACCGCCGGATGCATTTGAATGCGCGCGCCACGCTGCTCACGCTTCTTGATAAAAATATCGTCCCGATTATCAACGAGAATGACACGATCTCAACGGGTGAAATCCGCTTTGGCGACAATGACAGGCTTTCCGTGCGCGTGGCGCAGATGATCGAAGCGGACCTCGTGATGCTGCTATCGACCACGGACGGGCTTTATACCGCCGACCCGACCCGGGATAAAAAGGCGAAGCATATTCCGCTGGTTGAATCTATCGGTCCTGAGCATATTAAAATGGCAGGAGACGCCGTGCCCGGTCTTTCGACCGGCGGCATGAAAAGCAAGATCGAGGCGGCGGCCTCGGCGACGCGCGCGGGGATTGCCTTGTTGATCGCGAATGGTGTCGAGCCTCACCCGCTTCGCCGTCTGGACGGCGATGTCCGAGCCAGTATTTTTCTCGCGCAGGAGAGCAAGGCGAGCGCAAGAAAAAGATGGCTGCAAGCGCATCTTTCGCCCAAGGGCAGCGTTTTTGTCGATGATGGTGCTTTGAAAGCACTGAAAAGCGGTAAAAGTCTGCTGCCTGTTGGCGTCAAGAAAGCCGAAGGCGATTTTGTCCGGGGCGATGCCGTGCATATCCGCACGATGGAAGGTAAAATTCTGGGTATGGGGCTGATCGCCTACAGCACCGAAGAAGCAAGAAAAATCATCGGCAAGGCCAGCGATAAAATTCCAGCCATTCTCGGCTATGAAGGCCGCGAAGAACTCATCCACCGCAACGATATGGCATTGTCAGACTGACCTCCCCCGGATTTTTGCCCAGTTTTCGCGGGTGATCTCCCACAATTCTGATTTATTTTCACCGCTGTGATGGGCTACATCGGCGTGCCGTAAAAACACGCCGCCGGTTTTTTCTTTTACGCGGCGGGATTCAGGATTGTTGATGGCATTTGAAACCAGAATTTTTTCCATGCCGCAATCAAAAAACAGATAATCCTGAACGGCGGTGACGGCTTCAGTCATCAGGCCCTGGCCGTGTAAGTGTTCGGCAAGCCAGAAACCCCGCTGACCACCGTTTGTGATCTGTGTTCTGAAATGGATAAGTCCGACCGCTTCCGATCCGGGTTTGAGGGTGATGGCCCATACTAACATTTCACCCTTATCCATTCCCGGCAGGCAGACGTTTCTTATAAAATCCTCAGCGCCGTCATTGGGATATGGCCATGGGACGACTGTGGCGAGATTTTTGATGATATTCCAGTTGTTGAAATATTTTTGTACGTTGGGTGCGTCGCTCAGGGCGACAGGCCGCAGGATCAAACGTTCTGTTTCCAAAACCAGTATTTTCATGCATTCTATTATGCCATGAAAACCGACACGCCCAAAACTATCTATCTCAAGGATTACACCCCCTACCCTTATGATGTTCTCGGCATCGAGCTTGATTTCGATATCAGGCCGGGGCTGACGACCGTCAAGGGCGTTACGCGTTTCAGGCGGAAGAAAAAAGAACCGCTGGTTCTCAACGGTGAGGAGTTGGTTCTCAAGTCCGTTAAACTCGATGGCAAAGAGCTGAAATCCGGCGATTACACGGTTTCGGATACGCACCTTACAATCCCCGCACCGAAGCAGGAAGAATTCACACTCGAGATCGTTACCGCTATTGAGCCTGAGAAAAATACCCGGCTGGAGGGTTTATATATGTCGGGCGGGAATTACTGCACACAGTGCGAGGCGGAAGGTTTCCGCCGCATCACCTATTACCCTGACCGGCCCGATGTGATGACGACCTTCAAGGTAAGGCTGGAGGCGGATGAGAAGGCTTACCCGGTGTTATTATCAAATGGAAATCTGATTGAAATAGGAAAGGTCCCTCACCCGTCTTTCGCTAACGCTCAAGACACCCTCTCCCTTAAGGGAGAGGGAGGCGAGCCCAAGGGCGAGCGGGGTGAGGGATCAAGACATTACGCCATCTGGCATGATCCGCACCCGAAGCCCTGTTATCTGTTCGCGCTGGTGGCGGGGGATTTGTTTGAAGTGCACGACACATTCACGACGAAATCGGGCCGCAAGGTCGATTTGTATATCTATGTGCGTCACGGCGATGAAGGCCAGTGCGACCATGCGATGGAATCGCTCAAGAAATCCATGAAGTGGGACGAGGATGTTTACGGCCTTGAATACGATCTCGATATTTTCAACATCGTTGCCGTCAGCGATTTCAACATGGGCGCGATGGAGAACAAGTCGCTTAATATCTTCAACACAGCTTTGGTTCTGGCGCACCAGGATACGGCAACGGATGGCGATTACGGCCGCGTCGAGAGCGTGATAGCGCATGAATATTTTCACAACTGGAGCGGCAACCGCGTCACTTGCCGCGACTGGTTCCAGTTGTCGCTGAAAGAAGGCCTGACCGTTTTCCGCGACCAGGAATTCTCGTCCGACCTTAATTCCCGGCCCGTGCAGCGGATCGATGACGTCCAGCAT
>CAADGI010000005.1 GCA_900696495.1 uncultured Alphaproteobacteria bacterium
CGGACTTAAAATCCGTTGCCCGCAAGGGTGTGCCGGTTCAAGTCCGGCCGAGGGCACCACGCTTCGCAGTATTAAGGATAGAGTGACAGGATAGCTCGATGACATTCGATAACGCCAAGATATACTTTTTTACCCAAATCCTCGCGCTCGTCGCGCTGGTGGCGATCCTCAATCTGCATTTGCTCCCCGCCCTGCTCGGTGGCCTCTTGGTCTACCACCTTGTCGAATTCGGCGCGCGGGGCCTCAGCCGTCTCGGCGTCATCCTCTTCGACGGCAAGATCATATTACTCGCCATACTTTCAATTCTGGTCGTCGCGGCCTTCGTGCTCGCTTCGGTCGAATTCGTGTCCTACATCACCAGCGGCCCGGAAAGCCTTACGGTCCTCTTCCAGCGCATGGCCGATGTCATCGACACGGGCCGCGCCTACCTGCCCGCCTGGACGCATCAATACCTCCCCGCCAACATCGAGGAATGGCAGCAGCGCGGCGCCGAGTGGCTGCGCGAAAACGCCTCCCATTTCGGCATCGTCGGCAAGGAAGCCGGCATGGTCATCCTGCATATCGTCATCGGCATGATCATCGGCGGCATGATCGCCCTCAGCCCCGCCTTCCAGGAAATCCACGGCCCCCTCGCCAAGGGCATCAGCGACCGCGTCGATCATCTCTGCAGCGCCTTCCGCCGCATTGTGTTCTCACAAATCCGCATCTCGGCGCTGAACACCTTCCTGACCGCGATTTACCTCGTCGTCATTTTGCCCCTCACCGGGACCGATCTGCCATTAACCAAAACCATGATCGCCGTAACCTTCTTCGCAGGCCTGCTGCCCATCATCGGCAACCTGATCTCCAACACCGTCATCGTCCTCATCAGCCTCAGCGTCTCGCCGCTGATCGCCGTCGGCTCGCTGACCTTCCTCGTCGTCATTCACAAGCTCGAATATTTCGCCAACGCCCACATCATCGGCACGCAAATCCGCGCGCGCGCGTGGGAACTCCTGATCGCCATGCTGGTCATGGAATCCGCGTTCGGCATCGCCGGCCTGATCGCCGCGCCCATTTATTACGCCTACCTCAAGGATGAGCTGACTTCGCAGAAACTCATTTAACGAAGGACGTTCAACTGTGTTCGACCCGCACGATACGATGACAGCGACGACAACCGATCCCAAAGACCCGCACGGCGCCAACAAGGCGCTGACCGCCGATTTCAACGACATCGAAACCGTCATCGCCAAGACCATGGAATATCTCGCCGTCCCGTCCGTCGTCGGGCACGAGCAATTCTTCATCGACTACCTCAAGAAAGATTTCGAAGCCATCGGCATGCACGGCGTGAAACATCATGGCCTGCTCGAGATCCACGGCGACAAACCACACTCGGCCATCGTCTGCGCCCATATCGACCGCCACGGCCTCATCAGTCTCGGCAAGGGCGAATATGCCTACGCCGCGCAGTTCATCCGCGAAATCAAGTACGGCGAAGCCAACCGCGCCTCCCGCCGTGAACTCGAAGGCCTCGGCAAACGCTTCGCCGGTGAAACCGTTTTCGCCTACGACCCCAAAACCAACGACCGGCTCGGCGAGGGCGTGATCGAAGTCTGCCACCCGCTCATGATGATGGGCGAGGCGCTCTTCTTCATCCAGGGCATGAAGGCCCAGCGCCAGGGCATCCCCGTCGCCTACGCCCGCACCGCGCGCGAGCAGGACGGCTATATCAAGGGCCAGATCGACAACGCCCTCTCGCTCGGCATCATCTACGCGCTCTACAAAAACGGCTATCAGGGCACCACGCTGTTCTCGTGCGAGGAGGAAATCGGCAAAAGCTGGATTCACATCGCCGCATGGCTGAAGAAAACCAGGATCGAAAACAAAACCCTGCTCGTCATCGATACATCGCCGTTCGTCGACGCCGCCCCCATCGATCAGGGCATGGTCATCCTGCGCAACCGCGACATGTCCGCGAAATTCAATCCCGCGCTCGTCGGCGCGCTCAAAACCCGCTGCGGCGTCATGGAAATCCCCTTCCAGGTCAAAGACGAAGTCCTGCTCTCGAAAGGCAAGAGCGTCAGCCAGCTCGGCTCCACCGAACTCGGCCGCCTCGTCCAGCACACGAAAAAGAAATGGAGCGGCGCGACGGTGCAGGTCCCGACCATGATGTACCACACCTCGAACGAAACGACCTCGCGCCTCGCGATCCGCAATTATTTCCGCTTCCTCAAAAACATCCTGATCGACGACCCGCTCCCGCTCGGCTCGAAAATAAAAAAGAAAAGACGTCCATGGTGAAGAAAGCAAAAACCATCATCGGTTGGGAGGAATGGTGCGCCCTCCCCGATCTCGGCCTCCCGGCCGTCAAAGCCAAGATCGACACCGGCGCCAAGACCTCCGCCCTGCATGCATATGATATCGAGATTTATGATAACCACCGCGTCCCCTTCGTCCGCTTCAAGGTCCAGCCCCTGCAGGGCCGCAAAAAACTGGTCCGCATCTGCGAGGCGCCGCTGGTGGAAAAGCGAGTGATTACAAGCTCTAACGGCGAGCGCGAGGAACGCCCGGTCATTTTAACCACGCTCGCTTTCGACTCTATTCTCTTCGGCGCGGAACTAACATTGACCTCCAGGCATAAGATGAACTTCAGGATGCTGTTGGGGCGGGAGGCTTTGCGAAAGGCCCGGTTTGTGGTAGAGCCGTCCAGATCGTTCCTGCTTGGAAAGATTAAAAAACCGGAGAGCCTCTATTGAAAACCAAAAAGCCGACCAAAGCGCCGAAAGAAAAGGCGAAAGATAAGCCTATGAAAATCGCCGTCCTGGCGTCGGACCCCGACCTGTATTCGAACAGGCGGCTGATGGAGGCCGGCCGCGACCGCGGCCACGAGATGCATTTCATCTCCATCCGCAACTGCTACATGGACATCACCGCGCGCAAACCCGAAATCCATTACCGCGGCGGCGAAATCCTCCAGCGCTTCGACGCCGTCATCCCGCGCGTGCGCCCGGCCCTCACTTTTTACGCCATGGCGGTCCTGCGTCAGTTCGAAATGCAGGGCTCCTACTGCCTGAACGGCCCGATCTCCATCGGCCGCGCGCAGGACAAACTCCGCACGCTGCAAATGCTCTGCTCGGAAAATATCAACATCCCGCGCACCGGCTTCGCGAACTCCCAGCTCGACACCAGGGACCTCATTAAAATGGTCGGCGGCGCGCCGCTGGTGATCAAACTGCTCGAAGGCACGCAGGGCGTCGGCGTCGTGCTCGCCGAAAGCGACAAGGCCGCCGAAAACTTCATCAACGCCTTCAAAAGCCTCAAGGCCAACATACTCGTCCAGGAATTCATTCGCGAGGCCAAGGGCCGCGACCTCCGCTGCTTCGTCATTGGCGATAAAGTGGTGGCGACAATGGAGCGTCACGCGGCGAAAGGCGAATTCCGCGCCAACATCCATCTCGGCGGCAAGGGCTTCCCGGTCAAAATCACCGCCGCCGAACGCACCATGGCGGTGAAGGCCGCCAAGGCCATCGGCCTGAAGGTCGCGGGCGTCGAC
The DNA here is from genome assembly GCA_900696495.1 of uncultured Alphaproteobacteria bacterium. GTDB lineage: Bacteria > Pseudomonadota > Alphaproteobacteria > Micavibrionales > Micavibrionaceae > UBA7657. The sequence continues at coordinate 3,539 of CAADGI010000005.1, forward strand.
CTCATCCGCTCCAAGGGCGGCGCCAAGGTTCTCGAGGTCAATTCATCGCCGGGCCTCGAAGGCGTCGAAGGCGCGACCAGCATCGACATCGCCAGCCTGATGATCGAGCACGTGGAAAAACAGGTCCGCTACCGCCGCACCCACAAGAAAAAAGGCGTTCAGAAGCTAAGTAGAAATTAAACCACAGTCATTGCGAGGCCAAAGACCGAAAAGCAATCCAGTTTTTTAACCGCAGCGGCCACAGACGAAACACAGTGAATTTCGCGCTTAACGCTCCTGTGATTTCGCTGTGATCGCTGTGGTTCAATTTTTTCTGGATTGCTTCGGCCTTTGGCCTCGCAATGACAATCAACCCGGCGTCGCCTCATCGCCCAGCGATTTAATAATCTCCACCAGCTCCGCCGTCGCTTCTTTAAGCCTCTCCGGCCGCGTCGATTTCAGAACCAGGCTCAAACTGTTCGGCCCCGATCGGTATTGCGGATAGCTGCCGATATCAATGTCGCTATATTTATCCTGCAGCGCCGAAAGCTTCTCCGCGATCTCGCTCTCGCGTAGCGAACACGTCACTGTGTGCGACAAAATCGGCGGCCCTTCCTTCAGCAGCGGCAGAATATTCTCCAGCATCGCCTGCATGATCTTCGGCACGCCCGCCATCACGTGCACATTCTCCATGCTGAATCCCGGCGCGCCGGAAACCGGGTTGGGAATGAGTTTCGCCCCCACCGGGATCATCGCCATCTTCAGGCGCGGCTCCGACAAATCCGTCCGGCCGTAATGCTCCTCCATCACCTTCCGCGCGTGCGGGTCGGCGTGCAATTTCACCCCGAACGCCTTCGCGATACTCGCCGCCGTGATATCGTCATGCGTCGGGCCGATGCCGCCGGTCGTGAACACATAATCCACCTCCGCCCGTACTTCGTTCACCGCCTTGACGATCTTGGCCTCGATATCCGGCACCACCCGCACCTCCGCGAGCGCGATCCCCCGCCCCGAAAGCTTCTGGGCGACGAACTGGGTATTCGCGTCCAGCGTCCGCCCCGACAATATTTCATTGCCGATAACGATTAACCCTGCCGTCAGACTGCCTGTTTTTACGCTCATAACCCTATATTTATGCAGGGTGTCATTCCGGCGCAAGCCGGATTAATAAAAATAAATAAAACCACAGCGGCCACAGCGAAATCACAGCGCGTTATGCGCTTCTGGTCCTGTGTATTCGCTGTGGCCGCTGTGGTTTAATAAAAATGCCCGAAGATGACAAATCGGCAATAAATCTATATAAATGCCTCATGAAACAGGCCAACCGCTACACCGCCGAAGGCATCGAGCTCCACGACCCCGCCGATTTTGACGGCATGCGGGCCGCAGGGAAACTCTGCGCCGAAACGCTCGACATGATCACCGACCATGTCGTCCCCGGCGTCACCACGGGCGAACTCGACAAAATCTGCCACGATTTCATCACCAGGCACGGCGCCATCCCCGCCCCCCTGATGTACAAGGGCTTCCCGAAATCCATCTGCACCTCGGTCAACCATGTCGTCTGCCACGGCATCCCCGGCGATAAAAAACTCGTCGACGGCGACATCGTCAATATCGACGTCACGACCATCGTCGATGGCTGGCACGGCGATTCCTCGCGCATGTATCTCGTCGGCGACAAAGTCCCCGTCAAAGCCAGAAAACTCTGCGACGTCACCTATGAATGCCTGATGGCCGCCATCGAAATCGTGAAACCCGGCGCGCGCCTCGGCGATATCGGCGCCGTCATCCAGAAAATCGCCGAAGAAAACCGCTTCTCCGTCGTCCGCGATTTCTGCGGCCACGGCCTTGGCCGCGTTTTCCACGCACCGCCGAGCGTCAACCATTTCGGCGAGGCCGGCACCGGCCCGGTCCTGCGCCCCGGCATGTTCTTCACCATCGAGCCCATGATCAACGCAGGCTCATGGGAAACCAAAATTCTCAACGATGGCTGGACCGCCGTCACGCGCGACCGTTCCCTCTCCGCGCAATTCGAACACACACTGGGCGTAACTGAAAAGGGCGTGGAAATATTTACATTATCGCCTAAAAACTATACCAAACCGCCCTATAAAAATTGAACCACTGGGATCACTGAGAACACTGAGTATATAAAATTATTTTTTCTCAGTGATCTCAGTGCACTCAGTGGTTAAAAAATATGACAGCAGAACCAAAAAAAGAAATTCCTCACTACCACGGCCACCGCGACCGCTTGCGCCAGCGCTTCCGCGAAAACCCCGCCTCGCTCGCCGACTATGAACTGCTCGAACTCGTCCTTTTCCTCGCCATCCCCCAGCGCGACGTCAAGCCGCTCGCCAAAACCCTGATCGCGAAATTCGGCAATCTCTCCGGCGTCATGAACGCGCCCGAAAGCGAACTCACAAAAATAGAAGGCATCAAAGACAACACCGCCCTCGCGCTCAAATCCATCACCGCCCTTTCACACCGCGCGCTGAAAAACGAGATCCTCAAAAAACCTGTCCTCAATTCCTGGGACCGCCTGATGGATTACTGCACCGCCACCATGGCGCACGAACAGAAAGAACATTTCCGCATCCTCTTCCTCAACAAGAAGAACGAGATGATCGCCGACGAAATCCAGGGCAGCGGCACCGTCGACCACACGCCCGCCTACCCGCGCGAGATCATGAAACGCGCGCTCGAGCTCGGCGCCACCGCACTCATTTTGGTGCACAACCATCCCTCCGGCGACCCCAAGCCCAGCCAGGCCGACATCGAAATGACGCGTGCCATCCTCCGCGCCGCCGAGCCGTTCAACATTGTTATCCACGACCATGTCATCGTTTCGAAAAATGGTTATTCCAGTTTCAAAAGCCTCGGTTTAATCTAGGGGAATGAAGAATCTCCTCGTCCTGCTTTCCTGTGTCCCGCTATTGGCCTCCTGCGCCTCGATGCCCGACTACCTGGCCAAGCTCAATTTCATCCGCGCCCAGAAACTCCCGCAGCTTGAAACCCAGCTCGCCGCCGCCAATCTTGAATCCGCCGCGCCCATGTATATCCGTGTCTTCAAAGAAGAGGGCCTGCTCGAAGTCTGGGTCCGCAACAACACCGAGGAACTCTACGTTCCCTTCCGCACCTATAAAATCTGCGCGCAGAACGGGACGCTCGGCCCGAAACAGCAGCGCGGCGACCTGCAATCGCCCGAGGGCTTTTACGACATTACTGAAGACCGCCTCTGGCCCGGTTCGCAATATCACCTCGCCATGAATATCGGCTATCCGAACGCTTACGATCTCCAGCATAACCGCACCGGCGACAAGCTCATGATCCACGGCGGCTGCAAATCCGAGGGCTGCTTCGCCATGACCGATCCCGGCATCGAGGAAATCTATCTCCTCGCCGAGCAGAGCCTGAAATCGAACGACACCGTACCCGTCCACATCTTCCCCTTCCGCATGACCGCCGCCAACATGCAGCGTTATAAAGACTCCGAATGGCTGCCCTTCTGGTCCGAACTCAAACAGGGCTACGATCTGTTCGAGGAAAACCGCTTCCCGCCCAACGTGGTGGCACAGGGCGGCCACTACCTCTTCGCCCCGCAGGTGTTCATCTACGCAGGCGAGATTTAAAACCGGCCAAATAAAAAGGCCGCCCGGAGGCGGCCTTTTCCGTATCCCTTCTAGAAATTAAACATCGACCAACAGGTGCCCAGCGTCGTAAAGAGCCTTTGCGTTGACATTTCCGTTGATGACGACAACGTCCACGAACTTTGCAGCCCCCGCAGCCCCGTCGACATCGACGCTGAGATGCGTCTGCGTCACACCCGTATTGCTGACGACGGTGGTTGTCTTCACGAACTCGCAGATGACATCGGTCACCGGGTCGAATTTTTCCAGCAACCCGGAAAGATCGATATAATCCTGCGACTTGTTGAAATCCGTAATGGTATCGACGCCGGTCAGGTTATCGAAGAAGAACACGTCATTCCCGGCTCCGCCGGTGAGCCTGTCCGCCCCGATGCCCCCCACCAGCCAGTCATTTCCCGCATCTCCGTACAGCACGTCATTGCCGGCGTTACCGAACAGAACATCATGCCCGCCACCGCCGCGAATGGTGTCGTTACCGCCCATCCCCGATATCCTGTCAGCAGCGGAAGTTCCGGTTACGGTGTCGGCGCCATCTGTTTTCAACTGCCATGCGAAATTCTTCAACGCCGCTTTCGTACCCGCGTCGATCCGCGACACGGCGGTGTAATCAAGAATGGCATTCATGGCCAGTATATTATGATGCCCCGGGCCAAACGCCTCTATTGCATCGCCGATGGTTGCATTCTGGACTTGCGCCCCAAGCTTGCTCACAAAATCGCGGGTAATGGCGGCAAATTTCGAGTAGTCAGACCCCGTGCCTGCGCCGGCAGCGTCAACGATATAATCAAGCGCCGCGACAAGAGTATAATCACCGTGCAATGACGCTTTCTGCGCCGGCGTCAGGTAATCGGTGATGGCATCCAGCGCATCCCAGTTGTGTCCGCCCGCATAACTGGCAATGCCAAGAGAAACCGCGACAATCGGAACATACGTTCCCGCCTTGCTCATCAGGTCCCGGGTCATGGTTGCCACTACATCCGGACGGATGCTGCCGTCATCATCTCCCCCCGTAAGATTGTACAGGGTGCGCGTGTAAACCGACGCCGATATAAGGGGCAGTTGCGCCGTCGTAATGCTTTTCATGGTATTGAGAAAAGCCGTTCTGTTCCCTGCTTCCGAATATTGCAGAAGATTCTTTTCAATTGTCGCGATTGTAGGCATGTTTAGGTATCCCCCATGGTTGTTTAAAATTTAGATCAAATTGAATCTATAGCTCACTCTTAATATTTACATAAAATATTCACCCGTCACGATCTATATTTTAGCACCCGCAGCAAGCCACTGATAACATTACATAAAATCAGAATGCCATAGGAATTTATTCTGAAGCCTTAACATATCATTAAGGTTTTATGGCTATCCTTGATGTACAGGATGCAGGGGGCGCATGCCGTTAAAACCATTAAGTCACGAAAATGACGTCGAATTTATCGTCACGTCCGTCGGCAACGCCGTGCTGCTGCACCGCGGGCCCCTTCAGCGCGATTATTCCTGGGTCCAGCTCGACCGCGACAATCACAGCTTACAACTCATCACGCCCGAAGGCGACATCCAGGATCTCGGCATGCGCATGCACCCGCCGTTCGAAAAAAACCTGGACGCAACCAGGGAACTCATCCTGATCCATGTCGACGACAATAATGTCTGCCGCGACATGCGCTTCCTGAAATTCACGACCATGGTTCAGTAGCGGGGCGACCATGAGCATCATCGATAAGCTCGTCGACAAAGCTGTAGATACCGCCGCCGGTTTCATCGGCAAGGCCGTCGACAGCATCCCGGGCCTTGTGGAAGCCGGCGCGGACGCAGCCTTCGGCGCCGCGGAAGGTTTCGTCAACGAACACGCCGACAAACTGACAGACAAAGCGCTCGACAAAGCGGGCGACTACGCAAACTCCGCCCTCGCATTTGTCGCAGGCAGCCCGGCCGCAGCAACGACCGCTCCCGCAACGCCTGCCGCTCAGGCATCTTCAGCCACAACACTAAACGGCAACGTCAAGCCGCACAGCGCGCAGCTCGCCGACGGCACCATCGTGCTCGAACCCGGCAACACCGCCGCCGCGCTCCCGGCCGAAGCCGCGCTGCGCCAGGGCCACAGGATGCCCGGAGAAAAGCCGCTCACCGCCAAATGGTGGGAGGATATCAACAAGGACGGCCCGACCAATCTCCTGAGCCAGTACAATGTCATCGACTCCTCAGGCCATTTTAATATCAAAGGCCTCGGCGATCTCGTGAAAGCGGTCCTCAATCATATCATGCCGCGCGGCGAACATGGCGCGCGCATGGCCAGCAACGGCTCCTTCAAGGATCTGAAATTCGAGGACGGCTCCCCCGCCGTCATTCCGAAAGGCATCGAGCCTCTCGATCCCAAAACCGGCAAGACGCCCGAGCCCGAACTCGCCATCAATCCGCTCGACCCCCGCCTGCAGCCCATGGCGATGAACATGTCCAACACTATGGGCATGAAGCCGGTTTGATTGCCTGTTTTACCCCGCCCGCAATCCAGTGAACTTGATATTGCTTAGCCACAAAGCTAGTTAAGCTACATGGATGTTAATCTTCTTTTTAAAGAGAAATGGAGAGAGCTTGAAGCTCTATGCAATACGCAAACTGATCCATATAGCATGATAAAAGCTTCCGCGATTTTGAGAGGTTTTTATTTTGATGATAATCCGCTGATAAATATTGTTAACAAACAAAAAAAATTAAAAATTAGATATAGAGTAGTTCCATCGCCTTATTCCCTTTCCGAAATCGCTTGCATCAAAACAACTTATCAGGCAAACAGCATAGTTCCCGCAGATCATCCGCCTGCGATGACACAGATATATACTAAAGACCAGTTCTTTTCTCTTCCTGTGCTTGGATACTTAGGAAAAGAATACACGGTTCAACAATTAATAAAGTTCGGCGCAAATGTTTTAGGGGGCGTTCATTATGACCCGGATCCCAAACGAAATCCTGATTATCAAACGTTGCTTACTCTTAAAGATGATATTCAAACCAAAATGGATTTTATAGAATTTAAAGGAATAAATTTACCCAAAATCCATATTTTAGTTCCTGTATCCTGGATTGGAAAAGTTACATTGGAAGCCACATCCAGTCTCATTATTCAGTAACTCGTGAAAGTCACCTAAGGTTAAACCTTGCCATAACCCGCAATTTATCATACCCTTATCTCACTGGGCGCAACCCCCTGCATACCGCCGCCGGAAAATCTCCGGGAAGGCCGCTCCCGACGCCCCTCCCCGAAAAACGACCAAACGAACTGATAAGGCCGCACCCCCACCCCCTCAAAATGGCCGTAGTGAAACCGGATTTGCCTGTATTTACAACGCGCCCCCGCTCCTTTACCCTGCACACCACAGGACATAAGGAAAATCATGATCCCGCGCTACACCCGCCCCGAAATGGCCGCCATCTTCGAACCCGAAAACCGGTTCAAAATCTGGCTTGAGATCGAAACGCTGGCCGCCGAGAAAATGGCCGAAATGGGCACGGTGCCGAAATCGGTCCCCGTCTCGCTCCGCAAAAAAGGCCGCTTCGACATCGCCCGCATCGACGAAATCGAGCGCGAGGTCAAACACGACGTCATCGCCTTCCTCACCAGCGTGGCGGAGCATGTCGGCCCCGACTCGCGCTACGTCCACCAGGGCATGACCAGCTCCGATGTCGTCGACACCGCCTTCGCCGTGCAATTGACGCAAGCCGCCGATCTGTTGCTCAAGGACCTCGACGGTTTGCTGAAAGCTTTGAAGAAACGCAGCCAAGAGCACACCAAAACGATCTGCATCGGCCGCAGCCACGGCATCCACGCCGAGCCGACGACCTTCGGATTGAAACTCGCCGGCCACTACGCCGCTTTCAAACGTGCGAAAGAACGGCTCAAGGCCGCGCGCGCCGAAATCGCCGTCTGCACCATCTCCGGCGCCGTCGGCAATTACGCGACCGTCGACCCCGCCGTTGAATCCTACATTGCGAAAAAATTGGGCCTCAAACCCGAAACCGTTTCGACTCAAGTCATTCCGCGCGATCGCCACGCGATGTTTTTCGCGACATTGGGCGTGATCGCGGCAAGCGTTGAAAACCTTTCAACCGAAATTCGCCACCTGCAACGCACCGAAGTCCGCGAAGCCGAGGAATTCTTCTCGAAAGGCCAGAAAGGCTCCAGCGCGATGCCGCACAAGCGCAATCCGATCCTCTCGGAAAACCTGACAGGATTGGCACGGTTGGTAAGAGCTTACGTGACTCCTGCGATGGAAAACGTGACTCTCTGGCACGAACGCGACATCTCGCATTCTTCCGTCGAGCGCAATATCGGTCCTGATGCGTGCGTAACGCTCGATTTCGCCCTCGTTCGCCTGACGGGCATCATCGACAAGCTTCTCGTCTATCCTGACGCCATGAAACGCAACCTGGAAAAAACCGGCGGCTTGGTTTTTTCTCAACGCACCCTTTTAGCGCTGACTCAAAACGGCATCAGCCGCGAAGACGCCTACAGAATTGTGCAAAGCGCCGCGATGAAGGTCTGGGAATCGAACGGCGCGCTCACGCTGCGCAAGGCGCTTGAGACGCATTCTCAAGTTACTGAAAAGCTTGACAAAAAAGCGCTCGACACTATCTTTGACTACAAGCATTACACTAAGCGCGTTGATAAAATCATCAAACGTGCGCTGGCATAGGAGTTTCGTATGAGAGAAGTCATGAAGGGCAACCCGAAAGTAATCGAGCAACTCAATCTCGGGCTCAAGAAAGAGCTGACCGCGATCAACCAGTATTTCCTGCATGCGCGCATGCTCGAGGATTGGGGCGTCACGAAACTCGCCAGGCATGAATACAAGGAATCCATCGAGGAGATGCATCACGCCGACATCTTCATCAAGCGCATCCTGCTGCTCGGCGGCCTGCCCAACCTCCAGGAACTCGGCAAGCTCCTGATCGGCGAGAATGTGAAAGAGGTCATCGAATGCGACCTCAAGCTTGAGCTCGACGGCATCGAAACCTACCGCAAGGCAATCAAAATCTGCGAAGAGGCTAACGATTACGTCTCCCGCGACCTGTTCCTGAACATCCTCAAGGACGAGGAAATGCACGCTGACGGCCTGGAAACCCAGCTCAAGCTCATCGACCAGGTCGGCCTGCAGAATTACATCCAGCTCAATTCCGGCCCGGACGAAGAGCCCGAAGGGCATTAATCCTTCAAAACGGGCCAAAAGGCCCGTTTTTTATGGCCGGCCGCATAATTGAGAATGACTTGCATTTGCCCCGATTAGGTGATAATGATTCTTAATAGGAACCGGGAATCATTCTCAGGGCTTTTGGGATCGGGGTTATTTATCATGATGGTCTGTCTCTGCCACCCTTTCAGCGACAAGAAAGTGCGCGAGCACCTGTCCGCCAAAGACGGAAAAAAATGCGGCATGTCCGAGGTCTATTCGACCTGTTCCGGCGGCAACAAGCCCCAGTGCTGCACCTGCCTTGAAACCCTCAAGGACATGGTCAAAACCCACAACAAGACCGTCGCCGCTTAACCTGCCTTTATTTGACAGATTATTTTCATCCAGGCTATAAATCGGGCAAATTCAACCCTTTGGCCCAATGCATAAATCCATGGCGATAATCTGCATCTGTAAAAACTTTAATGACGCCCGGTTACGGCAACATTTATCCGAACGAAAAGACATGCCTGCCGAAATAAGCGACCACGAGGACCCATTTATCAATGCAGTTTTCACAGGCGTTTCAGGCTACGAAGACTTCGAGTGCGGTAAATGTCCTAAAAAAATCCTGGTGGTTGTGCAGGAAGAGATTACCAAAAGAACGGAACAAGCATCAGAACCTACGCAGGATTCCCCTGCAATTCGCGTATAAATATCAAACCCGGTCTTGCTTTAGCCCATGGCCTATGGCACGACTCAAGCTTACATATTTAACGTCTTTTCCAGAGGTCACATCCTATGTTGAACAAAATCCTTCTCACCGCCGGGAGCATCCTGATCATGTCCGCAGCCTTATCTTCGGCCCAAGCCGCCGATCCTGAAAACACATTGAAAATGGATCTCTCCAGCGGCGGCACGGTCACGATCGAACTGCTGCCCGATATCGCCCCCAATCACGCCGAGCGCATCAAGAAACTGACACGCGCCGGTTTTTATGACGGCATCATTTTCCACCGCGTGATCGACGGCTTCATGGCGCAGACCGGCGACCCGACCGGCACCGGCATGAGCGGTTCCGACGAACCCGACCTGAAGGCCGAGTTCAGCCAGTATCAATACAAGCGCGGCACCGTCGGCATGGCACGTAAAGGCGACCCTGACTCCGCCAACTCTCAATTCTTCATCTGCTTCACCGACACCGGCTGCTCGGGTCTCACCGGCCAGTATACCGTGATCGGCCAGGTGACCGAAGGCATGGAGAATGTCGACAGGATCGCGAAAGGCGAACCGCCCGCATCTCCTGATAAAATCGTAAAGCTGCAGATCGTAAGCGAGACGGCGCCGAAACGCGACCAGTCGGCTGTTGAATCGGCTCCCGGCGTTCCCAACGAACCCGCCGCTGAACCGGCCGCAGGCGAACCCGCACCGGCAACTGGTACGAATAACTAATGAATTCCGATAAAAAGCGCTCCGCTGCCCCATGGTGGCGGGGCGCTTTTCTTTATCAGGCCTATCCGCGCAGCTTCCGCGATTCAAACGGCGACGGGATCGGCGACCTTCCCGGCATCGCGGAAAAGCTGGATTATATTGCCGCGCTCGGCGTCAACGGCGTGTGGATTTCGCCCTTCTTCAAATCGCCGATGAAGGATTTCGGCTACGACGTCTCCGATTACCGCGACGTCGATCCCATCTTCGGCACGCTCGCCGATTTCGATGCGCTACTGGAACGCGCGCATGAACTGGATTTAAAAATCATTATCGACCTTGTTTTGAGTCACACCTCCGATGAACACCCATGGTTCATCGAAAGCCGCAAAGATAAAACCAACCCGAAAGCTGATTGGTATGTGTGGAACGACAAACCCAACAACTGGGTTTCCGTCTTCGGCGGCCCGGCATGGACGTTTGATAAAACACGCGGACAATATTACCTGCATAATTTTTTGAGCGAACAGCCCGACCTCAATTATCACAACCCGGAAGTTCAGCAAGCGGTTCTCGATACCGCGCGTTTCTGGCTGGACCGCGGCGTCGACGGATTCCGCCTCGATGTCGTGAACTTTTATTTTCATGATAAACAACTGCGCGACAATCCGCCGCGCACGCATGGAAAATCTTTCGGAACGCAGCTCGAAATCCCCGATCCCTATTCCGACCAGCAACATGTCTATGATAAATCGCAGCCGGAGAACCTCGAATTCCTCGAACGTTTCCGCACTTTGATGAACGAATACGAAGGCCGCTTCACCGTCGGCGAAATCGGCGACGACCACCCCAATGAACGCTCGGCCGAGTATACAAAAGGCGAGACGCGCCTGAACACCTGTTACAACACCGACATGATGTCCGGCGCGCGCAAGGAACTCACCGCATCGATCATCCGCGAACCGCTTGAAGAATTTCTGAAATATCCGGAGAGCTGGCCGTCATGGGCCTTCACAAATCACGATGTCGTCCGCGCCGCCAGCCGCTGGCATCCGGGCGACGGTTTCGGGCATGACCCGCGCCTCTCGAAAATGCTGATCGCGCTGCTCGGCACTCTTTATGGCACGGTTTTCATGTACCAAGGCGAGGAGCTAGGCCTGCCCGAGGCGAAACTAGGAAAAGAGGATTTGCGCGATCCGTGGGGCATCCGGCTTTATCCCAAATGGCAGGGCCGCGACGGCTGCCGCACGCCGATGCCATGGGATAATCATCCGGTGAAATCATGGCTGCCCGTACCCGCCTCGCATAACGAACTTACCGTCGCAGCGCAGGAAAATGATAAAAACTCCACCCTGAATTTCACGCGCGAATTTTTGAAATGGCGCAGGACTAAACCCGAATTGCGCGAGGGTGACATAAAATTCATGGAAACCGGCGATGAAAAAATTCTCGCTTTTTCGCGCGGAAAATTGAATTGCGTGTTTAATTTAAGTCCGAACGAAAAAACATGGCAGGGCAAAAAGCTCGGCCCTTACAAATTTTCTTTTTCTGACTGATCATCCTTGGGCTGATCATCCTCAAGCTGGAAGGCGCCCGACTCTTTGAAATCGCGCTCATCGACCGCCAGGCTTTTTTCCTTCAGCGGCTTTTTCGTGGTCTCCAGCTTCAGGCGGCCATCCTCTCCGGGCTTGAGTTCAAGAATTTTTGCCATCTCGAGAATTTTATCCGTGATCTTCTCAAGCTTCTGCTGGCTGTCGAGCGGGTCCGGCGTGTCAAACCGTAGCAGGAAAGTCTCGGCCCGGAAAATCAATATCACCCAGCCGTTCCTGATTTTCATCAGCGACATCAGCGCATCGATCCGCTCCGGCGTCAGGTAGGCTTCCATGGCGGCGCCGCTCGACGAACTGGCGATATAATTTTTATCCCATTTCGGATGGTTGGGTTTGGTTTCCTCCTTCATGCGAAGGGACTGAACGACCGGAACCATGCCGCCGCTTGCAATGCCGCCCTCGAACGGCATTTTGCTCAAAAGCTGCACCTCGATGGCGGTAAGCTTGCGCGAGGAGCGCCCGTCCGGCGCGAAATGCTCGCCGATCAGGAAATTGATCGAATACCCGTTCAGGGAACCGCTCATTTCCGGCGATGCCATCATGCTGTGCGAGCGGTAGCGCAATTTTTTGCGCACGGAAAAACTTCTCCATGCCTGCTTCTGGCGAAACAGGATGAACAACGTCCAGCCGAGGAAATAAAGCAGCGCCCCGGAAAGAAAAAGCCACAGAATGATCCAGATAGACAAGCAAACGCCCCGTGAAAGTGACCGCTTTTATCATTTTAACCCTATTGCCGGGCTTTGTCACATCCGGGCCCTGCAACTATCCAGAAAAGAAATGGCCAAAAAGATAATGGGCGGAGCCCGTTAAGGCCCCGCCCGTGTTCTTGCGGTTAAATCGTTACTTTTCCTGCTTCTCGCGGAAGACCTCTTCGGCCTTGGTCGGCGCCGGCGTTACGGGCGGCGGCGCAGGCGGCGGGGTCGTCATCGGCGCGGGCGCCGGTGCGGGCTCCAGCTTCAATTCCTTCTCGGGCATCATCTTAGCCCGTACATAGGCGACGCCGGTTCCGGCGGTGCGGGTATTGCCGTAAGGCACCATATCGTCGGTGCGGACCATTTCCCAGCCATCGCCGCAGGCGGCAAGCATGATCGGGGAAGCCAGAATCATAAATCTTAAGAAACGTGAAGGCATGAGGCGCCTCATTTGAAAAGGTGTGACCAAAGAATGTGTGCGAACGCACCCACACAAGCTACATGAAAAAGCCGCTCAGTTCAACTACTGGGCGTTAAACTGCTTTTTGGTGATGCGGTAAAGGACAAACCGGCCGAGCGGATGCCCCTTGGGCAGGGTGGGATAGTCGAAATCCCCGGTTTCATCGCGTTTCATGCCGAGTTTTTCCATGAGCTTGATGGCACGGCTGTTGTCATGCACGGCATAGGCCACGACCTCGGGCAATTTCAGCTTGCCGAATGCATGCGCGAGCACCGCCCGCGCCGCCTCGGTGCCGTAACCCTTGCCCCAATATTCATAGTCGAGCCGCCAGGCAATCTCGACGGCAGGCGTGAAAGGAACATCCATTTCCACTTTCTGAAGACCGGCAAAACCCATGAATTCGCCCGTCTTTTTCATCTCGACCGCATAAAACCCAAAACCGTCCGTTTCGAAATGTTTCTGGAAGCGGTCCACCAGCCTGTCGCTGTCCGTTTCCGTCAGGCGGCGCGGAAAAAATTCCATGATCATCGGGTCGTTATTGATGCGCGCGAAGGTGGGTTTATCTTCTTCCTTCCACTCGCGCAAAATAAGACGCTCGGTTTCGATATGTTTTTTCATCGTGATTATATTAGCGCGATTGCATGATACGGCAAGCGCCTAAACACCGTGCGGCAGGTTTATCCCGACCATGATGCTGCCATACATACCCTCGCCCGGCTTCGCCCATTCGGTTTCGAATACACGCGGCGCAGGAAAGGTTTTTTCCAGCGTCCTGACCATTATCTCGTGCCGCCCGGCGGGCAGCATCGGAATCCATGTAAGAAGGCAGCCTTCCGGCCATTTCTTGACCAGCTTTTCCATGAAGGCCGGAATGGTTTCATACTCCTCCTTCATCTCATAGCTGGAATCGATCAGCACCAGCCCCTTGCGCGGGCTGGGCGGCGAAATCGCCAGCACGCCCTCAAGCCCGTCGCGCCTGTGAATATGAACGCGGTCATCCTTTGCAAACGTCTTTTCCAGCGCCGCATGTTCCTGGGGGTGAAGCTCCATCAGATGCAATTGATCCTGCGGTCGCAGAACATGCGCCGCGATCAGCGGCGAGCCCGGGTAAAGCGGCGATAATTTCCCGCCATTCAATTTCTTTATGGCATCAACATAGGCTTCCGGCAATTTCGTCCGCGCCGCATCGTCAAGCGCCAGCCAGCCCTGTTCCGCCTCGCCGGTTTTTTTCGCCTCGTCGGATGTCCGGTCGTACAGCCCGCGGCCCGCATGCGTCTCCATATAAGTCAGCGGACGCTCCTTTCGCGTCAGAACCTGCAGCACAGTGCAAAGCAGCGTATGTTTCTGAAGATCGGCGTTATTGCCCGCGTGATAGGCATGCTGGTAGGACAGCATGCGCGTTTAATCGCCGTATTTGCGGAAGACCAGCATCATCGCCGGGAAACCGACAACCAGCGTCAGCAAAGCCCAGCCGAAGAAATAATTCAACTCCATGGCCGTGCCCGTCAGGATAAAGATGATCGATGTCATGTATTGCGCCGCGTACGCAAGCGCCACGACGAGCACAATGGTGATGAAGAGAATTTTACGCCGCAGATCTTTCCATGCCGTGCCGAGAATGAAGGCGGCGCCGAGACAGACAAGCCCCGGGAACACCGGCTTGATCGAGCCGGTCGCATCCGCGAGCTGGAGCGTGCCTATACCCGCGATCACGAATGCGACGACGATGTACCATCTGAGCGCGCTTAGAAAAAGATGCTGCATGCTTCCCCCCGGTTTTGACCTATTTTACACATACCTGCTTTATTAATCCATGGGGTGATTTAGGCCTTTACGCACCGCCCCCGCCGCCCTAACTTAAACCTGTCCAAACGACTGGAGAGCCGAATGAAACCGATATTTTATATCCTTGCCGCTGCGTTCCTGCTGACACCATTCGCCGCGCAGGCGGGCGAGACCGTCGCCTACAAGGACGGCGAGATCGAACTTGAAGGCTACTGGGCCGCCAGCACCTGCAAGGAAGGCGCCCCCGCCCCTGTCGTTTTGATCGTGCACCAGTGGCACGGCCTCGGCGCCTATGAAAAAGGCCGCGCCGATATGCTCGCCGCCGATTGCTACAATGCCTTCGCCGTCGACATGTACGGCAAGGGCATTCGCCCCGCGAATAACGACGAGGCCGGAAAAGAGGCAACGAAATACAAAAGCGACTCCGCCCTCGCCCGCAAACGCATCACCGCCGCGCTCGATTACGCCAAAGCGCGCCCCGGCATTGACGCCTCGAAAAGCGCTGTGATGGGCTATTGCTTCGGCGGCACAATGGCGCTGGAACTTGCGCGCTCCGGCGCCGACATCGACGGCGCGGTCAGCTTCCACGGCGCGCTGGCGACGCCCGCCCCCGTGAAGGAACCGGATATCATCAAAGCATCCGTCCAGGTTCACCACGGCGCCGACGATCCCATGGTTCCACCCGAGGAAGTGCGCGGCTTTATAGATGAAATGAATGCCGCCGGCGCGGACTGGATGGTGACCAAATATGCGCACGCCGTCCATTCTTTCACAGAAAAAGAAGCGGGCAATGACCCATCCAAGGGCGTTGCCTATAATGAAAAAGCCGACCATCGCTCATGGTCGGCCACGCTGGATTTCCTGAAGGAAATTTTCGCGAACTGATTATTGAACCATACTGCTGTCGGCGACAATCTGCTCTTCCAGGTTTTCAATGAACAGCACCTGGCGGCGAAACACTTCCTTATCCGTGGTCACAAACGGCACGGACAGCCACGCGAGTATTACGCAATAAAGAATGAGAATGCCCCATATCTGCATATGAATTGCGTCCATATTCTATCTTCCTGTTCAAAGTTTTTTAGTCGTTGTCTTCCAGTAAAATCGCGCCGGTCACGGAATCCGTGTTGCCATCGGCGCGCACGACTTCGCGCGCGTCCAGAACCGGCGTATGCCCGTCGTCATCGAACGAACCCTTGGCGCTGATTGTCATGCCGGGCGCGAAAAAATCATTGAGGCTGCCGTCTTCGATATCAATGCCGTCCATATCGATTTCAATCTCGCGGCCTGAATAATCGACGAAGACGCTATCCCCTTCGATACGTGTGATGGTGCCGGAAATGATGTTGTTATTATTATCATCGAGCACGAGCGTGCTGTCTCTCGCCTGCACCGAAACCGGCATCAGGCAGACTGCACATACAAAACTGGCCATGAGAACTCTGCAATTCATGGTTTTCCTCGCTGCTGTTTGGTCAAACGGGCAACCATGGAAAAAGTTCCTGAAGGGGAAATCAGAACAGTTTATCGACGGCGTCTTCAGCGTCGTTCTTGATCTTGTCGAGCTGCATCCAGATCGTATCCTCCTGGCGGAGGAACATTTCGTTATAGCCGGAGCCGATCATGCCCTGCCAGCCCGATTCGTAACGGCATTTTTCCTTGCGGGTTTTATGGGGCTGCAGGCGCAACGTATATTGCAGCTTGAAGCCTTCCAGTTCGGTGCTGCGCATGTTGATGCCGTCGACATCAAGGCCCAGGCGGTTCCTGCCCCACTGATAGGCGATCAGGTCGTCGCGGTCGATGCGGTCCTTGACGCTGCATTTCTTGCTGCTTTGCTCGGTTTTCAGCGAGGCTTTCGTGCCGGCGTAATAGCTATCCTCGACCGGCGTGACGCCTTCGCTCAGTTTGATGTGCGAGGGAAACGGAATCGGCTGGCCGGTGAAGGCGCGGAGTTGCTGCGGCTCGAATGTTTCATGGGCCGCGGACACATCGAAGGTCGGCGGCGGCGGCGCTAATGCGGCCTGGGATTCATCAGAATGAGCGCAGCCTGCCATGGCCAGCGCAATTGCTGCGAGCAAAACGGGATTTATACGTTTTTGGCCAGGCGCGATGAAACATCCTCTTTTCACCACACACACACTCATACTTTCAGGATACCACGAAACCCGCGGCCAGAGCCACTTTCAGCAGTGCGGCGCAGCAGGTCCGGGCTGAAAATCCAGCTAAATTGGGAATAATTTCAGGGCGTTAAAACGAGCGGCAGGAGAAGCTTTTCCGGGCCGGCGACGGCAGGGCAAAGGTGAATTGCACCGTCATCTGGCCGCCGGAATGAAGATTGGCGAATCCATGGTCGTTGTCATGCGCGAGGGGGCCGCCAAATCCGACACCGACACGTCCTTCGTTTGACGTGAAGCCAAGACATTTCCTGCCCGGTATTGCAGGCGCTTCTTCGGCATTGGGAAAACCTTCGCCCGCAGCAGGCATGATCGAATTCATCATCCGCACCATGGCGATTTCAGCCGGAACAGGAGGACCGTAAGACTGGACGCTGGCCATGAACGGCGGAGGCGGCGCAAGCGCGGCGTTCGGCGTATAATTGTCCTTCGAGCTGCAGCCTGTAACCAGCAGCAGAGCAGCAAGAACAAGCGCCGTAAATGTTTCGCGTGCGTAAAAAGCGCACAGATGAAGCCTCGCAACCACCATAATTCCACCTATAAAATTTTCGTTTAATTGTTGCTTTTTTCAGCGAGAAACGCAGCGTATAGCTCAGTTATACGCCCGGCGGCTTAAAATATTGTTAAAAGCCCGGAAAAAAGCGCTCCCGCGCTCAAAAAAGCGCGAAAACAAGGGGAATTATGAGGAATTATTTAACGGCTAACGCTCGATCTCGGCGGTGATCTGCTTGCCGCCGATATTGACGTCGAGCACCGTTTCCTTGCGGCTCTGATCGTAGAAATAATAGGCCGCGCCCAGTGCCAGCACGATGATAACCGCGATCACGAGGTTCTGGTTCTTTTGAGGTGTGTCAGTCATGTTCAAGTCTCCCGTTCATATATCTATGGTTTAGGTCCCGGCCTGCCAACAGGCTGCGGGTCGTATGGTTCCCAGTCGGCGGGCAGGTGCCCCGGCTGGGTAGACTTTTGCTCGTGCGTCTCGACATAGGCGCTGATGACGACTTCGCCGCTCGCCGCGTCGACCAATACATCATAAGGCCCCTCGTCAGTCTTGAACGTCACGACATAAACCGGGCGGCCTTTATAGGTCTGCCGCGAACTGGTGAACCCGCTGCTGGCCGGGGCGGCGTCGAACGCGATCGAGGTCGCCTGGCGCTCGCTTATTTCCTCGCCGGGTGCCAGCGATTGCGTAACCGCTCTCTGAGTCGGCACGCGCGGCGGCTTCGGATGATTGGCTTTCGGCGCTTTCGCCTCTTTCGGTTCCGGCGCGGGCGCCTTTTCAGCTTCGCGCGGCGGCGTGGCGATCGGGTCGTTGTAAGGACGCACCTCGACTTCCGGCACGATCAGAGGCTTTTCAGCCGGAGGAACCGGCACGGCCCGGGCAGGCGGAGCCTCGGGTTCGCCGGGCAGAACGGGATCGACGCCTTCAATCGGCACAGTCACTTTAGTGCCGTCATCCTGGATGACGGTGATCGCGCCTTCATCCTGCGCGAAGGCAGGCGCGGCAAAAATCAGCGCGGTGGCGAGAATGAGGGGGCGGGCTGAACGGCGCATCGAAAACTCCTTTGGCCGCAGTATAGCCGATAGAACGGCGCGCACAACCGGGCCGGCAAAGGGATGAAAACGGCAAGCGTTTGAAACGCGGGGGTTATCCGGTTTCACTTCGGCGGTTTTGGTGGGGGTGGGGGTGTGGCTCATATCAGTTCGTTCGGTCGTTTTTTGGAGAGGGGGGCGGGCTGAAAGCACGCGGAACGGCACGAACGCGGCAGACAGAAGGCTCGGCGATTTCCGTTGAGGAGAGCATAAGAAAAATATAGGAAATAATTCCCAGAAAGTCAAGGCCTGGATTTTTGCAAACGGCGCTTCAGTTCTGAAGGCTTAAGCGATTTTATACCCCCGTCACGCCCCTTAACTATTAGAGATGTTTTGTAGCGTTCGGCATTCTTAATGGCGACATGTATAGCGCCTTTTAAGACATGCTTGGGCTTTCCTTTGGCGGCAACGGTTTCAATGTTCATTCTGTGCTTCTATAACTTTCTTATAAAACCTGTCAAACAACGCTTCATTATAAATCATGAACATTCTTCTCGCGACAGTACGGGAAAACTCCTCCATAGAGCCATCGGTGGTATCGTATGTAATAATTGTACCACACAGCTTTATATAGGAAAAAAGATTCTCGAGGCTGCGCCAATACCGTCTTTTTACGTCCTCGGCAGGCACACGATGGCCGCCTTCCTTTACTCTCTGGACTATACGTTTCAGATTGATGCGAACATCGCTGCAAAAAATATAATGCATCTCAATTTCTAATTTAAGGCAGATGCTTTTTTAATCAGGCTTTTTATATTGCCGCCTGAAAGAGTGGATTCAACAGCGAAACTTTTCTTCGCTTCAATAAACTGGTCAATTCTTTTCAGAACCAATCTTCCCGCTGCCATTCCCTGCTTCGAGGGATTCAACGGGAAAAGCCCTCAGCGAAAACTGGACTCCATGGATGGAACAGGCAGAGATCAATTGCTTAAACAACATATGAATGAATCCCGGCTTTCGCCGGGATGACAATGTGGATTACCTCAACCCCAGTTCCAGCGTTTCCAGTTTCTGGATTTCGTCGCGTAAGGAAGCCGCCTCTTCGAACTCCAGGTCCGCCGCCGCGGCGAGCATGTCCTTGCGCAGGCGCTCGATATGTTTCTTCAGCTTCTCGGGCTTGCCGATGAATTCCTGCATGCCGCTGTCTTCAAGCGTCAGGATTTCGTCGAGATGGTCGCCCTGCTCGTAAACGGAATCCAGAATGGTCGAAATGTTTTTGCGCACGCTCTCGGGCGTGATGCCATGCGCCTTGTTGTATTCGAGCTGTTTCTCGCGGCGGCGCGAGGTTTCGTCGATGGCGGCCTGCATGCTGTCGGTGATGTGGTCGGCGTAGAGGATCGCCTTGCCGTCGATATTGCGGGCCGCGCGGCCGATCGTCTGGATGAGCGAAGTGCGCGAGCGCAGGAAGCCTTCCTTGTCGGCGTCCAAAATGCACACGCGCATGCATTCGGGAATGTCGAGGCCTTCGCGCAGCAAATTGATGCCGACCAGCACGTCGAATTCGCCCTTTCGGAGCGACTGCATAATCTCGATGCGCTCGAGCGTTTCGACGTCGGAATGGAGATAACGCACGCGCACGCCGTTCTCGGTAAGATATTCCGTGAGGTCCTCGGCCATTTTCTTGGTGAGCGTGGTGACGAGCACGCGGCCCCCCTGCTTCGCCACCTCGCGGCATTCATGCATGAGGTCGTCAACCTGGTGGGCGGTGGGACGGATTTCAACCGGCGGGTCGATAAGGCCGGTGGGGCGCACGACCTGTTCGGCATAGATGCCGCCCGCCTGCTGCAATTCCCACTCGGCGGGCGTGGCGGAGACATAGGTGGTCTGGCCGCGCAGGGCGTTCCACTCCTCGAATTTGAGCGGGCGGTTGTCGACCGCGGCGGGCAGCCGGAAGCCGTATTCGACCAGCGTCGATTTGCGCTTGAAGTCGCCGTTATACATGGCGCGGAGCTGCGGCACCATGACGTGGCTTTCGTCGAGGAAGATGAGCGCGTCGGGCGGGAGGTATTCGATCAGGGTCGGCGGCGGCTCGCCGGGCGCGCGGCCCGTCATGTAGCGCGAATAATTCTCGATCCCCGCGCAGGTGCCCATCGCCTCCATCATCTCGATATCAAAACGCGTGCGCTGCTCGAGCCGCTGGGCTTCGAGGAGTTTATTCCGGGATTCAAAATGCGCGACCTGGATTTTAAGATCGCGCTTGATGTTCTGGATC
Organism: uncultured Alphaproteobacteria bacterium; assembly: GCA_900696495.1. Classification (GTDB taxonomy): domain Bacteria; phylum Pseudomonadota; class Alphaproteobacteria; order Micavibrionales; family Micavibrionaceae; genus UBA7657. The sequence continues at coordinate 24,284 of CAADGI010000005.1, forward strand.
GCCTGCTGCATCGTCGGCCCGGGCGTGATGTAGTGCGAGTTGGCGTAAATCCGCACGCCGTCCAGGTCGCCGAATTTCTCGCCGGTGAGCGGATCGAATTCCGTGACGCCTTCCAGCTCATCTCCAAAGAGAGAGAACCGCCACGCGCGGTCCTCCATGTGGGTGGGGAACAGCTCGACCGTGTCTCCACGCACGCGAAATGTGCCGCGCTCGAACGCGATGTCGTTGCGCTTATATTGCAGGGTGATGAGGCGGCCGATCAGTTCCTGCCGGTCGATCCGCTCGCCCTTGTGCAGGTCGAACCGCATGGCGAGATAATCCTCCTTCGAGCCGATGCCGTAGATGCAGGACACGGAAGCGACGATGATGCAGTCCCGCCGCTCAAACACGGCACGCGTCGCGGCATGGCGCATCCGGTCGATCTGCTCGTTAATCGAGGAATCTTTTTCGATGAACAGGTCCGTCTTCGGGACGTAGGCTTCGGGCTGGTAGTAATCGTAATAGGAGACAAAATACTCGACCGCGTTGTCGGGGAAGAAGGTCTTCATCTCGCCGTAGAGCTGCGCGGCCAGGGTTTTGTTAGGAGCCAGAACCAGCGCCGGGCGCTGCAGCTCCTGGATCACGTGCGCCATGGTGAAGGTCTTGCCGGAACCCGTGACGCCGAGCAGGACCTGGTCGGTCAGGCCGTTTTTGATCCCCTCGACCAACTGTTTGATGGCGGCAGGCTGGTCGCCGGCGGGGGTGAAATCGGAATGGATGCGGAACGGACGGGAAATATCCCCCTGCCCGGTCTGGGTCCTGCCTGCCTCTGCCGTCTCTGTCGCCATGGCATTTATATATAGGCCTTAAGCCCCAAAAACAAACGCCGCCCGGGTATCCGCGCGGCGTTGATAAGGGAGGAATGAGGCACCCCCTTGGGTATGCGTATTACTTGGACTGGCTGCTGCGGAAGGTGCTCTCGCCGCGTGCGCTGTCCGAGGTCTGGGCATTCGCAGCGCAGCCGGCCAAGGCCAGAACGGTGCAGGACGCCAGGACCAGGGTTTTAACGTTTTTCATGTATCGGTTCCTTTCCCCATGAATTAGCCCTTAGCTCTAGCAGAAAATTACGCCCCGTCCAAACCCAAAATTACCCTCCGTCATTCCAGCGAAAGCTGGAATCCATGGAAAGAACGAGGCGAATTTTCAAGATTGTCCTGACCGGCAAATGAACCCCGGCTTTCGCCGGGGGGACGACGGGGGATATAAAAACAAACAGCGCGGACCCGAAGCCCGCGCTGTGAAGTTACTCAGAAAGAAAAAGGGTTAATTAGCCTTTTTTCTTTTTCGTTGTTTTTTTCTTTTTCGTTGCTGTTTTTTTCTTAGCAACTTTCTTCTTCGCTTTTTTCTTGGCTGCCATTGGAGGTCTCCCAAAAAAGATGTGATCTGAAAGCGACCACTGCACGGCACCAGACACCCGATGCCTGAAACTTATGGTACTCGCGATTCGGAGCTTTACACACAGAAATCAACAAAAGTAAAAAATAATCCCTGATTTTTTGTGGATGAGATTTTTTGTGAGTTTCGTCATTGCGAGGAGCGAACGCGACGAAGCAATCCATTTTTTAAACTGGATCGCTTCGCTGCGCTCGCGATGACGACAGAAATATTCGCAATGACGATGCAACGCACACAATAAAAAACGCCGCCCGGAGGCGGCGCTTTCGAATTAATGAAGGACTAAGTTAGGCCTTCTTCTTTTTCTTCGCTTTTTTAGCGGGCGCTTTTTTCGCTTTCGCGGGCTTGCGCTTTTTCGCTTTTTTGGCCGTTTTCTTTGCAGCCATTTTCACTGTTTTCTTTTTTGCTTTCTTCTTAGCCATAGTAGTTTTCTCCAATGTAGAAGTTTCGTTTGAAAGAAATTTGACCGGAATGGTCAGGAAGGAATAGTTACTCAACTCGGAGTAATATACACCGATTTGACTTAATGACCTAATAAAATTTTGCATTCCCGCCCTTTTGCTCAAGTACCCCCTCGCTGACCCCAAGAAGTGAAAAGTAAAACCACAGAGTACGCGGCACCAAGAAAGAGCACACAGAGCATTTAATTTTTAGAAAAAAGCTCATTTTACTCTGTTTTTCACTGTGAACTCTGCGGTTAAAACTTGTTTTGAATATTTATAAAAGTTTGTTATTGCTAGCGCATGCTTGATACAGACACACAGACGGCCCTGGCCTGCCGCACATGGGCCTTCGAAGAAGCGAAAGCGGTCTTGAAACGCCTGAACGGCAAGACGCCCGCGAAAGGATACGTCCTGTTCGAAACAGGATACGGCCCCTCCGGCCTGCCGCATATCGGCACGTTCGGCGAGAACTGCCGCACGACGATGGTGATGCGCGCCTTCCGCCGGATCTCGGATATCCCGGCCAAGATCATCTGCTTTTCGGACGATATGGACGGCCTGCGCAAGGTGCCGGACAATGTGCCTAATAAAGAGCTTTTAGCCGCAAATCTCGGCCAGCCGCTGACGAAAGTGCCCGACCCGTTCGGCACCCATGACAGCTTCGGACGGCATAATAATGCGCGCCTGAGGGCCTTCCTCGACCAGTTCGGATTTGAATATGAATTCATCTCCTCGACGGATTTTTATAAGTCCGGCAAGTTCGACGAGACGCTGCTCAAGATGCTGGCCAAGCACGACGAGATCAAAAAGGCGGTTATTCCAATTTTAGGTGAGGAACGCGCCGCGACCTATTCCCCCTTCCTGCCGCTCTCGCCGAAAACCGGCAAAGTCCTGCAGGTGGAGATTACGGGCGTCGACGTATCGAAAGGCACCGTCAAGTTCATCGACGAGGACGGCACGCCGACCGAAGTCCCCGTGACCGGCGGCAATGTCAAAGCCCAGTGGCGCGCCGACTGGGCGCTGCGCTGGTATGCGCTGGATGTCGACTATGAAATGTCGGGCGTCGATTTGAGAAGTTCAGCGGAAATATCGGGAAAGATTCTGAAGATTTTGGGCAAGCCGCAACCGGCCGGATTCCATTACGAACTTTTCCTCGATGAAAAAGGCGAGAAGATTTCGAAGTCAAAAGGGAATGGTTTGACCATCGAGCAATGGCTGACCTATGCCCCGCATGAGAGCCTTGCCTATTATATGTTCATCCGCCCGACCAGCGCCAAGAAACTGCACTTCGACGTAATCCCGAAGGCCGTCGACGAATATATTCAGTTCATTGACAAATTGCCGTCGCAGGACGACAAGCAGAAACTCGAAAACCCGGCATGGTATATCCACAACGGTACGTTGCCGAACGGCCAGCATTCGCCTATTTCCTTCGCGCTGTTGCTGAATCTCGCCAGCGCTGCGAACGCGCAGGATAAGGAAACGCTGTGGAGCTATATTAAAATGCACAAGCCGGGCCTCACGCCCGAAAGCGCGCCGTTCCTCGACCGCCTCGCCGGTTACGCCGTGAAATATTACGAGGATTTCGTCCTGCCCAATAAACAATACCGGGTGGCGGATGAACGCGAGAGAAAGGCCATGGAGGATCTCGCCGCGCGGCTTGAGAAAGTCGCCGACGGCGCCGATCTCGAAACGCTGCAGACGGAAGTTTTCGCGGCCGGCAAGGAAAACGGCTATCCGAAGGAAGAACTGCGCAACTGGTTCCAGGCGCTTTACCAGGTGCTGCTCGGCCAGTCCGAGGGACCGCGTTTCGGCTCGTTCATCCAGCTCTATGGCCGGGACAAAACGATTGCTCTTATTCGCAAGGGATTGTCGGGCGATCTCGCCAGGGCGGCGTGATCAGCGCTCCGGCTTAAAGCCGTCATCATTCGCGCGGAAAGTCAGGCGATGGCGCCGAAGGCCGGACTCGCCAACACCCACACGGACATTTTCACGATGAGATGACGGGAGCCTGAAGTCGCGGTCATGGCTGCGGGCGTCTGGCCGTTGAGACTGAAGTTTGTCTCTGTCATCGAAGTGAGCTTCGACTCTTTCCATGATGTGATCTGCAGCGCCACGGAACTTGCGTGAGAGGAAAGATACGCCGGAGGATGTGCCTTCACAAATCCATAAGAGCGGCGGACAGACGAGACTCTCTAACAGGGAAAATTTCGCGGCTTTCTTTTCGGAATGGTCATAGTCGATACCGCCTCGCTCATAGTTCGGGATATCAGACTCTGTAATGTTGAGAGACCTTGTCCTTCTTTGATACCCCCCGCTTAAAGTCAGGCTCACTTTTTCTTCAACGAGGCTAATCTGCCTCTGTTTAGGCGCACCCTTAAACGCGTCGGCAACAGTCGAAGTCAGCTCTCCAAATACGTCGCCTATAGTGAGTTTTTCCCGGGCCATTTTGCCTCTGAAATCCTGCTTTAAACTGATTGATGCCTGAATTTATAAAGTAAATCATTATGACAATCAATAAAAATTGTCTAAACCACTGTTTTTAAATGTATTTCAGAGTTCCAGGATCGGAACCTTGCGGTCGGCATTGGCCCGCGCCGCGAACACGCCGGGGCGCTCGGCGATGACTTTCAGCGAGCCGTCCTCGAGCATGATCTCGCTCGCCGTCGCCGAGGCGATGCCGCTGCGGGCGAATTCCTCGGGCATCAGTTCGCGCACGAGCACGATGCGGTCGGTCTTGTTCAGAAGCAGCGGCGCGGGGCGGAGTTTCTTGTCGCCCATGAATGTCTGGCATTCTATTTTGCGCACGCCGATCTTGGCGGATTTCATCAGGAAATCCTGCGCGTCGCGGCGCGTCCCGTACACCAGCGGGCGGAATTTTTTCGGCATGACGCTGAATTTCAGCAGGCAGACAGGATGGCCGAGCGGTGAATCCCGCTGGGGCAATACTTCCTCGACATGGGAACTGTTGACCGCGAAAAAAAGTTCCCCGCCCGATGCGTCTTTAAACAGGCAAAAACCCATTCAATACAACCTGTACATCCGCGCTTTCGCGCACTATGTTTATGAACCATGAAAAACACAGGCAACGCAGACGAATTAAGGCATTTTACCACCTCGCTATGGGAGCAGGTCAAGGACGTATGGTTGCACGGCCTGTTCGGCATAGATATCGGCAGTATTATTATAGCATTGTTGATTTTAGGGGCATTCCTCGTCTTGCGGGAGTTCCTGGCGAAATTCATCCTCCGCCGCCTCGAGGCCTGGGCTGAAAGCTCCGAAAATAAAATCGACGATCGCATTATCCCCGTCCTCATCCCGCCGGCAAAATTCATTCCGGTCATTCTCGGTGTTTTCTTCGCGGGCCAGTACCTGGATCTCGACGGCGAAACCGAAAGCGTTTTCATCAAGACAATAAAAACCCTGATCGCCTTCACGATCTTCTGGGCGATCTATCTCGCCGCCGAACCGTTCGGCCACAGCATGAAACGCCTCGAGCGCCTTCTCACGCCGATGATGACGCAGTGGATTTTCAAGGTGCTGAAAATCATCGTTCTTTTTATCGGCGGCGCGGTCATTCTCGAGCTTTGGGGCATCAAGGTCGCGCCCCTGCTCGCCGGTCTCGGCCTGTTCGGCGCCGCCGTCGCCCTCGGCGCGCAGGATTTCTTCAAGAACCTGATCGCGGGCATGTCGCTGATCTCCGAGAAACGCTTCCTGAACGGCGACTGGATCCTGGTCGAGGGCGTGGTCGAAGGCACCGTTGAGGAAATCGGTTTCCGCTCGACAAAAGTGCGCCGCTTCGACAAGGCGCCCATTTACGTGCCGAATTCGAAGCTCGCCGATTCCATCGTCACGAATTTCAGCCGCATGACCTTCCGCCGCATCCGCTGGACCATCGGCCTCAGCTATAAGAGCGACGTCAAACAACTGAGGATGATCTGCGAACAGATCAAAAAATACCTGACGGACAACAAGGACAAATTCGCGCAGCCGGACGAAGCCGGCCAGACGGTGCGCATCGATTCATTCGGCGATTCCACGATCAACCTGTTGATCAACTGCTTCACGCGCACGATCGATTACGAGGAATGGATGACGATCAAGGAAGACCTGGCTTATAAAATCCGGGAGGTCGTCGAGGAGAAGGCGAAAGCCTCGTTCGCCTTCCCGTCGCAATCCATCTACGTCGAAAATTTCGACGATATGGCTAAGAAGAAATAATTATTTTCGTTCCAGGGCCGGGTGAAGATGAGTGGCTGTGAGAATTTCTTCTCTAATCAATGCAGCGGTTTGCGGACTGATGATGATTTTGGAATCACCGAGATCGATCCAGCTTGAGCGCGTCATGAACAACGCGTTTAAAAAACTCCTGTCGCCGGTACGGTCCTTGAGAGTGTTTGTTTCCTGAGACATGATTTCCCCCCTTATAAAGCAGCGGCCGGATGGACAATATTGAATTCCGCCAGAGCCTGCTCTGCGCGCTCGATGATTACACGGCCCTGTTCACTGTTAACATCAAAATTAATTGGAGGCATAACAGGGGCGGATATTCCCGTCTCAAAAATATTCGGGAACTCGTCGTAAATCATGATGCCCCGCTTAGCCAGGTCCAGCTTGCACTCAAGGTTTTGCCTGACCGAGTCATAAAAAACCTGACTGGCCTTCGCTTTAAAATTATTCGTTATGCTGCAAACTCTTTCTAATAATGACATTGCTGTTTTTTCCCATGCCCGATAATAAAATTTCATTCTTTATAATATGGAAAAACATGCCTGTCAACGATTATTCAATGAGACAGGGACAGTTGTTCACCGGTCCTGAGCAGGACTGGAATTTGGATGCGGCGATCCGGGTTCGGGTTGTCCGGCGATATGCGCATCCAGCCTCGCACGCAGGAGAGCTATATGCTCCATAACTTCGGCAGATTTCGGATCTTTATAAATATAAAAACTGCTTCCGGGTGTGCGGTCGGGATTTATCAGCCGGCCTGATTCTGCATCGCTTATTTGTTCCAGAAGACTCGAACGCGTGTCATCTTTCGGTTTGATATGTCCTACCCCGCCGCGGCCATTGAATATATCCCTATGCCCATTCCCGTCATGCCCGGTTCTCTTGTGACGACTCTCATTGAACGCTTCTCTTTCCTGACTGGTTTTTTTGCCGTCTTTGCGGATAATCCTGCCGCCCTGAAAATTACGCATCATTTAAATTACTCCAACAGTTACACGAATAAGTTGTATAATATGGAAATTTAATCCTGTCAAACCCATAAAATCACCGCTGTTTTTGTCTGCGCGCCATAAAAATGCTATGCAGTCGGATGCGTTCAGCCTCGTTAGAAACCCCGCAGGATTCGCTTGCTCTGCCCGATATTCCCGCCCTCGCGGTGAATGCCGTTCAGGCCTGTATTTTGACGGCCGACGGCGAGCTGAAAACCATCAGCCACGACCAGGCGCAACCGCTCATCCATAAACAGCCGGCGCTCGTCTGCCACGCGCCCTATACGCGCGGGCGGCTGGGGCTTGAGGAATTCCTGGCGTTCGATGTGCTGGAATTATTCGCTTTCGTGCACCCGGTGAAGTTCTGCGTGCCGACGCCGCATGGAATTGCAAGAGCTCTTGGGATTAAAGCGCCGGAAAATTTTGAAGATGTTCCTTCAGCGTTATTTGAAATCGTAAAAGCCCTGCTTAACGATTTAAGGAATGAATATAATGTTCCTGTCACCCCGGCCCCCGCTTCCGCGGGGATAAACTCCGGCGGGGCCCGGCAAGATGACCGGATGCCCGCCTCCGCGGGCATGACAAATTTAAAATCAGATCCATTAAAAATCGCCGCGGTGATGGGGCTGAACGGCAAGGGCTGGCCATGGACACCGTTTGTTTTTTCGGCGCTCGGGCAAACATACGACCCGAAGGAAATCACCCATTCCAAAACCGCGCTGAATGTCTGGCGGCATCTGCCCGAATGGGCGGAGGCCGCGCCGGAGCCGCCGCACGCGCATCATGCCGTGAGCGAAGATGAAAGCCGCGAACGGCTGGAACAGTTGCTCGGTCCCGGCGCGGAGCAACGCACGGAGCAATTCGATTACGCATCTCAAGTGACAACAGCCTTCGCCCCGCCGCGCGATGAAAGCGAACCGAATGTAGTTCTCGCCGAAGCCGGAACGGGTATTGGGAAGACTTTGGGTTATCTCGCGCCCGCCAGCGTCTGGGCGGAGAAAAACGGTGGCACGGTCTGGATATCGACCTACACGAAAAATTTGCAGCAGCAGATCGACCGGGAACTTGATCGTTTATACCCGACGAAAGAAGTGAAGGACGCGCACGTGGCCATCCGCAAGGGCCGCGAGAATTATCTGTGCCTGCTGAATTTCGACGAGGCGGCGGCTGGCGCTTCACTGGCGCGGAATACGGCGCAGGCGGTGGCGGCGGGATTGATGACGCGCTGGACGGCTGCGACGCGTGACGGAGATTTAACCGGCGCGGATTTCCCCGGCTGGCTGGCGGGATTGATTGGCTACCAGCACACGTTGGGATTGGCCGACCGGCGCGGCGAATGCATCTATTCAGCCTGCGACCATTACCACAAATGTTTCGTCGAAAAATCGATCCGCAAATCGAAACGCGCGCGCATCGTCGTGGCAAACCATGCGCTCGTCATGATCCAGTCGGCTCTCTCTGCACCCGGCGAGGACATGCCGGACCGCTATGTATTCGACGAGGGGCACCATTTGTTTGATTCCGCCGACAGCGCTTATTCCGCGCATCTCTCGGCGATGGAAACGCGGGATTTAAGGCGCTGGATTCTAGGGCCGGAAGGCGGACGGCGTTCGCGCGCCCGCGGATTGCAGCGCCGCGCCGAAGGGCTGGCCGAGGGCGATATCGACGCCGAGCGCGCTCTGCAGGAAATCATTTACGAGGCGACATGCCTGACCGGCGAAGGCTGGGCGAAGAGATTGCGCGAGGAAACACCGAGCGGCCCGGCGGAAAATTTCCTCGCGCTGGTTTACAGGCAGGTTTTCGCGCGCGCGGAAGGACGCGACGGCCCATATTCATTAGAGACGCAGACATGGCCGCTGGATGAGGGTATTGCAGAGAAAGCCAAGACGCTGAAAAACGCGCTGCGCAAACTGCAAAAACCGATGCAGGAACTGGTGGCGGCGTTCAGAAAAAAACTGGCGAACGACGAGGGGCTGCTAGATCCCGACACGCGGCGCAGGCTCGATGCCGTGAGTCAATCATTGGAAAAACGCGCCGCCCTGACGCTGCAGGCGTGGATCAATATGCTGGACACCCTTTGTCATCCCGGCGAAAGCCGGGACCGGGTAAATAACGGCAACCCGGTCCCGGCTTTCGCCGGGGCGACAGATTCTGAATTCGTCGACTGGATGGAAGTCGAAAGAGTAAATGGAAAAGCAATTGACGTAGGCATGTACCGCCACTGGGTCGACCCGATGAAGCCGTTCGCGGCATCCGTGCGTCCCCACATTCACGGCATGGCGGTGACGTCGGCAACATTACGCGACGACGCGAAAAACTGGGACAGCGCCAAGCTGCGCACCGGCGCGGATTATCTGACAACGGACCCGCAGCTCGTCGCGCTGGAATCGCCGTTCGATTACGGGACGCAGACGAAAATTTTCGTCATCAACGACGTGCGCAAGGATGATCTGGACCAGGTCGCAGGCGCCTACCGCGCCTTGTTCGAAGCCAGCGGCGGCGGCGCGCTCGGCCTCTTCACCGCCATCCAGAGGCTCCGCGCCGTGCACGAACGCATCGCCCTGCCGCTCGAGAAAAAGGACATCACGCTCTATGCGCAGCATGTCGATGCGATCGATACCGGGACGCTGGTCGATATTTTCCGCGACGACGTGCATGCGTGTCTGCTGGGCACCGATGCCACGCGCGACGGCGTCGACGTGCCGGGCGAGTCCCTGCGCTTGATCGTCTTCGACCGCGTGCCGTGGCCGCGCCCGACCATCCTGCACAAGGCCCGCCGCGAACGATTCGGGCGCAAGGAATACGACGAGATGATCACCCGCCTGAAACTGAAGCAGGCCTTCGGCCGCCTGATCCGCCGGGCCGACGACCGGGGGGTGTTCGTGATGCTCGACCCGATGCTGCCCTCGCGCCTGCAAACGGCGTTTCCGAAGGATGCGGCGCTGGTCAAATGCGGACTGGCCGAGGCAGTGCAGGAAATCCGGGCCTTTTTGAACGTTGCAAGTATACCACCGGACGTTTTATAAACATAAGACATGAAGCCCTTCGTTTTCGACATTAAAACCACTGCCGAGGAGGCCTTTTCGGCGCTCCAGACCCAGCCCTACAGCCTGTGGCTGGACAGCGCCGACACCGGCCACCCGCAGGGGCGTTTTTCCTACATCGTCTCGCACCCGGTCGAGATGATCGAGGCCAAGGACGGCCGCGTCACCGTCACCAACAACGCGCAACAGACGGTTTTGCGCTGCGACCCTTTTGAAATTTTGAACGAGCGCCTGGCGGCGTGGAAGAGCGAAGCGGAAACAATCGAAGACCTGCCGCCATTCCAGGGCGGGCTCGCCGGGTTTTTCGGCTATGACCTCGCGCGCTCCATCGAAAACCTTCCCGCTTCCACGCGCCTCAACCCGCACATGCCGGACATGGCGATCGGGATTTACGACCGCGTCATCGCCTTCGACCACCGGAAGAACAAGGCATGGCTGATTATCCACGCCGAGAGCAAGAGCGAGGCCGAGCGCAAACGCACCGTGCTGCTCCACATCCTCAAGCACAAGAGAACGGAAGCGAAGGAAAACCCGGTCCTCAACTGGTCGCCCGCCGAACTCGCCGAAAGCTACAAGGAAAAAATCAAGCGCGTGATCAAATACATCACCGCCGGCGATATCTTCCAGGCGAATTTGTCGCAGCGTTTCGAGGCCGTGCTGCCGCCCTCCTTCGACCGCTTCTCGCATTATTTGACGATGCGCAAGGTGAACCCGGCGCCCTTCGCGGCCTATATGAATCTCGGCGGCATCGTGATTTCCTCTGCTTCGCCCGAGCAATTCCTGAGCGTGCAGGATAACAAGGTGACGACGCGGCCCATCAAGGGCACCCGTCCGCGCGGCCGCGATAAAAAAGAGGACGAAAAAAACCGCGAGGAACTGGCCCACAGCCCCAAGGACCGTGCGGAGAACATCATGATCGTCGATTTGCTGCGCAGCGACCTGTCCAAAGTCTGCAAACCCGCCAGCATCCAACTGACCGAACTTTGCAAGCTCGAAACATTCGCGGGCGTACATCACCTCGTCTCCACCGTCGAAGGCACGCTGACCAAAACGCCGGTCGATTTAATCCGCGCCTGCTTCCCGGGCGGCTCGATCACCGGCGCGCCGAAAATCCGCTCCATGGAAATCATCGAGGAACTGGAAACCGCGCGGCGCGGGCCTTATTGCGGCGCGATGGCATGGATCGGCTTCAACGGCGCGATGGACAGCAATATCCTGATTCGCACGCTCGTCTACCAGGGCAACAAGGTCACATTGCAGACCGGCGGCGGCATCACCGCCGGGTCGGATGCCGAAGAGGAATACCGGGAGACGCTGGCCAAGGCGGAAAAAATCTTCCGCAGCTTCGACGCCTCGGTTCAGAAGAAAACCGGATCGGCATGATCCTCGTCATCGATAATTACGATTCATTCGTCTATAACATCGCGCGTTATTTCGAATGCGCGGGGGAATCCTGCACAGTCGTGCGCAACGACGCAATCACGGCTGAACAGGTGGCAAAGCTGAACCCGCTTGCTATCGTCATTTCCCCCGGCCCCTGCACGCCGAAAGAATCGGGCGTTTCGGTTGAGCTGATTAAAAAACTCGGCGCGTTCACGCCTATTTTCGGCATCTGCCTCGGCCATCAATGCATCGGCGAGGCTTTCGGCGCGAAAACCGTGCGCACCAGCCCGGTGCATGGCATGGCGAGCGCGGTTATCCATGACGGCAGCGGCATTTTCGCCGGGCTGCCCCGCACGCTGAAGGCAGGGCGCTATCACTCGCTGGCGACTGAATTGCCTGCCGCCTCGCCGCTCCGCGTCACCGCCCGCACGAAAGACGGAATCATCATGGCCCTGCAGCACGCCGCGCAGCCGGTTTACGGCGTGCAGTTCCACCCTGAATCGGTCCTGACCGAGCATGGGACCGAGATGATCGAAAACTTCACCGCCATCGCCCGCCGCTGGAGGCAGGGCGGAAAAATCGCCGCATGAGCATGATCTGGCACAATGGCCGGTTCACGCAGGACGCGCCGGTTTTCCTGCCGAACGACCGGGTCCGCATTGGCGACGGCGTGTTCGACACGATGCTGGCGGCGGACGGCGAACTCATCCATGCCAACGAACATTACAAGCGGCTTTTGAGCCACGCGGATGCCTTAAAGATAAAAACGGATTGGAGCGTTTCGGATCTAAAAGCCGCGGCAGACGGGCTTCTCGAGCAAAATAAGAGACGCGCCGGAAAATCCGCGGTTAATACCGTTATCACGCGCGGACCCGGCGAACGCGGGTTAAAACTGCCCGAAAATTCCTCCGTTCAGGTGGTGATGTCGCTCAGTCCTGTCGGTGAATTCCCGCCCGTGCACGCGATTATTGCCAGTGTCCGCCGCAACGAAGGCTCGCCGCTCTCGCGAATCAAATCCTGTAATTACGGCGACAACATCCTCGCTTTCGCCGAAGCGCGGGACAAAAGCGCGAACGAGGCCATTATGCTGAACAATCACGGGAACGTTGCCTGCGCCTCAGCCAGCAATATTTTCATCGTTCGGGACGGCAGGCTCCTGACCCCGCCGCTGGAAGACGGCGCGGTGGATGGCATCACCCGCAGGAACCTGATCAAAAAACACGGCGCGAAGGAACAGAGCCTGATGGCGGGCGACCTTGCCGCTCATGAAGGCATTTATTTAACCAGCAGCATCCGCGGCGTCGTGGCGGTGGAAACTCTGGACGGCAAAAAACTGCCCCGCCCTTCTTTAGAAATTGATAAGGAATTCCATTTAATCTGAAAGTATAATAAAAGTGTCATCCCCCGGCTTGACCGGGGGATCCATTTTTAAAGTATCATGGATTCCCCGCCCTCGCGGGGAATGACAGCGGAGCAAAATTGACAATTCTCAAAACATTGACGGTTTATCTCGGCTCTTCGGGCCGCGCGCGGCCTGTATTCCAGGATGCCGCCGCCGCGCTCGGCAAGATAATCGGCGAAAGCGGATACAATCTCGTTTATGGCGGCATGGACGCGGGCCTGATGGGCCAGATCGCCGCGGGCGCGCTGCAGGCCGGCGGCAAGGTGACGGGGATTATTCCAAAGCGCCTGCAGGACAGCGAAAGAATCCTGAAAGGCCTGAGCGAAACCGTTCTGGTCGAGGATTTATGGCAGCGCAAAAAGAAAATGTTCGAACTGGCCGACGCGATTGTCTCGCTGCCCGGCGGGTTCGGCACGCTCGATGAAACGCTGGAAGTTTTGTACTGGGGCAAATTAAAGCTGCACACCATGCCGCTGGTGCTGGTGAATATCGAGAATTACTGGGCGCCGCTCATTGGATTCCTGCGCACGCAGCGCGATTTCGACCAGAGATTTTTAATTGTCGTGGATTCAATTGATGAGATTATCCCGGCGTTAAAAGCATGGGACGCGCCCTCGATTCAAAAACAGGAAGGTTCTTTCCCGCACTTTGAAGGCGAAATCCTGCGCAAGACCGGCGAGCCGATCATCATCGACACGCCCAGCGTCGAGAACGCCTATTACGTCGCCTGTGCATTGGGTTTAAAACAGCTCGGCAAGCATGCGCGTCCCATCGGTTTCCTGAACAAGGGCGGACAGTTCGACGGGCTGCTGGAATGGTTCAAGGCCGCGCACCGCGAAAATTTCATCACCGACAAATGCGTGCTGCTGTACGACGCCGCGCCGGATGAAAAAACGCTGAAGGACCTGCTGGAAAACCAGCACGCCGTTGCCATCGACCTGCACAAGGAAAAATGGGGCGAACGGCGGATCAAGGACCGTCCCTAAAAAAATCAGAATACGATATGGCCGGTAATTGCCTGAATCTTCGCCTTGGTCATGGCGATGCGGCGCGTGGCGCGGGCCTTTTCGACGGCGTCTTCGGCGCGGCCAAGGTCTTCCTGGTAATTGCGAAGCTCCTGCTCAAGCTCGGCCTGGTTAAAACCGCTGACATTCATCGCGTCTTCGGCCAGAACGGTACAGTTCTTGCCCGTGATGTCGGCAAATCCGCCGGTGATGAAGATTTTCCACGGCTCGGCGCCTTTCTCGCGGTACAGGCGCACGACGCCAGGCTTCAGCGCGACGACCAGCGCCGTGTGATCGGGTCCGATACCGAGCTCGCCGTCCTCGCCGGGAATGACCGCGTGCCAGACAGGTTCGGAAACCAGTTTTTCCTCGGGGGAAACCAGCTCGAACTTGATGGCTTGCGCCGTCGGTGCTGTTGCCTGAGCCTGCGCCATTATTAAGCCGCTTCCATCGCCATTTTCTTGGCCTTGGCGACCGCTTCCTCGATATTGCCGACCATGTAGAAGGCGGCTTCGGGGAGGTGGTCGTATTCGCCGGCGACGATGGCCTTGAAGCCGCGGATCGTGTCCTGCAGGTTCGCGAAGACGCCCGGCGTGCCGGTGAAGACTTCGGCGACGTGGAACGGCTGCGACAGGAAGCGCTGGATCTTACGCGCGCGGGCAACGGTGAGCTTGTCGTCTTCCGACAGCTCGTCCATACCCAGGATGGCGATGATGTCCTGCAACGATTTGTAGGTTTGCAGCGTGCGCTGGACCGAGGCCGCGACATTATAGTGCTCTTCGCCGATGATGCGCGGGTCGAGAATACGCGAGGTCGAGTCGAGCGGGTCGACGGCGGGGTAAATCCCCTGCTCGGCGATCTGGCGCGACAGAACCGTCGTCGCGTCAAGGTGCGCGAAGGTCGTGGCCGGGGCCGGGTCGGTCAGGTCGTCCGCCGGGACGTAAACGGCCTGAACGGACGTAATCGAACCCTTGTTCGTGGAAGTAATACGCTCCTGCATCGCGCCCATTTCGGTCGCCAGCGTCGGCTGGTAACCCACGGCGGAGGGAATACGGCCCAGAAGCGCGGACACTTCCGAACCCGCCTGCGTGAAGCGGAGGATGTTGTCGAGGAAGAACAGAACGTCCTGGCCTTCTTCGTCGCGGAAATATTCGGCCATGGTGAGCGCCGACAGGGCGACGCGCGCGCGCGCCGGGCGGTTCGTTCATCTGGCCGTACACGAGCGCGGCCTTGGAGCCGGTATGGTCGTGCTTCTTGATGACGCCCGATTCCATCATTTCGTGGTAAAGGTCGTTTCCTTCGCGTGTACGCTCCCCGACGCCGCCGAAGACCGAGACGCCGCCGTGCGCTTTGGCGATGTTGTTGATCAGTTCCATGATCGTGACCGTCTTGCCGACGCCGGCGCCGCCGAACAGACCGATTTTACCGCCTTTGGCGTAGGGGCAGAGAAGGTCGATGACTTTAATACCGGTGATGAGCTGCTCGGTTTCAGTTGCCTGATCGGCGAAGCTCGGCGCGGCGCGGTGGATCGGCCAGCGCGCTTTCGTCTTCACTTCCGGGCCTTCGTCGATGACGTTGCCGATGACGTCCATGATGCGGCCCAGCGTTTCGGGACCGACCGGAACGGTGATGGCATCGCCCGTATCGACGACTTCCGCGCCGCGGGTCAGGCCGTCGGTCATGTCCATCGCGATGCAGCGGACGGTGTTTTCACCGAGGTGCTGCGCGACTTCGAGAACCAGCGTCTGGCCGTTATTGTCGGTGTGCAGCGCGTTCAGAATGCCGGGGACGTTGCCCTCGTCGAACTGCACGTCCACGACGGCGCCCAGAACCTGGAGGATCTTGCCTTTTGCGCCCGCTGCGCCTTTTGTTGCCTTTTTCGTTGCCATTTTTCGTTTTCCTTTTCTTAAAAATCTTTGGAAGGGAAATAAGCTGCGCCTTCCGGTATCGGTTTTCCTGTTGAACTCGTCGTCATGAATTCCACGGAAGCTTCCTGCTGAGGACTGGCCACATCTGCAAGCATCAGTGCCAGCGCACGTTTTGTCGCGCTTGTATATTCATCCGGTCTTATTTGCTTTTCTTCATTCATATTCAAGCTCCTATAACGCTTCCGCGCCCGAAATAATTTCGATCAGTTCTTTTGTAATATAGGCCTGACGCGCACGGTTGTATTTCAGCGTCAGTCTGTTGATCATGTCGCCCGCGTTACGCGTTGCGGAATCCATCGCCGTCATGCGCGCGGCCTGCTCGCCAGCAGCGGAGTCGAGAAGCGCGCGGAAAATCTGCACGCCGATATTGCGCGGCAGCAGCGTCGCGAGAATCTGGCCTTCTTCCGGCTCGAAATCATAGGGCGAGATCGGACCTGCCTCTTCCACGACTTCGACCTTCTTGCGGCGCATGCCCTGTCTAGCCGCTTCGGCTTTCGCCATTTTATCTTTTTCTTTCTGGACGTCTTCCTCGTCGGGCAGCTTGAAGGGGATGAGCTGCTGGCGCGCGGGCTTCTGCGTCAGGATCGATTTGAATTCGTTGTAGATCAGCGTGCAGACATCGAACTCGCCCGCGTTGAATTTATCGAGCACCAGTTCGGTGACCTTGTTGACGTCGGCAAAATCGACGCGGGATTTACCCGTGATGCCGGTGAAGCTGTCCCAGATGCGGCCCTTGAACTCGCGGTTCAGCAGGTCGCGCGCCTTGCGCCCGGCGCAGATGATGTAAACGTCTTTTTTCGCGGCCAGCAGATCGCGGATCATGCGGCGCGCCTCTTTAATCACGTTGGCGTTGAAACCGCCGCACAGGCCGCGGTCGGCCGAAACGACGACGACAAGGTGGCGCTGATCCGAACCCGTACCCGCCAGCAGTTTCGAACTGCCGGGACTGATGACGACGTTCTTCGCGACGCGGCCCAGCATTTCGGCCATCGCGATGGCATAAGGCTGGCTGGCTTCAGCCTGCAGCTGCGCCTTCTTGAGCTTCGACGCCGCCACCATTTTCATGGCGGAGGTGATTTTCTTCGTCGATTTGACCGACTTAATGCGGTCTCTATAGTCTCTTAAACTTGGCATTTAATCCCTTTTTGCCACGAAGGCACTAAGACACGAAGGATGCTATAGCACGACGCGTTTTAGTCCTTCTTTTATCAGTTTTGAATTAAAATTGACGATAAAACCCAACCGCAAACCTGATAATTTCAGATAAGACAGCAGCTGCGCTTTACACAAATTCTCATCCATGCGTTCGATGGATTTAATTTCGACAATAATTTTATTATCAACAATCAAGTCGGCTTTATAAATATTTGAAAGCATTTCACCCTTATAACTAAGAGGGAAAATTTTTTGTAATTCAAAAGGAATATTTCTGTGCTTTAATTCTTTTGCAAGACATTCCTCATAAACACTTTCCAATAAGCCAGGTCCCATTTCTTGATGAACAGCAAAGCAAGAATCAACAATAATTTTTCCAAGAGATTCAATCTCCGGATTAATTGTTGTTATAATTCTTAATTCACTATTCATCTTCGTGTTCTTCGTGTTCTTCGTGTCTTCGTGGCTAAAAACTTAAGCCGCCTTCTGGTTGTTGGCCGAATAGGAACTCGTGAACGCTTCGAGGAATTCCTTCATATGCTTCTGAAGGTCGTCGGCCAAAGCTTTTTCCTCGCGAATACGCTTCAGGATGTCGGCACCGCTGGCGCGGACATGCTCGAGCAGCAGCGCTTCATACTGGCTGACCTTGTCGGTCGGGATTCCATCGAGGAAACCGCGCGTACCGGCGAAAATCACGAACACCTGCTCTTCGACAGGCATCGGCGAGTATTGCGGCTGCTTCAGGAGCTGCGTCAGGCGCGCGCCGCGGGCGAGCAGTTTCTGCGTCGCCGCGTCGAGGTCTGATGCGAACTGGGCGAAGGCTTCCATTTCGCGGTACTGCGCGAGTTCCAGCTTGATCGTACCGGCAACCTGTTTCATCGCCTTGATCTGCGCGGCGGAACCGACGCGGGAGACGGACGCGCCGACGTTAATCGCCGGACGAATGCCTTTGAAGAACAGGCCCGTTTCGAGGAAGATCTGGCCGTCGGTGATGGAAATGACGTTCGTCGGGATGTAAGCCGAGATGTCGCCCGCCTGCGTTTCAATAATAGGAAGCGCCGTCAGCGAACCCGAACCATGCGAGTCGCCGAGTTTCGCGGCGCGCTCCAGCAGACGCGAGTGAATGTAGAATACGTCGCCGGGATAAGCTTCGCGGCCCGGCGGGCGGCGCAGCAGCAGCGACATCTGACGGTACGCGACGGCCTGTTTCGAAAGATCGTCATAGATGCACAGCGCATGCATGCCGTTGTCGCGGAAATATTCGCCCATCGCGCAGCCGGTATAAGGCGCCAGGAACTGCATCGGGGCCGGGTCGGACGCCGTGGCGGCGACGACGATGGTGTATTCCATCGCGCCCTGCTCTTCGAGTTCTTTCACGAGCTGCGCAACCGTCGAACGCTTCTGACCGATACAGACATAAATGCAGTACAGGTGCTCTTTCTCGTTTTTGGAGCTGTTGATGTTTTTCTGGTTGATGACCGTGTCGACGGCGACGGCGGTCTTGCCGGTCTGGCGGTCGCCGATGATCAGTTCGCGCTGGCCGCGGCCGACGGGAACGAGCGCGTCGATGGCCTTAAGGCCCGACTGCATGGGCTCGTGAACGGATTTACGCGGGATAATGCCAGGCGCTTTCAGCTCGACGCGACGGGATTGCTTGGCCTTCAGCGGGCCTTTGCCGTCGATCGGATTGCCAAGGCCGTCAACAACGCGGCCGAGCAGTTCCTTGCCGATCGGAACTTCCACGATCTGGCCGGTACGCTTGACGATGTCGCCTTCTTTAATGTCGCGGTCGTCGCCGAAAATAACGATACCGACATTGTCGACTTCGAGGTTCAGCGCCATGCCTTTGATGCCGCCGGGAAATTCAACCATCTCGCCGGCCTGGACGTTATCGAGGCCGTACACGCGGGCAACGCCGTCGCCGACCGACAGAACCTGTCCGATCTCTGCGACATCGGCTTGCGCGCCGAATTCAGCGATCTGCTTTTTCAGGATTTCAGAAATTTCTGCTGCACGGATTTCCATTTTACTAACCTACCTCTTTCACAGTTTGAACGTTTTGATTGGATTGGCGGCTCATCGCTGCCTTGAGTCTTTCGAGTTTGCGCGCGACCGAGTCGTCGATCATGCGCGAGCCGATGGTGACGATCATGCCGCCGAGAATGGACGGCTCGACTTTTGCTTTCAGCGCAACGTCGCGGCCCAGGCCTTTTGCAATCGCGCGCTGC
Organism: uncultured Alphaproteobacteria bacterium; assembly: GCA_900696495.1. Taxonomy (GTDB): domain Bacteria; phylum Pseudomonadota; class Alphaproteobacteria; order Micavibrionales; family Micavibrionaceae; genus UBA7657. The sequence goes on from CAADGI010000005.1 coordinate 43,524, forward strand.
AGCGCCTCGAATTGGGATGCGCTCATGTCCTGCGCGGTCTGCACTTCAACGGCAACCTCGCCGCGGCGGCGTGATAATTCAGTGCGGAAGGCCTCTATAATGCCCTGCGCGGCGGCAAGGCGGCGGTTCTTCACGAGAACGCCGAGAAAATTGCGGGTCAGGCCGTCGAATTTCGCCTTGTCGGCAATGGCGGTCATGGCCTTGCCCTGCTGGTCGCGGCTTAAGGAAGGCGAGGAAATGACGGTGGCGAGATCGCCCGAAGCGGCGATCATGGCGGCCAGCTCGTTCAGGTCGCGTTCAACCTGCTGAATTTTATTGGATTCCTGGGCCAGCTCGATCAAGGCGAGGGCGTAGCGCGAGGTTACGGCGTGAGAGGCTTTGGCAGACACGTCCCTGTGATTCCTTGTTTATATAGCGATTCTCAAGTTTCGCGAGGGATTTAGCACACGGAAAACGCCCTGACAAGTGCTTAAAATAAGGCTTTCCGCGCTGTCAGTGCAGGAAAATTTCCGGCTGCAGAAACGCGTATTTTCCGGGGTACAGGAAAAAGGCCAGAATCCGGAACGCCACGAGGTGGAAAACATAGATTTCCAGCGTCCAGCGCCCCAGAACCTGCAGCGGCAGGGCAAAAACGGGGGGCGCAGACCAGCGCTCGGGGACAAACCCCAGCAGAACGACAAATAAACACGCAAGACCAACCCCAAGTCCAAAATTATGGTTGCCGTCCATAACCGGCAGGGTCAGGGCCTGAAACAGGAAACTGACGGCCACCATCGCGCCCAGCAACAGAGCCTGCGCCCCTGCCCGTTCATGTCCGGGTTCGCGGCGGCAGTGGGCGCCGTAAAGAGCCCAGAGCGCCCCCATCGTGCCGTATTCCAGGACATAGGATGTGGGAATCGAAAACGCACAAAGCCCCGCAAACAGGGCGATGAAAGCGGCGCGGCTTGAAAACGCCGCCCGCTCGAGATACGGCATGGCCACCCTTACCGCCGCCAGCGTGAACAGAATGTTGAACGGCATGACATAGCCGTTGAAGGCGATGGCCGCGGCGCTGGCGATAAAGCCGCCGATGAGCCAGCTTGGCGGCACGGGCCGCGCGCCCGCATAACCTATCAAGAAAAACCATACCGGCGCGGAAAGGCGCCCGATCACCCGCAGCCATGCCTCTTCGGGAAAGAAGAAATACCCGACATGATCGGCAATCATTGTCAGAACAGCGAAAGCCTTCAGCACATCATGCGCCGTGAGCGCGTCGCCATAGTTCTTGAGGATTTCCGGTTTTTTCATGCCTGCTTTCCAAGACATGGTATTATAGTGAGGTAAGAACGTCTTAACTCCAATAATACAGGCTCCGCCCCCGCATGGACAGTCTCAAACGCACGTTGCTCCTTTTCACGGTCATCATCATTGAAGGCTATGTCGTCCTCGCGACCGAACTGCTCGCCATCCGCGAAACGGTTCCTTACGTCGGCAGCGGAACGGACACGGTATCGATCATCATCGCCGCCGTGCTGATGCCGCTCGCGTTCGGCTATTACAAGGGCGGATTGTTCAAACCCTATTACTGGCGCGGACGCCTGATCGGCATCCGCGAAAAACTGATCCTGAACATCATGATCTCGATGGGCATCCTGATCCTCGGCCTTTCCTATCTATGCATGAATGTATTTTTCTACACGCTGCTTGGAATGGGGCTCAATCATCGCCTGTTCCTCACGGCGATCTATTCGGCCGTATTCCTGGTGACGCCGGTCTATCTGCTCGGCCAGACCATTCCGCTGATCAGCAATTACTTCTCCAAGGAAAAACTCGCGCGCATTACCGGCCGCATGCTGTTTTTCTCGACCATGGGATCGTTCATGGGCGCGGTGTTCTCGACGCTGGTGCTGATGAGCACCGTCGGCGTGCATAATACCGTTTCCTTCAACATCATCCTGCTCGCCGTTCTCGTCATCCTGCTGTCGAAGAAAAAACTCTCGGAGCGGGTCGTTTACGCGTTCGGCATGGCGGTGGTCGGCATCATACTGAATTCCGGTTACGTCATGGCCGCGTTCAAGGTCGTCGACAATAACAAATACAACATGGTCATGGTGTTCCCCGACCCCAGCGAGAACGGCGACATTCACATGTCGCTGAACCATATGGGATCGTCGATGTACAACCCGGAAACCGGGGCCAAGCACATGTATATCGAATTCGTCGAGCAACAGACGATCGAGCCCATCATGGAAACCCTGGAACCCAGGGACATTCTCGTGATCGGCGCGGGCGCGTTCACGTTCGGATTGCAGGATACGAAAAACAATTATGATTTCGTCGATATCGACGGCAGCCTGAAAGACATCGCCGAACAGCACGTCCTGAAACAGAAGCTGACGGAGAACAAGCATTTCATCCCCATGGAAGCGCGCGCCTATCTGATGAGCACGGACAAAAAATACGATGTCATATTCCTGGATGCCTATCTCGGCGGCATTACGCTACCCGAGCATCTCGTGACCACCAATTTCTACAAGCAGGTCAAGGATCACCTGAAGGATGACGGCATCGTCGCGATGAATTTCATCGCCTCGCCGAGCTTCTCGACACCCTTCAGCCGCAACCTCGACAACAGCGTGCGCAGGATATTCCCTCACGTGTCGCGCCACGTGATCATGGAAAATTACCACCTCTGGAAAGACAATCCCGAAGACAACCAGAACATTATCTATATGTACAAACGGCACCTGGATGAAAGCACGAAGGAAATCTACACCGACAACAAGAACCGGATTTTCTACGACAAGCCGCAAAAATATTAGAACATGAGTGACGAGCTTTATGTATGGTGGGCTTATTTTCAGGACGCCTTTATGGCGTACCTTGTCGACGCCGAGGATTTCGCCCTGGGCCTCGTCGTCGCCGGCATCATATGCCTGTTTGTAGAACGCATCCGTCCCGCCGAAAAAAATACACAATATTTCAAGAAGGATTTCAGGAAGGAACTCGGCCTGGCGGTATTGAACGCGCTGGCCGTTCTCCCCCTTCTCACATTCCTGATTTCGATTTCGATTATCGAGCTGCTGAAAAATTACGTTCCGTACCAGATGTTCGACGAAACGCTGAGACACCTGCCGCTTGCGCTGCAGATCCTGCTCGCGCTCCTGATCATGGATATGAGCACATACTGGCGTCACCGCTTCACGCATAATTATATGTGGCAGTATCACGCCTTCCACCATAGCGCCGAGGAAATCACCTGGCTGACGAGCCTGCGCCTGCACCCGGTGGATTACGCCGTCGCCCTGCTTTTTGACACGATGGTCCTTTATTTCCTCGGCTTCGGCGGGCAGGGCATCGCCGCGGCGATCGTGATCGCGCAAGTCTATAATTATTTCACGCATGCGAATCTGAATGTGAAATTCAGAAAGCCCCTTTGCTACGTGCTCGCTTCGCCGCATTATCACCGCTGGCACCACGCCACTGATAAATCAGCCTACGACAAGAATTTCTGCGGAATATTTTCATTTTTGGATGTAATCTTTGGCACGTATCATCATCCCGAGGAATTGCCGCAAGCCTACGGCCTTTCCCCCCGCGACCAGAAAGAAGTGCCCGCCGGATTATTCGCGCATATTCTGCACCCGATCAAAAAAGATTTGCGGAAAATTTTTCGGAAGAAATAACTCGTCATTGCGAGGAGCGTATGCGACGAAGCAATCCATCTTTTTAGAAATGGATTGCTTCGCTACGCTCACAATGACGGTTAGAAAAAGCTCTGCGGGTCGATGTCTACTTGAACGCGGACATTGCTCGGCAATTTAATTTTATCCAGCCACGCGCCGATCTGTTTCTGGATATTCACATCCTTATCGGCACGAACCAGCAACCTGAACCTGTATTTGCCGCGCAAACGCGCAAACGGTGCGGGCGCAGGCCCCAGCGTCTGAATCCCCTGATCCTGCGGCGCGGTGCGGCCAAGCTCTTTGGCGATATGCAGCGCTTCCGCCTCGTCGCGGCCCGAAACAATGATGCCGGCAAGGCGGCTGTAGGGCGGCATGTCGGCCAATTGACGTTCATGCGCCTCGACCTCAAGAAATTTATCGCGCGCTTCATACGCCAGCGCCCGCATGATGTTATGCTCCGGCATGAAAGTCTGGAGATAGACCGTGCCTTTTTTCTCCTCACGGCCCGCGCGGCCCGCGACCTGGTGAAGCAACTGATAAGTGCGCTCGGCGGCGCGGAGTTCGCCGCCATTGAGGCCGAGATCGGCATCGATCACGCCGACGAGAGTGAGGTTCGGAAAATGGTGGCCCTTGGCGATGATCTGCGTGCCGACGATAATATCGACCTTTTTATCGCGGATATCTTTCAGCATCTCGCGGAGTTGCTCGTTACTTTCGGCCGTGTCGCTGGCCAGCAGCATGGTCCGCGCGTCGGGGAAATAGGATTTGACCTCCTCGATGATGCGCTCGACGCCCGGCCCGCAGGCGGCGAAAGAATTTTCATCGTTGCATTCCGGGCAGTTCCTGGGCGGCTTCATATTGTAGCCGCAATGGTGGCATTGCAGCAGGCTGCCTTTCTTATGCTCGACCAGCCACGCCGTGCAGCGCGGGCAGTTCAACCGATGACCGCACGTACGGCAAAGCGTCAGCGGCGCGTAACCGCGGCGATTGAGAAACAGCAGAACCTGCTCGCCGTTCTGCACCGTCTCGGCAATGGCGTTTTTTAAAGTCGGTGAAATGAAATGCTGGCGCTCGGGCTTGTCCTCGCGCAGATCGATCAGGTGAATATCGGGCAGCCGCGCGCCGCCGAAACGGTCCGGCAGGTGCAAATGATCGTACCGCCCGCTCCAGGCATTGTGCACGGTTTCGAGCGAGGGCGTCGCGGAAACGAGAATGACCGGAATTTTTCCAAGATGTGCACGCACCACCGCCATGTCGCGCGCGTTGTAAATAATCCCTTCCTCCTGCTTGAAGGCGGGATCATGCTCCTCGTCGACAATAATCAACCCGAGATCGTTATACGGCAGGAACAGCGCCGAACGCGCACCAACGATCACGCGCGTCTGCCCTTCCGCCACGCCGCGCCACGTGGCTTTGCGTTGACCCGGCGGCAGCGCCGAATGCCACAGCGCCGGCGCACAGCCGAAACGCGATTTGAACCGGTCAAGGAACGCGTTCGACAACGCAATCTCGGGCAAAAGAATAAGAACCTGCTTGTCCCGCCGCAGCGCCTCGGCCACCGCCTCGAAATAAACCTCGGTTTTTCCCGCACCGGTGACGCCGTCCAGCAGCGACTCATTATAACCGCCCTGCTCCACAGCGGCTTTCAATCGATCGGCCACAGCCTGCTGATCGTCGGACAGAGAAGGCCCGTGACGGTCCGGATCGGGCGCGCGGCACGGCGCGGCGGAATAAACTTCCACCGCTTCCAGCAATCCTTTTTTCGCCATCGTCTTGACAACGGAAGAAGAACACCCGGCCATGTCGGCGATCTCGGCGGCGCGGCGCGGATGGCCGTCTGAAAGCAGTTCCAGGATTTTTCGCTGAACAGGCGGCAAACCACTTAATATTCCCTCTCCCCTCTGGAGAGAGGGTAAGGGTGAGGGGGCATTCAGATGCTCAAGAATATCTTGTAATACGCCTTGTGTATTATTAAGCACCTCATTATTTGAAAATCGAATAATCCTGTATCCACGTTGCTCCAAATATTTTGTCCGCTCCGTGTCGTAGTGCTGATCATTTGCATGAGTTTCTCCATCCACCTCAACAACCAGCTTTTTTTCAAGGCACACAAAATCCAGAATGTAAGAAGAAACAGGATGCTGGCGCTTGAATTTAAAATTATTTAATTGACGGTCACGTAATTTATACCAAAGACGCTTCTCTCCCTCCGTCGCTTCATGGCGCATGGTACGGCTGTAATCAATTAATTCGGATGGAGGTTTTGTTTTGTAATCCCTCCCCCTCACCCCAACCCTCTCCCCGTCGGGGAGAGGGAGCTTTGTTTTATACGCCGTCACCGGTTTCGGTTTCTCAAGCGCGCCGGGAACGCTGAGCGACATTTTCAGAACCGAGCCCTTCGCGTTCATCGTATAGGACGCCACCCAGTCGATGAATTTGCGCTGCGCTTCCGGCATCGGCGGCAGACCGTAAGAGGAAATCACGGCCTTGAGTTTTTCCGGCGCGACCGTTCCTTCCGCCTCGCCCCAGACCACACCCGGGATTTCCCGCTTGCCCAGCGGCACGCATACATAATCGCCATGCTGCGCTTCCAGCCCCGGCGGCAGGCTGTAGTCATACGCCTTGTCGACCGGGTACGGCACCAGCACGCGCCGGGCCGGGCCCGCCTGCGTCGAAGGCGGCAGCCCAAGGTCCAGCGTCGCGGGGACGGCCTTGTTTGACATATTAAAAACCCGTGTTATAGTGTGTCCCTCAATTATAAAAAGAAGGAAGGCCACCCGTCGAAAAATTCAGGGACTTTATCCCCGAATTAATGGCCGAGAAACCATGGGCTGGAAACAAAGAATTTCAGGATTTTTTGGCAAATTCGCCGCAAGCGCCCCGTCGGAACGCCCGGTGACAGGATTCCGCCATGAACAGGTCTGTCACGACGTGCCGCTGAGCCAGTTGGCGGAAATTGTCAGGCCGGTAACGGGCCCCTCCAACGAGCGTGATGCGGTCGTTGAGGGATGGCAAAAACTGACCGATGCCGTAAATTATATGCTTACTCTTTCAAATATGAATCCCGAATATAAACACGTAACGGCCCATTTCTTTATTTTTCAGAGATGTATTTCCGATGTGACGGAAAGAATAAAGAATGCTCCCGAAAAATGCGCTTCCGTTGCGTTGCCGGTCAGCCATATGGATTTTCTCTCAGAATATGCAGGCAAATACCTGAAACAGGCATGCGACTGGCTTTCCCCTTATAAAATCGGCCCCGACGAATTGGCCGGAAACGTAAAACTTCTTCCCGCTGCCGTTTCTTTGAACGGTCACGTTGAAACGCTCGAAAAACTCGTCACCTCATTTGAGAACAATTTGACCCTTGGCGTTGCGGCAGCTTCCCCCACGCCTGCGGCCTCTTGAATACGCACGCCCTTATCCTGTAAGACTCCTCCATAACAACAACAGGGGCCAGCTATGAAGTTTTTCGTCGATACCGCCGATATTAAAGAGATCCGCGATCTCGCCTCGACAGGGCTGCTGGACGGCGTCACAACCAACCCCTCGCTCATTGCCAAATCGGGCAAGCAGTTCATTCCCCTCATCGAGGAAATCTGTGAAGTCGTGAAAGGCCCGGTGAGCGCCGAAGTCGCCGCCACCGATTACCCGACCATGATCAAGGAGGGCAAAAAACTCGCCGCCATCGCCGACAACGTGGCGGTGAAAGTGCCGCTGACGCCGGACGGCCTCAAGGTCTGCAAGGAACTCACTGACGCCGGAACAATGGTAAACGTTACGTTGTGTTTCTCTCCCGCGCAGGCGATTCTCGCCGCCAAGGCGGGCGCGACATATATCTCGCCCTTCGTCGGGCGCCTTGACGATATCGGCGAGGACGGCCTTAGCCTCATCCAGGACATTGTCACCATCTACAGCAATTACGATGACTTCGACACGCAGGTCCTCGTCGCCTCGGTCCGCAATCCGGTTCATATTATCGAATCGGCCAAGATGGGGGCCCATGTCGCCACCTGCCCGCCGGATACCATCCGCATGCTCTATAAGCACCCGCTGACCGACAAGGGCCTGGCGGCATTCGTCGAAGACTGGAAGAAAACGGGGCAATCGATTCTGTAGATCGCTCCTACAGTTTTGTTGACATAAAGAGATTCCCTGCCTAAAAGGGAAAAAAAGAATTTATAATCGGGGAGAGTTACCATGCGAAAAGTTGGGATAACCACATCAGACAATACGTACGAAGAGCCCAGACAAGCCTCTGGAAAAGTAGAGAAGCTTCGCGGATGGGGACAGGATACATACGTTCTGGCCAGCGTTTTCAAGGATCAGAGCGATTCCCCCACAAAACATGTCACGGAACTCAGCCTCTATGATAAATGCGGCCTCGTGGCTCATTTCCAAAACGGCCAATGGGATGATAATCAGCCGCCGCAAAACGACGCCCATATAGCTGTCATCGCCTCCGTTCTCGGCGACGATCACGATTTGAATATATTTACGGTCGGCTCTTCTATGTCGAACTTCCGGGGAAAGGAAGGAAGGTTTGAAAGAGGAACTATTAAGAAGAATGGCGCCGAGTACGCGACTTATGAAGCCAGAACTTATGATAAGGGACTTTCGGCCGCACGCATTCCCCACGGAGGGCCTCCATCGCCGGGAGGAGCTTCTCCAAAAAAACCAAAAACCGATGATTTGAAATCCACTCTTGATCTGACGACTGCCCTCAAGAACACATGGATTTTTGATCTCAAGCTCCAGGACGTAAAAGGAAATACCATTCTTGAATTGACAAACGGGCAATGGGTTAAAGGAAATCCGGAAGCGGATGAATTGAAAGAGATCGTGAAAATGTTCTCTGACAGGTTCGCGGCTCCAAAACCAGTCACGCCGGCTGCGCCTCCCCAACTATTCCTGATGTCCGAGATTAAATGACACAGCAAACCGAAACCCCTGCGCAGACAACGCCGCCGCCTGAGCGGGTGACGCCGTCTTTCACTGTCATTGTAGAAAAAACGGAAGATATAAGCCGGGAATCAAAATCAAAAAGCATCACCGGGACATTGGGGAATGGCAAGCCGACGCATGCGTTCAGGATCATGGCCAACCAGACTTTTCCGGGCTCTTTAAAATACGCGAAAGGCCCTTCCCTTTCGGACACAGGAATCGTGATGTTGACGGTTCATCAATTAAAAGACGATGGCGCCCCCGGAAAAATGGTTCTCGCATGGGAAAAAAGCGCCGCGGCTCCAACGCACGACACCCCTGAGACGGCAGAGCTCAAAACCGCGATGATAGAGGATATATTTGCTAAATTCGGCTATAAAAAACCTGTTGAACAGACGCCGCCTCCGGAAGAAAAATCGCAGGTCGCCGAAGAAATAGATCATCCCGCCGCCAAATTGTGATAAACTCCGGGGATGAGTGAATCGAACCTGTCCCCTGCCCCGGAAGCCCCCATGAACGCGGACGACGTCATCGAGTATCTCCGCAACAACCCCAAATTCCTCCAGCAGAACCCGGAGGCGATGGACCTTCTCGTCCCGCCGAAAACCGAGGCCGGCAAGGGTATCGCCGACTTCCAGAATTACATGATCCAGCGCCTGAAGGCCGACAAGGAACAGGTGATGACGACCTCGCGCGAGATCGTCGAGACCAGCCGCGCCAACATGAACAACCAGCAGCGCATTCATAAAGCGGTTTTGCGCCTGCTTGAGGCCAACAGTTTCGAGGATTTCATCCAGAGCATCACGATGGACCTCGCCTCGATTTTGGACGTCGACATCGCGGTGTTCATCGTTGAATCGAACGGCGGCGAAATTCCGCATATTCACACGTCCGGCATCCGCGTCATCCCGACCGGCACGGTCGATAAATGGATGGCGGGGAAAAATGTCCTGCTGCAGGAAAATATTTCAGGCATCGAGCCCATCTATGGCGGCGGCGCGGCGCTGGTGAAATCGCAGATCCTCCTGCGCGTCGATATTTCCATGGACACGCCGCCCGCCATCCTCGCCTTCGGCAGCCGCGACGCGGGCATGTTCCAGGAAGGCCAGGCCACCGACCAGATTCTTTTCCTCGCCCGGGTTATAGAACGTTGTTTCAGGGCTTGGCTCAATCTTCCAATTTGATTTCTGTCATTCCGGCGCAAGCCGGAATCGGGTTGCCATTCATCACCGGAACCCGGCTTTCGCCGGGATGACAACAAGAAAATGACAATAAAACAAGAAACACTCATTCTCTGCGCCCCGGACCTGCAAAAACAATTGCAGGACTGGCAGACTTACCTCAGGGCCGAGAAGAACGTCTCGCGCCACACGCTCCGCGCTTATGCGGGCGACGTCACCCATTTCGTGAAATTCCTGAGCGGTCATAACGGGCGCGCGATTTCGGTCAGTGATCTCTCGGACGCCGGTATCCGCGAATTCCGCGCCTGGATGTCGCGCAAGGCCATGGACGGCACCTCGAACGCCTCGCGCGCGCGTTCGCTCTCGGGCATCAAGAATTTCCTCGGCTGGATGGACAAACAGGGCGTCATGCACAATGCCGCGATTGAATCGATGCGCAGCCCCAAGCTGCCACATAAAATTCCGAGGCCCCTGCACGAGGTGCAGGCAAGGAATGTATTGGAATCCGCGCAGGATCTGGCGAAGGAAGACTGGGTGGGCCGCCGCGACCGCGCTTTGTTCACCATTCTCTATGGCTGCGGCCTGCGGATCGACGAAGCGCTTTCACTCAATATCGGCGACCTGCCGCGCGACGGCTATATCCGCGTCACGGGTAAGGGCCGCAAGGAACGGCAAGTGCCCGTGATCGATATCGTGGAAAAAAATCTGGGTCTCTATCTCGAATCCTGCCCTTTCCCGGCAGAGGACAGCCGCGCGATTTTCCTCGGCACCAAAGGCGAGCGCCTCAACCAGGGCGTCGCCCAAAAAGCCATGCGGAATTTGAGAACGACACTGGGATTACCGGAGAACGCGACGCCGCACGCGCTGCGCCACAGTTTCGCCACGCATTTACTGCAAAACGGCGCGAATTTACGGGAAATCCAGGAACTGCTCGGCCACGCGAGCCTTAGCACCACGCAGCGCTACACCGAAATCAACGCGGAAGAGCTCCTGAAAATCTACCGCGCCGCGCATCCAAGGGCTTAAATGTGGATCGGCCGCTTGTGCACGGCCAGCGCCGCTTCCTTGACCGCTTCCTCAAGCGTCGGGTGCGCGTGGCAGGTGCGGGCGATATCTTCCGCGGTTAAATCCGCCTCCATCGCCAGCACAATTTCCGCGATCAACGTACCGGCTTCCGGTCCGATGATATGCGCGCCGAGCACGCGGTCGCTCTTCGCATCGGCCAAAATCTTCACGAAACCGTCGATCGCGCCCATCGCCCGCGCGCGGCCATTGGCCATGAACGGGAATTTCCCGGCGCGGTACTCGACGCCGTCTTTTTTGAGCTGTTCTTCGGTCTTGCCGACACTTGCGACTTCCGGGTGCGTGTAAACGACGCCCGGGATTTTATCGTAATCGATGTGACCGCTCTGCCCCGCCAGCATTTCAGCGAGAATGACGCCCTCGTCCTCGGCCTTGTGCGCGAGCATCGGGCCCTTGATGACGTCGCCGATGGCGTAAATCCCCTCGACGGAAGACTCGAAAAATTCATCGACCTCGACACGCTTGCGCTCGTCCAGTCTTACGCCCACCTTCTCAAGGCCCAGCCCTTCCGTATACGGCTTGCGGCCGATCGCCATCAGCACGATTTCGGCCGAAAGCTTCTCGGCCTTGCCGCCCGCCGCGGGCTCGACCATCAGCTCGACGCCCTTTCCCATGGCCTTCGCAGCCGTGACCTTTGACGAGAGCTTGAATTCGATACCCTGCTTCTTGAAAATCTTCGCGGCCTCTTTCCGGATTTCCTCGTCCATGCCGGGCAGGATATTATCGAGGAACTCGATGACCGCGACTTTTGCCCCTAAACGGCGCCACACGGTTCCCATTTCAAGACCGATTACACCGCCGCCAATCACGATCATGCTGTCCGGCACTTTTTCCAGCGTCAACGCGCCGGTGGAAGAAACGATTTTCTTCTCATCGATCTCGATGCCGGGCAGCGAAATCACGTCCGAACCCGTCGCGATCACGATATTATCGCACTCATAAACCGCCCCGCCGACTTTCACCTTTCCGGCCGCGACAATCTCGCCCGCGCCCTTCAGATGCGTAACCTTGTTTTTCTTGAACAGGAATTCGATGCCTCTGGTGTTCGAGCTCACCACGTCATCCTTGAACGCCATCATTTTTTTGAGGTTGACCGAAACACGGCCCACCTCGACGCCCATGTCGGCAAAATAATGTTCGGCGGATTCAAATTTTTCCGACGCCGAGAGCAGCGCCTTCGACGGGATGCAGCCGATATTCAGGCATGTGCCCCCGAGCGTCTCGCGCTTTTCGGCCACGGCCACCTTCATCCCGAGCTGGGCGCAACGAATGGCGCACACATAACCGCCGGGACCGGCCCCGATCACGATGACATCGAATTTTTCTGACATGATTTTCCCGCCACTGAAAAAGGAGTTTTAAAAGCCCTTCTTATTTAGCGTAAACAAGGCCCTCAGGCAATATGCCACGCCCTTTATATGTATAGCGAAGGCCTGTATTCCGTAGGGGAGTTCATATGACGATCATAAATTTTCAAAGTTTCGGTCTTGGCGCCATAGGTATCCGGCACGACGTTCAGGTGCCTGTGCAGGGGCTTCGGTAAAATGGCAAGGAAAGGATCCATTAATCGTATTCCCTTACGGCCATCAGGGTGTTCGGGATTAATAACGATCATCTGCTTGCCGCGCACGAATGGCTGGTCTTCTTTTTTCCACCTGAGAAATTTTGCAATTTCGCCGTAAGTGCCCATACCCGCCGCCCCGTGCGCCACAATCGCGTCAGAGAGCACCAGGTTGCGTATCCGCCGGTCAAAGTCCGGCTCAACGCAGAGATACTTGTTAGTCCATCTTCTTTCTTTGATCTCTTTGTGCAATTCCGTGAGTTTGATAGAGCAGCCTTCAAATTGCATCGTTCGCGGCATGTGGATTGCTGAAAAATGGGCCCGCAAAGACGACGGCCTGGAAGCCATATAATTAAAAACCCCATCTGCAGTGCCGCCCATGATACCGTAACGCCCGCCGCCCGTGCGCACATCAAACCCTCTCGATGCGCCCCAGAAACCAAGATCAATAGCATCTTTCATGAATTTCGGAACCCGGGTGGTGGCCGAGCCAAGCACGGTGAACCTAAATCTGTCGTGAACCTGTCTGCCGAATTCTTCAACTGCATATGGTTCTATAATTTTTTTCGGGGAATTGCCTGTTATCTCATTGTGCAAAAATGACAGCAGAGCCTGATCGTCAGGCTCGAAATGAGTGTAAAGAAAACGCGGCTCCTGCTTCACGAAACCGTTTTCGTGGAGATATTGCGTAAAAAGCATGAATTTAAGCCAGGGATCTTTGGCCGGGTCTATGTCTGACAAAAATCTGATGAAATCCCTCTGCGCGGCCGGGTCGTTCCAGTTGAGCGCGCCGTTTTGTCTGCCCTGCCAGGTAAAAGGATTTTTTCTATTGAGCACGATAAACGGCGTGCCTTCAAATTCTTCGACGCGCACCTGTTTATTCATGATCAGATGGCACCAGAGATCGAAAAGATCGATAAAATTGTTTTCCCAGTCATCCGCTATCGATTTATCATGAGGCCCGAGAATGATGGCATCATGTTCGAGCGTAAACTGTTCATACACATCACTCTGCGCCCTGTCCGGCACATCATGCTGCGAGCCATAAGAAAACGACATTTTTACAGGAGCGCGGCTATTGAACGACTCTCTGCGCTGGAGTGATCTTTGCGGTATTTTCGCATGCTGTATGAATTCCCGGAGCGCCTTGCTCTCGGGGCCGTAATATTTCAGGTAATCTGCTTCATATTCCGCCCGCGTTTTGCCGTTATACCTGGAGGGAACGAGAGGATCGTTAGCCTCGGTGAAATGATAAGACGTCAGCACGGCCGCGTCGAAAGGCGCCGGGTTGGTGACGAATTTAATGGGCGTGGCGGCCTCGAAAGAGAAAAACGTAATATCTTCGCGGCGCGGGGCTAATTTAAAAAATAAATAGGTCTGATGATCGTAACCGGTCAAATCAACCTGCTCCCCGGCCTTTTCCTTTCTGCGCCTCATAACATCAAGAGCGGCGAAGAAACGGACAAGCCCTCCCTGCGCGTCGGTAACAGGCGCAAATTCAACGCCCGGCCACGGCCCGAAACCGCGTTCGTCAAAACAACGCTCGAACTCCGGTTCCTTCGAGTAATCGGTGTTGAAATAGGCCCCGCAATCGTTCACAAGGATTCCAACCTTGTCCGGATCGACCCCGTGCTTGACCATGCTGGCGATTACTTTTTCATAGCCAAGCCCTTCATATATGCGCGTGAGAATTAAATCGGCCTTTTCGTAGGCATTGCCGATGAAAGTTTTGCTTTTCTCATCCGCGGCCAGGTACCAGTGCAAGATCTCCAGCAGGTCGCGAATTTCGATATCGGCATTTATGACCGTGAGAATGGTTTTCGCATCGTGGTGTTTCTTCGGCTGGGTTGAGCCGTAATACACTGTTCCGCCATGGGGAAGCACCAGTCCGGAATGCCCGTTCTTCAGTTCCATTCCCAGCAGGTCGACGTCGCGGTAGAGCTCCTTCGCCCAAAGCAGATGGTCTTGCGGCCAGATACGCGAATTCAAAATTAATCCAGGCATGACAACGCCCTCTACCCCATGATTTTTATTATAGGTTTTGTCTTATAGATATACTTATGAAAATGCAATAATTTTTAACCACTTGGCTTTATATGTTATTGATTAATAGGTTAATTCCCCGCCCGAAAGGCCTCTCAATGTCCTTAATGCCCGAAATGTCTGAATATGAATTGATGCAGGCCGCCGTCGATTACGTGCCTAAAAGCGAGCATCCGACCAACAAGGTCGCTGCTGCATTGGGAGGATTGGAATATAACGGAACCCCGTTCTCCCTGGTGGAGACGAATTACTGGCCGAAAGCTATTGCGAAAAAAATCGGCCGCGACATACGAATTGGCAATGCAAGTGGTACCGTACATGCGGAAACTGCCTGCCTTCTCGCCACCATAGGAAATGGCCAAGCCAATCGCACATCGATGTATGTAACTGACCTGCCCTGTCCGAATTGCGTCAAGAACATGGCCGAATCCGGCGTGCGCAAGCTCTATATAGATCACAAAGGTTTCACGAAAGATTTCGCCCTCAGGCGCGGCGGGCATTTTGAAAACATGTCGTTGCGCATCTGCGAGAAAGCGAATATCGGCGTTTATAAAATTTTCCGCAAGGAAAAGCGCATCGAAACCATATTGGAAATCCAGAAGGGATTTAGCCCTGTCAACATAAAGCCATCCTGCGTCAGCGTGGTGCATAAAAAACTCTCGCGGAAAAAATTTCGCGATTTGATCGAGCAGGAAAAAGAATTTTACGAAGGCCGCCCATTCGCGATGGCACTCGAAACGTCCCCTGGGAAAATATACAACACAATCTCGGCAGAGGCGCATCCCTGCCCGGGTTACACGGAACAGACAATCGAACAGGGCGATGAAAAATACAGCACGATTTTGCAACCCCTGAACCGCGTCATGATGAGGGCGGTACGCAACGGCCACATGATCAGTCCCCATTACATCTATTCCAGCCACGTCCCTACGGCACGGGAGTTAGTGGATATGGTTGGGATGTTGGGAGTGACAAAGCTCACCATAGGGGACGTAACGAAATCCCGCGATGCAGGCGGTCTGCAGGCCCTGAAACAGCTCGTGGATGCAAAAATAATAACTATTAAGACATAAATTAGTAATTTTTAATTGACGTATTCACTATTTCAGCTTTAATATTATCAGCGTAACCTAACAGACGAAATATTATTTCAAGAGGGGCGCATGACAAACATTGATACATCCAATCCTGACGATACTCTCAAATGGAATATTTTTGGTAATACCTCAAAGGTCTTTATCAGCGCGGAAGCCAACAGGATTTTAAGTCAGCCTAATATGCATTTCATGGCAGAGGACATGACAGTCATGGGTCCGAGTGCTTTAAAAACCATGAGACTTCACAAAAGCAGAAACAAGATAATCAAAGGTGAAGATACTTCAGAGATAGAAATAAAAATCTTTTCAGCCATAAAAGATGTGGGTGATTTTGTCCGAGGCAATGAAAGAACCGAAGATAAAAAGGAGGAATGGGAACAGCATTATCATCTCCTTGATGCAGCATGCAACCTGGCAATTGCCGCCTACAGCCGTCAGAAGATTACAATTGATCATCTGGAAGTAATGGCACGCACAATCGGAGCGGAAACAAAAAGATTGTGTGAAGACGATGAATTACGTCAGCGGACAATAAGCTTCGTACGGAAGGTAACAGCAGAAACCTATGCTACACATCCAGGAGAAGACGCTGCGGGTCCTCAATCGCATCCTTTACCCGGACTAGAAAGCTGACCGCCTCCCGGCCATCGATAATGCGGTGATCGTAGGAGTGCGCCAGGTACATCATCGGGCGCGCCTCGATCTTGCCGTCTTTCGTCACCATCGGGCGCTGCTGGATTTTATGCATGCCGAGAATGCCCGATTGCGGCGTGTTGAGGATCGGTGTTGAAAGCAGCGAGCCGAAAACGCCGCCATTCGTGATCGTGAACGTGCCGCCGGTCATCTCTTCCATCTTCAGCTTGCCGTCGCGGGCGCGCACGCCCAGATCCATGATCGCCTTCTCGATTTCAGCCATCGACAATTCGTCCGCGTTGCGGAGAACCGGAACGACAAGCCCCTGCGGCGTCGATACGGCCACGCCGATATCATAGTAATTTTTGTAAATGATGTCCTCGCCGTCGATTTCGGCGTTCACGGACGGAAATTCCTTCAGCGCCTGGATCGCCGCGCGCACGAAGAACGACATGAAACCGAGCTTCACGCCATGTTTCTTCTCGAACACGTCTTTGTATTCATTGCGGAGCGCCATCACCGGGCCCATATCGGCCTCGTTGAAGGTGGTGAGCATGGCGGCGGTGTTCTGCGCCTCTTTCAGGCGGCGGGCGATAACCTGGCGGAGCTTCGTCATGCGCACGCGCTCTTCGCGGGCGCCGGTTTCACGCGGCGCGGTTTTCTTCGGCGCCTGCGTGGCGGGCGATGTCATCGGGTTTGGTGCGCTGCCTTTCGCGGCGACGAATTTCTCGACATCTTCCTTGCTGATGCGCCCGTCGCGGCCCGAGGGCTGGATCTGCGACGCATCAAGATTATTGTCAGCCAGCATCTTGCGCACGGCAGGTGAAAGCTTCACATCTTCATTCGCGGGTTGTTGCTTCGGCGCTTCCTGTTTCGGTGCGGGTGCGGGAGCCGGAGCGGGCGCTGCGGCTTTCGGCGCTTCCTGTTTCGGCGCAGGCTTCGCGGTGTCGTTGGCAGCGGAAAGCTCGCCGAGGATCGCGCCGACGCCGACATTCTGGCCTTCGCCGACGATGATTTTTGAAATCACGCCATCCGACGGCGCGTTGACCTCAAGCGTGACCTTGTCCGTCTCGAGCTCGACGATCGGCTCATCCCGCTTCACGGTTTCGCCCTCTTTTTTCAGCCATTGCGCGACGGTGGCTTCGGTAACGGATTCTCCAAGGACGGGGACGACGATCTGGGTCATATTTGGCCTGTTTTTATTGCATTAGTTGCCCCCTTTAAATACCCCCCGCCGGGGCGAAAGGCAAGGGCTAGAAATGCCGCCAGCCGCTCTTTTCAAGGGATAAAGGGACGGATTTTTCATCCAGCACGGTAATAGCAGGGCTTTCCGTAAAGGCGCCGATTTTAACAGGGCTGAGCCCCTCTTTACCAAGCTGGGCCAGAAGTGCGGCTGATTCCTCGGGGCGAACCGCGAGCAGCAGCTCGTAATCATCGCCGCCGGTCAGCAGTTCTTCGGCGTTGATTTTTACTTTCCGGGCGGGTACGGAAAAAATGCCGGGAACGATTTTGATCTCCGCCCCGCAACCCGACGCCTTGCAGACATGTCCGACATCGGCGACCAGCCCATCGGAAATATCGATCGCAGCGGATGCATGCGTGCGCAAAGTTTCGATATGCGCAGTGCGCGGCGTTGGCCGGTAATACGCATTGATGAAATAATTATCGTCGTCCGTTTTTATTTTCCCCTGCAGGATGCGTAGCCCCATCAGCGCATCACCGACCGGGCCGGTGAGAATGATGTGGTCGCCCGGCTTCGCGCCTGAACGGCGGAGCGCCTTTCCTTTCGGCGCAAAACCCATGGCGGTGATGGAAATCGAAAGCGGTCCATTGATCGTGGTCGTGTCACCGCCGGAACAGAAAATGCCGAACTGTTTTTGATCGGCGAACAAGGCGGCGGTAAATTCCGCAAGCCACGCTTCCTGCGGCTTGTTTGGGAAGGCTATATTGAGCTGGTAGGCATGAGGCTTCGCGCCCATCGCCGCGAGATCGGATAAATTCACGCGCAGGACTTTATGCGCAATATCGCCGGGCGCGGCATCCGCCATGAAATGCGTGCCCGCATTCGACGTATCGCTGGTGACGATCAGTTCCTGCCCGGCGGGAACATCGAGGGCGGCCGCATCATCCTGCAGCGCGTCGCGGCCTTGCGTTAAAGGCCGGAAATATTTTTCTATGACATCAAATTCATTCATATATACCTTAACCGTCATTGCGAGCGCAGCGAAGCAATCCATTTTTTCTTAGAAACTCTGGATTGCTTCGTCGGCTTTGCCTCCTCGCAATAACAAAGTCTATTTCCACAACGCGTAAAAATGATGGAGCGGACCGGTGCCCTTGCCCACTTTCAGTT
Organism: uncultured Alphaproteobacteria bacterium; assembly: GCA_900696495.1. GTDB lineage: Bacteria > Pseudomonadota > Alphaproteobacteria > Micavibrionales > Micavibrionaceae > UBA7657. The sequence goes on from CAADGI010000005.1 coordinate 62,084, forward strand.
TTTCGGCCTTCTGTAACGCTCCGGTCACATATCGTTTCGCGGCGCGCGCAGCCTCTTCCACCGGCAGACCCTTTGCCATATAAACCGCGAGCGCCGAAGAAAGTGTGCAGCCGGTGCCATGGTTATGTTTTGTTTTAACGCGCTTTTCCTCGAGCGTGATCATCTGGTCGGCATCGGCGAAAACATCCCGCGCCATGTCATCTTTCAAATGCCCGCCTTTCAGCAGCACCGCGCGCGCGCCGAGTTTCAAAATCTGCTTCGCGAAATATTCCATGTCGCCGTCGAATTTTTTGCCGAGTAGTATTTCAGCCTCGGGAATATTGGGCGTAACCACGCTGGCCAGCGGCAACAGCGCGATTTTCATGCGGCCCACGGCTTCGTCCGAGAGCAATTTATCGCCGCTCTGCGCGACCATCACGGGATCGAGAATGAGAATGCGGGGCTTGCGTTTCTGCAGCACGTCACCGAGCTGCGTGATCGTGCTCCCGCTGCCCGCCATGCCGATTTTGACGGCATCGACGCGGATATCGCCGAACACCGTCTCTACCTGCTTCGCCACGAAATCAGGCGGCAGTTCGTGAACGCCGGCGACGCCTTTTGTATTCTGCGCGGTGAGCGCCGTCATCGCCGCCATGCCGTAGGCGCCGAGCGCCGCAAAAGTCTTGAGATCGGCCTGTATCCCCGCGCCGCCGGAAGGGTCGGACCCCGCGATGGATAAAACATTCGGGATCATGAAGCCTTCCTCAGCCGCGCCGTCGCCACCGTGCTGGTGAAGGCGTAGGCGGCCTTTTTGGGCTCCGGCGCTTCGGAGATCGAGCGCATCATCGCCACGCCCGCCGCGCCGTTTTCAATCACCGCCGCTGCATTTGCAGGTGTGATGCCGCCAATGCCGACGACCGGCACCGGGGAAATTTTGACCAGCGCGCGGAAACCCTCCGGCCCCAGCACAGGCTTTCCCTTCTCCGTTTTCGTCGCGTAAAAAGGCCCCGTGCCTGCATAATCGACCGCGTCCGGATCGATCGCCGCGAAATGCTCGCGCGTGAAGGCCGTGACGCCGATGATTTTATCCGGTCCTAAAATTCGCCGCGCCTCGGCGGCATACATATCGCCCTGACCCAGGTGAACGCCGTCCGCCCCGACGTCCTGCGCGATATCGACGCGGTCGTTGATGAGGAAAGGAATATTCAGCAATTTGCGAAGCATCCGCGCCTGCTCAAGGAATTCAAGACTGGTGCCGCGCTTGCTCCGGAGCTGCACCATCGTCACGCCGCCCGCAACCGCGCCGCGCACGACGTCGTTCAAATCACGCCCCGAACAGAGCGACGGATCGGCGACAAAATAAACGGAAAGGTCGAACTTCCGGCGCATTATTTCTTTCCGGGCACCGGGCTGTAGACGATGCAGCGGTTGCCGTCGCAGGTCGCGGTGGGTTTCGCGCTGGGCTTCAGCACGTTGCACTCGACATAGGGCTTCATCTCGCGGGACCATTGCGCGAAAGACTGCTCCTGTCCTTTGGCGATGGCGCGCCAGTTATTGGCGCAAAAATCGGCGACGACGATGCAGTCGCTTGCTTTCTTGCACATATACATGCCCTCGGGCGCTTGCGCGGTTGCGGCAAATGGTACGAACATGACGATAAGAAACAGGATATTTTTCGTGATATTTTTCATGGCAAAACCCTCGGTCATTGAATAAAGGTCCGCAGATAATATATGGTTTGAAAGGGAAAAACAAAGCCAGTCAATATCCTGAAAGGTCTTGCCGTATGAGTTACGCCATCCGAATCCACGAAACCGGGGGCCCGGATGTGCTGAAATACGAGAAAATAACGGTTCCCGCGCCCGGCCCCGGCGAAATCCTGATCCGTCACACCGCCATCGGCCTCAATTTCATCGATGTCTATCACCGCTCCGGCCTTTATCCCCTGCCCCTGCCTTTCACCCCCGGCACCGAAGGCGCCGGGGTGGTCGAGGCGCTGGGCGAAGGCGTCGCCGCGCTTAAAAAAGGCGACCGCGTCGCCTATGCAGGCGGCCTGGGTTCCTATGCCGAACAACGCATCATGCCCGCGAACCGCGTCGTGAAAATCCCGGACGGGATTTCGGATGAAATCGCCGCGGCCTCGATGGTCAAGGGCATGACGGCGGAATATCTCCTGAATCGTACATATAAGGTGAAAGCGGGCGAGACGATTTTATTCCACGCCATCGCGGGCGGCGTCGGGCTGATCGCCTGCCAGTGGGCGAAAGCGCTCGGCGCCACCGTCATCGGCACGGCGGGAAGCGCGGAAAAAATCGCGATTGCGAAAGAATATGGATGCGATCACGTCATCAATTACAAGACCGAGGATTTCGTCGCCCGCGTGAAGGAAATCACGAACGGCAAGGGCGTGCCGGTCGTCTATGATTCCGTAGGCAGGGATACCTTCATCGGCTCGCTCGATTGCCTGCGCCCCAGGGGTTTAATGGTCAGTTTTGGCAATGCTTCCGGGCCCGTGGAGGCATTTTCGCCGGGAACTTTATCAACCAAAGGTTCGTTGTTCCTCACGAGGCCGTCGCTGTGGCATTACACGTCGGATGATGCGGAATATGCCGCATCGGCAAAGGCACTGTTTGACATGATCAGGTCGGGAAGAGTGGAAATTAAAATCGACCGGCGTTATGAGCTGAAAAACGCGGCGCAAGCACAGCGCGACCTTGAATCACGCAAAACAACCGGGTCAAGCATTTTATATCTGTCCTGAATTAAAGGTTTCATCGACTCGCCGCGCCTGCTAAAATAAAAAAATAAAAAAAATGATTGTGGGAAAATGAGGAGACGGAAAGATGAAAATCGGAATTCTGACCACGGGGTCGAAACACGAGGATGAACGGCTTGTTGAAGCTTCCATGGCCCTGGGCCATGAAGCGGATCTTCTGAAAGTTCTGAAATGCAGCCTGCGCGTCAGCAATGACGAACCGAAAATATTCTATGAAAGTCAGGATATTTCCGGGAAATACGACATCATAATTCCGCGGATCAACCTGCCGCACACGGTTTACGGTCTGACGATCCTCCGGCAATTCCAAGTCATGGGCGTTTACACCAGCGACGTATCGATTGCACTTGAAATCGGCCGCGACAAATTGCGTTGCAAACAATTTTTGATGAGCCAGGGAATCCCCGTCCCGACCACGGGCTACGGCCATTCCAAGAACGATTTCGATACGTCCATACAGGCCGTCGGGGGCCCGCCCCTGATCCTGAAACTGGTCGAGGGCACGGAAGGCACCGGCGTGTTCCTCGCGAAGGATGAAAAAGAGGCCAAGAATATCCTCGGCAGCTTCAAGCAATTCGACGCCCGCGTCATCGCGCAGGAATTCATCGAGGAATCCTCCGGCAGCGACATCCGCGCTTTCGTCGTCGGCAACAAGGTCGTCGCCTCCATGCTGCGCCAGTCGCAGGACGGCGATTTCCGCGCCAACGTCGCGCTTGGCGCCCATTCGTTCAACGTCACGCTCACCGACGAGGAGAGAAAAATCGTCCTCAGCGCCGTGAAGGCGATCGGCATCAATGTCGCGGGCGTGGACGTCATCCGCTCCAAGCGCGGGCCGCTGATCATCGAGATCAATGTCGCCCCCGATTTCGGCGGCGAGTTCGGCCTCGAAACCACGACGGGCGTCAATGTCGCGAAGGAAATCATCAATTTCGCCGTGCGCAGCAAGGAACGTTCGATACGCAGATCACGCAGGCTCATGAGCCTCAAACGCTGGCGCGGCGAAGGCATCCATCCTCTCCTGCCGCAGAGATGGCAGTGATTACAGCTTGATCGTCAGCGCTTCGTTGACCAGCTTCGCCTGCTCGGCCTGGTGACGGGAGTTCAGTCCCGTCGCGGGCGCGGCAGCCGCTAAACGTCCCACATATTTCGGGCGCTTCGCCTTGTGGTCGGTCGCGTGCAGCGCTTCCTCGATGCGGCGGTCGACGAAATTCCAGTAACCCTGGTTTTCCGGCTCTTCCTGGCACCAGACGACATCGGCGTTTTCATACTGCGCCAGCTCCTCGGCCAGTTCGCCCAGCGGGAACGGGTAAAGCTGCTCGACGCGAATGATCATGATGTCGTTGATCTTGCGCTCGCGGCGCTCCTGCAGCAGGTCGTAATAGACCTTGCCCGAGCACAGAATGATGCGGCGGATTTTATGTGACGCCGCCAGCCTGTCCCTGTCGTCATCCCAGAGATAACGGTGGAACGTGCTGTCGCCCGAGAACATTTCAATGGGAGAGACGGCAAGCTTGTGCCGCAGCAGCGATTTCGGCGTCATGATAACCAGAGGCTTTCTGAAGTCGCGCATCATCTGGCGACGCAGGACGTGGAAATAGTTGGCCGGCGTCGTGCAATTGACGATCTGCCAGTTATCCTCGGCGCAATTCTGCAGGAAGCGTTCCGGGCGCGCGGAAGAATGCTCCGGTCCCTGCCCTTCCATGCCGTGCGGCAGCAACATCACAAGGCCCGACATGCGGAGCCACTTGGATTCCGCCGAGCAGATGAACTGGTCCATCATGACCTGCGCGCCGTTGACGAAATCGCCGAACTGCGCCTCCCACATGACGAGCGTTTTCGGATCGGCGCAGCTATAGCCGTATTCAAAACCAAGCACCGCGAATTCGGACAGCGGCGAATCATGCACCTCGCATTTCGGCTGGCCTTCATAAAGGTGCTGGAGCGGAATGTGTTTGTTTTCGTTGGCCTGATCGTACCAGATCGCGTGGCGCTGCGAAAATGTGCCGCGCCCGACATCCTGGCCGGAAAGACGCACGGCAAACCCGTCTTTCAACACGGTTGCGAAAGCGAGGGATTCCGCCGTCGCCCAGTCGAAACCCTGGCCGGATTTGAACATCTCGCGCTTGGCGTCCAGTACGCGCTCGAGCTTCTTGTTAACGGTGAAACCTTCGGGAATTTTCGTCAGAATATCGCCAAGCTGACGCAGCTCGCCGGTGGATACGGACGTATCGCCTCGCCGCGCGCCCTCGGCGGAGGCGAGTTTCAGACCTTCCCACGCGCCGCCGAGGAAATCGGTGTTGTTGGGCTTGTAGGTTTTTGTCGCCTCGAATGCGTCCTCGAGATATTTGGTGAATTCATCGGTGATCGCCCGCGCTTCCTCGGCGGTGAGCACCTTCTCGACCACGAGCTTTTTCTCATATTTCGCGCGCGTCGTTTCCTGCGTCGCGATCCTCTTATACATCAGTGGCTGGGTAAAGGCCGGCTCGTCGCCCTCGTTATGGCCGAAACGGCGGTAACAATACATGTCGATGACGACATCGCGCTTGAATTTCTGGCGGAACTCGGCGGCGATGCGGGCAACGTGAACCACGGCCTCGGGGTCGTCGCCATTGACGTGGAAGATCGGCGCGGCGATTGCCTTCGCGACATCCGTGCAGTACGGGCCTGAACGGCCGAATTTCGGCATCGTCGTGAAGCCAATCTGGTTATTGATGACGATATGGATCGTGCCGCCGACGCGGTAACCGGGAAGCTCGGCGATCATCAAAGTCTCGGCGGTAATGCCCTGCCCCGCGAACGCGGCGTCGCCATGGAGCAGCAAAGGAAGGACGGCGCTCGATTCAACGGCGTTTCTTTGAACCTGTTTCGCGCGCACCTTGCCGATCACGACCGGGTTGACGCATTCAAGGTGCGACGGATTGGCGGTCAGCGACAGGTGAACGCTTTTACCGTCAAAATCACGGTCCGATGACGTGCCGAGGTGATATTTGACGTCGCCCGAACCCAGAACATCCGGCGAGGACTGCCCCTGGAATTCCGCGAACACAGCCGTGAAGGATTTGCCCATGACGTTGGTGAGAACGTTCAGGCGCCCCCTGTGCGCCATACCGACGATGATTTCCTCGAGGCCGAGCTGGCTGCCGCGCTTCATGATCTGCTCGATGCAGGGGATCAAAGACTCACCGCCATCGACGCCAAATCTCTTGGTGCCCGGGTACTTCTTGTGCAGGAATTGCTCGAACATCTCGGCCGCCGTCAGGCGCTGCAGGATGGCGCGTTTCCCTTCCGGCGTGAAATCGGTTTTGTTGCGCGGCTCCTCGATGCGCTTCTGCACCCAGTCTTTTTCTTCCGGGTCCGTAAGGTGCAGGAACTCGACGCCGATGGTGCCGCAATAGGTTTGCTTCAGTGCCGCGACGATATCATTCAGCGTCGCCGTCTCCATGCCAAGCTCGCCGTTGATGAAAATCTCGCGGCCGTAATCATCCGCCGTGAAGCCGTAATGCGCAGGGTCTAGCTCCGGGTGATGATTTTTCTCTTTCAGTTCCAGCGGGTCGAGGTCGGACAGCAGGTGCCCGCGCGCGCGGTAGGCGCGGATCAGCTTCAGCGCGCGGATAGAATCCTTCGCCTGGCGGCGCAGATCTTCGCTGCTGACGCTTTTATTCGCCGCGGGTTTTGCAGTAGGGGCGACTTCGACAATGCCCGCCCCTTCGCCGATATGATCGAACCGGCGGGCCGATTTGCGGTTTTCGGCCGGCGTCCAGCTCGCGCCGTTCAGCTCCTGCAGCAGCTCGATCTCGTTGTCGTTCAGCGCCTCGAAAAATCCCTGCCAGCTCTCATCCACCCGCGCCGGGTTGGACAGAAATTCGCCGTAGAGATGTGAAATATATTCCGCGTTCGCGCCCGTGAGAAAGGACATGTTGTTCTGTTTGGGGGCGGCGTTCTGGGACATGGATTTTCTCTCTGAAATATGGCGCTGGAAGGACTTAATTATATTCGGCGGCGAAGGTCAAGGCCCTGCTTTAAGGCTGATTTTTCAGGCTTTTCCCTTCAATGCCGCCCGCAATTTCTCCAGCGCCGAATCCTCGCTGGCGCTGACATTCATCGGGTGGCCCGCATCATGGTCGGCCAGGCCTGAAAACTTGCCCAGGATTTTGCCGAAAAACCCTTCGCTGCCGCTGTCGTCGCCGAATTCGTCCGAAGCCTGCGCCACGGCAGTGCCGATTTCCATCAGCGAGCGCTTGAACAATTTGATTTCATCGACCGACGCCTTGCCGCGCAGAATGGGGACCGCTTTTTGAATATCCTGTATGAGCGTAAAGGATTGATCGGCCCATTCCGCCCATTGATCCTCGCGGCGCAATGTTTCCTTGATCACCTGCGCGAAAAGCGGTTTGCCCTCGCCCATCTTCGCAAAGTGGCGCAGGCACGCAGCGAGGGCCTTGTTCTCGTGCGTATCGTCGCCTTCGCCGTCCTGATCCTCGGAGTGACTGACCCACATCCCGGCCTTGTAAGGCAGGCTGACGATAAGATCGGCTTCGTCCTTCGTGAAATCACTAAGCGACGTCATGACATCTCCAGCGCATCGGCAATCGCGCCCAGCGCTTCGCTCTCGCTCGTGCTGACATTGAGAAAATCGCTGAAGCGGCGGCGCTTCCTGCCGGAACTTGAAAACAGATGGCTTACATACAGACCGAGCGCCGCGAAAAACGACCGGCTGGAATCTTCCTCGCGGAAAGCGAGCGCCACAGCGCCCGCGATTTCCATCAGGTGATTTTTCAGCGCCTTGACGTCCTTGGGCTCGCCGTATTGGCGCATAAGCGTAACGGCGTCGCCGCATTCGCCGGGCACCAGGTCGACCTGTTTGCTCCATGACGGCCAATCGTTTTTCTGGCGGATGGTTTCCGACATGACGTATTGCAACGTTTCAGATCCGAACACATCCTCGGCGAAAGCATGAAGAATATTCGAGAGCGCTTGGCCCTCGCTTTCGACCGCCTCGCGCCCGCCCGCCGTATCGCTCTGACTGACCCACAGCCCGATCCTGTAAGGGAGGCGGATGACGAGGTCGCGTTGATCTTGTGTGAGTTTGTCGAGAAAAGTCATTTTGCAAGAATACTACAAATAATGCCGCTCCTCAAACAGCTATTGGACAGGCTCCCTGGCCTTCGGCGTTAACGGAATCAGCGGTTTCGGATGAGCCATCATATCGAAGATTTCCCGCGGGGTTACGGGCGCAGGCCACACATATTTCGTGACGCCGTCCTTCCCTACCAGCACTGCCGAAAAAACATCGTCATCGGTATAGAGCAATTCCTCCAGCAGGTTCGTGTCCTTGTTCTCGCGCAGCACCGGCAGGCGGTAAGGAAAAATACTGAGTTCCGGCAGCACGTTCAAAGTGCGGTCGTCGAAATGAATGGTGACGATTTCGTGTTTGATAAGCTGGGGCGCCGCAGGCGTCAGCATTTCAATCTGCCGGATGTAAAGCGGATCAAGCTCCGGCCCCGTCAGCACCAGCGCCCATGCCTTGCCCTGCAGCCGGTCGAACGGCGCGTCGACAGGCTTCGGCGGGGTCTTAGGCACGCTTGATGAACTGGTTTCTTTAATGGGAAAATTCGTGGCCTGCCCGGCGGCTGCAAAACAAAGAATACAGACAAAAACGATTGCCTGCGGCGCGCGCATGCTACGCCGCCATCGCTTTCACGACCGCTTCGCCGAGCGTGCCGGGGCTTTCGGACACCGCGAAACCGGCCGAACGCATCGCTTCCATCTTCGCCTTCGCCGTATCGTCGCCGCCCGAGATAATCGCGCCGGCATGGCCCATGCGCTTGCCGGGGGGAGCCGTCGCGCCCGCGATGAAACCCGCGATGGGTTTTTTCTTCTTGAGCTTTTTGTAGAACTCGCACGCCTCGATTTCCGCCGTGCCGCCGATTTCGCCGATCATCAGGATCGCCTGCGTCTCGTCGTCCGCGAGGAACAGCTCGAGACAGTCGATGAAGTTCGTGCCGTTGACGGGGTCGCCGCCGATGCCGATACATGTTGTTTGACCAAGGCCGACTTTGCCCGTCTGGTAAACCGCTTCATAAGTCAGCGTGCCTGAACGCGAAACGATGCCGACCTTGCCGCGCTTGTGGATGTGGCCGGGCATGATGCCGATCTTGCATTCGCCGGGCGTGATGATGCCGGGGCAGTTCGGCCCGATCAGGCGCGTCTTCGATCCCTGCAGCGCGCGCTTCACTTTCACCATGTCGAGAACCGGAATGCCCTCGGTAATGCAGACCGCGAGGTCGATGCCTGCATCGATGGCCTCTAAAATCGCATCCGCAGCAAATGGCGGCGGCACGTAAATCACCGATGCATTCGCGCCGGTTTTCTTTTTCGCCTCGGCCACCGTGTCGAACACGGGCAGGTTCAGATGCTTCTGACCGCCTTTGCCCGGCGTGACGCCGCCGACCATTTTCGTGCCGTAGGCAATCGCCTGTTCGCTGTGGAACGTGCCTTGCGCCCCGGTGAAACCCTGGCAGATGACTTTGGTGTTTTTATCGACGAGTACGGCCATTTCTGAATCCTTTGAATTAAGGTGTTGGAGTTGTCGGTTGCTGCGCCTTGGCTTTTTGCACGGCCTCGGCAACTTTTTGCTGGACGAAGGGCATGACGTCGCTCATGTAGGCGGGCATTTTCTTCATGATCGATATGCCTTCGGGGCTGCCGTAAAATTCAGCAAGCTTGAGCAGCTCCTCTTCGGTGAAATGCTTGGTCATTTTCTCGACCATCAGATTTTCCATTTCGCCATGATCGAACATCCCGCGAATCTGTTCGACATGCCCGGCCGTCAGGCCGAGCTGCGGATTTTGCGCCATGGCATCGACCATCTCGTTCATCATCTTCGGAACGTCGGCCACTTTCACATAGGCCTTGGCGGCGGCCAGGCGACCCTCCGGCGTATCCGCGGAAGCGGGCGCGGCCATCATCACGAGGGCGGCAAAAATCACGAGGAAACGGGTGGCTGTCATGGTCGGGCTCCGGGCTCTGAATACCATTCTGGTTATAGACCCTTCCCCCGCAAAATCAACTGCGGAAAGCCTTGTTTCCACGCTCTTTTCCGCATGTTTCAGGGCGTCATCCAATATTTGACATAATGATTAGATTTTTGTATATTAACTCATTCTTAAAGGAAGGACGGAAATGGCCAGAAGCCACAAAGCAAACCGCTACGTCGAGGCGACAACGAATACAAGCCGGAGGTCAGGCACTTTTAACGCCCTGATGGCCGGCGCCGCGATGTGGGGCCTTTTTTACATCGCGAGCCCCGCCAATGAAAAGCCGGAAGATAAAACGGCCAAACCCAACCCCGTCCAGTCAGCTTTCGCCAAAATTCCCTCCCTGGCTCCTCCAGCCGTGCCTGTTGGAGTGCCGTGGGATACGCAGGGCGTTATTCCTTTCAAAGATGCAGAAATAAAGGCAGAAGACAAAAAAATTTCTGATGCCGACGGCGTGATCTGGGAAGATGAAAATGGCAGGGCTGTTAAACCGTCCATTAAAGGCCTGTCCGTAGCGAAAAAGAAAGACGAAGATCCTGTCGCAGACTCCCGCGCCGCCGCAGCGGCTGAACTCAATCAATTAAAGCAAACGGCGAAAGCGCAGCCGGCGCCTGCAGTTAAACAACCCATAGCCCAACTCCAAACGGAGCGTATCGTTTCTGATAAAATAGTGGTCGCGGCAACAGAGCCTGTAATAACAAAATCCTTAAAACCACATCAGGCGCAAAAAAACATCACTGCACCTGCGGCGCGCGTTACACCTGTTTCTTACGGCGCATTGCCTAAACTGGCTGAGGTATTTAAGGACGGCTCCCGGCTCTATACGGTGGGTCCGCGAAAAGTGGTTTTAAAACGGGAAGTCGCAGAAGCTATTCATGAAATCACCGCGCTCTTTCATAAATTTAAAAAAGGTGCAAAGTTACCGCCCGAGTTATTGATTGCCACCTGCGCAAGAGAAGGCAATTGCGATCCAAAAGCCATTAATGAGAACACCAAGGCCTGCGGTTTGTTCCAGTTTATGCCTGATCTGACACTGCCACGCGTGGCGTATAATTATGGTCCTGTCTATGGATACCCGCAGACCAGAGACCTTGTGACGCAATCTGTCCGTAACGCCGAAGACGTCAAACGCCGCGGCGCAAAACCCATCTACGACTATCATGTAAAAAATTATGCCGCAAAAAAAGAACTTGAAAAACTATGCCTCAATCCACGTTTCAATGCCGCCATGTTTATTGCAGACAAGCATTATGAAGTTAAACATTATGAAGCATGGCTTAAAGGCAAAGAGCCTGTGGGACGAGATGCGGTTATGGGTGAAGTCGTGATCTTGAACAATCTCGGAATAAATTACACCAAGCCGTTTGCAGAACGCGCATGGCAGGACAAAGCTAACGGCACTGTCACATCGGCGCGCGGATTTTTTAACGACCTCGACCCTGCAATTGCAGTGGGGAATTCCTCTTTGGTGAAGGAACCCGATATCTATATCACTCTTCCAAACGGAAAAAGGCACAAACATTCAACCGGAAGAGAATTAAGCGTTCAGGAATCGTGGAATAAGATCATTAGCGAATATGGCGGGTGGGGATCGGCGCGCCAAGCCCCTGCATCACCACAGCAACTTGCAGCGTCACGCGAACTTTAAGCCGCCTTCTGCGCTTTCTTCGTCGCTTCCACGACTTTTTTCGCCGCGTCTTCCAAGTCGTTCGCCGGGATGATGTCGAGGCCCGACTTGGAGAGAATCTCCTTGCCCTTCTCGACATTGGTGCCCTCTAAACGCACGACCAGCGGCACCGAGAGCTTCACCTCTTTCGCGGCGGCGATGATGCCTTCCGCGATGATATCGCACTTCATGATGCCGCCGAAGATATTGACGAGCACGCCCTTCACGTTCTTATCGGCGAGGATGATCTTGAATGCCGCCGTGACTTTTTCCTTGTTCGCGCCGCCGCCGACGTCCAAAAAGTTCGCGGGCTGGCCGCCATAAAGCTTGATGATGTCCATCGTCGCCATCGCGAGACCGGCGCCGTTGACCATGCAGCCGATATTGCCCTCGAGCGCGACATAGGAAAGTTCATGTTTATGCGCTTCCAGCTCTTTCTCGTCTTCTTCCGATTCATCGCGCAAGGCCGCGATTTCCGGGTGGCGGAACATGGCGTTGTCGTCGAAATTCATCTTAGCATCCAGCGCCATGACTTCTTCTTTATCCGTGACGATCAGCGGGTTGATCTCGACGATGGAAGCGTCGAGCTCGATGAACGCCTTGTACAGCGCGGCGAAAAATTTCTGGCCGCTCTTGTTCGCATTGCCCTCTAAGCCCAGACCAAACGCCAGCGTGCGGGCATGGTGACCCTGAAAACCCGCGACCGGGTCGATCGCGACGCGGTGGATTTTTTCAGGCGTCTTGTGCGCGACCTCTTCGATGTCCATGCCGCCCTCGGTCGAAACCATGAAGGTAACGCGGCTGGTGGCGCGGTCGAGAACGACCGAACAGTAATATTCCTTTTTGATGTCGACGCCGTCAGTGACATAGAGGCGCTGGACTTCCTTGCCTTCAGGACCCGTCTGTTTGGTAACCAGGACCTGGTTCATCATCGCCTCGGCGGCGGCCTTCACCTCGTCCGCGCTCTTGCACAGGCGCACCCCGCCTTTACCTGTTGGATTATTCTTGAATTTGCCCGCGCCCCTGCCCCCGGCATGGATCTGGGCTTTCACCACATATAAAGGTCCGGGAAGCTGGCCGGCGGCCTTAACGGCCTCGGCAACGCTCATGGCCGGGATGCCCTTCGGGACGGCAACCCCGTATTTCGTCAGCAGATCCTTGGCCTGGTATTCATGGATATTCATGGAAAAACCCGTCTTTTATATGGTTAATTTCCTTGGTTTTAGCACCCCCAGCCCCGTTTGCAACCAATAAACACGGCCTTTTATCAATAAATCCAGATACATAAAATTTTATGGAATTATTACCCGTCTTTAAGGTTTTTTCCATATTATCAAATGATGGGTAAATTGCGCTTCCGGCGTGGATTCTGCCTGTGGGGTAATAAAACGGGGTTTAAAAGGGGTTTTAAATTATGGCTTACAAAGATTTCGACAATCTGTCACTCGATGGCGCCGCGCAAAATTCACAGACGGTTTTAAACGGCGACGCGGACAGGGTGGAACTCCCCGATGCATCCTTCGTGCGCGATGCCGATTTCACACGCGATGGTATGGACCTCGTGCTGAACGGCCCCGAAGGCGAACTCATCATCAAGGATTATTTCGCAGATGAATCGCAGCCGAACCTCGTCGCCCCCGACGGCTCGACGCTGACCCCCGAGCTTGTGAATTCCTTCACCAAAAGCTCCGCGCAATATGCCGCGAACGACACGCAAACGGATGAAAGCCCCGTCGGCGCCGTGCAGGAAGTGACCGGTGCCGCCACCGTCACACATCTCGACGGCACCACTGAAACGATTGTCAACGGCACGCCTATTTATCAGGGCGACATCATCGAAACCGACGCAGCTGGCGCGGTGAACATCAAGTTCGTCGATGAAACCAGCTTCGCCGTGTCGGAAGATGCACGTCTTGCAATCGACGAATATGTTTACGACGCAGGCACACAATCCGGCGAGACGAATTTCTCCGTGCTGAAAGGCATGTTCGTGTTCACCTCGGGCCTGATCGGCCGCGACGATCCCGATGACGTTCACATCGAAACGCCGGTCGGTTCTATCGGTATCCGCGGAACCATCATCGCCGGTAACGTCAACAGCGGCGAAATCACCGTCGTCGAGGGCGCGATCGTCCTCACCGACCCGCACGGCCATGAAGTGACGCTCGCCACCCAGTTCGAAACCGCGCGTTTCGGCGGCAGCGAAGGCATCGAACATCTGGGCCAGCTCTCGGCAAAAGACGTCGCGCAGAAATTCTTCATCGTCAGCAAGGTTTCGCCGACGCTGTTCTCGTCTATTAATGACGCAGCGTCCGAGCAACCCAACGATGACGCGGCCCAGCCTGTCACAGAACCGGAAACGCAAGACGCGCCCGCCGATGAAACGGCGCCGGCGGATGCAACGCCCGTTCAGAATGAAGGCAGCAACACGGCGACCGATATCCCAGCAACGCAAACCGCCGCCATGCCGCCCGTGCCGCCGCTGGTTTCGACACAAACCGTTTCAGGCCTCGCGCCGTCTTCGGCCAATGTGCTCGGCAATACCGTCATGACGACAATGGCGCATGATACGACTGCCGCACACAGCACGAACATTGTGACCACGCAAATGGTGGCCAACACGACCGCGGCGGCAGGCACGGCGCCGAATACACTGCCTCCGCCTCCCCCGGCCAACGATCCGCCCGCGAACCAGGCCGGTTCCGGCGGCGGCGCGACGAACAACGTCCCGCACTTTGTCGGGGAAGCGCCCGCCGAATTCTTCAAGAGTTCCGAGGGCATGATATGGCGCTATAATTTCGACAAGGAATTCCGCGATGACGGCGGCCATTCCGGCATGACCTATGAACTCAGCGCGGCTACAATCGCAGCATTGAATGCATGGAACGGCAACATTATCAACGGCGGCAGCAGCTGGAATTTCAATCCCGTCAACGGCGAACTGGTGATCAATTTCAGTGTCTCCTCGCCGACAACGCCCGGCACATCGAGCAGCCTGGCGATCAGCGTTCAGGCAATTGACAGCCAGGGCGCAGCCAGCGGCTATCAGAATTATAATTTCACCGCCTACAACGCCGTCCTGACGGACCTGCCGACAGCGCATAACGCCAGTAATGCCGTCATATCGGAACCCGGCAGCATCGGCGCGTCACAGATAACCGGGGGCAATAACATAGTCTTCCTCGGCGTTGACCCCGATGTAATTACTATCGATACGGCCACAGGTTTAAACAATATGGTCAATCTGGGTGGCGGCAACAATACTTTTACGGTAATGGCGCCTGCGACCGGCAACACCGCGGTTGGTGGCGACAACAATGACAAATTCGTGCTGCACAACGCTGCGGTCAAGGCCTACGGCATGGATGGCGACGACAGTTTCCACCTGAATCTCAGCAGCGGCACCGTCGGCGTGGACCTGACAACGGCAGGTACGAATACGGTGATTGACGGCGGCCACAGCAATTTCCGCGCAGCGGTCGGTCTCGGTCTGAATCATCTGCAGGGCGAAGCGGGCGGACGCGGCGATTCTCTTGTTCTGGAAGGCGCAGGCACGCTTGATTTCGGCGCAATCGACGCCGGCAACAAAATCACCAGCATCGAACGAATCGATATGGTGGCCTCGACATCGGCGCAGACGGTTATCCTGAATTATAACGATATCCTGCGGATTACTGATGATAAGAACGCGCTGGTCATCAATGTCGGCATCAACGACACACTCAACCTCAACGGCATGACAGGAATGACCAAGTTGATCCCGGAAGACATCTCGATCAACGACGCCGCCAACGGCGATGCCACAAGCAACAGAGCCTATGACGTCTTCACCGACGGCACTGTTACGCTGTTCATCAGCAACACCGGCGGCACCGTCAATATGGACGGCAGCACAGTCGCGATTTAAACTTTCTTTTGCCCTAAAAAAGGCCGCAGGACGCTGCGGTCTTTTTTATTGAAGCAGCATGCTGACCGATTTTTTCCAGTCTTCATACAGCGCCGCACGCTCTTCCGGCTTTAGGGCGGGCTCGTAACGCCTGTGCGCCTGCCAGCGGGCGGAAATATCGTCAAAGCTCCTGAATATCCCGGCCTGGAGCCCCGCCAGGCACGCCGCGCCCCAGGCCGTGGTTTCCGCTACTTTCGGGATTTCAACAGGCCGGGCCAGCATATCGGCGAGGAACTGGCAGACGAAACCGTTCGCCACCAGCCCGCCGTCAGCCCGCAGCACGCCGACCTTCGCGCCGGAATCTTTTTCCATCGCGCTCATCAGGTCGAGCGTTTGATAACCCTGTGCCTCCAGCGCCGCGCGCACGATGTGAGCGATATGACTGTCCCGCGTCAGGCCGGAAATCGTCGCCCGCGCATTCGGATCCCAGTACGGCGCTCCAAGGCCTGTAAAAGCCGGAACAAAATAGACGCCGCCATTATCGGCAACGCTTTGCGCCATCTCTTCGCTCTCGGCGGCGTTTTTTAAAACCTGCAGCCCGTCGCGCAGCCATTGCACCGCCGCGCCGGCGACGAAAATCGAACCTTCGATGGCATAGGTGATTTTTCCGTTCACACGGTAAGCCACCGTCGTCAGCAAACGGTTTTTCGATTGCCTGAATGCGCCGCCGATATTGATGAGCGCGAAACAACCCGTGCCATAAGTTGATTTCACCATGCCTGGCTGGAAGCAGGCCTGCCCGATCAGCGCCGCCTGCTGGTCGCCCGCCATGCCGCCGATCGTGATTTCCTCACCCATGATATTCTCATCGGTGAAACCGAACGCATGCACATTGTCATACACGGCGGGCAATATCGATGCGGGGATGTTAAACAGCTTCAGCAAATCTTTATCCCAGTCCTGCGTCACGATATTGAACAGCATCGTCCGCGAGGCGTTGGTTACATCCGTCGCATGCGCCTTGCCCCCGGTAAAATTCCACAACAGCCACGTATCCACCGTGCCGAACGCCAGATCGCCCTGCTCCGCCCGCGCCCGCGCGCCCGGAACATTATCCAGTATCCATGCGATCTTCGTCGCGGAAAAATAGGGATCCAGCAGCAGCCCGGTCTTCTTCGCGATTTTTCCTTCGTGCTTTTTATTCGCGGCGCAGAAATCCGCCGTCCTGCGATCCTGCCAGACGATGGCGTTGTAAACAGGCCTGCCGGTTTTGCGGTCCCAGACGATTGTCGTCTCCCGCTGGTTCGTGATGCCGATAGCGGCGATTTTCACACCCTGCCTCTTGGCTTCCTGCAACACGTCGCGGCAGGTCCACAGCGTATCGTTCCAGATATCGTCAGGATCTTGCTCCACACAACCCTTCTGCGGGTAATGAAGCGTCAGTTCCTTCTGCTTGACCGCAAGCACTTCACCCGCAGGCGAAAATAAAATCGACCGCGAACTTGTCGTGCCCTGGTCAACGGCCAGCAGCGCGCCCGGATTTTTTTGCATCACGGCCATCTCCTTTTCTGACTATGCTCGGCAAAGCGCGCTCGATATTTTTATATGTCTCTTCCTGGATATGCATGCCGAGCTTCGAGCGCCGCCATAAAATATCTTCCGGCGTGCGCGCCCATTCCATTTTGACGAGATAAACGATTTCCGCCTCATAAACATTATCGCCGAAATGACGGCCCAGATCTTCCGGCTTCGACGCGCCGTCCAGAAACCTGTCCATCGATGTGCCGTAGGAAAGCGCGTAACGCCGCACGAGATCGAGCGGCAGCCACGAATATTTTTTCACCTGCGCATCCACGAATTTTTCCAGGTCGCCCTCCGGGATATTGCCGCCGGGCAGCGGCTCGCCCGCCGTCCACGGCAATGTCGTATGACCCGACAATTCCAGCAGCCGCGTCACGGTTTTTTCCGCGAGCATGCGGTACGTGGTCAGCTTGCCGCCGAAAATCGACAATAATGGTTTCGCGTGCCCCGCATGATGATGAATGCGGTAATCGCGCGTGACGTTCGTCGCGCTCTCGCCGCCGTCATCGAACAAGGGCCGCACGCCGCTATAGGTCCACAGCACCTCTTTTTTCTCGATCTGGTTTTTGAACGCGCGGTTGAACGCGCCGCACAGATATTCGATCTCGGCGTCGGAAATCACCGCCTGCGACGGGTCGCCCGTGTAATCGGCTTCGGTCGTGCCGATCAGCGTATGGTATCGCTCATACGGAATGACGAAGACGATACGCTTGTCCGGCTGCTGCAGGATATAGGCATGATCGCCCTCGTACGCTTTCGGAACGATGATGTGCGAGCCCTTCACCAGCCTGATCGACGGCACCTCGGGCGCGGCAAGCCCCGAAGCCTCGAGCAGGCTGCGCACCCACGGCCCCGCCGCATTCACCACCATGCTAGAGGTCACCTCGCGCTCGGTATTGCTTTCAAGATCGCGCAGCGTCAGCGTCCAGCCCTGGTCGCCGGGCACAAGATTCATGCATGCCGTGCGCGTCAGAATTTCCGCGCCGTTCCGCGCCGCGTCGGCCGCATTCACCGCGACAAGCCGCGAGTCGTCCGCCCAGCAATCGGAATATCTGAAACCTTTCGTCAGGTGAATTTGCAGCGGCACGCCGTAGGGCGTCTTCGCCAGATTGACGCCGCGCGAACGTTTCAGTTTTCCGCGCCTGCCGCCAAGCCGGTCATAGAGAAAAAGCCCGAGCCCGATCAGCCAGCGCGGCCGCTGCGACGGGTCGTGCGGCAGAATGAATTCCATCGGGCGCACGAGATAAGGCGCGACCTTGAGCAGCACCGCGCGCTCCTTGAGCGACTCCCGCACCAGTCCGAATTCGTAATGTTCGAGATACCGCAGGCCGCCGTGGATAAGCTTCGTGGAAGCCGAGGACGTTGCGCTAGCCAAGTCGCCCGCCTCGACCAGGAGGACCGACAACCCGCGCCCCGCCGCGTCACGCGCTATGCCCGTGCCGTTAATTCCGCCGCCGATAATGCAAAGATCGTAATCGGGAAGGGTCATATCCCCTTTAAAATACAGGAATATGGCATGGAAAAAAACCCGCCAATATTAACGATTTGGCTCTTTCAGCCTGATTTTATTGACATATTGCATATAATTGTCATATAAATGCGCATCCACGGAGGGTAGTAAATGAGCGTAACAAGGCGGGACCTGCTTAAATATGGTTTCTGTACAGTTTTCGGTGCGCTCGCAGGCGCATCCGGCTGGGAAGTCTATTCCCGCGTGACGCCGCAACCCGCAAAACGCCTTAACAAATTCGAGCCCATAGAGGAAAACGAAATCCCTGAAACGGATGTGTTTGCCAGCAAACGCACCTGGAAAAATTTCCCCATCATCAGCAACATGCATGAGTGGCTGGCGGGACAAATCAAAACCGTTTACGTGGTTTCGCCGGAAGATTTCAACACGCCTGCCATCCGCAAAGCCATCAAAACCCTTCGCGCCATTACCACGGAAAAATCCGGCCTCACCGAAGCCCTGCAATATGTGACGGCCCCGGAAAACAAATTGGCCATCACAGAGGAAGTTAAAACCGCTCTTGATTCTGTCATGCAGGAAAGCGGTTTCGCCAGGCACATGAGCGACGACCAGATCAGCGAATTTGCCATTCTGTTGGTAAGCGGGGCCGGAACAACGTACAGATTGAACAAAGACATTACCAAGCCCGGCAATGATGTCGCCATTATCATCACCCCATATGCCAACATGACGAAACAGGAAGTGGCGGCAACGATTGCAAATCTTCCGTTATGGGCTTTAAAAAATATTCCCGGCAATGACGCCGACTGGCGCGCCAAAATCATTATGCACGAAGCCGGCCATGCCAGCCATTATGGCTCGGAAGGCGGCATAGGAGAAGAAACCAGGGCCGATCTGGACGGTGACTTCATTTACTCATATGAACTGAAACGCGGCAATGTCACGACAGCCGAAATGAATGAATGCTTTCAGAGTCTGCGCGCAATCTTCTCGGTCATTTATTTTGAAGAAGACAATCATATGACCAATGCGGCCATCCAATCCGCTGGCGAAAATTTTGCGCCGAAAGGCTCCAATCAGGATTTCATTAAAGGACTGGCATTTCTGCAGGAAAAAATTACAGAGTGGATTGGCTTTATTTATACCGGCCAGACGCATTTTGCCGTACCGCTGCATAATATTCTGAACTTCAAACCGCCTTACGAAGGGCAGGAAAGAATTATTCTTAAAAACTCGGATGAAAAGATACTGCGCGAAATGCTGCAAAGACTTTCTGAAATGGAAGCGGAAGGTTTTCAAAAAAGTATGGATAAATTATCGGCTGAAACGAAACCTAAAATTGAGAAAATTCTGAAAACAATAAAAACAGGCGTCGGCAATTTTTTAGCTCAATACAATCCCCCGCTCCTTTATAAAACCGTTGCCCAGCTTTATGATGGCGAACTCGAGGGAAATCCGATCGCGAAACAATATGCGTATGAGTTTTTGGTTGCCGCCGCAAAATATGCGCCCGACCATTTCAAGACCGCTGCCTATAAAGATGCCAATTTTATCCCGCCGGCCTTTGATGAAACCGGCCAGCCGGCCATAGAACATCTTGGCGTCGGCGGACCGGGCTGATCTGAACGGCACAAAAGAAAACCGCCCCTTGCGGGGCGGCTGAGTTAGGTACCAGATCGGATGAAGCAAAATCGAAGTGGGTAAATCTGAAACTCTCGTATTCTCTGAAAACCTTAAAAATGTGAAGCCCTGTAGACTACTCGCGCACTGGCCGTTTATTGCCTTTGAATATCCCCCTATCTTTCAGGATACATAAAATTTTATGTAAATACAAATGATTTTTGGGATCTTAATTTTTATCCAATAAATTCAATAGCTTATAAAAATCCGGCGGCAGGGGGGCATTGAAGCTGAGCGTATCGCCGCTGACAGGGTGCAAAAAGCTCATGGAATAGGCATGCAGCGCCTGGCGCGGGAAATTCAGCACTTCTGCGGTCGTTTCCGGCCCCCATCCGCCCCGCTTCAAAGCCGCCTTCAGGGCGCTCGCCTGCGGCCCGTAAATCGGGTCGCCGATCAGCGGATGCTTGAGGGATTCCATGTGAACGCGAATCTGGTGCGTGCGCCCCGTTTCCAGCCGGCATTCGACCAGCGCGAATTCTTCGCCAAACTTCTTCTCGACCGTGTAATGCGTTTTCGCCTCCTTGCCGCCCTTGCGCCGGATGGCCATCTTGATGCGGCTCGCCGGGTGACGCCCCAACGGCAGATCGACCGAGCCCTTGTGCGGAAACGGCACGCCAAGCACCAGCGCCTTATAAACGCGTTTCAGCGTCCGCGATTCCAACTGCTCGGCAAGACCCCGATGCGCGATGTCGTTTTTCGCCACGACCATTAGCCCGCTTGTTTCTTTATCAAGTCTATGCACGATGCCGGGGCGCAGAACGCCGCCGATGCCGGAGAGATCATCCGCGTTCCGGTGCAGCAACGCATTCACCAAAGTTCCCGAATAATTTCCCGCGCCCGGATGCACAACCATGCCCGCAGGTTTATTGATCACCAGCAGATCGGAATCTTCGTAAACGATATCGAGCGCGATATCTTCCGCTTCCGGCTCGGCGGCCACCGGCGGCGGCACATCGACCTCCAGCGCATCGCCCGCCTTGATCTTGCGCGACGGCGTATCGCATGCCTCGCCGTTCAGGCGCACATGCCCCTCTTCAATCAACGCCTTCAGCCGCGTGCGCGAAAGCTCCGTGCAAAGCTCGTTGAGTGCTTTATCAATGCGCGCGGGCGGCGCGCCTTCCTCGATTTCAAACCGCAATGTTTTCATGGAGAGAAGGCGTTGACACTGAGACATGCGTCTTCAAAAGATTCCATCGGCGCACCCGCGACGATCCACGCATCCCAGCCATGCTTAAGGGTTTCAACCGGCTCGCCCGGCTTCGGCTCGATCTTGTAAACCATGTCCGTGCGGCCCGTAATAATCCGCTCGCCCGCGCGCCCACCGATCATCTGCGAGGCCTCGGCGCCTTGCGCGTTGAAATATTCATCGCTCATGAACAATATCCCGCGCTCGTTGATCGTCAGCAGGCGCACGAAATCCTGGTTGAATTCGGTGGCTTCGGTGCGCGGCGGTTTGCTGACCTGCATCATGACGCTCGCCATGCCTTCCATGTTCACCAGCACGTCGCGCGCCGACTGGTCCATATCCGCGGTCGTATAATAACGCTGCCATTGCAGCGCCCCGCCATTGACGTCAACCGCCATCACCCAGCCCGCGTCGCGCCCGCCATTCAGCGGTTCCGTCTCGCCGACGGCGATGAACATGTCTTTCTTCAGCGACGCCGCCTTGCTGAGCTTGGCCATCGCGCCGCGCGGATATTGCTGCTGCCAGACCAAGCTTCCATCGCGGTTCAGCATCAGCAGCCAGCCGCCGATGCGCCCGTCCTCGCCGCGTAAATATCCCGCGCCGATATAATGATCCGGCCCGGCGGGATTAAGGCCGAGGATGCGGTTATCCAGTCCGGGCTGGTAGGCATGGCTGTCTTTCACCGCGCCTTTTGCGTCAAGATGATAAATCACCGCGTGGAACAATTCCTTTTTCTCGTCGCCCGCCGATGCCGAAAGAACGAACCCTGTGCCTTTTGATTGCGCGATCATGTCGTCCGGCACCAGCGACGCCGCACCGGCAGCTTCAATCGTTTTCTGCCCCGTCAGCTTTCCGGCCTTGTCGAAAAATCCGAGCCATGGCGACGCACGGGAATTTTTATCCATCACCGCGCCGAGGACGGCGAAACCTTCCGGAACCAGCAGCAGCTTTTTCACATAGGAAAGATTTTTCACCGGGTGCGCGGCTTCCCACACCACGCGGCCCCTGTTATCGAACTCCGCCAGCAAAACCGATTTTTCCGGCTTGCCAAAGGATGTCACCTCACCCGCCGCCACGGCATTGCCGCTCTCCGCCACCACCGAAGAGGCGAAACGCTCGTCGGTGTTCATCTCGCCATACTCGGCATCCCAGACGCTGTAAGCCCCATACTCCGCCTTCATCATGTCGAAGATCAACTCGCGCTGCAGCGTGCAATCGCGCGGCACGCTGGCTGCCATCGCAGGCGCCGCAATGGCAAAAAGAATGCTGAACTGAAGGAAAAATCTGGCGATCATGGGTTCATATACCTTGGCCTTAGTGTAGAATTGGAGGACTTAAAAGTCCACGCACTTGAGGCTGAATGAAAATACTGATTATTAGCGATGCCTGGCATCCCCAGCTCAACGGCGTGGTCCGGACCTATGAACATCTCGCCGAAGAACTCGTCAAGACAGGCCACGAGGTCAAAGTCATCGGCCCGGCGGACTTCCCCTTTAAAATTCCCATGCCGGGCTACGCCGAGATCGAACTGGTGATCGGCGCTTACGGCCGCCTCGCGAAAATGGTCGACGCGGAAAAGTCCCAGCACATCCACATCGCCACCGAAGGACCGCTCGGCCTTGCAGGACGAAAATACTGCGTCAGGAGAAAAATTCCCTTCACGACGTCCTATCATACACAATTCCCCGATTACGTCGCCAAGCGCTTCGGCCATTACGTGCCGTTCCTTCATAACCCGACGCACTATCTCGCCAAGCGTTTCGTGCACTGGTTCCACGCTCCGGCCGGCGCGGTGCTCGTCGCGACGCCAAGCTTGGAGGCACAACTCAAGGATTGGGGATTTACAGTTCCTCTTCTCCGTTTCTCGCGCGGCGTCAATCTCGATCTCTTTTTCCCCGGCGAGAAAACTTTATTTGATGACCTGAAAAAACCGATTGCGCTGTATGTCGGGCGAATCGCCATCGAGAAAAACCTCGAGGATTTTCTGGCCATGGACTGGCCGGGCTCGAAAGTGCTGGTCGGCGACGGGCCGAGCCTCTCTTTCTTAAAAAATAAATATCCGGATGCGCATTTCGCCGGGAAAAAAACCGGGCTGGAACTCGCGGAATGTTACCGCTCCGCCGATGTCTTCGTCTTCCCTTCGCGCACAGATACGTTCGGTATCGTATTAGTGGAGGCGCTGGCCTCCGGCCTGCCTGTCGCGGCCTATGATGCGACCGGGCCGAAAGACATCGTCACGGATTCTTCCCTCGGCGCGCTGCATGAATCCAACCTTGGCCTCGCCGCGCGCGAAGCCCTCAAAAACGGCAGTGCCGAGGGCCGTTCCCGCCACGTAAAGCAGAATTACACCTGGGAGAACGCCGCCCGGCAGTTCCTGAGCGCCATTGAAAACTACTGCGTTTGATATAAACTTACGCCATGGCTCACATATTACTGGCTGAAGACGATAAATCCATGTGCGGATTCCTGTCCGCCGCGCTTGAACGCGCCGGCCATCGCGTCAGCGTCACCCATGACGGGCTGGAAGCGTTGGAAGCCCTGAACGGGATCGAGGCCTTCGACCTCCTCCTCGCCGATATCGTCATGCCCGGCATGGACGGGATCGAGCTCGCCCAGCGCGCCGTCCAGATCCGCCCCGGCCTGAAAGTCATGTTCATCACCGGCTTTGCCGCCATGACCATGGAAAGCAACAACCCCGCCCTCAAAAACACCCGGGTTTTATCCAAGCCGTTCCACCTGAATTACCTGGTGGAACAGGTCGAAACCCTTCTCTCGTGAATTAAGTATTTTTCCTTTATTTTCAATTACTTAGATGAATACAGGAGAAGCCAAGCAAAATCAATGGCTTAGGAAAATTTTCGTGGGAAAAATTACCTACAAATTTAATCAAATTTTAAAGTCGCGACGGTTAATATAGAATGTGGATGTGTGTGTAATATTTTCGCATTCCGGAGCGGGTTTTCTTGAGCATTACGAGACACATTGAAAGACTGGCGCGGGATCAGTCAGGGATGACCCTGATCGATGTGGCCCTTCTTATGATCATGCTCGGCCTTATCCTTGTGCCGCTGATCAGCCAGTACAACAGATGGAAAATGGACAACGAAAGAGGCCTGACGAACCAGCGCTACGCCGCCATCGACAAGGCAATCTCGGATTTTTATTTTGAAAATGACCGTTATCCCTGTCCGGCCCGGATGGACCGCAGCGCTGCTGATGCCGACTACGGAAAAGAAGCCTGCAACGATGCCGACCTGAAATTTTCCAGCGGCACGGTGATGATCGGCGCCGTGCCCTTCGCGACCTTGAAAATCCCGACGGAAACAGGGCTCGACGGCTGGTCGAACAAGATCACCTACGCCGTCACGGCAATTCAGGCCGATCCGGCCGCAACCTTCGGCCCCGGCGCAATACGGGTTAGGGGCCGTCAGCAGTTAGGCGAGTATGAGTGCACTGCCGGTATCTCGGATTATGATCCGCCGGGAGCTCTCCATTACGTGTTCGTGTCGCACGGCCCCACCGGCCTCGGTGCATTCACCGCCGATGGCATTCCGCGCGCGGCCTGCGCTAATCCCGGCACCGCGGCTGATGCCGCTAATTGCATCAACGACAATCAATTCACGCATTCAGTCTGCATGGGAAGCAGCACCGGCCCCGACTTTTATGACGATATAGTTGCAATTAAAGGAAATATCCCGTCAAAAATGTGGAAAGATTCCATTAGCGCTACCCAGGATATCATCAGCAATGCCGAAAGCGTGGGAATAAACAACACCGATCCGCAGGCGGCATTGCACGTCAAAGGAAACATCAAGGCGCTGAACACGGACTCGAACACGATCTGCGCCGAGGACGGTTCGGGATGCTTCACGGCAACAATGATCGGCGGCACCGACCCGCTGATGAAATGCAACAGCAACCCGGGAGCGACATCGAGCGCAATGTCCGGCATCGGCGAAGCGCGCGCAAAATGCCAATCCGGCTATACGGCTTTTAAAGTTGAATGCCCTGACGGGCAATTCATTCAAAGACTTGAGGCTGACGGGGGACTCGTATGCGGAAATTAAACACACTCGCGGGAGACGGAAACATGAAAATGTCTTGCAAGGGATTCACGCTCATCGAAATGGCGACCGTGATCATGATCCTCGGCTTGCTGGTTGCATCGTTGACACCCCTATATGGCCTTTATCAGAAGCAGCAGGAAATCGACACGACCGAAGTCAACGTGACGGTCGCGACCAGCGCCCTCGGCACATTCCGCTCGGTTTACGGACGCTATCCCTGCCCCGCATCGATGACGCAGGACCGTGATGACCCTATGTATGGCCGCGAAGACTGCAACAGCACCCAGGCGATCCCGGCGGGAAGCTGCACGGTCGGCGAAGGCCTGTGCGTCGAGCGCAGCCGCCGCGCCGCGATCCCTCACGTCTTTCCTGAAGGAAACGCGAGAAATGAACCGCCGCGCGTGATTGTCGGCGCCCTTCCGTTCCGCAACCTGAATCTTGAAGAAAGTCAGAGTTACGATGCTTACGACCACAAAATCATGTATGTCGTCACCGAGAACCTGACCTGCGACAAATGCTTCACAGCGGATGGCGGCGGCATTGATATCATCAATGAAACAGGCACCAGCATCCTGCCTGAAGTCGGCCAGGCGCACTTCCTGATCATGAGCCACGGCAAGGACGGCGCGGGCGCCTATGCCAAGAACGGCGAACAGTTCGCCTGCCCTGAAAGCGGCCTTGAACGCGACAATTGTAACTACAAGGACGGCACAGCCCCGGACGCGACATACCGCCTGTCCGCGGCCAGCACGGCGGACTCCGACGGCCACTTCGACGATGTGCTGAATTATTTCACGCAGGATGAAATTCCCGCATGGCAGCTTTCGACAAAGACTGCGCTTGCGATCCATCAAAAACAACTGGGCGGCAATGTCGCCGTCCTGAAAAACGAGGGCGACATCGATCAAAAAGGCGAAGTCGGCGGCGCGGTCCGCGCGAGCATTGACCTTGAAAGCGATAACCCTGACTCAACGGGAAAATTCCTGATCAACGAGCTTTGCAACGCCATGAGCGACGAATGTTTCAGGCCTGAGCTTATCGCCGGCAAATTCGTGGATCCGGACGAAGGCGGCGCGAGAACCGGCGGCATGCGTTGCCCCGAAGACGACACGACCGGCGGCACGGGCGCTTTCATGGTCGGCATCGAGGACGGCCGGCCTATCTGCGATAACGCCGTCACCAGCGAATGCCCGCTGGGTGCGATATTGGTCGGCGTCAATGATGACGGCACGTTGAATTGCAAAAACCCCGATCCGCTTCCTTGCGACGGCTTCTCCGTTTCCATGTGCGACACGATCGTCTCTGTGCCGGGCGGCGCGCACGGCAGCACCTATACCGCGCAGGCGGGAGCGTCGCAGCAGCGCGTCTACCGCTGCAATAGCGGATCGTGGGTGATCGAGAGCGATGTCCAGGGCGTCTGCAACTGCACGCCCGGCCCGGTTTCTACAACGACAGGAGCGTGCGGCGTCGGATACACCGGCACAGTCACGACAACCGTCACCCGCACCTGCCCTGACGGGACCCTAGAGACGACAGACAACTTCGGGGCGGCATGCGCCTGCGCCGCCGGCGAGAGATACGGCACGCGGCCCTGCCCGGAGGGATATACCGGCTCGATCCCCACTGTATCCACCCATTCATGCCCCAGCGGCGCATGGAGCACCTATGTCGATGTCCCTGGCGGCATCAACAGCTGCACATGCCGCAACAGTGAAACCAAGACGACAAGTTGCAAGGAAGGTCTGACCGGCACCGGCCTGGTTGAAAGAAGAACGGTTACCTGCACGCCTGGCGGCGGCGTTTCCTACGGCGAATGGGAGGAAATCAGCTATGATTGCACATGCACTCCCAGAACGGTCACGAACCCCTACCCCTGCCCGCTGGGCCAGATCGGGAGCATCATGAAGAGCCAGACCCTGCAATGCCCCAGCGGCGAGTGGACAGATCCGGTGCTGGCCCCCGGCGGCAACACGTGCGAACCGATCCCGCCCGTGGTCTGCAACTGGGAAAAAACCTCCAGCGGAACAGGGCCGGCTGATTGGGGCGTGGGCAAAAATTCGGCTAGCGGCTGTACATGCGGCGAAACCGGACCCTGCTTCGCAAGGGTAGGCGACGGCAAATTCCTGAACTATGCCGCATGCAGTTGCAACTAACGTGGAAATGAAAGCGTTTGCAAATGAAACCATGTAAGAAAAACCGGGGCTTCACCACGCTCGAACTGGCGATCGTCATCATTATTTTCGGCTTGATGATGACGGGCGTGATGACCGCCCTCAAATTTTATACGGTGCAGCAGCGTGACGCCCGCACGGAGGAAGCTTTCCAAGTCTCAAGGGTATCCTTGCAGGCTTATCTCGGCAACAAGCGCGCCTATCCCTGTCCCGCCAGCCCGACTGCCGAGCGTGGATCGGATGAATATGGCCGCGAGCAGAGAGATGCGGACGGCAAATGCGCCGCCATCAACGGCGTGCAACAGGCAGTTGTTTCACGCGACCAGGACAACAGGAACGGCGAAGACATCGTCCTGGTCGGCTCGATTCCATTCATGACGATCCTCGACCCCGATAATGACGGCAACCAGGATGACAAGGTCACGACCGGCATTCCCCTCACCGATGCATCCACATATGACGGCTATGGCCGCCGGCTGACCTACGCCGTAACGGAAACTTTAACCGACCCTGTACGTTATAACGATGCCTTTGGCACAATCCTGGTGGTTGACGAACATGATCAGCCGCTGGTCGAGGTAAGAGAGGATTTAAACGAAAATGGCGCTCTCGATCCAGGTGAGGATGTAAACAATAACAACCAGCTTGATCCCGGCCTGTATGCTCACTTTGTCATCATATCGCACGGCGAGAACGGCCGCGGCGCGTATATGCCGAACGGCGAGGTTGTTGAAAATTGCCCCGATTCCGCTTCATTGCCCGTAGGCGTGCCGGGACAAACCGCCGTCACGGAAATTGAAAATTGCAACGAGACATGGGGGAAGTTTTTGAGCGGCTTGCGCTATAATACTGATTCATCGCGCAATGACGACACCGTCAAATTCCAGATCTCGCAGACCTCGGGACTCTGGACCTACGTTCCCGGCACCAATAATAAAATAATGAACACCAACGGCGGCAATGTCGGCTTCGGAACGGAAGTGCCCAGCGAGCGACTTGATATTAACGGCCGGCTGCAGGCGGATTTTTTGAATGCGGATAAATATTGCGACATAAACGAGAATGAACGTTGCCTCGAAGCCGCCGCGCTGGGCGGCGATCTCCCGACCATGAAATGCGATGCCGGCGAAGTCATCACCGGCATCGAAGATAATAAGGTTCATTGCGAACCCGCCTTCGACGGCAGCTTCACCCCGGGCGGATGTCCCGCCGGATGCCATGGAACCGGCTTTGAACGGACGGCCGCCGGCCATACCAGCCTGATCTGCCGACGCGACTTCACGAACGGCCGTTGCTAATTAACATATCGCCGGCAATTGACTTAAATTGAAGCAAAAAGCCAACAAAAAGTGGGTGAACTTTAACCCATGCCTTGCTATAATGGCTTTATCGCCCCTTTTCGGGCTTTTCCAGTGCGAAAACTCATGAAAAACACCAGCCTGCTTACATTGCCAATCCTGCTGTCTGCGCTTGTTTTAAGCCTCCCGGGAGCCCCCTCTTACGCTCAGGATGCGCCTTCACAGGCTCCGTTGGCCCAGACCGATATCATGCCTGTAAAAGCCGCCTCCGAGGCCGATATCGCCATCGATGAAGCCAATCCGACCCACCCCCCGGTCAGGCTGACCCCCGATAAATCCGAGCTTATAAGGCTGGACCGCAAGGCCAATACTGTTTTGGTCGGCAACCCCCAGCACCTTAATATCCTGCCTGAGGGCCCCAATTCGCTGGTCCTGATCCCCCGCGCGCCCGGAGCCACTTATTTCACCGTCCTGGACGGTGAAAACAAGGTCATCATGCAGCGCCATGTCATTGTCGCCAGCCCCAAGGAAAAATACGTCCGGATCCGTAAATCCTGCGCCAACTCCAAGGGCTGCCAGCCGACACAGGTTTACTACTGCCCCGATATGTGTCATGAAATTATCCTGAACGACAAACAGGGCATACAAACGGCCAAATCGGATCAAGTAGGCTCGGAAATCAGCGACGCCGTCGAAAAAGGAAACGACGAAGACGCCGCTGACAAACCCGCCGAAGAAAACGCGGACGAAAACGAAGCCGCCCCTGAAGGTGAACAGACAACTGAAGAATAATTTAAACTGTAGGGCGACGCTGCAATGACTTCAAAAATCTCAAGGAAAATTTTCACAACGACAATAATGGTATCCGCCTGCGCGCTTCTCGCCGCATGTCAGACCACGGGCTCGACCCCCGCCGCCGGCCATGCCGGCGACTCTTCCGTCGACGCCGCCCTCGCGCGCGCTGCCGCCGCTTCCCGTGCCAGCGGCGATAAAAGACAATCGCTTTCAATCCTTGAAAAACTCTACAAGCGCAACAGCGAAGATCCCCAGGTCGCGGTTGATTATGCCGGGGCGCTGCGCGAGGCAGAATATCTGAACCAGGCCGCCATGGTTCTGGCGCCTTTCGCCAACGACAAGAAAGGTCTGCCCGCCGCTAAAACCGAATACGCCGCGATCCAGCTCGCGCTCGGCAACAACAAGAGCGCCGAGGAATACGCCCTGAAAGCCGTGACCCAGGACCAGAATGATTACCGTGCCTATCACTATCTCGGCATCGCGCTGGACTCGCAGGGTATGCATAAGGAAGCCGAGCGCGCTTTCAGAAAAGCCCTCGATATGTGGCAGGGCGACCCCATCCCCGTCATGAACAACCTGGCGCTTAACCTCGCGTCGCAGGATTTTCTTGATGAGGCCGTCGCTATTCTTGAAAAAGCCCAGACCATCGCGCCCGACCGCATCGAGGTCGAGCGTAACCTGCGCATAGTGCGCACGCTGCAGCAATCGGCCCGCCATGCGCCCAAACCCACGGCAAAACCCGGCGGCAAGCCCATGGCCGAGCCGGTTTCACACTAAATATATCGTTTGATTATTAACCGCCGACGCCCACATTCGCGGCCTGTATGCCTGCGGGCCCGAGAATGATGATGAACAATGCCGGCAGGAAAAACAGGATCATCGGCACGGTGAGTTTCGGCGGCAATGACGCCGCCTTCTGCTCCGCCAGCGCCATGCGCATGTCGCGGAGTTCGTCCGACATCACGCGCATTGCCTGCGAAACGGATGTTCCATATTGCTCGGCCTGGATAAGCGAGGTGGCGAAGCTTTTGCCCGCGCCGCTGCCGATCCGCCGTGCGAAATCCTGCAACGCCTGGCGGCGGTCGTTCAGCATCGCCATCTCGGCGCTTAGGATTCCAAGCTCTTCGGCCAGCACGGGGGAATGTTCGGAAACCTCATGCGCCACGCGGTCGACCGTCTGTTCAAGACCGATACCGCCCTGCACGCAGATCAGCATCATGTCGAGCGCGTCGGGAAAAGCGAGATTGATTTCCTGCTGGCGTTTCTGAATCATGTTTTTAACCAGCAAATCGGGCAATTTATAACCGGCAAGCCCTGCGCTGATCAATATCATCATCGTCACGCCGTTGGAGACTTCTTTCTCCGCAGCGGAAATGAAAAACATCGCCAGCAAGCATAGCACAATCGGCAAAGTCAGCTGCGCGATCATGAATTTGAACGGCGCCTTCGGATCGCGGTTGCCCACCTGCAGCATCTTGTCGCGGGCCTTTTCGCCCATGCGCCCGGCCAGGTGCTGCAGCTTGTAGAAACTGGCCATTGAATCCTTGGCCGAAAGCGAATCCTTTCCCGGCTGGTTGATGCCATCCTTGGTGGCCTGGAAGAGAGCCTTGCGCCGCTTTTCAACGACTGAACGAAACCGCTCCTTCTTCTCGCTCTTGTTCAGGAAGGGCAGCGCAAAGGCCGCGAACGATCCCGCCGCGACCAGCGCGCTTACGATTGTTATGATCAGCTCTTGGTTCATCGATAGCCTATATTTTAAAATTAATCATGATCTTCATGACAAAAATGCCGATCAGCATCCACACGACGGCAATCCCGAGCAAAACATTTCCGAACGGATCGGTGAATAAAATCATGATGTATTCGCGGTTGGCAAAATACATGCCGAGCGCGAGAAGAATCGGCAAGGAGCCGATGATCCCGGCGGATGAAATGGCTTCCGAGGACAGCGCCTTGATTTTCCTTTTCAGGCGGAAACGCGAGCGGATGACATTGGCGAGATTTTTCAAAACCTCCGACAGGCTGGAACCCGTCTGGGACTGAATGGCAAGGCCGGTCGCGAACATCTGCATCTCGGTAAGAGGCATGCGCTTGGTGGCCTGCTGCGCCGCCTCGTGGATGGGAATGCCGATTTTCTGCTTGTCGTAAATGCGCGACATTTCCTCGCCGACCGGGCCGGTGAATTCCCTGCTGATCATGGCGATCGCTTCCGCAACCGGCATACCGGCCTTTAACAGGCGGATAATCGCCTCGAGCGCATCTGCGAATTCCATGAGAAATTTTTTCTGGCGCCGCTTGGTCAAAAACCGCAGGACAAAACGCGGCACGCCGAACAACCCGATAATAGCCGCCATAACGATGACGAAAGGCGCCTGCCCCAACAGCTTCGCAATAATCACGCATACAACCATGCTGATCAGGGAATAAGCCCAGTATCTTTTAACGGAAATCGTCAGACCCGCCTGCTCCAGCATCAGCGCGATCGTGCGCTTTTTCTTCTTGCCCTTTTTCTGGTCCTCTTCTTCCTTGCTTTCTTTCAGCTTTTTGGCGATCTCGGCGCGGCGCTTGTTCTGCACATCCTCTGCCGAGAATTTCTTTTCATTCGTGGCATGGCCCTTGATCACGGCGGCAATGCGCTTCTTGCGCTCATTCTCCTGCATCATCAGGAAGGCTGCCGCCGATCCGACAATAATGATCATGATCAATATTGTTAGGACGATTTGAAGCGTCGTCATTAACCGTAGGCCTCTTCCATTGCGTCGAGAACCAGCTTCTCGACGCCGAACTGGCGGGCCTTGTCGAAGAATTTCGGACGCAGGCCGCTGGAACGTTGCTTGGTGATCAGCTTTCCATGCTCGTCTTCACCCAGAATTTCAAGAGAAAACAGGTCCTGCATAGTGATGACATCGCCTTCCATGCCGGTGATTTCCGACACATGGGTCGTCTTGCGCGAACCATCTCTTAATCTCTGCACCTGGATGATCACATTGACCGCGCTGGCGATCTGCTCGCGCACCGCCGCGCTCGGCAGATTAAGGCCGCCCATGGCAATCATGTTTTCCATACGCGAAATGGCCTCGCGCGGGTTGTTGGCGTGCACCGTCCCCATCGATCCGTCATGGCCCGTGTTCATGGCTTGCAAAAGGTCGAACGCCTCGGGGCCGCGCACCTCGCCGACGATGATGCGTTCGGGGCGCATACGCAGGCAGTTTTTCACCAGGTCGCGCATGGTGATTTCGCCGACCCCTTCAAGGTTCGGCGGGCGTGTCTCCAGGCGAACGACGTGCGGCTGCTGCAATTGCAGTTCGCAGGCATCTTCACACGTGATGATGCGCTCGCCCGGCTCGATATAACGCGTCAGGCAGTTCAACATCGTCGTCTTGCCCGAGCCCGTACCGCCGGAAACCAGGACATTCACCCGGCTGCGGCCCACGGCCATGATCAATTTCGCGCAGGACGGCGTCATCGAGCCGTATTCCATCAGCTTCTCGAGCGTCAGCTTGTCTTTTTTGAACTTACGAATGGTCATGCACGAACCATCGACCGCGAGCGGCGGGATGATGACGTTAACGCGCGATCCGTCAGGCAGACGCGCGTCGCAAATCGGCGAAGCTTCATCGACGCGGCGGCCGATCGCGCCCACAATTCTTTGGCAGATCGTCGTCAGATGCTGGTTGTCGCGGAATTTGACGTGGCTTTTTGAAATCTTGCCCTTCTGTTCGATGTAAACCGTGTCGGGTCCGTTGATCATGATATCGGCGATATCGTCGATCTCGAGCAACTCTTCCAGCGGCCCGAAGCCGAGCATGTCGTCGGCGCACTCCTTGGCGATGCTCTGGAGTTCTGCGGGCGTCAGGTCGAGATTGCGGAAACGCGCGATCTCGCCGACGGCGGAATAAACCTCTTCCCGCGCGGTTTTGGAATCCATCCGCGCGAGAGCTTTGAGATCGATACCGTCCCGCAAATCGAGCCAGATACGATTCCGCGCGCGCTGCAGGCGGATAGTGGTGATGGAATCGCCTTCAGAAACTTTATCCTTGGGAGCATGCGTATGCATCTCGGCGAACGGATCGTCCTTGGCGGCCGGTTTTTCGGCCTCCGCCGTGCCGTTGACCGCCTTTTTCTTGGGCGCTTCTTTTTCCGGCTTCCTGGACGACTCGGAAGGCGCGGAGTCCTTGGGCTTTACGGCAGCGGCGGCAACCGGCTTCGCTTCCACCGCTTTGGGCGGAGGCGGAGGAGCGGCGGTCGTCGTTGTGCCTTTTTTGCCGAACATAAGCTATCCCTTGGCTTTTCCCTTGCCGAGAATGCCGCCGAGAAAACCGCTTTTTTCTTTTCCGGCGTCCGAGTCGTTAACGGCAACCGAAAGAATTTTCTGCACCAGCGGCAGAAGATTTTTGCGCACGATCTCGCCGCCTTTCGCGTCGCTGATGAATTTCTTGCTCTGCGTTTCCAGCGCGGCATAGGCGCCGGGGTCGAAAGCCAGCATCGTCGAAACCTTGAACTCCATCGCCTGCTCGATATCCTTTTTCTGCACTTCGTTTTTCGCGGCCATGCCCTGCATGTTGACGACCATCTCGATGCCCTTGTCATCACCGCCGCGATGTTCCTTGATCTCCTGGATCAGGCTGCGCGCAAGGCGCAAAGATGTCAGGGTCGGCGTCGAAACCACGATAATCTGGCTGGCTTTCGAGATCACGACATTCACCATGTTCTCCGATGCGTGCGACAGATCGGCGATAATCACCGGGTAGGTCACCATCAGCATGTTCAGCAATTCCTCCAGCTGCTCGGGCTGCAGCGGCGCTTCCAGCATCACATCGCCCCCGCTCGCCAGTACGCTCAGCTTGTCGCTGGCGCGGAATAACATTCTTTTAATGCTGTCTTCGTCCTTGTTCGCTGCCGCGCGCGCGGCCT
Organism: uncultured Alphaproteobacteria bacterium; assembly: GCA_900696495.1. Taxonomy (GTDB): domain Bacteria; phylum Pseudomonadota; class Alphaproteobacteria; order Micavibrionales; family Micavibrionaceae; genus UBA7657. The sequence goes on from CAADGI010000005.1 coordinate 96,591, forward strand.
CCGCAAGCGTCGTCGAGGGCTCGAAACCCATGCCGACGCTGGTCGTCGACCATCCGCCCGCGCTGTCGATCAGCATCGTCTTCTGGCCGAGAATGTCGGAAACGCCCCAGGCCGTGGCCTGCGCGAGCGTGCTGGCGCCGACGCCGCCTTTCGCGCCCACGAAGGCGATCAGGCGGCTGCCCGTCACGCCGAGCTTTTCAATCAACGTCTTGGCAATGACGTCGGCGAGAATATCCGTCTTGAGCGGGCGCACGAGATAATCGCTGATGCCCATATCGATCATGCGGCGGTATAGATAAACATCGTTCACCGGCCCGACGACGATCGCCGACGTGCCCTCGCTGCATTGCGCGCCGAGATCTTCAAGCTTCTTGACGAAGGCTTCCTCGATCGTATCGGTCTGGACGATCACGACGTCGGGTGAATTGATTTCCTTGTAGGAATTGGTGGCGGTGGTGACATCGCCTTCTTCGATCTGAATCTGGACGCGCGCAAAGCGCCAGTCATTGATGAGATTACGGGCAGCTTCGAGCGTCTCTGGGTCCCGGGTATAGACCCCAACAGTCGCCGCCGGCAAAAGAATGAATGTGCCTTGGTTAACCGCCTCGCTCATAGTTTGTATGCCCCGTGTTAATAGCTAAAAATCCAATATCTATCATAGTCTTGGTGCCTTAATATTCGTTAAAGACCTTACGTTAATCCGAGGCCTGTTCGCCCTTCAGGGGCTTGTTGAACGTGCCGGCCCGCTGGCTGTTCACGAGGTTGGCGGCAGACCTGCCCTCGGAATAGGCCGGGGCCTTTGATTCGCCCAGCAGATCCGAAGGATTGGCGATCTGGCGGGCAAAAACCGTCTCCACCGTGCAGCCCAGCTTGTAATCGGGGTCATGCTCCAGGATCGGCCCGTCAAAGCCCGTCATGCGCCCGCAATTGGCCGGCGCTGTGGCCTGGTAAGAGGCATAGGAAACCACAACCATGGATTCAGGCCCCTGCTCCCGCACCGGCAGGATGCTGGTCAGAACGTCCTTCACGCCTTCCTTGCGAAAGGCCTGCGACAGGCGCACGGCCTCGTCATTGGCATGCATGGCGGTATTGGTTTTCGATTGCGGGTCGTACGTGATCGTCAGCTCCAGCGGGCCGTTGCCGCTCTGGCCGTAATCATGCGCGACCTTGGCGACATATTCGCTGTTGGCGCGGCGCGCGGGCACTTGCTCGGTGAAATTTTCTTCCCTGACCTGCAGGCGGCGGTCTGATACCACGCTTTCCGAATACATTTCACAGGCGGAAAGAACGAGAACCAGCGGCAACAGTGCGAATATTTTTTTCATGGTCATGCCTTCGCTCCTAGTCGAGGATGTATCCGTATTTTTCATCGTCGGAGAAAACCGCATCGTCATCGACTTCGTAAGACTTACGGACATTCACCGCGAATGAACGCGCCAGCGGATTGTCACGGTGCGGCGCCGTTTTCTCGGCGCGATTTTTTTCTGCATAAGGCTCGACAAGGTACGGCGTCACGATCACGACAAGTTCCGTTTCGTTGCGGCTGAAGCTGTCGGATTTCACGAGATCGCCCAAAATCGGCGTCTTGCTGATGCCGGGCAACCCGGCCATGCCTTTGACCGCTTCGGATTGCAGGAGTCCCGCGATCATCAAACTGCCGCCGCTCTGCACTTCAACCGTCGTGTCCGCCTTGCGCACATCAAGACCCGGGACATTGACGTCAGCCAGGACCACGGCGCTGTCGAAATCGAGCGAGGAAACCTCGGTATTCAGCTGCAGGCTGATGCGCCCGTTAGACAGAACCACGGGCTTGAAGTTGAGCGAAACGCCGAATTCACGGAATTCAACAACCACGTTGCCGACATTATCGCGGCCCACGGGAACGGGGAATTCACCGCCCGCGAGGAACCCGGCCTTCTGGCCTGAAACCGCCGTCAAATTCGGTTCGGCCAGAACATGGACAAGATTTTCCTCTTCAAGCGCGCGCAGGAAAAACTGCAGGTCGCCGATGCCGGCGATGCCTGTGTCGGTCAGGAAACGCGCAACGCCCGTCGGGTCTTGCGAGAGGCCGATGCCCGCGCCGGTGCCGAAAGTAAACGACGTATTCTCGTTGAACAGCGTCGAGGTCGACAGCGCGTCGTCGTTATTGATATCCGTATTGACGCCGAGCTCCTTCAGGATGCTGCGCGAAGCCTCGACGATCTTAACCTGCAGCATCACCTGCTGCTCGCCGCGCACGTTCAGGAGATTGGAAATCAATTCGTCGGCGGCGCCTTTTTGATCCTGCAGATCGCCGACATAAGACGCGACAACGTCCGATACGCGCGAGGCGACTTCCGGCGTCGAGACGGTGCCCGTCAACACGACCTGGTCATGCACCGCTTTGACCTTCACGTCCTCATCGGGATAGAGATCCTCGACCATCGCCTGGATGGCCTTGAGGTCATACTTGACGTGGATGTCCATTTTCTTGATGACGTTGCCGTTCGCGTCCAGCGCGATGATGTTCGTGTCGCCGATCATCAGGCCGACGATATACAGCCGGTTCGACTGCACGGCCATGACATCGATGATCGCCGGGTTGGCGACCAGCACATCGGCGATATCGCCGTCGACGTCGATCAGTTCCGCCTTGCCGAGCGTGATATAAACCGGCCCCGGTTCAATCGGTTCGGTTACGATATTCTCAAGATCGCCTTTTTCCGCGTGAACGAGCGCAGGCAGCGCCAATACGCAGAGCGCCGTAATGGCCACTGCGCACAAACACCGTGCAGCATTGATACTTTTCAAATTCAGCGACATTGTTTTCGATTTCAGTTGGTTACACAGAAAATTGTGGATAGGGATGAAAATCGAGGTGACTATTGGACAGGAAGCAGCATGACGCTGGATCCATTATAGATTCTCACACTATCCGAACTTATTCCAGCATCCTTTTTCATTTTCATGTATTCTGTAAATATCTCGTCGTCGATCGTGATCAGGCGGGCGTCTGAAACGATTTCCCAGTTCTTTTCGACGATCTTGTTATCGCCCACGCCGCGCAGCGAGAGGGTCAACTCACCGATGCTGTCGGCCAGCGATATCTTTTCTGAGTCCGCGGCATTCAAAGCCAGGGTTACGGTCTTGCCGACCTTGACCTTTTCGTCTTCGGGGCGCTTCGCCGACTGGTCGACCGCCAGGACCTTCACGTTCTGCAGAATGGTTTCGGTCGCCATTTTATTGATATTGCGATCGATCATGCTTTTGACGCGCGGATCGTTATCTTCGGAATCAATGTTCATCTTGTAAGTCATGATAATATCGACATAATCGCCGGGACCGATAAAGCCGCCGACCATGCTCGCCGCTTTCACGGATATCGCCACCGCGCGCATGCCGGGATCAAGACTGGCCGCAACGTAATTACCCTTGGATTCACCGAGCAAAGCCGAGCTCATCATCAACTCGCTCTTGCCGACATTACGGGCCAGGCGGCCCTTCATCGCATCGTTTGGTTTCTGATCTTTTTCACGCACGATCGCGCCGGGCACCAGCAGCGCCTCAGGCCATGCCTGCCACGCCACGTCTCCATCTTTCAGTTCGCGACCGATCCCCAAATCTTTCGCGGCGACGAGAACCTCGACGCGCGCTTCCTGCACGGGGGGCTTTTTACCGCCCAGCGTAATCTGCACGAGCAGCGCCACCACGATCGCAACGACCAGCGCACCGCCAAGCACAATGATAACATTCTTATTCATCCGCCACCTTCAGTGGTTGCATTATGGAATTATTGGGGACGCAGCAGGAAAGCCGCCAAAAACACGGCTCCACATCTATAATGCAGGTTTATCGTTAAAAATTGGTGAACTCTGGGTGAACTTTAGGAGTGGCCAAGGAGGGTTAATATGGCCCCATCAAAATACCCCAATTTCACAAAAGACGCCAGCGCACCGACGGCGATCGCCACGCCGTAGGGAACCTTGTTTTCGCCCGCCTGCACCCGCGCGACCCAGCCGCCAGGCGCGGGGTTTTTAACCGGCTGCCATTTTTGCAATGCGAGCGCCCCGAGACCCACCAGCCCGCCGACGACGCTCATGTAAAACAGGAAAGCGGGAAGTCCGGCGACGCCCGCCCAGAACGCATAGGCTGTGCTGAGTTTTGAATCCGCCGCGCCGATCGTCTTCAGGCCGAACAGCGTCGCCGTGATCGCGAATATGATCAGCGCCGCCGTCAGATGCGACCATATGCTCGCGAAAATACCAGGGTGGCCGAGCAATTGCATGAGCGCGAACGCCGCGAAAAACGACGCGATAATGACGCCGCTGTGCCAGTTGGGAATGATCAGGCCTTTCATGTCCGACCATGCCGCCAGCGCGCCGACGGCGACCGCGACAAACAGGCAGGTCAGGAAAAGAACGAGAGCTATCATCAAATCTCCAGATTAAAGGATAAAGAAATCGGCAAAAGGATTCAATCGCCTTCCCCTACGCCGACCTGTTGCGCGAAATTCGACACCTCTTCCAGCATGGTATTGAAAATCGCCAGCACGGCCTCGCCGAAGAAAAACAAACCGAACATGATTGTCAGGGAAATACCGCTGGCTATGAGAGAATATTCAACGGCTGTAACCGCGTCTTGTTGCTGTTGATATAGCTTGAACAATAACCTTGGAAATTTCATCGCGTATCTCCCGTATAAAAAAGCCCGCCTTCCGGATTGAAAGGCGGGCCTTTTAAACTCATACCGAGCCCTATTACGGAGAAGGAGCCTCAGCAGCATTGTCGTTAGCTTCCGCAAGTTTACCTTCCATTGTGGTAAACATCGCTAAAAGTTCTTCACCGAACGTGAACACGACGCCGACGATTGCGAGCGAAATACCGGCAGCGATCAGGCCGTATTCGATAGCCGTCGCACCGTCTTCATCGCGAAGATATGCTTCTCTAAAAGCAAGCAGTTTTTTCATTTGAGATCTCCTGTAAGATTTTCAGATTTTTTCCGGTTACCCACACTTCAAAAAAGACTCTTGAAGTCCCAACCGTACTTTTCCAGAATATCAGATGTTTATTTAAAGGAAGGTTAAAAGAACGCAGCAGTAACCATAATTTGAAGAAAAAAATGTCATCTGGCAAGTGAAACCTGAAAAATTTAAATAAAATTTTCGGCAATTTCAAAATAACCCTGTAATGACTCAAATAAACAAGGCCCGCCCCTGCGGAGCGAGCCTTGAACAGGTTGGATAATGATCAGCCCGTGATATGGAGGTTGCTGAGCTCGCGGCTGATCTGCTCGAACACGTCGATCAGTTCTTCCTGCGTCGGCGCGTCGTAATACTGGTCGGGACTGCTGGCGCAATTGCGGTAGTAATTGCGGGTGTTCTCGCTGATAACCGGATTGCCGTGCTGATCTTCGTAGTTGAATGTCACGGTATAGATGATGACTCCCTGCTCCTTCATCGCCTCGCATGTTTCGGCAAAGCGCGTATTGAACTTGGTCACGCTCATGTTGTTCTTGTTCGTGAACCAGTAGGAGGAATAATAAGTGTTCTCCGTGTTGTCGCCGTCGGTCATCATCACGACGACCTTGCGCCAGTACGGGTTATCCCACGGCGCGCCTTCTTCGAACGGCGCTTCGGGCGAAATCAAACGGTACCCCCACGCCATGCCGATATTGCCGAGCGTGTTGCCGTCCGGGCGCATTTCATCGATGCGGTCGTACAGCGCTTCCTCATCGCTCGTCAAAGGCATGATATACGCATAGGGGCAACCGGTGTTCGGCCCGTCATCCTGGCTGCCCGATGTTCCCACCATGCAATAGCAGTAAGTGGCATTGCATTTGCCGCCGCTGCCGCTGCACGAACTGCAACGCGAGGGAGTCGAATTGCTGAAATCATAGCTGTTGCTGTCGAGGTCCGAGCATTTCTCGTTGTTGGCGACAAGGCGGCCATACATGTAAATGTCCCACTTGCCCTCGTAATTATCGAGAACGTCGTAATCATACGGATCGTTTGTGGTGCTGTTCGGCGCCCAGCCATGGCCGCGGCATTTGTCGGCGGTGTTGCATCCCGTGCCGCTGCCTGTGCGCCACAACTGCCCGGCGGAACCGGAAACATGCGTTGCGGCCGCGTTGTAATTTGTCTGTTTATGCTCGACGACGCAGCCATACCACCCGCTGGCGCTGTTGTGCGATGTCGTGTAGCTGATTCCCGATGGCAGGTTCACAAAGACATAGCCATTCGCATAAATACTGTTATCCGGATTGCGTCCCAAACCGTAACGGCCGACGCGCACCGAGTTGCTGTAGGGCACCATGCCGATCTTGATCGATTCAGGATTGCTCGTATTTTCAAACAAAGTGCTGATGAAATTCCGGCTGGCGATCTTGAGCGCCTCTATATTCTCGATGCCTTCATCGTTTTCAGACGCCATCGATCCGGTATTGTCGAGCACGAGAACGACCTCGATACCCTGCACCTCGCGCTGGACGGTGGTTTCAGCCTCGACCAGGATTTCATGGATGCCGATGACGCTCAGGAAAAATGTCAGGTATTCGGCCCGGCCTGTTACCTTCACCTGGTTGCCTTCAACCACGACAACCGGATCGAATGTAGCGCCTAACTTCTCTTCAGGATAATTCACCTCGAAAAAATCTTTAACTTTCTGCTCAATGGTCGCTTCATCGGTCGCCTGGGCGGTCGCGGCGAGAGCGGCGGCGTCGATCGCCTGCGCGAGACGCTGCTGCACCAGGTAGGCGTGCGCGAAGTCGAGCGCCATGCCGGCCGAGCCGATAATGATCGGCGCCATGATCGCGAACATGACAAGAATCGTACCGGATGTGTTCCGGACATATTTTCTCAAAACGCTTATCATCCTGTTCATAAATACCCCCTTCCGGGTTTTATTCTTCCATATTTACAACGGCGCTTCTGCGGCCGCGCGCAAAAGCGACTTCCCGCATCGGCATTTCATCAAGTATGAAACCCGCGAATACAGGTTCAAAATTATAAGCCACAGTAACAACCACGACACCGTTATCCGCTTCGGCCAGGCTGGCGACATCATCCAGGACATTCTGGTTCTGCGCCATGCCGGGGGTTGTTTCGCGCCAGACGATTTCCGGCTCGGCATCTTCGTCAAACCGGATGCTTACGATATCGACGCCATAACTGCCGGAATCGAGCGGCTCGAACGCCAGTTCGCCGGCGGTGATCGCCTCCTCGATTTCTGTTTCGTCTACGGTCATATTCCTCGTAACGAGATCGGCAACGATCTGGGAGGCGCGTATGGTTTTCTGGTTCGCCAGTATGCCGTTGCCCATGTCAAAAGTACCCAGCAAAAGCGTCAGGAGAATCGGAAATACCAGCGCCGCCTCGACCGTCGCCACGGCTTCGGTTTCGCGAACCAGCCGCGCCGTAAAATTCCTGAACATGTCAAAACCGCAAAACATTTTGTTATCCTTCAAAATCATACGGTTCGGTCTGCAGCACGATCGTCGAAACGAAAAGCCGCGAATTATCGGGCCCCCCGAGCAATGCGCCGACGATGGGCGTCATCATCGTGTATCGGTATGCCGAGCGGATCAGAACGCGCGAGCTTGAGCCGCCTGCATCGAATTGACCGGGAACCAGGTTGCCGTCTTCGTCATATTGCGGCTGCATCTCGTCGTAATCCGAAAAACTTTCCATCTCGCGCACTTCGATAATCACATTGTCGCAGTTGATCAGCACTGTTGCGTAATTGCAGATCGCCTGGCGGAATAACGCTTCCGGGTCGGCGCCTTCCTGAAGCTGGCCGGTGCGGACAAGCCGCGCGGCCGAACCCGTAGCGCCTTCCAGCAAGGATGCGCCGACATACATTATCGAGATCTCGATAATCGCCAGCGTCAGGAGTATATAAGGAACCAAGAGGAAACTGAACTCGATCGCCGTCGTTCCCTCGTCCTTACCCAGCCACCGTGAAATAAACTTGCGCAGCATTTGACTAAAATTTTTTGTTTTTTTCAGGCACAAAAAAAGCGGCTTTGACCGCTTGTTTTCATGCTTTGTGCATATGCACAGACACCCAACCACTTATTATTATGCGCCAGACCTATGAACAAACGATTAAGAAAAAACCCTTTACTTTAAAGACTTATCGGCCTTTTTCAGGGGGCTGGATGGCAAATCCCTGGTGGTCCAGCGGAATCTGGCCGGTGACTTCCGCGCCCCAGCGCGCCACCAGCTCCGCCTGCCGTTTTTTAATGGATTCCTGCCGGGCAAGACCGCGCTGGTATAAAATCGCCGCCACCACCGAGGACATCGACCAGTCGATCATATAACCCGCACCCGCCGCCGCATACATGACGATAATGGCCTGCGGATCGGTGGCGATATTGATGGCGTTGTCGAATTCATGGCCTTCCGACCATAACTTGAATAGGAAGGGCACACAGCCCGCGAGATTGAGCGCCCCGACCGTGACGACCCTTGTTCTGGCGTGCCTGGGGTCGGCGAACATGGCGGCGATGGTCGGCATCATGCCGATACCCAGCAATACGGCCGACGGCATGAAAATCGCGCCCAGGATCACGAGGCCGATCATGAATACAGAAACCTTCGCGCCGCCGCTGACCTTTCGCCCTGCTTTTTTACCGCTTTTTTTCTCGCCGTCTTTTGGCGCGGCGGCGGCAGCCGCCTTGGGATCTGCCGCTTTTTTCTCCGGAGCTTTTTTATCTGCCATGCCCTGCTCCCTAATATGTCGGCGTATGGGTGAAGAACATGAAAGACGCCGCCAGAATTATGATCGCGGCTATAATGCTTGAGGCCACTGCGGCCACTTCCCGCCCTGCCGACTTGCCGAAATTCGCGGCATCCGCCAGCCGCGTTTCAAGATCGATATATTCTTTCTGCAATCCGTTATATTCCCGCATCGCCTCCTTGAACGCGCCCAGATCGCGCGCCATCAGTTCCGCGTTATTGAGAATGCCCGCCATCTTCGCCAGATCGCCCTCGGCGGCGTAACGCGCCACGCTTTTCTGCAGTTTTTCACGCACATCGCGGTCATGGTAACGCTCGCAGATCACATCGATCATATCCATGAACGCGCCGGCAAGCCCCGGAAGCATCGGCATCGAGGAACGTTTTTGAATCGTCGCCAGGCATTTCAGGTTGCCGAGGATTTTTTTGTAATCCTCCCACGAGGCAAGATCGAAAAGATAGGAATCAATGACTTTTGAATCCTTTACCGACAGGAACGCGGCGCAGTGCCGGTCGAGAAAATTAATCGGCGCCTTGCCCTTCTTGCAAAGATCCTCGAAGGCAAGAACCATGTCTTCCGGGGTCAAGACATGATAATCGTTGAATTTTTCGCTGAGGCAATGCGCCTCGGGGCACAATAAATATACGCAGCGCTCGACCCCGTATCCTATTTTTCCATGACGAATGAAATTACGGCAGCTGTCGAAGCGTGAAATCAGGTTGCCGACATCGATATGCTGGTTTTCCTGCACCGTAATCCAGTTAAACGCGATATTCTGCGCGAACAGGTCGACGAAAGGCTGGATATCGCGCTTCATCACCATCGCCTCGGCCATGGCCTTGCCGACGCCGTCGCCCGTCATGCGCAGCCCCCGGAAACGCAGGGGCGCCTTGGTGTCCAGCGCGATCGAAAGATTGGCCACCAGCCGGTCTTCATAACCCGGGCCCGTCCCCTTCTCCCGCGTCGTCTTTACGGCGTTTTCCACGCGCTCCAGCGCCACATCGTCTTCGACCGAACGGATCAGCCATTGATTGAGTTCGTCGCTCTCCACCAGCCGCACGGCATCGCCGGGATTTGAATCGAGACTCATGGCAAGTAATGAACTTTGAAAATATTTCTCGCCGGAGAAAACCACCGGCCGCGGCGCTTTCTTTTCCTTGATCGATTGCTTCGGTGAAAGACGCCTGCCGTCCAGCCAGACCATGACCTCTTCCAGCGTCCAGCGCTGGGTCGGGTCGTCGTGCAGCACGCCGCGCAATAATTCCAGGATCGAACCTTTGAAACGTTCCTTGCCGGTGATCGCGGCATAAGAGCCCAGTTCGATTTTCGCGCGCACGATCTCGTCATCGCTCATGCCCTCCAGCGGATCGTTCGAGCGCATGAACACCGCCAGCGAAACGCCGAACGCATATAAATCATCGGTCAACGTCGCCTCGCCGCGCGCGATCGGCGCCACCATGCCGCGCTCGATCGTCTGGTAAAGCACCGGCTGGTCGTAGGAAGAGGGCAGCGCCAGGCAATCGCCCAGCACGATTTTCTCGGGCTTCGCCGCCGGGCCTGTATAAAACATGTTGCTCGGCCGGATCGCGCCGTGCGCGAAATCGCGGTTTCTGAAATCGACCAGCGCGCCGATCATCGGCTTCACGACGATATTCATCACGTCGTCCTGCCGCCAGTCGAGCGCGTAATCGGTTTGCTTCATCAGCCGCTTGCCGAGAACGTCCTTGTAAACGATGATAAACCGCTCCTGCCCGGCCGGCGGCCAGAAAATTTTTCCCATCGCCACCAGCGGCACGAGAAACGGATTGAGCAATCCCGCATAATTTGTCGCCGAGCGCGTGCGCGGCACGAGATGACGCTCGCACACCAGCGCGAAATAGTTCACCTTGTCGCGGCTGATCGCGCGGTAGGCTTTCACCTCGCCGGAATCGTATTCCGGCATGCGTGTGTCGGGAAAAATCTCGATATTGTTATCGAACTTGATCGACCCGGCCCGCCCGGCGCCTTTTTTGGCGTCGGCCTTCTCGGGGGCGGTTTCCCCCTGATCCGGTTTGACTTCTTCCGTCATCGAGAAGAAATTCCTATAATATCAGAAATATAAAAGGCGGGTGTCATGGCGGGACCACTCCTTGGTCTGCCTTAATCATAATATTGATTACGGGAAAAGTAAATGAAACGGCCTGTTACGGCATTAACCCAGGAACGGGTCGCGCACCATGATCGTATCGTCACGTTCGGGACTGGTGGACAGCAGCGCTACCGGCGTCCCGATCAATTCCTCGATACGCCGCACATATTTAATGGCGGCGGCAGGCAACTGGCCCCATGTCCGGGCACCCTGCGTGCTGTCCTTCCAGCCCTCTAGCGTCTCGTAAACCGGCGTCAATTCCTGCTGCGCGGCCTGCGAGGCGGGGAAATAGTCGATCTTTTTGCCTTTGTATTCATAGCCGGTGCAGATTTTCAGCGCGTCCAGTCCATCCAGCACATCCAGTTTCGTCAGCGCAATGCCGTGAATGCCCGACAACTTCACCGCCTGGCGCACGAGCACGGCATCGAACCAGCCGCATCGGCGCTTGCGCCCCGTGACGGTTCCGAATTCATGACCGCGCTGGCCGAGATATTCGCCGGTCTCGTTCGCCTGCTCGGTCGGGAACGGCCCTTCGCCGACGCGCGTCGTGTAGGCTTTCGTAATACCAAGAACGTAATTCACCGCGTCCGGCCCCATGCCCGATCCGCTCGCCGCCTGACCCGCAACGATATTCGACGACGTCACGTAAGGATATGTGCCGTGATCGACATCCAGCATCGTGCCTTGCGCGCCTTCGAACAAAATCTTTTTACCGCTGCGCCGCGCTTCGTCGAGGATTTTCCACGTCACGCCCGCATAGGACAAAATCTCCTTGCTGATTTCGCTGAGGCTTTTATAAATCTCGTCGGCGCTGATCAACGGCATATCGATGCCTTTGAAAAACACGTTATGGCGCGCGATCATGCGCTCGAGTTTTTCGCGCAGCAATTCCGGGTCGGCGAGATCGCACACGCGGATCGCGCGGCGAGCGACTTTATCTTCATAAGCGGGACCGATTCCGCGCTTCGTCGTCCCGATCGCCTTGTTGCCGAGCGCCTTTTCCATCGCCGCGTCCAGCGCCTGGTGCACCGGTAAAATCAGCGTCGCGTTTTCCGCAAGGACCAGGTTTTTCGGCGTAACGTCGACGCCCTTTTCGCGCAGCCCTGCAATTTCCTTGATCAGATGCCAAGGGTCGACGACGACGCCATTGCCGATCACCGAAAGCTTGCCTTTGCGCACGATGCCCGACGGCAGCAGGCTGAGCTTATAGGTCACGCCATCGATAACCAGCGTATGACCCGCATTATGCCCGCCCTGGAAACGCACGACGACATCCGCCCGGCTCGACAGCCAGTCGACAATCTTGCCTTTTCCTTCATCGCCCCACTGCGAACCGATAACCGCGACATTGGCCATTATGTTTTCTTCCTTTTCGATTTACCGCGCACGACGATCACGCCGCTTTTTTGCTCACTGCGGATTTTCGCCCAGTTTTCCCCGGCGCTCACATTGACAATCTTCTTCTCGCGCGCCGGCGGCATCGCCTTGCGCACCGTATCCATATAGAGGGTGAACCCGCACGCGCTCTCGACCGGCTTCTGCCCGCCGAAATGAATATTGTAACGCCCGCCGCGGCCCAGCTCGCCCGAAACGCCGCCCGCGAAAATCGTGAAGCCCATGCCGGAATGATATTTGAACCCGCGCATCTCCGCCGCGTCGATCGTGATTTTGACATCATCGAACCCGAGTTCATCAATCGCCCGCGCGATACCCGCATGAATGGTTTTCAGCTTCCGCACGTCCGCCTTGCAATCGCCGAGCGCCGCCAGCGCCTTCAACGCTTTTTGGCCCGGCCCCGCGGTTTTCATGAGCCCCGACAACGCGTCAGCCAATTTCTTGCCGTAATTTTTCAGCCCATCCGCGTTACGCCGCTCCAGCGACGCCTTGATTTTCTCGCGGTCTTCCTCGGCGATTTTATGCTTGTCCAGAATCTGCGCGATGATGCGCGGGAAAGACAAATCAATCGTGATATCCGCGACGCCGATTTCCTTGAGCGCGATCAGCGCCACCACGCAGGATTCAATATCCGCCTCAATATCGTCATCGCCGACGATCTCGCAGCCCACCTGGCAGAACTGGCGCTCGATGCGCTGTTGCCCCGCCTTGGTGCGCAGCACATCATTTGCGTAACACAAACGCAACGGGCGCGGCTCGCTTCCTAAACGCGAACACGCAATCCGCGCAATCTGCGGCGTGATGTCCGAGCGCACGCCCATCATCCGGCGCGACACCGGGTCCATAACCCGGAACGTATCATCGATCATGGACTCGCCCGGCCCCGGCGCGAACAGGCTTTCCTCGAATTCCAGCATCGGCGGCTTGACGCGCTGGTAACCAAACGCGGCAAATGTCATCATCATTTTCCCGGCGGCGGCATATTCGCGCTCGGCAACGGGCGGCAGAAGATCGACAAACCCGTTCGGAAGCAGCGCCAGATTCTTTTTCTTGCCCGTAGCCATGACCAACCCTTTACCGTGCAGCCTGTTCGATGACGGCGCAGAGGTCGCCCACGACATTCTCGACCAGCTTCGAGTCCTGCCCTTCCGCCATCACGCGGATCAGCGGCTCCGTACCCGAAGCGCGCACCAGCAAACGCCCGTCATTCAAAAGTTTGTTCTCGGCCGATTTAATCGCATCTTGCACTTTTGAATTATCGAGCGGCTTCGCGCCATTCCCGAATTTCACATTGCGAAGAATTTGCGGCAGCGGGTTGAACACGCGCAGCGCCTCGCTGGCTTTCTTATTCTGCTGCTTGAGAACCGCCAGCACCTGCAGCGCCGCCACCAGGCCGTCGCCCGTCGTGTTGTAATTCGAAAGAATGATATGGCCCGATTGCTCGCCGCCCAGCGAAGCATTCTTCTCGCGCATCGTCTCGACCACGTAACGGTCGCCGACCTGCGAGCGCAGCATCCTGATTTTTTTCGACTCTAAAAATTTCTCAAGACCCAGATTAGACATCACCGTCGCGACGATCGTGTCCTGCGCCAGCGTCCCTGCCTTCTGCATGCTCAGCGCCAGCGCCGCCATCAGCTGGTCGCCGTCGATCTTCTGGCCTTTTTCATCGACCATGATCACGCGGTCGGCGTCGCCATCCAGCGCAATGCCGATATCCGCCTTATGCTCGATCACCGCCTTCTGCAGGTTTTCCGTCGCCGTCGCGCCGCAGCCGTCATTGATATTCCGCCCGTTCGGATTGACGCCGATGGAAACCACTTCGGCTTCCAGCTCCCACAGCACCTGCGGCGCGACCTTGTATGCCGCGCCATGCGCGCAATCGATCACGATCTTCAGGCCTTCAAGATTAAGGCCCTTCGGGAAACTGCCTTTGACATGCTCGACATAACGCCCCTGCGCATCCTCGAGCCGCGTCGCCTTGCCGAGATCGGCCGGCAGCGCCAGTTCCTTCGAAAGATCGCCCTCGATTTTCGCCTCAATCGCGCGCTCGACATCGTCGGGCAGTTTATAACCATCCGGCCCGAACAATTTGATGCCGTTATCTTCGAACAGATTATGCGAGGCTGAAATCATCACGCCGACATCGGTGCGCAAACTGCGCGTCAGCATCGCGATGCCCGGCGTCGGGATCGGCCCGACCAGGATCACATCCATGCCCATCGAGACGAATCCGGCGCACATCGCCTCCTCGAACATATAGCCCGACAGGCGCGTGTCCTTGCCGATGATCGCGCGGTTGGTATGCTTGCGCGCCCCCCCGGTTTCCTTCCCGCGCAGCACGGACGCCGTCGCCATGGCGATCTTGAGCGCCATGTCAGCCGTCATCGGGGCCGTGTTCGCCCGCCCGCGTATTCCGTCAGTGCCGAAAAACTTCCGTGTCATGCCCCTGTTTTTTAAACTTTATTCGCCACGGGGGCAAACACAGTTTCCACCCGCCCGGTCACAATAGGTAACAACATGTGACAGCCCTGATGAGCCCGTCACAACCACCTCCCGTAACCACCCAACTTTTATAATAGGCACATCCCGCAATCAGATTATTTTACATTATGTAAAATAATCTGATGAGAATTAACTCTCACATTGTCACCCCGGCGAAAGCCGGGGTCCATGGAGCCAATGACTAAAGTGGATTCCGGCTTCCGCCGGAATGACAGCGAGCTATGACGCCCCCTGCGGCAAAATTCCGCCGCCGGAAGGCACCGAGGATTTCTTCTTGCCGCCCGGAGCCGGGTCGCTGTCTGAATCGTCGCGCAGGATAGGTTCGCCGCGCAGGATGGCCTTGATCTCATCGCCCGAGAGCATTTCATACTCCAGCAGCGCCTTGGCGACCTTGTGAAGTTCATCCAGATGATCGGTCAGGACCTGCCGCGCGCGCGCATAGGCCTTCTCGACAATGCCGCGCACTTCCGCATCGACGATCGACGCCGTTTCATCCGACATATTTTTCGATTGCGTGACCGAGTGTCCGAGGAACACTTCCTCCTGGTCCGACACGTAACGCAGCGGGCCGAGCTTGTTCGACATCCCCCACTCGGTCACCATGCGCCGCGCCATATTGGTCGCCATGGAAATATCGGAGCTTGCGCCGGTCGTGACTTTTTCCGCGCCGAAAATGATTTCCTCGGCGACGCGCCCGCCCATCGCAACCGCGAGATCGGCATGAAGTTTTTCTTTCGCCACCGACAAACGGTCGCGCTCGGGCAATCTCATAACCAGACCGAGCGCGCGCCCGCGCGGCACGATCGTCGCCTTGTGAATGGGGTCAGACGCCGGCTCGTGCAGCGCGACAACAGCGTGCCCCGCCTCGTGATACGCGGTAAGCTTCTTCTCGTCTTCCGACATCACCATCGATTTGCGCTCGGCGCCCATCATCACTTTATCTTTCGCATCTTCCAGCTCTTCCATGCCGACGACGCGTTTGCCGCGGCGGGCAGCCAGCAGCGCCGCCTCGTTTACGAGGTTCGCGAGGTCCGCGCCGGAGAATCCCGGCGTGCCGCGCGCGATGATCACCGCGTCGACATTATTGGCGAGAGGCACTTTCTTCATGTGCACTTTCAGGATTTTTTCGCGGCCCTTGATGTCGGGCAATGGCACGACGACCTGGCGGTCGAAACGTCCCGGGCGCAGCAGCGCGGGATCGAGAACGTCCGGCCTGTTCGTGGCAGCCAGAATAATCACGCCCTCATTCGATTCAAACCCGTCCATTTCGACGAGCAACTGGTTGAGCGTCTGTTCACGCTCGTCATTGCCGCCGCCAAGACCTGCGCCGCGGTGACGGCCGACAGCATCGATCTCGTCGATGAAAATAATGCACGGCGCGTTTTTCTTGCCCTGCTCGAACATGTCGCGCACTCTTGAGGCGCCGACGCCGACAAACATCTCGACGAAATCCGAACCGGAAATCGTGAAGAACGGCACGTTCGCCTCGCCCGCCACCGCGCGGGCGACCAGCGTCTTACCCGTACCCGGCGAGCCGACCAGCAGCGCGCCCTTCGGAATTTTACCGCCCAGCCTTTGAAATTTTTGCGGGTCCTTCAGGAACTCGACGATCTCCTCGAGCTCCGCCTTGGCTTCCTCGATGCCCGCGACATCTTCAAATGTCACGCGGCCCTGCTTCTCGGTCAGCAGCCTCGCCCGCGATTTGCCGAAACCCATCGCGCCCCCGCCGCCTCGGCCCTGCATCTGGCGCATGAATAAAATCCACACGCCGATGATTAAAAACGCCGGCAACAACGAAACCAGAATGCTCAGCAGGCTCAGTTTTTCCGGGGCCTCTTTCTCGGCCATGATCTGCACGCCGGTGCCCTGCAGGCGTTCGACGACATTTTCATTCGGCGGCACCATGGTGGTGAAGGTCTCGCCGGAATTCGTGTAATTGCCGAGCAGCGTCTGGCCCTGGATCGTGACGTTCGAAATGCGGCCGTTCCGCGCATCGGCCATGAAATCGCTGTAGGCGACATTCTGCACGCCTGCCGCGTTCGGAGACTGCGGCCCCCCCTGGAACACATTGAACAGGAAGATCAGCAAAAGCGCGATCGCCAGCCAGAAAACCAGGTTTTTACCGAATGCGTTATTCACGAAGAACCACTTCTCTTTCTATTTTAACCCGCCTGGGCGTCATATTCTAAAGAAACCTAGTCGCTTTGTCCAAAGGGGCAAGATTGCAGGCATCTTTCAGGGTGCCTTATCCATATTCTCGACACTGACGATCAAAAGCCCGTCTTTATCATCGCGCTCGAAAATCAGCCCGCCGAGCGTGCGTTTCGTAAAGGGCGCCGGGCTCATGAAATCGCGGAACAGGGATTCGATTTTCTCCATCCGGGGCAAATGGTCGCCCCCGAGGCGCAGCGTCTTCATGGAATGAATCAGGACCCGTAAAATGATCTCGCCCGGCCATGGTTTCAGGGCTTCAATCCTGTAAACGATACGCCCTGTATCATTCGAAATAACGGCGGAAATCTGCGCCTTTTCAGCGATTTTGTCAAGCGCGTCACGGGCCCGGTCGAGCCTCTCCGCCGTCACCGCGAGGCGCTTTGACGAGAGCCCTTCCGCCTCCAGCGCGGTCAGCGATTTCCTGAGCCGCACGCGCGCGAAATTATCCGACCCGTTACTGGGGTCGTTCACGAACGGAATCCCCATTGCCGCACAAGTCGTCAGTAACCGCTCTTTTGAAAAACCAAGAAATGGCCGCAGCAGAATCAGCCCCGCCCCGGTCTTGTGCACCGGGCGCATGGCCGCCAGCCCGTCCAGCCCGCTGCCCATCGAAAGGCGGAGCAGGAACGTTTCGGCCTGATCGTCCTGGTGATGCGCGAGAAACAAGCTGGAAATCCCGTGCGCCGCGCAATATTCGGTCATCAGCCGGTAACGCGCATTGCGCGCCTCTTCCTGGATACGGTTCTGCGGCTTGCCGCCCTCCCATTTCAAAACGGCATGGCGCGTATTGGGCCAGCCTTTAAGCCATTGAGAAACCTGCGCTGCCTCATCCGCCGATTCCGCGCGCAATCCATGATCGACCGTTAATGCATGAATGGTTTTATTATTTTGCGCGGCCCAACCAGACAATAATTTGGCAAGCGTCATGCTGTCCGGCCCGCCGGAAACGGCGACCGCAAAAGCATCATCTTTTAGTGCTGATGGAAAACGCTCGGCAAGCAGCGCGGAAAATTCATCGGGAGTCAACTCGGCCTTGAGGGGCTCAGCAGCCAAGGCGGGTCATTTCCTGCTGGGCGCGGCGCATGACCGGGCCGCTGCTGGCGAATTGCTTTTCAACCTGGCCGAGCGCGACGCAGGCATCGTTCTTTTTGTTCATGCCCGAAAGCGACATGCCCATTTTCAGAAGGTTATCGGCGGCCTTCGCGCCTTTCGGGTCCGCCTGGTAGCCCTCGGCGAAAGTTTTCGCCGCTTTTTCAAACTGGCCACGCACATAATAAGTCTCGCCGAGCCAGTATGTCGCGTTGCCGGTGAGCGGGTGGCCGGGATACTGGCTGAGGAACGAACGGAATTCCTTTTCCGCTTCATTATATTGCGCGCCCTTGAGAAGCGAGAACGCATTTTCATAGAGACTGGCCGCATTATCAGCGCCCGCCATGGCGCCCGCGCCGCTGTCCGTGAGCGTGCCGAGCTGGCCGTCCGTCATCGACGAAGAACCCGAATTCCACTGATAACCGCTGCCCGAAGAATCGCCCAGTGGCGGTGTGATGCTCCGGTCATCTTTGCCGCCGCCATTCGTGCTGCGGATCGGATTATTCGTGAAGCTGCCGCCCGTGGAATCGTTGGTGAAGCTGCCGCCGCTTCCACCGTCCTGCGTGCCGCTGAGACGCACATCGAGATCGGCGGAAAGCTTTTCAAGCTGCTCGCGAAGCTGCCGGATCTGGTTGTCCTGCTCCTCGAGCCTGCCCGTCATTTCGCGGATTTGTGATTCAAACTGCTGGATGCGCACTTCCGCATCGGCCGCGCTCGTGCCGCCGCCATAGGAACCGGCGGGTGGCTGCTGGCCCTTGTAAACCGCGCGTCCCAGCGTCTCGAGCTCGTTCTCGATGCGGTTCAGGCGGTTCGAAACATCGCGGTTCGACTGCGCGAATGAAGGCGCGGAAACTAGAATCACGCCAGATGCCAGAAGGCCCAGAAAAATCTGGGCCTTCGTGGTTGATTTGGATTTGCCGGAAACGGCCATTGTCTTATTCAACAACCGTTACGCCGCGGCGGTTCTGCGCCCATGCGGTCTCGTTCGAGCCGGGAACGGCGGGACGCTCTTTGCCGTAGGAAACCGTCGTCACGCGACCGGCGTCAACGCCAAGCGCGATCAGGTAGTTCTTCACAGCGTTTGCGCGGCGCTCGCCGAGAGCGAGGTTGTATTCGCGTGTGCCGCGCTCGTCTGCGTGGCCTTCAACCGTGATGCGGAGGTTCGCGTACTGCGCGAGCCAGTTCGCCTGACGGCCCAGCGTATCGCGGGCTTCCTGGCTCAAATCATACTGGTCGTAACCGAAGAAAACGCGGTCGCCGACATTAACGACGAAATCGGCCTGCGTGCCGGGCGCTGCGCCCTGACCGCCCTGGCCGTCGCCGTAAATATCGCTGGCCGGGCCGCCGGTCGTGCTTTCCGCACCCAGCGTCGCCTGTTCTTCCATGGCTGCGTCATCTGTCGATTCGCAAGCGCTGACCACGAACAGGACGGCAAAAATCATTAAAAAACGAGCGAGCATAGTTTTCTCCTTGATATAGAATTCGTAAAAACAATAAAAATCTGGCCGATTCGCCACCGGCAGGCAGACAATTAGTATTCCCTTCCACCGGGGGATGCAAGGGCGTACCTGCCCTTATAAACGAATATTTTACGGGAAAGTTCATTTTTCCCTGCGCATTTATCTCCCGTATTATGCCAAGAATATTTAGAGCGAGTTTTTAAGCTCCTGCAGCAACATGGCGGCCTCGTGCCGGTCGCGGTCCTTGGGCGCTTTCTTGATATATTCCTCCAGCACCTCGATCGCCGGCTTGGGCTGCCCCGTGCGCGCGTATAAAACCCCCGCATCCAGCAGCAACCTGTATTCGCCCGCATCGATCATGCGCATGCCCTCGACGGTTTTCAGCGCGCCCGCATAATCCTCGCCCTCGATCTGGCGGTATTTAATATTGTTCTGCAGCCGCATCAGGATTTCGCGTTTGCTTGCGGGCTCGAAATAACTCGCCGACAGTTCGGCGTTCTGTCCGCGCACCTGTTTCACGAAACTGCGCAGATCGGGCGCCTCGAGAATTTTGCATTCGTAAAACGGATCGAAAATCAGGCGCCTTCCATCCGTGTCGAGGCGGCAGAGAAAATGCCCCGGAAAATCCAGGCCGTAAATTTCCCACCCCTGCGCGCCGGCAACGGCGAGATAAATCACCGAGAGCGTCACCGACATGCCCTTGCGCCGGTCGATCACGCGCAGCAAATTCGCGTTCTGCATATCTTCATGCGTCTCGATGTCGCCCGTATAATTGTTGATTGTCACGATCACATGCTTCAGCGCCGCGAGCTGCGTCGCTGCATCATCGAGCGCGCCTGCCGCGATCAATTCCTTGTGATATTTCCCGACATCCTCGCCGAGCTTTTGAATGTGATGCACATAGCGCTCCAGCACCACGCCCGGCTGATCACGCGCCGCCAACGCCAGCGCGGCTTTCCCGAGATCGATCTCGGCATCGGCGACACTTGCCAGTGCGCCGAGATACTCATGCGGATTGAAAGACATCTAGTTCAGCTGTTCGCTTTGAACGGGTTCCGGCACCAGCAGCACCGGCTTGTAATCCGTGCTCTCCGTGCCGTAAGACTGCACGGGCTGCTCGTCAGGCCAGCGTTCCGCGCCCATGGAGTCAGCGGGCGGATTATTCGAATGCCGCACGGAATCTGCGGCCCCATTGCTAAGAACCGGGCGGCCCAGCAGCTTCACATAGCTGACCACCTGTTTCACGTCGGGGATTGTCCGCGCCGTTTCGATGACGCGGTTAAGCTCCTGCTGATTCTGCGCCGACCCCATCAGGTAAACCGTGCCCTGCACCGTATCGATGGAGTAATTGATCGACTGGATGTTGCGGTCGAACGTGATCGCCGTCCGCAGGCGCGACGTGATCCATGTATCGCGCGCGAAACCGGTGACGCCGCCGCTTTTCGCGACGCGGATTTCGTTGATGACCTGCTTGACGCCCTTGGGCTGCCACGCCAGGCGCACAGCCTCGACGCGCGCTTCGGGATTTTGCACGACGCCGGTGATCAGCACGCGGCCCTGGTTGATCGTAAGGTCGAGCTTCGCGAACGTATCGACATCATACTCGAACCACAGCTTGTTGATCTGCGCCTGGATCTGCGCGTCGCTCCAGGCCCGCTTGACGCCGCCTTCCTGCGCCGCCGCGACGCCGGCCGTCGCGCCCGCGCCGACAAGCATCCCCGCGCAACCGGTCAGAAGCAGCGGACAGAGAGCGATAAGCAGCAGGGATTTTTTCATGGGCATAATCCTTCGGAATAAAGAATCGCAGGCAGGCAGGACCTATTATGAACGCGCCCGCCATGCATTGTCCAGATGGCGGAAAGAAAACGGCGGCGCGAAAACAACCACATCGAAACGCATGTCGAACCCTGCGAATTGCGGATGCGCGGCAATGAAGAACCGCGCCGCGCTTTCAACCCGCAGCCTGTTACGCGCTGTAATCGACTCCAGCGCCGAACGCATGTCCGCGCGCCCTTTCACCTCTACGAACACCAGCGCGTTTTTCCTGCGCGCCACGATGTCGATTTCCCCGCCCGGCGTTTTATAACGCACATTCAGAATCTTGTAGCCCTTGATCTGTAAATAAAGCGCCGCCAGCCGCTCGAGCCTGTGCCCCCGTTCATACGCCTTTATTTTTTCAGTTTTCATTATTTCCCCCGTCATTGCGAGGAGCGTATGCGACGAAGCAATCCATCTTTTGTCTTCCCCGCGAAAGCGGGAATCTGGATTGCTTCGCGCAGTTTATCCCCGCGCAGGCGGGGACCGCAATGACAATGCGATATTATAAATTTCCTTGCGCGGACGGCCCGAAATTTCCGCGACCACCGCCGCCGCCTCTTTCGTGCTCATTGTTTTCAGCGCTTTCTTGAGTTCCTTTTCAACATCCGCATCACTCATCGCTTCCGCTTCCCCGCGCCCGATCACCAAAACGATCTCGCCCTTCAACTCCTTGAAATTCTCAATCAACTCCGAAACCGGCCCGCGCAGAATTTCCTCATGCAGCTTCGTCAGCTCCCGCGCCACCGCGACTTCGCGCTCGCCCAGCGCTTCATGGATATCCTTCAGCGCTTCATACAATCGCGGCGCGGTTTCGAACGCGATCAACGTCCCCGGTGCATTCTTCCATTCGCTTAAATGTTTTTTCCGCGCCGCGCTTTTCGGCGGCAGGAAACCGATGAATGAAAACGCATCAGACGGCAGTCCCGACAACTGCAACGCCGTCAGCGGCGCATTCGCCCCCGGCAGCGCCGTCACCGCGATTCCCTCCCCGATACATTCGCGCACCAGTTTATATCCCGGGTCGGAAACCAGCGGCGTCCCCGCATCGCTTATGAAAGCAACGCGGCCCCCGTCCCGCAGCATCTGCATGATACTCCCGCGCTGCCTGTCGGCATTATGATCGTTGTAAGGCAGCAGCGGCTTCTTGATCCCGAAATGCTCCAGCAGCTTGCCCGAAACCCGCGTATCCTCGCAGATCACCCGGTCGGACAAAGCCAGCACATCCAGCGCCCGCAGCGTAATGTCGCCCAGGTTACCGATCGGCGTCGCGACGAGATACAACCCCGGCATAACCGCGTTTTTTCTGCGCGGAGGGAGTAGCCAGTCCCCCCCTTTCGTTTTAGATTCTTTTTGGTTAGTCTGTTCCGACATCCCCGGAGAATATCAGACCCCTGTGAAGAAGAACATGCGCAGATTAAACCTCTTTTCCGTCCTTTTCCTCGCCGCCCTGCTTTTACTGACCGCCTGCGGCGGCGGTGGAGGCTACGCAAGACCCGCCCAGGAAAAACCGCACCTCCTTTCGCAGGAACAGGCTGGCCCGCCAACGCCCGCAACCACACAAGCGCCTGAAACACCCTCGGCGCAAAACCTGCGCCCGGTGAAAGTCGGCATTCTCCTCCCCCTCACCGGCAAGGACCAGCAACTCGGCCAGTCCATGCTCAAGGCCGCGCAGATGGCGCTGTTCGATGTCGGCTATGAAGGCTTTGAATTGATCCCGCGCGATACCAAATCCTCGCCGCAGGAAGCCGCCGCTGCCGCGCGCTCGGCCATCGCGGGCGGCGCCGAACTTCTGCTCGGGCCGATCTTCTCGGAATCCGTCGCCGCCGTGAAACCGGTCGCGAAACAATCCAACGTCAACGTCATCGCCTTCACCACCGACTGGAAACACGCGGGCAACGGCGCATTCGTCATGGGCTTCCTGCCGTTCGACCAGATCCAGCGCGTCGCGCAATTCGCCGCCGCCAAAAACGTCCGCAGCGTCGGCGTCCTCGCCCCTACCACCGATTACGGCCAGATCACCCTCTCCGCTTTCCAGTCCGCCGCCGGCCGCAACAACATGCAGCTCACAGCCACCGAACGCTTCAATCCGCAGACCCGCGAGATCGCCGCCACGCTGCGCCAGTTCGCGCGCTACGACCAGCGCCACCCGAACGGCCAGCCTTCGAATGCGCCCGCACCTTTTGACGCCGTATTCATGCCGGTCGGCGGCGACAGCGCCAGGACCATCGGCAACATGCTGACGCAGCTCGACCTGCCGCCCAGCCGCGTCAAACGTCTCGGCACCGGCCTGTTCGACGATCCGTCCCTCTCGCAGGAACCCGGCCTTGAAGGCTCATGGTTCGCCGCGCCCTCGCCCGGCGCGCGCTCGGCCTTCGAGCGCCGCTTCCAGCAAAGCTACGGCTACACCGCCCCGCGCCTGACGACGCTCGCCTATGACGCGACCGCCCTTGCGGCCATCCTCGCCAAGCGCGGCTTGCAGGGCGCGGCGGGCAAGCCCGGCTTCGACGCGAAATCGCTGATGAACCCGAACGGCTTTTCCGGCATCGATGGAATCTTCCGTTTCCGCCCCGACGGCACGGCGGAACGCGGCCTCGCGATCCTTGAAATCCGCCGCGGCGGCATCAGCGTCATCGAGGAAGCGCCGAAAACTTTTCAGGCTGCGCCGCTCAACTGACTGATTCGCAAATAACTTTCACATTTTTCCACAAACATGTGAATCGTTATGCAGCGAACCTTGAGCTGACCTCCAGAATCGTCACACGATTGAACCCACCAATACGAAACGATGAGTTTGAATAGGTGACGTCATGACCCAGCTCGCACTTTACGGCCTTCTCTCCGAACCCGTTCTTGAAGACAATCCCTTCAGGCAGGAACCTCCGAAGCAGGAGCCTTCCAAACAGTTTCGAAAGCCGGAACCTCCCAAAGAAGAAGAGGACATCCGCGAAGAACGGGAACCTGAAGAAGAAATCCAGGAAGAGGAAGACGCCCGGGAAGAAATCGTCGAGCGCGAAGAACCCGTAGAAATTCAGGAAGAAGAACAGGACGAAGAGGAGCAGGAGGCGAAAGTTTTCCGCAAGGGCCGCCCGCGCAGCCAGAAATCCCGCGCCGCCATCCTTAAAGCCACCAACGCCCTGCTGCTTCATACATCTGTGCAGGAACTGAGCATCGAAGCCATCGCCAGGCGCGCGAAAGTCGGCAAAACCACCATCTACCGCTGGTGGCCGAATAAAACGGCTGTCGTCATGGAAGCCCTCTCCACCCAGCCCGCCATGAACGCGCCGATGCCCACCGCCCGCAACAACCACGAGGCGCTGGTCCTCCAGCTCGAAAAACTGATCCGCCTGCTCCACAGCAAGAACGGCCAGACCATCGCCCAGCTCTTCAGCGAAGCGCAGGGCAATGAGGCCTCGCAGGAGATCTTCGAAAACAGCTTCCTCTCGCCCCTGATGGACGCCATCGGCTTCAGCATCGAGGAAGGCTGCAAGAGCGGCGAATTCCGCCCCATCAACACCAAGATGGCGCTGGACCTCCTGTGCGGGCCTATTTTCTTCCGCCTCATGGCCCACCCGCAGGAATTCAACGAGGAATTCGAGCAGACCTTCCCGCGCGGGGTCGTGCGCCTGATCGCCACCGAGAAAAAAACCGATAAAAAAGTTGAAAAATAATTCGGCTCCCCGATTTTCTTTTGCCCCATAATCCAATAATCTCGGGATTATGGAACCGTCGAACAGCTATAGCGATATTTCAGCAAAAATCAGCGCCTGGTTGAACGCCAACCTGCTCACCACCGACGCTTTCATCCAGTTCATCATGATCGCGGGCGCCTTCCTGTTCGGCGCCATTTTCTACCGCATGATCCGCGGCCGTATCCTCGCCGCCATCGAGCGCGCGGAAATGCCCATCCGCGTCAAGCGCACCATCACCAACCTGCAGGAGCTTTTAATGCCGCTGCTGGCGCTGGCGATCCTCTTCGTCATGACCATGCTGGCGCGCTCGGACGCCATCGGCATGCAGGCATCGATCAACGACAGCGCGATGAAGCTCCTGCTCGCCTGGATCGTCATCCGCTTCGCGCTTGAATTCGTCGAAAACAGCTTCATCCGCAACATCATGACGGTGCTGATCCTCACCATCACGGCCCTCAGCGTCTTCGGCATGCTGGACGAAACCACCGCCGCGCTGGATGCCATCGGCTTCAGCTTCGGCAAGGTGCGCTTCTCGGCCCTCGCCCTGATCAAGGGCGCGATGTCGATCTTCATCCTGCTCTATCTCGCCCTGTTCGCCTCGACCTTCCTCGAACGCCGCGTCCTCAAATCCAGGAGCCTGACGCGCTCCAGCCAGGTTTTGATCGTCAAGGTCATGCGCGTCGTCCTGATCGTGTTCGCCATTCTCGTGGGCGTCACCAGCTCCGGCATCGATCTCTCCATCTTCACCGTCTTCATGGGCACCGTCGGCCTCGGCGTCGGCTTCGGCCTGCAGAAAGTCGTCTCGAACCTCTTCTCCGGCATGCTGCTGCTGATGGACAAATCCATCTCGCCCGGCGACATCATCGAGCTTGAAAACACCGGCACCTACGGCTGGGTTAACCACATGGCGGCCCGCTATACCGAGATCGTCACCCGCGACAACAAATCCTACCTTATCCCCAACGAGGATTTCATCACCCAGCGCGTCATCAACTGGTCGCACGGCAACCGCCTGCTGCGCCTCGACGTGAAATTCGGCGTCCACTCCGCCTCCAACCCCCATGATGTCGTGCGCATTGCGCTCGAAGCCGCGAAAAAACCCGCCCGCGTCGTCGAAACGCCCGAACCCACCTGCAACCTCGCCGAGTTCGGCGAAAGCTCGCTCAATTTCGTGCTCTCCTTCTGGATCAAGGACGCCGAGCAAGGCCTCGGCAACGTCAAGGGCGAGGTTCTGCTGGCGCTCTGGGATGCCTTCAAGGCCAACAACATCCGCATCCCCTACCCCCACCGCGAAATCTATCTGCACAAGGCGGATTAATCCCCTCTTGATTAATTCCCTCTTACTGTCATCCAAACCTTTACCGTCATTCCTGCGAAGGCAGGAATCCATCCATCCGCCTATTCAAATGGTTGCTTTTGGTACTTTCCCATCCATGGATCCCAGCCTTCGCTGGGATGACGTATTGGAGAAATTGAAAATCTCATTAAAACCCGTTATATAAGCCCCCATGACCTACAAAATCGCAGCCTTTTACCGCTTTACGCCCGTGGAAGACATCGACTCTCTGCGCGCGGAAATTGTCACGTTCGGTAAAACGTTGCAAGGCATGTGCGGCACGATTTTGCTGGCGCCCGAGGGCATCAACGCCACCATCGGCGCGAAAGAACAAGCTCTCGATAAAATGATCGACTTTCTTGACGCCCGCCTCGGCATCAGACAGGGCGAACTCAAATATTCCGAAAGCGCGGGCGCTCCCTTCAACCGCTTCAAGGTCCGCCCGAAGAAGGAAATCATCACCATGCGCCGGCCCGAGGCCGACCCGAACGTGCGCAAGGGCGAATATGTGGAAGCGGCCGACTGGAACGCGCTGATGAACGATCCCGACGTCACCCTCATCGACACGCGCAACATCTACGAAACCGAAGTGGGAATTTTCCAGGGCGCGCTCGACCCGAAACTGGGCACCTTCACCGAATTCCCGGCATGGGTCGAAAAAAATCTCGACCCCGCCAAACATAAAAAAGTCGCCATGTTCTGCACCGGCGGCATTCGCTGTGAAAAAGCTTCGAGCTACATGCTCGCCGCGGGCTTCGAAAAAATCTACCACCTCAAGGGCGGCATCCTGAAATATCTCGAAACCATTCCCGCCGACCAGTCAAAATGGGACGGCGCCTGCTTTGTCTTCGATAAACGCGTTTCCGTCATTCATGGATTGGAGGAAGGCCGCCACACCATCTGCCACGGCTGCCGCGCGCCCCTCGCGCCCGAAGACACGAGCCACGCCAAATACGAGGAAGGCGTCTCCTGCGCGCACTGCGCCGACGCCCTCACACCTGAACGCACCGCGTCTCTACGCGCGCGTCACAAACATTTCCTTGAACGTTATAGCGGCTAGTTAGCCTTAGGTTCAGCCCCGGGCTTCGGCGGCATATTATGCGGCGATTTTCCGCCGTGACGGCCCTTCCACGCGAAGGAATTCGCCACCTGGTCGGCCAGCTTCTTGCGGTCTTCCGACGGCAACTGCGCTAGCAATTCCTTTGTAGATTGCGTTTTCTTCTTCGAGATCAGATCCTGCACGCCCCGGATGCGCGCCACCGCCTCGTCGAATTTTTCCGGGTCGAATTCGTCCGCCCGCACGACATCCGCCAGGTAATTGCGGTTATCCACCGACTGGCGCATGGTGGAGCTCATATTCTTCCAGTTATCCTGGAACATCTTGGTCACCAGCTCCTGCGATTCCGGCGTCAGCCCCGCCTTCATTTTCTCCCACGGCATATCCTGCCGCTTGTCCATCACCATGCCGCCCAGCGCGCCGGCCAGCAGCACGTTCGCCAGCACCGAAATCGTCAAAAATATTTTCAAATTTTTATTCATTGGAATTCTCCGTAATCAACGCTGAGGTCAGCCACAACAAAAGAGGATAAATTCGCGCGCGCGACCGTCATTTCCATGCTCTGCTCGTTCGTATACTGCATGCCGCTGTAAACGCCTATCATCAAAACCACGACCATCGCGAACGCGGGCTGCGGGATGACGAAAATTTCCGCCATCACGCGCTGGAACGCGCCCCATGTAAATCCGCGCTCCTGGCCGCGCGGCTTCGCCGCCTCGATAATCCGGTAGGCGAGGTTCGTCGGCGGTTCCGGCACATGCCGTTCTCTTAAAATCGCATCAAATAAAACATCTTCACGCATAGCTTTGTCTCCTTGCAGGTTCGGTCAATATCCCCCGTCTGGATAGTTCTTCCTTCAACGCCCCCTTGGCGCGGACCAGTAATGATTCCAGCGCCTTCACGCTGACTCCCATAATGTCGGCGGCTTCGCGGTTGCTCAGCCCCTCGTAAAAACATAAGTTCAGCGCCGTCTTCTGGCGCTCCGGCAGGGACTGTATCGCGCCTTCCAGCGCACCCTGCTTTTGCTGTTCGTACAGCGCCTGCTCCTGGCTGTCGCGCGTGTCCGAAAAAACATCGATCACGTCGCCCACCGCCACCGCTTTCTTGCGGCGCATTTTATCGATCGCGAGGTTCGTCACAATTCTATAGAACCACGTCGAGAACTTGGCGCCGCGCGAAGGATCCCACATCTGCGGCTTGCTCCACAGCTTCAGGAACGCTTCCTGCACGATATCCTCGGACTCCTGCGCGTCCGAACACATCCTGTACGCGGCAGCGTGGAATTTCTTCACGTGCCGCGTCACGAGAACCGCGAAAGCCCTCTGGTCACCACGTTGAACGTGCACCAGCAGGCTTTCGTCTGTTTCGTTCTCGTAATCCGCCATGGCGGTTGTAAAAGCTGGCCGTTGAGCCTGCCCTTACTCAGCGGGCGCCTCGGCAGGCGGTGCATCGGCAGGCGGAGATACATCTCCCTTGTGCATGCCTTTACGCTTTTCTTTCCATTCGGCCTTCTTGGCGTCGAACTCTTCCTTGCTGATCGTGCCGTCGGAGTTGGTGTCCATCTCGGCAAAACGCTGCTCGTGGAATGCCAGGAATTCGGCTTTCGTCACCGAACCGTTCTTGTCGGTATCCAATTTCTCCATCATGTTTTGATGATGGGGCTTGCCGTCCTTGCCTTCTTCGGCGAAAGCGGGGGCGGACAAGGCGAGCGCCGCGGCGCTGAACATCAATAGTTTTTTCATGAACAATGATCCTTGTGTTGTTTACTTGTTACTAATATACGCAGCCGGGAACCAAACCCTGCGGTCAATCTTTCAAGAACCCGACCGCTCCGTAATGCTGGAATACAAGGAAAATAGCCCTAAAGCGGGGCCACGTCAAAGACGATCCGGTGGCCGTAGCTTTCATTAGGCTCCAGCGCGCTGCTCATGGTCAGTTTTGCCGGTTTTTTCAGCTCCACCGCCAGCGTCACCCCGCCCCCGGCCGAGGGCTTCGCCGTATAGCCGCTGACCAGCGCATTGCCACCGAAACTTCCCGTTGCGCCCGCCGGCCAGCTCGATTGCGGCAGATCGATAATCAGGAGTTTTTCGCCGTTATCGATATCATAGGAAAATTTCGCGGGGCCGCTCACATCCAGAACGATCCGCACCTTATCGGGATGCTCGCCGACCCGCACGCCCTTCACCGACGATGTCGCCGCGCCCGCGGCGGGCGCAATCGTCTCGGGCGGCAGCGAAGCCGTCTGCGTTACCTCTGGTGCTTCCGGCTTATGCTGCGGGCCCAGCTTGCGGAAATCGTCGCGCAGCCCCGCCACTTCGCTTTCAAGCCGCACGATCCGCACATTCGTATCCTTGTTGATCTCCTCGGCGGTCGGCGTCGTTGTGTATTGATGCGGGCCGTTCAAATCTTTCGGATCGACCTGTTTACGCGCGGCCATGTGCGCCGCCAGCGGGTCCATCTCGCCCTCGACCGTGTGCGCACCGTCGGCGGTGCTCAGCAGTTTTTCGCTGTTCTTGTTGCCCGGATAACCGCCCGTGTGCTGGCTGTTACAGCCCGCGAGAGTCAGAGCGGCGGTGAAAAGGATCATATGCGTGCGGAACGAACTCATAAGCCATTTTAAAAAAACCCGGGCCAAAGGGATACGGCGCGCGGTTAATTATCCACACCGGACGCAAAACGCGAAAACAGCCGGATATAATATTCCGAACGCTCCGACATCGCCATATGTACCACCAGCAGGATAACCCAGCCCCCCGTCATGAAAATCTGCGGCGCCCCGGCGATGATGCCGAAATAACCGATGCCCCCCAGCACGAACCCGAGCAGCAGGATCATCGCCGTCGAACGCCCGACCGGCACACCGGCGTGGATAAAGTGATGGTGGAAATGCCCGTGATCCGCCGAGAACGGGTGACGCCCTTCTCTCACGCGCCGGTAAAACTGCCCGCACGCGTCGATGACGGGCAGCGCCACAATCCACGCCACCGAAATCGGAACAAGTATAGGCTCCGAATGCTGCGTCAGCACGATGCAGAACCACGCCAGCACCAGCCCCAACCCGAGACTCCCCGCATCGCCGAGAAACACCGAAGCCTTGTCCCGCATCGGGTGACGCATGTTGTAAAACAAAAACGCCGCCAGCGCCCCCAGCAGCGGCATCATCGGCATCGCCGCCTGCGCGTCATGCGCCATCAAACACGCCAGCACCAGCCATCCCAGCACGACAAAACTTTTCCCCGCCGCGAGTCCATCCAGCCCATCCATCAGATTGATCGAATTCACCAGCAGCGCCACCGCCGCGATCGAAAACGGGATGCTCATCCAGCCCAGCCCGACCTCGCCGAACCCGAACAGGTCGCCCAGCGTATAAATCCGCGCGCCGCCCAGGATAACCACCAGCGCCGCCGCCGAAATCTGCACCGCGAATTTGAACCATGCATGCAGCGGCACGAAATCGTCGATCGCTCCCGTCACCAAAATCATGATCAGCGCGATAAACAAGTAACCGTAAACCGCCAGGTCGCCGCCGAGGAAAATCACCGCCAGCATGAACACCGGCAAAATCACCAGCCCGCCGATCGGCGGCACTGCGTCGTCATGCTGCTTGCGCCCGCCCGGCTCGTCGACCAGCCCTATTTTCAGCGCGAGCATACGCGCCGCCGGGATCAACGCCAGCACAAGTACGAAAACCGCCAAAGCTGTAAGGAAAAGACCGGATGTCATGCAGGGGGTGTTTTAGCATGAAAAAAATAAATGAACCACTGGTAACGCACAAGCTCCCTCCCCCTGAGGGGGAGGGTTGGGGTGGGGGTTTACGGTGTTTATGTTTTTCCCGCACACCGTAACCCCTCCCCCTAACCCCCTCCCTTCAGGGAGGGGGAACTCGTTAAACCTTCCTTTTTCTCCCAAGGACTTTATAATTTGGCTCGTCTCACCCTTAAAAGGCCCTTAATGACCAAAAACGAGGACAGGGAGCTTATTAAACGAGCCCGGAGCGGCGATGCCACGGCCTTCGAGGCCTTGGCGAACACATATTATGAGACGATGTTCAAAATGGCGTATAAATTTTGCGGCAACCGTCAGGATGCGGAAGACATCACGCAGGACTCCTGCATCCGCCTCGCGCGCGGCCTGCACACTTTCAAGGGCGACAGCGCCTTCACCTCGTGGCTCTACCGTCTTGTCATCAACACGGCAAAAGACTGGTACAAATCCAACAACCGCCACCCGAAAAGCGACGAAGGTCTCGAAACCGCGCAAATCTCAGCTCAAGGCGACGACCAGCTCTACGCCAAACAAGTCATCGCCGCCGTTTATGAATTGCCCGATGGCGAACGCGACGCACTGCTGCTCGTCATGAGCGAAGGCCTGTCGCACAAGGAAGCCGGGCAAATTCTCGGCTGCAAGGAAAGCACGATTTCATGGCGCATCCACGAGGCCCGCAAGAAACTCGGCGCCCTTTTCGAAAAGGAGCAGAAATATGGATGAGGCAAAACTGAAGAAAATCCTCGAAAACATCGAGGCCCCCGCCCCCGACGAAAACGCCCGCAAAACGGCCGTAAATCTCGCCGTAGCCGAATTCAAGTCATTGGAAAACCAGCGTAAAAATACCCCCCAAGGAAACTCCATCTGGGCTCGTCTTACCAATAAGACAACCCAAACACGGAGCAATCCAATGCAACAGAAATCGAAACAGAGACTTATGTATGGCGGCATGGCGACAGCCATGGCCGTTATCCTCATCGTCGGCATTACTACACAGCAAACGATGGTCAATACGGTGGGGCACGACGCCATGCAGGCCGCAAAACTTAAAAAAATTACCTTCGAAACCGACGGCGATGCCGCCGCCATCGCCATGGACTCTCTGGCCGAAGCCACTGAAGAAAGCTCGCCCGCTTACGTCGCTTCTATCCAGGAAAGCAATGAGGCGGAAACAACAGCCAGCGCCGCGCCAACGTCAATGGCCGCGCCAGTCGGCCGCCTCACGGCAAATCAAGCAAAGGTCTCGCGCAGTTTCGCAGGTGCGGGTGCCGATGCCTCACGCATGATGATGGTGGAATCGATGCCCTACGCGCCGCCGCCGCACGTTGTGCCGCTACCAGAACCCATCAATCCTTATTATCAGGAGGAAGGCCGCGATAAATTCCAGGACTTCAAACCGAGCCCCGTGAAACTCGTCGCCGACGAACCCGTCTCGACTTTCTCAATTGACGTCGACACGGCCTCTTACTCCCTCGTCCGCCGCGAACTGAACAACGGCATCATCCCGAACCCCGACGCCGTGCGCATCGAGGAGTTGGTGAATTATTTCGACTATAATTACCCCCTGCCCGAAACGCGCGAGCAGCCTTTCAAACCCACGGTCACCGTCACCGACAGCCCGTGGTCGAAGGACAAAAAACTCGTCCATATCGGCATCAAGGGCTTCGACGTCCAGACCGACAGCAAACCGCACAGCAACCTGGTCTTCCTCGTCGATGTTTCCGGCTCGATGAACAGTCCGGATAAACTCCCGCTGGTAAAATCTTCCCTGAAAATGCTGCTCGACACGCTGCAGCCCAATGACACCGTCGCGCTCACAGTCTACGCGGGCTCGGCTGGAACCGTTCTGGAACCCACGAAAGTTTCGGACAAGCAAACCATCCTCAACGCCATCGATAACCTCAACGCGGGCGGCTCCACCGCCGGCGCAGCCGGGATCGAGGAAGCCTACCGCCTCGCCGAAAAACATTTCGACAAGGAAGGCGTCAACCGCGTCTTCATCGCCACCGACGGCGACTTCAATGTCGGCGTCTCCAGCGACGAAGACCTGAAAACCATCATCGAGAAAAAGCGCGAAAGCGGTATCTTCCTCTCGGTGCTCGGTTTCGGCCTCGGCAACCTTAACGACTCGCTGATGCAGACCCTCGCTCAGAACGGCAACGGCACCGCCGCCTATATCGACACCATCAACGAAGCCCGTAAAGTTCTCGTTGAAGAGGCCTCCTCGACGCTGTTCCCGATTGCAAAAGACGTCAAAATCCAGGTCGAGTTCAATCCTGAACTCGTCCAGGAATACCGCCTTATCGGTTATGAAACCCGCGCGCTGAACCGCGAGGATTTCAACAACGATAAAATCGACGCGGGCGATATCGGTGCGGGCCACACCGTCACGGCGATCTATGAAATCACCCCCGCCGGCGTCAAAGGCTCGGTCGACCCGTCACGCTATGCCGCGAAGAAGGAAGCCGTAAAACCTGGATCCGAATTCAGCAACGAACTCGGCTTCCTGAAAATGCGCTACAAGCTGCCGCATGAAAATGAGTCGAAACTGATCTCGACGCCGATCCCTGTCGATGCCGGCGCTCCTAACGCCGACATCACCTGGGCGACCGCCGTCGCGGGCTTCGGCCAGCTCCTGAAGGGCGACACGCATATCGGCAACTTCACCTACGATGACGTGATCAAAATGGCGAACGAAGCGAAAGGCGCCGATGAATTCGGCCAGCGCGCGGAGTTCATCAACCTGGTCCGCAACGCGAAAGTGGCGGCAGGAAAATAATCTTACTCTCCGCGCCGCCCAATGCCGAACATCATGTCACCCCGTCTTCTCTCGTCACCCCCATCTTCCCTCGTCATCCCTATCTTCCCTAGTCACCCCCGCCTTCCTTCGTCACCCCCGCGAAGGCGGGGGTCCGGCAAAAAACCGGATGCCCGCCCAAGGCGGGCATGACATTTTTATTGATTAAATCGCTGCGGACTCACCTTCTGAATCGCCTGCGCCGGAAACGGCAATGGCCTCTCCAAAATCATATTCGTCAAAATCTGCGCCGCCGCGATGCTCGACACGATCCCGTGCGAGCCGTGCCCCGCCGAGACATATATATTGTCGCGCAGATGCCCGATGACGGGAAAATGATCCGGCGGCGTCGTCCGCACCGCCGCCCGCTGCCCCGTAATCTCCAGCCCTTCCGCCAGTTCCGGCGCCACGCGCACCAGCTTCGCGATATTATCGTAATCGTCATCGCCGATAATCTGGTCATGATCGAGCCAACGCTGAAACGTCGCGCCGAGCGCATGCTCGCTCCGCTTCGCCGGGGAAAAATACCCGCCGTAACACAGATTGCATTTCAGCCTTTCACTCGCCGCCGTCGATTGCACAAATGTAATCTGCCCGCGCACAGCCTTGAGCGGCAGGCTTTTCGTCGCCATCCCCGCCGCGACGATAATCGCGTCCGCCTGCACCTCGTTCAAATTCGTAATCAGCGTGTTGAGTTTCACCGGCACCGCCGTCGCATAGGAGCGGCACAGTTTCTTCGGCGAGATCACCCCAGACCGTGCCAGATACAACGCGTCATAATGCACATTCACGCCCGCGATCTCGCTTGCCTCGGCCTTGTTCACGATCCGCATCTCACCCCGCGGCCAGCCCCAGCTTTTCACCGCGTCCGCAAATTTTTTCTGCCGCTTGTCATCGGTAATCAGGTGCAGCGCCCCGCATTCATTCCAGTCCGTGTCACGCAACTGCTCGAAAGCCTTCAGCGCCAGCGGGAACGCGTCGCTGTAAAAACTCCGCTCCGCCGACAGGCGCGGGTTGTAAAGCCCTACAGGATTTCCCGACGCCCCCGGCGCAATCTCCGGCCCCGCCTCGTAAATCACCGGCTCGGCCCCCGCCTGCCGCAGCGCCCACGCCGCCGCCGTACCCGCCAGGCCCGCCCCTATGATCGCCACTTTCATAATTTTGCCCCCACGAGCATGTCGCGCTTGCGCCCATAGCCCTGAATTTTTTTGACATCGAACCCCGCGGTCGCCAAACCTCTTTTCACAAATCCCGCCGCCGTGAAAGTCGCGAATGTCGCACCCTTCTTGCTCATCCTCGCCATATTTTGAAAAACAGTTTCGCTCCACATCTCCGGGTTGCTCGCGGGCCGAAACCCGTCCAGGAACCAGCAATCGATCGCCTCATTTAACTCCGGCATCGCCACGTTCACATCCTCAAAAATCAAAGTGAGCATACAATTTTCACCCATCGCGATACGATGCGTCCCGGAAAGATTACCCGGATAGTTCTCCAGCAGCGCCGCGAACTCTCCCTCGAAATTCCC
Organism: uncultured Alphaproteobacteria bacterium; assembly: GCA_900696495.1. Lineage (GTDB taxonomy): Bacteria > Pseudomonadota > Alphaproteobacteria > Micavibrionales > Micavibrionaceae > UBA7657. The sequence goes on from CAADGI010000005.1 coordinate 132,080, forward strand.
CCGCCACATCTCCAGCGCGCTTTCAATCTCCGCCCGGCTCAACGGAAATTTCTCGACCGAAATAAAATACAGTTTTCGCCCCGCATTCGTCTCATTCCATAACCGCCACGCGCATAAAAAATTCAAACCCGTTCCGAATCCCGTCTCGAAAATCGTGAAATCGCGGCCTGCCCACGCCTCCGGCAACCCGTTTCCCCGGATAAACACGTGCTGCGTCTCCGCGAAGCCGTTTTCTGCGGAAAAATACACGTCATCGAACTCTTTGGACCTTGGCGCGCCCTTCATTTTGTTCCATATAATAAAGATGTTAACCACAGAGTTCACAGAGAAAAATAAGAGGACACGTAATTTTAATAAAAAACTCCGTGAACTCCTTTTAACTCCGTGCGCTCCGTGGTTAAACTTTTAAATATTAAGAAAGAAAAAAATGTCCAATCCGCTGCTCCAGCTTTCCACGCTCCCCAACCATGCGCCGCCTTTCGATAAAATCGAGACGGGTCACTATATGCCCGCCATCGAGCAGGCCATAGCCCAGGCCCGCGCCGAAATCGAAACCATTAAAAACAACCCCGAAGCGCCGACCTTCGAAAACACTATTGCCGCGATGGAAAATTCCTCGGAACTGCTCGGCGTCGCGACTTCCATCTTTTACAACCAGCTCGCCTGCGTCGGCGGCGATGAGCTGCAGGCCCTCGCCGACACAATCGGCCCCGTCGCCTCGAATTTCTCCACCGATATCATCCAGGACGAAAAACTTTTCGACCGCGTTAAAATCGTGCACGACCATATGCACGAACTCACCCTGACGCCCGAGCAGAAAACCCTGCTTGACGACACCTACAAAAGCTTCGTGCGCGGCGGTGCATTATTAGGCCGCGAACAGAAGCAGCGCCTGCGCGAGATCAGCGAGCAGCTCTCCGTCCTCAGCCCGGTCTTCGGCAATAATTCCAAAAAATCCGCCGAACAGTTTGAACTTATCATCACCGACAAAAACGACCTCGCCGGCTTGCCGGACATGGCCGTCGAACAGGCCGCCCACGCCGCCGGGGAACGCGGCTACAAGGGCAAATGGCTGATCACGCTCGACATGCCGAGCTACATCCCCTTCATTCAGTACGCCGATAACCGCGCCCTTCGCGAAAAAGCATGGCGCGCCTTCGCCTCCCGCGCCTGGGGCGGCGAATTCGACAACACCGGAAACATCCTCAAAATGGTGCGTCTCAAGCACGAACGCGCCAACCTTCTCGGCTACAAAACCCACGCCCATTACGTGCTCGAGGAACGCATGGCCGAAAAACCGGAAACCGTTCTCGCCTTCCTTGAAAAACTCAAAAAATCCTACCGCCCCGCCGCGCTCAAGGATCTCGAAAACCTCCAGGAATTCGCGAAGGAACAAGGCCTCAAGGACGACCTCAAACCCTGGGACGTCCCCTATTACGGCGAGAAAATGAAAGAGGCGCTTTTCAAATTCTCCTCCGAGGAACTCCGCCCCTACCTCCCGCTTGATAACGTGCTGAAAGGTTGTTTCGAACATTTCAGCAGGCTCTTCGGCCTGAAATTCATCAAGACCGACCGTTACCCGCTCTGGCACCCGGATGTGCAGGCCTTCGACGTCACGAATGAAAAAGACGGCAGCTTCGTCGGCACGCTCTACGCCGATTTCTTCCCGCGCAAGGGTAAGAAGGACGGCGCCTGGAAAACCAGCTACCGCGACCAGGGCATCTTCAACGGCCGCATCGAGCGCCCGCTCATCGCCATCGTCTGCAACTTCACGAAACCAACCGCCACCGCGCCCTCGCTCCTCAGCCATGACGAGGTCGTGACGCTCTTCCACGAAATGGGCCACGCCATCCACGCCCTGCTCTCGAACGTCACCTACCGCTCGCTTGCGGGCACCAGCGTGCTTTACGATTTCGTCGAACTGCCCTCGCAGGTCCAGGAAAACTGGTGCTACGAAAAGGAAACGCTCGATCTCTTCGCCGCGCATTACCAAACGGGCGAAAAAATTCCAGCCGATCTCATCGAAAAAGTCCGCAGCGCCATGAATTTCATGGTCGGCTGGACGGGCCTGCGCCAGCTCAACTTCGCCCTGCTCGACATGGCCTGGCACGCGCAGGACACGAGCGAAATCACCGACGTCGCCGCGTTCGAGGATGCCGCCTGCGCTGAAACCACGTTGTTCCCGCGCCTGGCCGGCCCGTCTTCCACCTCCTTCACCCATATTTTCGGCGGCGGCTATTCGGCGGGCTATTACAGCTATAAATGGGCGGAAGTCCTCGATGCCGACACGTTCGAGCTTTTCAAGGAACGCGGCCTGTATGACCGCAAAACCGCCGACGCCTACAAAAACGAAATCCTTTCGCGCGGCGGCAGCGAGCACCCGAAAATTCTTTATAAAAGATTCCGTGGGCGCGACGCCGATCCCGACGCGCTCCTGCGCCGCGAAGGCTTGCTCTCAAAAGCCGCTTAACGATTGACGGTGATCACCGGCTCGCGCACGTTTAAAATCGTCGCCAGCACATCCTTGAGCAATTGATAGGTCTGCTCCGCCCCCGCAAGATCGGGATTGAACTCCACCACCTCGATCATGTCCGGCACGCGCAAATTCGTCAGGTGATCCAGCGCTGCCAGGACATCCTTCGCGCGCAGCCCCCCCTGCTCGGGCGAACCCACCGCCGGCGCTTCCGCCGGGTCGAACGCATCCAGGTCGATCGACAGCACCAGGTAATCGATATTTTTCGAAATCGCCTTGAGCGCCTTGGCGAACACCTTCTTCATGTCCGCGCCGGAAATTTCCGCCATGTTGAAAGCATGAATGCCAAGGTCTGAAATCCGCCGGTTCTCGGCCGCTTCCGTGCTGCGCAGGCCGACATAAACGATATGCTCCGGCCTCAGCACCGGCGAAGCCCCGCCGATCGTCGCAAACTCCTTGTCGCCCAGCCCCAGCAGCGCCGCCACCGGCATGCCGTGATACGTCTTCGAAGGCGTCGTGTCCGGCGTGTGGATGTCGCTGTGCGCGTCGATCCATATCACCCCGATCCGCCCGAACGCGTCGTTCGCCCGCGCGAAACCCGCAATGCTGCCCGCCGCCATCGAATGATCGCCGCCGATCGTCACCGGCAACGCGCCCGCCTTCACCGCCCGCTCGACCCCGTCCGCGATCTCGCGGCAATGTTTCAGCACGGCTGCGCGCCGCTCGTCGCTGCCCAGCGGCGGCAGGTTCTTGTAAAACTCCTGCTCCCGGAGATAAAGCGCCTCAGGATCCGACTGCCATGCCGCCGGCCGCCGCTTGCTCAGCTCGTTATGCAGCCCGCGCTTCTTGATTTCGGCGGGCCCGCGCTCGCTCCCGGCTTTCTTGGCCCCCGCCCCGCACACGAACGGGATCAGGCTGATTTGTTTTTTATGATTGGCGGTCTTCGGCATATGAATCTGGATTTATTTATGAAAATATCCTGCCTTCAGAATAAGACAGACCCGGTAAATTTGAAGTTTATTGGCTGAAAATGGAAGGATTTTCGGTATTTTACGCGCAGGCGCTGCAGCCCGGGCCGGCCATGCGGCTTTCCAGCATGGCGATCGCCTTCTTGGTCATCGGCGCGCTGTAACCCGCCAGGGACAGGCTCTTGGCGCGCTGGGCGAGCGTCGAAGCGCCGATTTTAAAGGAAATCCCGTTTTTCGCGGAAGCTTCGGAGAGGGTGAACACGGCCATGAAACCAAGCGGATCGGCATCGCAGGACTCTATCGTCACCTCGCGGATGTCGGACTCCCAGTTCTCGCGTGAATAAAATGAGTAGTTCATGCTAATCCCTGACACGTGCGCACGATTTGTAAGCACTTATTTTTCAAAGTAACTTACAAGATTGGGTCGCGGCAAGAAAAAATCAACCGTACCGGGAATTTTATTTTGAAATTTTTGATTCCAGCGCGCACATCGAGTCAAAATCCGGCTTGCGGCGCAGCACAATGCGAACGGCGCGTCCGGTCGACGGAAAAAAATGCACGCGGCGCACATAAGGCCCGCCAAGATCTTCGTTCAGAACGCCCAATCCCTTGCGCGTGATATATTCTCTCACAAAAATGTAATTTTTTGTGCCGACATCCTGCTTTTCCTGTCCCGGCATCACACCCCCGCCGATCAGCCGCATCTGGATCCGGTGCTTGCCCGCGCCGCGCTTCTTCATCTCGGCGATGCATTGCTCGACAGGCTTTATACCCTGCACGCGCCATTTTTCGTCGGCCTGCTCGAAATGCGGAAATGTCTCCAGCAATGCAGGCGGCACCAGCACATAACCCATCGCCCCGATCTTCAGCTCCGTGTCATGCATGGTCACCAGCACCCCGCTGCCCACACGCGCGACATACATGACCTCGTCATCATGACCGCACAGCGTCTGCCCCGGCGCCAGCGAAAGCGGTTTGGCATCGAACTGCGCGTTGAAATAGGCGTCATGATCGCCTTCCCTGCGGCGTTCCTGCCGGGGCGGTTTGGAGTCAGGGGTGCTGTTCTCTTCGTTCGGGCTCATGTCTCGTGAAAACGCAAGGCGCGGGAAAACGCTCCCCAATACCCTACCTCATGCCGGCCGGTTTCCAAAGGTAAAACAACCCCGGGTCGCCTTATGAAACCTTCGCCAGCATGATCTGCTCGGGCGTGCGGCTGTGATCGGGGTAGATCGCCTGGATCGCCACGCGCTTTTTCTGGCTCAGGAACGGCCACATCAGCTGGTGCCTGAACAGCGGCGGCATATATTCCGGGATGCCGATGAATTTCGGCGGCCGCTTGCTTTCGCTGTTGTAATACGTGCCGAACAGCAAATCCCAGAGCACGACATTCTCGCCGTAATTCATGTCGCCCTCGTCCAAATTCATCGAATGGTGCCAGCGATGCACGCCCGGCGTCGCGAAAATATAATCCAGCCACCCGAAGCGCATCTCGACATTGCAGTGAGTCAGAACGCCGACATAGGCCGTCACGATGCTCGTCCACTGCACCACTTCCAGCGGCGCGCCGAGCGAGAGCAAAACGCCCATGCCGAGCAATATCTTCCAGACGGAATCCATGAAATGAAACCGCCCGGTATTGATCACCCACAAGCGCCGCACGCTGTGATGAATGGCGTGCAGCCGCCAGAACAGCGGCCATTCATGCGAAATCCTGTGCGCCCAGTAAAGGCCAAATTCCGCCGCCACGACGCCGAGGCTCGCCTGCGCCCACATCGGCCACGCGCGCGGCCAGATGCTGTAGCCCTGCTCCGCTACCGGCTTGATCAGTTCCGCAAGGCCCAGCGCCGCGCTGAAAATCATGATGCCCTGCACGGTGCCCTTGCTGGTGAGCGTATGCGCGATATTCGCGAAAGTCTGCCCGTCGCCCTCCAGCCATTCTTTTTCATGTGGCATCCAGCGTTCGAGAAAAATCAGCGTCGATATCAGGAAAATATAAGCGATGTTGAAATAAATGATCGGGTGGCCCACGGAAAATCCATACGCCGAAATCGCGAGGCAGATAATCATCAGCCACGGCCACGAAACCCATGAAATAATGTATTTAAACTTTTCCATGATTAATCTGCCTCAACAAATCCGTCGAGCGTTTTATAAACGCCTACGCACTTACGCTTGAAACCTGCGCCAGATAAAGCGTCGATTTCCACCGCATATCTTTCGAATGAAGGAACAATACCTTCATCAACCGCAATTTTTGCGCAGCTCCCTTTTGATTGATGCAAACATTTCATAAATTTATCACCCCTGCCGTTTTCATAGCCAAGCTGATAGATTTCAAAAACATAATCGAAAGCTGTTTTGAAATACTCCCTTAAAAATTCATATTCTTCAGTTTTGGGAAATTCATAGTCACCTGCATGCACCGCCATAATGAGTATATTTCTCAATTTTGAAGCGTAATCACATCCGCCGGGCGCACACAAATCAGGATGATGCATAATACCAAACATATATATGGTTAAATAAGCCCGCGCTTCTAAATCACCCTCTTTTGCCAGCGGCCATAAAACATCCCATTTCTCGCTGCATTTTGTAGTTTGGCCCAGTTTTTCAAGTACAGGGCTTTGTTCTGCGGCAATAGCAGAACTTGAAAATAAAACGCCCAGAAAAAGAAGGGTTTTTATATATTTTCTAAACATAAAGCCAATTTTGCCTCAACTGGCGGCCCGCTTCAACCGGTCGTTTATCGCCACGCCCAGCCCCACATCCGGCACCGGCATAACCGCGATACCCTTATGCTCGGTCCTGTCCAGCTCGCGCAGCATCGCGAACAAATTCGCCGCCGCCTGGTGCAGATCGCCCTCTTCGCTCAAATTTCTGCGCATAGACTCCGGCAGGCTCATCGCCGCCCCGCCGCCCTTAATACCCATAAATTTCAGCGACGAAAACCCGAGCAGCGCCTCACCCGGATTCAAATCAATCGCATTTAATCGCAATGGAATTTTCGGCGCATAATGTTTCAGCAGCAACCCCGGCGATTTCGGGCTCAAAGCATCACCGCTCTCGTAAGAAACTCTTTCCCCCAGCACCTGCTCGATATCTTCCGCCATCACCGCGCCGGGCCGCAAAATAAAGACCTTGTCTTCCGATAAATCGACCACAGTGGATTCCAGCCCGACAGAAGAAGACCCCGCCGCCAAAATCATGTTGACCTTGTCGCCTAAACTTTCCGACACATGCGCCGGGCTCGTCGGCGAAACCGTGCCCGACAAATTCGCGCTCGGCGCCACCAGCGGAAACCCGCAAGCCTTGATCAATTTCCTCGCCACCGGATGATTGGGAACCCGCACCGCAATCGTCTCCAGCCCCGCGCTCGCCAGTTCCGAAACCGGACAACCCTTCGCACGCGGCAGCACCATCGTCAGCGGCCCCGGCCAGAATGCCTGCGCCAAAGCCCTCGCCTTCTCATTCATCACCGCGCAGCTTTCAACATCCGCCCCGTCTGCGAAATGCGCGATCAGCGGGTTGAACTGCGGTCTGCCCTTCACCTCAAAAATCTTCGCGACCGCCCTGCCGTCAAACGCATTCCCCGCCAGCCCGTAAACCGTCTCGGTCGGCATCGCCACCACGCCGCCGGATTTCAAAATCTCCGCCGCCTTGGCAATATTCTCATCTGTCGCTGATACAAGCATGGCCGTAAATAAGCACAAAACCTAAAAAAACGAAACCCCGGCGAAAGCCGGGGCCCATAATATATAATCCCATGGATCCCGGTTTTCACCGGGATTACGGATTAAGTTAAGGCTTAAACAAAACCCCGCCCGTCATCGGCTTCGGAACCCCCGTCGTTTCCGGCAGGCTCAGCGCCTCTCTCAATAAACTCCGCACGGCTAAATAAGCAAACCCTTCCGCCTCGATCGCATCGCCGTTCCAGCCCGACTTCTCGACCGGGTTCACCGGCGCGGCCAGGACAATCCCGAGATAATCCATCAGGAAAGCATTATGCCGTCCGCCGCCGCAGACAAGCCACTGCCTTGGCCGCTCAGGAAAAAACTCCAGCCCGCGCTTCACCGCCCCGGCCGTAAATGCCGCCAGCGTCGCCGCGCCGTCCTCGCAGGACATACCCCCCTCACCCCGGCCCTCTCCCCGATGGGAAGAGGGAGGGTGAGGGGGAAAAGAAAAATGATTACGGTCAAGAGACTTCGGAGGTTTTCGCAAAAAATAATTATCCGATAACAATTCTTCTAAAATCTTTTTATCGATCGTTCCTTTCGCGGCATACATCCCGTCTTTATCGTAATCGCCGCAATCATGGCTCTTCACCCAGTCGTCGATCAGCGCATTTCCCGGTCCGGTGTCGAACGCCATTATATTTGTCACACCGGCTCCTTTTGTCATCCCGGCGGAAGCCGGGATCGGGTTGGATGATGCTCCAATATAAGTCACATTCGCCACCCCGCCGATATTCAACACCGCCACCGGCGGCTCGATATTGTCGCCCCGCACCCGCGCCGCATGATAAAGCGGCAGGAACGGCGCGCCCTGTCCGCCCGCCTTCACATCCGCGCTGCGAAAATCCGCAACCGTCTGGATTCCCGTCTCCCGCGCCAGCCGCGCCGCGTCGCCGATCTGCACCGTGATCTTTTTCGCGGGGTTGTGATAAACCGTCTGGCCGTGAAATCCGGTCACCTCGACATCCCCCGCCGCAACCTTCTCCTGCTTCAGCAGCGCCTGCACCGCCTCGATATGCCGGTCGGTGACAACCTTCTCCGCCGCCGCATCCCGCTCGGCCTTCCCGAAATTCGCCCTGATCGCCTTCCGCTCCGCCTCCCCGTAAAGCAGGCTGAAAAACCCCAGCGGCCGCACGAATTCATGCCCGTCCGTCTCCACCAACGCCGCGTCCACGCCATCCAGCGACGTGCCCGACATGAGCCCAATGGCCCTATAGACTTTCGCGTTTTCCATGCGTATAGAATACCACTATGACAAAGTATAAATTCGAATTCCTGAACATCTTAGACGAGCGCGGCTTCATTCACCAGTGCAGCGATTTCGCCGCCCTGGACAAAAAACTCTCCGAAGACGTGCAATCCGCCTATATCGGCTTCGACGCCACCGCCAAATCGCTTCATGTCGGCAATTTGACCGGCATCATGATGCTGCACTGGTTCCAGAAATGCGGCCACAAACCCATTACCCTCATGGGCGGCGGCACCAGCAAGATCGGCGATCCCTCGTTCAAAGACGAACAGCGCAAGCTGCTCGACGACGCCACCATCGAAGCCAACATCAAGAACATCGAACGCACCTGCTTCAAGCAATTTTTAAAATACGGCCCCGGCAAAACCGACGCGCTCATGGTCAACAACAACGACTGGCTGGATGGTCTCGGCTACCTTTCCTTCCTGCGCGATTACGGCCGCTTTTTCACCGTCAACCGCATGATGTCGTTCGACTCCGTGCGCCTGCGCCTCGAACGCGAAAGCCCGCTGACGCTGCTCGAATTCAATTACATGGTCATGCAGGGCTACGACTTCCTCGAACTCTACAAGCGCAACGGCACCATCCTGCAGATGGGCGGCTCCGACCAGTGGGGCAACATCATCAACGGCGTCGATCTCGGCCACAAGGCATCCCAAGTCCAGCTTTTCGCGCTCACCGCGCCGCTGCTCACCACCGCCAGCGGCGAGAAAATGGGCAAGACCGTCAACGGCGCCGTCTGGCTGAACGCCGACATGCTCAGCCCGTACGATTACTACCAGTTCTGGCGCAATGTCGACGATGCCGATGTCTCGACGCTGCTCCGCCGCTTCACCATCCTGCCGATGGACGAAATCAAAAAGCTCGAAGCGCTCAAGGGCCAGGACATCAACGAAGCCAAAAAAATCCTCGCCTTCGAAGCCACGAAACTCTGTCACGGCGAAGCCGCCGCGAACGATGCGCAAGGCACCGCCCGGAAAGTCTTCGAACAGGGCGGCGTCGGCGGCGACCTGCCTTCGATTTCAATCGACTCCGCGCGTCTTAAATCCGGCATCAACATCGTCGATCTTCTGGTCGAGGCCGGCCTTGCCGCATCAAAAGGCGAAGCCAAGCGCCTGATCGAGGGCGGCGGCGCGAAACTCAATGACAACAAAATTGAAAAACCCGACCAGTCCGCATCGGCCAGCGATCTCACCGGCGAAGGCTACATCAAGCTCTCCGCCGGCAAGAAAAAACACGCGCTCGTGAAAATTAAGTAATCAGTTCTGCTCGAACAAAATCCGCCGCAAAATCCCCGGCGTCAAAACCGACAGCGGATTCACAAACACCTGCGGCGCTTTCGCATCGCCCTTGACCGAATAGGTCGCTGCGAAAACCCCGCCGCTGCCGCCCGTTAGAATATCCCCGATCAGCGGAATATTCCCGATCACCTTGTTCACGCCCGACAACGGGATCATCGTCCCCTCGACATCGATCGTGCTCTTGGCCTGGTCATAGGTGCCGTCGAACGTGAAGCCGACGGAATTCCCCGACGTCCGCCCGTCCTTCACCACCAGCAGGCTTCCTCTCGGCCTATAGACCCAGTCGAAATTCGCCTCCAGCTTGGTGAAGCTCAACCCCTCGCCGCGCAGCCCCGACAGAACACCAGGCAGCGAGAGCATGCCGAGCAGCCGCGCCAGCGTCGGCGCGCGCACCACCTTGAAATCCGTGATCGTGCCGAGGCCTTTCACGTTGCGGTCGTTATAACCCTTGATCGGCTCGCCATAGATATCCAGCCGACCGCCGACGATATTCTCGTAAACGCCAAACGCCCGCAGCGTCGCGCCCGCGTCATCCGCTTCCATGCGGAACACGCGCTTGCCGCTTTCGTCAGGCCGGTAGCGGATGACGACCTTGCCCTTGCCCGCCGTGCCGTCGAGATCGAGCGTGTTGAAATGCCCCTCGCCGTCGATATCCACGCTTACCTGCGCATGCTGCAGCGTATCCTTGTCCGACGCGCGCAGCCGGTCGACATTCAGCGAAATCCGCATCGGCGGCTCGTCGTAAACTTCTGCCTGCGCCGCGTCATTATCCAGCGAGGGCCGCAAATCAAAAAATGATCCATCGATCGCGATGTTATATTTCCCGTTCACGACATCGAATTTGAGCTTGGCAGCCGTCTCGCCCGCGGCAAAACTGTCGATCGACCCGCCCGCCAGCGCGTTCTTGGCGCCGAAAGAAAAATTCGCGTTGTTGATCTGCAAATTCGGCCCCGTCGCCTTCAGGCCCGTAATGGTTTTCAGCTCGCCGTTCTGCAGCGTCGCCTTCAGCGTGGCATTCCCCGCCTCGCCCGGCTTTTTCTCGTATCCCAGCGGCTTGAAAAACAGCAATCCCGGCTTGAGGTCGACATTCAAATCCGCCTCCGCCTTGCCGCCCGGATATTCGGTGTAATTCGCATCCACATACACATCGCCGTCCAGGAATTCACTGAGATCGATCCCCATCAGCGAGCGCATATTGTTATCGACCATCAGCCCCGCCGCAACTTTGCTTTTATAGTCCTGCCCTGCGCTGTCGAGGAATTCGCGGTAGTCGATCTTGGCGTCGCGCCCCTGTATTTTCGCATCGCCCTTCAGGACGAACTGGTTGTCCTTCACGGTAAAATTCAGCGGCCCGCCGGTCAGCGTCAGGTTTTTCATCACGCCCGGCAGCGTCACATCGCTCATCACGCCTTCCGCGTTCACCTTCACATCCTTGACGTGAATATCCTTGGTCGGGAAATTGATATTGATCGTCGCCTTCGCGTTGCCCTTCACCTGCGCCAGGTCGAAATCATGCTCCAGCGTGATCGGCTCGCGCTCCAGATATTCAAGCCCCGTCTTCAACGGCCCCTCCAGCTTCACGCGGATATCCGCCTTGCCCTTGCCCGCCTCGATGATATTGACGAATTCCAGCTCGGCCTCATGCACTTTCATATCGCCGATCATCCCGTCCTCGATATCGACGCTCAGCTTCTCCTCGGCCAGCTTGAACGAACCCGCGCCCTTGGCCTTTTTCACCGGCATCATCGGCGGGCGGTAATCCACCGCCATGTTTTCGAACTTGAACGAGGCCCGTGCATCCTCGACCCCGAAATCCCATCCCTCTTCGCCTCGCAGCGCGAATAATTCAACCACCGCCACCACGTCATGGAACGTCCCTTCCGACATTTTCTCGACGATCCATTCCTCGGCATTATCACCCTCCAGCGCCTTCGGCCAGAGCGGCTTGATCTGCGATTGCTCAAGGTCCTTGATCGAGAATTTCAGCGGCCCGGCGATTTCCTTTTCATTCGCGCGGAACGCGCCTTCCGCGTTGATCGTTACGCCTTTCACCGTCACCTGCGTCCCCATCAGATCAAGCCGCTGCTTGTCGACGTTATAATCGAGCGCAAAAGTGAAATCCTCGTAAGGCACGCGCTCGGCGGAAAATTCCGGCAGGACGAACCCGCCGCTCGCCGAACTCGCCAGCAGTTGCCCGTGCTGCGGCCTGAAATTTGAATCCAGCACGGCATAAAGCTTGCCGTCCACCTCGATATCCTGCCCGTCGAGAACCGCCAGCGCCGGGATTTTATCGGCCAGGAACGTAATGTCGAAATTCTCGAGATACGCATCGATAATCACATCCTTCGTCTCCCACGGGATCAGGAAACTCGCCCGCAAGCGTGACGGCCATTCCGGCGTATCGTCGAAACTGATCAGCAAGTCTGAATCCAGCCCCTCGCTCGTGCTCTGGAAGACGATATTCACTTCCGGCAGGAACGACGTCGTGCCCGATTGCCTGTCCTCGACATTCACCTGCGCGTCTTGAATTTCAAACGTCTTCAGCGCCGCCTGCGGCGAGCCGGATTCATTCCCCGGCCGCGCGACATGCTCGAGAATGCGCTCGGTCAGCGCCGTCTGGTCCTTGACGTCCTCTTCCTTCACGCCTGGCCCGAAGCCCACATCGATCTTGCCGTCCTTGCCGCGTATCAGCGTCACCTGCGGGTGCTTGAGCGTCAGTCCGACCGGCATGATGCGCCCGATAAAAAATCCCGCCTTCGACAGCGTGATCGCCGCCTCGTCCACCTCGACGATCGTGTGGCCGTCCGCGCCCTGGATTTTCGCGCCGCGCACATCCAGCAGCAGCGGCCCCGCGAGATCGGGCCAGTGCAGAACCAGGCTGTCCAGTTTCGTGTAAATGCCGCGCGACCGGTTGGTCAGCGCATCCTCGATATACGGCTTGGCGAACGCCATATCGAGCGGGCTGGTCGAAACCCGCCAGAAAAACAGGCCGATCAGGAAGAAAAACAGGAAGCACAGCGCCGCCAGGATCTCCAGCAGCGCCTTGCTCTTCTTCCAGTTGAAAAATCGGACTTTTTTCTCCAAAAAAAACGGCTCCGGCGGAATTTTTCTCAAATATAAGCGTTTTTAACACGAAGACCACGAAGAAAGCACCAAGGACACGAAGAATTCAGTAAAAAACTTTGCGATCTTCGTGGAAACTTCGTGTCCTTCGTGTTAAAAAATTCACCAAACATGCCAAGGAGAAGAATTATGTCAGAACTCAAGGAAGGCAGTCCGGCTCCCGACTTTTCCATCCCTGCCGACGGTGGCCGCATCGTCTCGCTGTCCGATTTCAAAGGCCGCAAACTGGTCATATATTTCTACCCCAAGGATGACACACCTGGTTGTACGACTGAATCCTGCGGATTCCGCGACCAGATCAAGGAATTCAACGCCCTCAATATCGGCATCGTCGGCATCTCGCGCGACAGCGTCAAAAGCCACGACAAGTTCAGGGAAAAATACGACCTGAATTTCCCGCTCGGCTCCGACGAGGACGGCAAGGTCTGCGAGGCCTACGGCGTCTGGAAGGAAAAATCGAGGATGGGCAAGAAATACATGGGCATCGAGCGCTCGACCTTCCTCATCGATGAAAAAGGCAAGATCGCCCGCATCTGGCGCAATGTCAAAGTGAACGGCCATACCGACGAAGTCCGCGAAGCCGCGGAAGGGCTTCCAAAAGCAGCCTGATCTCCCCGGCCCTGTTTTTCTTTAAAACGCAGGAACCTCTCCTGCGCGCTGGCGTTGAGATTATACCCCGAAAACCCATCAACTTGCACAAACCAAGGAGCTTTGCCATGGCCAGAACAGCACCATCGGAAAGAAATCAAAGAAACCCTCAGAGAGACGAATTCCAGAGGGAACGATCTCAAAGGGATCGCTCGGAAAAAGATCGTCCGGACAGAAACCGGCAGGAAAATGATCAGGGCATAAATCGCAACCTTATGCGCGCGCCCGGTGAAATTGCCGGCAATATGGATAATTTCATGTCGCCTTTTCTCGACATGCACAGGCAAATGAACCGGATGATGGAAAATATGTTCTCCTCCATGACCGATCAGTGGCAGGCACCCATGGCAGCGGATAAAATGATGCCGAAAGTCCGCGTCTGGGAAGACAGCGATGCCTTTCACCTGATGACCCGCCTGCCGCAGGACAATCCCGATAACATCGAGGTCGCCATTAACGACAACGTCCTGACATTGAGATGGCATGAAGACCAGCGGCAGGATGACGGCCCGCACCAGTTCTTCAGATCGCATGATGCCTACCGCACTGTCATGATTCCTGATAACGCCGACCCGGAAAAAGCGGAAGCCATTTGTGAAAACGGCTCGCTGGAAGTGATCGTTCCGAAAAGGCAGGATGCCGGAAAAAATGCGCGCTCCATTCCCATCCGGAGAATGGGCCGGCAATAAAAAAAGGCCCCGCTTGGGGCCTTTTTTTAAAATCTTTGAAACTTACTCCGCCGCCGCGAGCGCGTGCGTCTGGACTTTCAATCCGCCATCAGCCTTGTCGAGGTGATCGTGGACATGCGAAATCAGCGTGTCCGTATGGCCGTGGAAGAAATGGTTCGCGCCGGGAATGACGCGGTAATCGATCTTGATGCCCTTCTGCTGGTGCAGCTTGTCGACGAAACCCGATACTTCCGGCTCGGTCACGACATCGTCTTTCTCGCCCTGGATAATCAATCCGCTCGTCGGGCACGGCGCAAGAAACGTAAAATCCTGCGTATTGGCCGGCGGCGCGACGGAGATGAACCCGCGGATTTCCGGGCGGCGCATCAGCAACTGCATGCCGATCCAGGCGCCGAACGAAAATCCCGAGATCCACGCATAAGGCGCGTTCGGATTTATTTCCTGCATCCAGTCGAGCGCCGAGGCGGCGTCGCTCAGTTCGCCTTCACCGCGATCGAAAATCCCCTGTGATCGTCCCACGCCGCGAAAATTGAAACGCAGCGTCGAGAAGCCGCGCGCGACGAAAGCCTGGAACATCATGTAGGTGATCTTGTTGTTCATCGTGCCGCCATGTTCGGGCGAAGGATGAAGAATAAGCGCCAGCGGCGCGTGTTTGATTTTGGAGTGAGAGTAGCGGCCTTCAATGCGGCCTGCCGGGCCATTGAAAATAACTTCTGGCATAGTGTCCCCTTGGTTTTGCCCCTTCACACCGGGGCGTCTTTAAAAAGGCGGGAAGCATAAAACCCTTCCCGGGCACTGATTTTGCCCTCTCTATATGGCACTCACCCGGAAATGTCTATAAATTTATCGTAACCTGTTGATAAATTTGTGGATAATCAAGACCCGCCTGTGGCATGGATTATTTATATCGACATTGACATAAAATAATCGACTCTGATACTCTCCCCCGCAACAAAAAAATTCTGAACAGAGGACTTAACTCATGCCGAGCTCGAAAACACCGACCGAACTGCCCGAAATCCTTCGCGATGTGCCGGACCAAATCAAAACCATGCTGTGCGATGAATTCCACGAAAGCAGCACCGCATCACAGCGTATGGAGAAGCTGCAAAGAACCCGGGACATTCTTGAGACATTTCAGGCAACGTCCGTAGGCGACCCGCTGCTTGGCGAGAAAATGGAAGCTCTCTACACCTATGCCCGCGCGAACGGTCATTCCCATGTCAGCTTCGCCATTCGCGGTCTCATGAAAATTGAATTGCCGGAATCCGCTTACAACATGTCGCTGGACAAGCCGTGAAATAAAAAAATTAAAAAACAGGGAAGTAAAATCGCTATGAGTTTTTTCAAACAGAACGGCTTGCCCGAGCGTGTCTATTGCTGTGTTCAAAGAATATACCGGGACATAAAACATGACGCCTCGACCCTCTCGCCCCTGAGAGCGGAAGGTCTGCTTGCGGATGTTGAGTTTATCTACCAGCCTGAGATAGCGGAACAAATCCGGAAGGCCGGTAACGATGGCATGTTTTACGGTGAACTCAGCATTCCGAAGCTCACCATATTATATGGTCATGAAGAAATTGTTCCTGTCCTCAAAAAATTTAACGTCGACCTCGAAGAAACACAGGTGGACGGCCATACACTGGCTTCCACCGCAGCCATGATCGGCCGCATTCCCATGCTCAGGGCCCTCCACGAAGCCGGCGTCAATTTGACAAGCCCTGATTGTAATGGCGACAGGCCCATGGAATGGGCGCAACCGGAGCACGGCACGCGGATCGCCCTCATAGAACTCATGGAAGGAAAATCCGCAGGAGAAAAACACATCAGGGAACTTAAGAAAAAAATTATTTCCGCATTTTCGGATTTTTCATCTTGGGGCGGCATCAGCAGCCTTGAAAAGAACAAAAGGCTGAATGAACTGCGTTATAACGCCCAGGAATTTTACAGCCCCTACGTCTCGAAGCGCCGCGAGGAACTCGGCATCGACGATCTCATTCCCGGCTCAGGCACCCTGACTATAAAAAACAAGGCTCAGGAAGCCGCATATAATAACCATGTCGGCTTCATCTTTTTCGACATGCCTGCGGCCCGCACAGGTCAGGTGCTGGAATGCACAATAGACGGCCCGTGAATCGCATGAACGCGCTGGCCAACCTGAATCTTTCAAAAACTGAGACAGAAACCCTCAAGGCCGGGATCGTCGAAATTCTCAGCGAGGATAATTTTCTCGGCTATTCGAAACCTTCCTATTTCGAAGAAAAAATAAAATTGGCGCTGCAGGTTAAAAAATTTTATTGCTCCATCGCGCTCAATCCGCATTTCGAAATCGACGATATAATAAAGGAATCCGGGCATACGCTGGCCACACTCGCCGCCGCGAATGGCTATGATTTTCTGATGTGCCGGTTCAAGGAAAGAGGCGTTGATTTAACCAGGCCCGCGCCCAATGGCCTCACGCCCGCCGCCGCGGCCTGGAACGGCAGACATCAGAAAGTTCTCAACAAGCTTGAAGATCTGGGCATTCCGCTTGGACAATACAGCCAGCCCGTCAACTCCCCCTACGTGCTGCACCACACGCCTTGACCTCGTCCGCGCCTGCGCCCCATTTGAAAAACCCGTCATAACCCGCTACAAACAGCGCATGACAGGCAGAAAACCCGCCATATACCTCGATTATAACGCGACCGCCCCCCTGCGGCCGGAGGCGCTGGCCGCCGTGAACGCCGCGCTGGCCGCGCCGCATAACGCGTCGTCCGTCCATTCTTACGGCCGCGCCGCGCACAAGATGATCGAGGATGCGAGGCAACAGGTCGCCGCGCTCGTGAACTGCCCGCCCGCGCAGGTGATTTTCAATTCCGGCGCGACCGAAGGCAACAACACGGTCCTTAAATATTTTGCGAAGGAGCGCATTCTCGTCTCCGCGATCGAGCATCCGTCCGTCCTCGAGGCCGCGCCTGCGTCCGAAAAAATTCCGGTCGACAAACACGGCATCGTCGATCTGGACGCGCTGGAAACTCTGCTCAAAAAAAATAAAACCGCGCTTGTCTCGGTCATGATGGTGAACAACGAAACCGGCGTGATCCAGCCCGTCGATAAAATTTCCGCTCTCGCTAAAAAACACGGGGCGCTCTTTCACTGCGACGCCGTGCAGGCCGCCGGGAAAATTTCCATCGACATGTCGCCCGGCCATATCGACTTCCTCACGCTCTCCGCGCACAAGATCGGCGGGCCGCAGGGCGCGGGCGCATTGTGCCTCGGCATCTGCGGCATCACGCCGACATTGCTGGACGGCGGCGGTCAGGAGAAAAAAGCGCGCCCCGGCACCCAGAACACCGCCGCCATCGCCGGCTTCGGCGCCGCCGCGGCAACCGCCACGCGCGATCTGCCGCCCACCGCTACCCACACAACTAAATTGCGCGATAGATTGGAAAATACATTATGTAAAATAAATAAGAGTATAGTCATTCATTCTAAGAAAGCAGCCCGCGTACCAAACACCACGCTCTTCTCTCTACCCGGCGCATCGTCCGAAACCCTGCTCATGGCGTTCGATCTTGAGGGGCTCTGCCTCTCCAACGGCTCCGCCTGCGCCTCCGGCAGCGTCAAACCAAGCCACGTTCTGAAAGCCATGAACGCCGAAAGCGCCGGCACCATCCGCGTCTCCACCGGCTGGGCCTCAACTGAAAACGACATAGATCAATTTCTCGCGGCCTTTGAAAAAATCGCCGCGCGCATGAACAGGAAAACCGTAAATGCCTAAAATCACTTTCCTCCAGCCCGACGGCGCGTCCCGAACCATCGATGCCGACGAAAACCTTTCCATCATGCAGGCCGCGACCGAAAACCGCATCGACGGCATCGAAGGCGCGTGCGGCGGCTGCATGGCCTGCGCGACCTGCCACGTCTATATTCATCCCGATTGGGCCCAGCGCGTCGCCGCCGAGGACAACGAGCAATCCGAGGAGGAAATCGACATGCTCGACACCGCGTCGGACATCCGCGAAACCTCGCGCCTCGGCTGCCAGATCAAACTGACGAACGCGCTCGACGGCCTCGTCGTCGCTCTTCCCGGCACCAAAACAGGTTGGTGATTTCTTGCCATGCCCGCGCAGGCGGGGACGGGGTAACAAATTCCGTTTTGCAACCTAGATTATAAAAGACATTATTTTTTTAAAAGGAGATTCCCCATGCCCCGTTATGTTGACGGCTTCGTCATTGCGATCAAAAAATCGAAACTGAGGGCCTATAAAAAAATGGCCGCCGCTGCCGGGAAAATCTGGCTGAAATACGGCGCGCTGGAATATGTGGAATGCGCAGGCGATGACCTGAATATTAAAATGTGCCTGCCTTTTACTAAACTTGCGAAAACCAAACCCGGCGAAACAGTTGTGTTTTCCTACATTGTTTACAAATCCCGCAAGCATCGCGATGCCGTAAACAAAAAAGTCATGGCCGACCCGAAAATACATGAAATGTGTCCCGACCCGAAGGACATGCCGTTTTCGATGAACAAGATGGCCTATGGCGGTTTCACCGCGATGGTCGATCTCAGCGCCAAAAAGAAGCCCCGCAGGTAACGCGCGGTTTCTTGCATTTTTCTGGAACCCCCGCCTCCCCGTGCCCGTTGGCTTTCTCAAGCGAAACGAAAAGGAGAAAATCATGCGCAGCACAAATTTCCGCAACGGCCAGAACAAAGGCATGAACAGCGTCAAGGGACGCCGCTTCAAAAAAGCGGGCGGCCAGTCCGGCGGCGCCGGCTATAACGAGCGCGCCGTCGGCCGAGCCCATGAACAGGGCGACAGCGCGTAATGGATAAATTTACAGGGAAAAAACCGCCGCGCCCCGATGTGGGGCCGGCGGGCGACATGCACAAGGGCGACCGCGCACGCCAGCATGCGCCCGAATACGTCAAGCAAACGCGCGTGAAGAAAAAAGACAATTCCAAAACGCCCAGGGACAGACTTCCCGGGAACGCCTGGGAATAATCTCCGCTGCGCGCGCAATCGATGGCCTCCTTCCGGGTTTAAAAACCGTTTGGGGTTCTTCTTTGTGTTCATAAAAAATATAGGAAATAAGAAGTTTCAAAATTATTTACCGACAAAGACAAATAACAAAAAATAATGTTATCTTCTCTGAATGAAAATCTTCTCATTAACTTTCATTCTTTTAGCTTTCATAAGCACTCGTGGGCTTGCTGCGGATAATGCCAATCTTAATTATGTTTACACTGATGTGGGAACAAAAGCTGGACCGTCAATAATATTAAATGACATACTATGGGTATTTGGCCCTGAAAGATTTATGGCTTTTAATGAAAAATTATCCGTAGCACGTTTCTCAGGCCCACATAAAATCGACGGTTACGCTCAATATATACGCAAGCTTCCTGATGACACTCTGATAATCGCAGGCCTGAATTATAAAGGCTTTGATATACTTGGAAAGGACACACGTCAGGGAATTATTTTAAAATGGAATCCTAAAAAACTTTCCGATCCAGTAGAAAAATTTATTGAATTGGGCAAAACATCGCATGGCCTCGAAATTAATGCCCATGATCAACCAGTTTTATTATCAAGCAAAGATGGATATACGCTTACAATCTTCAGCACCTCCTTGAATAAGCTGAATAGTGTACCCTTCGGATCCGGCGGCGCAGCAAGCATGGCTATTACCGACCAAAATAACTATGTCGTCATTGGTTTTGATCACAACGAAAATTCTAGCGGTATTGTTCCAACCTACTGGGAGTATTCCTCAGACTTAAAATTAATAACAAAAAAGCAACTCACCAGTGATACACGGCCTTCAGGCAGCAACTTGGTTGCAATCAATGTTCTTCCCTATAAAGACAGCCTATATTTGATATACGGTTGGGATCGCAGCGGAATAAAAAAAGAAAATCCTGATGAAGTGACCATTAAAAAAATGCAGAACGGAACGGATATTTGGGAACAAAAAATTCCTTATCATCACAATATGGTTTTTTACGTGTCGAATAATGGAGCGTTAAACGCGCTATATGGCAAAGTGGACAACATCCATCAATTTATTTTCAATGCCGAAGATGGAAAGAAAACAACAAAAATCTTAAATAGGCCTACCACACCCGTGCAGTGTTTCCCGCCAGAGTGGAAATATGATCTTGTAGAAGTTCTTTCATCTGATAAAAAACCATTGCTGGTAATACGCGGAGACCCTCTAAATCACGCTGAAGCTGGCTGCACCACGGTAGCCGAAATAAATTAGGAGTTAATTGAGACGATGGAAAACAACGTAATTAAAATGGTCGAGCGATTTGGAGAGGTTTGTTACTGGATGGGGTGTCTTGGAGTCCTGATAGCATTTCCTTTTGGGTACGACGAAGCGCCTCTCGGAAACGACGGCAAAGAGGACCGAGCTCTCAATGTCATTGTAGGTCTTTTCTACGCAGTGCCGGTTTGGCTCGCTGGTTTTTGGATGAGATACATCCTGACGGGACGATGGTTGCTCAAGAAACGCGAAGATATTTCTTAAATAAAGTCGGGCACAAAAGTATAATAATAGGAATTAATTCCTGTACTTTCCCGCCGCTTTTTGCTACCCTTTGTCCATGCTTTACCCCCACCGAACACACCGCCCCTCTCTTCTCCGTGAACTCCGTGCGCTCCGTGTTTCATTTATTTTGCATTATGACAAACAATTCCAATCAAACTATTCAAAAAAACAAAAAAATGACGACCGGACTATTAAACCGCCCCCCCCTCGCAAAAGCGCCGTAGTGAAACCGGATCCCTCCGCGAATTCAAAGGCTTATTTTTCGCCGCCCCGCCAATTTGCTTTTCGCAGCCGTAAAACCCTATATTCCCCGGCATGACAAAGAACAGCCTCGGCATAGCAAAGGAACCCAAGGATACCCGCGTGGTCGTCGCCATGTCGGGCGGGGTCGATTCATCCGTCGCCGCCGCGCTGCTGCACGAACAGGGCTACGACGTCGTCGGCGTCACGCTCCAGCTCTACGACCACGGGGCCGCCACCGCGAAATCGAAAACCTGCTGCGCCGGCCAGGACATCCACGACGCCCGCCGCGTCGCCGATGCGCGTGGCTTTCCGCACTACGTTTTGAATTACGAAAGCAATTTCCGCGAGAGCGTGATCGATGACTTCGCCGACTCCTACATCCGCGGCGAAACACCCATCCCCTGCGTGCGCTGCAACCAATCCGTCAAGTTCCGCGATTTGCTCCGCGTCGCGAACGATCTCGGCGCCGACTGCATGGTGACGGGCCACTATGTGCAGCGCGTGAATGGCGACCGCCGCGCCGAGCTCCACCGCGCCATCGACGACACGAAAGACCAGAGCTATTTCCTCTTCGCCACCACGCAGGAACAGCTGGATTTCCTGAGGTTTCCGCTGGGCGGCTGGACGAAAGACATCACGCGCAAACACGCCGAGCGGCTTGGCCTGCTCACTGCCGACAAGCCGGACTCGCAGGATATCTGCTTCGTCCCCGGCGGCGACTATACAAAAGTGGTCAAGAAAATCCGCCCGGAAGCCGGAAAGCCCGGCGAGATCGTCCATGTCGACGGCCGCGTGCTTGGCACGCATGACGGCATCATCCATTTCACCATCGGCCAGCGCAAAGGTCTCGGCATCGGCGGCGGCCACAGCGACGACAACAACCCGTTCTATGTCCTGCGCATCGACCCGGCGAAAAACCAGGTCGTCGTCGGCCCGAAAGAAGCCCTCGCGAAGGACCTTTTGTATGTGAAAGAATGCAATTGGCTTTCTTCTCCCTCTCCCCGGCGGGGAGAGGGCCGGGGTGAAGGGGAAGCGGCTACAATAAAATTCCGCTCCTCGATGAAGCCCGTTCCCGCCACTATATTAAGGAACGGCGCCGAGGCCGAAATCCGGCTCGAGAGCCCTCAGTACGGCATCTCCCCCGGCCAGGCCTGCGTTTTTTACGACGGCAGCCGCGTCCTCGGCGGGGGCTGGATTAGCGGAACCGGCAAGCAGCCTGCGTAGCTTTAGCGAAGCAGGCTTGCAAAATCCTTCCGGAAAGGCCATAAAACCCCTCGCACCATGGCGGTGTAGCTCAGTGGTAGAGCAGAGGAATCATAATCCTTGTGTCCGGGGTTCAAATCCCTGCACCGCCACCATCTCCCCTTTTACCCCCACATCATTGTATGCAAAAACGCTGAAAATATTGGCTTTCAGGCGAGTTTCTGCAACACTTCACGAAGCTTTAAACCTTCCCGAATAAACTCAATTCCATGATCAGATATTACGAACATCGCAATCGCGAGGAAATTCAGGCCATTCTGTTCGGCGCATTTCTGGTCGCCTTTTTCGTCGGTTGCATCGCGGTTTCTGTCGCCAGCGCAAAACCGCTCATTCTCGGCACAGAACTGAACTCTAATGGAACTGTCGAATATCTATGTCTTGGAAATGGCTGTGAGAATCTCGCGCCAATGGACTGGTAAAACCCGTTCAAATCCCCTAAAACGCTTCCATGACACTGAAACCCGAAATCGCAGGCAATTCGCCTGTTACAGTCGAGCTTGAGAAGGACAAACTCTATTCCTTCTGCACTTGCGGCAAATCCCAGAAACAACCCTTCTGCGACGGCGCGCACAAAGGCTCCGAATTCCGCTCCCACAAATTCACCCCGACGGAAAGCGGTTCGGCGTCGCTCTGCATGTGCAAACACACCAAAACGCCGCCTTATTGCGACGGATCGCACAACGAAGTCTGCGGAAAATAATCAGGGCTGTTTATCGCTGTCCTGCTTCAGCAACTCATCCTGCTGGGCGTAAAGATCCTTAATGTGCTGCTGCAGGCGCTCCGCTTCGGCCTCATCTTCGGGATTCTTGAAAGTAAAAATATGGGTTTCAGGAACGACCTTGAACGTCTCGCGCTTGTTGTAATAAAACCGCATCAAATCTTCATAGGCCGTAAGAATATCGTTCTCGGCGGCGAAATAACCGATATAAACCTGACCTTGCGCCTGCTTCATATCCGCCCATTTTTTTAAAATTCCCGTCTGCACATTTTCCGGCTGACCTTCCACAAGACCGGCGATTTCAGTTTCGGCATCCTCGAAAATCTTGATCACATTCGCCATGCGCTTGCGCAGCGAGGGAATAAGCATTTGCACGAGTTGATAGTTTTCCTCAACGTAAACCGGATCGCTCAAATTGCGCGGACCTGTCGCTTCAACCAGAACCTTGCGCTCCTGTTTATAATCGATCATGCCTGCATGCACATTTTGGAGAAATTTATTGAGAAAATCCTCGAAACTCTGGTTCAGCGCATCACGCGCCGCGCGTTCTTTCTGCTCGGCGGCATATTGCTTGTAATAAACGCCGCCGCCGATGCCGAGAATAACAACCGCGACAATTGCAGGAACGATAAATTTAAGCGTTTTCTGCATCAGTAACCGGCCTTCGCGAGCGCTTCTTTCAGCCTTTCCGCCGTATCATGCAGGGCTTCATGCCAATCCTTGTGCGCGTCGTCATTCGCGCCGTCGGAAACATATTTCAGGCACATAAACGGCATTTTTTCACGCTGGCAGATGAGCGCCAGCGCATAGGCTTCCATATCCACGACGTCGAAATTTTCCGCGCCAGCCGTCGCATCAAAATTATCGCCGCTGCCGCACACGCCCTCGGGAAATCCTTTCGCATGAACGCCGTGACTGATGACGATCGGGTCATCGGAAAACGGCGTCTTCCATTTCTCAAAACCCAGCGCGGTGACGTCCATATCGCGCTGAATAAACGATGTGCAGCTAATGATCGATCCACCCGCATGCTTGCGGCTTCCCGCCGTGCCCATATTGATGACAAGAGCAGGTTTTTCTTTTTTCAGCCGCGACGTCAGCGCATAAGCGGCGTTAACCTTGCCGATGCCGGAATGCAGAACATCGTAGCCCGAAAAAACATCCTGGCTTTCCTCTTTCATCGCGAAAACGAGTAACGGTTTGCTCAATTCTGCCTCCTGAAAATTTTCCTGAATGCGCTCGCCGGGGCGAGAGGGCTAAGATAATACGCCATGCCCGCGCTTCCGGCCGCCAGCAGCAGGAACAGATGTTCTATATCAAATCCGGCCGACAGCATAAAGATGGCAATAATGGATGAACCAAGAATAAAGGAGGCATCCAGTAAGGACCCGGCGGCAATCACGCGCGCGCGTGAGTCTGGCGCGGCGCGGTGCTGGACGATAGCCTTGAGCGGAACCACGTAAAGCCCGCCCGCCAGTGAAATCATCAGCAGGTCGATGACAATCCGCCACCCCGCCGTGTGCGAAAGGAATGAGGGCAACGTTATAAGATAATCGCCCATGAGCGGGCTGGCGGCATGGTAAAGGCCGCTTGCGAAATAAAGGTCGCAAGCAAAAAACGCGATGACCAGCGCGGCAAAGGGCACATAGGTGGCTTCGATTTTGGAATTCAGCAACTTGTTATTGATCAGGCCTCCGAGACCGATACCGACTGAAAAAACCACCATGAAAAAAGTCAGCACCACATTATCAACGCCTAGAACCTGTTTCGTGTAATTGGGAAGCTGCGAGAGTATCATCGCGCCGACGAAGAAAAACCACGACGCGCCGATCATGGCGGTGAAAACATGATTGGGCAGCTTACGCGCAAAAACGAAAATACGCCGCGCTTCCTGTAGCGTGTTGAAGGTAAATTTCAGATCCGGCGACGGCGGGGGCGCGGACGGAATGTAAAAACTGGAAACCAGTCCCACAACGGCCCCGATCAACAAAAGCACGCACACCGCGGTGATCCCGGCGCCTTCAAACGCCAGCAATCCGCCGAGAATATTGCCAAGAAGAATGGCAAGATACGTCCCCGTATTCACCAGCGCGTTGCCCGCGATCAGTTCGGAATCCGGCAGATGCTGCGGCAGGATCGCGAATTTGCACGGGCTGAAAAAAGCGGAATGCGTGCCGAACGCGAACAGCACCGCAAGCAGCAACGGCACCGACTGGAACCAGATGCCGGCGGCCGCGGCCAGAACGATCAGGATTTCAATTATCTTGATCGTCTGCATCACGCGGTTTTTGAAAAATTTGTCAGCGACCTGCCCGGCCAGCGGCGCGAATAAAATAAACGGAAGAATGAACAAGGCCGCCGCCAGGCTGACGACGATCTCGGGCCGCCAGCCACCGATAGCCCACACGGCATAGGCCACCAGGACACTCAGCGCGGTTTTATAAAGATTGTCGTTGAACGCCCCCAGGAACTGGGTGACGAACATCGGCAGGAACCGCCTGTGTTTCAGCAATAGGAACTGGTTGTCCATGGAAGGGCTTTGGCCTGTTTTATCAGCTTTTAATAACTAGCACCCTGCCCGGCGAAATTAAAACCCTATCGCGATTATTATGGAAGATTAGGAGAGGCATCCTAACTTTTTATGTTGAGAAATCATGGCAACCCTGTACTTTGCGTGTCTGCGCCATATATTCAGGAGCCGGGGGCTCGAGGGATCAGATGAAAATTCTGAAATTATTGTTAGTTTTGATAGTGTTAGCGGCAATCGGCTTTGGCGCCGGGCGCCTGCTGACGAAGGGCGGCAAAGCCCCCGATGGCGCGGGCGCCCATGCTGCCGGCGCACCCGCTGAAATGCCTCCCATGCCCGTCCCGGCCATCGTGCTGGAAGAAGCCCCCGTCCAGATCTGGAAGGAATTCCCCGGCAGGCTGGAAGCGGTGGACAGCGTCGAGCTCCGCGCGCAGGTCAGCGGCACGATCAACGCGATCAAATTCGAGGACGGCCAGAGCGTGAACAAGGGCGATGTGCTCTTTGTCATCGATCCGCGTCCCTATGAAGCGGAAGTGTCGCAGGCGAAAGCGGATTTGCAGGCCGCAAAAAATCAATATGACCTCGCCGTCAAGGAACTGAAGCGCGCGGAAGAGCTGATCGGCACCGGCGCGATTCCGAAACGCACATACGATGAACGGCTGAACACCGAACTCGTGACCAAGAGCGCGATTGCATCCGCAGAGGCAAGGCTGAAACGCGCGCAACTGAATCTGGATTACGCCTACGTCAAGGCGCCGATCTCGGGCCGCGTCAGCCGCGCCGAAATCACCGAAGGAAACCTGGTCGAGGCCGGGCCGAACGCGCCGGTTCTGACGACAATTGTGTCCAGCGATGGCATTTACGCAGGCTTTGAAGTCGACGAGCAGACATACCTGCGCTACCTGCGCGGCGCGTCTTCAAACCGCGAGGAAGAGCAGAAAATCCCCGTAAGGCTTGCGCTGCAAAGCGCGCCGGATATCGTCTATGAGGGCAATATCCAGTCCTTCGACAACAAGATCGACGCGAGATCGGGCACCATCCGCGCCCGCGCGCATTTCAAGAACGAAGACGGCGCGTTGCTGCCCGGCATGTTCGTGACCGTGCGCATCGGCAGTCCGCAGACAAAGACCGCGATTGTCGTTCCCGAACGCGCCATCGGCACCGACCAGGACCGCAAATATGTTTACATCGTCGGGCCTGAGAACAAGGTGGCCTACCGCGAAGTCGCTCCGGGCGAGTCCGTCAACGGCAGTCGCATCATCACCAGCGGCCTCGCCGCGGGTGAAATGGTCATCACCGACGGCGTCATGAAAATTCACCCCGACATGGTGGTCGCGCCGCAAACCGACGGCCCCGCAGCGGCGGAAGCGCCGCCCGCGCCTGCTGCTGCTCCTGAAGCGATCGAAGCCGCGCCCGCGGAAGAAACCCCGGAAAAGACCGAGCCGTGACGCATATCCCATCCAAAGAGCAGATGGAGAACCCGGGCCCGGTTACATTCTCGAGCTTCTTCATCGACAGGCCGATTTTCGCGGCCGTGCTCTCGATCCTTGTCTTTATCGCCGGCACCATCGCGATGTTCCAGCTGCCCGTTGCCGAATATCCGGGCGTCACGCCGCCCACGGTCAATGTCGTCGCGTTTTTCCCCGGCGCCAACCCCGCCGTCGTCGCTGAAACCGTCGCGGGTCCGCTGGAGGAGCAGATCAATGGCGTCGAGAACATGCTCTATATGTCCTCGCTGGTTTCCGCCGAAGGCCAGCTCAGCCTGACGGTCACATTTAAAATCGGCACCAATCCCGACCTCGCCCAGCAGATGGTGCAGAACCGGGTCCAGCAGGCCCTGCCGCGCCTGCCCGACATCGTCCGCCAGCTCGGCGTGACGGTGATCAAAAGCTCGCCCGACCTGACGCTGGTCGTGCACATCCTTTCGCCGAATAACCGTTACGATATGCTTTACCTGCGCAATTACGCCGCGCTGAACATCCGCGACCAGCTGGCGAAGGTTCAGGGCGTCGGCAATGTCGAGATTTTCGGCTCCGGCAACTACGCGATGCGCGTCTGGCTGAACCCCGACAAGATCGCCGAGCGTGGCATGAACGCGACCGAAGTCGTCAACGCCATCCGTGGCCAGAATATACAGGTCGCCGCCGGAACCATCGGCGGACCGCCCTATAACAAGGGCGCGCAGATGCAGTTCCCGATCAACACGCAAGGCCGCCTGCAGACCCCCGAGGATTTCGAAAAAATCATCATCAAGCGTGACGCCAATGGCGCGATCACACGCCTTGGCGATGTCGCCCGCGTCGAAATCGACGCCGAGCAATACGGCATGATGTCGCTATTGAACAATAAACAGGCTGTCGGCGCCGGTATTTTCTCCGCCCCTGAAGCGAACGCGCTGGAAATTTCGCGCAACGTCCGCGCGACAATGGAGGAGCTCAAGAAAAACTTCCCCGAGGATATCGATTACGCCATCGTCTATGACCCGACTACATTCGTTAAGGATTCCATCGAGGCGGTTATCCATACGCTGCTGGAAGCCATCCTTCTCGTCGTTCTTGTCGTAATCGTATTCCTGCAGACCTGGCGTGCGTCCTTTATCCCGTTGCTGGCCGTCCCGGTTTCGATCATCGGCACCTTCGCCTTTATGATGTTGTTTGGGTTCTCGATCAATGTTCTTTCACTGTTCGGATTAATCCTCGCGATTGGTATCGTCGTCGATGACGCCATCGTCGTCGTCGAAAACGCCGAGCGGAACATTGAAAATGGCCTATCCCCGCGCGCCGCCGCC
Source organism: uncultured Alphaproteobacteria bacterium (assembly GCA_900696495.1). Taxonomy (GTDB): domain Bacteria; phylum Pseudomonadota; class Alphaproteobacteria; order Micavibrionales; family Micavibrionaceae; genus UBA7657. The sequence goes on from CAADGI010000005.1 coordinate 160,341, forward strand.
ATGCAGGCCATGAGCGAGGTGACCGGCCCGATCCTGGCTACCGGTCTCGTGCTGACCGCCGTATTCGTACCCATCGCCTTCATCAGCGGCCTGACAGGCCAGTTTTACAAGCAGTTCGCGCTGACAATCGCCATCGCCACCGTCATTTCCACGGTCAATTCCCTGACGCTTAGTCCCGCGCTCTGCGCATTAATGCTGCGCGGTCATGACCAGCCAAAAGATGCGCTCATGCGCGGCATGGATTTCACGCTCGGCTGGTTCTTCAAGGGTTTCAATATTTTCTTCAGCAACGCCACGAAATTTTACTCCAAAGTCGTCAGGACAACGCTGAATTTCAAGGCCCTCGCCTTCCTCGTTTATCTTGGTCTCATAGGCCTTACCGTTTACATCTTCCAGCTCGTCCCGCCCGGATTCGTGCCCGCGCAGGACAAGCAATACCTGATTTCATTCGCCCAGCTTCCCTCCGGCTCGACGCTTGAGCGCACGGAACAGATTATCCGCGACATGTCGGAAATCGCCATGAAGGAACCCGGCGTTGAAAATGCCGTCGCCTTCCCCGGTCTTTCGGTGAACGGTTTCATGAGCAGCTCCAGCGCCGGCATCGTCTTCCTGACGCTAAAACCTTTTAAAGAAAGAACCTCGCACGAACTCAGCGCGCAATCGATCGCCAACAGCATCCAGCAAAAATATATGGGCATCCAGGGCGCGTTCGTCGTCATCTTCCCGCCGCCCGCGGTCATGGGACTCGGCACGATCGGCGGGTTTAAGCTGCAAATCCAGGACCGCCTCGACCAGGGCTACCAGGCGCTCGACGGCGTCGTGAAAGCCGTCACGGGCCGGGCCTGGCAAACGCCGGAACTGGCGGGCGTGTTTTCAAGCTACAACATCAACGTGCCGCAGCTCTATGCCGACCTTGACCGCGCCAAGGCCATCCAGCTCGGCATTCCGATCAACGAAATATTCGAGGCCATGCAGATTTATCTCGGCTCGCTCTACATCAACGACTTCAACCAGTTCGGACGCACCTACCAAGTCATCGCGCAGGCCGACAAGGAATACCGCTCGAAGCCGGAAGACATCATGAAACTTCAGGTGCGCAACAATGACGGCCAGATGGTGCCGCTCGGCTCTGTCGTAACAGTGAAGGAAACATTCGGACCTGAAACCGCGATGCGTTACAACGCCTTCCGTTCCGCCGACATCAACGGCGATGCCGGCCCCGGATTCTCGAGCGGCGAGGCGCAGGCAGCGATGGCAAAAATCCTTGACGAAACCCTGCCGCAGGGCATGACTTATGAGTGGACGGACCTGACCTACCAGAAAATCCTCGCGGGCAATACGACCGTTTTCATTTTTCCGCTTTGCATTCTGCTCGTATTGCTGGTTCTGGCCGCGCAATATGAAAGCCTGACCCTGCCGATCGCCGTCATCCTCATCGTGCCGATGACGATTTTGTCGGCGATCTTCGGCGTACACATGACGGGCGGCGACAACAACATTTTTACGCAGATCAGTTTGTTCGTCTTGGCGGGCCTTGCGTGCAAAAACGCGATCCTGATCGTCGAATTCGCGCGCGAGCTTGAGCACCGCGGCCGCACGACCGTCGAGGCTGCCATCGAGGCCAGCCGCCTTCGTCTGCGCCCCATTCTCATGACCTCTTTCGCCTTCATCATGGGCGTGACGCCGCTCATCACCTCGCACGGCGCGGGCGCGGAAATGCGCCACGCCATCGGTATCGCGGTATTTTCGGGCATGCTCGGCGTGACGTTCTTCGGCCTGGTGTTGACGCCTATTTTCTATGTTCTGCTGCGCAAGCTTTCGCGCACACCCAGGGTCTAGTCTTTCACGATTTTTCCATCGACGATGTGAATACGGCGGTCGGCCATCCCTGCAAAATCCATATCATGCGTGACGGCGACCACCGCGCGTTTCTGCGTGCGGGCCAACTCACGGAATATATCATGCACCGCGGCGCTTGCCGCCGTATCCAGGTTGCCGGTCGGCTCGTCGGCCAGCAATAGCATGGGGTCATTGGCAAGCGCCCGGGCGATGGCCACGCGCTGACATTGACCGCCCGACATTTTGCGCGGGAGTTTATGCATGTGATCTTTTAATCCCAAATCCGTCAGCAACTGCGCGGCGCGGGCCTTCATTTCCTGTTCCGTCATTTTCCCAAGGCGGCGCATCGGCATCATCACGTTTTCAAGCGCGGTGAATTCCGGCAACAGGAAATGGAACTGGAAAACGAAACCGATTTTCTCGAGCCTGACGGCGGCAAGCTCGTCGTCTGTCATCTCCGCCGTGCTCAGACCGTCAATCTTGATCTGCCCTGACGTCGGGTGATCGAGCAGCCCGAGAAGATAAAGCAGCGACGATTTCCCTGATCCTGAAGGCCCCGTGACAACAACGAATTCGCCCGCCTTGATCTCGACATCCGCGCCGCGCACCAGCGTCACCGGTACATCGCCGGGCAGTGTGCGCGTGATATTCTCAGTCTTGAGAAGGATGTCAGCCATTTACATCCCTCCCCTCAGGATATCGACGGGAAGAACCTCCGCCGCCTTGCGCGCGGGCAGGTAAGAGGCAAATAGCGCCGCGAAAAACGCGAACGCTCCCGCGATCACGAATTGCGGCAAACTCCAGTCGAGTGGCATCGATATTTCTTCGGTCAGCCCGGGCGGCTTGAAACGCACCTGCATGAGCGCGAACATCAACAGACAGCCAAGCGGCAGGCCAGCCGTGAGTCCCGCAAAACCGAGTAACGCCCCCTGAATCACGAAAATCTCTTTAATATCGCCCGCGCGGAAACCCATCGATTTCAGGATGGCGATGTCGCGGTGCTTTTCCATGACGACGGTGGAAATGATGTTGTAAATCCCGAATGCCGCGACGATCAGAACCGCGCTCACCACTGAATACATGATGATATTGCGGATGACGAGCGTGCTGGTGATGTCCTCGGACGCTTCCTGCCAGGAAACGGCCTTGTAACCGATGCGGCTTTCAAGCTGCGCGGCGAAATCGCGGGCGCGCTCGGCCCTGTCGAGTTTTATGATGATTGTATTGGCGCGGTTCGAGCGGTCGGTCAGCGCCTGCACGCGCTTGATATCAACGAAGGCCTGCGTTTCATCGTAATCGGAACGGCCCGTCTGGAACTGCGCGACGATTTTGAACACGCGCACCTGCCCGGTGGATGACGCCAGCGTGATATTATCGCCCATCCCCAGCGACATTTTATCCATCAGCGCCTTGCCGACCGCGATGCCGTTCCGGTCGGCGATAATGTCATCCACCGATCCCTGCAGCATATGCTCCTCGATCGTGGTGATATCGCGGATATCCTCCGGCACCATGCCGTTGAGCACGATATTGACGTCTTTCCCTGCGAAACTGAGAATCGCCTGCCCGCTCAGCACCGGGGACGCGCGCACGCCGGGCTGGCGTTTCAATCCTTCAACGATCCGGCGGTAGCCGCGAATGCCGCGCGTTTCCGTTAATGGCTTCACATTGCGCAGTTCGATCAGCGCGCCCGGATATTCATCCTCGACCGGCTGTTTTTTAACGCCGCGATATTCGTCTGAAATCGTGATGTGCGGCGAATTATCGACCAGCCGCGCGATAAAATCCTTCTGCGAACCCTGCATCAGCGAGGAAATGGCGAGAAAAAACGCAACGCCGATGATAATGCCGAGCAGCGACACCACGCTCTGCCGCTTGCGGGCGAGAAGATGCCGGAGCGCGATGAAAACCGTCAGGCGCATCAGGGCGCCTTCCAGTCCGTCATTTTTATATGGACGTTTTGGCCTTCTTCCGGGCTGGCGCCGGGATCGAGAACGACAACATCTTCCGCTGTAATGCCGCTGCGGATTTCAACGGCGGACGGCGTTTTCGCGCCGGTCTCAACAGTACGCCGCGCGAGTTTGCCATCCTGCACCACCCAGACTGTATCGCTTTTCACCGCAGCCGTCGGAACCAGCAGCGCATCTTTCGTCTCGCTGATAAGAATATTCGTCTCCGCCGTCATGCCGGTCATCAGCGGCGTCTGGCCCTCGATGCCTATACGCACGCGGTAGCTGCGCGAAACCGCATCGCCCTTGGGCGTGATGCTGTCGACCTTGCCCCTGAAATCCTTGCCCGGGAAAGCATCGGCGCGAATGAGAACCGGCATGCTTGCTTTCACCAGCGCGATATCCTCCTCGTCCACCTCCGCCGAAATGCGCAGCGGCGCGCAGCAGGACAGCCAGAACACCGGCTGGTTCGCGGGGATAAGCTCGCCCACCTCGCCGTCGCGGCGCATGACAAGACCATCCTCCGGCGCGATCAACTGCATGTAGCCAAGCTGCGCCTTGATCCGCTCCACCGACGCGCGCGCGGCATCGAGATCGGCCTTGCTCTGGTCCGCCGTTCCCTTCGAAATCGCGCCGCGCTTTAAAAGTTCGGCCTTGCGCGCGTAATCTTTCTCCGCGAACTCGGCGCGGGCGCGAACTTCCTCAAGCTGGTTTTGAATATCGCTGTCTTCGAGCTGGCCGAGCACATCGCCTTTTTTCACGATATGGCCTTCGTCAGCCTGCAGGCTCATGAGCCGCGCCGTGCTGCGCGGCGCGATCGGCATCATCACGGTCGGCTCGACAGTCCCGGTCGCATATACCGCCTGCACCGCCGGGCCGCGCACAGGGCGCACGGTTTCAAGCGCCGACTCATTTCTGCCCTGAATGGCTAAAAAACCCGCCGCCAGCGCGGCTAAAACGATAAGAGGCAAAAGAATTTTTTTCATGGCCGGTCCTTGCTCTGCGGGCGTATCGGATTGGGGCAAAACGTTTAAATGCCTGTTTTATCTAGCATTACGGCCCGGCCATGACCAGTCCTGCTGAATTTTGCGGATTTTCCTGCAAAAAGGTACAATGTGTCCAAGACCAAAAAGACGATCCGTTAACTTTTTGTAAAGAATTAAGAATTACTTTACATACAACGGGCAAACGACGGTAATAAAAAACAAAAAGGCCATAAAAACAGGCCACGATAATAGAAGGTGTGAAGCATGGTGGACGACAAGATTCACCCAAAGGGTTCTGGCCCCGATAAAGTTGCTCCTGAAGAGGAGAACAGCACCGACCCATCGAAATACTATCGCAATCTTCACCTCGCCGACGGCGGTCATACGAGCTTTGCTCACCTCAGCATTTTCGACAAGGTCGAACAGGAAGAAAAACGGCGAGAATCAAGAGATTTCCTGAGATCCCTGCTCAACCAGGCTTTTATTGATGATCTGGAACGCCGCAATAATGAGCTTCTGGATCTTATAATGCAGACCGAGGAAAACCTGCAGAACACAGAAAATGAGCGCGAAGCAGCTCTTTCAGAATTGAAAGACGCGGAACGTAAACTGACAACAAGTGAGCATGGCAGGGACCAGGCCGAAAAGATCCTCGAGGAAGTGCAACGGCAACAGGATGCCGCCGATGATCTGGTTCAGCAGGCCCAGGCAGATTTTCCTGACAATGTCTTAACGGATGACATGGTACAGCTTACCTTTAAGCTTGATAACGGCAAAGACAGGCCTCATGTGGCGGACGTTCAGGTCGCGGTATACAAGGAAAACGGTAAATATTACTTCACGAACCCGCTGACCGGGCTGCCGCAGGAAGTCTCTGAAGAACAGCAAAAAGAAATACTAAAACAGCTAAAAGAGGGCAAAAAAACCTATGACGAATTGCCCGGGGACGTAAAACACAAGATCGACCACCATTATAACGGGGCTGCACACAATTTTATCTTGCATGCACTGCATGCCGATCAGCACAGGGCGGAGCTTGAAAAAGCGCAGGAAGATCTGGAAACCAAAAGAAAAGAATATATCGAGCAGCGCGACAAGGTGAGCGAACTGAAACAAAAAATTCGCGAGATAGACAGTGAAATAGAAGAGTTAAAAAACAAGAAATCGACCTATAAAAGCGAACTGAAAGAAAACGAGAAGCGGTTGGAAATACTGTACGCCGAGCGCGAAGCATTACATGAACAAAAGATATCGGCAAAAAAACAGCTCAGGGAAAACAGGAAAGAACTGCGCCAGTCGCTTGAGGCGAATCAGGAAGCTGCGGCAAAATATTTTGAAGCGGCGCAGGCCCAGAGCGATTACAGCAAAAAAGCTCTTGAAGCCTGGAAAAATTACCAGGATTGCAAGAGCGATGAAAAGACGCTGCAGCAAATGGGGATCGCGGTTGTTGATGTCGTGCACCAGGATCCTGCGCACCCCGGATCGCATGCGCACATGGTGCACACGGTGCACAGGGATGAAAGCGGTTACTACTACCTGGATGCTCATAATCTGCGGCAGGATTTAAGCGCGGATTCAATCAGGCCCGGAACAAAAGCGGTTGAAGATCTTGCAGGTGATGAACATGTGCAGAAAGCCGTACTGCTTTACGATCAGAAAGCGGACAAATTCCACACAACGCTACATGAATTCGAAAAACTCAGTCACGAGACCGAGAGCTTCATAAACGGAAACGACGATGAAAAACCTGAATCATCCACCCATACTTACTTCAGCAATGAAAAACCAATGACGGGCCTGACTGAAACCGGCGTGTTCGCCGAAGCCGCGGGCCGACCTTACACCGCGCCGCATGAACATGAACACGGCCTCACTGCGCCTGCAATACCGCTTAAAAAAGACGGACCAGCCACCTGACACGAATAGCTGAGTAATTTCAATATATTAGAACAAAAATATCGAAAGGACCAAACCTCCGGAAACTTGAAAAAAAGCCCCGTTTCGACTACAATGAGGGTAATTAAATTATAAAAAAATACTGGTAATTAGAGATACTTAGGGTGTGACAATGAACGGCGACGAGCCCCGCGACGGCGGGCGCAGCATCACCGACAGATTCAATAATCGTAAATCGTGGGCCAATAGCGGCCACTCGAAACGCGGGGAACGCACCGATCCCGCGAGCAACGGTTTTTCAGGACACCAACCGGAACGCGAACATAGCGGCGAACCCTACGTCACGACCATCGGCCAGGACATAGGAAATTTCTTTAAAGTCCTCTTCGCCTTTTTCAAAGGAATCTGGACGCAGGACTTCGCGGATTTCGACCTGCTTTCGAGCGTCTATTTTCCTCCGCAGCCTAAAAGCGAAGTCGAAGTTCCTGCGCCTCAGCCGCAAATAACTGTTCCCCCACCGCAGATTCCGCGTCAACCTGAATCCAAAACTCCGGCAGAAACGAAGAAAGAACCCGAAGAGCGGCAGCAACAGCAACAGACAAAACAGGAAGAGAAACCTAGCTCGTCTGCATCATCAGGCGACACGGGACAAAAACCTCTTGCGCCAAAAACTGCCGAAGAACCGCAGCAGAAACTATCGCCTACACAAGACTTCAAAGGTTCTTCCGCGCCGGCTGAAAAACCTCTCTCTTCGGTAACGCAGCAAAAGACCGAACCTTCCGATCAAAGAAGCCCGATCCAAAAAAGCGTCGATACCATGTTGGCCATGCGCAAGGATTCCAAACATCCCTATTGGGACTTGCCGCTCAGCGAGCTGGCCGGGCGCCTGACGCACGGCATTAAAGGTCCGGCCAATATTGATGATATGATTCAGCGCGTCTTGATGCTCGAAGGCGGCGGCAAAGTCAACGAGCATGAGCCGAACGGCGGAATTTCCAAATACGGCATCAACAGCAAGATCTATCCCGATCTCGACATCAGAAACCTGACCGAGAAAGAGGCCGTTAAAATCCTTCGCGAAGATTACTGGAAAAAAATAGAATGGCCGGGCGGCGGCGTCAACAAGATGAGTCAGGCCGTCCATTTTATCGCGTTTGATACGGCGGTAAACAGCCAGAGCTACGTAAACAAACTCCTTCGCGACAGTTACAAAGAGGCAGGCGGCGACGTCACAAAAATGCCGAAAATCATGCTCGACATGCGCCAGAAACGTTATGACGATCTGATTGAAAAAAATCCTAAAAAATTCGCAAAATTTGAAAAGGGCTGGCACAAGAGAATAGAAGAATTGAGAAAGCTGACCGGTCAGTACGCCATGACCGCGCCCACCGCCGAGATCGCCACGAAACTGGCTATATTGAAACCGGTTGATTTTCCCACCACAAGCCATTTCGGTTTGCGCGAAGACCCCCATAAACACGGCACGATCACGCACCACCATGGCACGGATTACAAAACGCCCATGGGCACGCCTGTCGCGGCAAAGCTGGAAGGCGATGTTTTCAAAGTCGCGACTTATAACGGTTACGGCAAGACCCTGATCGTCTCACATGGAAACGGCCTGCTGTTTCAGGTCTATGCGCACCTCAACGAAGTCATGGTCAAGGAAGGCCAGCATATTTCCGTCGACGATGTAATGGCCAAGACGGGCAAGTCCGGAAAAACCACGGGACCGCATTTGCACCATGAACTCTGGATCCGTGAAAAAGATAAATTTTATGTTATCGATGAAATAGACGCCATTTCGAAGGATTTGAGCGATCCGGCGGTTCGCAAGCAATTGATCGAGCGCGCGCACATGGTTGAACCGGCGCTGTTTAAGGACGCGGCATTCAGAAAAGCCGCGCTTGAACTGCAGGAAAGAAAACCGGCAGCCGGCGAAGACGGCACGCTGGTAGCGTCAATCGCCGATACCGCGCCGGCCCCGCTTGCCACCCGCTAGTTCAGGCGGCCAGCTTGTCGACGGCGGCGACCAGTTCCTTCACCGCGTTCACCGAATGATCGAACATTTTCTGCTCTTCGGCGTTTAACTTGATCTCGACGATTTTCTCGACGCCGTTCTTGCCGATAATCACCGGCACGCCGATATACAGGCCCTTGATGCCGTATTCGCCGTTGAGCTTGGCGGCGCAGGGCAGAACGCGGCGCTTGTCCTTCAGATAGCTCTCCGCCATCACGATCGCGCTCGCGGCAGGCGCATAATAGGCCGAGCCTGTTTTCAGCAGCGCGACAATCTCGCCGCCGCCGTTGCGCGTGCGCTCGACGATCTTGTCGAGCTTCTCCTGCGTGCTCCAGCCCATCTTGATGCAATCGGGCAGCGGGATACCGGCCACCGTGGAATAGCGCACCAGCGGCACCATCGTATCGCCATGCCCGCCAAGCACGAAAGCCGTAACGTCTTCGACAGAAACCTTGAATTCCTCGGCGAGAAAATAGCGGAAACGCGCGGAATCCAGAACGCCGGCCATGCCGACAACCTTGCTCGCCGCGAAACCGGTCGCGCGCTGCATGACTTCGACCATAGCATCGAGCGGGTTGGTGATAACGATGACAAAGGCGTTCGGCGCGTATTTCTTGATCTCGGCCCCGGCCTTCTGGATAACGCCCGTGTTGATGCCGATCAGGTCGTCGCGGCTCATGCCCGGCTTGCGCGGAACGCCCGCGGTGACGATGATGACGTCGGAATCTTTCAGGACTTCATAGCCGTTGCTGCCTTCATAACGGGCGTCGAAATTTTCAACCGGCGAGGATTCAGCGAGGTCCAGCCCCTTGCCCTGCGGGATGCCTTCCGCGATGTCGACCAGCGCGATATCGCCAAGCTCCTTGAGGCCCGCGAGATGCGCGAGCGTGCCCCCGATCATGCCTGCGCCGACCAAACCGATTTTATTCCTGCGTGCCATTGGATAACCCCTTCGTTGCGTAAATCCTGCTTAAATATATACGCTAAAAGGGTTTTTTGAAATAGGCTTCCGAATACAAATCAGGAATGCTGAAGCGCGAGATCCAGCACCGCGTTGGTTTTCTTTATGGCGTCTGCGGAAAGATGCAAAAGCTGCTGCTCTGATGGGCTTAAGGGAGTTTTTATAATTTTCACCCCATCTCGATCGATATATGTAGCCGCTCCCATGAAAACATCCGTTATTCCGTATTCGCCCGTGAATAAGGCGGCACTTGGAATAATTTTGCCTTTGGGATGAAGATGGCTTTCGATGATGCTCTGTATGCCTGCAGCAGGCCCCTGCGTTGCACCGCCTGTTTTTAACAGGCCAATAATCTGCGCGCCTGCACCCTGAACTCTCTTACGAATTCTTTCCTGCTGTTCCTCTGTGACTGTAATGGGTTCGCCTTTTATTCTGACCTGGCTGAATACAGGGACCATAGTCGGTCCATGTTCTCCGAAAACCATGGCATTCGATACAGCTTCGGGCTCAATTGCGAATTCCTCAGCTATAGCTTTTGTAAACCGGGCGCTGTCCAGTTGGGCGGCCATGCCGCAGATTTTTTCCGGCGGGCCGTCGACGATGTTGTGCATATGCGCCGTCATATTATCGAGCGGATTGGTGACGACGATAATGAAAGCGGAAGACGCCTTTTTACGAATGGCCTCGCCAACCCCGCTGATAATAAGCGCATTCTGCTTGAGAAGATCCTCTCTCTGCATCTTTTCCGTACGCATTTGCCCGGCCGTCATAACGACGATTTTTGCATCCTCGACAGCTTCATAATCATCTGAATAGGAAATTTCAGTGCTGCTTTGTGTGATGATTGCAGCATCTTCAAAATCGAGTGTTTTACCTTTGGCTCTCTCCTGGCTGCGTCCGATCAAGACAATTTTTTCGATGGGAACATTTGAATTCACCAGGCGGTGAGTCAGCACCTCGCCAATGGCTCCCGTTCCGCCAACAATTACAACTTTTGTCATTATTCCCCCTACTCAGAAAATTAATGCCATAATCTAGGATATTATAGAAAATTATTCAAGTATTCCGCTGACTGCATCTCCAGCAGGCGTGAAACCGTGCGCTGGAACTCGAATTCATGGTCATGACCGTAATAAAGCTTGTCCGGCGGGGCGTCCGCCGTGACGATCAGGCGCGTGCGGTTTTCATACAGGGCATCGATCAGGGTCATCAGGCGCTTGGCCTCGTTGCGGCGATCATAGGCCATCTTGGGGACGTTCTCGAGGAACACCGTGCGGTAGGATTGGGCGATTTTCAGGTAGTCCTCGGCGCCGAGCGGCTGCTCGCAGAGCTGCGAGAAGGTGAACCATGCCACGCCCTTGGCGGCGATGACCGAAATATCCCTGCCCTTCACCTGCAGAATTTCCTCGCGCGGCGCGATGCCGTCCGTCAGCTTGGTGAACAATTCCTTCACGCGCGCGGACGAATTATCGCCGAGCGGCCAGAAATAGATGCCTTCGCTCTGCAGGAACATGGTGCGGTAATCGTTCGGGCTGTCGAGATGGATGACTTCCATTTTCGATTTCAGAAGTGCGATGAAAGGCAGGAAACGGTCGCGCTGTAACCCGCCCTCATACAATTTATCCGGCGGCCAGTTGCTGGTGGCGATAACGACGACGCCCCATTCGAACAGCGCCGTGAACAACCGCCCCAGGATCATCGCATCGGCGACATCGGTGACATGGAATTCATCGAAACACAAAATCTTTGACCGTTCGGCAATGCGCGCCGCCAGCGCGGGCAGAACGCCATCTATGCCTTCGTCGAAATCATCATCCTCGCGGCGCGTATGGATGTAATCATGCACCTCGATCATGAATTCATGGAAATGAACGCGGCGCTTTTTAAGCGTGGACGGCAGCGATTTATAAAACAGGTCCATCAGCATGGATTTTCCGCGCCCGACGCCGCCATATATATAAATGCCCTTTATGGATTCTTTACGGCGCGAACCGGCAATTTTCTGAATAAAATTTTTCGGTTTCTCGCTGAGCTGTTCATGCAGGCGCTGGAAGGAGCGCAGCGCCGCTTCCTGCGCGCGGTCGGGCTTTATTTTGCCCTTGTCGAGGCTGTCTTTATACTGGATTTGCGGGCTTTTGGACATGGCGGACAAGAATAATTGAAAGTTCGTAAAGCAGCAGCAGCGGCACGGCCAGCAGAACCTGGCTGAGAATATCGGGCGGCGTTAAAATCGCGGCGACGACGAAAATGATCACGATTGCGTAACGCCGTTGTTTGCTCAGCGTTTCGGCAGTGATCATGCCCATTCTGCCCATCAGCGCCAGCAGCACCGGCATTTCAAAACACAAGCCAAAAGCAAAAATCAGCGTCATGAGGAGGTTGAGATATTCGCTGACCCGCGCCTCGAGCTGGATCGGCAACGCGGTTTCGGCGGGCGTTGTCTGGAAGCTCAGAAAAAACGGCAGCGCCATCGGCAGCACGAGATAATAAAGGCACGCGCCGCCGAGGAAAAACAGCGCGGGCGTGGCAACTAAAAACGGCAAGAACGCCTTGCGCTCGGCTTTATAAAGCCCCGGCGCGATGAACAGCCATATCTGCCAGAGCAGAAACGGAAATGTCAGGAACACACCGGCGAAAAACGTCACTTTCAGCGATGTGAAAAATGCCTCGGTCAGACCGGTATAAATGAGACGGCGCGAGTCATAGGGCCCCATCGCATGCGCGAGCGGCACGACCAGGAAATCATAAATCTGGTCGACGAATAAATAACAAATCCCCATCCCCGCCGCCATGATCACAAGCACCCGGAGAAGCCGCTTACGCAGCTCCGCCAAATGCTGGATCAGGGTCATGCGCTCAGTTTCCATCGCTGGCCTTCCGCGGTGGCTCTAAATCTTCCCCTTCGTCGCTTTGCGATTCATCGAAATCCTTCGCCTCGAAATTCACCTGCTTGCGGATATCGGCGAGATCGTTCTCTTTCATGAAATCTTCGAATTGCTGCGAAAAAGCATAGCGAACATACTGAAGCCTGCGGACGACGCGGCCCAGCATACGCATGATGGCGGGAAGCTCGTCCGGCCCGATCACCAGAACCGCGACAACCGCAACCAGCAGCAATTCCGACCAGCCGATGTCAAACATGGCGGCCCGGCTTAGTTCTTGTTGTCTTTTTTCTCGATTTTGGGGGAAGCATCATCGTCCTTGAGGCCCTGCTTGAAACTTTTCACGCCCTTGGCGATGTTTTCCATGATGCCCGGCACGCGGCCCGCACCGAACAGCAGGAGAATGACAAGAACAATCAGGAATAATTCTAACGGACCGGCGGACATAAATTTTCTCCTTTAAAAAGCTAGGCAGCTTCCTCTTCAAGTTCCGAGGGAGCTTCGGACTCAAATTCTGAATCGTCGTCATCAGAACCCCCCAATGACTCTAATTCTTCATCATCGGCAAAAAGATTTCCTGTCGGGATCGCCTCGATCGCCGGACGGCGGTCAAGCAGGCCCGATGCCTTGAGGTCTTCAAGACCCGGCAGATCCGCGAGGCTTTCGAGCGAGAATTGATCGAGGAATTCCGGCGTCGTCACCCATGTCATCGGGCGGCCCGGCGCTTCGCGGCGGCGGCCAGGTTTGATCCAGCCCATTTCCATCAGCGCGTCCACCGTGCCGCGATGCGTGGCAACGCCGCGGATATTTTCAATCTCGGGACGCGTCACCGGCTGGTGATAGGCGATGATCGCAAGCGTTTCCATCGCCGCGCGCGAAAGTTTCCTTTGCGCCTCGCGCTGGATTTCAAGAACATTGGCAAGATCGGCCGCCGTGCGGAACGCCCAGTGCCCGTCAGTTTCTATCAGGTTAACGCCGCGCGATTCATACTGCGCCTTGAGCTCCATCAGCGCGCCGCCGACATCGGCCCCTTCCGGCATGCGGTCATGCAGCTCTTTCGTGCTTACAGGCGCAGCGCTCGCGAACAGCAAGGCTTCGAGAATGCGGATATTTTGTTCGTTGCTCACTCTGTTTCTCCTTTTGCGCGCATATAGATGGGGCGATAAAGCCCTTCCTGCCTGATTTCCAGCCTGCCCTGCTTGGCAAGCTCAAGACTCGCCGTCAGGATCGACGCCATCGCCGAACGGCCAAATAATTTATCCTTGATGCCTTCGGGAATAAAGCTCTCGATCGTCGCCCACGCGCTGTGCAGCCCCATGCGCGGCAGCTTGCCCAGCATACGCGTCATACGCGTGATCGCGTCCTCCGTGGACATCAGATTGTAATGCGGTAAATCGTAACGGCTGTCATTGCGGCGCTTTTCGATGTCGCCATAAGCCTTGAGCAGCTCATACAAATTCACATCCCAGTGCACGGTCGTGCGCACGCCGAGCCCTTCAGGATTCCCGCGCGCGAAAACCTGTTGGCCCAGACGCGGCAGTTCGCCGATCTTTTTCGCGGCGTTCTGCATCGCCTCCAGGCGGCGTAATTGAAACTGCAACGCTTCGGCCATTTCGGCGGCGCTGGGTTCATTGTCGTTAGACTCGCGCGGCAACAGCAGGCGCGATTTGAGGTAAGCAAGCCACGCCGCCATAACGAGATATTCGGCGGCGAGTTCCAGATTCAGTTTCTGCGCGCGCTCGATAAAACCCAGATACTGGCGGGTCAGCTGCAGGATTGAAATTTTTGTGATATCGACCTTCTGGTTGCGGGCAAGGTCGAGCAAAACGTCAATCGGGCCTTCGTAACCGTCGATATTCAGCAGCAGATTGTCGGCCTCGTTGACAACGAGGTCGGCGGCGCTGCGGGGCGCATCTTCTTCAAACTGGACGGCGTTTTGCATTATGCGGCCAATCTTATGTATTCCGCTGCTTTTTGCAAGCGTTGCAGGCTTTTCGGGGTCAATTTAGGCACAGATTCAGCGATTTTTTTCATATCCTGAAGCTTGCCTGCGCAATAAAGGGCCGCGTCGCACCCGGCCTGCAGCGACAAGACCGCCTTTTGGCCAAGATCCCCATATTTATCAAGGGCTTTCATGTCGAGGTCGTCGCCCAGCAGAAACCCGTTAAAACCCAGCGATTCCCGGATTATGCCTTGGATGCCGGGCGCCGAGAGCGTGACCGGCTTTTCGGCATCGATAGCTGTAAAAATAATGTGGGCCGTCATGCCCCAGAGCGCCGGGGCGACATCGGACGAGGCAAGATTTCTGAACGGCAGGAAATCGCTTTCCAGTTCGGCAAGCGAGGCCTTCACGATCGGCAGATCAAGATGCGAGTCCAGCGTCGAACGACCATGGCCCGGAATATGCTTTATGACCGGCGTGATACCCGCCGCCAGCAGGTTGCGGCAAACCGAAAGACCGAGCCGCGCGACGATCGCGGGATCGGACGAGAAAGAACGGTCGCCGATCACATCATGGGTCTGCGGCGTCAGCACATCGAGCACCGGCGCGCAGTCCACGTTAAAACCAGCGTCGCGCAACTCCTCGCCGAGTTGAAGCGTGGTGAAACGCAGCGCATCGAGCGCGCCTTCCATGTCGCCGACCGCGGTATCGCCGAAAGTTTTCATGGAAGGATATTGCCGCCAGTGCGGCGGCTTCAGACGCTGCACGCGCCCGCCTTCCTGGTCTATCAGGATAGGACATTCGCGCCCGACGCTCTCCTTGAGCGAGGCGTTAAGCGCATTCAGCTGTTTTGGATCGACGCAGTTGCGCGCGAACAGGATGAAACCCAGCGGATTGCTCTCGCGGAAGAAACGGATTTCATCTTTGGAAAGTTCAGTGCCGCTGACGGAAAAAATCGCGGCCAGGGCATTTTCAGCACCGCCCGCGAAACCTTTATTGGACAACTATGCACCCGCCGGGCTTCTGGGCCTTAACGGAGTCGCATACGCTTTTGGCGCTGTCCTTGCTCATCGGACCGGCCTGGATACGGTAGAATACCCCCTTCGCTCCAAGATCGGCACGCTGCACACGGTATTCCAGACCCGACAGTGAGGGGAAAGTCTTCTGCAGTTTCGTCCACTCTTTCGGCGCGGCGGATTCCGACGAGATACTCGCAAGCTGCACGAAGCTGCTGCCCGGAGAAATCGCCGCTCCAGCCGAGGTTGCGGCGCCCGATGCGGGTTCCGTAGCGGCAACACGCGCGGCGGCGGCATCGGCACTTGCGGTTTTCGTCGTACCGGCGTCTTTCTTCTCAAGAACCGAGCGGACATAGTCCAGCGTTTCCGGCGTCGTTGCGGCCGGGGCCATCGTCGGCTTGTCAGCATTCGCGAGCGGCGTTTTTTCGGACTTCATCGGGATGCTGCGCGTTTCGGCAACCGTAACGTCGGGGACTTTGGGCTCCCCCGCTTCCTCGATTTCCTTCGTTGCGTCGGCCATTTCAGATGGCGGCGGCGCTTCGCCGGCGTCAGCGATAATTTTTTCGGCCTGGGGCGCAGGCTGCAGATCGCCTGCCGCAGGCTCAACCGCTGCGGCCGCCTGGCCGTCGGCAAAGGCGGTCTGCGTGTTCACAGGCTGTTCGTCGGCGAGAAGATTTTCAATCGGCGCGGTCTCCTGCAGTTCAGCGGAACGGATGCTGTTGAAAATGGTGCTGTCCTCGTTGGCGACATCCATGCCGCCGGGCTCGGAAGGAGCCTCGCGCAGCGGCGACGCATCGGCCGTAATCACCGGTATGCTGCCGTCGGGCGCATCGCTGTCGGGATAGCTGGCGATAATGATTCCGGCGAAAGCAACGCCTGTAACCAACAGGGCTGCGGTCGCGAACAACGGGCTGCGGAAGCGGGCGGCCAGTTCAGGGCCGAAAACGCGTTCCGTCAGGCTTTCTTCGTGAGAATGTCTTCTTGGAGGCACGGGTTGGTCGAAGCTTTCGTAAGTATGCTGGAGATAAGGGTTACGCTTAATCATTGGCCGAATCCTGATGTAGGAAAACAGGAGTAAATCCTAGAAAGAGTCGCCGCCCAATGCAAGTCCGCTTTACCGGTGATCCCAGTAAATATCGAACATTTTCTCATGCTCGCGGATGGCATAGCGGTCGGTCATACCGGCGATATAATCGGCCACAACCCGCGCTAGCGCCTTATCATCCTGCAAGCCCCCGGCTTCTTCAACACGCTTCTGCCACGGATCGGGCAACAATTTATAGTTTTTCGTAAAAGCTGTGAATAAGTCGGTGACGATACGCTCGACCTTCAGCCAGAGCCTTTTCATCGTGTAATGGCGGTACATGCGCTCGAACAGGAAATCGCGTAAGGAGTCCACCTTGTCTTTCATGCTCTCGGAAAACGCGACGACCTGCCGCCCGGCCTTGCGGATATCGTCTGGATTTTGGGCGTTAATTTTCTGAAGGTTTTTACGGGACTCCGCCAGCACATCCTCGACCATCGCGCCAATCATCTCGCGCACCATCTCCTGCACAATGTAATGTTCCGAAAGCTCGCCATGATTGCTGCGCACGCGCTGCATCGCCTCGCGCAGCAAAGGAATGCCCTCCAGTTCTGCAAGCGTGAACATACGCGCGCGCAAGCCGTCTTCGACATCGTGATTGTTATAGGCGATGTCATCGGAAATCGCCGCCGCCTGCGCCTCGACCGAGGCATAGGTTTTGAGTTGCAGATCGGTTCTGGCCTGGAGTTCACGCACGGCGATAAACGGTTTGCCGGTGAGCGGGCCGTTATGCTTCACAACGCCTTCGAGCGTTTCCCATGTCAGGTTAAGACCGTTCCATTTCGGATATTTGCGCTCCAGCGTCGTCAGCACGCGCAGCGACTGGTCGTTATGATCGAAACCGCCGTAAGGCTCCATGCATTTCGCCAGGTATTCCTCGCCGATATGCGCGAACGGTGTATGGCCGAGATCATGGGCAAGAGCAATCGCCTCGGCTAGGTCCTCGTTCACCATCAACGCGCGCGCCAGCGTGCGGGCAATTTGCGAAACTTCCAGAGTATGCGTGAGGCGCGTGCGGTAATGATCGCCCTCGTGATAGACGAAAACCTGCGTCTTGTATTTCAGGCGGCGAAATGCGCTTGAATGGATGATGCGGTCGCGATCGCGCTGAAAACCGGTACGGTAACGGCTTTCCGGCTCGTCATGCACACGTCCCTTACTCTGGTCGGGCCGGCACGCATAACCGGCAAGGGGAAGAGCGCAGTAATTATAGGATGCTTGTTCGGCTGGTTTGGGCATGTGACTTTTTCGCGTTGAATGCTATAATAATATTATGACCATAACGGTTGATGACAGCGCCGTAAAGCGCATTGAAACCCTCCGCGCCCTTCAGAAAAAGGACGGGTTGATGCTGCGCATTACCGTCGAGGGCGGCGGCTGCTCCGGCTTTCAGTACAAGCTTGAACTGACCGACGATGTCGGCTCGGGAGATCATGAATTCGCCGATGCAATCGTAACTGATGAAATTTCCCTGCCCTATCTTGACGGTTCGGTCGTGAAATTTAACGAGGAATTGATCGGGTCGGAATTCGTGATCGAAAATCCTAATGCTTCCGGCGGCTGCGGCTGCGGCGCGTCATTCGCAGTCTAGGAAAAATTTCCCTCAGCCATAAAAAAGGGCTTGCTCTAACGCGCTGGCAGGATTAAGCAAAATTATGGACGGTTCAGGCAATCAGCTTTCACTGTACGAAAGATTGGGTGAAGAAACCCTTGAGCGCGCGGTTTATCTTTTTTACGACAAGGTTCTTGCCGATGATCGCGTCCGGCATTTCTTCAAAAACGTAAACACCGCCATCCTGGCACAGCATCAATACAATTTTTTGCTGACGGTAACAGGCGGCCCGGGTGCTTATACAGGACGCACGCTCCGCGATGCGCACCGCAAACTGGTGCTTAAATACGGGCTGAATGACGAACATTTCGATGCCATTCTCGAAAACCTGAAAAAAACCCTTGAAGAGCTGGGCGCCGACTATAGCACAATCGAGGAACTTTTAAACGCCGTGAACGGTTTTCGCGGCGAGGTTCTCAACCGCTAGCCCAAAATTTTGTAATGAAAATCGTTTCCTGGAACGTCAATTCGGTCAAATCACGGCTTGAACATGTCAAAAAATTCCTGGCTGAAACAAAGCCGGACATCCTCATGCTGCAGGAACTCAAGGGGCTGGATTTTCCCGCGCAGGATTTCGAAACGCTTGGTTATAAAACCGATGCGGTCGTCCAGAAAGCCTATAATGGTGTCGCGGTAATATCGAAAACGCCCTTCAGGGTCGTTCATAACAGGCTGCCGGGCGACGATACCGACGATCATGCGCGTTACCTTGAAGTTGAAACAAACAACTTCAGGGTGATTAATATTTACGCTCCCAACGGCAACCCGGTCGATACGGAAAAATTCACCTACAAACTCGCATGGCTGGAACGGCTGAAAAACCGTCTCAAAAATCTACGCGCCGACAACATCCCTTTCGCGATCGGCGGCGACTTCAATATCATACCCGAAGAGAAAGATTGCTGGGACCCCAAAGCCTGGATACAAGACGCGTTGTTTCGTATCGAATCTCGTCAGAAATACAGGGCTATCCTTAACTTGGGACTGACCGATGCTTTCCGGGTTTTCAATTCCGCGCCCGGACAATACAGCTTTTGGGACTATCAGGCCGGGTGCTGGCCGCAAAACAAGGGCATCCGCATCGACCACTTCCTGCTCTCGCCGCAATTGACCGACCGGCTTATTTCCTGTTCCATCGATCCCGGCCCCAGGAATTGGGACAAGCCATCGGACCACACACCCGTCATGGTGGAGATAGCATGAAATATTTGCCGCTCCTGTGCCTCCTGCTGCTGGCCGCCTGTTCCGGGAAACCGGGCAATTATGAATCCTATCTCGAGGGCCGCAAGGTCGGCCTCTCCACTTCTGAAACGATCCGTCACTGTCATGGTTACGGCTGCCAGCGCATCGCCAACGTCACCTTCACCAAAAAAGACTGGCGCGATATCAACGCTGTTTTCAGGCCCAAATCCCGCAGCGCCGAGCAGGAACGCCAGCGTATTTCCAAGGCCATCGCCCTGTTTGAAAACAAAATCGGGCCGCGGGCAGGCACGCAAAACGATGTGCGCGGCACTTTCCGCGAGACCGGCGATTTCCAGCTGGATTGCGTCGATGAAAGCACCAACACCACCACATACCTGTCCCTGCTGGAAAAAAGCGGCCTGCTGAGATTTCACGCGGTGAAAGGCCCGACCATGCGCTTTCCCATCGTCCATGCGGGCCGCTGGCCGCACCAGACCGCGGTAATCGAGGAAACCAAGACCGGAACTTTATATGCCGTGGACTCCTGGTTCCGTGATAATGGCGCGCCCGCCGACATTATCAGCCTGAAAGAATGGAAACAGGGCTGGAAACCCGCGGACGTTCATGATTTACTTTAGGGACCTGAATTATTGAATTCATCCATGGGGTCGATCATGCAATTTTCTAAAAATCTAGTTCTCGGGCTTGTCATGCTGGGCGCCCTTACCGCCTGCGAAAGAATGTCCAAACCTTATCTGCGCGATGAGGTCGCCGACCGCCTCGCCCACCCGGTCTGGATGGTGGAGCGCGAAATTCCCGCCGGCCCGTTTGCGCTGACCGCTTATGAGCGCATGCATGAACGCCACGCCCCCGCGACGATCTACATCGAGGGCGACGGCGAACTGACCAACGACTTCCGCATGGATTCAAAAAACCCGACCCCGCGCAATCCTGTTTCGCTCCACCTCGCGACCAAGGATAAATCCAAGAACGTCGCCTGGATCGCCCGCCCCTGTCAGTACTACGGCATCACGAATTGCGGCGAAGCCTACTGGGGCAACGAGCGTTTCAGCCCGGAAGTCATCAGCTCCTACAATCACGCGCTGGATGAAATCAAAAAGCGCTGGGACATCGATTCATTCCACCTCGTCGGCTTTGACGGCGGCGGCGCAGTGGCCACAATCTTGGCAGCACAGCGCAGTGATGTCCTGAGCCTGCGCACCGTGGCCGCAACGCTGAACACCGACGTCTACGCCAGCGAGCACCAGATCCCGCCCCTCGCCGGATCGCTCAACCCCATCGATTTCGCGCCCGAACTCGCCGACGTCCCGCAGACACATTATATCGGCGGTCAGGACAAGGTGATTTCACCCGCGCTGCTGCACAGCTATTTGCAGGCGGTGGGCGATTCAAACTGCGTGCAGTACCGCTTTATACAAGAGGCGGAGCACGATCAGGGCTGGGTCGAGAAATGGCCTGAATTCCTCGCCGACAAGCCGCGCTGCGAAGGTCCGGTCGAGCCCGTGGAATTCGTGCCTGAGCCCGAACCCATTCGCATCCAGCCGGAAACGCCGGATAAGAAATAACGGTGACCTAAAAAGACAACAAAAAACCCTCCGCATGACGGAGGGTTTTTTATTGAACCGGACAATTAGCAACCGCAGCTGCCGCCATCCTTGTTCATATTCTTGTCTTTATTCATCCTATCCTGACGGTTTTCATCAGGCTTGGGATTCTGCTGATTATTTTGCATCTCAGGTCTCCTTGTTTAGTTGGATTTATCCAACGAAGGAAAGAGTCTTTGGTTCCTGTTGCTTCGGCATTATTTTCCCGTTTTACACATGCCGCCTACTGCCCGCTTTATGCCGCCCGCTCCAGCTCCTGTCTTGGCCCGAAGAATTCGAAACGCACTTGCGACGCGGGGATGCCCCATTTCAGCAGGTCGTGGTAAATGCTCACCATGAAGGGCTGCGGGCCGCAGAAATAATAATCCGCATCGCGTCCGGGCAGTAAGGATTCAATCAACTCCGCCGTGACAAATCCGGTGCTGGCGTTTCCTGTGCGGGTTCCGGCATCGCTGTAACGGTAATGGACTTTTAGCTTCGGGTGTTTCTTTTCCAGTGCATCAACGGTCGCTTTGAAAGCCTGGACCTGTTCATTCAAGCAGGCATGGATGAAGACGATGTCGCGCTCCGGCATGGTGTCGAGCGCGGTCAACAAAATGCTCATGATCGGCGTGATGCCGACCCCTGCCGCCAGCAAAACCAGCGGGCGGTCATGCTTCTCGGTCACATCGAGGAAGAATTCCCCGCAGGGCGGCGCAATCTCAACCGTATCGCCGACTTCAATCCTGTCATGCAGCCAGTTGGAGACAAATCCGGCTGGCGTATTCGCTTCCGGCGGCACTTCGCGTTTCACGCTGATGCGGAAATGCTCTTGCCCCGGTTGATCGGAGAGACTGTAATTCCGCATGGTCGTTTGCCCGTCCGGCATTGCCACGCGCACGGTGATATATTGCCCCGGCTTGAACGCAGGCAACGGCGCGCCGTCGGCGGCGACCAGGTAGAACGATGTGATATTGCTGCTTTCTTTTTCTTTACGGGTGATGCGGAAGTTTTTGAATCCTTCCCACCCGCCCGGTTTTTTGGCGTTCTCTTCATAAATCTGCTTTTCGCGACCGATTAAAATATCGGCCAGGAAACCATAGGCTTCCGCCCATGCGCTGATAATCTCATCCGTTGCGCCATCGCCTAATACTTCCCTGATGGAAGCCAGGAGGTTTTCACCAACGATAGGATAATGTTCCGGTTTAATCATCAGCGAGGCATGTTTTTGCGCGATAAGCTCTACCGCCCCGCCCAGCACTTCCAGGTTGTCGATATTGGCGGCATAAGCGGCAATCGCGCCGGCCAGGGCGCGTTGCTGCTTGCCGGCGGTCTGGTGGGCGGGATTGAAGAAAGGCGCGACTTCCGGGTTATGCTTGAACATCCGCTTGTAAAAATGCCTGGTGAGCGTTTCACCATGCTCCTGCAGGATGGGCGCAGTCGACTTAACGATCTGGACAGTTTTTTCAGCAAGCATGGAAGATCTCCTTTATATGTATTTTAGATACATATTAAACTGCATGCTATATTCGAAGTCAAACGAAAAGATTTCCGGAAAGCGTTCAGTATGCAACTTACAATCTTCACCGATTACGGCCTTCGCAGCCTGATGTTTCTCGCGGCGCACCCGGATCGGTTATGCAGTGTCCGGGAAATTGCAGACCATTACGGGATTTCATACAATCACCTGGTCAAGGTCGTGCATCGCCTGTCGCAACTCGAATATGTGCAAAGTGTGAAGGGGAAAGGCGGCGGCGTCAAACTCGCTAAAGACTCCATGACGCTCAAACTGGGCGACATCGTGCAGACGCTGGAGCCGAATATGGAGCTCGTTGAATGCTTCAATTCCGATACAAATACATGCCGCATTACCAATAGCTGCCAGCTAAAACACTATCTGTTCGATGCGAACAGGGCGTTTATTGCATCATTGAACAACCATACGCTCGCGGATACTTTGAAAAATACCCGTGCATTTAAAGGGCTTGATGCTCTCACCGCCCTTACAGACAAGAATGGTGCTGCCGAGAAGGATTGAACTTCCGACCTCCCCCTTACCAAGGGGGTGCTCTACCACTGAGCTACGGCAGCCTGGGAGGCATGTAAAAGTCAGCCCCGTGCATAAACAGCTTTCCCTGCCCTGTCAATTTAAGGTCCAAAGAAACTTGCACCTTTTTTAATTTTATGTAAAGAATCAAAGAAAAAACAAACAGGGACTGGGAGCGATGGAACAGGTAACACCAAATCCCGCAGACATTCTCGTCGTTGATGACAGTGAAATCATGCGGCATATGATTGCCGAGATTCTTAAAAATTCTGAAATTCTTAAAAAAGACGACGCCCCCGTAGCAACAGCGAGCAGCGGCGAGGACGCTCTTGCAAAGATCGCCAACCGTAAATTTAAAGTCGTTGTCACTGATAACAACATGCCCGGTATGTCAGGTGTCGAACTGACCGAAGCGATCCGCCAGCAACTTCATGATCAGGAAACGATCATTATCGGCACGTCTGTTAACCGTGAGGCCTGGATCGCCGCCGCCTTTAAAAACGCCGGGGCAAACCGATTCATATCCAAGGAAGAGGCGCATATGCTTCCGGAAATGATCGCTGAACTGGCAACCTAGCATTTGAAATATAAAGAATTTTTGAATTTTCTCTCTAAAAGTTTGCAGTATTTTTTATATTTATGTAAATTATTGCCATGCTGAACCAGGACTCAAGAATATTAATTGCCGACGACACAGAGATGGCGCCTTTCATGTTGAAAAAACATTTACCGGCCTTGTTCGGCATGCCTAAGGAAAACATAGACTGGGCCAAAAGCGGCGCGGCGGCGCTGAATCTTTTACAAACAAATCGCTATGACCTCCTTTGCACCGATATGGAGATGGCCGAAATAAAAGGCGGGCAAAAGATAGGGATGAATGGCGATGAATTAATCGCGCAATTGCTGCAAGACCCAAGCTTGAATCACATGCCTGTAATCCTTATTTCAGGCAATAAATACTCCGAAGCAAACCCCTATGGCGCCGATGCATCCTGCAAAAAGGGCGACTGGCATGAATTGCCGAAAGTCATTGAACGTGCCTTCATCTGCGTTGCTTCACGTAAAGACCGCTTAAATCCTCAGCCCGCTGTTCCCACCCCATCCCCCTGATACCCGGACTTCCCTGCACATAAAGCTTGTCTTTTTTCTATATTTATGTAAAAAACAAACCATGCAAATAAATGAATTAAAAATGATCCTGGCAGAAGACCACAAAAATCTTCGCCTGATGCTGGCGCAAGTATTCAAAACCCTTGGCGTGCCCGAGGGGAATATCCGCCTTGCTGAAAACGGCGAGGAAGCGTTTGCGCTTCTGCAAGAAGAAGAGGCCGATCTCCTCTGGAGTGATACCGAGATGCCTAAATTGAATGGCTTGCAATTAACACAGGCTATTCGCAAAAAAGAAGAAACCAACGGCAGGCATACAATTATTATCCTTACTTCAGGCAAAGACTTTGAAGAAGCCGCCAGTGACGCCGGCGCCGACAACTTTTTGTCAAAGCCGGTTGGTATGGATCTAATCAAAAAGACGCTTAACACCGTTTTACAGTGTGTCCAGCGGCCTGCTCCGGCATCCCGCCTTCCGGAAGCGCGCCTCTAATCCTGTTGATAGTTTCAATTCGGCAGCCCAAAATACCCCGTAAATTTTCTATAGTTGAGTCCATACGAAAGCCTTAAACATGCCTGCCAGCGACAGGAAAAAACTGAAACAGGACAAGCGCGCCGCCGCCTTGCGCGACAATCTGCGCCGCCGCAAACAGCAGGCCAAAGAACGGGATACGAAAGATGACCGCCCAAGGGATACAAGTGAAGGAAAAAAATAAAATCCAGTCGATGCAGGAACTCGCGATGCTGCCCGGCCTGCTGGCCGACCACCAGATCCGCGAATTGGCCCGCACGCAGGGCATGATCGACCCCTTCGTCGAAAAGCAGACGAAAGACGGCGTGATTTCCTACGGTCTCTCCTCGTTCGGTTACGACGCGCGCGCCGCGAAGGAATTCAAGATTTTCACCAATGTCGACAATGCCATGGTCGACCCCAAGGATTTTTCGCACCAGAGCTTCGTCGACCGCTCTGTCGATGTGTGCGTCATTCCGCCGAACTCTTTCGCGCTCACGCACACGGTTGAATATTTCCGCATCCCGAAAGACGTGCTCGTGATCTGCCTCGGCAAAAGCACTTATGCGCGCTGCGGCCTGATCGTCAATGTCACACCGCTCGAGCCCGGCTGGGAAGGCCACGTGACGCTGGAAATCTCGAACACCACCCCCCTGCCCGCCAAGGTCTACGCCAATGAGGGCGTGGCCCAGTTCCTGTTCTTCAAGGGCAGCGCCGCCTGCGAGGTCAGCTATGCCGACCGCAAGGGCAAATATATGGGCCAGCGGGGCGTAACCCTGCCAAAACTCTAAAGATTCCGCCCCTTTCAGCTATCTTCCTAAAAAATCTCGCTTTTTTGAGGGAAAACGGAGTATAACACTCCGTCATGAAGCCCCATTTAAAGACAGTCGAAGCGCTCGAACTCCCCGTCGAAACCCCCAAGGAAAGCGGTCTCGATAAAATCCGGATCGTCGGCGGCCAGAAGCTGAACGGCACCATCCCCGTCAGCGGCGCGAAAAATGCTGCGCTGAAACTGATGTGCGCGGCGCTCCTGACCGATGAAACGCTTTTCCTGACCAACGCGCCGAATGCATTGCGCGACATTCAATCACAAACGGATTTGCTTGAGCATCTCGGATGCACCGTGCAGCGCGAGGATGGCCGCATGGCGATCAGCGCAAAAAATATCACCAGCCAGACCGCTCCTTACGATTTGGTCCGCAAGATGCGCACCAGCATTCTTGTGCTCGGCCCCCTGCTCGCACGTTTCGGTGAAGCAAGCGTGTCACTGCCAGGCGGTTGCGCGATCGGCACACGCCCGGTCGACATGCACATCTACGCGCTCGAAGCGCTTGGCGCACAAATCACGCTGGAAAACGGTTACATCCACGCGAAAGTGCCGGGCGGGCGCCTCAAGGGCGGCAAAATTTTGTTCCCGAAAGTCTCGATGGGCGCGACGGAAAACGCGCTGATGGCCGCGACACTGGCCGAAGGTGAAACAATCATCGCCAACGCCTCGCGTGAGCCGGAAATCGTTAATCTCGGTGAATGCCTGGTTAAAATGGGCGCCAAGATCGAAGGCCTCGGAACCCCGACTATCACCGTACAAGGCGCACAAAAACTCGGTGGGGCTTACCACGAAATCCTGCCCGACCGCATCGAAACCGGCACATACATGATCGCCGTTGCCCTCACCGGCGGCACGGTGCGCCTCAAAAACGCGCGCGCGGATCTGCTCTCGGCTCTCATCGGTCCGCTGCAAAAAGCAGGCGTCAAAATCGAACAGGAAGAGACCGATATCATCGTCTCGCGCAACGGCACCCCGCTGCGCGGAACCGACATCATGACGGAACCGTTCCCCGGCTTCCCGACCGACCTGCAGGCGCAGTTCATGACCATGCTCACGCTGTGCGACGGCGCGGGCCTCGTCACCGAAACGATTTTCGAAAACCGCTTCATGCATGTGCCGGAATTGTGCCGCATGGGCGCCAACATCACCGTGCACGGCAATTCCGCGATCATCCGCGGCGTGCCGAAACTGACCGGCGCGGAAGTGATGGCCACCGATCTGCGCGCCTCCGTCGCGCTCGTTCTCGCGGGTCTCGTCGCCGAGGGTGAAACCACGATCAACCGCATCTATCACCTCGAGCGCGGGTATGAAAACCTCGTCGAAAAACTTTCTGCTTGCGGCGCCCGCATTCAACGCGCACACGCTTGATTCGTCATGACTCCCAAACAAAAATTCATTCTCGCCGTCCCGAAAGGCAGAATTTTAAAAGAACTGAAACCGCTCATGAAAAAGGCGGGCATCACGGCCGATCCTGATTTTTACGATGAAGACAGCCGCGCCCTGCAATTCAGGACAAGCGACGATACGCTCGATCTTATCCGCGTGCGCGCGTTCGATGTCGCAACATTCGTCGCTTATGGCGCAGCCCATATGGGCATCGCCGGTTCCGACGTGCTCGAGGAATTCAATTACTCGGAAATTTACGCGCCGGTGAACCTCAATATCGGCCATTGCCGCCTGTCGGTCGCCGCGCCGGCCAACGACCCGGAAGCCAAAACAGCCGCCCGCAGCCACATCCGCATCGCCA
This sequence comes from uncultured Alphaproteobacteria bacterium, assembly GCA_900696495.1. GTDB lineage: Bacteria > Pseudomonadota > Alphaproteobacteria > Micavibrionales > Micavibrionaceae > UBA7657. The sequence continues at coordinate 187,555 of CAADGI010000005.1, forward strand.
CCAAGTACCCGCAGCTCACCCGCCGCCACTTCGCGGAACAAGGCGTGCAGGCGGAATGCATCAAGCTGAACGGCGCCATGGAAATCGCCCCGGCGCTCGATCTAGCGCCCTATATCGTCGACCTTGTTTCCACCGGCGGCACGCTGAAAGCCAACGGCCTGCGTGAAACCGAAACGATCCTGCAGGTGTCTTCACGACTGGTCGTCAACCGTACGGCGATCAAAACCCGGCCCGAGGCCCTGGGCGAATGGGTCGAGAATTTCAGGAAAGCCGCCGCTTAACCATTATCCCCGTTGCATTTTCTGGCCCGGGGAGTATAAACAATATGCTTTTAACAACTTATAGGGGCCTATGCCTAAAGAGGATCTGATAGAAATGAAGGGCGTTGTTTCGGAAGTTCTTCCGAACGCCATGTTTCGCGTGACGCTCGAAAACAACCACGTCATCCTCGCGCACACCGCCGGCAAAATGCGCAAGAACCGCATCCGCGTCCTGCAGGGCGACTCCGTCGTGGTCGAAATGACCCCGTATGACCTCTCCAAGGGCCGCATCATTTTCCGTGAAAAATAATCTAATACTTGCTTCGGCTTCGCCCCGCCGCGCGGACCTACTGAAACAGGTCCATATCATCCCGGATAAAATCATCGCCGCCGAAATCGACGAAAGCCCGCTCAAGGGTGAAGTGCCGCGCGATCTCGCCATGCGCCTTGCCGCCGCAAAGGCCCACGCAGTCCACGAAAAAAATCCCGGCGCTTTTATTCTTGCCGCCGATACCGTCGTCGCCTGCGGCCGGAGAATTTTGCCCAAGGCGGAAAACCCAAAAGACGCGCGCGAATGTCTCGAGCTCCTCTCTGGCCGCCGCCATCATGTCTACGGCGGTATCGCGCTTCTCACCCCGCAGGGAAAATTAATCCGGAAACTTTCCGATACAGTCGTGCAGTTCAAGGTTTTGCAGGCTGAAGAAATCGAAAATTATATCGCCGGCAACGAATGGCGGGACAAGGCCGGCGGTTACGCCATACAGGGCCTCGCCGCCGCTTTCATAAAATCCATTCGCGGCTCGTATTCGAATGTGGTTGGACTATCTCTTTATGATACAATGCAAATTCTAAACGGCGCCGGCTATTCCGCGCCGGCCAAATAACAAGAGGCAGCGTGGATATACTCATCGAGGAAATCAGGGGAAGCGTGTGTGTCGCCGCCACACAAGGAAATCGCCTCCAGGGTCTCGAGGTCGATCCCATAACCGAGGAAGTGCGCTGGGGTTCCATTTATCTGGCAAAGGTCAAAACCATCGACGCGGCGCTGGACGCGGCCTTCCTGGATCTCGACGGCAAAAATACCGGCATTCTTTACAACAGCGATGTGCGCGCCCGCGGCAAGGATGGCAAGATCGTCAAAGGCGGCGCAACCGCGATCGGCAAACGTTTCAAAACCGGCTCGATGGTCGCCGTGCAGGCCAAAAGCGCCTATCTCCCCCGCTCCGACGGTGAATATCTTTCAGGCGAAAACAAAATCGCCCGCATGAGCATGGATATCACCCTGCCGGGCCGCTACCTGATTTACGGCACAATGATGGATGGGAACAGAATTTCGGTCCGCATCCGTGATAAAAAACTCCGCAAGACGCTTGAAAAAATGCTGGACGGTATGGATAATACGCGCGGCTGCATCCTTCGCGCCGCCGCCGCCAACACCCAGACTGAAATTCTTCAGCGTGAGGGACAAATCCTGCAGGGCGCATGGAAAGACATGCAGGAACATCTCAAAGGCAAAGAAGCCAAACTGGTGGCGCTGGGCCCCGATGCGATCCAGCGCTCCTTGAGCGATCAGGCCGGGCAGCTCATCGACCGTATCGAAGTTGTCACATTGGAGCATCTAAATCACGCCGAGCAATGGTGCTCGATCTTCGCGCCCGATCTCGTCACTAAAATCACGCCGGTTGAAATACAGGACGCCGATCAGGATCTCGCGCTGTTTTATTACCGCGACCTGATGGGCCAGATCGAAGATCTGTTCCAGCCCTATAGTGTGCTCGAAGGCGGCGGCAACATCATCACGCAGAGCATGGCTGCGCTCACAGCCATCGATGTAAACAAGGGCGCGGATAAACGCTCGCTGCTGGCGGTGAATGTCGAGGCCGCGGAGGAAATCGCGCGGCAGATTCGCCTGCGCAATATCGGCGGCATCATCATCATCGATTTCCTGAAATTCCACGGCAAGAAAGAGGAAACCGAAGTGCTGAAAGCCCTTGAGAGGGCCGTCGGCCAGGACCCTTGCACGGTCCAGATTCACGGCAAAACGGCCCTTGGCCTCGTGGAATTGACCCGGAAACGCCGCACGCCACCCTTGCAGGAGCGATTCGAAGGCGGTTTCGGGGCTTAACCCCTTGCATTTCCAGCACCTATAACCTAAAACCTAACACCGGAAGCCCAGGTAGCTCAGTGGTAGAGCAGTGGACTGAAAATCCACGTGTCGGCAGTTCAATCCTGCCCCTGGGCACCATTCCCGATATTACAAACTCTGCTCTGGAGGCTCCCCCCTCCAGATTTTTGTAATGCCTTTTTCAGTAAATTTTCGCGCCTGACCATAGGCAGTTCCTGCTGTCGCTCCCATTACTAGAATAATTCCATGCAACAGCGTATCTTGCGGCGGATTAACGGCAAGATAAAATGTGCTCACTAAGCCAGCGCCGGCACCTGTACATATAGCTTCATTTACCCGAATAAACGCCTCGCGGAGTGCATCATTGGTGATGATGTTGGCATTGGTATAGAGGCTTGCACATGACGTGGTAACGACTGCAAGCGCCGCCGTTCCGGCAGATCTCACCAGGTTGAATGTCCTGGTCAATTTTTCCGGCATCAATTCACGGACCGGGGCAGCCGCTATATCCGCCGCGTTTTTTTTGAAAGCTACCAGCTTGTCCATGACCGGCGCCGCAATCTCCCGCACATGCTTCAGGCGTCCCCACACGTGTATTCCTTTATGAGTGAGATGCCCAGCTGTAGCGCCGCCCACCCCCGCCCAGAACACGCCGACCTCGGGATGCGGTGCACCGCTCAGCGCATAACCACCCGCAGCAGCAGCACCAAAAATGTAGTTCAGATAATTATTACGCGCCTGTCTTTTGGAAAAATTTACAGCATTGTCCCACGTTTCACGAAGCTCTTCCTTGCTCTTGGAATTAAATTTGTAGGCCGCATATGTGGAAGTGCCGAGCAGAACACCATGAATAATTATATTTTCATAGGTATCGAATACATAAATCTTGCTGCCTGCCCATTGGGCACCTTCATTGAAAGCCGTTATGTAGCGGGGATCCGGAAGCAGGGAACCCAGCTGGACGGCCTTGTCTTCGGTAATCCACGCAAGCCGGTCGGCCATGAACTGGTAGCTGCTTTGCAAACCCTGCTGCACATCCAGCGCGTAAGTGTTCATTTTCCCGCATTCCTGCGGGAAAAGGGAGTAATCGCCAATGGTCAAAGTGTTCCGTGACCAGTCGGCAACGCTTTTGGCAATCGTCTTGCTGGTTGTGAAGGCTTCCACCATTTTTTCCACGTGGTTATGGCAGGTTCCCGTCATGTTTGTTGTTATTAGGGACGGATCATGGCGAAAGGGCTCGACCGTAGCCAAACTATCAAAATGGAAATCTTCCAATGCGGTTTCTTTAGGCTCAAGGCGAATGTTTGAGTTTGGAATCGTCATGGTCGTGAAGCGGTGCAGGGCCCCCGTAAGCAGGAGCAAACAACTACTGCTGATTTTATTTTCCTTGAATTCATTCCATAAATGACCGCTCCACGCTTTCATGAAATTCCAGGAAGAACGGATGGGCTTGAACGGTACCTGCCCTGTTTCTTTTTCAAGAATTTTTAAAATCCTTTCAGTGGTTTCCGCGGTTGCAGGCGAAGCGGAATTTTTGCCCTGCGGGATAACTGCCATATCGCCCGCAAGCTTTTGCAGATAGGAACGAATAGTTTCAACATCCCGGCTTTCTCGCGGCTTCGGCGCGCCGAGAGCCATGAGTTCAATCCGTGAAAATCTTTTTGCAAAATCAGCAAGATCGGGACGGGTGTTTAAATCCTGCGCATTCGAACTTAGTTCATCGGCAAGTTCGTGCACGCGGCTTGCATCAATGTCGGAATGATGCTTTTGCCAAAGATCACGCAATTCCGGAGAGCGCAGGATAAAAGACAGTACATCCACCGTGTTTTGAGAAGAGTTTGCCGGTGAACTTTGTCCGTCCGGCATCATGGTGCGTAACCCATTTCCTGCTGACATTGCTTTACAACTTCAGTTAGGGGACACAGCGTTGATTGTTCCCAATCTTTTCCGAACATGTTTTTAATGTCGTCCTCGCTCGTGCCAAGCTTCCTCTGATATTGCCCCGCCTCTTTTTTGCATATGTGGTGTATAGTAGCGAAATGCCTGAGGCCTAAAACTGTAGCCATTCCAGAAGCCGCTTTTTGTTCGCGCTCCGTCGAAGGCAGTTTATCTGTGTCTGTCACATCACAAATATTCTGACCGTTCTGGTCAACCTGCTCCAAAAAATCGCATGTAAGGAACATTTTTTTAGGATCAGCCGGAAATCTGAGAATTTTTCCGCAATCTATATCCTTTTCATGAATTCCCGGGAAACGAGTCATCGCCGGTGGATATCTGTAATGAATAAACGGGGCAACAGGTTTTGTTAGTTCTTGGGCTTCTACAGCTGAAGCCATGAGAAAGCCGGTCAATAATGGCGGTAAAACTTGTTTGAAACGCATAAAAATCCTCTTAAAAAAACCTTTAATGAACAATTGAGAATAATTCTCATTTGCTATTGACTTCCTGACTACGATTGATAATCATTCTCATCTAAGAAGGCAATAGGGTTTAGAGGATTTTTTTCAATGAGCACCGGAAAATGGCTGAAGAAACAAAATCTGGCTGGTTGAGCGATATGTTCATGAAGGCTGTAAAACTGGCGACCATAGGCGTTGCTGCAGCTGTTGCATGGCAACTCTTCTTGGACCCGCTTTTTTTCAATATCATTCATGATCCAACCAACATCATTGCCCAGGCATGGACTGAAAAAATCAATAATCTTTTCGGCTGGATACCCCAGCATGCGGGGGTTGCGCATAAGCCCGGCCTGCTTACACCTGTTATGAAATGGGTATTGAAAGATGAAATAGCGAAGGTAACGGCCTCGGCTACAACTGAAACTGCGACCGGAATTGCGGCTACGGCTGGGATTGGCGAAAATTTATCAGGCTTATCTCCTAGCAATTTTGCTTTCGAGCCGACTTAACCAGCGCTCGCCATTTTCATTTTCTCGGGCAGGATTTCCACGCTACATTTAAAGCCCGCCTGCGCAATTGCTTTACAACGCTCGACGGCCTTTTTCTGCGTATCGCCGGCAATCACAACACGGAGCGTATGCTTGCCCGTTTTAGGCGATTCCTGACTTGCCGTCGATGGGATCAATGGTACTGCACCGCCAATCACATTCGCATACTGCATTCTCAGCCTGTACCATGTTAGCCCCATCAGCAGCCGGGAATTATAGTCACCGAGATTGATAATAACGGCGCCGGGCTTCAATAAATCGGCATTCGACGGCGCATGCGCCGGGATTTCAGCCAAAACCACGGTCGCAACATCATGTCCCGGCATGACATGAATGTCGTGGCCGTAAATCATCGTGCCGTCAAAACCGATTACAATCTTGTCAGGCTCTTCAGGCCGCACGAATTTATTGGCGGCGGCATCATCGCTGTTAATCACGAGCGTATATTCGCCCGGCGGAATTTTGCTGAACAGGAAATATCCGTCCGCGGCAGTGACAGATGAGACTTTCATATCGCCCCCGGCGTTATAAAGTGCAAGGCGAACGCCGTTCAATGCGCTGACCTCTTCTCCCTCCTTGCGCACATACAAAGTTCCGTCCACTTCACCGGCGTTATGCACGGGAAATTGCAACTCGGCGATATGTCCCGAGCGCGGCAGGATCGAAACCCCTTCCGTTCCCGGCACCCAGAACGGGTCTTGCAGGGATTCCGGATCAATAAAAACATCGGTTCGCTGCATCTCTTTCAGGCTTGGAAAAAATGCATACCCCTCTTCGCTGGTTTCCTGTCGCCCGCCAGTTTGCAATGATTGCACACGTGCGCCGGGGATAGGTTCCTCACCCTCATTGTAAACACCGTCGCCATTTTGATCGAGGAAGACAAAAACACTAAGCCCGCCGGCCGTTATGCTCGGCGTGCTGTACATGATCATTTTATCCCGTAGAGGATCTTTCGCGACGCCAAAACGCGTTGTTAAAGAAGCAACAAAATCCTGCTCCGTATTGTAACTGACCGCAGGGGAGATACGGGCATGCCCGGCGTCCCAATCGAGTTGCGCAACTGCGGCGGTATGCTGCGATTTGATTTCACGCTCGATGCCAAGCTGGGTCTGCAAATTCCTATTAATACGGCGCGTCCAGTTTGCCTCGAGTGTGTTTAGCTCTTTTATGGGTTTAATGTCTGAATGCGCCGTCAATTCGAAACGATTTCTTCCGCGGCTGGCTTTAAGCGTAGTAATGCTTCCCATCGTATCGCCCCGCCCATCGAAGCCGAAGCTATATTCAAATTGCTGATCAAGGGAGAAAAAGCGCCATGACGTGCTAACGCCCGCAAGCACGGAGGCAGATTGCAGATCGTCGGAACTTTTTGAATAATCAAAGTTAAAATTGTAACGGGGCTTAATCCCTAAAGGCAGCGGCAGCGGGCCGTAAATACCGAAATTTTCTGAAAAAATGTCACGGCTTGTCTGGTCCTCCAGAAGATCGTAGCCTTCTGTGGCCCAATTAATTTCATTACGTAACTTGTGCTGCCCGAAGTCGCGTCGCGCGGTCAGCCGCGCGCCCATTTCGCTGTTGGTATCAACCGCGCCATCCAGGTTAAAAAGGGTCTGCGCAATTTCAGTGGAATACCCCGCCTGTGCCGACGATATACGCTCGCCCCCCACTTCCTTGCTCTCAACGCCTGTGGAAATAGCGCTTAAATCGCCCACTGGAAATTCATAAATCGCCGCAAGGTGCGGAGCGCCCTCATCGACATCGTCAGTGCCTTGTTTTTTATAAGTATTCGTTTCCTGCACACTGAGCGAGACATCATAGACACTGCCCTGTTCGGAAAGCCTGGTGTTGTCGACGGGAACATACAATTCCTCTTCACGGATTTCGCCCTGCAATCCATACATCACAATGCGGAAATTATTATCGCTTCTGAACAGGCTGACATTATCAAAAGTATAAATTCCATCCTCTCCGACTGTCTGGAATGCCAGCATTTGCTTGTCGCGGTAAAGTTCAATATCCCATCCCGGAAAAGCTGTGCCGGTTATAGTCGTTTCGGGACGGATGGAGGCTCTCAACGGGTGGACGTTCGTTACACGGACTCCGGTCTCGACAGCGCCCTTGTTATCCAGCGGCATACGAACAGATGATACGTCGCCCAGTTCAAATTTGCGCGCGTTCAACGGGCCCAGCAATTCCGGCTCCAGCGATTGTTTCGTATATTTAACTCTTGCGCTTGTGAGTTTTTCCTCCCTGTCGAAATTGGTCTGGGTCGTCAACGTTCCCTTCGCAAAATCGCCCGCCGTTCCCACCGACATCTGGCTTTTCAAAGTTGGATCGCCCTCGCCCGGACGGCTATAGGATGAACGGGTTAAAACATCAACCACCGGAATTTCAAGCATCTTATTGGCATCAGCCTGCAGCGGCAGAACAGGAGGTCCGATTTTCCTGTTGCGCAAATCGCGCTTGTGCCGCTCAAGACGCTCCTGGATCGGCAACGGAACAGGTGTTTCAAGCTTTAATTCCAGCGCGCTCATCCTGAGCGACATTTGAAAACCAAACCATGCGGCAAGTTCATTGATCGGGACATACACTTCCCCATCCGCTTGCGTCACATCGTCCGAAAGCCTGAACTCGCCGTTATCGGTTTTAACCGTGCGATTGGCAAAATCCATGTTAAAAAGCTTGTTTTCGCGGATATACCAGCCGGATGCCGCGCCGGTTTCAGCATCCAGCGTGATCGGCAACTCAAGAACCGCGAAAAAATCGCGCAGCGACAAAACAATCTGCTTGTTCTGAACCTTGCTGAGCATCTGCGATTCAAGCAGCATCCTGTCGGTCAGGCGAATGTTGAGAAGCAGTTCTTCCCCTTCCGGAAGACGGGCGGCAATATCTTCTTCGGTCACTTTAGGTTGCAAGGCTTTGTCGGCTTTCTGAAAACCTTTCGAGATTCGCTTCACAAAATCCCTGGCCAAACCGATCATGGCTTCGCGCGGCACCGGTTTTTGCGCGTCAGATGCTGAGTTTGCAGGATTTTCCTGCGCATGGACGGAAGGAATCGCCGCGCATACCGCAAACAGACAAACTGAACTGAGCAGGCGAATTTTCATGTATAACTTTGTGGGTAAATTGTGCACAGCACTGGAATAACTATGATTTTTATAATACACTGCATTTGAGTGAAATTAAATAACCCGCCTTAACTAAATCTTTCGCATTACAAGCCTGTGATCTATAAGGGAAACTTCGTGTGGACAGCGATTAACATATTGTTCGTACAGGGGTTTTAACGCGGATTTAAGGTTTTTCGTGTGATATATAAGGAGAGGCTGGAATAGATTTGGTGCCACCAAAAAGACTTCAAAATGGGTACCGAGGGCTAGCTTTTAAGGCATCAGATAAGGGCAAAGGAGCAACTTTAATGAGACTTTCAAAAAGTAAACTTTTAACGGGAGCGGCGATTCTGGGACTGGCGATTATGGCGGGCCCCGTAAACGCGGCTATCGTTAGCGACACGGCTGACGTGGATGCAACGATTACCACATCATCGGGCATTACCGCGGCTGACGGCGTCGATATGGATTTTGGCGACTGGCTGATCGGCGTTAACAACGGCGACCAGGCAACCATCACGATTGACACGGATGGCGACCTCACGGCTGTTGAAGGCACGACATCGCAGTTGATCGAATTGACCGGCGCGACGACTGGCGTTGCCGGAACCGTCACGGTCGACCTTCCGAGCGGCGCTGACGGCGTTGAGCTTCAGATGTCACGCGGCACGATTACACAGTTCACGGATACGAACATCACGCTGGATGACATCACATATTCCACAGCCACCGAAGCAGAAGCGCCTCTTGCTGAATCTACGCCCGTGGTTGTAACGGTTGTCACCGGCGGCACGCCGGAGACGGTAAGTTTCGGCGGCACGATTACGGCCGAAGACGCTTCACCTGCCGACGCAACGCACACAGCGTCCTTCACGGTGACATTCAACTACTAAACATATACAGCAATAATTCAAAAGGCGCCTCCCGGGGCGCCTTTTTTATTTTGTGCTCTTGCAAACTTTTATTGCCCTACAGGCACGTTCTTCTCGGCATATATTTTGTTCTTGCTGACATTGTAATCCTTGTAAACAATACGCAAAGACCCGCCCGACAGCTCCCGGACATTGAGTGGAACAACAAATGTGCGATGACTGGCCTCGGAAAAAATATTCGCATTTTTAACCTGCCCGACGAGTTTATCACCGTAATAGATCATAAGATTGCCGATGATCCCGTATTTGCTTTCCGATTTTTTGACAGGCACCAGCACTTCAATCTTGCTTGAGTCTTTATTAACACGGGTTGTAACGTCGCCTATATCAGCCGTCGCATCGCTCTGTCCGACCCGGTATACAACCGGTATGGTAAATCCCACATTGACGCTGACGCCAACGCTGCTGCCTTTTTTTCCGGGCGTATTTTCCTGGATAATATTTTCTTTTGGCACCTCCTGGATCTGAAGGTGAGCCCGGTAATCACCCGGCGGCGGGGGCTCTCCTTTAAGGCGCAAACCCATCCGGACTTTTTGAACACCGCTTGGCCCCAAAGTCACGCGCTTCGGTGTAAGAGCAAGATGCTGCGTCAGATCAAATTCCGTAAGCGATTTATCGATTTTCTCGTAATAGCCGGTTCCCTCTTCCATTTGGTAAAAAACCCAGCTGACCTGGTAACTGGCATAATTCTCACCCGTGTTAATCAGGGAAACGTCCCCATACCTTTTGCCTTCGATGACAACGATCGTTGGCGCAATCGTTACCGTTGCGCTCGCAGCGACAGGCAATAAAACAAACCCAAGCATGAAAAGCGCTGGTAGAATTTTCTTTTTTAATCTGGAGATATGATTTTTCATGCTGTTTCCGTCTTAAAGATTGAGCTCAATAAGTAACTCTAGTTCACCTTCATATGTATCGTCATGATAAAGATTGCCATTGCCGGATGTCGAGGCCGTTCCGCCAAGTCTTACCCGCAATGTGCCTGTTCCATCCACAGCGGGCGAATCCGGCTCCGCGACGAAATCTTCAAGGGTCCAAAGCTCGCCGCCCCCGCCACGCTGCATCGGGCTGTTCTGGCTCACAGTAATCTGGTTGACAGTTAAGTTAGGCGTAAGCCCTGTAATGTCGAAAACACCCACTGTCGGCGGCGCCAGCTCGATCAATTCCGGCGAACTTGTAACGCTCCCGTCAGGCTCCACTGTAACTTCGTAGTCGGTAAGATTGCTCGTAACAATCCAGTGACCGAAATACATCGGCGTGACAACGCTGACGCCCGCGCCCCATGCATTAAAACCCGCGATGTAAACGGGCAGCGTCAGCGCAAGGGCTAAAAATTTTTTGCCAAAATTCATGATGAAAAATAATAACCCTTACCCAATTTGTCCGCAACGCCTTAAGCCCTTGGAAGGTTTGGTGATTGACGCGATGACTCGGTGCGCGTACCCTTGTATTTGAGGCGAATCAGGGCAGTGCGTCCGCACTTTTCGTTCTCCTCGGGGCTAATTCTTAGATCAGGGTTTCTACCTGATGTCCAATTCACGGACGTTTCCGCCAGGTTCCGCTGGCGGAAGGGCTATTGCTAAATCTATTGAACGAAGCACGCTGGCCGTGCTTTGCGCCCTGTTTTTAACTATTTTCCTGACATCGTGCGGTCCCGCCGAGCCCGGCAACCGTGCCTCAGCCCCCTCGTCCAGCCCTGCAAACAGCTCCACAGGCAACACTTTAGCCCCCATTTCGGTCCCTGCGCCCCCGGGAGCCGACAACCGCCCCCTGGAGCCCGGCCAGAGCGGCGCCCAGTACCTTCCCAACGGCCTGCCGGTCCTGCCCGCCCGCGGTATCAACGCGGAAATGCTGTTTGCCGAGAAGATAACCGATACCGACGACCGTTTCCGGCGCCTGGAAAACGCCGTAACTGACCTGCGCCGCGAACTGAACGCGGCAATGCCTGCAATTGTGCGGCTTTCCACCGTCGAGCAGGATATGCAGGAACTGCTGGGTCAGTTGCAGACCCTTGTCGAGGGCGGCCCCGGCCCTGTCGACTTGAGCCTTGATTCAGCCCCCGTTCCGGGCGTGACGGCGGATGCCTTGCCGCCGCGCCCGTTCCCCGCAGCCCCCGAAGAAGGATCCCCTCCCCCGGCCAGCCCCGAGCCGGTTGAGAGTGTCACGGCCAGAGCCGGGCTGGACGCCGCAGATGCGGCCACGCCGGAACCTTCTTCGGCGCTGCCCGTTCCCGCCGAGGCCGTCGCCCCGCCGCCCGGGCCGAAGCCCGCCGAAGTGGTGGCCCAAGCGCCGCCTGACACGCCCAAACCCGAGCCTCCGGCGCCTGCCGGGCCTGTTATTACGGGCATCCGCACAGGCCTGCAACCGAAAGGCATAACCCGCATAGTTTTGGACCTTAGCGGTCCGACACCCCATCATTCCGACCTGGACAACGAGGAAAAGTTGCTCCTGATCGAAATGCCTGAAGCCGGCTGGTCTGCAGCCCCGAACGGAACGTTCGCAGACGCCCCTCTGCTCGTATCCTGGACCACCGAGCCTCTGCCAGACGGGAAAGGAACCCGTCTGGTTCTTCAACTCCGGGACAAGGTGGAAATCGTCAGCGATTCATCGCTGAACGGTCCCGCCCGCATCGTGCTGGATTTGAAGAAAAGCCCCTGAGGCCTGGCGCAAAGCCGGGCCATTTGAAAACGTATACACGTGCCGGGAAAATCTCCCGGTACGTTTATGCGTATTCTGCGTATGGAAATGTTTGCGTGTTGATTTTTTAACTGCGTGATCTAGACTCTTTGAAGATGACACAGGAAAAAACAAAATCGTTCAAGGCGAACACGCGCATCATTACATGCGGTGATGCCGCGAGCGCGGCCTATCTGGTTCTTAAAGGCAGCGTGAGGGTCCATCTCGACCGTGAAGGCCGCAAGATCATACTCGGCGAACTCGGGGTCGGGTCCATTTTCGGTGAAACGGCGTTATTCGGCGGCGGCACCTACGGCGCGCATGTCGATGCCGCAACGGATGTAGAGGTTGCCGTCATCACGCCGGAAAGCATTTCAGGAAAAATCGAAGCCAGCGACCCGATGGTGCGCTCCATAGTATTGATGCTGATCGAACGCCTGCGCAAAACCAACGAAGCGCTGCTCAAAAGCGAAACCCGCGAATTCATGGATATTGCGCTGATATAAAAGCGCCTAGATTTCCGCCAGCGAACCCATCTCGACCACCTGGCTTGGCGGAATTTTATAGAAGTCGGTTGCCGAAACGGCGGAGCGCGACATCGCGATATAGATTTTATCCTGCCAGCCCGGCAATCCGCGCCGCGGGTTCGAAATGATCTTATGCCGTCCGAGGAAGAACGTGACATTCTCCATGTCCACATAAAGCCCCTGCTTGTCGGCATTATAAAGCGCGTTCAGCACATCCGGCGTTTCCATGTAACCGAAGCTGACGATCGCGCGCACGATGCGCGACGAAAGATGTTCGATGATCAGGCGCTGGCTCTCGGGCACATTCGGCACCTCGGCCACGGCGACCGTGAGAATGATGTTCTTCTCGTGAATGACCTGGTTGTGCTTGAGATTCTGCGTAAACGCCTCGGGCGCGTTGCGTGAATCGCTGGTGAGGAATATGGCCGTTCCGTTGACGACGTGCGGCGGCGTCCGGTCCAGCTTCTCGATCAGATCGACCATGGAGATGCTTTTCCTCGCTGAGTGCTTGTAAAGGTAGCGCGTGCCCTGCACCCATGTCACCATCATCAGGACAATGTAAATCGCAAAGAAAATCGGCACGAAACCGCCATCGAAAAACTTCATCGAATTGCCGATCAGGAAAACCGCCTCGATAATCACGAACGGCAACACGACCATCGCCGAGAATTTATAGGTCTTGTTAAGAACCTTCGGCAGGACGATTAATGCCAGAATGGACGTGACGAGCATCGTGCCGTTGACGGCGATGCCGTAAGCCGAGGCCAGCGCGCTGGACTCGCGGAATACCGCGCATAACAGCAGAACCGCGCAGAGCAGGTAACCGTTCACTTTCGGCATATAGATCTGGCCGGCTTCGGTCGCCGAAGTATGACGGATTTCCATGCGCGGTAATAGCCCGAGCTGAATGGCCTGGCGCGTGAGCGACATCGCCCCGGTCAACGTCGCCTGGCTGGCGATGACAGTGGCGACCGTCGCAAGAATAACCAGCGGCAACAGCCCCCACGCCGGCACCAGCAGGAAAAACGGGTTTTCTATCGAGGATGGATGCGCCAGGATCATCGCGCCCTGCCCGAGATAATTCAGCGACAGACAGGGAAAAACAAACCAAAGCCATGCCTTTTGCAGCGGCGCGCGGCCGAAATGACCCAAATCGGTATAAAGCGCCTCGACACCCGTCACGGCCAAAAAAACGCCGCCGAGAATAAAAAAGCTCAGCGTGCCGTGATCGATCAGAAACTGAACGGCGTAATAAGGATTAAAGGCGAAAAGAATGGCGGGGTTTTTCACAACCCAGCTAAGGCCGGCGAGTCCCATCACCGAAAACCACAATATCGTTATAGGGCCGAAGAAAGCTGAAACCTTGCCGGTTCCTTTCTTCTGCACCCAGAACAACATAAAGAGAATGAAAATCGCCAGCGGCAGGACGAAATGATCGAAAGCCGGCGTGACAAGCTTTAAACCTTCGACCGCGGACAGAACGGAAATGGCGGGCGTAATCGCCGCATCGCCGTAAAACAGCGCTGCGCCGGTAATGGCCGCGAAGAATACGATTTTCTTGCCGCGCGTGACGCGCTTCTGCGCCATGGCCATCAGCGAAAGAATGCCGCCCTCGCCCTTGTTATCGACGCGCAGCAGCAGCAGGACATATTTAAGTGTGACGATAATGATCAGCGCCCAGAGAATGAGCGAAAGGATGCCGTAAATTTCCGCGGGCATAACACCTTCGCCGGAAACGCGCCGCGCCGCTTCGCGAAACGCGTAAAGCGGACTGGTGCCGATATCGCCGTAAACGACGCCGATACATCCGATCAGGAGCGCCCGGTTGCGCGCCCTGGTCTTCGCGGCTTCTTCGGCTGCCTCAGGATCCCCCTGTGTGATTTCCGCCGACGCTTGAGTCTGCGTTTTATCCTTGCTCATCACTGCCTGTTCTTTCAGAGCCGAGATCGTAGTTCTTCATCCGCCGAAAGGCAATCAGAGAGGGGAACATATTATAAGATATTGATCTTATTTGATTATTTAACTAAGGCCCATGGGCTTAATTACAATGGAAGGTCATTCCGCCGTCCTTCGAAGGCACTTCGTCGCAATTGAAAACTTTTGAACGTACATGCTCCTGGCTTAAGCCCTCTTCCTCGAGCGCTTGCCGTTGCACCTTCCGCAGAGCGGCATCATGTGACTCAAGACGCTCCAATAAATGACGCTGAAACACCGGGTCGTTAGCTTGCTTGGAAGTAATGACAACAAGACGCGACGCCGCCTCTATCTGCGCACGCAGCAAACTTTCTTTAGCCGCAATACGCTCCACTTTAACCAGCCTGCCGTCGCATTCCATGCTGTATATCTGGGATGTAATGCCCTGGTTGATAATTTCATTGTCTCTGTAATCAGTCTCCTGGACCGTGTGCCAGCATGGATTTTCAGGCCCCGATGGAACCACGCTCTGAACATGCCGCACTTCTGCGCACCCGCCCAATCCGAGTGTTGCGCCAAAAAATAACGGAGCTAATTGTAACTTGTTCATCAGTGGTTATGTGGTTCCGGAGTATCTGTCGGTTGCTTTGTAACAGCAGGCTCGTCAAATTCCTTTGTAAGGTTGGGATTCAAAATAACTTCATCCAGCAACCTTTTAGTATAACCATCACAATCTTCATGACCCGTTCCGCGTATGCGCAACGTCTCCTTAATCAGCTTGCCATTCTCAAAAGCCGGCGCGAGATTGCACGCATGATCTCTGCCAGGTTTCGCTTGTCTTCCAGCTTCCTCTATTTGCGTCTTCATCACCTCTGCCTTCGCCTTGATCCGTGCGATTCTTTCCTGGGATGCCAGACTTGCCTCGTACATCCTTTCATGAGCCTTCTGCGCGTCTTCTGCTTGCTCATCTTCAGTGGCAAGACAGTTTAAAACGGCGCGCTCGCTACTCCAGAGGTTATTATCGTCAATGATTTGCTTACGGTCGCTGAGAGAATGCTTTCTATACTCTCTCGTCGAGTAGGGACCAATATCGACACCGGATGGATCCTGATTTAAAAAATTGAGACCGCCGCCGCCGGGGCCGCCGAAACCGAAAATCCCCCATCCCTTGCCTCGCATACATCTATGTGCTGGCGCCAAATATCCGGGACTGCCCATGCCGACGAAAGTGCTTCTGACATTAATGTCGTTACCGGCGTTATTAGCCGCGCCGCCTGCACCACCGGCGCCGCCCGGACCGCCAGCGCCGCCTGCGCCGCCGGAACCACCCCGTCCGCCGTCTCCGCCATTATTAATTATGTCGGGACCGCCACGACCGCCGCGCTCGCCGCCGGATGCCGTATATGGCGCGAAAGCCATCGTTGAAAAAGTAAGAACCGTATAAAGCGCCGAGGCTTTAATAAAAGAATTTCTCATGATGAATCACTCCAATCAGATCCTGTTGCATGTCGACCGGCACAAACCGGGCGCAGTCTTTTATTTATGATGACCAGCTAAATTCCATAAAATTTCGCATTCTGTCAAGGATAACGTTCCCATAAAGTATTTGCATAAAGACAGGTAATTCTATAAAAGCTATTTATTGTTGAAATCAAAAGCTTTTTGCCGGGTTTGGGATGGATATTTCCCCTGAGAGAAAGAGTATTTTCGAACACCTTATGTCTGGCATAGGCAAACGGGTGCAACCCCGGCCTGATGCGGAACCGGCAAAAATCCTGACGTTGCATAAAACACCCAATCCGCACACCAACGAATATTCATTTCCGCAAAAAAAAGGGTTTCTGAAAAGAGCGTTTGCGCCTGTAGCCGCTCTCGGCGCCGGCTTCGCGCTGACCGCGGCCTTCAAGCTCGCGGTCTCGACCTCGATCCGCGCCACTGATGTGTCGATGGGTCTCGGCTCCGCTGTGACGGGAGGAATTACCGCCCTTGCGGTTGAGGCAATAAAAGATTACCGCGACGTGAAGAAAAAAGATTCCTCGCTCAGGCTCGGACAGATATCGAAACAAATCATCGCGCAACACTATAAAAAATACGGCATAAAAACTGCCATGGGCTTCGGTGCCGGTTTCGCGGGCGCATGGGGTGCTGATTTGCTCTTCGATAATTTTGATATCGGTGAAAAACTGAAAGAACAAACTCAACCCTGGAAAAACTTCACCGCGGGGCTCAGTGAAAGATGGGCCGCCTTCAAAAATGATTTTTCACTGAGCAAAAGCAAAATAAGCGCATGGATCAGTGAAAGATGGGCTGATATCAAAAATGCATTTCCGCCAAAATCTGTTTCATGGCAAAAAATTACTCCTTCTGCGAGCGCGCCATTGCCGATGCCCTCCCCTTCGGCCATTCCCGAATTATCACCAGCGGGCATTGAACCGGAACTTTCATCCTCCGGATCAAATACCATCGCCGAACGAACCAGTGAACCCGCGGAAATTGCAGTTACGGAACTCACGCCGAGACAACAGCTCGCCGAGCTTCTGGATAAATCCAGACCCGGCAGCGACATGGACAAGGCCGTCTATCATGCGCTTCAGGGAAAGCCCTCGGCCATGAACCGGGTCGTCGACGGTCTTTACAATGAGCGTGGCGGCTTCACGAAAGACCGCAAACTCGCCGCAACATTAATCCAGGAATTCACTGCGCCGCTCGAGGGAAAACCGCTCGCCGAACTATCAAGGGCGCAGCAGGATTTGCTCCTGAAGCTCGCCTACATGCAGTTCAATCCCGAACATGCAAAACTCGGCGTCGAATTCAATCCGCTGCATTCACTGGAGATCGTTGAGAAGCTTGGACGCAGCTGGCCCGGCGCGCCGGAACTCGCGCCCTCTATCCCGATTGCCGAACCCGAAGAAATTGCAAAAGCTGCCGAAAAAATTTCCTGCACGATCACGCAAAGCCCGCCCGACATCCAGCCGCAGTTCAAGGTGCATTGCCTGCCCAATCCTGAAATTCTTAAGCCTGGTGACTCGGTCAATCTCGGTTTTGATTGGAACAACGGCATTCACCAGGATAAAATTATGGTCATCGGCCCCAAAGCCGCCACAATGCCGCCGCGCGATTATTTCAAGGTGGCCATGTTCGAAATATTGAGAAACGCAAAACAACCCGTTGCATCCGCGCAACCGTTGCCTGAGATCTAAAACTTTCGTGCGCGGTCGTCGGGCGTGATTTACCCGTCAATGACGTATAAAATTATAAATAGGCAACAACAGGGCAAAGAGGATTTTCCGCCCAATTTCTTGCGAAATTACTATGACGTTTTATAAAAGAGAATGCGGCCCGGTTTTAATTAAAAAGAACGACACACGTTCGACTGCTTCGGATTCTAACTGAGCGAATTTAAATGCCCCCATTTTTATTCGCTGCGGTTTTACGGGGTTTTTCGACACAAACCGCTGATATTCGCCTGCGTATAATTCGTATAAGTTACGCACATATTTATGGGAAATATATAAGTATTTGATTTGATTGGCCCTACGGTCTTTGAAATTAGCCAATAAGTAGCTTAAGTGATTGATATTTCATCAATTTGAATTAAAGAAGGCCCCTACATTAGGCCCCCATAACAGATCTCTGTGATCTGGGATTCATATTGATGACTTAGATTGGAACATCTGAGACGTTCTTAGACTGACCATATGTTACTTTTAAATCATTCTCAACATTAAATATGTATCGATTGGTTACAACCAGTCTTGTCCGACATTTATAGCAGCCAAATTTTCATTTTTATCTAACCACGTCTTACGCTTTTGGTAATCTGGCATTATTGTTTTTAAGAAATCCCAAAATTCACTTCCATGTGTCCTGTATTTCAAATGGCAAAGTTCATGTACAACGGCATATTCCAAGATAGCTTTGGGCGTATA
>CAADGI010000006.1 GCA_900696495.1 uncultured Alphaproteobacteria bacterium
CGGCCGTGCCTCCAGTTTATTTCTTCCACATCTGATATTACGCGCCCGGAGCGGCAGCTTTTGGCTGTGAAGGTGCGGCTTCGGCCAGCATGGATGGTGGTGTGAAATTCTCTCTGGGCAGTTCTATGCCCTTCTTATCAAGCCTGTCCAACGCCTCTTTCATTCTTTCAAGCGTCAGGAATTTTATCGCGTTGTCATCACCCTTAAGCGTTCCGTTCTCGGCATATATATTCTTGCTATACAGGCTATCAACGGCTTCCTTTAATGTAGGATTGCGGCCGGTTTCTTTTTTCATTGCTTCCATTTCACGGTACACATCGTCTTTTACCGATACTTCAGCGTATTCCTCTCTATCGCTCAGGGCGTCGAACTGGCTCGCCATTTTGACAATATCTTCCTCGCTCATCTTTTTTAATTCATCGGGAGACATTTCGAGCACAATGGACATCGCAAAATAACTTCCGAAATTATAGTGCCCGGTTATTCCATCATCAGCCTTCACGTCATTGCGCAGGAATCTTAAAACCTCGGCGTCACTGACCATTTCCAGCATGGCGCGCGATTGTGGATTTTGCTTGAGGGACATCGCTGCAGCGTAAAAATCGGCTCCTCCCTCCTCAAGGCCCATATTTTTTGCATCGACCATAAGGTATTTAACATCCTTGCCTTCGTCATTCTGGTAGACTTGCGTTATAAATTCTTCCGGGCCTCTGGTTGTGGCGTGGCCCTGCTCATGAAGTTTTATATAATTTAAAAACGCTTTTTGCTGTTCAGGCGATAAAGTTCTCTCTAATTGTGCGCCGGGACTGTTTTCTAGATTTTTGGCTTTTGCATGAGCGTTAAAAAACTTGGTGAGAGAGTGTTCCGGATCAAGCACGACATAGTTGGCGTATTTTGTTCTCATGGTGCCGCCGCCGATTTGTAACTTCGCGACCTTCTCCGCTACCGCGTCGGGGGAGCTGTACATGTCGAAGTACTCATCCGCGCCGTGTTTTTTAGCGAATTCTCCATCTCTGGTCGCATTCGGATCGCGGCACGAAAATTCACCTTCGATTTCCTTGTTGAGCTGGTCCAGCCGCTGTTTAAATGCCTCAGGGTTTTGCGCCGCTGCTTTTTTGTCCATGTGGACGATGACATGCGTGCCCCGGTCCTCGATTTTAGTGATACCGAGCTTGGCGTCTCCCTTATGGAGTTTGATTTCTTTATTATTCCCTACCACTTGCGCCCCGGTTTTGCCTGACCGGGTTAATTGTATCCATAATAAATTAATAACTATTTAATCATTTCAGGGCGCTGCGGCGTATTGCACGCCTGATTGCATTGCTTTAAAAGCAATTTCCATGGAATGGTTTCACGATCCTACGGCCTGGCTCGGCCTTGCTACCCTCATATTGCTCGAACTGATCCTCGGCATAGACAATCTGGTCTTTATCGCCGTTCTGGCGCAGAAACTGCCCCCGCATCAGCGCGACAAGGCGCGGCGCATCGGCCTCCTCCTCGCTCTCGTTTTCCGGATTGGACTGCTGCTTGGTATTTCATGGCTGGTGACGCTGACGGCGCCGTTGATCGAGGTCGCGGGTTTCAATTTCTCGGGCCGCGACCTGATCATGCTGTTCGGCGGATTGTTTCTCCTTTATAAAGCCACGACGGAAATTCACGGGCGTCTCGAAGGCTACGGCCATGGCGGCGCGGGCGGCGGATACAAGCCTGCTTTCTGGACCGTGGTTGCGCAGATCATCGTGCTCGACATCGTCTTCTCGCTCGACTCCGTCATCACCGCCGTCGGCATGACCGCTCACCGCGACATCATGATCATCGCCGTGACTGTCGCCGTTCTGCTGATGATGCTGGTCAGCAAGCCGCTGACGATTTTCGTCAATGCGCGCCCGACCGTCGTCATGCTTTGCCTTGGTTTCTTATTAATGGTCGGCCTCAGCCTTGTCGCCGAGGGTTTCGGCCACCACGTGCCGAAAGGTTATCTCTATGCCGCGATCGGATTCTCGATTCTGATCGAAGCCTTCAACCAGTTCGCGCAATCGAAACTGAAAAAGCGCGTTTCGGAAGGCCCCGACATGCGCCAGCGCACCGCCGATGCCGTGCTCCGCGTTCTCGGCGCGCGCAAAAGTGATGACGAGCACGAAGAAAGCACTTCGCACGAGATGAGCATGCTGCTTCAGCAGGCGGCAAAGGAAGATTTCCTCACGCCGGTCGAGAAAGATTTGCTTCGCGGCGTCTTGAATCTCAACGGGCGCACGGTCAGCACGATCATGACCCCGCGCACGGATATCGAATGGGTGGATGTCGCTGATTCCTCCGACGACCTGCTTGAATATATCATTGCCTCGCCGCGCGCGCGGCTGCTGGTGTGCGACGGCGACATCGACACGGTTCTGGGCGTGGTGCGGAAGGAAGATTATCTCGCGAAGACCTCGCCGGAATTCACGCCGTCGATCACCAAGATCATGCAGGAGCCGCTGCTGGTTCATGAAAGCACATCGGTGCTCAAGCTGCTCGAGTTTCTCAAAAAGCGTCACAGCGATATCGCCGTCGTCGTCGACGAATTCGGCGGCACCAAGGGCGTGGTCACGCATCTCGACCTGCTCGAATCCATCGCCGGCGAATTCCCGGACCATGACGACCCCCGCCCCGACACCGGCATCGCGAAGCAGAAAGACGGCTCCTATATCCTCGACGGCATGGCCTCGATTTATGACGTGCGCGACCAGACCGGGCTGGATTACCAGCCGGACGGGAACTTTGCCACGATTGCCGGGTTTATCCTGCATGAAATGGGACGTTTCCCGGCGGAAGGCGAAAAACTGGCCTGGGACGGCTGGACGTTCGAAATCCTGCAGATGGACGCCAAGCGCATAGGCAAAGTGCGGCTTTCACGGGGGTAACCGAGGTTTAATTAATCCATTTTTCAGGGCTGGAATTTATTGACACAAGCCCCGGAAAAACATAATAAAAGGGCCTAAGCATTCCTCGATAGCTCAGCGGTAGAGCAATCGACTGTTAATCGATTGGTCGCAGGTTCGAATCCTGCTCGAGGAGCCATTTTCCTGTAAGCCGTATATGATTCACAAACTTTACACCAAGGTCATGGGTAAGATACGAGAAGCAAGCGTATTTGCTGCTCATTTCCTGCACCGCCTGACGCATGATTATTCCTACGTCGACGGCGTTATTGAGAAATACCGGACACCTGAATTAAAAAAGAATATCCATCAGCCTTACAAGCTTTGGACACTCATCCAAATTCTGGAGAAGGAAAAACCTAAAAAAATTCTCGAATTTGGCAGCGGATCTTCCACCATGATTTTTGCAGATTATGCTGCCAAACATGGAGCAGAAGTCATCA
>CAADGI010000007.1 GCA_900696495.1 uncultured Alphaproteobacteria bacterium
AGCGCATGCGCGAAATCAAAAAGCAGATCGCGAATAACAATGAAAGAATCGCGGAGTATGAGAAAGCGCATAAGCGTATCGCAGAAGAAGCTCGGAAATTTGAGCGCAACGGATCGTTCGAGCGCGGCGCGGACGGCAAACTCGCGAACAAAGACGCGCAAAAAGCCCTCGATGCCTATACGCAGCGCACGGGCGAGAAACCGGAAAAAGATTCGGATATTTATCAGGCCTTGTTGAAGCAGATACAGTTCGAGCAGGAAGAAATGCGACGCTTGCGCGAGAAAAACGAAGAGCTGGATGTCGAGCACGAAACACTGCGCGTGCAACGCGATGAAATCCTCGAAAGAGCGAAAGAATTAACCGAGGAAAGAAACCGGATTAATAATGACCCGAACCTGATGCCCGAGCAAAAGGTCGCGCAGATTAAGGAGATGTGGGAACGGGAGAGGGAGAACAATGAGGTTCTTATAAAGGCTTGGGATATTAATGACCAATCTGTTCGTAATGAAATAGATAACGTCCGCTCAGTTAAATCGTCTCAAATTTAAGAAAGAGCAAAAGATCCAGAAGCTGAGAAAACCGCCTATGATTTGTTTGAATCTTTGGAAGGAAAAACCAAGCTTTCAGGGAACTTTAATCAACAAAATTCACAAACAAACTCACCTCAACCGCCTTCGCAAAGCGAGGCGCAATCAAATCCGAACAATATTTCTGCTGAAAAATTGAAGTTTCCTACTTAACGGGCAGAAGTAGGAGAATCTGTGTTGGCTACAACGGGGTTTGTAGCATTCCTATCGTGATATGCTTTTGCAATAAAATCGAGTTGAGGTCCGATATTACCTAAATCGAAATCCGTAGTCCCTGTTACAGGATTTTTATAAAGGCCATCTCCTAGAAAAACATTCACTATCATTCCTCCACCTTTTGGTGAATTGCCTCCAAACGCATGAGCAGGAATACCACGCTGTGCCATCTGCGTTACAAGAATTTCAGCGGCTCTTTCCGGCGTGTAACGCGCGCCTTCTGGTAAAACAATCCAGAACGCAACCTCATTTGTTTTTTGTGCATGTACATGAGCTGAACCAAAAGGCGCATTTGCCCAAGTAAAAACTGGTGCCGTAGTGTGGTGCGCGGCAAGGGTAGCGGCAGCCGACGTAGAAGGCTTCATCACCGCAGGCTCCTGGGCCTGGGCGTTATTGTTGAAAGCGGGCAGGACAGCGAGCAAACTTGTCAGCGCGAAAGCCGGAGTTTGAGCACGGAGTTTTTGAAATATATTTGCGATTGCCATGGCAAAATCGTCCTAAAATTTCCGGTGTTTCCAGTCTTCTTATATACGCCTGAAACCCTTTAAAATCAAGAAAATGAGTCCCATCAGTTTTCGTAATTTTATAACATTAATATCTTAACTGGATTCAGACTAATAATATTCTTTCTGTTAAATTTTATGACCTTTGGTGCATAAAATGATCATTAACTATTCCTGATATATTAATATTTTAATCTTTTTGACCCAGCAAAACCCGGAAGGGCAAGCCTCTATTTGGTGCGCAAGGGGATTCACTTATGGGACAAGGCCGGAAATTTCATACGCCCGACGGGCTTGAGTGGGAGACCTGATGCGGTCAGCGCCAAATGGGGCGGGCTTCCGACCGTCGCCGGGGCGGCGAACAAGCCGGGGTTTTCAGCTTTTTTTGCTGAAACCTACACATTTTCTTACATAGTTTTTTACGATAATGCAGCGTCAACCGTCAGAGAGGCAACGGTTGTGTCGTGGTAAGAAGGCATGGAGCGCGCCTTATGATAATAGCGGATTTTTTCAAACTGTTCTTTAAATGACAGCGATCTTTTCAATGCGCATGATGTTTCGCTGCGCGTTTTTTCCTGCCATTTCACTGCATCACTCAAAGATTGCCCAAAGGCTTCGGCAATTTTCCAGTCCCCGATCTTCGGCGCATTCAAAGGAATAAACGCTTTATAAATTTCATCTTCTTCGTCCCAGGTGATTTCATATCGGCTGTTTGTGTCTCTTCTGAACTTGTCAAAAATGTCCGACATCATCTTGACCCCGTGTTGGTCAAGTTGCCTGCATTGCTGGATTCGGGCCTCGATCTGCATCTGAATTTTGGCATCGAGGGTTTCAGTCTCCGCCGGAACGCGTTGCTCTTCACAACCTGCCATGTTCAATGCCGAGGCCAGTAAAAAAACGTTCGTTAATTTCGAGAGCGATTTCATCATAAAACTCCGGGTTTTTTCCCCAGATCACACAATAAAATTTCATTGTCTGTTAGGTCAATAAAAACCCCGCACTGGCGGGGTTTTCAAATATTTGTCTTTAAATCGCTTTACTGCGCTTTATTGCGGACCGGGCGTTTGACCGGCTTGATCTCGCGGACGATGAACTCGATCTTGCCGCCGGCTTTCTCGACAGCCGCCTGCGCGGTTTTCGAGGCCTTGGTGATTTTCAGGTCGACTTTGGTTTTCAGTTCGCCGTTGCCGAGCAGCTTTACGCCGTCGCGCTTGCGCGAGATGATGCCGCTCTCAACGAGGGCTTTTTCATCGATCTGTTTTTTCGCGTCGATTTTTTTCGCGTCGATCGCGCCCTGGAGCTGGCCGAGATTGATCTCGACGAGGTTCGTGCGGAACGCTTCGTTGCTGAAGCCGAGTTTCGGCAGACGGCGGTAGAGGGGCGTCTGGCCGCCTTCAAAGCCGCGAACGCCCGAGACGCCCGTGCGGGCCTTCTGGCCTTTTACGCCGCGGCCTGCGGTTTTGCCTTTGCCGGAGCCGATACCGCGGCCGACATGGAGGCGTTTTTTCTTGGAGCCGGGTTTCGGCGCGAGTTGATTGAGTTTCATGGTCGTCTTCCTTATGCCGCGTCTTCAACTTTTACAAGGTGACGGACGCTGTTGATCATGCCGCGAACAGACGGCGTGTCTTCGAGCTCGCTGACCGCGCCGCGCTTTTTGAGGCCAAGGCCGAGCAGCGTGCGGTACTGGTATTCCTGGCGGCCGATCGGCGAGCCGGTCTGTGTGACGCGCACGGTCTTGCCGGAAGCTTTTTTGCCTTCAGACTTTTGGGCCTCTTTCTTAGCCGGCGCTTTTTTTGCTTTGGTCTCAGCCATGGTTCACCTTATTCCGTGTCTTTCTTGTCGTCGGCGTCATCGCCCATTTTCGTGTCGCGGTTCGAAACGATGTCGCTGACTTTCTTGTTGCGGCGGTTGGCGACGTGGCGCGGGCTCTGCATGTTCTCGAGCGCGGCGAACGTGGCGTTCACCATGCTGTAGGGGTTGCTGGAGCCGAGTGCCTTCGCGACGACGTCCTGGATGCCGAGCGCTTCGAACACGGCGCGCATCGGGCCACCCGCAATAATTCCGGTACCTTTCGGCGCGGTGCGGAGCGTGACGCGGCCCGCGCCGTGGCGGCCGTAAACATCATGATGGATCGTGCGGCCTTCGCGGAGCGGAACGCGGATCATCTTGCGTTTTGCCTGCTCGGTGGCCTTCTTGATGGCTTCGGGAACTTCGCGCGATTTCGCGTGGCCGTGACCGACGCGGCCCTTGCCGTCGCCGACAACCACGAGCGCTGCGAATGCAAAGCGGCGTCCGCCTTTTACAGTTTTGGAGACGCGGTTGATGCCGACCAAGCGTTCAACCAGTTCGGGGCCTTCCCCTTCTCCGCGTTCCCGGCGTTGTTCTCCGCCTTCTCTTCCACGAGCCATTCCAGTTTCCTTCCTTATTAAAAGAATCTATTAAAAATTCAGGCCGCCTTCGCGCGCGCCTTCGGCCACTGCTTTCACACGGCCATGATACAAATAACGTCCACGGTCAAAGACCACCTTTTCGACGCCCGCCTTCTTGGCGCGCTCGGCGATGAGCTTGCCCACTTTCGTGGCGGCGTCTTTGTTCGTGCCCTTGTCGAATTTCGCATCCGAATCCATCGAGGATGCGGCGGCGAGCGTTACGCCCTTAATGTCATCGATGATCTGCGCATAAATATGGCGGCCGGTGCGGTGTACCGAAAGGCGCGGACGCGTTTCGCGGTTCTTGACGCGGTCGACATTGACCAGGCGGATTTTATTCCGGGTCCTGAAATTTCTGCGCTGTGCTGCTGTCAGTGCTTTCATCGTTCTATTCCTTACTTCTTCTTGCCTTCTTTGCGCAGGACATATTCATCCGTGTAACGGATGCCCTTGCCTTTATACGGCTCGGGCGGACGGTAGCTGCGGATGTTGGCGGCCACCTGGCCAACCAATTGCTTGTCGATGCCCGTAACGGTCAGGCCAACCTGGTCTGCGACCGCGACCTTGATCCCGGCGGGGATTTTGTAACGGATTTCATGCGAGTAACCGAGCTGGAGCACGAGATCCGTACCCTGCAGGTTGGCGCGGTAACCAACGCCCTTGATATCCATCTTCTTCGTGTAGCCTTCGCTGACGCCGATGATCATGTTCTTCACCAGGACGCGCATCGTCGGCCAGATTTTCAGGGCCATCGGGCTGTCGTTGGCGGCTTTCAGGCGCACGGCCTTTTTGCCTTCAATTTCCTCCATCGCGACGGTGACGTCGTCATGGATTTCTATCGACTGCTCGCCGAGCTTGCCTTTGACTTTAACGGTCTGGCCGTTGACGCTGACTTCAACGCCTTGCGGGATCATGACCGGGTTTTTTCCAATACGTGACATCGTTTTTCTTCCCTTAGAATACCTGGCAAAGAATTTCGCCGCCCACATTGGCTGCACGGGCTTTGCTGTCCGGCATCACGCCCTGGGGCGTGGAGACGATCAGAATTCCGAGGCCATTGTAGAAACGCGGCAGATTCTTGACGTTCGAATAAACACGGCGACCCGGCTTCGACACGCGGTCGATAACGCGGATCACACCTTTGCCCTCGGCATATTTCAGCTCGATCAGCAGATTTTTCTTGCCGTCTTTCGTTTCGATGCGGACTTCGCGGACGAAACCTTCATCCTTCAAAACGTTTGCGACGTTCTCATGCAGGCGCGAAAACGGCACCTCGATCACCGGCTTGCCGGCCTGCTGGCCGTTCCGGATCCGCGTGAGCATATCGCTTAAAGGGTCATTCATCGACATGAGTATGTCTCCTTACCAGCTTGATTTCGTTACGCCCGGAAGCTCTCCGCGCGAGGCAAGCTGGCGCAGGGCGATACGGGACAAATTGAGTTTGCGGTAATACGCGCGCGGGCGGCCTGTCAGGGCGCAGCGGTTACGGATGCGGATTTTCGATCCGTTGCGCGGCATTTCGGCAAGCTTCAGAACGGCGGCAAAACGCTCCTCGGGCGAGGTGTTCTTATTCTTGATGATCGCTTTCAGCTTGGCGCGCTTGTTCGCGTCGCGCCTGGTCATCTTGCGGCGTTTGTCGTTGCGTTCCAGTGAGCAGGTCTTTGCCATGTACTGTTTCCTTCTTCCTTAAACTTATTTCCTGAACGGCATTTTGAAAGCCGTCAGCAATTCTTTTGCTTCTTCATCGGTCTTCGCGCTCGTGCAGATCACGATGTCGAGGCCGCGAATTTTATCCACTTTGTCGTAGCTGATTTCCGGGAACACGATGTGTTCCTTGATACCCAGCGCATAATTGCCGCGGCCGTCGAAGCTGCGGCCGTTGATGCCGCGGAAGTCGCGGATACGCGGCAGCGTAATAGTCACCAGGCGGTCCAGGAATTCATACATGCGGTCGCCGCGCAGCGTGACCTTGCAGCCGATCGCCATGTCGTCGCGGATTTTGAACGACGCGTTCGATTTTTTCGCACGTGTAATCAGGGCCTTCTGACCCGCGATCAGGCTGAGGTCATTCGAGGCATGCTCCATGAACGCCTTGTTCTGCGAGGCTTCGCCAACGCCCATGTTCAGGACGATCTTGGTGACGCGCGGAATCTCGTGCTTGTTCTTGTAGCCGCGGGTTTTCACCATCGCGGGCGCGATTTCTTTTTCGTAGATTTCTTTATAGCGCGGTTTTGCGTGTGCCATCGTTCGCTTCCTTATTCGATCGTTTCGCCGGATTTACGGGCGAAGCGTACTTTTTTGCCGTCTTTCAGCGTCTTGAACCCGACGCGCGTCGCCTTGCCGCCCTTGGGGTCGGCGATTGCAACGTTGGAAATATGGATCGGCAATTCCTTGCGCTCCTTGCCGCCCGGCGAAACCTGCGTCGGCTTGGAATGCTTGGTGACCATGTTGATGCCCTGCACCACTACGCGGCTTTCCTCGCGCAGCACTTTCAGGACTTCGCCCTTCTGGCCCTTGTCGCGACCGGCGAGCACGATAACCTTGTCGCCTTTTTTAATTTTTAGTTTTGCCTTGCTCATGTCTCGTTTCCTTACAGAACCTCTGCCGCGAGCGACAGGATTTTAGCGTAGCCCTTCGAGCGCAGTTCGCGCGTGACGGGTCCGAAAATACGGGTGCCGATCGGTTCGCCCTGCGGGTTGATCAGGACGCAGGCATTCGAGTCGAAGCGGATTTTTTCGCCGTAGGAGCGTGTCGCGCCCTGACGGGTGCGGACGATTACGGCGCGGTGCACGGCGCCTTTTTTAACGCGGCCGCGCGGAATGGCGTCTTTTACTGAAACGATGACGACGTCGCCGATATTGGCGGTGCGGCGCTTGGAACCGCCGAGGACTTTAACGCACTGAACGAGGCGTGCCCCGCTGTTGTCCGCTACGTCCATTCTTGATTGCATCTGGATCATGGCTTTGGTCCCTTAATCTTTCTTACTTCGTTTTCTTCTTGGTTTCTTTTTTAGCGGCCCCATCTTTTTTAGCTTCGGCTTTCGCTTCGGCCTTGGGCACTTCTTTCTTCGCAGCTTCCTTTTTCGGCGCGGCTTTTTTCGGGGCGGCGTCTGCTGCCTCTTCCGAAACGCGCTTCGGACGCTCGGCGTTTTTCGCGGCTGTCGATTCCGTGATCACCGTCCAGCGCTTCGATTTCGAAATCGGGCGGCATTCCTCGATCTGGACGACATCGCCGGTCTTGAACTGGTTGTGTTCGTCGTGCGCGGCATATTTGTCCGACTTGCGGATGTATTTCTTGTAAACGGGGTGCATGTATTTCCGCTCGACAAGAACCGTTACGGTCTTGTTCGCGCGGTCGCTGACAACTTCACCTTCCAAAATACGACGTGGCATTCTCTACTCCTCTTAAGCTTTCGCCTTGGCTTTTTTGGCGGGCGCTTCTTTTTTCGGAGCGGCAGCCTTAACAGCCTTGGGCTTTGCAGGCGCGGTGTCTTTACCCGACTGCTTCATGTTGATGAATGTCTTGATGCGCGCGATGTTGCGGCGCGTCTTGCGCATTTCCGAGGTTTTCTCGAGCTGGCCGCCGGTGCGCTGGAAACGCAGATTCATCTGCTCCTTGCGGGAATCGACGAGAGCTTTTTTCAGCTCATCCACGGTCTTTGCTTTCAGGTCTTCGGCTTTGTTTGCTTTGGTCATGATCGCTTCTCTTATTTCTTGGCGGTGTCTTCATGGCCGATACGCGTGACGAATTTCGTCTTGATCGGCAGTTTCATCGCGGCGAGGCTCAGCGCTTCAACAGCGAGAGCACGGTTGACGCCGTCCAGTTCAAAAAGGATACGGCCCGGCTTGACGCGCGCGGCCCAGAATTCGGGAGATCCCTTACCGGAACCCATACGAACCTCGAGAGGTTTTTTCGAAACCGGAACATCCGGGAAAACGCGGATCCAGACTTTACCCTGACGCGAAAGGTGACGCGAAATCGCGCGGCGTGCCGCTTCGATCTGGCGCGCGGTCAGACGGTCGGGTTCCATCGCCTTCAGGCCGTATGAACCGTAAGTCAGCGTGAAGCCGCCCTTGGCATTGCCGTGAATGCGGCCTTTGTGCGCCTTGCGGTATTTTGTCTTCTTAGGACTAAGCATCGTTTTCTATTCCCAAATTAAACTTAAAAACTTGCATAAAAACTTACATTCACATGGGCTTTTAGCTCATCCGGAGCTCTAGTTCCCACATGGCTTTTGGAGCCATTTGTCAGCAAATTTGCGCGGACACTACCCTATCTTTTTCCCGATTGCCAGCATTATTTAGCGGCTTTCGGGAGGTCAATTAAGACCGGGGGGCGCCGCCCTGGCTTTCAGCCTGACGCTTGTCGCGGGCCATGGGATCGTGTTCCATGATATCGCCCTTGTAGAGCCAGACTTTAACACCGATAATTCCATAAGTCGTCAGGGCTTCCGCCGTGCCGTAATCGAGGTCCGCGCGCAGGGTATGCAGGGGCACGCGACCCTCGCGGTACCATTCCATACGGGCGATGTCGGCGCCGCCGAGACGGCCCGAAACGTTAATACGGATGCCCTGGCCGCCGAGGCGGAGAGCCGACTGGACCGCGCGCTTCATGGCGCGGCGGAACGAAACGCGGCG
The DNA here is from genome assembly GCA_900696495.1 of uncultured Alphaproteobacteria bacterium. Taxonomy (GTDB): domain Bacteria; phylum Pseudomonadota; class Alphaproteobacteria; order Micavibrionales; family Micavibrionaceae; genus UBA7657. Next base: position 8,373 of record CAADGI010000007.1, read on the forward strand.
CTCGAGCTGCTGGGCGACACCTTCAGCGACGAGCTGGGCATCGAGTTCGGGCTTGCGGACTTCCAGGATGTTCAGGGACACTTCGCCGCCTGCGCGCTTGGAAAGATCCGAGCGGAGTTTTTCGATGTCGGCGCCTTTTTTACCAATGATAACGCCGGGACGGGCGGTGTGAACGGTGACGCGGGTGTTCTTCGCGGCGCGCTCGATGATGACTTTGCTGATGCCGGCGGGCTTCAGTCTTTCCTGCACGTATTCGCGCAGCTTCAGGTCCTCGACCAATTTCTTGGCGTAATCGCGACCGGCATACCAGCGCGAATCCCATGTGCGGTTGATACCGACCCTTAAACCTACTGGATTGACCTTCTGACCCATTCGTTCGTTTCCTTCAAAGTTATCGTGAATTCGTTAAGACTGTGTTTTCCGCAAACTCCACAATCGTGCCCGCAGAAAAAGGCGAGCGAGCGACCTCACCATTCATGTAATGTATTACGGAACCGAGAGGACGTTGCTGCTCATCAACGCACGGTACAACCTTAGCGATTTTATGAAACATTTGAGTTGCTGTACTGCGTTCCATATTCTTTCCTACCCTGCTTTTGCTTCAGTTTTCGCTTTTTTGGCCGGTGCTTTTTTCGGCTTGGCTGCGGACTTTTCGCCTGCAGGTTTCGCTTCTTTTTTCGCTTTCGGTTTTTTCGCGGCGGCGGCTTCATCGGCCTCGCGAACCGTAATCGTGATGTTGCTGAATTTCTTGTCGACTGCGGCGGCGCGGCCGCGGCCGCGCGCATGGAAGCGGCGCAGTTTCAGCGTCTTGCCGACGGTGGCTTCGGCCACGATCAGGCGGTCGACGTCGAGGTTATGATTGTTCTCGGCGTTGGCGATCGCGGATTGCAGGACCTTGCGGACATCCTGCGCGACGCGGCGCTTGGAGAATTGCAGGTCGACGAGCGCGCGGCCCGCTTTTTTGCCGCGGATCATCTGCGCGAGCAGGTTGAGTTTCTGCGCGCTGCCGGGGATGTATTTCCCGTAGGCTCTTGCCTCATTGGCTTTCGTGCGTTTCGCGTTGGCTTTCTGTCCCATGACTCTATTCCTTATCGCTTCTCTTTAGCCTTTGGATTCTTCAGTTGTCGCTTTCTTCTCGGCGCTGTGGGCCTTGAAGGTGCGGGTGGGCGCGAATTCGCCCAGCTTGTGCCCGATCATCTGGTCTGTCACCAGCACCGGGATAAATTTGTTGCCGTTATGCACACCGAACGTCAGGCCGACGAAATTCGGCAGGATCGTCGAGCGGCGCGACCATGTCTTGATCACGTTTTTGCCGCCGCCGGTGCGGGCTTCTTCCACCTTCTTCAAAAGGTGACGGTCAACGAACGGACCTTTCCAGACTGCGCGTGCCATTATTTCTTCTTCCTTCTGATAATGTACTGATCGGTTTTCTTGTTATGACGGGTCTTCTTGCCCTTGGTGGGTTTGCCCCACGGGGTGACCGGGTGACGTCCGCCGGAGGTGCGGCCTTCGCCGCCGCCGTGCGGGTGGTCGATCGGGTTCATGGCCACGCCGCGGACATGGGGCTTGCGGCCCTTCCAGCGGTTACGGCCTGCTTTACCGAGATTCTGGTTCATGTGGTCGGGGTTTGACACCGCGCCCACCGTCGCCATGCAGTCGGCGGGAACGACGCGAAGCTCGCCCGAAGCGAGTTTAATCTGGGCGTAGCCCTGGTCGCGGCCTGCGAGCTGGGCATAGGTTCCGGCCGAACGCACCATCTGCGCGCCCTTGCCGGGTTTCATTTCAATATTGTGAATGATCGTGCCGACCGGCATCGCGCGCAGCGGCATCGCGTTGCCCGGCTTGATGTCGACAGCGTTGCCGGAGACGATCTTGTCGCCTGCCTTCACACGCTGGGGCGCGAGGATGTAACGCTTCTCGCCGTCTTTATATTCGATAAGAGCGATCCATGCGGTACGGTTCGGATCGTATTCAAGGCGAACGATTTTGCCTTCAATATCCTTCTTGTCGCGCTTCCAGTCGATGATGCGGTAGCGCTTCTTGTGACCGCCGCCCTTGTTGCCGGATGTCAGGCGACCGTGGTTGTTGCGTCCGCCGGTTTTCTTTTTACCTTCGGTCAGAACTTTTTCAGGCTCGCCCTTCCACAGCTGGTTGCGATCCACCTGGATCAGCTGGCGCATACCGGGCGATGTGGGTCTGTATTCTCTTAGTGCCATAGTCTTCTTCCTCTTTTGCCCTTTCTCGGCGGGACCACCATAGTTTTAAAACCTGTTACGCGTTGAACTGGTCGATCGTCTGGCCCTGCTCGAGCGTTACGATCGCTTTTTTCACGTCACCGCGGAAACCCTTGTGACCCTTGAAGCGCTTGGTCTTGCCCTTCTGGATCAGCGTGTTTACGCCCTTAACCTTGACTTCAAAGAGCGTCTCAACGGCCTGCTTGATCTGCGGCTTGGTCGCGCTCATCGGAACCTTGAAGGTCACTTGGCCGTGTTCGGAACCGCGCGTGCCCTTTTCGGTGACATGCGGGTTCGAGATGATTTCATACATCCACTCGGCGGCTTCTGTTTTCTTCGTTTTTTCTGCTTTCTTAGCCATTTTTCACCTACTTAATTTTATCTGCCTACAATTTTCAAATATTCCAGTTTATTTAATCCGTATCCGAACGGGTGCACGATATTCTGGTTCGACTCCCGGTTCCTCTCGCCCAAAAACACCATAACTTCCGGCATCTTGGTTTTAGGATCGCTGCAGTTCATGTTGGTGATCACGCCCGTGCGGCCTTTATACATGCCCCCGGTCACTTCCACTTCCATGCCTTCTACCAGATCCTGGTATTTAACCATGTTATCCTTTCAGCTTCTCCGTCAGGTCGTTCACGGCGTCTTTCGTTAAAATCAGCGTGTCGCGGCGCATGATGTCGTAAACATTCGCGCCCTGCGAGGGCAGAACATCGACGCGCGGCAGGTTGGCCGTCGCGCGGGCGAAGTTCGGGTCGATTTCCTTGCCGCCGACGATGAGAGCCGAGCTGACGCCCATTTTCTCAAGCGCCTTTGCCATCGGCTTGGTCTTGTGATCTTTCGATTTGGCGTCATCAAGAATGATCAGCTTGCCTTCTTTCGCTTTCGAGGAGAGAGCGATGCAAAGCGCGAGCTTGCGTATTTTCTTCGGCATTTCTGTTGAATGGCTGCGAACAACGGGACCGTGCGAAACGCCGCCGCCGACAGTTTGCGGTCTGCGTTTCTGACCGGCGCGGGCCTGGCCCGTGCCTTTCTGGCTGTGCGGCTTCTTGCCGGTGCCGCTGACTTCGGAAACATCCTTGGTCTTGTGCGTGCCGGCGCGGCGCTTGTTCAGCTGGTAACCAATCATGGAGTGAATGATGTCCTGGCGGATTTCTACGCCGAACACATCCTTATCAAGCGTAATTTCGCCTGCGTCCTTGTTCTCGATCGTTTTGACTGCGAGTTTCATGGCTCTTATTCCTTATTCTCAGTCGTTGCTTCGGCTGCAGGAGCTTCTGTCGGAGCAGGAGCAGCTTCAGCCGCAGGGGCTTCTGTTTTCGCTTCAGCAGGTTTTGCAGCTTGTTTCAGGCCGGCCGGTTTCGGCACATCCTTGTGCAGCGGCTTTTTCACGGCGTCGCTGACGAGAACCCAGCCGTTCTTGTTGCCGGGAACCGAACCCTTGATCAGGATCAGGCCGTCTTCGAGATCGACGCCGACAACTTCGAGATTTTGCGTGGTGACGCGCTCGGTGCCGAGGTGACCCGCCATTTTCTTGCCCGGAAATACACGGCCCGGATCCTGGCGCTGACCGGTCGAACCGTGCGAGCGGTGCGACACGGAAACACCGTGCGAGGCGCGAAGACCGCCGAAATTGTGGCGCTTCATCGGACCGGCGAAACCTTTACCGATCGAGGTGCCGACAACGTCAACGAATTGACCGGCGACGAAGTGGTTCGCGCCGAGCTCCGCGCCGACTTCCAGCACGTTCTCGTTGGATACGCGAAATTCAGCGAGCTTTTTCTTCGGCTCGACTTTCGCCTTCGCGAAGTGGCCGCGCTGGGCCTGCGACGTGCGCTTGACGCGGGCCTTGCCTGCGCCGAGCTGAACGGCGACATAGCCGTCCTTCTCCTGGCTGCGGACGGCCACAACCTGACATTCATCCACTTTCAGGACGGTTACGGGAACCTGCGTGCCATCTTCCGTGAAGATGCGCGTCATTCCCTCTTTCCTTGCAATCAGTCCAGTTCTCATTTCAGTCTCCTATCCAGAGGTTGCTTTCGCAACGTAGAGCCAGTTGGTTTTCGCCTTATCAGGCAGCCATCTGACCGATTTTAATTTCAACATCCACACCGGCCGGCAGGTCGAGCTTCATCAAAGCGTCGATGGTCTGCGGAGTCGGGTCGATGATATCAAGCAGTCTTTTATGCGTGCGCATCTCGAATTGCTCCTGCGAGCCCTTGTCGATGTGCGGCGAACGGATCACCGAAAATTTCTTGATCCGGTTCGGCAGCGGAACAGGTCCGCAAACATTCGCGCCCGTGCGCTTGGCAGTGTTGACGATTTCAGCCGTCGCGCTGTCAAGAATACGGTGCTCAAAAGCCTTAAGCGTGATGCGTATCGTTTGCGTATCCATGTTCCGTTCCTTATCCCTTTAATTACTCAACAATCTTGCTGACAACACCTGCGCCGACGGTTCTGCCGCCTTCGCGGATGGCGAAGCGCAGGCCTTCGTTCATGGCGATCGGCGTGATCAGCTCGACTTCCATGTTGTTGATGTTGTCGCCGGGCATCACCATCTCGGTGCCGC
>CAADGI010000008.1 GCA_900696495.1 uncultured Alphaproteobacteria bacterium
ATTCCCAACCCGGCGAACGCGGAGCTTATCAAGCGTGTGTTTCAGGAATACTCAACGGGAGTTTATTCACTGTCCGAGCTTGCGCGTGTATCGAGGGGATGGGGCCTGAGATCGAACAACGGAAATAAACTGGGTACGCAGCAGCTTCATCATATGTTCCAAAACCCGTTTTATTACGGGATGATGAAGGTGAAGGGGCAACTGTACCCGCATAAATACGAACCCCTCATCAGCAAGGGCATCTTCGAAGTCTGTGAATATGTCCGTACAGGCAGAGGGCGCAAGGATGCGGTGAAGGAAACCAAACATCCGTTTCTGTTCCGGGGGCTGATTAAATGCGCTGTCTCGGACAGGATCGTTTCCTGCGATCTCAAGAAGGGCAAATATGTTTATCTCATATGCCGCGACCCGGAAAACCCGGAGCGTAAATTATGGGTCAAGGAAAGCGACATTCTTAAACAGGTGGAGGATGTCTTTGCCTCGATCCAAGTCCCTCCGGCGTTCCTGCCTGAGATCATCGGGCATATCAACAAACTGCATGAGAATGAAAAACGGTTTCACCATGATAACATCAACGCCCTGAATGCCGAGATGCAGGAGGTCAATGACCAGCTAGACAAGCTGACAGACCTTCTCCTTAACGAAACCATTAACAAAGTAACCTATGACCGCAAGCACACCCGGCTTCAAACCCGGAGAATGGAAATCTCTGCCCTGCAAACCGAGCATCAGGAGGGTAATGAGGAGTTCAAGATGGCGATTACAACACTGGCTGTTTTGCTGTCCAAAGCCCCTGAGATTTTCAGGAGTTCGAAAACCGACGTAAAACGCGCTTTGATGGGCTTCGTGTTTTCGAACTTGAGTATAGAGGGCCGGAAGCTGCGGTTTTCCTTGCGTGAGCCGCTGTCGGGCTTCGAAAATACCGCCGACTTCAATAGATGGCTGGGTGACCGGGGATCGAAAACCGCTCGTTAGAAGACGGCGTGACGGCCTTTAGGCCGAAGCCATTGGACATGCACCGCCACCCCCCGGTCAAAGACCGAGAAGCGGCATCCATGGCGCTATCCATAAAGGGAGAGCACCAATGACGGCTGATGCCAGCCGTCTAACGAATGGGGGTTTCGAGCCCCGGAAAACAGCAACTCGCTATTTCCGGTTCGATGGTATCTTCAAAAGAGCGGGTAAATCAATAAGAATAAAGACCGGGCGGCGTGGGGGTCTTGTCAGGCCCCCGCTTTAAAAGTTTGCCGCATTCGCGGCGGGCGCGGGGAAGACGGAAAAGAACATCGTCCATCGTCATCCCGGCGAAAGCCGGGATCCATGGGACAGAAAAATAATTGCGAATGGACGCAGATAAGCGTGGATATTCGTGTCAATTCGTGTTCATGCGTGGTTTCTGAAATGATGTATGGATCCCGGCTTTCGCCGGGATGACAATGAGGGTTGGGATGACAATGGGGGATTGGGATGACGATGGAAGGCGGGATGGCAATAGGAGGCCGGGCTCTGACGAGGGCCGGGATTACGGGGAGGTGCAGACCGGCACACTGCCAGAAAATCAGGCGGCTTTTTTGCCCGACGGCGCTTTTTCGATCGAGGACTGGATTTCGTTCATCGTCGCGGCGACGCGCTTGTTGATGATCGCCGAGGCTTCCTGGTTCGATTTGTTGATCATGTCGGACAGGTCTTTCATGTTGCCGACGGTGCGTTCGTAAATATTTTTGAACAGCTTGGCGTTCTTGGCGATTTTTTCTTCGGGCGTGCCTTCGGTGAGAAGTTCCTTGGCGAGCGATGAATTGTCCTCGACGATCTGCGAGAGGATTTCGGTCTGACGCTGCGCTATGGTTTGCAGGTTGCTCATGGAAACCTGGTTGGCTTCGGTGATGGCCTGCACGTTCTTGCGCTGCGTTTCGAGAAGCGCCTTCAGGTCGAAAGCGCTGGTTTGATAGTTTTCAAACAGCTTCGCGAAATCGTTCTGGGCGAAAAAATCGGCGAAAGGGTTCTTCTGGGCCATGGTTTTTATCCTTATTGATTAATCGGGGTTTGGAGCCGCAGTAACGCAGGAAAGTGTAATGAATACAGCATTTTTGGGGTGCGCGCAAACGGTTTTGCCTTAATCCTTAATATTCCGCATCGCATTAAAAAGGCTAAAAAATGGCTGTTTTTTGCCAAAATTAGGGGGTTTTTAACCGCTTTAGGGCAATTTCATAGTGGGGCAGTATCATTTTGATTCTGCACCGCTTTATCGTTTTTTGTGCGCGCATGACCATAAAAAATAAAAGGAAAAGCCGAACGCCGGCAGCAGAAAAACCAACGTCGCGAAAAACGCTGACGAAAGCGAGCTTTGCCGAATTCGCATCCGTGCTGACCGGCCTTGCGCTGACGATGGCGGCGTTTCTGACCATGAATTTTTTCGTGAAGGGCATTATCGGGACTGAATACGAAGGTATATCGGATTCCGGCGCGCAGGCGATCGCCGAAAAATTCAGCCAGTTCGAAAACACCATGAATACGCTCGGGACGGTTTTTTCGATTTCAGGCCAGATGGACAAGGACGAAGTCGCGAGCAGAATCCGCGAGTCGAAAATTCCCGTCGAGAAGTTCGACCAGATTTTCCTGGCCTATAAAAAGACCAGCGGCGCGTGGTCGTTCAAGACATTGTATAAAACCGACAGCCAGAACAATCCGAGACCGGTTTATACCCTGAATTCCGACAAGATCATGCTGTCGCGTATTTTAAAGCCGGCGCATTTTGAGATTTTAAGCCCCCAGATTCTCAGTGACGCGGAATTATTTGTGCCATCGAAAGATGCGCAGACCGAGACGGGCTCAATTCCTTTTATGCTGATCCGCCCGATCAAGCAATATGATCAGAATGCGGGATTGCTGGTAGGCATCGCGCAGGCGGATGGCGTTTTAAATCAAAGCTGGCAGGATAACCCGACGCTTGCGCATATCAGCATTCGCGATCCGGAGAAGAACCACGACATCTATCTTCTGAGCCGTTACGACGAAGGCGCGAAGCCGTGGACTTACGACCGGGTTTATGAATTTTCGTTCGGCGACCGGTTGTGGGAAGTGCGCACGGAATATACCAAGAAAGACGGAACGGCGTTTCTTGAAGCCATTCCGGGCATGACCGTTCTTTTCGGTTTCGTCCTGACGCTGATCGGCGCGGGTTATCTGCGCAGCCATAAACTGCAGAACCAGAGAATGATGAACCTGAACCGCGTGCTCGAGGGCAAAAACATCGAGTTGCACGAGGAAATGGTCAAGCGCGAAAACCTGACGTCGACGCTTATCAAATCGGAAAGCGAAAACCGGGCGGTTATCGACTCGGTCAGCGACGTCATTTTTGAAACCGATATCAACGGCAAGATACTGTTCCTGAACAAGACATGGCAGAAGATCACCGGTTTCGAGATCGAGCAATCGAAGGGGCAGGACATTTTCAAGATGCTGCACCCGCAAGACCAGGAAAAGCAGGCCAAGGATTTCCAGCTGATGGTGCGCAGCCAGAAGCAGCCTTACCGTTCGTTCACGCGCCTGCGCACCGCCGACGGCACGTTCCGCGCGGTCGAGCTGGCGATATCGATGTTGCGGCAGGATGAATCGCGCGCGCAGCGCGTTGTGGGCACGTTCACGGACGTTGAAGAACGCCGCCGCGCCGAACGCGCGCTTGGCGAAGCGGAAAAGAAATTCCGCGCCATCGTTGAAAACGCCGCCGGAGGCATTTTCCAGCTTACGCCGGAAGGCATGTATTTGAGCGCCAACCCGGCGCTGGCGCGCATTCTTGGCTATGACGGCCCGGAGCAGTTGCTGCGCCAGATCAAGAACGCCAACGAGACGGTTTACGGCGGCATCCGCGAAAGACAGGTGTTTTTAAAAGAGCTGGAAGCGCGCGGCGCAATATATAACCATGAAACGCAGGTCAAGAAGCTGAACGGGGAATCGATCTGGGTGAACGAAAACCTGCGCGTCGTGCGCGATGAATCGAGCAACACGCTTTATTACGAAGGCAGTATGGAAGACATCACGCAGCGTAAAGAGGGCGAGATCGCCCTGCGCGAAGCGAAGATCCGGTCCGACCTTGCCAACCGCGCGAAGTCGGAGTTCCTTGCGAATATGAGCCATGAATTGCGCACGCCTTTGAATTCGATTATCGGGTTCTCGGAGATCATTCATAAAGAGACATTCGGGCCGATCAGTCAGGATCCATATAAAGAATATTCCCGCGAGATTTACGACAGCGGCAAAAGGCTGCTGAAAGTCATCAACGAAATTCTGGATATTTCACGCATCGAAGCGAATGAACGCCGCCTGAATGAAAGCCTGGTGGCGGTGCCGGATGTCGTGAAGGCCGCATTGAGACTGCTGGAGAGCAAGTCGGAAGCCAACAAGCTGACGATTACAAATACGCTCGGGAATTTGCCGCAGGTGGTGGGCGAAGAGCTCGCGATCAAGCAGATCGTCCTGAACCTGCTGTCGAACGCGATCAAGTTCACGCCGCCCGGCGGACGCGTCACGATCAGCGGCGAAGTGGACCGCCAGGGTTCGCTGCGGCTTTCCTTCACCGATACGGGCGTCGGCCTTGACGAGCATGAAATTGAGAAAGCGCTGTCGCCGTTCGGGCAGGTGGATAACGCGCTCAGCCGGAATACGGCGGGCACGGGTCTTGGCCTGACGCTGGTCGATGCGCTGATCAAGCTGCATGACGGCAAATTGGAACTTTTCTCGAAAAAGGGTATCGGCACCACGGCGACGATTATCTTCCCGCCGGAGCGCGTGCCGCAGCAGCAGAAACGGCCGTGGTCGAATACGACGGCACCCGGGACGCCCGCAGCGCCCGCGAATGCCGCCAAAGACGGCGAAAAAGTCTCTTAATCCACACGTCATTGCGAGCCCCCGCCTTCGCGAGGGCGGGCTGCGCGAAGCAATCCAGAAAAAATGGATCGCCACGGCCGCTTCGTGGCCTCGCGATGACGGATCAGGAGTTGAGAATCTCTTCGGCCTCGGCGCGGTCCATTCTCATGGCCTGGGCGGCAGTATCGTATGAAAACCCGCCGCGGGCGAGGGCGGCTAAAGTTTTTTCATTATCGCGATCGCCAAAGGGGCCGGCTTTTTTACGGCGCAGGACCGTCAGCGCGGCGCGTAGCTCGGAGTCTTCCGTATCCTGCGCGCCCAGCGTTTCGGTGACGAGAGAAGCGTCGATGCCGCGCGTTTTCAGTTTCGACAATATGGCGCTTTTCGATTTTCCCTGCCGGCGCAGCGAGGCGACGACTCCGCGCGTATAGAGTTCGTCGTTCAGCAATCCCGCGCGCTCGAATTTTTCGACGATTTCACCGACCATGGCGGCGCAGGCCTGGTAATCCTGGTCCCGGTGTTCCATGCAGGAGCGCCTGACCTTGCGGAGCATGACGGAGCGGAACTGGCCGCGGCTGGCGGCGAAACGCTGCAAATAATAAAGCCCGGCATTGTGGAGATACTGAGCGGTGATTTTTTTCGGCTTCTTGCGGCCGGTTTTTTTCTCAGGTTTTTTATTTTGGACAGAATCCATTCTGGAAGGCTAGCAAACTTTCGGTATAATGGACACATGGCACGGCGGAAGGCCCCGGACGGGGCGATCAACGATAATGCAGACGGTTTCGACAAGGCGGACGATAATATCGTCCAGCCTTTTCAGCTTGAAAAAACGCAATTGAGGGGGCGCGCGGTGCGGCTGGGCAGCGTGCTGGACGATATCCTCGGTCCGCATGATTACCCCTTGCCGGTGGCGCATCTGGTGGCCGAGACTATAACGCTGGCGGCGCTTTTGTCCTCGATGCTTAAATATGAGGGGATTTTCACGCTGCAGACCAAGGGCGACGGGCCGGTGGGGATGCTGGTGGCCGACATGACGTCGAAGGGGGAGGTTCGCGGCTGCGCGTCTTTCGACAAGGAGCGCGTTGCGAAATTCGGGAATGAGATCGACCTGCTGCCGCTTTTCCTGGGGAAGGGTTATATCGCCTTTACGGTCGACCAGATGGGAAAAACGGACAGGTATCAGGGCATCGTCGAGCTGAAGGGCAAGTCGCTGGTGGAGTGCGTCCAGCATTATTTCACCCAGTCGGAGCAGATCAGCACCGGCATTAAGATCGCCGTCGGGCAGTATGATGGAAAATGGCGGGCCGGGGGGATCATGTTTCAGCTCATGCCAGAGGATGCGCAGGGAGATACCACGCTGGCGCGTAAAGAGGACTGGAACCGTTCGATGACCCTGCTTGAAACCATGAAAGACAGCGAAATTCTCGATCCCGCCCTGCATTCGCGGGAATTGCTGCTGCGGCTTTTTCATGAGGAGGGCGTGCGGGTTTACAAGCCGATGCATGTCTCGAAAGGATGCCGCTGCGATTCAGAGAAAATCGAGAAGGTGCTGGCGGGCCTCGCGGATGACGATATCGAATATCTCGCGGAAAACGGCACGATCAAGATGCACTGCGAATTCTGCAGCCGCGATTTCACGTTGGATCCGGATACGGTCAAGGACCGGACCAGGAAAAAGAAACCCAAAAAGAAGTAAGGAGATGTTTATGACCAGATATGGATTTTTGAGTTTTGCATCGCTGGGCGTTCTGGCGGCGTGCGCGAGCGGCGCCGGTCTGCCGCAGCCTGGTATCACGTTCGATCACCTGCAGCCGATGCCGGTCAATGTCGCGCATGTCGAGACGGAGGTCCTGGGCGGTAGCGAGGCCGATGGTTTCGCAATTTCACCGACCGAGGCGTCGGAGCGTTATCTGTCGTCGCGTTTTAATGCCGTGGGGGGCCGCGACACGTTGCGGGCGGTGATGGAAGAAGCCACGGTACGCCATGTTTACTCGCCCTCGAAGGGCAGGATGACGGGCTATCTGAATGTTGCCGGGCACGATGTTTACGATGTGAAACTGATTTTGCGCCTCGAACATATCAGCGACAGCGGCACGGTTTTATACAGCAACACGCTGAAGGCGCAGCGCACGATGAACATCACCGAGCATGCCTCGGTCGCCGAGCGCGAGCAGCACCAGCTCGAGGGTATCGAACAGCTTTTCGCCGATCTCGATCGCCAGGTGGTGCGGGTGGTGCTGACGGATATGCGGTTGGGTACTCAGTAATCGTCCCAGACCCAAGACAGAAAAATGGATTGCTTCGTCGCATTCGCTCCTCGCAATGACGGAGCAAATAAAAAAAGGCCGGAATTTCTTCCGGCCTTTTTAATTTTTAGGTTCCGCTTATTGGAACGAGATGTTCACACGGCGGTTGGCCGGCTCGCGGACGTTGTCCGGGGTGGCAACCAGAGGCTCGCTCTCGCCTTTTGCATCGACCATGATGATCGAGGCATCAACACCGCGCTGGACGAGGGCGTCCTTTACGTTGTTGGCGCGCTTCAGAGCCAGGCGCTCGTTGTAATCGGTCGGGCCGGAGGTGTCGGCGTGACCAACGACGCTGATGGAAGCGGGCGGGTTTTTCGCGACTTCGGCGGCGACGGCGTCAAGAACGCTTTGGGCGCCGGAACCGATGTTCGAACGGTCCCAGTCGAAGAACACGAGGTACATCGCGTTTTCAGCGGCCATCGGCGCATTCGGGTCAACGCCGTAGTTGTTCATCGGCTCGACGACGTCCTGTACAGGAGCCTGCGGCTGGAGCTGGCCTTCAAGCTGCGCGAGCGCATCCATGAAGTCCTTTTTGCAAGGAACGTCTGTGTCGTTCCAATGCTCTTCCTGCGATTCAATCCAGCAGTCGAACTTGGCTTGAGCGCGGGCCGAGAGGGCCGGTGCGGTTTCACGCGCGCCGAGATCGTACGCAACGATCAGGCGGCCACGGGCGGCGCCGAGTTCCTGGATGTGTTTCTCGCTGAGGTTCCAGTCGGCAACCGGTTCAGGCAGAACGGTTTCACCGGAAGCGGCGGCGAGACCCTTGCGCGCGAAGTGCAGCGCATCGGGATAATCGAAGTTGTCTTTTTCGCTGTTCGAGAATTGGCGGTACTCGCCGGTGAGAGCCTGGGTGAAGGGGCTGCCGACGGGCTGGGCGTCATTCAGCGCCTCAACTTCGCTAAAGCTTGTGAAGGCGGTACAGCCGGACAATGCGACCATGCCTGTGACCAAAATGACGTTACGAAGAATATTCATAGAGTTCGCTCCTAATGGGTGCCTGAGTTACTTATAAATCCGTATAAATTAGACTTTTAAAGACCAGAATACGGAATGTAAAGACAAGTTATTCATTTTGCACCACATTTTTTGAAAAAAGTGTGGATTTCTAAGGGTTTCGGGTTTTGGGGCCTTTTCCCCCGGGGGCGGGCTCAGGATAATGCGGCGTTAATAGTGATTAATTCTTGACTTCCCAAGGGAAAAAAGCCAAATCTTCCCCCGCTTTTAAAAACAAGAAAATACTTCTCTCTTCCCGCGGGCGCCCGCCTGCCGTGAAGGCGGTATTACAACTCAGGAGTTCTACTCGATGACCAAGGCACTTCTCGGCCAGAAACTGGCTGTTCTCGTCGCAAACGGATTTTGTGAAAAAGACCTCACCGAAATACAGCGCGCGCTGCTGAAGACCGGCGCCAATGTCCGCATCATCGGCATGGACCAGGGGCTTGTGAATAGCTGGAACGATAATGGCTGGGGCCTGAATTTCGCCGCCGACCAGATGCTGAGCGAAGCGCTCGGCGCCAATTTCTCGATGCTCGTCATTCCCGGCGGACAGCGCAGCGTCGACAAGTTGAAACTCACCGCGCATACGCGCCGCTTCATCGGCAGCTTCCTTGATGCGCGCAAGCCTGTCGTCGCGTTCGACCAGGCGGTTGAACTCGTCGCCTTCGCGCAGCGCATCGCGGGACGCACGGTTACGGGTCCGGATAATCTGAAAGAAGAAATCGTCGGCGCAGGCGGCACATGGGCGGAAGAGGCTTTTGTCATCGACGGCAACCTGATGACCGGCGGCGAAGCCACGGGCCCGCGCGTGGAATTTGTCGCCGAGGCGCTGGAGTTCCTTACGGACTCCGCTACAATGGACAAAGTGGCTTAAGAGCCGTTTAACTCAAGGGATTTCAAAATGCGTGCCGAAACGCAGGCAGTTGTTACGGACATCGAAGGTTCGCTGGCGCTGCTGAGGAGGCATCTTTGACTGGGACGCGGCGCTCAAGCGGCTCGAAGAGCTGACGTCTCTTTCTGAATCTCCCGATCTCTGGAACAGTCCGGAAAAAGCGCAGAAAATCATGCGCGAGAAAAACCGTCTCGCCGCGCAGATCGATGGCGTGCGCACCATCGAGCAGGGGCTCAGCGACAATACCGGCCTGATCGAAATGGCCGAGGAAGAGGGCGACGAGGCCGTCATCAACGAGGCGCACAAGGCGCTGGAAAAAATCCGCGAAGAGGCGCGCAAGAGTCAGATCGAAAGCCTGCTTTCCGGGGAGGCGGATGGGAATGACGCGTATCTTCAAGTCAATGCAGGGGCGGGCGGCACCGAGGCGCAGGACTGGGCGCAGATTTTACTCCGCATGTATACGCGCTGGGCGGGACAGCGGGGATTCAACGTTTCGTTGCTGGATGAAAGCCAGGGGGAAGAAGCCGGGCTCAAATCCGCAACGGTCAAGATCGAGGGCGACCAGGCCTATGGCTGGCTGAAGACAGAGACGGGCGTGCACAGATTGGTGCGGATTTCCCCGGTCGATTCCAACGCGCGGCGGCACACGAGTTTCGCGTCGGTTTCGGTTTCTCCCGTCATCGATGACGAGGTCAAAATCGAGATCGAGGAAAAGGATTTGCGCATCGATACCTACCGCGCGCAAGGGGCGGGCGGGCAGCACGTCAACAAGACGGAATCGGCCGTCCGCATCACGCATATTCCAACCAATACGGTTGCCGCCAGCCAGAGCGGCCGGTCGCAGCACCAGAACCGGGCGGAAGCCTATGCCATGCTCCGCGCGAAGCTTTATGAGCTGGAAATGAACAAGCGCGAGGCGGAGAAGGCGGCCTTGCAGGGCGAGAAGACGGATATCGGCTGGGGCCACCAGATCAGGTCATACGTCCTGCAGCCCTACCAGATGATCAAGGATTTACGCACAGGTGTGGAAAACACCGATGCGCAGGCCGTGCTGGACGGGGATATCGACGAATTCCTCGAAGCGTCGCTGGCGCACAGGCTGGGCCACAAGTAAATTCCCGCTTCTATTTCCATATCCATAATCTTAATGAATCGTTTACGGAATCTATTGTCTCCGTGGATAAAATGTGTGATTCTGTGGATAAGAGTCACTGCATCTTCCTCGAACCCTTCTTCTCGCCTGCCTCGATTCGGAGCATTGCCATGAGCAAAAGATCCTTTTTGTATTCCGCAGCCATTATCGGCCTTGTCGGCGCCAGCGGCGTCGCGATCCAGCCAGCGCTGGCGCAGAAGGGCGTCGCGCTCCAGCCCTCGACGCAGTGGGCGGTCAACAAGGTCGAGACCAGCAGCGACGGCAACGGCTATTGCGCGGTGGCGCGGCGTTTCCGCCCGAACACGATTTTGACTTTCGCGCGCAACAGCGGCAACGAGGCATCGTTCGCGCTCGATTTCCAGCAGCCGCGATTCCGGCAGGCGCAGGGCATGGAAGTGATGCTTGATCCCGGCGCGGGCCAGCAGCGCGCCTTCGAGGTGTTTCCTGTTTCAAACCAGGCTTTCGTCATTCGCCTCGGTCAGGACGACGAGTTTTTTGAAGCGCTGGGCAAGACCGGATTCCTGCGGGTGGCGTTCGGCGACAAGGCCTACCATTTCGACCTTTCGGATATAGATACCGGCCAGGCGAAGCTCGCCACCTGCGTCGCCAGCACCCTGGGTCCGGCAGCGGCCGATGATGAGTATTACCCGGCAGTGGATGAGGCGTCGGCGGCGGATTCATCTGAAGAGTCGGCCGAGGATAAGGAATTCCAGCGCGTGCGCCGCCAGCTGGCGAAACTGCAGAGCGACAACAGGCGCATGACCAGCGGAATCATTCAGGCAGAGCCCGTTTCCGAAACGGGGGGGCGCGAAATCAATTCCGACCAGCTTTCCGGGCGTCTGGCCATGCTGGAGCGGGAAAATAACGACCTGAAATCGAAGCTGCGCGATATCAAAAAGGGCGACAGGGAATCCTTACGCTCGAAGAAAGATATAGAGACGATTTCAAGGCTGGAGACCGAAAATCTGCAGCTGGCCGCGGCGCTGGAGACGGCGCAGGCGGGAGACATCCAGGGCGAGGTGCTGCACGACCAGGTTACGGAGTTGCAGGCGCAGAACGAGCGGCTGCGCAATGGCGAGGTCAGCGTTGACGCGTCGGGCGTCGATCCGAACGATATTTTGTCCCTGATCCAGGAAAACGAGCGGCTCAAGGAACAGCTGACGCTCAGAAGCGCCGATGCGGACCGGGGCGACACGCTGCGCTCGATCATCGATAATCTCGAGAAGGAAAACGAGGCGCTCAAGGCCGGCGCGACGGAAGAGAGCGAAAAGTTACGCGCCGAGAGCACGCAGCAGATTGAAAAGCTGCAGCAGGAAAACAAGCGCCTGCAATCCGCCGTCGAGGCGAGCCAGGTTACGGGCGATGCGGGTTTCATCGTCAAGGAGTTGAAGGGCAAGGTCGACACGCTTTCCGCCGATGTGAAGGAGAAAGAACGCAAGATCGTCGAGATGTCGAAGCTCACGACCGAGGTCGAGCTTTTGAAATCCACCAATGAAGAGCTGGAAAAGCAATTGATCGAGAGCGCCCTGCGCGCGCCGGTGCATGCGCGCGGCATCACGCACAAGATCGCGGCGCTCGAGACGCAGAACGATTCACTGCTGCAGAAAATCCAGTCGGAATCGGAAGAGACCGCGGCCGCCGATGCTGAATCGATCGAAGCGCTGAAGGCCGAGAACGAGAAGCTCAAGCAAACCATCGCGGAAGGCCAGACTCTGGTCGAGGAAAATAAAAGACTTCAGGGCGACCTGGAAAATCTTCGCAAGGAAAATGAAGAGCTGAAAGCGAAAGCCGCCGCGCCGGGCGGAGGTGGGGATCTCGCCGCCGAACTGCAGAAGGCCAAAGACGATAATGAAACTTTGCGCACGCAGCTTCAGCAAAAAGAAAACGAGATGCGCGAGCTGACGGCATTAAAAGAGGAAGTCGCGCAACTGCGCGCCGAGAACGAGCGCCTCCGCAACAACCCGCCGGTCGAAACGACGCACAGCCCGATTCCCGGCGGCGCGCCGAACCCGGAAGTCGATTTGTTGACACGCGAAAATGAAACCTTGCGCCAGCAGATCGCGAACACAAATGTTGCCGCCAAGGACACGGAAATCGCCGAGCTGAAAGCCAAGCTGCAGGAGCAGGAGGCGAAAGCCGCCAGCGCCGACGAAGCGGTGAAGAAAGCCGAAGAAGCCGCCAAGGCCGCGAAAGACGAAGCGAAGGCCGCCAAGAAAAAAGCCGAAGAGCAAAAGGCCGCGCAGGCTAAAATCGACGCGGAAGCGAAAGCCGCCGCTGCCGTTACCGCCCCGGCGCCGGGCGAGGAGATTGTTTCCGCGACGCTACCGGCGGATGACCTGCTGGCCGCGCCCGATGGCGCCGCCGCCGTATCGCCGCCGCCTGCGCCGCCCAAAGGCGTCGAGATCAAGTCCCAGCCCTTCGGCAGTTCGGCGGAGATCGAGCAGGAGATGATCCGGCTTGAGAATAAACTGAGCGAGGCCAAGGCCAGCGGCGACCAGATGGCGATCCAGCAGGCCGCCCGCAATTACATGAATCTGAAGAGCAGGCTGTCGGCCTCGCAGGAGCTGGCGCATTCATCGGCCATGTCTGCGCCGGGCAGCGACCAGGCGCAGGACCTGCTGGCTTTTGACGGCAGCGCAAGCCCGCGGGTTGTAAATCCCCCGCAGGCCATGAACGAGGCCCAGATGCAGGAACAGGAGCTGAAGGTCAGCGCCTCGGAAGACCCGTTTGCCGATATTAACGTTCAGGACGATTTCCAGGGTTATGAATCGGTGCGCGGCGGGCAGGTGAAGGAACAGTCGGCCGAGCAGCAGCAAGTCGCCCGGAACATGCGTCCGGAAGGACAAGCCGCTCTGCAGCAGGCCCCGGCGCCGTCGAGCGCAGAGTGGGGACAGGCGACAAGTGCGAGCGCTACGGCTTCGCACGGCGGCGTTTACCAGCCGGCCATGGGCGTGCCGCAGATCCTCGATGCCGCGGATGTTGTTTCGTCCCAGTCGGTTAATGTGGTTCCGTCGGCTTCGGGCAGCGACAAGGTTTCATATCAGTGGAAATCGAACAAGGTTTACGGCTCGGCGGTTCAGCAGCCGCTAACCGATCCGTCGCGTTTCGATAGTAAAGTGCAGGAATACCTGGCCCAGACGAAAAAGCGCTGCGGCGAGGATTTTGCCGCCGTCGCGGATGGCAGCAGCAGCCGGAACGGCACGCGCATCGATACTTACGAGATCGCCTGCGTGGGCAAGGGCGTGAGTTCGTCGGCGTCGCTGATCTTCGTCAACAAGCAAGGCACCTTCACGGTGCTGGCGCACGAGGCGCCCGCCGAGGAGCTTGAGAGTGCGATGGATATCCGCGACCGCCTCGTGAAGGCGATCGGCGGATCGTAAGATTAGTGCATATCGTTTGAAAGTGGGTTGGTTCTAATTTCAGCAGCCAATACCGGGTTTGGCGTTAAGGGCGCCCATAGATTTTTTGCGGAATCGTACCCCTCATATGTATAGCTTTGGTCTTTAAACACGACCATTTTTTCTGCCAGCGCGCCCGTATCGCGATTAAACCACCAAGTTGTCGTAGCGCCATTTTCCAAAGCTGTAAACATAGTCCTTTGGCCGGTTTCATGATTAATTCTTTTTTCTCTAAGAATGATAATGCCTTCTTTTTCGAGAACAATGCGGACGTCTTGTAAAGCTTTTCCTTTTTTATCGCTTTGCATGGCGCGAGAAGTCACGTTTCCTGCAGCTTCTATTTTCGCTTTAGCGTCGTCTATATTAATAGACACGCCTTCTGCAAGTATGAAACTCACGATGACATCATGCGCGGGTACGTAATAGGATTCTTCTTTTCCCGGTTCCATGCTTTTCGCCATGCAGTTTTTATGCGTTCCTTCCTTGAGCGTGCAGTAACCATCCATAACGTATTTATGCGCGTAGATTTTTACTGTTTTCGCATTCGGGTCACGGGATGCGGCAGAAGCAGCCATGGCTGAATCATTCATATTTGGTGTTGCCAATGCTTTTGCCGGATTTTCTTCCCTTTGGGCGGTTGAAGCGAAGGCAGCCGCAGCTTTGGGAGCAAGGGGCGCTGCCGAAGCGGGCGTCATCATCTGGTTTTCGGAAGAAATTTTTGCAACCGCTTGATGTCCGGGGTGCGGAATGGCAGGTGAATGTTGCGGCGGCGTGGTTGCAGCTTCTGCAACAGGCGCATTTGTAACTTCAGGTTCAGCGAATGATGGAGTAATTCTCGCAGTTCCCGGTTCGGTTCTTTCTACAGCCGGGACAAAAGCCGGCAGGGTGGCAAGCTTGATGTTGTGAGGCTTTAAAACAACCGCCTTGTTTTGTCCTTGAGGGGAAGGGCCCGAATTCATCCCGAAGCCGATATCGCCGTCATGGCCGGGTTTGAACATTAAAACCAGACCGAGCGCTGTCATGCCCAGAAAGAGGGGTTTGTTCAGCCTGCTATCGTTTTGTTTTGTATCGCCCATTTGAGATTCTCCTGTCTCTGTCGTTGAATGTGGGCGATATTACGACAAATTAAGGAAGTCTGTCCAGAAATATTTTTATGGTAAATAAAGCCCCGGCCGGGAATTAGTTTGAGGGCAGGGTGGTCATACCTAAAATCAGGGTCAGCAATTATGGGCTGCAAAACGGCAGCGAGGAGACAGTCTTTTCAGCCCCAGTCTTTTGAGTGCGGCGCAGAAACTCACATTCTGCTGCTTCTGCTATTTGACTGCCCGGTTCATAATTGGCCATGCGGCGTAACAGAACGCTTATTCTTTCAGCGTTTTCTTCTGAATTGCTCATTTTTATCTCCCGTTCAACTCACCTTATTTTAGGGTATTCTTATATAAATGCTTATGGCAATGCAAATCCGGAAGATATAAACAGATAAATGAGCGGCCTGATGGCCGCCCGGTTAAGGGGATTGCGCTATAAAATTACCGGTTTGAGCGTGCGGGGCAAAGGTTGGCCACCGTGATAATGCCCCTGCTGCAGGCGAGCGATAATCATTCGTTCGGCTCGGGCGGCAAGCTCCTCAGGGACGTCTTTTTGGGTAACTATATCCCAGAGTTCATTCAGGGTGAAAGGTCTCGATTCAGTCATTGAGCATTGCGATATTGTTAAAGTCCTTCCCTTTACTCCTGTTCAAATGTTGAAATTCGATCCTGGCCCGTTTTCAGATCATGTCAACGTAGCTGAAAAGCATGAAAAAACGGGCCGATCATGGACCGGCCCGTTTCGTAATTTCCGGATCTTTATTCAGCCGCGAGGCGGTTCAGTTCCTGTTCCATCTCGCGGATGGTCTTTTTCAGGTCCTTGATCTTCTCTTCCTTGGAGCCGTTTTCGCTCGCGGCGCCGCTGCCCATGGAGAAGGGGGTGAACATCTTCATGGTGCGCTCGAACATCGCCATGTTCTGGCGGTTCATTTCCTCGAGGGCCGGGGGGACGGTGGGGAACATGCCTTTCATGTTGGCCATGTTCGCCATCGGGTTCATATTGCTGGCCATGGTGTTCGCCATGGTCATGGGGTTCATGCCGCCGAAGCCCTGCATGGATTTGCTCATCTGCTCGCGCAGGCGCTCCTGGTTCTTAACGAACAGGTCGATGGTGGTTTCGAGGTAATTCGGGACGAAGGGCTGGACGCCGTCGCCGTAGAAGCCGATGAGCTTGCGCAGGAAGCCGGTGGGCAGCATGGTCTGGCCGCCGCTGGTTTCCTTTTCCGCGATGATCTGGGTGAGGACCGAGCGGGTGATATCGTCGCCGGTTTTGGCGTCATAGACGATGAAGTCATAGCCGTCCTTGACCATTTCACAGAGGTCGTCGAGCGTGACGTAGCTGCTGCGGCCGGTGTCGTATAAACGGCGGTTCGCGTATTTCTTGATGACGGTTGGTTCATCCTTGCCATGTTTTGTCCTGGCCATTTCGCACCTTCACATAATTTTGCTGCAATGAAATATAAGGCCATTATGCACAAAAACAAGTTAATGAAAAGTTGTTTCTGGATTTTTTTGCATAATTAGAATAGATTACGCAGCATTGTGCAGCAAAATTTTTCCCGGGCGACATGCGTAAAGGACCTCATCCGCTGTCAGTACAGATCAGCCTCGCGGCGAACGCGCCGGGGGTGAATGGTGCTGATTTTACGGCCCGCCCCCCGCTGGAAGCCGTGGAAGACATGAGAAACATGCTGCTCGGGATCCAGAAATACCAGAACCATCCCTACCAGCCGAAACGCGGGAAGCTGGAGACGGTCTGGGAGGCGGGGACGGCGAGCGTCAGCGCCATACCGGGGCATGCAGCAAAAAAAGATTTACCGGCCATCCTGCTGGTGCCGTCGATGGTCAACCGCGCTTATATACTGGACCTGGTGCCGGAGCGCTCGATGCTGCGCTGGCTGGGGGCGCAGAATGTCCGGCCTTATATTTTAGATTGGGGCGAAGGCGTCGAGGATGAAGGGCAGCAATCAATCGAGGATATCGTGCTGCAGAGATTAGTGCCTGCGATCGAATTTGTTGCGCAGGAAAGTGGCGGAAAGACTTGTGTTCTTGGCTATTGCATGGGCGGGACGCTGGTCGCCGGTGCTGCGCAAAATGCTGCGCAATTTATCAGCTCGCTGGTGTTTCTTGCTGCGCCATGGGACTTCCATGCAGGCACGCGGACCATGCTCGGGCAGGTGCAGTTCTGGGCGCCGTCAGCCTTTCCGGCGATTGCCGAAAAGGGCCATCTGCCGATGGACTGGATGCAGGTGTTATTCGCCTCGCTGGCGCCCGGGTCGGCGGCAAAGAAGTTCGCATCCTTTGCCGAAATGGACCAGGACAGCGACGAGGCGCGGCTGTTCGTGGCGGTCGAGGACTGGCTGAATGACGGGGTCGACCTGCCTGGCCCGGTGGCCCAGCAATGCATCAAGGAATGGTTTTTCGAGAACGCGACGGCGGCGGGGAAGTGGCAGGTCTGCGGGCAGGCGGTGGACCCGGGCAAGCTCGATATTCCGGCGCTTATCATTACATCGAAGCGGGACAGGCTGGTGGATTACGATACCGCCGTATCCGTAAGTGCGGGGATGGGGCGCAAGCAGATCATTGATACCGGGACGGGCCATATCGGCATGATCGCCGGCTCCAGCGCGGTCGAAAAAGTGTGGGCGCCCATCGCCGGCTGGGTAAAAAAGAACGCCACTTAACCTTGCAAAAGCGGTCCCGGGTGCTATTGTCTTTCGCGTGAATCAGGAGGCCGCCCATGAGTAACGACCCTGTCGTCATCGTCGCAGCAAAACGCACCGCCATCGGCAATCTGGGCGGGGCCCTCAGCAGCGTCCCGGCGCACGAGCTCGGCAGGACCGTGATCCAGGCCGTGCTGCAGGAGTCGGGCGTCAAGGCCGGGGAGGTCGACGAGGTCCTGATGGGCCAGGTTTTAACCGCGGCGCAAGGGCAAAACCCGGCGCGGCAGGCGGCGGTGGCCGCGGGCATCCCGCATGAAAAGACGGCGATGACCATCAACCAGGTCTGCGGCTCGGGCCTGCGCACGATCGCGCTCGGCATGCAGTCGATCTTGCAGGGCGATGCCCAAATCGTTGTCGCGGGCGGGCAGGAGAGCATGTCGCAATCGCCGCATGCCGTGAATATGCGCGCCGGTGTTAAATTCGGCAATTCGGAACTGACCGACACGATGATCAAGGACGGCCTCTGGGATGTTTTCAACGATTATCACATGGGCATCACGGCCGAGAATATCGCCGAAAAATACCAGGTGACGCGCGGCGACCAGGATAATTTTGCTGCAGCCTCGCAGCAAAAGGCCGAGGCGGCCATCAAGGCTGGCAAGTTCAAGGCCGAGATCGTCCCGGTTTCTGTTGCGGGCCGCAAGGAGACCGTGGTGGTCGAACAGGATGAATTCCCCCGCGCCGGCGTGACGGCGGAAAGCCTCGCCAAGCTCAAGCCCGCCTTCAAAAAAGACGGCACGGTGACCGCAGCAAACGCGTCCGGCATCAATGACGGCGCGGCGGCGGTGGTGTTGATGCGCGCCAGCGAAGCCAAGAAACGTGGGTTGCAGCCGCTGGCGACGATCAAATCATGGGCGACGGCGGGCGTCGACCCGGCGGTGATGGGCACGGGGCCTATTCCGGCCTCCCGCAAGGCGCTTGAGAAAGCGGGCTGGAAAGTTTCGGATCTCGATCTCGTGGAATCGAACGAGGCTTTTGCCGCGCAGGCCTGCTGCGTACTCAAGGAAGTCGGCTTCGACCCGGCGAAAACAAATGTCAATGGCGGCGCGATTGCGCTTGGCCACCCGATCGGCGCCAGCGGCACGCGGGCGCTGGTGACGCTGCTGCACGAATTGTCGCGACGCGGCGGCAGACGGGGGCTGGCCACGCTTTGCATCGGCGGCGGCATGGGTATCGGGATGTGTGTCGAGCGTGACGACAGCATGAAAAAGGTCGCGTGATGTCAAAGGGGGGCGTTGCCATCGTCACAGGCGGCACGCGCGGCATCGGCCACGCGATTTCGCTCGCGCTGCTGCAGGCCGGGCACAAGGTCGCGGCGGTTTACCACGGCAAGGACGAGGCCGCCCGCGCGTTCGAAAAAGAGACGAAGTGCAAGGCCTTTAAATTCGACGTGTCGGATTACGAGGCGTGCGAAAAGGGCGTGCAGCAGATTGAATCCGAGCTCGGCGCCGTATCGGTTCTCGTGAATAATGCAGGCATCACGCGCGACGGCGTGCTGCACAAAATGAGTGCGGAGAACTGGCATTCCGTGATCGAAACGAACCTCTCATCCTGTTTCAATATGTGCCGTATCGTTATTAACGGCATGCGCGAACGCAATTTCGGGCGCATCGTGAATATCAGCAGCATCAACGGCCAGAAGGGCCAGTTCGGGCAGGTGAATTATTCAGCGGCGAAGGCGGGCATTCTCGGTTTCACGAAAGCTTTGGCTCTGGAGTCGGCAGGAAAAGGAATTACCGTCAACGCGGTGTGCCCTGGCTATATCGAAACCGACATGACGAGCGCCGTACCGCCCGAGGTGATGGCCAGCATCATCAAACAAATCCCTGTCGCCCGGATGGGACAGCCCGACGAAATTGCTGCGCTGGTGGCTTTCCTGTCCTCCGAGAAGGCCGCGTTTATCACGGGTGCGACGATTGCCGCCAATGGCGGCCAGTACATGGATTAACCGTTTATTCTTCATCGATGGAATATTTGCGGAACCCCCTGCATACGCCGAATGTTTGCTTGTCATAGGACCGTATTCCCCTATATAAATTAGCCTATTCATCCACTTTTTCGGGAGACCTGCCGTGAAACGCGCATTCATCATCGTTCTTGTCCTTCTGGTCGTTCTTATCGGCGGCGCATTGATCGCGCCGAGCTTCGTGGACTGGGACAAGTACAAGCCGCAGGCCATCCAGCAGATCAAGCTGGCGACCGGGTATAATATTGCGCTCAACGGCGACCTTGGCCTTTCGATTTTGCCGAGCCCGCGCATCTTCATCGAGAATGTCGACATCGCGGCGCCTGCCGGATCGGTCGAGGAGCATCTTGTTCGGGTCAAAAGGCTGGATGTGAACCTGGCGATCGGGCCGCTGCTGGGCGGCAAGGTCGATTTCAGCTCGGTAAGCCTGATCGAGCCGGATATCGCGCTCGAAGTGCTGGCTGACGGTAAAGAGAACTGGATGACGCCCGAACTCGAGGCGATGAAGAAGCCCGCTGAACCCGGCACGCAGAAAAAAGCGCCCGCGATTGCGCTACGCGATGTTTCGATAGAAAAGGGCCGTTTTGTTTACCGCGGCGGCAAGGATGCGAAGCCTGTCGAGGTCAGCGATGTGAACGTGGATTTAAGCGCGGATACGCTGCAGGGGCCGTTTAAAATCGACGGCGAATTCACCAGCGCCGGGCAGACCATCAAGCTCGATGGCAAGACGGGCGCGATCATAGCGGACGCCAATTCCATCCAGGTGAATGTCGACGGCGAGGTGAACCCGCTCGGGCTTGCGGGTAGATATGCGGGCGTTGTCGGGCTGTCGGAACCTTATGATGTGCAGGGCGAGATTGAAGTCAATATTTCCGGGCTGGACGAAAAAATCAAAAATACGCCGGTTAAACTGGGCGATGACGCCCGTTTAAAAGGTATGGTGACCGGTTCAAAAAACGGCGCCCAGATCAAGGACGCGATTCTTGAAATCGCCGGCAATAAATTCACGGGCGATATCGCCGCGACGACCGAGCCGGCGAAACTCGCCGGTAGACTGACGGGCAACGGCACGGTCAACCTGGATTCCATGCTGCGGGCTGACGCTGGCAAGAAAGATCCTGCTGCGGCGAAGGGCGGTTTTCTGCCCGCGACGATTGAACTTCCGGCATCGTTCGAGGCCGATCTGCAGATTGCCGTGCCCGGACTTGTGCTGCGCGGCCAGAGCTACAAGGATGTCGTGATCGAGTTCGCGAAGAAAGAAAACGTATTCACGGCGGGCTTTGCTGCGGGCGATATCCCCGGCAAGGGCACTATCGACGTGGCGGGCGACCTGAAATTCGCCTCCAAGTCGATTTCGAAGACGGGCAGCGAAATTTACTCGGACCCGAAAATGACCGGCACCATCAAGGGTCAGACGCAGAATATCGCACTGACCGCCGAAGCGCTCAGCGGCGTGCAGAATCCGGCGCTGCAGGCGTTCAAAACCGGGGCCATCGATGGCGGCTTTTCCATTGCGCCTGATGTCGCGGAGCTGAAATCCAGTACGTTGCGTCTCGGAGATATGAACATGCAGGTCGCGGCGGCCTATTCGCCGCGCGGGAGCCGCCCTGCGCTGGCGCTTGACCTCACGGCTGATGCACTGAACTTCGATGAAATCGGCAAGAAATTCGGCGGCGGCGGCCAGCCCAAGGGCAGCATGGAAGACACGCTCCGCGGCCTCGCGCTGCCTTACGACATTGATTTCGATGTCGGCGTGCAGGACGCCGTCATGCAGGGGCAGGCGGTGAAGGGCCTGCGGGCGCAGGGAACGGCGCGGCAGAACGCGCTGAAATTCACGAACCTTTCCGCACAAAATTTTGCGGGATCGTCGTTCAAGCTTGAAGGCGGCATCGGCAATTTGAAAGAGCTGAAAGCCATCGACGTTAAATTCCAGGGTGAATCCTCCGACGTGAAGGGCGTGGCGAAGATGGCGGGGCTGGACCCGGCCTCGCTCCCGGCCAATATCGACAAGGCCAGCGTGAACGCGACGCTGGCGGGCGATATGGCCAAAATGGCCGTGAAGGCGAGCGTCAAGGCGCTGAACGGCGAGCTGATCGCCAGCGGCGATGTCGGCAATCCGCTGACCGAAATGAAGATCAGCGACATGGCGCTGCAGGTCAAACACCGCAGCATGAACGAGGCGTTGCGGATCTTCGCGCCGGGCGCGCCGCAATACGCGTCGTGGAACAAGCCGCTCGATTTCTATGCCGAGATCGACACGCAGGGGAAGGTGCACAATCTTCGCAACATGAAGGGCGATATCGCCGGGGCGACGCTTTCGGGCACGTTCTCGGTCGACCAGAGCGGCGCGAAGCCCTCGCTCAAGGGCGATCTGACCATCGGCGACCTGGTCCTGGTGACCGATCCGAACGCAGCGGCGGCCGTGAGCAAGAATACCAGCGCCGCGCCGGTGGCGACGCGCAGCAGCGGCAAGTGGTCGTCCGAGCCGATCAACGCGGCGTGGATGAACGCGTTCAACGCCAACATCACGGTCAAGGCGAAATCGATCACCTATGAAACATGGGCGTTTTCCGCGCCTTCGCTGGGATTTGTGTTACAGGACGGCGCGTTGCAGATCAAAGACATGAAGTCGGGCATCTATGGCGGCCAGATGGCGATGAACGCGACGATGAAATCGAACGCCGGGAAAGCGCCGCTGAATGTCGACGCCAACGCCAAGTTCGACAATGTGCAGGTCGAGAACCTTGCCGCGTCGCTCGCGCGCGGCACGCGCCTGATCAAGGGCACGGGGCAGGCGAGTTTGGATGTGAACGTCAAAACGACGGGCGCGAGCCAGCAGGCGCTGGTGTCGGGCCTGAATGGCGGCGGTTCGGTTTCGGGCAGGAATATCGTGCTGGAAGGATTCGACCTCACGCGCTTCGGCCGCGCGATGGCGGCGGACAACAAGCCCAAGGATACGCTGCTTGGCCTCTATAAGACCAGTATTAAAGGCGGCAGCACGGCTTTCGATACGCTCAGTGGCAATTATGCGATCAACCAGGGCATCGTGCATATCACGAAGCTGGACCTCGACGGGCCGACGGCTTCGGTGGCGACGAAAGGCAATCTCAATCTTCCGGCCTGGACGATCGCGACCGACCACACGATCACGCTGAAGGGAGACGTGGCGGCGGAAGTGCCGCCGTTCACCATCAAGCTGGCGGGGTCGCTCGACAATCCGGGCCAGACGTTCGGCCAGGGCCTGATCCAGGATTATTTCAACCGCAAGCTTGAGAGGAAACTCCAGGGCCTCATCAGTGACAAGATTGGTGACGACGAGGTTGGCGGCGCTCTCGGCACGCTGCTTGGTATCCAGAAACCGGCACCCGCACCAGCGCCGGCCCCGGCGGCGCAGCCTTCAGCCGAACCGGCAGCGGGCGATGAAGCCGCCACACAGGCTGCACCGGCTGAACCGGTTCAGAACGCACCAGCGCCGGCTCAGGAAGAAGTGACGCCGGAACAGGCGATCCAGGGTGTCCTGGAGGGATTGATTCAAGGTAACTAACACCGTCATCGCGAGGCCACGAAGTGGCCGTGGCGATCCATTTTTTTCTGGATTGCTTCGCTACGCTTGCAATGACGATTTCTTTAAACTCTTTAAAACGTAGAGCCTGAGCGCGCTTGAGAGATTTTCGCTACGTTGCTTATCGATTTTGGCAATGAGGGCGTTCAGGGAGAGCTTTTCGGCTTTGGCCAGCGTCTTGAGCTCCCGCCAGAACTCTTCTTCTAGCGACACGCTGGTCAGGTGACCCGAGATTTTCACCGACCGCTTTTTCATTTTATCCGCTTATTCGCCCGGCTTGATCATGTCGAGCGGGTTGACCCATTCGTCGAACTGTTTGGCGGTGAGCAGACCGAGCGCGACCCCTGCTTCCTTGAGCGATGTGTCTTCCGCGTTCGCCTTCTTGGCGATTTTCGCAGCGTTGTCATAGCCGATATGGGGGTTCAGGGCGGTCACCAGCATCAGGGAATTTTCCATGAGCTCCTTGATGCGGGCGTGATTGGGCTCGATTCCCGACACGCACCGGCTTTCGAAACTGCGCGTAGCGTCTGCGAGCAAACGTATTGATTGCAATACGTTATATATGATCACGGGCTTGAAGACGTTGAGCTCGAAATGGCCGTTTGACCCTGCGATTGTCACCGCCGTGTGGTTGCCCATGATTTGGGCGCAGACCATGGTCATGGCTTCGGACTGGGTCGGGTTCACCTTCCCGGGCATGATCGAGGAGCCGGGCTCGTTGGCAGGCAAATTGATCTCGCCGATACCGCTACGGGGCCCCGAAGCCAGCAGGCGGATGTCGTTGGCAATTTTCATGAGGCTGACGGCCAGCGTATTCAATGCGCCGGAATGTTCGACCAGCGCGTCATGCGCAGCAAGAGCCTCGAACTTGTTAGGCGCTGTTATGAAGGGAAAGCCGGTTATCTTGGCGACATGCGCAGCAAATTTCTTGTCGAAACCCACCTTGGCATTGATGCCCGTTCCCACGGCCGTGCCGCCCTGCGCGAGCTGCAGCAAGGCAGGCATGGTGTCCTGCACGCGGCGAATGCCGTTTCTTATTTGTGCAGCATAACCGGAGAATTCCTGTCCCAATGTGAGGGGCGTCGCGTCCTGCAGATGGGTGCGGCCGTTTTTGACGATGTTTTTGAATTCCCTGGATTTTTTGTCCAGCGCCTTGTGCAATTGCTGCAGCGAAGGGATGAGGGCATTCTGCGCCTGGTCGACGGCGGCGATGTGCATGGCGGTGGGGAAGCTGTCGTTGGACGACTGGCTCATATTGACGTGGTCGTTGGGATGAACCGGCTTTTTGCTGCCGACCTGGCCGCCTAAAATCTCGATGGCGCGGTTCGAGATCACCTCGTTGGCGTTCATGTTGGTCTGGGTGCCCGAGCCGGTCTGCCAGACGGAAAGCGGGAATTCATCGGAAAGCGTGCCGTCGATGACCTCATTGGCTGCCTTGACGATGGCATCGCCGAGCTTCTTGTCGAGGATTTTGAGTTCCATATTGGCCAGCGCGGCGGCTTTTTTCTGGATGCCGAGGGCGCGGACGAGCGGGGCGGGCATTTTTTCCTCGCCGATATCGAAATTCTGGAGGGAGCGCTGGGTCTGGGCGCCCCAGTAACGGTCCATGGGGACGTCGATCTGGCCGATCGAGTCGGTCTCTTTACGGGTTTTGGAGGATTTTTTAACGGCGGCTTTGGCTGACATGTTCGATACTCTTTCCGGTTGCGGGGGAATAATAGCACCCAGCGTTCAAAAGAAAAACGATCAGGCGGGCTTTTTCAACATGGTTATGTGGCCCATTTTACGGCCCGGGCGGGATTCAAGCTTGCCGTAGAGATGGATGAATGTACCCGGCTTACCCTCGTATCCAGGGATGATTTTGATGTCGTCGCCGATGAGGTTCAGCATTTCGGCGGGGCGGCAGGAGGGATTAAGCGCGGGCAGGCCGCAGACCGTGCGCACATGCTGCTCGAATTGCGAGACGTCGCAGGCGTCGATGGTGAGGTGGCCGGAATTGTGCGTGCGGGGGGCGATTTCGTTCGCAAGAATTTGTCCGTCTTTGGTGACAAACATCTCCAATGTTACAACGCCGCGCAGGTTCATTTGTTGCGCCAGTTTTTCAGTCATTGCGATTGATTGCGCAGCAATCGGCGCAGCAATATCGGCGGGAAACGTCGTTTTGTGCAGGATATGGCGTTTGTGTTCGTTCATCATCGGGCCAAATGTGACGGTTTTTCCGAATCGATCGCGTCCCACGATGACGGAAATTTCCGAAGTGAAATCGACAATTTCTTCCACAATGATGCGATCGCTGTTTAGGCTACGCCACGTTGCGTCTAGATCATCCCCTAAAGTGTAATGGGACTGGCCTTTTCCGTCATATCCGAAGCGTGCTGTTTTTAAAATGCAGGAGGTTTTCCCCCATTTTTCCACGATGTTATCCACATTTTTCGCATTTTTGGCCTCTTCCCAGCGGGCGGTGGCGATTCCGATGGAATTCAGGAAGGATTTTTCGCGAATTCGGTCCTGCGCGACTTCCAGAACGTTTTTTTCCGGATAAACAGGTTTAAAGTTCGTTAGATATTCCACTGTTTCAACTGGAATATTTTCGAACTCATAAGAAATCACATCAACTTTTTCGGAAAATTTTTCGAGCGATTCCCGGTCTTCATAAGCACCGACAATGGTTTCATGGGCGATTTGGGAGGCGGGGGAGTCTTTTTCGGGTGTGTAAATGACAGTGCGGATGCCCAGTTTGCGGGCAGCCATCGCGCTCATGCGCCCGAGCTGCCCGCCGCCGAGAATGCCTAATGTTTTTGCTTCCATGACTTGGTGATAACAGGAAAGCCCTGAAAATCAAGGATTTTTAAACGCCACGCACGCTACGTTCGCCACGATTTAAAGCAAATTCGTTGCGTTCGTTCGCGCGCGCGGCGTTTTAATTTTTTAAGTCGGGATTTCGGCAACGGAGGCAGTCTGTTTGGCCCTGAAAGCTTCAAGGGCCTGGGCCACTTTGGCGTCATTGAGGGCGATGATGGAGGCGGCCAGAATCCCTGCGTTCTTCGCGCCTGCTTTACCAATCGCCAGCGTGCCGACGGGAATGCCGCCGGGCATCTGGGCGATGGAGAGCAGGCTGTCGAGGCCCTTCAGGGCCGCGCTTTCGACGGGCACGCCGAGCACGGGCAGGGGCGTGTGGCTGGCGGTCATGCCCGGCAGATGGGCGGCGCCGCCGGCCCCGGCGATGATGACCTTAAGCCCGCGGTCCTTCGCGGTTTTGGCGTAATCATCCATGCGGCCCGGGGTGCGGTGGGCGGAGACGATCTTGACCTCGTGGGGCACGCCGAGCTCGTGGAGAATCTCGTGTGCATGCGCCATGGTTTCCCAGTCGCTCTGGGAGCCCATGATAATGCCGACCTGTGGATTGGGGTCAGAATGGGTCATGAGTGATTATATAAAGGGGGGGGGGGTTTTACGCAATGATATCGTCGATGAGGGCGGATTCAAGCTTCTGGATGACGTCCTTGAGCCAGAGTTTTTTCTTCTTAAGCTGCTGAATCTGCATGAGATTAACCGCGCCGCCGCCATGGAGCGACTGCTGGATCATTTCGTCGAGGGCCTTGTGCTCGGATTTATATTCCGAGAGCTTCAGGCGTAGCTCTTCGCGATCTTCCATATAAGAAAAGTCGTACAACGTTAATTCCTGCAATCGTTTGCTAAAAACCTTAGCGATTTATGTAACTCAACCAGAATATCACAAACTGCGGAAAACTGCAAAAAATAATCAAAATCGTCATCCCGGCGAAGGGCCGGGATCCAGGGATCCGTTTTCTCAAATAATTGATTTTAAGGCCTATTCCAACCATGGATTCCAGCTTTCGCTGGAATGACGGCGTGACAAGTGTTTATTTTCCTGTAGAATCAAGGGCCGGGGGTGTCATGGTGAAACAATCCAAAAAGATAGCGATATTGACGAGCGGGGGCGACTGCGCCGGGCTGAACGCGGTTCTGCGGGCGGTCGTCTGCCGGGCCGATAGGCTGGGCTATGAGGTCATCGGGATCGAGAACGGGACGGCGGGCCTGCTGGAAAAACCCTATCATACACGCCCCTTAAGCCCGGCCGATTTCGACGGGCACGTGATGCGCCTCGGTGGCACGATTCTGGGGACCACGAATTCACGCAACCCGTTCGAGTACAAAATGCCGGACGGCAAAATCAGGGATCGCTCGGGCGAGGTGATCGAGGGATTCAAGAAACTGAAAGTGGATTATGTGATCGGAATCGGCGGCGACGGGAGTTTCGATATTCTCTCGCGGATCGCGGCCAAGGGAAAGCTCAAATTCATCGGCATTCCAAAAACGATCGATAATGACCTCTCGATGACCGATGTTTCGGTCGGCTTTGACACGGCCGTTTCCGTTGCTACAGAGGCTTTGGACCGTTTACAGCCCACCGCGGCGTCGCATGACCGGGTCATGATTCTGGAGGTTATGGGCCGCGACGCGGGTCATATCGCCCTCAATGCGGGAATCGCGGGCGGGGCGGATGTCATTTTGATTCCGGAAATAAAATACAGCGTCGAGAAGATCGCGAAGAAGATCAAAGAGGTCAAAAAGACGGGCCGGAATTTCGTGCTGGTGATCGTGTCGGAGGCGGTGAAATCGCCCGACGGCAAGAAAATCGAGGTGACCTATCCGGACGGGTCAAAACGCTATGGCGGGATCGGGGAATACCTAGCGCCGAAGATCAGCAAAGCCACGGGGTCGGAGGCACGGGTCACGGTGCTGGGCCATGTCCAGCGCGGCGGGGCGCCGACGTGGAATGACCGGCTGGTCGCCCAGGCGCTCGGCGTCAAGGCGGTGGACATGGGCGAGGACAGGGAATTCGGCAAGATGGTCGCGTGGCAGAAAATGCGCGCCGCCGCCGTGCCGGTGAAAGAGGCTATCGCGAAATGCCGGACGGTCGACCCCAAGGGGGCGCTGGTGCACACGGCGCGGAGCTTAGGGATTTCATTCGGGGATTAGGGCGAACTCCGGTTCGTGGATTTCTTCCGCTGCGGTTTCTAAAGCTGCCGCATTTTCCAAAAGCAGATTCTGACCATCTGTATGTTCCGGAATTATATTTTCCGGAGTTTTGCTTTTTTCAGCATGTCGCCGCGCCCAATAAGCATGTATGCCAGCTAGACGCTTTTGTTGAAATACAGGGTCATCATTTAACTTTTTTGCGCGTTTTTTGTGTTCAGCAGCAAATTCTGGGTCGTTATTTAATTTTGTCATGGTTGCGCGCGCCAGTTGACTTATTTTAGCGACGAATTCTGGTTTGGCATGAAGTTTGGCCATGTGTTCGCGTCCGCGTTCGCGCTTTTCGGAGGCGAATTTTGGATCGGCATTAAGCCTTCTCATATGTTCGCTGGATCGCTTGCTATGGTTCGCAGCAAAATCTGGATCGGCATGCAGTCTCTTCATCCTTTCACTACTGAGGGCAATAAATTTTGGATCAGTATTTAATTTTTTTATAAGTTCACTCGATCGCTTCTTTTTTTGGGCTGCGTATACCGGGTTTGCATGTAATTTTTTCAGGCTTTTACTAGCACGCTCGCGATGTTCAGCAGAAAATTGCTTGTTTTCATGAAGTTTTTTCATGTGTTCGCTGGATCGCTTGCTGTGTCTGATGGCGTAATCCGGATCGGCGAGGAGCTTTTTCATGCGCTCGCGCGCGCGTTCGGAGCGTAGGTTTTTTTTCTCCTCTTCTAGCTGACGTTTGCGGTTGGTAAGATTTTTCATTCTCTCTATATGTGCGGCGGCATATTTGGGATCCTGATGGCGTCTTTTCATGCCTTCGCTAATGCGTGCCGCGCGGCGGGCGACGTAAACAGGGTCTTTATGAAGACTTTTCATTCTTTGTTTGTGCGCGGCGAGATACTCGGGATTTTTATACCGCTTTTTCATTTCTTCGCTCATCTTGGCGGAAATGGAGGCAATGATTTTCGGGGTTAGTCTCTCCGCGTGTGGCACGGGCGCGCGTTTAGAGGCTTGTGGTTTTTTGGTAAAAAATTTATCTGCAATGATGCCTAGCACGGCATGCTGAAGTTCATCTGAAATATGCTGATAGTTGAGGACTTCCACCGCCATTTTGAAATCGCGGAATTGCTTTAATATTTCGGGAAGTATTTCAGGCGTTTTGGCGCGGATGGCGGCAATGGATGAATCACTGTCGATTATTTTTGACAGCTGTTCCTCGAGGTCATCGGGAATTTTACCAAGTGCCAGTACACGTTTTTGCTGAACGGGATCGAGCGTCGAATTCAAGATTTTTTCCGCGCGCTGGTAAAGCAGAGTTTGCTTATCCTGGATTACGGGCGCGTCTTTTGCCTGCGCCTTCTTTCGCAGCGGCGCCGTTCTTTTTGCAGAGGGAGCAGAAGTATGTTCCTGCGGTTTTTGTTTTTCGTTTTTTACCCGCTGCAGGACCGGCGCGGGGCGGGTTTCAACAGGCTTGTTCAGCAATTCGTTTGCAATAAGCGTTATAACCGCATTCCGGATATCGGGGCTGGCAGAGGTTTCCAGTTCCTTAAGCGCGATTGTAAAATCATAGAACGCTTTACGGGCATCATCGAGAAGGTTGGCACGACGGGATCGGAGTGCGTTTACTGTTGCATTGCGATTAAATGTTTTTGCCAGTTCCTTGTCGAAATAGCCTCGGTTGAATTCACCGACCTCGACGCGTTCGCGTTTTATCGCGACGCGCGCGGAAAGAAGAAAGTTACGAGCCTGCTCCTCGACAGGCTGAACATCTCTGCCGGGAATGGCAAAAGACGCATAATCGGGCCGTTGGTGACTCTTGTTTTCCATGCTTACCTGAAGGAACACATTTTTTTTATAATTCCGTCAACCCTGTTCGTTAACGGTGCTTTTAGTTATCAGTTGATTGCGCAATCATCGAGCCAGTCGAGCAGGTGAGGGTCGTAGTCCTCATCGTTCGCGGGCAGTCTCATTTTCTTTATTCGCTCATTTTTCCAGCGCGTTTTCAAAAGTTTGCTTATGCGCTTGCCATGGGCAGCGACGAATTCCGCATCGTCGAAGAGGTCTTTCATGCGCTTGGCGGATGCGGCGACATATTCCGGATGATCTCCCATAAATTTTTTCATCCGCTCGCTGCGCGTATTGGATATTTGTAAATGCTTTTCCCAAATTTCACCGGCAAGAATGCCCGCTATAGCGATGTGAACATTTTTATTTGTCCTGGCTTCGTCAAGCCTATGTATTGCGACTTCAAATGTTTGGAAAAGTCTGAAAGCCTGATCCCCGAGCTCTGGCATGTTTGTTTTCATGAACACTGCGACAGCGCTACGGTTGAACCATTCGGATATTTTTTTCTTAAGTTGTTTGGAGGGTTTGCCACCAAAATGAAGAGTTTTATCCGCTTTCGCTGTGCGTACAGATTCAATTATTCCCTGCGCCTGCTCTTCCGGATCGAAAGGGTCATAGATCTCAAAATCTGCGGCCCTCAGGGAACGCAATTCGTCCGTGGGCGCCATAATATACTCGCTGTTATACATAGCCGTGGATTTACAATTTTTTTATCATTATGTCAATAAAAACCGGCCCCGGTTGCGGCGGCATTTCCTTTAGTCCTTAAAAAGGTTAGGCTATTAGAGCATGCTATACGTCCAGCAATCCCTCGGCCCCGATGAAGAACTTGTTCATATAGGCAAGTTTCACTGGATTTACACGTTTAACGCCTTCATGGCCATTTTATGGGGTGTCTTGGGCACCACCGTGGTGGTTGCCGGGGCGGTGCTGATGTATCACCAACTCGGCCTTCTGGACCCGAATATAACCTGGCTGGAGGCCGTCCGGAGGCTGCATCCGGGCTTGCGGATCTTCGCTTTTGTCATTTTTATCCTGGGTTTGATGAGTTTTGCCCGGATGATGGTGGTCAAGGTCACGACCGAAATTGCCATTACAAATTCGAGGCTTATCTACAAAAGGGGGCTTATCGCCCGCCAGGTTGGCGAAATGAGCGTCGACCGGATAGAGGGAGTTAACATATTGCAGTCAATTTTTGGTAGAATATTTAATTATGGGCGGATTGCCATTCGGGGGATGGGGATCGGGGAGGTTATACTCCCGCCGATCGAGGACCCGATTGCGTTCCGGCAGGCCATAGAAAAAGCGAGGTCTTTATGAGCACTGAGAGCACATCCGGCAAGAAAGCTTCTGCCGCCGAGGAAAGGCTTCTGCCCGGCGAGGTCATTATCGAGAGCGCGGTCATTCATGCGGGCATTTTCTGGAAGGCCGGCGCGGTGTTCATCATCGCCGTCCTGTTCACGCTGCTGACGGGGATTGTGCAGCTTGGCATGCTGCTCGGCGTCGTCGCCGTTCTGATGGCGATTTACGCCATCATCAAGAAAGAGATTTTGATGCTGGTCGTGACCAACAAGCGCGTGCTGGCGCGGTACGGCATCCTGCAGGTCGATGTGGTCGACATCCATTTCGACAAGCTGGAGAGCATGGAATTAGAGAGAATGCTGCCCGGCTATATCATGGGCTATTCGAACGTC
Source organism: uncultured Alphaproteobacteria bacterium (assembly GCA_900696495.1). Taxonomy (GTDB): domain Bacteria; phylum Pseudomonadota; class Alphaproteobacteria; order Micavibrionales; family Micavibrionaceae; genus UBA7657. Next base: position 31,488 of record CAADGI010000008.1, read on the forward strand.
GTGCTGATGGGAACGGGCAGCCGTTTCATCGTCATTCCCTATGTCGCGAACGGGATCGCCGTGCGCCGCGCCTATAACGAGGCGGTGCTTGTCAGCAAGGAAGAAAAAAAGTAAAAGTTTTTACCACGAAGACACAAAGAGCACGAAGATTTTAAATAATGCTTCGTGCACTTCGTGACTTCGTGGTTATTTTTTAAGGATAAATATGTTCAATAAAAACCGCGCCCATCCGAAAGGATGGGATAAAAGCAGACTCGTTTCCCGGTACGTCACGGTAGGGGCCAAGAGCGCGCCGCACCGCGCGATGCTGCGCGCCATGGGGCTGAATGATGCGGATATCGCGCGGCCGCTGGTCGGCGTCGCGACCTGCTGGAACGAGGCCGCGCCGTGCAATATCGCGCTGTCACGCCAGGCGCAGGCGGTGAAAAAAGGCGTCAGTTCGGCGGAAGGCACGCCGCGCGAATTCACCACTATCACTGTCACCGACGGCATCGCGATGGGGCATGAAGGCATGCGGTCGTCGCTGGTGTCACGGGAGGTCATTGCGGATTCAGTTGAGCTCACGATGCGGGGTCACTGCTATGACGGGCTGGTCGGGCTGGCGGGTTGCGACAAGTCGCTGCCCGGGATGATGATGGCGATGGTGCGTTTGAATGTGCCCTCGATTTTTATGTATGGCGGCACGATCTTGCCGGGCAAGTTCCGCGGGCGAGATGCCGACATCGTGACGGTGTTCGAAGCCGTCGGCGAGCACGCGGTCGGCAAGATCGATGACAAGCAGTTGAAGGAATGTGAATGCGGCGCGCTGCCCGGCGCAGGCGCGTGCGGCGGCCAGTTCACCGCCAACACGATGGCATGCGTGAGCGAGGCCATAGGATTGGCGCTGCCGAATTCGGCGGGCGCGCCGGCGGTTTATGAATCGCGCGATGAATACGCTGAAGCGTCAGGTGAGGCGGTCATGCGCCTCATCAAGAGCGGCGGGCCGTACCCGCGCGATATCGTCACGAAAAAGGCACTCGAGAATGCGGCGGCGATCGTCGCGGCGACGGGCGGATCGACCAACGCGGCGCTGCACCTTCCGGCCATCGCGCACGAGGCGGGCATCAAGTTCGACATGTTCGATGTCGGCAGGATTTTCAAGAAAACGCCGTATCTCGCGAACCTTCGCCCCGGCGGGAAATATGTCGCGAAGGATTTATACGAAGTCGGCGGTGTCGGCGTGGTGCTGAAGGAATTGCTGGATCACGGATATATCCACGGCGATTGCATCACGGTCACGGGCAAAACGATTGCCGAGAACCTTGAAGGCGTGAAGCTGCCCGGCAACCAGGATGTCGTGTTCCCGGTGAAAAAGCCGATCTACAAAACCGGCGGCGTGGTGGTGCTGAAAGGCAACCTCGCGCCCGAAGGTGCCATCGTCAAAATCGCGGGGATGAAGGAAGAGGACATCGTGTTCGAAGGCCCGGCGCGGGTGTTCGACGGCGAGGAAAAATGTTTCGAAGCGGTGCAGAGCCGCAAATTCAAGAAGGGCGATGTCCTTGTGGTCCGTTATGAAGGCCCCGTTGGCGGGCCCGGGATGCGCGAAATGCTCTCGACCACGGCGGCGCTTTACGGCCAGGGCGCAGGCGGGGAGGTTGCGCTGATTACGGATGGGCGTTTCTCCGGCGGCACGCGCGGGCTGTGCGTCGGTCACCTCGGCCCCGAGGCCGGCGTCGGCGGACCGATCGCCCTGATCAAGAACGGCGACATCATCCGCATCGATGCGAAAAAAGGCACGCTGGATGTGAAGCTTTCGGCGGCCGAGCTCAAGGCGCGGAAGAAGAAATGGAAGCCGCGCAAGACCAACTATAATTCCGGCGCGCTGCAGAAATACGCCAAGCTGGTCGGCCCGGCCCGCGATGGCGCCGTCACCCATGACGGCGGCAAGGGCGAGACCCATACATTCGTGGACCTTTAATTCCGCCATCGCGAGGAGGCTCCCATTCTTTTTTGGGGCCGACGAAGCGATCCATTTTTAACTGGATTGCTTCGCTACGCTCGCAATGACGAAGTTGTTAATAATGCACTGTTAAGGGCTTTGTGGTAGGATCATTAATGCAGGTCACACGTTGGTGGGGTGCCTGTTTTAGAGTGATCCATGCCTTGGAAGTTCATATTCACCCGCAGAATCAAAACGCTGCTCGCGATATCCACAATTGCGTGCACAGGCGTGATCGTTTCATATGAACCTTCGTTAGCCCAGTTTTCGCAGGTCAAAAAGACACTCGGCGGGTTTTACAACCCGTCCTCCATCGATCACGCCGCCCTGGCCAGTTTCCTGGAGACAGGGCGGATCGGCGATATGCCGATGGGGCAGGCGGACGAGATACGGGCCTTTTACGCGTCACGCGAGGGTCAGCCGATCTGGACGGGCAGCGGCGGCGCGCAGAAAATCCGCCAGTTCGCCGCCTTTATCGATAATGCAAAGGCGCATGGCCTTAACCCCGAGCGTTACAATTCGCGCCAGATCGCCGACCGCATCGGCGAGCGGGACGAGACATTGCGGGCCGAGCTCGAGCTTTTCCTGAGCGACGCCGCCATCAAATACGCCCGCGACATGACGGGCTATCATCTCGGCGGGCAGGCGCTGCGTGGCGAGATCGCGCCGCTGGCGCCGCCGGTGCAGCCGCGGGTCATCCTGGAGAAGATCGCGGAGTCGAGAAATGTGCAGCCGATTTTCGCCGGTATGGAGCCGAAAAGCGCGACCTACAAGCGTTTGAAAGAGGCGCTGGCCGATCTCACCAAGCAAAACGAAGCCGCTTATGCCAAATATCTGCCGCTCGATTTCGGCGGGGCGGTGATCAGGCCGGGATTGCGGCACAAGAACATGCCGGGTTTGCGGGCGCGGCTCGGCGCCGTCCAGCAGACGGCAGATCCCACGCTTTATGATGACGCGCTGTTCGCCGCGTTGACGAAATTCCAGCGGGCCGAGGGGCTCAAGGATGACGGGATTATCGGGCTCGATACGCTTGCCGCCCTGAACCGGACGAACCGAGACCGCGTAGCGCAATTGAAGGTCAATATGGAACGTTTGCGGTGGATGGAAGGGGAGCAAAGGCCTGAAAAATTTATCGTTGTGAACATACCGGCTGCGACTCTGTGGGCCGTCAACAAGGGTGGCGTTGAATTCGAAATGCAGGTCATCGTCGGGCGGCCCGAGCGCGCGACGCCGGCCATCGTCACCGACATTACGGGAATCCGGTTCAACCCGGACTGGACCGTGCCGCCGACAATCAAGAAGGAAGACATATTGCCGAAACTGCGCGAGGACCCCTGGTACCTGACCAACAAGGGCATCGAGCTGACCTATCGCGGCGAGAACGGGATCGAGACGTTAGACCCATCCGCCGTGGACTGGGAGCGGGTGACGAATGCCGATCTCAATGTCCTGAACATGGTGCAGGTGCCGGGCACTGCCAACCCGCTCGGCCGTGTGCGCGTCCTGATGCCGAACAAATATTCCATATATCTCCACGATACGAACCAGAAGGAATATTTCGACAAATATGCCCGGGCGCTGTCGTCGGGATGCATCCGGATGAAGGAGCCGCTGAAGGTCGCCGAGTTCATCATGTCGGGCGAAAAAGGATGGGATTTAGCTAAAATCACTTCCGTCATCGCGCAGGGGCGGACGAGCGACCGTCTGATCACCAACAAAATTCCCGTTTATATCCTGTATTATACGGTCTGGATCGACGACAAGGGCCGGGTCGTGTTCGGCCGCGATATTTACGGGCGCGATAAAATTCTCGCCGAGGCGCTGGAAAAGATTGACGGTGTTTCGCTGGCAAGTCATAATGAAATTATGACTAATCCCCGGCAAAAACTTGCGTCGCTGGGGGAAGAGGATTAATATCCCTCTTTACACCCCGCCGGAATCCAAATAAGTTCCGGTCTCCTCAACAATCGACTAAACAATCAACATAAAAATGATTTAATTGAATAAAGGATTTTCCATGTTTGACGACCTTGAGTCAAAATTGAAATCTCGCACGTTTTTTGGTGATAATGCCGCGCAGCTCGAGCGCCGTGATATTTTAAAAGTGGGTCTCCTGGGGGTCATTGCAGCGTCGGTTCCCCTCATTTCCGCGAAATCAGCCTATGCAGCCGGCCAGTCGCAGTGGCGCGTCGCCTTCAAGCATGCGCATACGGGCGAAAGCTATTCCGGCGTCTACCGTGTGGGCGATAAATACCTGCCGGACGCCTTCAAGCGGATGAATTATGTCCTGCGCGATTTCCGCACGCACGAGGTTTTCCCGATGGACCCGCATGTGCTCGACCTGGTCAGCATTATCCAGAATAAAATGGGAACCGGCAAACCGATCGAGGTTCTGTCCGGTTACCGCAGTCCGAAAACCAATGCCATGCTCCGCCATGGCTCGGACCGCACGGGCGTGGCAAAAAACTCTTTACATATGTACGGGCAGGCCATCGATATCCGGGCGGACAATTACAGCAGCAAGCGCATCCGCGCCATTGCCTGCGGCCTGAAAGCCGGGGGCGTGGGCTATTACCCGCGCAGCGATTTCGTGCATGTCGACACCGGCCAGGTCCGCACCTGGTAGTTTCCTCTTCTAAAAGCCTGCGGGCTTACGCTATAACGGCGCATTACTGAAAAGGATGCGCCGTTTTGATTCTGATCGCCCTCGGGGCCAATTTGCCGTCACGCTATGGAAATCCGGAGCGGACTTTGGAGGCCGCCAAAGCCGAGCTGGAGCGGCGCGGGGTTAAGGTTCTGCAATCCTCCACGACGATTGTGACCAGGCCGGTGCCGGCCTCCGACCAGCCGGATTACCGGAACGGGGTGATTTCCGTGGCTACGAAGCTCGGGCCGGAGGCGCTGCACGATCTGCTGAAGGAGATCGAGCGGGATTTCGGGCGGACGGACGGGGAAAAGAATGCCGCCCGGCTGCTGGATCTCGATCTGCTGGCTTATAACGGAGTGGTGATGCGGGAAGGGCGCGTGCTGGTGCCGCATCCCCGGATGCACCAGCGGGGATTCGTGCTTGGGCCGCTGTGCGAGATTGCACCGGAGTGGGAGCACCCGGTGCTGAAGCTAACAGCCACAAGACTTTTCCACAGTTTGCCAGAAAAAGTTTCACGTGAAACAGGGGCGCACGGATGACGCAGCCGGTTCAGCTGAAACTCCGTGACACGCATGTTTTCGGGGGCGGCCTTCACGTTATGGGAATAATAAACGTGACACCGGACAGTTTCTCCGACGGCGGAAAATTTTTTAACCCGGACAAGGCGATAGAACATGGGCTGCAATTGATCCGGGAAGGGGCTCACATCCTGGATATCGGCGGGGAGTCAACGCGGCCGGGCGCGGAAGTGATTGATGTAGAAGAGGAAATCCGCCGCGTGGTGCCGGTGATTAAGGGGCTGGCCGGGAAGGCGTCCTGGATTTCCATAGATACACGGAATGCGAAGACAATGGAGGCTGCGATCGCTGCAGGAGCCAATGTAATCAATGACATAAGCGCTTTATCCCATGATATCCACAGCCTGGATGTAGTGGCGGAGGCGAAAGTGCCGGTGTTTTTGATGCATATGCAGGGCACGCCGCAAACCATGCAGAAGAATCCAAGTTATAACAATGTGGTTGAGGATATTTTTCAATATTTACAGCAGCGTATAAAGGCCTGCGAGACGCGCCGTATCGATAATAAAATGCTTGTTTGCGATCCCGGGCTCGGTTTTGGAAAAACACTTGAGTATAATCTTGCAATACTCAGAAATATAAAACGATTTCATGATTTAGGTGTGCCGATCATGCTCGGCGCGTCGAGAAAATCCTTCCTCGAGAAAATCTCAGGCGGGGCAAAACCGGAGGAGCGCATTTCCGGTTCAATCGCCGCCGCACTCTGGGGATTATCCCAAGGCGTGCAGGTTTACAGAGTCCATGATGTGAAGGAGACGATGGCGGCTTTCAAAACCTGGCGTGCGATTTCGGAAAATATTTAGCAGCGTAATTTTGTTACCGATATATTATTACATAATACAATTTAAAGACGGGTGGATATTCTTCTTCTTCGGTTGGGGTGAGTAAGAGGGGCAGTAACCTACTTATAGAAAATATCGGCGCGGGAGCGGATGAGCGTGGCAGTGTAGTCATAATGCCAGACATCCCAGGGGAAGACCGGCACAGAATTTTCGGGCGCGGCCGCGACGGGGGAAAATTCGTGAAGATGACAATTGCGCACGCCCGGGATGCTGATTCCATAAAGCTTGGTGAAGGCGCGGAAGACACCGCCGTGGCTCACGATCAAAACCGGGCCCGGTTCTGACCCTAAAATGCGGTTCTTGGCCCGGCGCACGCGCGCGAAAAAATCCTCGAAACGTTCGCCGTTGGGCATGTCGCGGTAATCATCAAAATGATGGCAATGCTCCCAGCCGACTCCCTCGAGGTCGCCGGCATGAATTTCGGCGAAGTCCGAATCCTCGATCATCGGCACTTTCAGCGCTTCATTTATAATGCTCGCGGTGTCGCGGGCGCGGGAGAGATGGCTATGCACTATAAGTGTGGGTTTGTCGCGTAAATCCTGGATGACCCGGTGCACGGCGCGGGCCTGGTCGCGGCCCGCCTGAGTCAGCGGCGAGTCAAGAGAACCGGCCATAATCCGGGCGGCGTTGGCTTCGGTCTCGCCATGGCGGATCATGTAAAAGCGGCGCAAAGGTATCATTATAATGTCATTTCTCTAAACATAATTATTTTACATAATGCAATTCTTTATTCTGTCTTTACAGACAGAAAGGAGGAGGGTGTTCGGCCTTCTTGGGAGTCCCGTGGCAATGCCGAGCAAGAAATAGAGTCCTGGGCGGCGCGTCGAATAATAAACGGAGTTCTGCAGCAACGTGCACCATTCATCCGCGCACCACGAGCGGTTCAGTCATGCCGCGTAGCATGGCGACGATGGATTGGGCGGCGAGCACGGAAGAGCGCGGATTCTGCGGGTCCGGCTGGTTTTCGATGCGGGCGTTGACGGTGCTGTAGGCGCTGGTCACGTGAATTTCATGGGTGTTGCCGCGCGCCTCGGGGTCGGCCCAGATTTCAACTTCGGTTTTTTCAGGGCCGATGCCGGCAAGGCTTAAAGTCACCGCGACATTGACGTTGGCGGGGAAGCCATGGGCGGCCTCGAACGCGTTGCCGGAGAACAATTTCTGGCGCGCTTTTATTTTCGATAAATCGATATTGTTTTCGACGATGAAGGGCGCTCCAGCGAAGCCTGCGGGTTTTTTGGTGGTCGCAATCCGGGCGCTTTTGATGCCGACCTGCGACAGTGCGCGAACCGCATCTATTCCAGCCAGGGCGCCACTTGGAACGAGAATGCGGCCCTTCGAGGCACGCAGATGATCCATAATTTCGGGGTGCAGCAGAAGCGCCGAGGAACTGATGAGAATCATCTCGCGGTTTTTCGGTAATACTTCTTTGGTCAGCAGCGGGACGACCTGCGGCGGCAGGCATTCGACGACCAGGTCGCACTGATCGGCGAGTTCGGCGAACGAGACGTTCGGGACTGTGAATTCCGGTTTGGGCACGGTTTCGCTGACGGCGTGCAGGGTCATGGCCTCGATGCCCCTGCCGGTGGTGAGGGCGCGGGCGACAGCGGAGCCGATGGCTCCCAGTCCTGCTATGCCGATTTTTTTGGTCATAATTATATCTTTTAAAAAAAAGGATTTAACCACAGAGGACACAGAGAACACAGAGGAAAGCACAGAGTTTTATCATTTTTCTCTGTGAAACTCTGTGTCCTCTGTGGTGAATCTTTTTTTATTTGCATATTTTAACTTTATGGAACGCTGGCAGGATCAAGGGATAGTACTATCGGTGCGGCCGCACGGGGAAAACGGGGCGGTGGTGTCGTTACTGACCGAGCATCACGGTCGGCATGCCGGTTATATGCGCGGGATGCATTCGAGCAAGGGGCGCGGGACGTTGGAGCCCGGGAACCTGGTGGATGTCGACTGGCAGAGCCGGGTGGCGGACCAGCTGGGGTCGTTCAGCCTCGAGCTTTCAAAGAATCCCGCGGCGCATTTTATCTCGGAGCCGTTGCAGCTCAGCGCCTTGCAATCGGCCTGCGCGCTGTGTGACGCGGCGCTGCCTGAGCGCGAGGGGCACCCGGGGTTGTTTTACGGATTACAAAGTTTGTTCGAGGCCTTGAGAGAGGATATTTGGGCGCCGGCTTATGTGATGTGGGAGATCGCGTTCCTGCGCGAGCTGGGGTTTTCGCTGGATTTGTCGAAATGCGCGAGCGGGGGGAATGACACGGACCTGATTTATGTCAGCCCCAAGACAGGTCGTGCTGTGAGCCGGAGCGCGGGGATGATTTATAAAGAACGATTGTTAAGTTTGCCCCTGTTTTTAAGACCCCCTCACAAGTCATTTCCCCCTCACCCTGACCCTCTCCCCCATGGGGAAGCTGAGCGAAGCGAGGCGGGTGAGGGGGAAGATGTCCTTGAAGGATTAAGGCTGACTTCCTTCTTTTTCGAGCACTGGGTGTTCACGCATCACAGGGGAATTCCAGAGCCGCGCTTGCGTTTTGAGGCCCGGTTTGCCAAAAGAGTGGGGCAAGAGAATCAAGATGGCCAAAAAGAGTACGCCCACCGCTGAAAAATCCGCGCAGGAAATCATCGACCAGTCGTTCGGTGACATTCTTTCCGAGAAATATTTATCGTATGCGCTGAGTACGATCATGAGCCGGTCGCTGCCCGATGTGCGCGACGGTTTGAAGCCTGTGCACCGGCGTTTGCTGTATGCGATGTACCAGCTGAAGCTGAACCCGACAACGCAGCCGAAAAAATCGGCGCGGGTGGTGGGCGATGTGATCGGTAAATTCCATCCGCACGGCGATGCGTCTGTTTATGATGCCATGGTTCGCATGGCGCAGGAATTCGCGCAGAGATACCCGCTGGTCGACGGGCAGGGGAATTTCGGGAATATCGACGGCGATAACGCGGCTGCTTATCGTTACACCGAAGCGCGGCTGACGGATGTGGCGCTTATTTTGCTGGACGGTATCGAAGAAAACGGGGTGGATTTCCGCCCGAATTTCGACGGATCGGAAGTTGAGCCGGTCGTGCTGCCGGGCGGGTTCCCGAATTTGCTGGCGAACGGGTCGAGCGGAATCGCGGTCGGCATGGCGACGAATATCCCGCCGCACAACGTGGCCGAGCTGTGCGAGGCGATGGAGCTGATGATCGATTCCGAGAAGGAAGTGACGGTCAAGGAGCTGGTTAAAATCGTTTCCGGGCCGGATTTCCCTACGGGCGGCATTTTAGTTGAAGATCGCAAGGATATCATCGCGGCGTATGAGACGGGGCGAGGGAGTTTCCGTTGCCGTGCGAAGTGGAAGATCGAGGAGCTGAAGCGCGGGACGTACCAGATCGTGGTCACGGAAATTCCGTACCAGGTGCAGAAATCGAAGCTGGTCGAGAAGATCGCGGACCTCATCAATAACAAGAAAATCCCGATGCTGGACGATGTGCGGGACGAGAGCGCGGAGGATATAAGGCTTGTTCTGGTGCCGAAGTCGCAGAATGTCGAGGCGGAACTGCTGATGGAAGCTTTGTTCCGTAATACGGACCTCGAGACGCGGTTTGGATTGAATATGAACGTGCTGGACAAGGGGTTGGTCCCGCGCGTGATGAATTTGAAAGAGGTGCTGCAGGCGTGGCTGGATCACCAGCAGGACGTTCTCGTGCGGCGCTCGCATTTCCGGCTGGAGAAAATCGTTCACCGGCTTGAGGTTCTGGAAGGATATCTCAAGGCGTATCTGGATTTAGACAAGGTTATTAAAATTATCCGCACCGAGGACGAGCCGAAGCCGAAACTGATGAAGGCGTTCAGCCTGACCGATATCCAGGCCGAGGCGATTCTGAACATGCGCCTGCGTTCATTGCGCAAGCTCGAGGAAATGGAGATCAAGGGCGAGCACAAGGCGCTGAGCGAAGAGAAGGACGAACTGGAAAAGCTGGTGAAGTCCGAGAAGAAGCAGTGGGCGAAGATCAGGAAGCAGGTCGGCGAGATCAAGAAGATGTTCGGGCCGGATACGGCGCTCGGCAAGCGCCGCACCAAGGCGGGCAAGGCGCCGGCGCCGATGGCGGTCGAGGCGTTGACCGAAGCGCTGACGGAGAAAGAGCCGATCACGGTTATTGTTTCGGAGAAGGGCTGGATCCGCGCGATGAAGGGGCATGGCCACAACCCGAAAGATTTCAAATACAAGGACGGCGATTCCGAAGGGTACGTGATGGAAGCGCAGACGACGGACAAGATATTGCTGTTCGGCACGAATGGAAGGTTCTACACGCTGGCGGGCGACAAGCTGCCCTCGGGACGCGGGCTTGGCGAGCCGGTGAAGCTGATGGTTGAAATGGGCAATGACGCCGACGTGACGGGCGTGATGATTCACAGACCGGACGCGAAGATTCTCGTGGCGGCGACGGACGGGCGCGGGTTCATCGTGCCGTCGAACGACGTGCTGGCGCAGACGAAGAACGGGAAGCAGATTCTCAATGTCGACGGCAATGTCGAGGCGAAAGTGTGCCGCTATATCGACGCGGCGGACGACCATATCGCCGTCATCGGCAGGAACCGCAAGATGATCGTGTTCAAGCTCGACCAGATCCCGGAGATGAGCCGCGGGCGCGGCGTGATGCTGCAGAAATACAAGGACGGCACGCTGTCGGACGCGAAGACATTCAACTGGAAGACGGGGCTGACCTATAAATCGCGCGGCGCGGATGTTAAAACGCCGGACCTGAAGCCGTGGCTCGGCGAGCGCGCTCAGGCGGGGAAATTGCCGCCGAATGGATTCCCGAGCAATTCCAAATTTGGCTAATTTTCGTCTTTGGGTCTGCGGAACATTCCCTCACCCAGCTTCGGCTAAACTCACATTCGTTCGTTAAGCCTCAGCAACCCTCTCCCTTCAGGGAGAGGGTGATTTGAGCGAAGCGAAAATCGGGTGAGGGACCTACGGGAACTCGACCTTGCCCGGGGTTTTTTTGAAGGTGCCGATGGGGATTTCGGGCATGTCGGGAACATCGGAACCTGCGTCGCCGGTTTCTTCGGCTTCTTCGGCGGCTTTTTTATCGAAGTCGGGATTTGTCAGTTCTTCTTTCAACAAAATAATAGAGATTCGGCGGTTGCTGGCGTCGGTGGGTTTATCCGGCGCGAGGTGATCGGTATCGGCCTTGCCGACGACGTTGTTGATGCGGGTGGCGGGCAGGCCAGCCCCCAGCATGACGCGGCGCGCGGCATTGGCGCGGTCGGAAGAGAGCTCCCAGTTCGTGTATTTAGCCCCGGCGGCGTAAGGCACGCTGTCGGTGTGGCCGCGGATGGAGAGTTCGTTCGGCAAGGTCTGGATGACTTTTTCGACCTGCACGATGAGTTGCTTGGTGTAGTCGAACATTTCGGCGGAGCCGGACGCGAACATGGGTTTGCCTTCGGAATCCACAATTTGAATACGCAGGCCTTCGGGCGTCATGTCGATGAGGAGGTTTTTGGCGAGGTCTTTCAATTGGGGGTCGGCGGCGATCGCCTCCTTGATTTTCTTTTCGGCTTCCTTGAAGCGCGCTTCCTCTTGCTTGCGGAGTTCCTGCTTGGCTTTTTCAATGGCGCGTTTCGAGACATTGGGCGCGAGCGTGTTGTCGTCGCGTTTTTCGCCGGAGCGCTTGTTGACGCTGGAGGAGGGCGGCGCGGCGGTGACGGGTTGGACTGTCGTTGCCATGGCGCCCTGGGGCGCCATGGAGAGACCGCCGAGCACGCCGCCCGCGCCGCTGTCGGACTGGGAGACTTTCGGGTGGGTGGGGTCGAAATAATTCGAGATCGCGTTTTTCTGTTCTTCCGTCGTGACGTTCAGCAGCCAGAGCAGCAGAAAGAAGGCCATCATGGCGGTGACGAAGTCGGCGTAGGCAACCTTCCATGCGCCGCCGTGGTGGCCGCCGCCTTTTTTGATCCGCTTGATGATGATCGGCTGTTTGGTTTTATCGTCTTTCGCTGCCTCGGCCACGGATTCACCTTTTTTAAACCACTGAGCGCACTGAGATCACTGAGTTTTCTTAAATTACGAACCTTCTGATGCCGTCCTTCAGAAGTTTGGCATTAAAATTCATAAGGAGGCCCGTTCTTATCTTTGAAAGCTTGAGATAAGTTAAAATTTGGGCTTCATGAATAGGTAATATTTCTTCAATCGCCTTTAGTTCAACAATCAGGCGATTTTCTATGACCATATCTAAACGATAGGCATTTGCAACTATATGCCCATCGAACTCAATTGGCATCATAGCCTGGTTGGTGTGAGCGATTCCGTTTTTATTTAGTACGAGAGAGAAGCATTCCTGATAGGCGCTTTCGAGTAGGCCCGGTCCTAGGTTTCTGTGAACGTATATAGCACTTTCAATGACTTTTTTTGTTAAATCATCCTGTGCCACTTCTATATTTATTACTTTCTCTAACATCTCTGTGTTCTCAGTGTTCCCAGTGGTTCAAATTTTAACTTGGCGGCGGGAGTTCGTTGAGCTTGGTTTCAAGCTCGAGGAAGCCGGGCTGGACGTCGTGCGTCAGGAATTTCCGGCCGAATTCAACCGCGACCTGCGGAGCGCTGGCGTTCAGGAAGGCGATCATGGAGACCTTGATGGCCTTGTAATACTGGACCTCGGTCTGGGCGCGGCCGGTCATGGCGCCGGCGATGGGCGAAACGAACGCGTAGGACAGCCAGACGCCGAGGAATGTTCCCACCAGCGCGCCGCCGATCATCTGGCCGAGGACTTCGGGCGGTTCGGAAATCGAGGCCATGGTTTTGATAACGCCGAGAACGGCGGCGACGATGCCCAGGGCGGGGATACCGTCGGCCATATGCTGGACGGCATGGCCGGGGTGGCCTTCATGCTCCTGGATGGTTTCGATTTCCATGTCCATGAGGTCGCCGATTTCGTGCGGGTTTTCCTTGCCGAGCGAGATAAGGCGGAGGTAATCGCACAGGAACGTGACGGCGTAATGATTTTCGGCGAAGGAGGGGAAGCGCTTGAACAGCTCGCTCTCTTCCGGTTTTTCGATATGCGCCTCGAGCGCCAGCCAACCCTTGGTGCGGGCGAGCTTGAAGATGCTGAACAAGGCCGAGAACAGCTCGATATAATCTTCCTTGGTGTAGGAGGCGGGCTTGGCCAGCGCGCCGAAATATTTGATCGTGTGCTTGACGGTGTCCATCGAGTTGCCGATGAGGAAGGCGCAGATGGCGCAGCCCATGATGATGGTGACCTCGCCGGGCATCGCTTCGAGGATGCCCATCATGAGGTGGGTGAAGTGGCCCATGTTGAAGTGCATGGCGATCAGCAGGCCGCCGTAGGTGCACACAAAAACCATTAAAATGCCGACAAACTTCATGGCAGCCAGAGATCCTTTTTTACGAAGGCCACTTTAGCAGACGCAGCAAGATATTCAGGGATTTGGACGCAGAAAACGGGGGTTTTCCCCGCATTAATACAGTCTAGCAAATTTCCGGTTCATTTGGCCACATAGTCGGTGCGGGGGCCGGCGGGGGCGTAGAGATTGCCTTGCGCGTATTTGACGCCCATTTCGGCGAGGAGATCGGCCTGCGCTTTTTCCTCGACGCCTTCGGCGATCACTTCGGTGCCGTTGTCCTGGCACATTTTCACCAGGTTGCGGACAAGGGCAGCCTCGCGCGCGGAGGCGGTGATGCGGCGGATGTAGCGGCCATCGATCTTGATGAAGTCGGCCTTGATGGCATCGAGATATTGCCGGGCGGCGGCGGAGGGGTGAAAATCGTCGAGGCCGATTTTATAGCCGTCTTTCTGAAGATCCTTGATGAAGGCGGAGGCCCGCGAAAGACTTTCGATGTTCGCGGATTCGGTGATTTCAAGTGAAAGGCGCTCGGCGATGCCTTTCTGTTTGGCGAGTTGCTCCTTCAGTTTTTCGCAGAATTCCTCATCGCCGATGGACTGGCCGGAAATATCGATCGAGAAGCGCGTGCGGGTGTTGCCGGCCTTGAATTTGATGTGGTTGATGGCGCGTTCGCAGACGGCAAGATCGAAATCGGGCGCAAGGCCCGCGTCTTCGCCGAAGCGGATCCATTCCTGCGTATCGCCGCTTTCGAAGCGCGAGAGGATTTCGTAATGGGTGGCTTCTTTGGTTTTCATGTCGATGACGGGTTGAAAAAATTGCGTGAAGCTGACGCGCTCGATGATGCTTTTGAATTCTTTCAGTTTGGCCTCGTTGGCGGCGATGTATTGCGCGTAGCCTTCGTCGAGATTGGAGATTTTCAGCTGCGCGCCCTTGTTTTCGAATTCATTGATGGCGAAGTCGAGCGCGCGGGAGATGTCTTTTTTATCGAGGGTTTTGAGGTCCCCGGTGACGGTTTTGGCCTGGAGGTCGACATCGGCGCCCGCGGTCTTGGCGATGGAAAGGATCTTCTGCTTGATTTCGTCGATGTTGACGGATTTGTCATGCACGAAACTGTAGCGGCCTTCGGCAACCATGCCTGCGGAGTAACCGCCGAAGGAATATTGCGCCATCATTTCGCCGATCATCTGCTCGACCTTGCCCCAGCCGTCCTTGCCGAAACGCTGGCTCATTTCGTCGGCGTTCACGAAATCAAAGAAAGTGAGTTCGACGTCATGGCCCCAGAGTTTGGCATCGAAAACAGCATCGCGCGCGGCATCGGCGTAGGCGTCGCGGTCGGCAAAGCCCGTGGCGCCCGGAAGGCCGACGACAGGGGCGATGCGGGCGAGGAATTCATTGCTGACGCCGAGGCAGATGTAGAAGCGGTCGTTCTTCGGCATGCGGATGGCGCTGAAGGAGGCGATTTTCTGGCCGATCTGCTCGTTCAGGGTCACAAGCACGGGGCCGATGCGGCGGCCGGGAACAGTATTGTCGCGCGCCTTGAGGAGTTTCGCCTGTTCGTAGGTTGAAAAAAGATCGAGCCAGTTACGGTTCAACAGCGCCTTTTCGTCAATGCCGGTGAGGGCTTTGGACGCGCCGGAGGCGTGGATGACTTTACCGTTTTCGGCGACCTCGATGAAGAGATCGGCGACGGCAAAACTGAAGGCGACGAAACGGTCGCGTTGTTCTTTGAGGGTTTTTTCGTCGGACATGCACACTCTCCCGGCCTACTGCCAGCCTCTTCAAGCTACCAGATTCCGGCTTTCGCCGGAATGACATTGTTTTTATTTATTTTTTTGAATTAAACGGGCGTAATCCACGGCGCCGTAGGAGAGAATGCCGTCACAACCTGCGCGTTTGAAGGCCAGCAGGCTTTCGGCCAGCGCGGCGTCGTAATCAAGCCAGCCATTGGCGGCGGCGGCGCGGAGCATCGCGTATTCGCCGCTGACCTGGTAGGCGAAGGTCGGGACCTTGAACGTGTCCTTCACGGATTTGATGATGTCGAGATAGGGAAGGCCGGGCTTGACCATGACCATGTCGGCGCCTTCGTTTATGTCCAATGCGACCTCGCGCAGCGCCTCGGCGGCGTTGGCGGGGTTCATCTGGTAGGTTTTCTTGTCGCCTTTCAGGACACCGGATGAGCCGACGGCGTCGCGGAACGGGCCGTAGAAGCAGGACGCGTATTTCACGGCATATGAAAGTATGGCGGTGTCGGTGAACCCGTTTGCATCGAGGGTGGACCGAATTTGGCCTACGCGGCCATCCATCATGTCGGACGGGGCGATGACATCAGCGCCTGCCTGAGCCTGAATCAGTGATTGTTCACAAAGAACTTCGACAGTTTCATCATTTAAAATCTTACCGTCATGTATGAGCCCGTCGTGACCGTGGGTGGTGTAGGGGTCGAGGGCGACGTCGGTGATGACGCCCACTTCGGGCAATTCTTTTTTAATCGCCTGGATGGCACGGCAGATGAGGTTGCCCGGATTAAGCGCCTCGCGCCCGTCCATGGTTTTTTTCTCGGCCGGGACGACGGGAAAAAGGGCGAAGGCCTTGATTTCCAGGTCGTTGGCGCGGTTCAGGCTTTCAAGGAGGCGGTCGATGGTCAGGCGCTCGACGCCGGGCATGGAGGCGACCGGTTCGCTTGCATTCGTGCCTTCGGTGATGAAAACGGGCCAGATCAGGTCGGCGGGGCGGACATGATGCTCCTGCACCATGTCGCGGAGCCAGGTTTTGGCGCGCAGGCGGCGCATGCGGACCTGCGGGTAAGCGGGTGCTTCTTCGGGAATATTTTTAGGTTTTGTCTGCATTATTTACTTAATACCATATACTTGTTTGGATTGTCATCATCATCAAAGCACGGAATAATATTCAATGTCATTCCAGCGAAAGCTGGAATCCATGGATCGACCGGGGACAAACACCGTATCACTCGAACAAGCGGATGGATGGACCCCTGCTTTCGCAGGGGTGACGAAAGGGCCAGGGGAATGAATCAAGACCTTTCCAAGGATGAAGTGCTGACCAAAGTAAGGGGTTCGTTGGGGCTTATTACCCTCAACCGGCCGCAGGCGTTGAACGCATTGACGCTGGAGATGATCCGGCAGGTTTGCGGAGCCCTGCGACAATGGGAAAACACCCCGGCCGTGAAGGCGGTTTTGTTCACGGGCGCGGGCGAGCGGGCGTTCTGCGCCGGAGGAGATGTGAAGGCGTTTCACCGCGCCGGGATGGCGTATCGAAGGGGCGATATCAGCCAGCCGGTTTCGGCCATGTTCTTCGCCGAGGAATACAGTTTAGATCGCCAGATTTTTCATTATCCGAAGCCGACTATTTCGTTTATGGACGGAATCGTCATGGGCGGAGGATACGGCATCGGCGGGAACTGCGCGCACAGAATCGCGACCGAGAAAACCGTGTTCGCGATGCCGGAGACGGGGATCGGGTTTTTCCCGGATGTGGGTGCGGGGTTTCATTTGCTGCGCGCGCCGCAGAATCTCGGGAAATATTTAGCTCTCACAGCGGCGCAGGTGAATGCCGCCGACATGATGCAGGCGAAGCTCGCGGAATATTTTGTACCGTCGGACAAGCAAGAGGAATTGATCGCGGCGCTGGCTGGCGGCGGGGATATCAAAAAGATTCTGTCGGAATTTGAGGGAGGCAAAGCCGAGGAAGGAATTTTTGCCAAAAACGCCGATCGCATCGAGCGCAACTTCAATTACCCGACGCTGAAGAAAATCCTGAAGAGCCTCGCGGAGGATACTTCACCGTTCGCGCTGGAAACTTTGAGTTTGATCGAATCGCGCTCGCCGACCAGCGTGATGGTGACGGCGGAGCACCTGCGGCGTTCGGAGGGAAGGAGTTTCGATGATGTGATCGCGGGCGATTTTATCCTGACGCAGCGGTTCCTCGAGCGGGGCGATTTCTATGAGGGCATACGCGCCGCCGTGATCGACAAGGACCGCAAGCCGCGCTGGAATCCGCCGGGTTTTGACGGGGTGAGCGGGGACGAGGTCATGGCGCATTTCGCGCCGACTGGCCATAATCTGGAGGATATAAGGCTTTTTGCGCGTTAAAGGCCGATAATTAAGGCTTTGATAACCTCTTTATCTTCATTATTATAATAGTCAGAGGTTTATCCCTTGAAACAGCATTCGACCCTTCCTTCTGAAAACAAAGCATTCCGGAGCGATCCCGTGACCAGTACGCCTTATTACGAAGCCATCCAGCTTATCGAGCGCCTGCACCGTCATTTCCTTGACGTGCTGAAGGTGGAGCTCGACAAGAAGGGCATCCAGGACATCAACAACGTCCAGAGCATGATCCTGTACAATATCGGGACCGACGAGATGACAGTCGGGGAACTGACGATCCGCGGTTATTATCTCGGCTCGAACGTTTCCTATAACGTCAAAAAGATGGTTGAGAATGGCTATCTCGTGCAGGAGCGTTCAGTGCATGACAAGCGCTCGATCCGCGTCAAGCTTTCGCCGAAGGGCGTTTCGCTGCGCGATGCGATTTCGGATATGTTCCGCCGCCATGAAAAGGCGATCGCGGGAACCGAGATCAATGACGCGAAGCTGAACGGCCTGAATGATACGCTCAAAATGGTTGAAAGATTTTGGGCAAGCCAGGCCAACTTCTCCGGCGGCGGCTACTAGTCAATTTTCGACTTTCATTTCCGTCATCCTTGCCCCTGCTTTCGCAGGGGTAAACTGCGGCAGGTATCCATTGATCCATAAGCACAGACCGTCAAAATTGAGAAATGGATCCTCCGCCTTCGCGGAGGATGACGATTTAGAGATATTACCCAAACGCCTGAATACCTGTTTGAGCTTTGCCCAAAATAAGCGCGTGGATATCGTGCGTGCCTTCGTAGGTGTTCACGGCTTCGAGATTCATCATGTGGCGGATCACATGATATTCATCGGCGATGCCGTTGCCGCCCAGCATGTCGCGGGCGAGACGGGCGATGTCGAGGGCCTTGCCGCAATTGTTGCGCTTTAACAGCGAGATGGATTCGGGCGCGGCGCGGTTTTCATCGCGGAGTCTTCCGAGGCGGTGACACGCGGCGAGGGCGAGCGTGATTTCAGTCTGCATATCGGCGAGTTTTTTCTGGATGAGCTGCTGCGCGGCTAAGGGTTTGCCGAAGAGTTTGCGCTCCAGCACGTAATCGCGGGCGATGTGCCAGCAGGCATCCGCGGCTCCAAGCGCGCCCCAGGCGATGCCGTAGCGGGCGGAGTTGAGGCATTGCATCGGGCCCTTGAGGCCTTTGACCTCGAGTTTGTTGGCGGCGGGGACTTCGACATTGTCCATGGCGATGCCGCCGGTGACCGAGGCGCGGAGCGAAAATTTGCCTTCGATCTTCGGCGCGGTGAGGCCCTTCATGGATTTTTCGAGGATGAAGCCGGCGATTTCGTTATCGTCGTCCTTAGCCCAGACGACGAACACATCGGCGATGGGGGAATTGGTGATCCATTGTTTTGAACCGGAGATGCTATAGCCCTTGCCAGATTTTTTGGCGCGTGTGCGCATCGCGGACGGGTCAGACCCACCATCGGGTTCAGTTAAACCAAAACATCCGATAAATTCGCCAGAGGCCAGTTTCGGCAGGTATTTTTGTTTCTGCTCCTCGGTGCCGAAGAGATAGATCGGCAGCATGACGAGCGAGGACTGAACCGAGTAGCAGGAGCGGTACGCGGAATCGACGCGCTCCATTTCATAGGCGATAAGCCCGGCAGCAGTGTAGGAGGCCCCGGCGCAGCCATAGCCCTCGATCATCGGGCCCAGCAGGCCGAGCGCGCCCATTTCGCGCATGATCTTAGGGTCGAATTTTTCGTGGCGGTTGGCCTCGACGATGCGGGGGAGGAGCTTTTCCTGCGCGTAGTCGCGGGCGGTCTGCTGAATGGCGCGTTCCTCGTCGGTGAGGAGTTCGGTCAGGAGCAGGGGGTCTTGCCAGTTGAAGTCGGGGCGGTGATTCATGATAAGAATTTAACCACAGAGAACACAGAGTTCACAGAGGAAACACACCGTAATCCCGGCCCCCGCTTGCGCGGGGGTAAACTCCAGGTCGGGATCCATGGGAAAGGCGGATAAATCCTATGGGCCCCGGCTTGCGCCGGGGTTGCGAATGAGGGAAAATTTCATATGACCAAGGATTTATTGCAGGGCCGCGAGATTATTATTGAATTTATGCCTGTGGGCCAGTTGGTGAAGGTTTCCGCGATCGACAGCCAGAGCCTGACGGAAATTTCGATCCAGGGGCCTGCGAGCGCCGGGAAAGAGACGCTGAAATATAACGCGATTAAACGCCTGGAGTATGTGCTGAAGAAAAAAGGTTTGCTCTAAGACAAATGCGGTTGGTAAGAGCTGCCGCTTTGTTTCAAAGTCAGCTCCCTGTGAAGACCTAAATCCCCGCCAATTGAATAATGTTGTACCCCATACATGCCATGATCGACCATGGATTGGTCGATGCCAGCCGGCACTGTATCCATATGCTTATATTCTGAGGGCTGTTGATACTGGCCGAGAAAATCTCTTTTCATGACAACTTCCATGTAGCTTTCTTTGGCGATGCCGCATTCCGGTGGCACATGGATGTAAAAACGAACAGGCGTAAGCGCAGCTCGCCAGCCTAGTTCTTTGCGGATTTCCGTGGCGATGTTTTCTATATTATTCATGGGTGACCTACCATTATTCTCGCCGGGTATATGAGATACGCACACATGATAACCCGAGTGGGTTTTATCGATATTAATCAAGGCTGGTGCGGTTTTAGAATAATAATGGCCTTCGCGGCCGGGCATAACGTAAGACTTCAAGTGAGGTCTTGTGAGGCAAAATGGCTGTTCGTCATGTTCGCGTGCATGGGGAAGTTTTGCCATTCTGGCGCGATCAATTTCTGAAGAGATATCGACATTAATTCTTAGTCCGTCGGGATTCAGTTGTTGAAGAGTTTGATAGACATTAGCCGGGATCGCGCTGGAAGCAGATGCAAAGTGTTTATAAATTACCAGTCTGTATTCGTTCCGAAGTTCTTTCTCGCGGTCATATAACGATTGGGGTTTTTTATTAAGAGTCCGTGTCCTTCCCTCTCCATAAAGGGTGTTTTGAACGGCATCGAATTCATCAGAAATGCGCTTTAAGTTAGCTTGCAAATGAGACATGTCGGCTCTCCTAATTGTATGTTTTTGTATTATACATAATAATTTTATGTAGTCAATTAAATAAGCTATTTTGTTGAAGAGCCATAGCCGCACGCACTATATATAGTGCTCCAAAGATGAATCGAGGATTCTAATGTCCATAACCAAAATCGCCATTGCCAGCGACCATGCCGGTTTCGAGCTGAAACAGGCCGTGGTGAAGCATCTGGGCGCGGAAAATGTGCTGGATCTTGGCACCAACACACTGGATTCCGTCGATTACCCTGATTTCGGCTATGCGGTGGCCAAGGCGCTGGAGGAGGGCAAGATCGAGCAGGGCATCGTGATCTGCGGATCGGGCATAGGGATTTCGATCGCGGCGAACAGGAATCCGGCGGTGCGCGCGGCGCTGTGCATGAACACGGAAATGGCCAAGTTGGCGCGGCAGCATAATGATGCGAATGTATTGGCGCTCGGTGCGCGGCTGGTGGACGTGAAAGAGGCGTTGGATATCGTGAATGTATTTTTCAAAACGGAATTCGAGGGCGGGCGTCACGCGCGCCGGGTCGAGAAGCTGACATCCTGTTGTTAGGATGTCATCCCGGCGAAAGCCGGGATCGAGTAGGTTAATAGCAACCCGATTCCGGCTTGCGCCGGAATGACAAAAAGGAATGAAAGGGAAAACAATGGGCATGGCACAGAAGAAGAACGAATATACGGAAGACGGATTTTTCACGGCGAACCTGGCGACGGGTGATGCGGAAGTCTTCAAGGCGATGAACCAGGAGCTGCAGCGCCAGCAGGACCAGATCGAGCTGATCGCATCGGAGAATATCGCGAGCCGCGCGGTGATCGAGGCGCAGGGTTCGGTGCTGACCAATAAATACGCGGAAGGTTATCCGGGCAAGCGTTATTATCAGGGTTGCGAGTTCGTCGACATAACCGAGCAACTCGCGGTCGACCGCGCCAACAAGATTTTCGGCACGAAATTCTGCAACGTGCAGCCGCATTCCGGCGCGCAGGCGAACCAGGCGGTGTTCATGGCGCTGCTGCAGCCGGGCGATACGATTCTCGGTATGAGCCTCGCATTCGGCGGTCACCTGACGCATGGCGCGGCGCCGAACCAGTCGGGCAAATGGTTCAAGGCGGTGCAATACCAGACGCGCAAAGAGGACGGGCTGCTGGATTACAATGAGATCCAGAAGCTCGCGAACGAGCATAAGCCGCGCATGATTATCGCCGGCGCATCGGCCTATCCTCGGGTCATCGACTGGAAAAAATTCCGCGAGATCGCGGATTCCGTTGGTGCTTACCTGTTTGTCGATATGGCGCATTATGCGGGCCTGATCGCAGGTGGATCATACCCGTCGCCGGTGCCGCATGCGCATGTTGTAACCACGACGACGCACAAAACGCTGCGGGGCCCCCGCGGCGGCATCGTACTGACGAATGACGAGGAGATCGCGAAGAAGATCAACTCGGCGGTGTTTCCAGGCCTGCAGGGCGGGCCGCTTGAGCATGTCATCGCGGCGAAAGCGGTGGCGTTCGGTGAAGCGCTGCAGCCGAGCTTCAAGGTTTATGCAAAGGCCGTGGTTGAAAATGCAAAAATCCTGGCCGATGTGCTGGTAAAAGGCGGCCTTGAGATTGTCACCGGCGGCACGGACAGCCATATTGTTCTTGTCGATCTGCGCCCGAAGAAGCTGACGGGAAAGGTCGCGGACCTAGCGCTGGAGCATGCAGGGATCACCTGCAACAAAAATGCCGTGCCGTTTGACCCGGAATCGCCTTTTGTGACTTCCGGCATTCGTCTCGGGACGCCCGCCGGCACAACGCGGGGCTTCGGTCCGGCTGAATGGAAAGAGATCGGCGGATATATTCTCGAGGTGCTGGACGGCGTTGCCAAAAACGGACCGGAAGGCAACGCCGCCGTTGAAAAGGCAGTGCGCGCGAAGGTCAAGGCGCTGTGCGCACGCTTCCCGATTTATGAGGTGGCAACACCATAAAGGAGACGTCATGAGCATAATGAATATTTTGAGAAATGCGGTTCTTCCGACCGAGAAAAAAAACAGCCTGAATTTTTTTATCGGCGGGGAGCAGCGTTCAATTTTTAATGATGCAGGGCTCGAAATCGACATCGCGCATGATATCGATTTGCAAAGCGTAACCGACAAACTGGCGAACTGGCTGGAATTTGTTGAAGATGACGGCCAGGCGCGTTTTTACGGCATCGAGGATGTAGGGGAGGCGGAAGCGGAATACCTCCAGCTTAAACATACCGATGACCAAGGCCGAGAAGCCGGTTTTACCTTTACCGGCGACGAGCTTGACGTGGCGTGGAACAGCCGGATCCATAAATTCGACAGGCAGGAACTCAGGGCTCTTCTCCAGCAAAAATTAGGGCCGAAGACTATGAATTTAAAATATGAGCCTATAGAGCCGTAGAGGTTTTTAAATGCGCTGCCCGTTTTGCGGAGATGAAGAGACGCAAGTGAAGGATTCGCGGCCGACGGAGGATAATTCCGCCATCCGCCGCCGCCGGTCCTGCCCGAAATGCGAGGAGCGTTTCACGACGTTCGAGCGCGTGCAGCTCCGCGAGATGACGGTGATCAAGAACGGCAACCGCAAGCAGCCTTTCGACCGCGACAAGATCATCCGCTCGATGCAGGTGGCGCTCCGCAAGCGGCCCGCGCAACTCGAGCAGATCGAGAAGGCGGCGAACGACATTGTGCGCCAGCTGGAGACGCAAGGGGAAGCCGAAATCAGTTCAAAGCAGGTCGGCGAACTGGTGATGAAGGCGCTGATTGATCTGGATGTTGTCGGCTATATCCGCTATGCGTCGGTCTATAAGGATTTCAGGGATCCCGCCGATTTCGATGAATTCCTGCAGAGCGTCAAGGACCTCCAGGAATCGGAGCGCAAGACGCGGAATAAACGCGCCGGTTAATATATGTCATGCCCGCCCCCCCTGCCTTCGCAGAGGGCAAGCTGCGGCGGGCATCCGGCAAAAAGACCGGACCCCCGCCTTCGCGGGGGTGACATTTGTTTTTATTTCTTTAATTATTCCAGCATGACAGATGACGTTGATTACATGCGCATCGCGCTGAGCCTGGCGCGCAGGGGACTGGGCAATGTCGCGCCCAATCCAAGCGTGGGCTGCGTGCTGGTCAAAAAAGGCGTGATCATAGGGCGCGGGCGCACGGCGCCGGGCGGCCGTC
Organism: uncultured Alphaproteobacteria bacterium; assembly: GCA_900696495.1. Lineage (GTDB taxonomy): Bacteria > Pseudomonadota > Alphaproteobacteria > Micavibrionales > Micavibrionaceae > UBA7657. The sequence continues at coordinate 55,283 of CAADGI010000008.1, forward strand.
CGCACGCGGAAGCGGAAGCGCTGGCGCAGGCCGGAAGCGCGGCGAAAGAGGCCACGGCCTATGTGACGCTGGAGCCCTGCGCGGTTGCGGGAAGAGACAGGCCGTGCGCCGGGGCCCTGGCGCAGGCAGGCGTCAGGCGCGCGGTGATCGGGTGCATCGACCCGAACAAGCTGGTGAATGGGAACGGGATCGGGATTTTAAAGGATGCGGGTGTCGAGGTTATTACAGGCGTGCTGGAGAAAGAATGCGCGGAACTGAACCGCGGATTCTTCCTGCGCGTGACAGAAGACCGCCCGATGGTGACATTGAAGATGGCGGTGACGGGCGACGGGATGATCGCACCGGCGTCCGGCAAACGGGAATGGATAACGGGCGAGCTGGCGCGCCGGCATGTGCACCTGATGCGGAGCCAGCATGATGCCATTCTGAGCGCAATCGGGACAATTAAGAATGATAATCCGATGCTTACGACGCGGTTTGAAGGTGTGACACATAAAGCGCCGCGTATCATACTGGATAAAAAACTGGAAACTCCTCTGGATTCGCAATTGATGCGAACCGTGGATGAAGCGCCGGTATGGATCTTTCATGGCGAGGGGGATGGCAGGGAGCATGAAAAGCGCGGCGCGAGGCTGTTCAATGCCGGTTATGAGTTGAAGGGGGTTTTGGCGGCGTTGGCAAAGGAAGGGATTACGCGGCTGTTCTTTGAAGGGGGCGGGACGGTTTTGCAGGAGTTCGTCAAAGCCGGGTATGGCGACCGGTTCCTGCTTTATACGAATCCGGCGAAGCGCTGGCCGGGCGGGCGGGCGCTGAATTTCCCGGAAATACAGCAGAAACTGGGGCTCAGGCTGGCGGAAACGCAGGCGCTGGGTGAAGATTTGCTGGAAATTTATGAACATTAAGCCTAAAACAACCAGATCCCGGCTTTCGCCGGGATGACGGGAAAAAAGAATGTTTACGGGCATTATCCAGACAACGGGCACGGTCAAATCCATCGAGAATGATGGCGATACGCGCATTACGATCGAGACGGACATGAACCTCGAGGCCATGCCGCGCGGGGCTTCGATCTGCTGCTCGGGTGTGTGTCTCACCGTGGTTCAGAAGGGCACAGGCTGGTTTTCTGTGGATGTTTCGCGCGAAACGCTGAGCCGTAGCGGGATTGGCCTGTGGATAAAAGGCACGAGGATCAATCTTGAACCGTCCTTGAAGATGGGCGACGAGCTGGGCGGGCATTTTGTTTTCGGCCATGTCGACGGGCAGGCCACCATTAAGGATATCAAGATGTCCGGGGAGTCGATGGTTCTGAGCATCGAGGCGCCGGGGGAGTTGGCCGGGTTTATCGCATCGAAGGGATCGGTGACGCTGGACGGCGTTTCGCTGACGGTGAATGAAGTGCGCGGCAATGTTTTTACCGTGAATATTATCCCGTTTACTTGGGGCGTGACGACGCTCGGTGAGCGGAAGCTGGGCGATAAACTCAATATCGAGATCGATATGCTCGCACGCTACGTGGCGCGGGCGCTCGGCATGAACCAGAGGAGCGCGGCATGAGCAATATCCTGAAGATGCTGAAGCCGGGCGCGGACCCGAGCCCGTTTTCCTCGATCGAGGAGATCATCGCGGATATCCGCGCGGGAAAACCGGTGGTGATCGTTGATGACGAGAACCGCGAGAATGAGGGCGACATCATTATCGCGGCGCAATTCGCGACGCCGGCGGCGATCAATTTCATGATCCAGGAATGCGGCGGTTTTGTATGTTTACCGATGGAGGGCGCGATGGTGGACCAGATTGGCCTGCCGCTGCAGCCCCGCCAGAATGTCACGGATAACCAGGCGCGCTTCACTGTTTCGATCGAGGCCAAGGAGGGCGTGCATACGGGCGTATCCGCCGAGGACCGCGCGAAGACAATTCAGGCGGCGATCAACCCGAAGGCGACGCCGGATGATATTTCAACGCCGGGACATGTTTTCCCGCTGCGCGCGAAGGATGGCGGCGTGTTGGTGCGCGCGGGTCACACGGAGGCGGCGGTCGATCTGGCGCGGCTGGCGGGATTGCGCCCGGCTGGAGTCATTTGCGAGATCATGAACAAGAATGGCAGCATGGCGCGGCTGCCAGACCTCATTCCTTTCGCCGAGAAACATAAATTGAAAATCGGGACGATTGCGGATTTGATCGCTTACAGGAGAAGAACCGAGTCGCTGGTGCAGAAGATTCACGAGAGTGATTTTACAAGTGTTTACGGCGGCGAGTTCAAGTTCAATCTTTATGCAAGCACGGTGCAGTATGCAGAGCATATCGCGCTTACCAAGGGAAATATCAAACAGACTCAAGGCGATGCAGGCGAGCCAGTGCTGGTGCGCATGCATGCTGTGGATTTTATCGGGGATATCCTTGGGGGTAACCCGAATCCTTCGCTGCGGCGGTCGATGGAAATCATCGGCAAGGAAGGGCGGGGAATTATCGTTATCCTGCGCGACCCGGATCCGAAATCGCTGTCGCACCGGCTGGCGGTTCACAAGGACGGGAAGCAGGGTGCATTAAAAGATTACGGCATCGGCGCGCAGATTTTACTGGACCAGGGCGTCCGGAATATGACGCTGCTGACGGATCATCCGAAAAACGTTGTTGGCCTCGAGGGCTATGGGTTGTATATAGCCGGTCACAGGCCGCTTGGCGCGTAGGGAAAATTTCTCATGACCATTGCACATGTTCTCATTGTCGAGGCGCGGTTCCACGAAGATATCGGTGACATGCTGGTACGCGGCGCGAGAGAGGCGCTCGACGCGGCGGGCGCGACCTATGAACATGTCACGGTGCCGGGCGCACTGGAAATTCCGGCGGTAATTAAAATCGCATCGGAAAGAACGGTGAACCGGTTCGATGCCTATGTGGCGCTTGGGTGCGTCATCCGCGGCGAGACCTATCATTTCGAAATCGTCAGCGACGAGAGCGCTCGCGGGATCGGCGAGCTTGGCGTTCATTACAATCTGCCTGTCGGTAACGGTATCATCACCGCTGAAAATATTGAACAGGCGCGGATACGCGCCAATCCGGAGCAGAAGAATGTCGGCGCAGGCGCGGTTCGCGCAGCGTTGCGCGTTCTCGAGATCAAGCGCGAGAATTCCAAAGCACGGAAAGTTTCCTGAGATGAGCGCGGAGAGCAGGAAACCATCGGCCAAGGCCAAGAACCTCGCGGCGCGTCTGCTCGCGGTGCAGGCGCTATATCAATCCATCCAGAACAAGCAGCGCATTTCAAAGGTGAGCCAGGAATTTTTGGCGACGCGGGTCGGGATGGAGGTCGAGGGTGAGACGATGGTGGCTCCCGATGGCGCGTTGTTCGAAAAGATTTTGGGTGCAATCGAGGAGCGAGGCGACGATCTCAACGATATCATTAATGCGAATATAACGAATGAGAACAAGGATGTCGGGATGTTGCTTAAAGCGATACTTATGTGCGCCTCGGCTGAGCTGCTGGTGAACCGGGAAACGGATCAGGGCATTATCATCAACGATTACGTCAACGTCGCCCACGGATTCTTCGATTCCGGCGAACCGGGCCTCGCGAACGCCATTCTTGACGCAGTTGCGAAGGCTGTCCGTTCATAAAATAATCAATAAAATCAGTAATTTATAAGGTTGAGACCGCTTATTTCCGGTGTTTGTAACATGCCGTTAATCATTTAAGGGTTATGATTAATATTAGGGTTCATAAAAGAATAAAAATAAGGGGTTTTCTAATGCGCATGGTTTTAATCGCGGTCGTCGCGTTACTTGTGCTCGGCGGGGGTGGCGCCGGCGCATATTTCTATTTCTCCAAGCCGGCGGAAGCATCGGCCGGTGAAGCGGCCAAGGAAGTCGCCGCAAGTCACGAAAAAGGCAAGGACGAGAAGAAAAAAGGCGGCGGTCATGGCGGCGGAACGGAGTTCGTCGAGCTCGACCCGCTGATCCTGCCGATCATCGACAATTCAGGCGTGACCCAGACGGTGAGCCTCGTGATCGCGCTGGAGGTCGAAGACAAGGTGAAGGCCGAAGAGGTCAAGAAACTGACCCCGCGCCTGAAAGACGCTTATATCCAGGATATGTATGGGGTTCTTAACAAGCACGCGGCCCTGAAAGGCGGCGTGGTGCAGGTTTCGGCGGTGAAAAGCCGCCTGACCAAGATTACGACGGATGTCCTCGGCGAGGACATGGTGTCGGACGTGCTGCTGCAGGTGGTGCAACAGCGTCCCATTTGAGTTTAATGTGAACCCTCTATTTATATGGCCCGGGGCTTAAAAGGTCCCGGGTTTTTTCTTTTTACGGCATCCCGGCCTCCGCCTTCGCGAGGGTAAACTACAGCCGGGATCCATCCATCCGTTAGCTCAATAATCAGGTTTTGAGCTGTCCTATCCATGGATTCCAGCTTTCGCTGGAATGACGGAGGGAAAAAGGCCATTGTTTTTGTTTAAAAATCTCATAAACCCTCTTTTCCTGCCGATAAATAATCGTTAGTCTCTCCCCGGATTTTGAAAAATAATAACGAGGATCAGTATGACTCTTTCTTTCACCGACCCCTATGTAATCATCGCCCTGTGCGGCATCCTGGCTCTTTTATATGCCATCGTGTCTGCGAAGCAGATCATGAGCAAAAGCGCCGGTAACGCGCGCATGCAGGAAATCGCTGCCGCCATCCAGGAAGGCGCGAGCGCATATTTGAACCGCCAGTACAGCACCATCGGCCTCGTCGGCGGCGCTGTCGTTCTTGTTCTTTACTTCACGCTCGGCTGGCACGTCGCCGGCGGCTTCATCGTCGGCGCGGTTCTTTCGGGGATCGCCGGTTATGCGGGCATGCTGGTTTCGGTGCGCTCGAACGTCCGCACGACGCAGGCGGCGACCGAAGGTCTTGAGAAAGCGCTGAACGTCGCGTTCAAAGCGGGCGCGATCACGGGCATGCTGGTTGTCGGTCTCGGACTGCTTGGCGTTGCGGGTTATTACTACGGCCTGCAGCAGCATTTCGGTCTCGACGCCCTGAAAGGCGATGAGCGCGCGACAATCCTGCGCGTCATTCTCGAAGGTCTTGTCGGTCTCGGCTTCGGCGCGTCGCTGATTTCGATCTTCGCGCGTCTGGGCGGCGGTATCTTCACTAAAGGCGCCGACGTCGGCGCCGACCTCGTCGGTAAAGTCGAAGCGAACATCCCGGAAGACGACCCCCGCAACGCGGCAGTTATTGCTGACAACGTGGGCGACAATGTCGGCGATTGCGCCGGCATGGCCGCGGACCTGTTCGAAACCTACGCGGTGACTGTCGTTGCGACGATGCTGATCGCGTTCAGCACGTTCGGACCGGACAATGTCGAAACGATGATGATGCTCCCGCTGCTGGTCGGCGCGGTGTCGATCGTCGCGTCGGTGATCGGGACGTATTTCGTCCGTCTCGGCTCCAACAAAAATATCATGTGGGCTCTTTATAAGGGCTTCATCGTCAGCGCGCTGCTTTCGGCGGCGCTGGTATATTTCGGCGGCACGAAGCTCGGCCTTCCGGCTGAAGTGACGGCGCTGAACGAGCAAGTCATTACGCTGAAGGACCTGTTCCTGTGCGTGTTGACGGGTCTTGGCGTTACGGGCCTGCTGGTGTGGATCACCGAGTACTACACCTCGACGAAGTTCCGTCCTGTCAAGGTCGTGGCGAAAGCCTCCGAAACCGGACACGGCACGAACGTCATCCAGGGCCTCGCGATTTCCCTGGAAGCCACCGCGCTTCCGGTTATCGTGATCTGCGCCGGTATCTATATCGCCTTCACGCTCGCGGGCCTGTACGGCATCGCGATGGCGGCGACGGCGATGCTCTCGCTGGCGGGTATGGTCGTGGCGCTCGACGCTTACGGTCCTGTCACCGACAACGCAGGCGGTATCGCCGAGATGTCGGGTCTCCCGGATGAAATCCGCGTGACCACTGACGCATTGGATGCTGTCGGCAACACGACGAAAGCGGTGACGAAAGGCTATGCGATCGGTTCTGCCGGTCTGGCGGCGCTGGTTCTGTTCGCCGGTTTCACGGAAGAGATCAAGCACTACCTGCCTGAATATGCAGATCTGCAATATTCGCTGCAGGAGCCGTTCGTGATTATCGGACTGTTCCTCGGTGGTCTGCTGCCTTACCTGTTCGGCGCGATGTCGATGACGGCCGTTGGCCGCGCGGCGGGTTCCGTCGTGGTCGAGGTCCGCAGGCAGTTCCGCGAGATCAAGGGTATCATGGAAGGCACCGCGAAGCCGGAATACGGCCGCGCCGTCGACCTGCTGACGAAGGCCGCGATCAAGGAAATGATCGCGCCGTCGTTGTTGCCGGTCGCCGCGCCTGTGGTTCTATTCGTGATCGTTTACAAACTCAGCGGCGACCTTGGCGACGCGTTCCAGGCTTTGGGCGCGATGCTGGTCGGTACGATTGTCACGGGTCTGTTCGTCGCCATCTCGATGACCTCGGGCGGCGGCGCGTGGGATAATGCGAAGAAGCTGATCGAGGAAGGCCATCATGGCGGCAAGGGCTCTCCGGCCCACCATGCTGCCGTTACGGGCGACACGGTCGGCGACCCCTACAAGGACACGGCCGGCCCGGCGGTCAACCCGCTGATCAAGATCGCGAACATCGTCGCGATCCTGCTGGTGGCGATTGTCGCGAAATATTTCGGCGTCGCACCGGTCGCGCACTAAGGAAAACCAAGACACGAAAAACCCCGCTTCGGCGGGGTTTTTTTATTTGCGTGAATTAGCGCCCGATTAACGGCCAGGTCTGGTGGGTGAGCTATTAGGCTGCGAGTTGAAACGACCGATATTGCCGAGCATCTGCTGCATGATGGTCATGTCGTTGCCGTGCGTGGGGGTTTTGCTGCGCTCGATCGGTACGTCGAGGCTCGCGCCCTTGGGCATTTCCTTCAGGAAATAAACCGTGCTGTCGGGATTGAAGACGACGACCACGACGCGCTCTTTCGTCACTTCGGGGTCAAGAATGCCCTTTTTCTCAGTTTCCTGGCCGATGTAATACCAGACGTCATCGTTGAATGGCGCCTGTGTCGTGGGCGAGCCAAGGATGCGGAGAACGTCGGAGCGCGTATGAATGCCGGGAATGATGGTTTTCATCTGCTGGTCTTCCAGCATGTTGCCGCGCTGCGCCACCGTGGGCGTGCAGGCGGGAGCGGCGAACAATGCGGCTGCGGCCAGGAGCAGGAATTTCGATGTCTTCGGTTTCATATATTTCATGTACTCATCCGGGCTTTTAATCTATATGTCATCACGAGCCAAGTCGAGAGGGCTTAGGAAACATGCTGGCTTTTCTGAAAAAGAAGACACCCCATGCCGATCCGGCGAAACGGGCCTATGCGCAGATTCTGCAGCATATCCGCGCGCCGGTTTTCTATACAACGTATGGCGTGCCCGATTCCTTCGACGGGCGGTTCGACCTGCTGCTGGTGCACCTGTTTATCGTGATCAACCGGCTGGCCGGGGAGGGGGAGCAAGCCAGAGAATTCAACCAGGCCCTGTTTGACGTCACGTTCGCGGATATGGACCAGACTTTACGCGAAATGGGCATCGGCGATATGGGCGTGCCCAAGCACCAGCGCCGGATGATGAAAGGTTTCAACGGGCGCATGCATGGCTATGATGAGGCGTTGAAGCAGGGTGAAGGCGCATTCGTGATTGCCCTGCGCCGGAATCTTTACGGGACGCTTGAAGACAGCGAGGTTCCTGACATCCAGAAAATCATGCGCTATATAAGAGAGAGTATGGCGGTTATGGCGAAAAAGCCGGTTCCGGAGATTTTGAACGGCGAGGTCGCCTTCGCGGGAGTATAGAATGACACGTAAAAAACAAGACATAACCGCGCCTGAATGGTCGCATTTCGTGGAGGTCGAGAAAATCGGCGCCGTGCCGGTGAAGATGACGATTTCGCCGACCGCCGACGAGCGCAAGAGGCTGGCGAAGCGGATGGGGTTGGTCGATTTGCGCAGCCTTGAGGCTGATTTGGTCATGAGCCGCGATTCCGGCAGCAACGTGATTTTCATTTCAGGACAGATACGGGCGGCAGTGACGCAGAATTCCGTCGTCAGCGGCAAGGCCGTGAAGAGCGACATCATGGACAGTTTCGAGGCGTGGTATGCCGACCCGGAGCAGGCGGTGTCGTTCGCGAAGGCCAAGCAGGAGCGGCTGACGCGCGACGGGCAGGCCGACATGCCGTTCCTCGATGAAAGCGAAGACCCGGAGCCGGTGGTGGATGGCAAGATCGACGCAGGCGAGTTGGTGGCGCAATATTTGTCGCTGGCCATAGATGCCTATCCCCGGCTGGAGGGGGAGGAATATGAGGGCGAAGGGGTGATGAAGGCGCAGGCCGGCGAACCCTATGAAAATCCTTTCGCGGCTTTAAAGGATTGGAAAAACAAGCAGGAAAAAGGCGATTTTTAAGCGTTTTCAGGCCGTTTCGCAGGTTTTGCTTGCATCCCGTGGCCGTTTTCGTTAATAAAAGCGCCTGATTTGGAAGGATTACAAAAATGGCTGTTCCCAAGCGAAAAACATCGAAATCCCGCCGCAACATGCGCCGCTCGCATGACGGCCTGACGGCTACGAACTGGGCCGAGGATTCACACACCGGCGAACCTGTGCGCCGCCATCATGTCGACCTGAAAACCGGCATGTACAAAGGCAAGCAGGTTCTCGCAGCCCGCGACTAATTCTCTATTCCCCTCCCTGAGGGAGGGGGGTTGGGGGAGGGTTTAAGATGTGCAATAATCCTAAACCGTAAACCCCCACCTGGCCTCCCCCTCAGGGGGAGGGATAGAAAACGGATACCCCTTGTCTAATTTCACTGAAACTGTCACCGCTTTGCACGCGATCACTATTGCCGTGGACGCCATGGGCGGCGATTTCGGGCCGGAGATCGTCATCCCGGGTCTCAATATCATCCACGAAGAGAACAAGGATATCCGCTTCATCGTCATCGGCGACGAGAGCCGGATTTATCCGTACCTGAATAAATATCCGAATTTGAAAGATGCCTGCCGCGTCATGCACACCGACAAGATGGTGCGCAATAACGAGAAGCCCTCGGCGGCGCTGCGCGCGAGCAAGGGCACCAGCATGCGCATGGCGATCGAGGCGGTGGCGGAAGGCAAGGCGCACGCGGCGGTGTCGGCGGGTAATACCGGCGCGCTGATGGCGATGGCGAAAGTTGTTTTAAGAATGCTGCCCGGGATTCACCGCCCGGCGCTGGCGAGTGTTTTCCCGTCCATGCATGGCAGCACCGTGATGCTGGATCTCGGCGCCAATGTTCTGGTGGACGCGGAGACGTTGACGCAGTTCGCGGTTCTTGGCGCGGTGTTTGCGCGGGCGCATAAGGGAATACAGGTGCCGACGGTTGGCTTGCTGAATGTCGGGTCGGAAGAGATGAAAGGGCCGGACCATGTGCGCGCGGCCAATAATATTCTTACGAAAGTCGAATTTCCGGGTTCGTACAAGGGATTTGTCGAGGGCGATGACATCACCAAGGGCACGGTGGATGTCGTGGTTTGCGATGGTTACGCGGGTAATATCGCATTGAAAACCGGCGAGGGCGTAGGCCGCATGACGGGGCATTATTTTAAAGAGGCGATCAGTTCGGACCCGCTGGCCATTCTCGGCGGGGCATTGGCGTTTTTCGCGATGAAGAGATTTAAGCACAAGGTCGATCCGCGGCTTTATAACGGCGGCGTGTTCGTCGGGCTGAATGGCGTGTGCGTGAAGAGTCATGGCGGAACGGACGGACTCGGGTTTTCCAGCGCGGTGAGACTTGCCGCGCAGCTGGCGCGTTCGGGATACGTCAAGAAAGTCGCCGACGAGATCAATCGCCTGATGAGCCAGGATTCATTCCTCTCGCAGGGGACATACGAGGGGTGAATGAGTATTACAGCTGTTATCAGGGCTACCGGCGGATATCTTCCCAAAAAAATCGTCACCAATGCCGATCTCGAGAAGATGGTCGATACGTCGGACGAGTGGATCGTCAAACGCACGGGCATCAAGGAACGGCGGCTGGCCGAAGCGCATGAAACGACCGGGACGATGGCGATCGAGGCCGCGAAGCAGGCGCTGGCGAATGCGAAGCTAGAAGGCAAAGATATTGATACCGTGATTGTCGCGACGACGACGCCGGACAAGAAATTTCCAGCCGTCGCGGTGAACGTGCAGCAGGCGCTCGGTATCCCCCGCGGGCCGGCGTTCGACGTGCAGGCAGTATGCACGGGATTTGTTTACGCGCTCGGCATCGCCAACAGTTTTATTCAAACGGGTGTTTCGAAGCGGGTTCTCGTGATCGGCGCGGAGAAGATGTCGGGTATCGTCGACTGGAACGACAGGACGACGTGTGTTTTGTTCGCGGACGGCGCGGGTGCGGCGATTCTCGAGGCCAACACCAAGAATGACGGGCGGGGGGTTGTCTCGACGCATTTATACGCCGACGGGCGGTTCCAGGATTTGTTGTATGCCGACCCGCTGATCGTCATGGAGGGGCGCGAGGTGTTCAAGAACGCCGTGCAGTTCATGGCGGATGTGGTGGAAGAGGTGCTGGCGAAGAATAACCTCAAGCCGGAAGACATAAGCCTGCTGGTGCCGCACCAGGCGAACATCCGGATCATCGAGGCGACGGCCAAGAAGTTGAACCTCTCCATGGACAAGGTGGTGACGACGGTGGACCGGCACGGCAATACGTCGGCGGCATCGATCCCGCTGGCGCTACACGAAGCTATGGAAGGCGGACGGATCAAGCCGGGCGACCTGGTGCTGCTGGAGGGGATGGGCGGCGGTCTGACCTGGGGCGCGCTGCTGGTCAGGTTTTGATTGAAAGTAACAAAATCCCTGATCATACTTCCCGTATGATAAACAGGTTTTTAAAATTCCTTGTTCTTGTGTCTTTGTTTGCCCTCTGGCTTGTGCCGGGAGCCGCGCATTGTGAAGACGGCATCAAGTCTGTCACGCTTGAAGGTGGGCCTATATGGAGCAAACATTTTCAAAGAGGCGATGAAGATTTCCGGAATCATCACGGGTTGGGTGTATTGAAGGTTCATACCCGTGGGTATGGTAACTGGGCGGTATATGCCTTGATGCCTAACAGTGTCGATCGCACATCGATAGGGGCAGGTTATGTAACCAATCCTTATGTCCTTCCTCTAGGTTCGCTGGATTTGGAGTTGTCCGGGGCGGTAGGGCTGGTTACAGGCTATCAGGACTATCCCGTGCCTTTGTTGGTCGGACAGGCCCGGCTGGTTTTTTATCGCAGCGGTCCCTGGGATACAGGTCTTTCAGCGGCGGCCCTGCCTTATTACACGGAGGACAGAGACGGGGACGATAACGAGTTTGGTATTGTCGCGACCACACCGTTCCTGAGTATTCGTTATAATTTCTAATAAAGACAGCGTTACTGCGACCGTAGCAATAAATGAATAGATTGTCCTACCCCCTTGAATTGAATCGGATTTCTTGCAGTTTAGTTTGACGACCCTCCTTGAAATGGCTAACCTGAATACATTCACGTATTGGGAGTCATAATGGAAAGCAAAACAATCACCAGGGCGGACCTGGCCGAGGCCGTTTATGAACAGGTCGGCCTTTCTCGCAACGAATCATCGGACCTTGTTGAAGTTCTCCTTGAAGAAGTCTGCGCGGCGCTCGTGAACGGCGACAACGTCAAGATTTCATCCTTCGGCAGTTTCTCGGTCCGCAAAAAGGGCCAGCGCATAGGCCGCAACCCCAAAACCGGTGTCGAAGTGCCGATTTTACCGCGCAAGGTGCTGGTATTCCGCGCCAGCCACGTTCTAAAGGACAGGATTAACAAAGGGCAATAGCCCATTCTAAAAAAAGTATATTAACAGGGAGATTCATCATGAACGCACAATCAGGGCCTTTGAAGCAGGACCAGTTCCAGCCAAGCGTTAATCTCGTCGCGCCGCAGGAGCCTGCAAAGCAGGAAGCAGCGCCGGCAACACCTGAAGCCGAAAAATCCCGCAAGGCGCCGAGCGCCTTCCGCACGATCAGCGAAGTGGCGGATGACCTGAACGTCCAGCAGCATGTGCTGCGGTTCTGGGAAACCAAGTTTTCGCAGGTAAGACCTCTGAAGCGCGGCGGCGGACGCCGTTATTACCGCCCGGAGGATGTGGACATCCTGAAGACGATCCATCACCTGCTTTATACGCAGGGTTACACGATCAAGGGCGTCCAGAAGCTGTTCCGCGAGCAGGGCAAGAACAAGGTGGTCGAGAAGACACCCCCCGAGGCCCGTAACCAGAACGTTCCGCACCAGGCCCCGGCGAAGGCCATTTCGGGCCTTAGTGACCGCCAGCGTTCGGCGCTGCAGTCACTGGCCAGCGAGCTCAAGGAGCTGCGGGCCATGATCGCGGACACGGAATAATCACCTAATCTTGCAAATATGGGTATTTGTGCTTATAAGCACGGGATCCCGGCTTTCGCCGGGATGACGTGATTATCGGAACGTGGCGCAGCCTGGTAGCGCACTTGCATGGGGTGCAAGGGGTCGCAGGTTCAAATCCTGTCGTTCCGACCATTACTAACTAGCATAAGTTTGACTATAGGATTTTAACCTGCGTTTTTAAGGTTTGCGCGCCTTCGCGCGCGGGGGTTCAAATCCTGTCGTTCCGACCATTCTGCTCCGTTCATTCTGAGCTACGCAGAATGCGAAATTCAATAGGGGGAAATCATCATGGCCAACAGCTACAACAAGGATGTTTCTGCGTTCAAAAAATGGCTGCCAATCAAGGCGTGGCTGGGCAAGCAATCGGTGCCGGCGAAGGGGCCGGCCAGCATTGCCGTCGCCTGCGACCAGGTGAACCGGGCGGTGAATAGCGGTTTCGTCTATCAGCGCGACGGGCTGAGCGATGTGTGGTACACGCCGGAGCAGTTCGTCAAATTCAAGGGCGGGGACTGCGAGGATTTCTCGATCTATAAAATGCACAAGCTGATGCAGATGGGGGTGAAGCCCTCGCAGATGGAGATGGTGATTTGCGTTGATAAAAGGAGCCGGGAGTATCACGCGGTGCTGCGGGTGTTCAGCGGGAATTACCAGTATATCCTCGACAACCAGACCGTCATGGTCATGAACAAAGATGCTTACAACGCGCGCTATTCGCCGATTTATGCCATCGGGACGCCGGGCTGGCGCGCCTGCACGGCCTGATATAGAACGTTGTTGCATGGCAATAAAATATCTAGGATTTAAAGCCTGTTAGCGGATTATTTTAATTTCCTTGTCTACAGCGAAATATTTTGCTTAATTTCTGAAAAGAATTTTTTATAAAAAGTTGGTCCAAGGGAGAAACTGCGTATGGTTGCTGCTGTTCCGAATTATAACGATTTTCCTCAAATCGCACAGGAAACGAATTCAAAATTAAAAGAGGCATGGGGGCGCAACAATGAGGCTTATGCCCAGGCGTATCAGGATTTTGTAAATTTTTTACGCGTTGAAATGCTTGCTGCCCCGGCAGATCCCAGCACCTTCAGCCTGACAAGCGCTACCAACGGCGTTTTCCTTGGCAAAAGACACCTGACGACCGACGCTGAAGTAGAGCCGATTTTAAATCGCGCCAGAACGGCGCATGAGCTTTTGTCAAAGCTTCCCGTTAGTTTCCGCCAGGGGATGTTGAATCATTTCCTTCAAAACAGTTTTCCCAAGGTCGCTGCCGCTGCCGCTGTCGCGCAGACCGCAAGCATGGGTAAGGCCATAACAGAATCGAAAGGGGAAATCACCGGCAAGGGCGCTGCATGGGGAACATGGGCGACATCGGAAACTGTCAGGAATTATATTGAAGATCAAAGTGCAATAAGCAAAACCGGCTATTACTTTGCCAATGAAAAAGGGCAAGAGATCACCAGAGAGCAGATTGCCGAAGCCGCAAAGACCGGTAAGCCTTTGCTGGTTACCAAATATCCCGATAATCAGGAAAATTATTTGCCGGGCGATCACGTCGTAAAAGGAAGCGGCATTTCGGTCGAATTGCCGCCGAGCAACTACACGGCGCTTTCTTTCCCCGGCCTGACGCTGCCCGTTGCGGTGGGGAATGCATCGATTACCAAAGTTTCACCGCGCGTGCCGGATCCGTTTGTCATTCTCATGCAGGGCTTCAAACATGACGTGCGGCAGTATTTGAAAATGCATGCCAACGACCTGCCATCGGATGTCGGTGCCGAAGTCAATCTGAACAAAGAAGCAACGGTGGATGCGATTGTCGACGGCATTGCGCAAGCCGTCAGCAACGGCGGATGGGAAAGATACGGCAACAGCTTCCGTCTCGTCGGCGGGATGCCCGCATGCAACGTTCTTTATCCAAGCCGTATGGAATCGCCTTTTATCTCTGAGGACGATAAAAGGAGATCGATCTATGAACTGGCGGGCGACAACCCGATGTTCATCGATGATGTTCCTGAAGATGAACTGGCTGCTGTGGCGGGTAATCACCTGGCCCGCACGGCCTCGAATTCCGGCATGATCTGCACGCGGATCAATGCCGCCATGGTCAAAGAGGGAAAAACCTATAATACCTATGCGGCGATTCTTGAGAAAAAATTTGCAGATTACGATGCGGCCGCTGAAAAAAATATCGGCAACCCGCATGACGAGTCGACCAAGCAGGGCGCATTGATCAGCGAGGGCGAGTACAGCCGGGTTTCCAATTATCTTGAGGAAATACGTCAGGCCGGCGCCAGAGTGATTGGCGGACGCAGGCTGCATCAGGATAGCGGCGGCGTCTATATGACCCCGGCGCTGGTTATATTGCCTGAAGATAAAAAATATGTTTACGAGGCCATACGTTCTGCCAACGTTGAGATTTTCGGGCCGGTGACCAATCTTATGCCGGTCAGGGACGTGAAAGAGGCCGCGGATATTACCAATCTTTCCACCAATAACCTGACGGCGGCGATTGTTTCTCATGATGCTGATGTGATCGATTATTTTGTCGATAACACGAAGCTGGGATCCTACAACATCAATAACCCGAAGCTGGGTTCGGACAATTCTCCGTTTGGGGAGCATATGGGTCATTATCCGGGGATTGAATATAACGGTCCGACAGGCGGCCTGGCGCATGTGGCGCATCACCTCAATGTCCGGCCTCAAAATCCGGAACATGCCGTCTGGATTTCCGGTTCGGTTGCCGAGCAATATGTAGAACAACATTTACTGGTCCTGGCCCGTTAACAGCAGGAACGTAATGGGACAATTGTTTCTATATGTCACCTGCCCGGACCGCGAGGAAGCCGGGAAGATCGCCAGTGCGCTGGTCGAACAGCGGCTGGTGGCGTGCGCGAATATCATGGCGCCGCACGAGGCGGTCTATCAGTGGAAGGGCAAAGTCGAGAGCGCTACGGAAGTCGCGATCGTGATGAAGACGCGGAGCGATCTGTTCGAAGACGTGAAAGAGGCGATTTTAAAACTGCACAGCTATGAGACGCCGTGCATCGTCGCGCTGCCGATCGAGAAGGGGCATGCGCCGTTTCTGAGGTGGATTGAAGAGGAAACTGTCTAGGTCACGAGGCATTCAGAGCGATTTTTTCGCCCAGATCGCAGCCGTCAATCGTAATTATTACCGCCTTGATTTTTATGTCCGCCGTTCGAACGGCCCCTTGTTCCTGCAACATCAAATCAAATCTGGCGCTGTCAAAAAGACGCTTCAAGGTTATATCAGGGGGATTCATATCCATTTCAGAGAGGCTGATTGCATTATATTGATGCCTTACCGCATCGGAAAATCTTTGCCGGTTGATTTCAAATGGGTCGGAAATGCTTTTTAAATTCTGTCCTTTTTCAACCTTTATTATCAAGGTCTGGTCGAAAAGAACCTGCATGCGGTTTTTGTCGGGAAGGCAGACGTCAATTTCCTCTCCTTCTCTTTCAACCATGTAAGACCTGTTGACGTCGCAGCTGCTTGAGCCGAGACAACTTAAAGTGAAAAACAGGGTTGCGAGGGATTGTTTATTAAGCATATCTATGACGGGGCCCGATCAGCCTGGGGTGTTACGTCCGCGCGCAACGGGTCGCTTGTGCAGTCTTTGACGTGCATCTTTATTTCCCTGATGGTTATTTCATTTATCATGCGGCCATCATCCGTGAACATGCCGGGCGCCGCTTCTTCTAAAAAGCCCGCCATGACGACCCTGTTTTCCTTGTTCGATTCCGCGAGGCTGGCATCGAGAATTTCTTTGATTATGTTCTCGTCATCCGTGATTCTCACCGCCTCGTAAAATGCATCCACCATGTGATCCGCCTGCAGCACGAAAAGTGATTGCAGTTTTTCCTGTGCCCATACCGGAAATTCGGGCGGGATGGCCTGGTTTAAATTCAGAAGGCTTCTTTTGTTGTTCCGGTCGCATACATGTATGTGCGAGGTCATTTCGAAACCTTTCAGCGGTTTGGCAGCGGAGGGCGTGTCGCCGGCTGCATAGGCGGCGGTTCCCAAGGCCATGGCTGATGCCAGAAACGCGGCAAATACAGAAGGTTGCGCATGAGTTTTCATTCCCGGTTCCCCGTTTATTTTTTATAATTATAAGATTTCTATAAATAATAAATATGGGCAATCTTCAACCGGTTGTATTCCTGATTTATTACAAATTCCAGTTGGTCGTTGTCCAGGGGTTCTGCAGTGACATCATGCATAAAGTTGTCCATTTCAGTTGCGGATTCCTGAAATATTTTCCAGCCACTCCGGTAAACTTCCGCAGACACTTTTTCGGGATGAAGGGGAATAACTTTTTGTGAAAGCATCGCAATGAACTGTCTTTCCCTCGAGTCGCAGGTCAGGGAATGGGCTTTATAAAGTTTGTAAAAACCAGGAGGTGGTTTGTCGGAAGTTGGTTCATCAGCAAGCGTTGTGCCGGACGTGGCAATCAATGTGCCTGTGGCAAGAACAAACGCGAGAAGAGCCGAGGGTTTTTGAGAGTCAGGCATTTCAGTTCTTTCAAGCTCAGTGTTTATACGCAAGTTGTTCGGTTTCCGAAGAACAGCCGTTTGTAACCTCCACGGGAGTGAAAGTGATATCTCCGAGACTTCTGGTGATTTCATGCGCACGACCGGGATCCATTTCAGGATTCATGGCTGCTAAAGCCAGAGGAGTATAAAATCCATTATATGAGTTTATTTCTTTGACCTTTTCTTCCAGTACAGCCTGAATTTGCGCCTGTTGATCGGTAAAACCCAAGGCTTCAAGAAGGGTTGCGACGACCAGTTTCATATTTTGATTGTAAATTTCTGTCAGGTTTTCAAAAATTTTCGGAGAGATGTCTATGGGAACCGCTTGACTGACGGTTAAGGCATTCATTTTTTGATTATATTTCGTGCATACACTTATTTTAGTTTTCAGGTCCAGGGCATGCCCGGCAGTTGCAGAAGCGTCGCTGTCTGTCGCGGTCGCGCCAAGCATCGAGACAGCCAATAAAAAGGCATGCAGGGCCGAAGGTTTTTCGATACGCATTTCCCAACTCCTAATTTATAAGATTTTTCTTATTAATAATTATGTATATAAAGACTGTCAATAAGAGGATTTGGGGTATTATAATACCGCATTTGAAAGTCATTCTTTTTATTGGATTTTTTGTTGACAGGTGCGGGGCCGATGGGGCATAAAGCGCCATCTTTTTAAAGGAAACGACCATGATCACAACGATTACAAAATCGCTGAAGCCTGCAGAGGTGGAGAAAAAATGGGTGCTGATTGACGCCGAGGATATCGTTCTTGGACGCCTGGCCAGCATCATCGCCATGCGCCTGCGCGGCAAGCACAAGCCCCAATTCACACCGCACGTCGATTGCGGCGACAACGTCATCGTCATCAACGCTGACAAGATCAAGATCACCGGCAAGAAAGCCGATGATGAAATCTTTTACTGGCACACGGGTCACCCCGGCGGAATTAAAGGCCGCAGCCGCAACCAGATCCTCGAAGGCAAGACGCCTGAACTGGTGATCGAGAAGGCCGTGCAACGCATGCTGCCGCATCCCGGCCCGCTTTCGCGCAAAGTGATGTCGAACCTGCATGTCTATGTCGGCGCGACGCACCCGCATGAAGCGCAGCAACCCGAGAAACTCGATGTTGCTTCCATGAATCCGAAAAACAAAAGGGCATAATCACCATGGCCAAGAGAGACGACAAAAACAAAGAAGCGCCGAAAGTCGAAGTGAAGCGCACGCGCAAGAAGCCTGCCGCCACCGAGATGGCGGATATCGCCGCGGCGATGCCTGAGCAGGGCGCGAAGCCGAAGGCGCTGGATTTCCAGTCCGCCCCGCAGAACGAGCCGAAAAAGCGCGAACCGAAGATCGACGGCAAAGGCCGCTCGTACGCGACGGGACGCCGCAAGGACGCGGTCGCCCGCGTATGGCTGCAGCGTGGTAACGGCAAGGTTACGGTCAATGGCCGCGACCAGAGCGTTTATTTCGCCCGCCAGACACAGCGCCTGATCCTGAACCAGCCGTTCCTGATCGTCAGCAGCGTCGGTCATTTCGACGTGGTCTGCACGGTGAAAGGCGGCGGATTGTCCGGCCAGGCCGGTGCGGTCCGTCACGGTATCAGCCGCGCGCTCGAGAATTTCGACCCGCAATACCGCCCGGCGCTGAAAAAGGCCGGTATGCTGACCCGCGACCCGCGCGTGGTCGAGCGGAAAAAGGTCGGCAAGCACGGCGCGCGCCGCACCAAGCAGTGGGCGAAGCGTTAATTACGAACCCGATCCCGGCTTTCGCCGGGATGACAAAAGAACCCCGCTTCGGCGGGGTTTTTTATTGCGGTTGTCATTGCGAGCGTCAGCGAAGCAATCCAGAAAAAATTGAACCACAGCGAGCACAGCGAAAACACGGACGCGTTCAGCGCGAAAGGCGCCGTGCTTCGCCTGTGCTCGCTGTGGTAAAGACTAGATTGTTTCCCCCGGCTTTCACCGGGGTCGCAATGACATAAAAATTACGTGCTTTTCTTTTTGACGTAGCTGCCGGGGGCGGGTTCGAGACCCTTGCCGGGTTTGCGGGCGGGGATTTTGTCACCTGTATAGGCGGCAATCCATTTCTGCCAGTGCGGCCACCAGGAGCCTTCGTTCTGCGCGGCGGTGTCCATCCAGTCGCCGGGCGGGCCGGAAGTTTTTGACGAGGTCCAGTAGCAGTATTTGTTCTTGGCCGGGGCGTTGACGATGCCGGCGATATGGCCCGAGGCGGCGAGAGTGAATTTCACGTCCTCGCTGCCGAGCAATTTGATCCCGGCATAGGTGGCGCGCCACGGGGCGATATGGTCCTCGCGCGTTGAGAGAAAATAGGCGGGCGCGGTGATTTTTTTGAGGTCTATCGGCGTGTCCAGCATCCTGATGCCGCCGGGCTTGGTCAGTTGGTTATCACGGTACATCTTGCGCAGGTAGAAGCTGTGCATCGCGGCGGGCATGTTGGTGGAGTCATCATTCCAGTAGAGCAGATCGAAGGGGAACGGCTCGCGGCCCATGAGGTAATTATTGACGACGAAGGACCAGATGAGGTCGTTGGCGCGGAGCAGGCTGAAGGTTTTCTGGAGATTTTTGGCCTCGAGCACGCCTTTTTCCGCCATCGACTGGTCCATCAGCGCGAGCTGGCTGTCATCCATGAACAGTTTCAGGTCGCCGGAATTTTCAAAGTCGAGCAGCGTGGTGAGGAAGGTGGCGGAGGCGATGAGTTTTTCCTGCTTCTTCGCCGCGAGCCAGGCAAGCGTGATCGCCAGCAGCGTGCCGCCGAGGCAATAGCCGACAACATTACAATCGGGTTCGCCGGTGATATCGCGGATCTGCTCCAGCGCGTCGAGCACGCCTTCCTGCATGTAATCGTCGAAACGTTTCTGCGCAAGTTCCGCGTCGGGATTGACCCATGACACCGCGAACACAGTGTGGCCCTGCTGGACCGCCCAGCGGATGAAGGAATTATCCTCGCGCAGGTCGAGAATATAATATTTGTTGATCCATGGCGGGATGATCAGCAGCGGGCGTTTGAAAACTTCACCGGTTGCGGATTCATACTGGATGAGCTGGATCAGGTCGTTCTGGTAGACGACGCGGCCGGGTGTGTTGGCGATGTTTTCCCCGAGTTTGAACGCATCGTAATCGGTTGTGCTGATTTTAAGTTCGCCGCCGCCGCGCTCGAGATCGGCGACGAGATTTTCGAGGCCCTTCACGAGATTTTCGCCGCCGGTTTTTAAAGTTTCCTTCAAGACCTCAGGGTTCGTCATCAGGAAATTCGTGGGCGAGAGGGCATCGGCGAAAAGCTTCGTATAGAAGACGAGCTTTTCTTTTTTGTCGGCATCCAGCCCCTCGGCGCCGCGCACGGTTTTGTCCATCCAGTGGCAGGTGAGCAAATATGATTGCTTAATGTAATCGAAGAGGGCGGATTCCTGCCACTCCGGCGCCTTGAAGCGGCGGTCGCCTTTTTCAGGCTGGATGATTGTCTTGCCGTCCTCGCCGAGGAACTTCATGGCGCTTTCCTGCCAGAGACGGAACCAGTCGTTCCAGAAACCCTGCTGCATCTGCCAGAATTTTTCCGGGTCGGCGGCCATGCGGTTCAGGAATTCGAGATAGACGTCCTTGATATGAAAGGGGTCGAAATTCTGTTTGGCGAGGTCTTCGCCCATGCGGGTGAAGTAATTTTCGAGGATGGGGGCGGCGCGTTCATAAACGCCGAGCAGGGCCTGGCCGAGCGCGACAGGGTCGGGCATGGCGTTCTGATTGTTGGCGGCGGTTTTTGCTGAGGCTTCGGTCATGAGTTAAATGTGTTTCTCGCCCGTGGGCTCTAAACGCAGGAAGGCAAAGCGAAATCTGGCTTATATAAGGTAGAAAATCAAGTCCGGTCCTGCGTTATGAACGGGGGGATAAGATAAGGCTAAAGGCTTGAAAGTCCATTGGGATGTCGCCTATCATTTTCAGGTTCGTTTCCCTGAGTCTCTTTGAAAAGCCCCGCCCATGAAAAAAATAGCCAATCTGCTCGTTATCCTCGGTTCCGCCAGCCTGCTGGCGGCCTGTTCCTATTTCGACACCGGCGAGACGGTTGATGTCAGCACGGAGAAGCCTGCCGAGAGCGTCGATTTGACCAGCGGCCAGGTTCAGTCGCAGGTGCTCGACCCGGTTGAATACCGTGATGTGGCGGATGTCATTTACCGTTCCTCGGACGGGCGTGTGGAAGTTTTCCCGCTGGATGGCGAGGACTGGAGAGCGAGCGAGAGCGACATGAATGATGTGCCCGGGCCGCAATCGTCCGCCGGGCCGTTGGATATACAGCCGGTGACGGCGGTGCCTGTTTATAACGAAACTTATTTGAATGCCTATCCGGGCGTGGAGGTTTTTCCGCTGGATGATGACATGGCCGCGATGGTCAACCCGCGTGTCGTGCAATATGCGCCGCCCGTATCCGAGCTGACGCCGTTTCCGGGGCAGGGGCGGGGAGGCCCGGATCATGGCTATGTCTCGCTGCATGCGGGCGGTAACCCGCTGACGATTTATTTCGACCATGACTCGGTCTCGCTCAAGCAGGATGACCTGGCGACGCTGTCGGCGGTCGGGCGCGGCTATAGCGGGCAGGATATTTCGGTGATGGGCCATGCGAGCGTGATGTCCTCGATCCAAGACCCGGTCCAGCGCAAGATTATCAATCTCAAGATTTCCATGGACCGGGCCTTTGCCGTGGCGCGGGCGCTGATCGAGAGCGGAATTCCGCCCGAACGCATAGAAACCAAGGGTTATGGCGAAACAAGGCCGCCGGTGCCGGGGCATAAACCTCTCGAGGTCGCTTCGAGACGGGTTGAGGTTCTGGGCGTTTCCGTGCAGTAATAGCCCTTATGTCTGAAGTTTTCCGCATTGGCATTGCCGGTCTCGGGACCGTGGGCGCAGGGGTTGTCAAAATCCTGCAGCAGAATGGCGACATGATCGCCGAGCGGGCGGGGAAGAAAATTGAAATCGTCACGGTTTCGGCGCGGAGCAAGAAAGACCGCGGCGTCGATCTTTCGAAATATAAATGGGCGGACAAGCCGGAGAGCCTGGCCGACGAAAAACTGGACGCGGTTGTCGAGCTGATGGGCGGCGCGGAAGGCACGGCGCGGACGCTGGTCACGAAATCGCTCGAGAATAAAAAACATGTCGTGACGGCGAACAAGGCGCTGCTGGCCAATCACGGGTTTGAACTGGCGAGCATTGCCGAGAAGAACGGCGTCAGTCTGATGTATGAAGCGTCGGTGGCGGGATGCGTGCCGATTATCCGTTCGCTGCGCGCCGGGTTTACGTCGAACAAGATTACCGGCGTTTACGGTATTCTGAACGGCACGTGCAATTATATCCTGACGCAGATGCGCCTGACGGGGCGTGATTTTAAAGAAGTGCTGAAAGAGGCGCAGGCGAAAGGATATGCCGAAGCCGATCCGGCGGCGGATGTTGAGGGCACGGACGCGGGACACAAGACCGCGATCCTCGCGGCGATTGCCTACGGTGTGAAACCGAATTTCAAGGACATCAAGCTCCGGGGTATTACGAAGCTGACGGATGTCGATATCCAGTTTGCCGGGAAGCTCGGGTACAAGATCAAGCTGCTCGGCATCAGCAAGGATTATGACGGCAGGATCGTGCAAAGCGTCGAGCCGTGCCTTGTGCCTGCCGACGACCCGCTGGGTTCAATCGAGGATGTTTATAACGCCGTATTCGTCGAGGGGGATTTCTTCGAGACGCCCTTGCTGACCGGGCGCGGGGCGGGCGAGGGGCCGACAGCGTCGGCGGTTGTTGCGGATATCATCGACCTTGCGCGCGGCGTGCACACGCCGACATTTGGAATCCCGGCCTCGAAGCTCAAAGATATGAATCCCATGGATCTCGGCGAGACGCAAAGCCGGTTTTATATGCGCATCACCGTGCTCGACAAGCCGGGTGTGATTGCCGATATTTCCGCGATCCTGCGCGACCAGAATATTTCCATCGAGAGCGTGCTGCAGCAGGGGCGCGACCCGGGCCAGCCGGTGAATGTCGTGATGACCACGCATGAGGCACGGCGGGCGAATATCGCCGAAAGCTGCCGCCAGATCGCGAAACTGGATTCCACGATCGGGGAACCATGCCTGCTGCGGGTGGTTGTATTATAGGGGGCAAGAGAATAAGATAAGCCCATGATCCCGAAAGAAAAGACACAAGCCATGACCGATAATCAAATGGACCGCAATTTCGCGCTCGAAGCCATTCGCGTGACGGAGGCGGCGGCGCTGGCGGCATCCCGCCTGATCGGACGGGGCGATAAGGACGGCGCCGACCAGGCGGCGGTGGATGCGATGCGCGAGGCGCTCAATACGCTCCATATTTCAGGCCGGGTCGTGATCGGCGAGGGCGAGCGCGACGAGGCGCCGATGCTGTATATCGGCGAGGAAGTCGGACAGGGCGGACCGAGAATTGATATCGCGCTCGATCCGCTGGAGGGCACGGATATTACCGCGCGCGGCGGCAACAACGCGCTGGCGGTGCTGGCGATGGCGGATGAGGGTGGGTTCCTGAATGCGCCCGATGTTTACATGGACAAGCTGGCGGTCGGACCGAATGTGAATCCGAAAATTCTCGATCTGGATGCGCCGATGTCGGATTTGCTTAAAAAGATCGCCAAGGAAAAAGGCACGAAGATCGAAGATTTGATGGTCTGCATCCTGGACCGCCCGCGTCATGAGAAGCTGATGAACGATGTGCGCGCGGCTGGGGCGCGCATTACGCTGATCCAGGACGGCGATGTCAGCGCGGTGATCGCGACGACCGACCCGGAGACGGGCATCGATGTTTATGTCGGCAATGGCGGGGCGCCGGAAGGCGTGCTGGCGGCGGCGGCGCTGCAATGTATCGGCGGATCGATTTTAGGGCGCCTGATTTTCAGGAATGACGACGAGCGGGCGCGGGCCGAGCGCTGGGGCATCAAGGATCTCAAGAAGATTTATACGACGGACGATCTCGCGAAACCCGGTAATGTAATGTTCGCGGCGACGGGTGTGACGGACGGGACGATGCTTCGCGGCGTGCGGCGTTTTCCGGGCGGGGCTTCGACCTCGTCGATTATCATGCGGTCGCGTTCCGGCACCGTTAGACGCGTGGAAGCCACCCATAATTTCGAACGGAAAAACTGGCTTAAATCCGTGTAAATCCATGTGTTATCCCCGAGACCATGCGTAGCATGGCTTAAATGTCGAAAATTCATAATGTGCGCGGCCTTGCCGCATTCTTTATTATGGACTGGACCCCCGCTTTCGCGGGGGTGACAACAGGTGGATACTTTCGCCGGGATGACGGGGATTGTAGAATGGGCGCATGCCCGATTCACTCTTTAATATCGAAAAATCACTCATGCAGAGCCGTTGGGTGATGCCCGATATCGAGCTTTCGATTATCGAGCAGGTGGCGCGCAAGCATGGGCTGCCTGAGGCGGTGGCGCGGCTTTTATGCGCGCGGCAGATCGGTGAAGAGGATGTGCCGCGTTTTCTCAACCCGACGCTCAAGAATGATTTTCCGGACCCGTTTTCGCTGACGGGCATGCGTGCGCTGGCCGAGGATATCAGCGATGCGATTATCAAAAAAAGAAAGATCAGCATTTTCGGTGATTTCGACGTCGACGGCGCGACATCGTCGGCCATTCTGCACCGGTTCCTGAAACAGTATGGCGTCGATGCGCCGATTTATATTCCGGACCGTCTGACGGAAGGGTACGGGCCGAACACCGAGGCGCTGCAGAAACTGAAAGCGGACGGCGCGGAGATTGTGTTCCTGCTCGATTGCGGCACCACCGCATTCGATATCGTCGCGGAAGGCAAGGCGATGGGGCTTGAGATTATCATTCTCGACCACCACGAGGCGGAGGAGAAGCTGCCGGATGCCAAACATGTCATCAATCCCAAGCGCAGGGATGATACATCGAGCTTGCAGATGCTGGCGGCGTGCGGGGTGACGTTTTTGACCTGTATCGCGATCAACAACCGTCTCAAGGAAAAGACCGGGCAGGCGGGGGCGGATCTGAAAAACCTGCTGGATCTCGTGGCGCTGGGGACGGTGTGCGACATGGTGCCGCTGAAGGGCGCGAACAGGCTGTTCGTCAAGGCAGGTTTTGCGCAGATGGCGAAGCGGCAGAATGCCGGGATTGCGGCGCTGCTGGAAACCGCGAAGGTCAATAATGTGCCGGATGTGTTCACGGCGGGATTTATTCTGGGACCGCGCATCAATGCCGGAAGCCGCGTGCACAAGGCCGATCTGGGGGCGCAGCTTTTGAGCACTGATGATGCGGAAGTAGCGAAGAATATCGCCTGGACGCTGCATGACTGCAACGAGAAGCGCAAGGAAATGCAAGCGCAGATGGAGTTCGAGGCGATTGAGAAAGTGGATCAGCTTGGGTTGGATCAATTCCCGGCGATTGTCGTCGATGATGAAGCCTGGCACCCGGGACTGGCGGGATTAGTTGCAGGGCGGCTGAAGGATAAATACGGCAAGCCGGCCTGCGTGATCACCTACACGGAGAACGGCCGCAAGGAAGGCAAGGGTTCGGGCCGCAGCGTGGCGGGGGTCAATATCGCGAAAGTGTTTATCGATGCGCGGCGTGCGGGACTCCTGGAAAAAGGCGGCGGGCATGCGATGGCGGGAGGATTTACCGTTCTACCCGAAAAAATCGAGGCATTTCGTGAATTTATTTACCGGCATGTGAAAAGCCAGGCCGCTTCACAGATGGCGAATAGTGAATCGCTGATCGATGGTGTATTATCCGTGCGTGGCCTGCGCGCGGATTTCGTAAAAATGCTGCGGGATTCCGTGGGTCCGTTCGGGCAGGAACATCCCGAGCCGCTGTTCGTTATCAATAACGTGCGGATTCATTCCGCGGATGTGGTCGGTTCAGCACATGTGCGCGTGCTGGCGGGCGACTGGGAAGGCGGGACAAGGCTCAAGGCGGTTGCTTTCCGTGCGGTGGATACGCCGCTGGGCGATGCGTTGCTGAAGCAGGGGAAGCGGCCGTTTCATTTGTGCGGGACGCTGAAGATCAATGAATGGCAGGGGCGCGAGAGCGTCGAGATGCATATTAAAGACGCTGCGTTTGCTATGGACATTCAGGCAGAGAAGAGAACAGCATGAAAGCGTTCGATCCACAGGAAGTCAGGAAGCTTTTTCCGGCATTGGCGAAAAAAACAAGCGGAACCATGTCCGTATTTTTCGACGGGCCGGGCGGCACGCAGGTGCCCGAAAGCGTGGCCAAGGCCATGTCGGATTATTTCCTGCAGGGCACGAGCAATGTGATTGCGAGCCAGTTTTATACCGTAAAGCGCACGCATGAAATCGTGCGTACGGCGCGGGAGCGTGGCGCAGCGTTTTTCAATGCATCGCCGGGCGAAATTATTTTCGGCGCGAATATGAGCACCATCACAGCGCATTTAAGCCGTTCGATCAGCCGGGAATGGAACGCGGGTGATGAAATAATTTTAACGCATCTCGATCATTATGCGAATATTTCATACTGGAAGCAGGCGGCGGAGGACAGGGGCGTGAAATGGCACATGGTGCCGGTGCGGCCCGATGACTGCACGCTGGATTACAATTACCTGGAATCGGTGATTTCAGATAAGACGAAATTCATCGCGTTTACGCTGGCGTCGAATGCGTGCGGGTCACTGACCGATGCAGTGCGGATTATGAGGGCGGCAAAATCGGTTAAGGCCATGACATATGCCGACGCGACGCACTACGCGCCGCATTACCTGCCGGACGTAAAAGCTCTTGATTGCGATTTCATGGCCTGTTCGCCGTATAAATTTTACGGGCCGCATATGGGCATGGTGTACGGCAAGCGCGAACATTTGGAACGGCTGAAGCCTTATAAAGTTGAACCGGCGATCGTTACGCCGCCTGAATGCTGGGAGACCGGCACGCAGAATTTCGAGGCGATGGCGGGATTTGTGGCCGCGATCGATTACATCGCCTCGATCGGCTTGTTCAGCAAGTCACTCCGCGAGCAGCTGGAATCCAGCTATACCCGCGTGGGCGCGTACGAGCGCGAGTGGAGCAGGAGATTCCTGAAGCACGTGAAAGAAACCGGGAATATTACAGTATGGGGCATTACCGATCCGGAGCGCGTGCGCGAGCGCACGGCGACATTCGCGATTACCGTCGATGGTTTCAAATCGCCCGCGGTTTCCGATCACCTGGCGAAAGAGAATATCACGACAGGCGCGGGGAGTTTTTACAATCATGGCGTGACGGACGCGCTGGGGCTGACATCCAAGGGCGGCGTCGTGCGCGTCGGGTGCGTGCATTACAACACGTTCGCCGAAATGGATATGCTGTTTGAGAGTTTAGAAAAACTTTGATTCTGTAAATCGAAACCCCATCGCAAGACGGGGTCCATGAGATATGTTTGCGCATGTTCATGGTCCCCGGCTTTCGCCGGGGTTGCGTCAAGCCGATTGCAGCGCCTCGTTCGCCGTCAGGATTATCAGATCCCAGTAACCTTCATCCTTGTTCGGACGCGGCACGAGCGGCGCGGCGTAATGGAACAGGCGTTTGTCGTTCAGAATCATGAATTCGCCGGGTTCCAGTTGTTTCACCAACAAGGGCGCTTCATCGGGCGAGGGGTAGATCATGAGTTCGCCGCCGTCGATATTGTGCGAATTGACCATGAACATGCCGATATAATCGAAACCGTCCTGGTGCACGCCCTCGGGAGCCGGGATTTTGACGCGCTTGGCGCAATGCCAGCGGATCTGGTGGACTTCGATGGCGCTGTTTTCGCTTAAGTTCGTGCGCTCGCGGAACTCCTCGAACATCTTCAGGAATACGGGGTTCGTTTCCAGCGACGGGTCGAGGGGTTCGTATTTGCGCTCGACGTCGCCGACATGCTTGTTGATATTGCTGCTCTGCATGAAATCTTTTTGCGAGAGTTTCGTGACCGAGCCGTCGGCGTTGTGGCGGTAGCAGGAATACCGGCGCGAGCGCAGGCGCTTTTCCGCGTATTTATCCTCGGGAAGATTGTCAAAGCTTGGGTGCAGGCTGGACATGTCCTGGATGGTAAGCCAGCCGAGTTCGTAAAGCTGATCGCCTTTGATTGTCATGGAAGACCCTCCATGATTCTAGTATAGCACAAATTTCAATCCGCGCATTTCGCGCAGGTGCCGTGCAGTTCCATGGTCTTGTGGGAAATGCGAAAGCCTTCATCGGCGACTTTTTTGGCGATATAATCGTCAATCGCGTGGTTGTGGAGTTCCTCGACGCAGCCGCAATCGTCGCAAATGAGGTATTGTGAATCGGTGTGGGCGCAATGACGCTCGACGCAGGGGATGTAGGCGTTAAGGCTTTCGATGCGATGGACGAGGCCCTGCGCGACGAGGAAATCGAGGGCGCGGTAGATGGTCATCGGTTTCGCGCCTTTCATTTTTTCGACGACGTCATAGGCTTTCATCGGCGGTTTACCCGCGATCAGGGTTTTAAGCACGTCGCGGCGCGGCGCGGTGAAGCGCTCGCCTTTTTGCAGAAGCGATTTTTCGACCCTTTCCAATGTCAGCGCGGTTTTTTCTTGCATAAGGCGCATTATGTTATATTGTAACGAACGTTTTCAAGGAAATAATAGCCTGATGGAAAAGTACAGAAAGACAGTCCTGACCGCGATCCTGCTTTCGGAGACAAGCCATATTTTCTGCTGCGTGCTGCCGACGGTGTTCAGCATTGTCAGCGTGCTGTCGGGGATTGGGATTATCAGCGCCTTGCCGGCGGGATGGACGCATCTCCATGATCTGCTCCATCACTATGAAGTGCCGATGATTGTTTTATCAGGGATGGTGCTGGCGCTGGGGTGGGGACTGCATTATTACACCGAGCATATGGGGCCGCACGAACAGCACAAGCATTGCTGCGACGGGCATTGCGGGCCGAAAGAGCAGAAGAAAAATAAAGTGCATATGATTTTAAAAGTGGCGACGATTTTATTTTTGGTGAATGTGACGGTTTATTTCATGTTTCACCGGGGGCACTCTTTTTTTTAACCACAGCGGTCACAGGCGAAATCACAGTGCGTTTTGCGCTGAATGCCCCTGTGTTTTCGTTGTGAACGCTGTGGTTTGATCTTTTTCTGGATTGCTTCGGCTTACGGCCTCGCAATGACGATTAGGAAGTAAAAATCAGCTTTCCGTCCTTGCCGAGGACGCGGTAGAAGCATGAGCGGCGGCCGGTGTGGCAGGCGGCCTGTTTGGCGCCCTGCATCTCGACGGTAACCCAGAGGCAGTCCTGGTCGCAGTCGGTGCGGATTTCGAGAACTTCCTGGGTTTCGCCGCTGGTCGAGCCCTTGTGCCAGAGTTCATTGCGGGAGCGGGACCAGAAATGCGCCTCGCCGGTTTCGAGGGTGAGGTCGAGGGCCTCGCGGTTCATCCAGGCGAACATGAGGACTTGCCCGACGGCGGAGGTCACGATGCAGGGAATCAGCCCTTTTTCATCGAAAACAGGCTTGAATTCGGTGGTTTCGTCGTTTTGGGTTGTGCCCATAAATCACGCGTTTTAGTTGCTTTTCCCTAGGTTTTATAATAATAAGTCGAGCTTATTGAAAGTGATATTAAACAATCCATGCATTTTACAGACCTCGGTTTAAGCGAAAATATCCTCAAGGCTGTCGCCGAATGCGGCTATGACACCCCGACGCCCATCCAGGCGCAGGCCATTCCCATCATCCTCATGGGCCGCGATATTGTCGGCCTTGCGCAGACGGGCACGGGCAAGACGGCGGGCTTTACGCTGCCGATGATTGAAATCCTGCAGGGCGGGCGCGCGAAGGCGCGGATGCCGCGCTCGCTGATTTTATCGCCGACGCGCGAGCTGGCGGCGCAGATCGCCGAGAATTTCGACACGTATGGGAAATACGCGAAGCTGACGAAGGCGCTCTTGGTCGGCGGGACGTCGATGGACGAGCAGATCAAAAAACTCGATCGCGGCGTTGATGTCCTGATCGCGACGCCGGGCAGATTGCTGGATCTGTTCGAGCGCGGGAAAATCCTGCTCAGCGATATTAAAATTCTTGTGATCGACGAGGCGGACCGGATGCTGGATATGGGTTTCATTCCCGATATCGAGAAAATCGTTTCACGCCTGTCGCCGATCCGGCAGACGCTACTGTTTTCGGCGACGATGCCGCCCGAAATCAGGAAACTGACGCAGAAATTCCAGAGCAGCCCCAAGGAAGTGTCGGTGGCGCCGACATCCTCGACATCGGAGCGCGTGACGCAATTCCTGGTGAATACGCATCCGAAAGATAAACTCAGCGTGCTGGATAAGCTCATCAGGAAAGAGGAAGTGAAGAACGCGTTCATTTTCTGCAACCGCAAGCGCGATATGGGCGGGGTTGTGCAATATCTGCAGCGTAAAGGTTATGCAGCCAAGGGCATCAACGGCGACATGGAGCAGAGCGCCCGCACGAAGACGCTGGCGGAGTTTAAAGAAGGAAAAGTCACGATGCTGGTTTGCAGCGACGTGGCGGCGCGCGGGCTGGATGTTGATGATGTTTCGCACGTGTTCAACTACGACGTGCCGTTCAACGCCGAGGATTATGTTCACCGTATCGGCCGCACGGGCCGGGCGGGCAAAGAGGGCCGGGCGTGGATGCTGGCGTCCAGGGACGACCAGAAATATGTCGACGCGATTGAAAAGCTCATAAAGCAGAAAATCACGGTTGAAAATGTAGAGGCGGGCCGTGAGCAGGATTCCCGGTCGCCGCGCGAGGAGCGTCCACGTTCCGAAGGCCCTCGTGAAAACAGGCCCCAAAAACCCCAGCAGCGCGAAAATCGTCCGCAACAGGCCCGTCCGAGGGATAATGCGCCCGCCGACAAAGCGGTACAGGGATTCGGCGATGAAATGCCGGGTTTTTTCGGCGGACAAAATAAAAGATAGAGGTTTAACTCCTCTTGACCCGCTCCCTGCCGGGAGGGCAAAATCACTAATATTTTCATTTATTTAAAAGCGTTTTCCTATGCGCCGTTTCGTCTGTCTTTTTTTCCTCGCCGGGGCCGTGTTTTTCACGGCTGTTTTCCCGTCTTCGGCGCAGATGCTGACCGGCCCTTCCGATTCATCTTCTTCAGAGACAATGCAGGTCGCGGATTCCGCCCGGTTGATGACCGGGCCGGAGCCTTATGTGCAGGGACCGTATGAGGGCGACCTGACCGAGATGCCGGTGGGCGAAACCGCGGCGGCGCAATCGGTCGAGGACAAGCCGGTTTCGAACGCGCCGGTCGACCTGCAGGCCGATACGATCGAGCATGACGAGAAATCGCAGACCGTGACGGCGTCGGGCGATGTGATGCTGGTGCAGTCGGGCCGGATTTTTCGCGCCGACCGGATTGTTTATTTCCTGAGCGAGGACCGCGTGATCGCGAGCGGGCACGTGGTGCTGAACGAGGAAAGCGGTGACATCCATTATTCCGAAGAAGTCGAGTTGCATAACGAATTCAAGGATGGGTTTGTGCGCGGCCTGAAAACCTATCTCGCGGACGGGTCGCGTTTTACCGCAGCGGATGGCACGCGCACGGGCGGCGTCAAAACGGTGATGAATGATGCAACCTATACGCCCTGCGAGCCGTGCAAGGCGGAGCCGGAGAAGCCGCCGGTCTGGCAGATCCGGGCGTCGGAAGTCGAGCATGACAGCGAAGCGCACATGATCAGCTATACCAGCGCGCGGTTCGAGGCGTGGGGCATGCCGATCGCCTATGTGCCGTATTTCTCGCACCCGGACGGCACGATCAAGCGCAAGAGCGGTTTCTTGGCGCCGACGGGCGGGTTCAAAAGCAATCTCGGCGCATTCGTGCGCGAGGATTATTACTGGAACATCGCGCAGGACAAGGATGCGACGATCGGGTTGATGGCGATGACCGAGGAAGCGCCGCTGATGGTGGCGCAGTACCGGCAACGCTGGGATGCCGCGTCGCTGGAATTGAATGGCGGGATTACTTATTCGAGCCGCACGGAGAAAGTCGGCAACCGTGATGTCGATCTCGATGAAGAGGTGCGCGGCCATGTGCTGGGCGAAGCGCGCTGGGACATGAATGACAAATGGCGCTCGGGCGTGAATGTAAACTGGGCGTCGGACGACCAGTATATGCGCCAGTACGATTTTACCAATGAAGATGTACTGGAGAACGAGGTTTACGCCGAGAGATTTTCCGGGCGCGATTACGCGGTTGGCAGAATGTTGACGTTCCAGGATGTGCGGGTGCGCACCGAGCAGGAGGAGCAGCCGGAAGTCCTGCCCGAAATTATCACGAGTTTTGTCGGAGAGCCGGGCGGCGTGCCGGTGATCGGCGGGCGATGGAATGCGGGTGCATCGTTCCTCGGCCTTGTGCGCGGCGGCAGCGGGCAGGATATGAACCGGCTCAATCTCGAAGGAGGATGGCAGCGCAGGCTGGTTTCCGATTACGGGTTCCTGACGACGGTGGATGCGGGCCTGCGCGGGGATTTCTATTCGGTCACGGACCGCGATGTTGCGGTCGCCGGATCAAACCGCAGCGGCGATTCATTCGCGGCACAGTTTTTCCCGCAGGTGCATATGCAGACGAGCTATCCGATGGCGAGTCAGCATGAGAATTACCAGGTGACGCTGGAGCCGATCGTGGCGTTGACGATGGCGCCGAATATCGATGTGAATACAAAAATCCCGAACGAGGACAGCCGCGACGTCCAGATCGACGCCAGCAATATTTTCGAGCCGAACCGCTTCCCGGGACTGGACCGGGTCGAGGACCGCTCGCGCCTGACCTATGGCGTGCGCACGGGAATTTACGATTACGAAGGCAATCACGGTGATGTTTTCCTGGGGCAGAGTTACCGCCTGAGTGAAAAGGACAATCCCTTTCCGGAAGGGTCGGGGCTGAATGAGCAGAATTCGGATTATGTCGGCCAGATTTCATCGACGTTTGATAACCGCTACACGCTGAATTACAGGTTCCAACTGAACAGCGAGGATCTTTCATCGGAGCGCCATGAGGTCGATTTCGGCACATGGCTGGGGCCGTTCTCGCTCAACACGCGTTACCTTTATGCCTCGGCGCTGGAAGATACCGACATCGATGAAAGCCGCGAGCAACTGCATAACGACATCGGCTATTACTTGTCGCCTGAGTGGCGGGTCCGGGCCGGGGCCACGAACGATTTCGGCGAAAACCCGGGCCTGCGCCAGGCTTATGGGGGGTTGGATTATTTCCACCAGTGCTGGTCGTGGTCATTGCTCGGCGTGCGGAATTATACGGATGATTCCAGCGGTGACAGCGAGATGGAAATCTTATTCACGCTTGGCCTTAAAAACATCGGCGGGTTTGTCGAATCCGGATACCGCGACCCGGATTTCGTACGCAAGGAAACCGTACGATGAGCATTTATTCATATGATCCCTATAACCGCTACCGCAAGCGTAGCATGCAGCGTTTCGCAGGATTTGCGGTTGTGCTGGTCTGCATGGTGGCGGGCGGGGCGCTCGGGTTTTTTCTCGGGCGGCAGCATGTTTTCCGTGATGAGATCGTGATGAGCTCGCAGGTCGATGCGCTGACGCTGGAAAAGCAGGAGGTGGAAAATACGGTGACGGAGCTGAAGGCGGAGGCGCTGACCGCGACGACGCGTTACGAAGAGCTTCAGAAGACGGTTGCCGAAACGATGCCGGAGGGACCGGTGCAGGATTTGATCATGCTGGTGCACAGGCAAATTGCAGACGGGATGGACCCGGAGCGGCTGGCGTTTTTGATCCGCTCGGCGCGGCCGCCGCGCAATTGCACCGAGCCGGAGACGCAACGCTTCGTCGTGTCGACGCCCGCCTATAAGGGCCCGGAGAGTAAGGCGAGCATCGCGGAAGGCGGTATTGCCATCAAGGGGCACGGCGTTTCGGCACGTAATGCGAAGGGTGATCCCGAGGCGTGGTATGATCCGAGCAAGGCGGTGACGATGGATTTTATCCTTAAGGATGGGCGGGCCGAAAGCAAAAAGGGCGTGATGCCGATTCACCAGTCGCTGGTGATCGGCGACAAGGAATACCGCTTCACGGTGACGGAAGGCGCGCGGTCCTTCGCGAAGGTCACGTTCGACAGTTGCGACTACCCTTAATTATTTTATGGAGACTTCTTTGACCGGCGCATTTTGCATTGTGTTGAGGCGATATTTTATTTTTTCCGGTTCATAGGCAAAATCGGCCTTGAGGTCCTGTGTGTTGCGGATGATCGTCATATCGGCGGCGGGCAGCGTGATTTTGGATTGTTCGCCCAAAAATGCTGAGAGAGCCGCGCCGTCGTCGGCGTGCAGGCTTCCATAGATCATTCCTGCGGCGCCTGCGTTTTTTTGATAGTTCAGCCCGAGTTCGATACCGTCAACGCCAATGGATTTTGCATCCGAGAAGGCTTTGATGCTGCCATCCTTGATTTCAAGGGTTGCGGATGCGTTTTGCCACGGCATTTCAAGAACTGTAAGTCCGCCGGCGCGGAGTTCTGCCATGATTTTGGAAGAGCCGGATTTATCGCGTGTGTAATTGAACCAGCCATGGCCGCGGCTGGCGCGGATGTGGGCTTCGGGCATTTCGAATTTTCCCTCGTCGATCTCGACGTCAATGTTCGAAAAATCATGGGCAAGAATGCCGCTGGCGCTTGCGGTGAAGCTCATGTATTTCTGCGCGCTCTTGAGGTGCGACTGGAATTCGAGTTTTTTATCGTTGAATGCGCCGTTAAAATCGAAATCAAGCGACAGGCCGCCGAAGCCCACTGTAAGGACGGAAATTTTTGATTTTTCCATGCGTATGTTTTGTGCCGGGATGACGGCAATGTGCTGGAAGTCATTCGGAATTTTCCAGCCTGAGAAAGTTGCAGGAAGGGATGCTCCTGGATCCCATTCGCCGATGAGGTTCAAATTTTTAAATGTCAGGGTATTCAAACGGCCCGTGAGTAAAATGGAGAGCGGGTTATAGCTGATATCGATGGTCTCGATAGTACTGATTTCGTCTTCGTCGAGCTTGATATCGTTATAAATAACGTGTCCCCACTTCGATCGGGGTTCGGGAAGAAACGCGGCGTTGAGGCCGAGGATCCGGAGGCTGAGGCGCGCTTTTTGTGCGGCGACGTTCGGCGCCTGAATCGCGGCGATGCCGCAATAGAGCGCGGCAAGAAGAGTGATCAGGAGAATAAAGGCGAGAGATATTTTTTTTACGCTTTGGAATGTCAAACGTCGATGTCCTGGACGAATTGCGCATTTTCCTGGATGAACAGGAAGCGGGGTTCGGCGTTTTTGCCCATCAGGCGCTCGACGAGATCGTCGGTTTCGTTCTGGGCGCCGTTTTGTTCCTTGAGCTCGATGGCGATGCCGAGCGCGGTTTCGGCGTCGGGCAGGCTGACGCGGATGAGTTTGCGCGATTTCGGGTTCATCGTCGTTTCCTTGAGCTGCGCGGCGGGCATTTCGCCGAGGCCCTTAAAGCGGCTGATGTCGACTTTGGATTTACCTTTGAAGGTTGTTTTCAGGAGTTCGTCCTTGTGCGCGTCGTCGCGGGCATATTCACTGATCTGGCCGCTGGTGAGGCGGTAGAGCGGCGGCATGGCGAGATAGAGATGCCCGTTTTCGATGAGCGGTTTCATCTGCGTGTAGAAGAAGGTGATGAGCAGCGAGGCGATGTGCGCGCCGTCGACGTCGGCGTCGGTCATGATGATGATGCGTTCGTAGCGTAAATTTTCTAGCTTGAAATCCTTGCCGGCGTTGCTGCCCATGGCCTGGATCAGGTCCTGGATTTCCTGGTTGGCGCGGATTTTGTCGATGGTGGCGCTGACCACGTTCAGGATTTTACCGCGCAGGGGAAGGATGGCTTGGGTCTCGCGGTTGCGGCCCTGTTTGGCCGAGCCGCCCGCCGAGTCGCCCTCGACGATGAAAAGCTCGGTGCCTTCCGCCTCCTGGCGCGAGCAATCGGCCAGTTTGCCGGGCAGGCGGAGTTTGCGGGTGGCGCTTTTACGCGCCATGATTTTTTCATCTTTTTGACGGACGCGGAGTTCGGCGCGTTCGATCAGGGTCTCAAGCAAATTGGTACTGGAGTTCGGGTCGTTCGAAAGCCAGTGATCGAATAAATCCTTGAGCGCAGTGTCGACCCATTTGGTGACCTCGGCGTTGGCGAGTTTTTCCTTGGTCTGGCCCTGGAAGAGGGGATTTTTGATGAAGACCGAAAGAATGACGGCGGCGCCGGACATGATGTCATCCGCGGTCACGACGGAGGCTTTTTTCGTGTTCGTCATATCGGCGTAGGCGCGTAAGCCACGCGAAAGCGCCGCGCGCAGGCCCTGTTCATGCGTGCCGCCGTGAATGGTCGGGATCGTGTTGCAGTAGGAATGTGAAAAGCCTTCGCCGTCCTGCGGCCATGTTACCGCGAATTCGACGCGTCCGCCTTTGTCAGGCAGGTCGGCTTTGCCGGTGAAATGGGCGGCGGTCAGCGTTTTGCGGTCATGTAGTGAAGTGATGAGGAAATCTTTGAGGCCGCCGGGGAAATGGAATTTATCCTCGGTGGGTGTCTTGCCTTCGCCGATCAGGCTTTCGGCACAGCGCCAGCGGATTTCAACGCCGGAATAAAGGTAAGCCTTGGAGCGGGCCATCTGGTAGAGCCAGCTCGGTTTGAAATGCGCCCGGGCGCCGAAAATTTCCGCGTCGGGGTGGAAGGTGACGCTGGTGCCGCGCTTGTTTTTTGCGCCCGCGCTTTCTTTCAGTTTTGAAGTCGGTTTACCGCGTGAATAAGTCTGGGTATAGAGCTTGCCGTTACGGGCGACCTCGACCGTCATGAAATCCGAAAGGGCGTTGACGACGGAGATACCGACGCCGTGCAGGCCGCCGGAGGTTTCGTAATTGTCGGTCGAGAATTTACCGCCGGAGTGCAGCGTGGTCATGATGACTTCCAGTGCCGACTTCCCGGGATATTTCGGGTGTTCGTCGATAGGGATGCCGCGGCCGTTGTCGCTGATGGTTACCGAATAATCCTCTTTCAGTTCGATCTCGATCCAGTCGGCGTGGCCGGCGACGGCTTCGTCCATGGAGTTGTCGAGGATTTCGCCGACGAGATGATGCAAGGCGCGCTCATCGGTGCCGCCGATATACATGCCGGGACGGTGCCGGACGGGTTCAAGGCCTTCGAGCACCTGGATGTCGGCGGCGTCGTAGGAATTTTTCTTCTTCGTTTTCGATGAGTTCAAAAGATCAGCCATGCTCCTGAATTATCGTTATCAGCCCCGGAAATCAAATAATTTCATAAAAAAGCCCCCGTTTTAGAAAAACTCCAAACAGGGCCGAATATCCGCTACAATAGAGAAGGGAATGTCTTTCCGTGTCGTAATACATAATAAGGGGTTTTGATGAAGCGCTTTCTTGGGCGGTATAGCCTTAAATTCCTGGTCGCAGGGGCGGTAGTGGCAGGGTTTGTCCTGCCCTCGACCATTGCCCCCGCGCAGCAGCTTCTCAAGAGTTATGCGCAGGCCTTGCCGGAGATCGCCCCGATGCCGGACAAGGAGTTCAACGACAAGACTGTTCTTTATGAAGATGTGCCGGCTGGCGACGAGGCATTGTCGTACAGATTCAGGCTGCCCAGTGACTGGAAACGGCCGGAAGATTCGGCGCTGACCAGCTACCAGATCAGCAACAAGATTCTCGGCGAAATCGTTCGTTATTACGGGCCGCCGGTGATTGACAAGCGCAGTTATTTCACGCTGCAGGCCATCAACCTGGAATACCAGCTCTCGGCGCAGCAATGGCTTTTGCAATATCTGCTCTCGAACGGGTTTACGATCCAGGGCATTAGAGAGCATAACTTCAAGCGCGCCGAAGCGCTTTACGTGAAAGTCATAGAAAGTACGACCTACGTTATTCGCGCGGTCGCGCAGATGAATGGCAGGCGCGTCGTCATGGCGCAGTATTTCATGCCCGCCGATAACTGGGAGGCCGAGAAACAGATGCAGGCCCAGGTCATGAAGACGTTCGAGTTGACTTACCCGATCACGGAGTCAGTCGAGGAAATGACCAAGTACCACTTCCTTGATATTGCCGAATTCCAGTACCCGGTTTCGTGGGAATTCAGGGCGGCGCCGATGAAGGGCGCGGACCGGATGAATTTTGAACTGTTGAATATTCAGTCCGAGGAGAAGATCGACTGGAAGAATTACAAGACGCTGGACGGGCGGATACAGGTCGATATCGTTTCCTATGATTCCGCCGATTCCGTGCCGGGTGAAATCGATAACCTCAAACGCGGCCTGGCCAAGATAAATCTGGCGGTCGGCGACAAGTTTGAAACTTTCGATGATTTCAAATTCAGCAATGAGTTGAATGCGGGCGCGGTCGATGTTTACAAGGCGGTCGATAACCAGAACAGCCTGTTGAACTACGAATATTGGATCGTGCCGCTTGAGGCGGGTGATTACTATTATTTCGTCAGCCTGATCACGCCGTCGCGCGACGATGATTTCTTTATCTGGGCGAGAAACACGCAGGCCTATGCGCTTATCCTCAGCCTGATCCGCCCGCTGGATGAAGGCCTGATCTACAGGTAATCAGGACGAATAGTACATTTTATATTCGATGGGGTGGACCATCGTTTCGTAAGTCTCCACCTCTTCCATTTTCATCCTGATATAAGCCTCGATAAAATCCGCGGTGAAGACGTCGCCTTTCACCAGGAACTTGTAATCCGTACTGAGCGCAACGAGCGCTTCGCGCAGGGAGCCGCAGACGGTCGGGATTTTTTTCAGTTCATGTTGGGGCAGGGCATAGAGGTTTTTATCAATCGCCTCGCCGGGATGGATTTTGTTTTCAATGCCGTCGAGACCGGCCATCAGCATTGCCGAGAAAGCGAGATAAGGATTGGCGAGCGGGTCGGGAAAGCGAATCTCGACGCGGCGCGCGTTCGGCGAATTGACCTGCGGAATACGGCACGAGGCCGAGCGGTTGCGCGCGGAATAAGCGAGCAGGACGGGGGCTTCGTAGCCGGACACAAGGCGCTTGTAGCTGTTGGTGGTCGGGTTGGTGAAAGCGTTCAGTGCGCGGGCGTGCCGGATGATGCCGCCGATGTAATAGAGGGCGGTGTCGGAAAGGCCTGCGTATCCTTCGCCCGCGAACAGCGCCTTGCCGGTTTTCCAGAGCGACTGGTGGCAATGCATGCCGGAGCCATTGTCGCCGAAAATGGGCTTGGGCATGAAGGTCGCGGTTTTGCCGTAGCTGTTCGCGACGTTATGCACGACATGTTTGTAGATTTGCATGTTGTCGGCGCAGTCGAGCAGGGTGGAATAGAGGATGCCGATTTCGCACTGGCTCGGCGCGACCTCGTGGTGATGTTTTTCGACGGCGAGGCCCATGCTCTGCATGACCGTGACCATTTCGCCGCGGATGTCGGAAAGGCTGTCGACCGGCGCTTCGGGGAAATAGCCGCCCTTGATGCGCGGGCGGTGGCCGGAATTGCCGGTTTCGTAATTGCGTGCGGAATTATACGGGCCTTCGCTGCTGTCGACTTCAAAACCCACGCGGTTCATGGAGACGTCGAATTTGACGTCCTCGAAAATGAAAAATTCAGCCTCGGGGCCGAAATAGGCGGTGTCGGCATGGCCGGATTGTTTCAGATATTCCTCGGCGGCGCGGGCGATGGAGCGGGGGTCGCGGTTATAGGGTTTGCCGGTGGCGGGGTCGTAAACGTCGCAGAAGATTTTGATGGTCTTCTGGGCGGCGAAGGGGTCGACGCAGACCTTGTTGATGTCGGGCCTGACGATCATGTCGGATTCATGGATTTCCTTCCATCCGGCGATAGAGGAGCCATCGAAAAACAGGCCGTTTTTAATGGTGTCGGCGCTAAAAACGCTATGATGTTCGGCAGAGTGGTGCCATTTGCCCCGCATATCGGTGAAATTCAGCTCGATGAACTCTATTTCATTATCGGCGATGAATTTAATGAGGTCGCTATCTTTCTTGAATTTCAGGACGTTGGCTGGCACGTTTGACGCTCCGTGGAGGCATTAAATACTTGACCAGAGCTAGCATAAACCTATAGACAAAGGCAATTCAGAAGTGCGCCGTGTCCGGTGCTGTGGCGGCCGTAGCTCAGTTGGTAGAGCACTCGGTTGTGGTCCGAGTTGTCGCGGGTTCAAGCCCCGTCGGTCGCCCCATTTTCCTCTATTAAACCTTGCACTTCCCCCTTTACTCGGCTAACACATTGCAAGCTAAACGCGGGTATGGCGGAACTGGCAGACGCACTGGATTTAGGTTCCAGCGCCGTAAGGCGTGTGGGTTCGACTCCCTCTACCCGCACCAACTTGCCGGATTATAGAAAAGAAGAGATGACAATGCAGGTTAAAGAACTGAAGAAAAGCGGCCTCAACCACGAGTTGGAAGTCACGGTGACGGCCCAGGATATCGACAAACGCGTGGACCAGCGCCTCCAGGAAGTCGGTAAGACGATTAAAATGCCCGGTTTCAGACCCGGCAAGGTGCCGCTGAAACTGCTGAAGCAGAAATACGGCAAGGCCATCATGGGCGAGGTGCTTGAGATTGCCGTCAACGAGACATCGACAAAAGCCTTGAAAGAGAAAGACCTGAAGCCTGCTCTTCAGCCAAAAATTGAAGTTAAATCGTTCGATGAGGGCAAGGATTTGACCTATACGATGTCGGTCGAGGTGCTGCCGAAATTCGACGTTAAGGAATATAAGGGCATCAAGCTGCAGAAGCTGGTTTCCAAGCCGGATGACAAGGCGGTGAACGAGGCGCTTGAGAAGATCGCATCGAACAACCAGACGACCGTGAAGGTCGAAGGCAAGCGGGCCGCGAAAGATGGCGATACGACCGTCATTCATTTCAAGGGCCGCACGGCGGATGATAATTTCGAGCACCCGGGTATGGAGGGTGACGACCATCATCTGAAACTCGGAAGCGGCATGTTCATTCCCGGTTTCGAGGAACAACTCATCGGCAAAAAAGCCGGTGACAAGGTTGAAGTGAAGGTCACGTTCCCGAAGAATTACTCCAAGGAGCTTGCGGGCCGCGACGCGATTTTCGATGTCGAGATCAAGGAGCTGCGCGAGCCGGGCGAAGCGAAGATCGACGATGATTTCGCCAAGTCGCTGGGTCTTGACAGCCTGGATGCGCTCAAAACAGCGGTGCAGGAGCAGATGCAGCAGGAATATGACCGCCAGAGCAAGATGCACCTGAAGAAGACGCTGATGGACCGTCTCGATGAACTGCATGATTTTGAAATTCCTGCCGGCATGCACGACATGGAATTCAACAATATCCTCGGCCAGATCGAGCACGAGCGCGCGCACCACGTGCATGGCGAGCATTGCGATCACGGCGATGATTACAGCGACAAGGTTACCGACAAGGAAAAAGACGAGTTGAAGGATATCGCGGGCCGCCGCGTGCGTCTCGGCCTCGTTCTTTCCGAGATCGGCACCAAGAACAACATCAAGGTTTCGGATGTCGAGCTTCAGAAGGCTGTCATCGCCGAGGCCCAGCGTTACCCCGGACAGGAACGCGATGTGTTTGACTATTTCTCGAAAAACCGCGGTGCCCTCGAGACCCTGCGCGCGCCCCTGTTCGAGCAGAAGGTCGTGGACTATATTCTTGAACTGGCGGACGTTTCCGAAAAGACCGTGAGCGGCGAAGAACTGCTCAAGGCGCTGGACGAGGACGACGGCGAGGGCAAGGAAAAGTCCAAAAAGCCAGCCGCCAAGAAGAAAAAGGCCTGATAGTTTGCCGATCCCGGCTTTCGCGGGTGGGTTAAATTTGTTAGGTTC
This sequence comes from uncultured Alphaproteobacteria bacterium, assembly GCA_900696495.1. Taxonomy (GTDB): domain Bacteria; phylum Pseudomonadota; class Alphaproteobacteria; order Micavibrionales; family Micavibrionaceae; genus UBA7657. The sequence goes on from CAADGI010000008.1 coordinate 97,066, forward strand.
TGATTCTGGACATTAACCTTTTGGGAAAGACCTATGGCCGAGCGCGATCCTCTGGAAGTTTATAACAACTACCTTGTTCCTACCGTCATCGAGCAGACGAACAGGGGCGAGCGGGCGTTCGACATTTACTCGCGTCTGCTGAAGGAGCGCATCATCTTCCTGACCGGCGAGGTCAACGATCATGTTTCGAGCCTGATCTGCGCGCAGCTGCTGTTCCTTGAATCCGAAAATCCCAAGAAAGATATTTCATTTTACATCAATTCACCGGGCGGCGTTGTGACGTCGGGTCTCGCGATGTATGACACGATGCAATATATACGCCCGGATGTTTCGACCGTCTGTATCGGCCAGGCGGCTTCGATGGGTTCGCTGCTGCTGACGGCGGGAGCCAAGGGCAAGCGTTACGCGGTTCCCAATGCCCGGATCATGGTGCACCAGCCCTCGGGCGGTGCGCGCGGTCAGGCGACGGACATCGAAATCCAGGCCCGGGAAATTCTGCGCCTGCGGGAGCGCCTTAACAAGCTTTACGTCCACCACACCGGCCAGAAACTGGCGGTGATCGAAAAGGCCATGGAACGCGATAATTTCATGGGCTCCGAGGAGGCCAAGGAGTTCGGCCTGATCGACAGCGTCGTGGAATCCCGGCCCGAGCCGGTCGGCGAAGACGCCAAGAAATAAACCTTTTCTAAAGATTTAGGCGTTTAAGCTGTTAAAAGGCCTTGATTTTCGTCCGAAACAGGCCAAATTCAACTAAATTGGGCGTCATAAAGCGCAGTTTTATGCTAAAATCTTTAAAAAGCTGCTATTTAATGACGGTTTTCATTTAAAAACACGAAATTTGAGGGTTTCACGCATGCTCGGTGGTTCTTTAGGCGGTCCAAAAGCCAATATTTACGCAGTTTTGCCGCTCCGCGACATCGTGGTCTTCCCGCATATGATCGTGCCGCTGTTCGTGGGCCGTGAGAAATCGGTCCAGGCGCTTGAGCATGTCATGCATGAGGACAAGCAAATCCTGCTCGTCACCCAGAAATCGCCCGGCGATGATGACCCCGGCCCGGATGCGCTTTATACGGTCGGGACTATTGGCACGATTTTGCAATTGCTCAAGCTGCCCGACGGCACGGTAAAAGTTCTGGTCGAGGGCGGCGCCCGTTCGCGCATCAACAAGTTCATCGACAGCAAGTCTTACCTTGAAGCGGAAACGGTTCAAATTTCTGATGACACTTTAGTGAATGACGAGCTTGAAGCATTGGCGCGGGCCGTCATGACGCAGTTCGAACAGTATGTGAAGCTGAACAAGAAAATTCCGCCGGAAGTGATCGTCTCGGTCAACCAGATCGAGGAGCCGTCGAAGATGGCGGACACGATCGCCTCGCATCTTTCACTCAAGATCGACCAGAAACAGGAATTGCTTGAGGTTGCGAGCACGTCCGAGCGGCTGGAGCGCATTTACGGCTTCATGGAAGGCGAGATCGGCGTTTTGCAGGTCGAAAAGCGTATCCACAGCCGCGTCAAGCGCCAGATGGAGAAGACGCAACGCGAGTATTACCTGAACGAACAGATGAAGGCGATCCAGAAAGAACTCGGCGAATCCGAGGACGGGCTGGATGAGCTTGGCGAGCTAGAGAAGAAAATCAACGAGACGAAGCTCTCGAAAGAGGCAAAAGAAAAAGCGCTGCATGAATTGAAAAAGCTGCGCCAGATGTCGCCGATGTCGGCAGAGGCGACGGTCGTGCGCAATTATCTCGATTGGGTCATCAATGTGCCGTGGAACAAGCGCACGCGCGTGAAGAAAGATATCGCGCTGGCGGAAAAAGTTCTCAGCAAGGATCATTACGGATTGGAGAAGGTCAAGGAGCGCATTCTTGAATATCTCGCCGTTCAGCAGCGTATGAACAAGGTCAAAGGCCCGATTTTATGCCTCGTCGGCCCGCCCGGCGTCGGCAAGACATCGCTCGGCCAGTCGATTGCAAAAGCCACCAACCGCAATTTTGTCCGCATGAGCCTCGGCGGGGTGCGCGATGAAAGCGAGATTCGCGGCCACCGCCGCACCTATATCGGCGCGTTGCCGGGTAAAGTCATACAGGGCATGAAAAAGGTGAAGGTTACAAACCCGCTGTTCCTGCTCGATGAGGTCGACAAGCTGAGTCATGACTGGCGCGGTGATCCGTCGTCGGCGCTGCTCGAGGTTCTCGACCCCGAGCAGAACGATAAGTTTCAGGATCATTATCTTGAACTCGATTACGATTTATCCGACGTCATGTTCGTCTGCACGGCGAACAGCACGGCGGGCATGCCGCGCCCGCTGCTCGACCGGATGGAAATCATCCGCGTCGCCGGTTATACCGAGGATGAAAAGCTCGAGATCGTCAAGCGTCACCTGCTGAAAAAGCAGATGGCGGCGGCCGGGCTGAAGGCCGGTGAGTTTGTCATCAACGACAACGCGCTGCGCGATTTGATCCGCTATTATACCCGCGAGAGCGGCGTGCGGAGCCTGGAGCGCGAGATCGCCAATCTCTGCCGCAAGGCGATCAAAGAAATCCTGATGAAGGGCAAAAAGGAAATTTCGGTTACGCCGAAAAACCTTGGCAAATATGCGGGCATTCCTAAATTCCGCTTCGGCGAGATCGAGGAGGAAAACCGTATCGGCGTCGTTAATGGTCTCGCTTATACCGAAAGCGGTGGCGACCTGCTGTCGATCGAGGCGGTGACCATGCCCGGCAAGGACGGCAAGGTGACGATGACCGGCAACCTTAAAGACGTGATGAAGGAATCCATTCGTGTCGCCGAGATGCTGATCAAGTCACGCGCGAGCGTTTACGGGCTCGATTACGAAGCGCTGAAGGAAAAGCAAATCCACGTGCACGTGCCGGAAGGCGCGACGCCGAAAGACGGTACTTCCGCAGGCGCGGCGATGGTGACGGCGATCATGTCGGCGTTGACGGGAATTGAAGTGCGCAAAGACATCGCCATGACCGGCGAGGTGAATTTGCGCGGCAAGGTCACCGAGATCGGCGGACTGAAAGAGAAACTTTTGGCTGCGTTGCGAGCAGGCATCAAAAAAGCGCTCATCCCGCAGGACAATGAGAAAGACCTGCCGGAGATTCCCGCGAACGTCAAAAAGGCGATCCAGATCGTTCCGGTGCGGACAATCGACGAAGTTCTTGCGCATGCGCTTATTGAAATGCCGCGCGGCAAAGGCGCTGAATCCAAAGAAAAAATCGGCGCTATTCCCACGGACGGCGCGGAAAGCAAGGGCGACGACGTCATTCGTCATTGAAGAATTTCCTAAAAAGGCGTACAACGATTCGTATCCGGCAGAGAGAATCACTGGCCCAGAGCGGAATTTTTTCCGCCGGTTGGTCTGTACAAAATCGTTTGAGCAGATCAAACGTTCAACTTTTCACACAAGGGGGTTTCCCGTGAACAAGCAAGATCTTATTGCCAAAGTGGCCCAAAACGCCGACATCTCGAAGACGAAGGCAGCGGAAGCTGTCGACGCCGTGATCGATGCGATCAAGGCGAGCCTGAAAAAAGGCGATGCAGTCCGGCTGGTTGGTTTCGGCACATTCACCGTTGCGCGCCGTTCGGCGACGACAGGCCGCAACCCGCGCACCGGCGAGCCGATCAAAATCCCGGCCTCAAAACAGCCTAAATTCAAGGCCGGCAAAGAGCTGAAAAAAGCCGTTAATAAATAGATTAATATGCTGTCATCCTCCGCGAAAGCGGAAGATCCATGGATTGTGGATCCCCCGGTCAAGCCGGGGGATGACATTTTGGGGTATTTGCTTGCTTTTTTGAGGGTTTCTGATTAACAAGTAGCCGGAAAGCGCGATTAGCTCAGCGGTAGAGCAACTCGTTTACACCGAGTGGGTCGGCGGTTCAATCCCGTCATCGCGCACCATCTTTACTCAATAACGCTGGTTTATTTTTGCGCGCCTTAGCGAGATTTAGGTGTTGCGTGCTTCGCACGCGGGCCCGTCATTGCGCACCACTCCTATCCTATATGCATTCCTACATTGGTGCTGTCGGCTGTGAAGTTTGCTTTTTTGAAAAAAGCGAGGCTTGCGTTGTTCGCATCTAAAATCTTGCCCCACATGTGGTAGTGACCTGTTTCCCGGGTCCAGGTTTTCGCAGCTCTTAAAAGAGCAGTTCCTATACCCTGACGCCTGTGATTTTCATCAACGACAATGTTGTCGAGATACGCTTCTTTTTCGAACGCGGACCAGCTTAAAGTGCTGCGCGAAAGTGATTGAACAAAAACAGAGCCAATTACTTCATTATCCAGTTCAGCGACTTTCAGCATTACAGGTTGATAGTTAAATTTGTCTCTCAGAAACAATGCTGCCTGAAATTTGAATTCCGGAATGCAAATTTTGACGGGCCGGTATAAATCCGGGCGCATTTTGAGATGTTCGAAATTGGCCTTGGCAAAAAGAGCGCAAAGGCTTTCGTAATCTTTTGAAGTGGCATTTCTAACAATAAACATCGGCGGTTTATATTATACATATTGTATGCCTGTCAAGGTTTTATATATGGCAGGCAGGGCCATTTTGCTTGGATTTCAGAAGACTTCTGGCCTAGATTACGGCCATGGTCGCACTCAGTGAAATCAAGCGCCACCGCACGCTTCCCGTCCGCATCCGCAATATCGTGATCGGCGGCGGGTTTCCCGTGGCCGTGCAGTCGATGACCAATACCGACACGGCCGACGTTCAGAAAACATTCGAGCAGGTCCGGCAATTGTACGAGGCGGGTTCGGAGATCGTGCGCGTGACGGTGAATACCGCCGAAGCCGCGAAGGGCGTGCCGAAGCTGCGCGAGTTGCTGGATAAAAACAATCTCGATGTGCCGCTGGCGGGTTGCTTTCACTATAACGGGCATAAACTACTGAGCGATTTCCCGGAGCTGGCGCAGGCGCTGGATAAATACCGCATCAATCCGGGCAATGTCGGGTTCGGGCAGAAGCGCGACCGCCAGTTCGAGATCATGATCGAGAAAGCCATCGAGTTTAAGAAAGCGGTGCGCATCGGCGTGAACTGGGGTTCGCTGGATGCCGATCTGTCGACGCGATTGATGGATGAGAATGCGCGGCGGGCGGAGCCATGGGGCGCGGATGCGGTGACGCGTGAGGCCTTGGTTCAATCGGCGATGATGAACGCGGAGAAGGCGGTGAAAATCGGGCTGCCGGCCGAGAAGATTATTCTGTCGGCGAAAGTAAGCCGGGTGCAGGATCTGATGGCCGTGTACCGCGAGCTGGCGAAGCGTTCGAATTATGCGCTGCATCTGGGCCTGACGGAAGCCGGGATGGGATCGAAAGGCATTGTCGCGACAGCGCTGGCGGAAGGAATTTTGCTGCAGGAAGGCATTGGCGACACGATCCGTGCATCACTGACACCGGAGCCGGGCGGCGACAGGACGATCGAGGTGAAAATCTGCCGGGAAATTCTGCAGGCGCTGGGATTGCGTTCTTTCACGCCGGAAGTTTCCGCGTGCCCGGGATGCGGGCGGACGACGAGCACGGTTTTCCAGGAACTGGCGCAGGATATCCAGCGTTATCTTGATGCGCAGATGCCGATCTGGGCGGCGGAATATCCGGGCGTGGCGACGATGAAGGTGGCGGTGATGGGCTGCATCGTGAACGGCCCGGGCGAGAGCAAGCATGCCGATATCGGGATTTCGCTGCCGGGAACCGGTGAGCAACCCGTCGCACCGGTCTTTATCGACGGCAAGAAAGCGCATACGCTGCGCGGTGAGCATATCGCGAAAGAATTCCAGGATATCGTCGCGCGGTATGTCGAGGAACGATTTGGCAAGAGCAAGGCCGCATGAAACTGAAGAATGCATCGCTTCTGAAAGATAAAGCCTTCGTCGCCGGGAAATGGGTAAAGGGTGCGAAGTCTTTTGATGTGACGAATCCAGCGAATGGTGAAGTGATCGGGGCTGTGCCGGACCTGACGTCTGCCGATGTGAAAAAAGCTATCGAAGCGGCGCACAAGGCGCAGCCGGCATGGGCGGCAAAACCCGCGAAGGAGCGCGCGAAAGTTTTAAAGACATGGTCGGATTTGATGATTCAAAATGCCGACGATCTGGCCTCGATCATGACAGCGGAGCAGGGCAAGCCGTTGGCCGAGGCCAAGACAGAGGTTTTATCAGCCGCAAGTTTTTATGAATGGTTCGGCGAGGAAGCCAAGCGCGTTTACGGCAATACCATCCCGAGCACCTTTCCGAATTCACGCATTACGGTGATCAAGCAGCCGGTCGGCGTGTGCGCCGCGATCACACCGTGGAATTTCCCGACATCTATGATCGCGCGCAAGGCGGCGCCTGCGCTGGCGGTGGGTTGCGCGATGATCATCAAGCCCGCGGGCGAAACACCCCTCTCGGCATTGGCGCAGGTTGTGTTGGCGGAAGAAGCCGGTGTGCCGGAAGGCATGTTGAGCGTCATCACATCGCGTGATTCCAAGGGCGTCGGTCTTGAGATGTGCGAGAACGAACTGGTGCGGAAACTGTCTTTTACCGGTTCGACGGAAGTCGGGCGTATTTTGATGAAGCAATGTTCCGGCACGATTAAAAGGATTTCGCTGGAGCTGGGTGGTAATGCGCCGTTCATTGTTTTTGACGATGCGGATTTGGACGCGGCGGTTGATGGCGCGATTGTGTCGAAATACCGCAATGCCGGGCAGACATGTGTCTGTGCCAACCGCATTTACGTGCAGGACACGGTTTATGATGCGTTTGCCGAAAAGCTTGCGGCGAAAGTGAAAGCGCTGAAAGTGGGCGACGGGTCGGAGCAGGGCGTGCAGATCGGGCCGTTGATTAACCCGGATGCGATCAAAAAAGTTGAAGATCACATCAAGGACGCCACGGACAAGGGTGCGAAAGTTATTCTTGGCGGCAGGGCGCATAAACTGGGCGGCACGTTTTTCGAGCCGACGGTCATTACAGGCGTAACGCAGAAGATGAAAGTCGCGAAAGAGGAAACATTCGGGCCCGTCGCGCCGCTATTCAAATTCAAGGATGAAAAAGAAGTCATCGAAATGGCGAATGATACGATTTTCGGCCTGGCTGCGTATTTCTATGCGCGGGATGTGGGCCGGATCGCGCGCGTGTCGGAAGCGCTGGAATACGGCATGGTCGGGGTGAATGCGGGGATTGTTTCGACGGAAGTCGCTCCGTTCGGCGGCGTGAAACAGTCGGGCATTGGCCGTGAAGGTTCGAAATACGGGCTGGATGAATATCTCGAAATTAAATATGTGCTGACGGGCGGGTTAAATACTTAACTCGGCGGCGTTTCCACCGATGGCTTTTTGCTGATCGAGAAAGTAGGGGTTTTTCTGCCTTTGCAATTTTTCCAGATATTGTTCCCTGACGTCGTCATGGCCCGCGTGCGTGGAAACCTGTCCGTCGATTTTTGCACCGGTGGCAGAATTTTTGAAGATGCCGTGCAGGTATGCCTTCAAATCGTTGCTGAAGCCGTGGCCCCGGCCAGCCGCATTTTCGATGTCGTGCTTATAGGCGGCCACTAAAAAGGAAATGCTCTGGTAGATATCGGCGGCCATGCCCGGTTTATCATTGAGATGCAGTCTGACAGGCAGCCAGATGACAGGATATAAAAGCGCGTAAGCGAGGCGTGTGTAACGGCCCTGGCTTTGCAGATCGACAGCGGCGCCGATAATCGTCCCGGCGATCGGCATGATATCAACCGGGTTTCTGTAAGCGGGGATGGAAACGCTGAGCGAAACGGCGCTTGTAAAGATTCCGACAAGCGTCGGGTGTTTTGCGCCCCACTTGGTGGAGAGGATTGAACTTCTCAGGCAAGCGCCGCCCTGAACGGCTGCGGCTGTCCAGGATTTCTGCAGCGCGTAGGAGAGGGTGTTCACGCCCGTGACGGCGGCAGCCACCAGCCGCATTCTCCTTGTATCGGGAAAGCGGGCTTTGAGTGTATCCGACCCAATCCGCATCAATAAGAGGAGCGAACTGGCGGCCTGACCTAAGAGTTGATTATCCATGTTTTTGCCTGACGCCGCGGACAATAAATATAAAATATGTAAATAGCAAGAAAAGCTTTTGATGGGAGGCTTTGTGAGCTATATCAGGGCGGATAAAACAAGGGAGTTTCACTATGCTCATCGGCGTTCCAAAGGAAATCAAAACACAGGAATACCGCGTCGGACTGGTGCCGTCGTCGGTCAAGGAATTGATTACGCACGGTCATCAAGTTTTAGTCGAAACGGGAGCGGGCGCGCAGATCGGTTTCACGGATGAGATTTATAAAGAAGCGGGCGCGAAAATCGCCGGAACAGCCAGGGAAGTTTTTGAAAAAGCCGAAATGATCGTAAAAGTGAAGGAGCCGCAGCCGCAGGAAATCAAGATGCTGCGCGAGGGGCAAATTCTGTTCACGTACCTGCATCTCGCGGCGGACCCGGAGCAGGCGAAAGGCCTGATGGATTCCAAATCGGTCTGCATCGCGTATGAAACGGTGACATGCAAGGACGGTCGCACACTGCCGCTGCTGCAGCCGATGAGCGAAATCGCGGGTCGTCTGTCCGTTCAGGTGGGGGCGCATTATTTGATGAAACACAAGGGCGGCACGGGCCGCTTGATCGGCGGCGTGCCGGGCGTGAAGCCTGCCGAAGTCCTGATTATTGGCGGCGGCGTTTCCGGTTTCCACGCGGCGCAGATGGCGACCGGCATGGGCGCGAACGTAACGATCCTCGAGCGCGACAACGAGCGCATGCGTTTTCTCGATGAATATTTCCATGGCCGCGCGAATATCATTTATTCGAACACCGACGTTGTCGAGCGCTACCTGCGCAAATCGGACCTGATTATCGGGGCCGTTTTGATCCCGGGCGCCGCGGCGCCGCGCCTGATCAAAAAGGCGACGCTGAAGGAGATGATTCCCGGTTCCGTGTTCGTCGATATCGCGATCGACCAGGGTGGCTGCGCGGAAACCAGCAAGGCGACCACGCATGACAAGCCGACCTTCGTGGTCGATAACGTGGTGCATTACTGCGTGGCCAACATGCCGGGGGCGGTGCCGCTGACATCGGCGCTGGCCCTGAATCACTCGGTTCTGCCCTATGCGCTACAACTGGCCAACAAGGGCTGGAAAAAGGCGTTGGGCGACAACCCGAATTTCCGCAACGGCCTGAATGTCTGCTATGGGGAAATCACCCACCAGAACGTCGCGGAATCGCTCAACCTGGCCTTTAACCCGGCCCCGAAAGCGCTGGCGGCTTAATTTGTTGTCATGCCCGCGAAGGCGGGCATCCGGCAAAAAGCCAGACCCCCGCCTTCGCGGGGGTGACATTATTGATATTTAGGGAAAAAGTGGCGCGAGAGACGGGACTTGAACCCGCGACCTCCGCCGTGACAGGGCGGCGTTCTAACCAACTGAACTACTCCCGCAGTAAGGGCCTGTTAATATAGCCTGCTATGCAAAAAAGCAAGCATCAATTTACCGGATCCCGGCTTTCGCCGGGATGACGTAGTTTCAATGGTATAGCAGCTTTTTCTAGGTTTTCTTTTGCCCCCCGGGGTGTTAAAACAATTGAACTGTTTCAAAGGGGTGATTTGGCCTCATGGCACCGCAAGATCTGCTCATCGAATACCTGCCTATCCTGATCTTCATGATAATTGCGCTTGGCATTTCCGGGGCTATGGTTCTCGGCTCGATTTTGGTCGCCCGCCAGAAACCCGACCCCGAAAAAAACTCGGCCTATGAATGCGGTTTCGACGCGTTCGGCGATGCGCGGAATAAGTTCGATGTGCGCTTTTACCTCGTGACGCTGCTGTTCATCATTTTCGACCTGGAAATTGCTTTTCTGTTTCCATGGGCTATTTCGCTCAAGGGGATAGGGGTGTTCGGTTTCTGGTCGATGGTCGTGTTTCTCGGCGTGCTGACCGTCGGGTTTATCTATGAATGGAAAAAAGGCGCGCTGGAGTGGGAGTGATTGATGGGCCACGATAGAAAAGTCATACAGGCGCCTGAATATAATTTCCGCACGTCGGTGCCGTTGCCGCCTGCATCGGAGCAGGATGTCGTGCCCGTGGCGATCTCGCGCACGCTGGAGGAAAAAGGATTTCTGCTGACGCAGGCTGACCGGTTGTTCGACTGGGCGCGCACGGGTTCGATGTGGCCAATGACGTTTGGTCTTGCGTGCTGCGCCGTGGAAATGATCCACGCTTATATGTCGCGTTATGATCTTGACCGGTTCGGGATGATTCCGAGGCCGAGTCCCCGTCAGTCCGACGTGATGATCGTCGCCGGGACGCTCTGCAATAAAATGGCGCCGGCCCTCAGAAAAGTTTACGACCAGATGCCCGAGCCGCGCTGGGTGGTGTCGATGGGAAGCTGCGCGAATGGCGGCGGGTACTATCACTATTCCTATTCCGTTGTGCGCGGGTGTGACCGCATCGTGCCGGTCGATATTTACGTGCCGGGCTGCCCGCCGACGGCGGAAGCGCTGATTTACGGTCTGCTGCAGCTTCAGAAAAAAATCCAGCGGGAGGATACACGCATTGCCCGTTGATCTGAAGACTATCGGTGAACGCGCGGTCGAGAGCCTGAACGGTTCGGTCGAGTCTTTTGAATTCGCGCAAGATGAGTTGGTATTAAAAGCCAGGCGCGACGATATCGTCGCGGTGCTGACATATTTGCGTGATAACGGTGCGTGCCAGTTTACCCAGCTTGTCGATGTGACGGCGGCTGATTACCCATCGCGCCCGGAGCGTTTTGAGGTCGTCTATAGCCTGCTTTCGATTTCGAATAACACACGCGTGCGTGTGAAAGTGTCGGCGTCTGAAGAAACGCTGGTGCCGAGCGTGACGAGCGTGTTCGGGTCCGCCAACTGGTTCGAGCGCGAAGTGTGGGACATGTACGGGATTTTGTTCAGCGGTCACCCCGATCTGCGCCGCATTTTGACCGATTACGGTTTCGAGGGGCATCCGCAGCGCAAGGATTTTCCGCTGACCGGATATGTCGAGCTTCGTTACGACGAGGAGCAGAAGCGCGTGGTGTATGAGCCCGTGAAACTGACGCAGGATTTCAGGAATTTCGATTATCTTTCGCCGTGGGAAGGTATGACCGACATCCAGCTTCCGGGCGATGAAAAGGCCGTGAAGCCGCCGCATGGCTGGCGTCCCGCGCAGAAGACAAGAGGCGCGCGATGATTTCCGCCGCGAAAGAAGACGAAACGCTGGATATCGGCGCGGAGACGCAGATCAAGCCGTACACGATGAATTTCGGACCGCAGCACCCGGCGGCGCACGGCGTTTTGCGCCTCGTTCTGGAGATGGAAGGCGAGATCGTCGAGCGCGCCGATCCGCATGTTGGCTTGCTTCACCGCGGCACCGAGAAACTGATCGAGCATAAAACCTACATGCAGGCGGTGCCGTATTTCGACCGGCTGGATTATGTCGCGCCGATGAACCAGGAGCATGCATTTGCGCTGGCGACAGAAAAATTGCTCAAAATCACCGCGCCGCGCCGCGCGCAGTTTATCCGCGTGCTCTATGCCGAGCTGGGACGCGTGCTGAACCATTTGTTGAATATCACGACCTTCGCGCTCGATGTCGGCGCGATCACGCCCGCGCTCTGGGGATTTGAGGAACGTGAAAAGGGCATGGAATTTTATGAGCGCGTTTGCGGCGCGCGTTTGCACGCGAATTATTTCCGCCCGGGCGGCGTTGCGCAGGATATGCCTGCTGGCCTTGCCGCCGATATCATGGAATGGTGCGATGGCAGCCTGCCGAAAGTGATCGATGACCTCGATAATCTTCTCTCCGGCAACCGGATTTTCAAACAGCGCACGGTTGATATCGGCGTGGCGACGCGCGAGCAGGCGCTGGATTTAGGTTTCAGCGGGCCAATGCTGCGCGGCTCGGGCGTGGCGTGGGATTTGCGCAAGGCGCAGCCGTATGATGTTTACAGCGAGCTGGATTTCGACATTCCTGTCGGCAAGACGGGTGATTGCTATGCGCGTTATCTCGTGCGGATGGCGGAGATGCGAGAGTCCATCAAGATCATGAAGCAGTGCCTTGAGAAATTGCCGCAGGGGCCGGTGAAGGCGGATGATTACAAGGTTTCGCCGCCGCCGCGCGCCGAGATGAAATCCTCGATGGAAGCGATGATCCATCATTTCAAACTTTATACCGAGGGCTATCACGTTCCGGCGGGAGAAACGTATACGGCTGTCGAAGCGCCGAAAGGCGAATTCGCGGTGTACCTCATTTCCGACGGGACGAACAAGCCGTATCGTTGCCGTATCCGCGCGCCGGGTTTTCCGCATTTGGCGGCACTGGATTTCCTTTCGAAAGGGCACCAGTTGGCCGACACGGTTTCGATCATCGGGTCGCTGGATATTGTGTTCGGAGAAATTGACCGATGAAAAAGCCGTTTGATTTGCATGCTGATTACCAGCCCGAAAGCTTCGAGTTCACGAAGGCGAACCAGAAGAAGATTCAAGAAATTATTGCGCTGTATCCGAAGGGCAGACAGCAGAGCGCTGTGATGCCGTTGCTTGATCTTGCGCAGAGGCAGGTGGGAGAAGAGGGCGCAAAGGCCAAGCCGCCTTATGGTGGGTGGATTCCGCGCGCGGCGATGGACAAGATCGCCGAAATCCTCGGCATGGCGCCGGTGAAGGTTTACGAGGTCTGCAGTTTCTATTCGATGTACAACATGGCGCCTGTGGGCCAGAACCTCGTGCAGATCTGCACGACGACGCCGTGCTGGCTGTGCGGATCGGATGAGCTTGTGAAAACATCCAAGAAAAAACTTGGCATCGGCATGGGCGAGACGACGGAAGATGGAAAATTCACGCTGGTCGAGGTGGAATGTCTCGGTGCCTGCGTCAATGCGCCGATGGTGCAGGTGAATGACGATTATTATGAAGACCTGAACGGCGATAGCATGGGCGAGCTGATCGACGCGCTGGCCGAGGGCGAGAAGCCGGCAATCGGCTCGCAGACAGGCCGCCGCGGATCGATGGCGCAATCCGGTCCGACAAGCCTCGAGAAACAGGCGAAGAAGGCGGGCATCTAGGCCGGGCACGCGATGGAGAATATAGACACCCTCGCAGTCATCGGTCTTGTTTTCTATCTCGTCGCGCAGCTTGGCATCGCGTTCTTCGCCAGCCGTTTTATCAAAACAGAAGCGGATTATCTTTTGGCCGGGCGCGGCATGGGCATGGCGGTGTTGTCGCTTTCCCTGTTCGCGACATGGTTTGGCGCGGAGACTGTGGTAGCGCCCAGCGGCGCCATCGCGGCGGAAGGATTGTCGGGCGGGCGGGCCGAGCCGTTCGGCTACGCCATCTGCCTCGTGCTCATGGCTTTATTGATTGCCTACCGCCTGCGCGTAAAAGGTTATGTCACGGTTTCGGATTTTTACAATGAACGGTTCGGCGGCGCGGCAGAAAAGCTGAGCGTTATCCTGATGGTGCCGACGTCATTAATATGGGCGGCGGCGCAGGCGCTGGCCTTTGGGCATATTCTCTCGGCCATCATCGGCGTGGAAACGGAAACGGCGCTGCTGCTGGCGGCGCTGCTGCTTGTGACCTACACCATGATCGGCGGATTTATGGCCGACGTCATCAGCGACTGTGTTCAGAGCATTATTATCGTTATCGGCCTGATCGTGACGGCTGTTTTTGTCGTGAGCGCGGTGGGCGGATGGGACGCGGCTGTGGCGCAGATCACGCCGGAGAAACTGAATATTATAGATCCGAATACGAGTCTCTGGATGCAGGCGGATGAATGGATGATCGCGATTGTCGGCTCGCTGGCGGCACAGGAAGCGATCGCCCGCGTTCTCGCCGCGAAATCGCCCAAGGCCGCGCGTAATTCCTGTTTCGGCGCGGCGGGGCTTTATTTACTGGTCGGTTTGATCCCTGTTTTTATCGGGCTGGCGGGCGCGTCGCTGATTACGCTGAACGGCGATGCCGATTCATTCCTGCCGCAGCTCGCGGAAACGGTTCTGCCTAAAGCCATGTACATCATTTTCCTTGGCGCGCTGACTTCGGCCATTCTTTCGACGATTGACAGCACGCTGCTCTCGATCTCGGCGCTGATCGGTCACAATATCATTCTGCCGCTCAGCCCGAACATGAACGAAAAAGGCAAAGTTCTGATGGAGCGGGGAATCGTGCTGATGGCCGGCATCTGGGCCTATTCGATCGCCATCGGCGGCCAGAGCATTTACGACTTGATCGAGATGAGTTCGAGTTTCGGCTCGGCCGGCTTGATCGTTTGCTTGATGTTCGGGCTCTGGAGCGGGTTCGGGGGCCGCGCGGCGGCGCTGGTCACCCTGTTTTGCGGGGTGGGGGCGGCCTATATATTCCAGTATGTGAAAGAGTGGGAAACGGGCTATAGTTCAACCCTCGCGGCCTGTGTTATTGTATATATCATCGTGGCCGGGATAGAAAAAACCGGCCTGTTCCAGAGGAGTGCAAACCCCGCCAATGCTTAAAGACGAAGACAGGATTTTTACCAATCTGTATGGCTGGGAGTCGCACAAACTCACGGACGCGAAGAAGCGCGGCGACTGGGACGGCACGAAAGATATTCTGGCGAAAGGCCGAGACTGGATCATCGAGGAGATGAAGAAATCCGGACTGCGCGGGCGCGGCGGCGCGGGTTTCCCCACCGGCATGAAATGGTCGTTCATGCCCAAAGAATCCGGCAAGCCGCATTACCTGGTGATCAACGCCGATGAATCCGAGCCGGGGACCTGTAAGGACCGGGATATTCTCCGTTACGAGCCGCACAAGTTACTGGAAGGCGCATTGATCGCGGGTTTCGCGATGGGCGCGCATAAGGCCTACATTTATATTCGCGGCGAGTTTTATAACGAGGGCTCGACGCTGTGGCAGGCCGTGCATGAAGCCTATGACAAGGGATTGCTCGGCAAGAATGCCGCCGGGTCCGGATGGGATTTCGATGTCGTCGTGCATCGCGGCGCGGGCGCTTATATCTGCGGCGAGGAGACAGCTTTGCTGGAATCGCTCGAGGGCAATAAGGGCCAGCCGCGTAACAAGCCGCCATTCCCGGCGATGGCGGGGCTTTATTCCTGTCCGACGACGGTGAATAACGTGGAAACGATTGCCGTGGTGCCGACGATTTTGCGGCGGGGCGCGGGATGGTTCGCGAAAATCGGCTTGAATGAAAAGAATGCGGGCACGAAACTGTTCTGCATTTCCGGCCATGTCGAGCAGCCCTGCAATGTCGAAGAGGCGATGGGCATTCCGCTGAAAGAGCTGCTGGATAAACATTGCGGCGGTGTGCGCGGGGGCTGGGACAATTTGCTGGCCGTCATTCCGGGCGGATCGTCGACGCCGCTGCTGCCGAAATCAGTCTGCGAAAACCTGCCGATGGATTTTGATTCCTTACGCGCGGCGGGATCGGGTCTTGGCACCGCCGGCGTTATCGTCATGGATAAATCGACGGATATTATCTACGCCATCGCGCGGCTTTCCTATTTCTACAAGCATGAAAGCTGCGGCCAGTGCACGCCGTGCCGCGAGGGCGCGGGCTGGATGTGGCGCGTGATGATGCGCATGGTGCAGGGCAACGCCACGGTCGAGGAGATCGATATGCTCTGGGACGTGACCAAGGAGATCGAGGGGCACACGATCTGCGCGCTGGGCGATGCCGCGGCGTGGCCGGTGCAGGGGTTGATCCGGCATTTCCGCCCGCTGATGGAAGAGCGGATCGCCTATTACCGGAAACAGGCGGCTTAAATCCACCTATAAGTTGTGATTTGTAAAGTTTGCGAGCCAACAGTGGCTTGGCACTGATAATCGGTTTCGATTATAATTATGCCCGGAATGACATCCCGATTTTATAAAAAGTTCAGCGTTCAGGAATGGAGCCTTCCGGGGGCTGCCATGATGCTCTGCTTTTTTATTCCGCATGCCAATTCCGCCGAGAAGCTGCAACCGCGCGTGGAGGTCAATGGCCGCTATGGAAGTCAGCATTCTATATTGATGACCGAATTCTGGATGCCTTTCCTGCAGGGTGATGACAGCGTTTTTTACGGCGACCTGCGCCTGATGGGCAACGATCAGGGCGACCGCGAGGGCAATCTTGGCGCAGGATACCGCAAACTGGCGAAGGTGCCGGTGCTGGGTGAGGGAGCAGCAGGCGCTCATGCATGGATTGATCGCAGGGTTACCGATCGCGGTTCGACTTTTCACCAGGCTACGGTCGGCGCGGAGTGGCTTGGAAAAAATTTCGATGTGCTTGCCAATGGTTATATCCCGCTTTCGGAAGGCAAGGAATACGATATTCCGAATGCGAACCCGCAAGGGCCGGCGCTGGTCGGTACCGGGATCATCGTCGATACGAATGGCAGGGTTCTGGAAGAGCCGCAACATGGCTTGGATCTGGAACTGGGCTGGCAAGCGCCGCTGCTGAAGGAAAGCGTCGACAGCGTACGATTATACGGCGGCGGTTATTACTTCAATAGCGACAACACTGAAAATGTTGCTGGCTGGCGCACCCGCCTTGCTGTTGACGTGACGTCGGATATATCGATCGGCGGCCGTTTCCAGCGAGATGACGAGCGCGGCTCGCAGGCATTCCTTGAGGCGACGATCCGTTTTCCATTCGGCAATAAGAAAAGTTTTCGCCGTGAAGGCATTCGTTCACGCCTTGATGACAGTCCCGAGCGCGATATCGATATCGTGACAGGTGATGTGGTTGTTGACTCCGGCGAGCGCGTGCCGGTTCTGAACCAGGCTCCCGGGCAAGCGCAGCAGGTTATTCATGTCGATAACACCGCCGCAGGGGGCGGCGACGGTACGGTTGAGCGCCCTTATAATACGCTCGCGGCGGGGGCAGCGGCTGTGCAGTCGCAAGGCATTTTATATATTCATGCGGGCGATAGCACAACGACGGGTCAGAACCAGGGTGTTACGCTGAATACATCCGATGTTACCGTGATCGGCGCGGGAACGGATTTCATGTATGACAGCGGGCGTTTTACGACGAAGAACGGTGCGACACCGACCGCGACATTGCTTGCAGCGGCTTCCTCAGCCCCGGTGATTTCCAATGTCAACGCGAACAGCGATGGCATTACGATCAGCGCCAATAATGTCACCGTTTCGGGTGTGAGTGTGAGCGGGGCTATGCGTGACGGAATTGCGGTGACGGGTAATAATGCCGTGCTTGAGACGCTGACGACTCTCAATAATATTCGCCACGGAATCTATGCACTGAATGTCGACTCTGTCAGCGTTTCTAGTGTGTCGGCGACAGGCAACGGGCAGGACGGCGTGCGGCTTGAGGCTTCCGGCAACGGCAACAGCCTTACTAATGGCTTACTGTCCGATGTGGTGGCGACCGGCAACAGGAACGGCGTTCGTTTTTATGCGCATACCAATGCGTCATTGACAGGGGGCATGGCTTTCAGCCAGGCTGGATCCAATACTCAGCACGGGGTTATCGTTTATGATGACAGCACAGCGGGCGCGGTGGATGTTGATCTGGGCGGCGGGACATTTGGAAGTAGTGGCTTGAATATATTCGTCGCAAATACGCTTGAAGATCTGGCTCTCGATATAGACGGCGCGGCGCTTGCAGCACGCAATAACTGGTGGGGACAGGCGTCTGGCCCCGACCAGGATAACCCCTCAGTCGGCATTCGCCCGCAGATTTATTACGGTGCGCCTATTAATGATGGGCTTATCGGTCACTGGACATTCGATACGGAATGGCTGAGCGGGACGACGGCCTACGATAGATCAGGAAATGCTTATAACGGGACGATGCAGGACGGTCTTACCAGCGCAAACGCCGCAGCCGGGTATAACCGTCAGGCCCTAACCTTCGACGGGCTTAATGACAGGATTCACGTTCCTTTTTCTGATCCTTTTGAATATATGGGTGTTGGCGGCTGGACAGTTATATCCAACCTGAATTCCGATACAGCGGATGTTGATCGCAGTTATATTGTTTCGAAACCGTGGAACGCGAACGGAACGTATAATTACGCTCTTCGCGTGGAGCCTAATAACGTTCCCATATCGGATATAGCCGGGCAAAGTTTCAGCGGTCTTGCGTTCCCTGGGGGAGCGCCCATTGTACCTCAAACATGGAACCAGCTCGCCATGACGGTTGGGCAGGACCGCACGCTTACCAACTACAAGAACGGCGCCGCTGCCAACAGTGGCACCCATACCGTTCTCGGTTTTTTACCCCCGGCAGCGGGAGGCGATCAAAACAGGCCTCTTTCCATAGGCACTATTTTTCCTTATAACGCGCCGTGGGCGGGTGTTACGGCACATGCCGTTCAAGGTCAAATCGATGATGTCCGCATTTACAACCGTGCAATATCAGCGGCTGAAATGGCTGAAATTTATAGAATGAACACAACCAGCACCATCGATACTGGCGGCTTCCTTTCCGCGGCACCCTGATTTTCTTAGGCTGTTTTCTTTTTAGCCACTTCAAAATAAGCGGCGGCGTTGCGGAACAGCGCCATGCCGTCTGATTCCAGCGGCAGTTTCTGGCCGCTGCGCTGGGCCTTGTCTTTCAGGCGGTCGTAATCGTCGCGCTGCCAGGTGAACATGCCCCTTTCAGGGTGCGGCATTAAAGCGAGTACGCGACCGGAGGGATCGGTTATCCCGGCAATGTCGACGGTGGAGCCGTTGGGATTGAAAGGAAATTCACCGTTAGCGGGTTTGCCGTCCGGTTTGACGTAAGTGAGCGCAATCTGGTTGTTCTTCTGCAGCGTCTTCAACGTTCCGGGTTCCATCATGAAGCGGCCTTCGCCGTGGGCGACAGGGACGTGCAGGGCGCGGATGCCGGCCAGCCAGGGCGAACTCGTCTGTTCAACTTTCAGATCGATCCAGCGGCACTGGTAGCGGGCGGTGAGGTTATAGGTGACGGCGACAAGACGTTCGCCGTAATCATGCCCTTTAGGCGGGGCAAGGCCGAGATTGGTCAGGATCTGGCAGCCGTTGCAGATGCCGATCGTGAGTGTGTCACGCTCCACGAAGCGCTTCAGATGATCCCACAGCGCGAGTTTCATCTTTTGAGCGAAGGCGTTACCGGAGCCGGTGTCATCACCGTATGAGAAACCGCCGGGAACCGCCAGAATTTGAACGTTATTCAGTTCCTGCGGGTTTTCGATCAGGTCGTTGATATGGCGGACATTGCCGCTCAAACCGGCATGCTGAAAGGCGTGGAGGGTTTCCTCCTCGCAGTTCAGGCCGTAGCCGCTTAAAACCAGAACCTTTGCCATTAATAATCCCTCAGGGGAGCCTTATAGGCTTCTTCCAAAACTTTAATATCTTCTTTCAAGATATTTTTAATATTGAGTTTTTTGCCATAAGCGACTGAACCGATAGGGTGCGCCATTGAACCGAAGCATTTCTCGAAGGCTTTCTTATTCTGGGGCGCGACGGTGACGACGATGCGGCCCGCGCTTTCGGAATAGAGGGCTTTATCCGCTCTTAAATTGATATGGCCGAGGTCGATGTCGAGGCCCGTCTGACCCGCGATTGCCTTTTTGGCCAGGGCAACGCCGAGACCGCCATGGTTGACGGCGATGGCCGAGGCAATCAGGCGGTCGCGGACAGCGCGGCCATAGAAGGCGTAAAGCTTACGGTTGGCTTGGCCGTCGACTTTCGGGACGTTTTGGCCGAGTTGGCCGTGCTGGTCGTAATATTCGCTGCCGCCGAGTTCGTCTTTCGTCTCGCCGAGCAGATAGACAAGGTCGCCGGTTTCTTTCGGGACGATGGAAATGGAGCCTTCAATATCTGGAATGACGCCGATGCTTGAGACGAGCAAGGTTGGCGGCGCGGAGATTTTGACCGGCTTGCCCTTGGCGTCGAAGCCTTTGAAGTCGTTGAACATGCTGTCTTTGCCGGAGATGAAGGGCGTGCCGTAGAGAACGGCGAGGTCGTAGATGGCCTGTACCGCGCGTTTTAGCTGACCTAATCTTTCCGGTTCATCGGAGGAGCACCAGCAGAAATTATCGAGTAGCGCGAGGTGGTTGAAATCGACGCCCGCGGCGACGGCGTTACGAACTGCCATGTCGAGGGAATTGGTTGCCATATGGTAGGTGTCGATATCGCTGTAGCGCGGGAAAAGGCCTTGCGACAAAACGACGCCTCGCGGGGAAGTGAGAACGGGTTTTGTGATCGAGGCCTCGGCATAGACGCGGCCGGGGCCCTGCATCGGGCCGAGGACGGCAGTGCCCTGGACGTTATGATCGTACTGCGTGGCGATGAATTCCTTGGAGCAGACATTCAGGCGGCCAAGCATTTGTTTAAGGCTGTCGCCGTAATCCGGTTCTTTTAGATCAGGTTCTTTAGTGCCGCCGGGTGTGAACGTGGTTTTAAGCGGCGTTTCGGGAAGACCGTCATGCAGGAAATCCATCGACAGGTCCATAATGGTCTCGCCGTGCCATGTGACCTTGGCGCGTTCTGAATCGGTAAATGTGCCGATGACATGCGCCTCGACGCCGCGCCTGGCCAAAAATTCGATGAGTTTTTTCGTGTTCTTTTCGGGAACGGCCATGGTGATGCGTTCCTGGCTTTCAGAAATCCAGATTTCCCAAGGCGCCATGCCGGGATATTTCAGGGGCACTTTATCGAGTTCGACGTGGAATCCGCCGGACTGACCCGCCATTTCACCGATGGAGGATGACATGCCGCCCGCGCCGTTATCAGTGATAGAATTATAGAGTCCCATGTCGCGGATTTCCTTGATCAGCGCATCCGACATTTTTTTCTGCGTGATCGGGTCGCCAATCTGGACGGCCGTGGCGGGCGAGCCTTCATCGAGGGCGACGGATGAAAACGTCGCGCCGTGAATGCCGTCGCGCCCGACGCGTCCGCCCGCAACGACGATCTTGTCGCCGGGGAGCGCTTTTTTTTCATGCGCGGGTTTGCCGTTGATGGTGCGCGGGATGAGGCCGATAGTGCCGACGAAAACGAGCGGGTTGCCGACAAAGCGGTCGTCGAAATAGGCGAAGCCCTGCGGCGTCGGGATGCCGGAGCAATTGCCGCCTGATTCCACGCCGCGCACGACGCCGTTCATGATGGTGGCGGGCGGCAGGATTTTTTCGGTCTTCGATGAATTGCGGTACAGTTCGGGCGAGGTGCGCGGGTCGGCGAAGCAGAAACCGTAGCGGTTAATGACGGGTTTCGCCCCCTGGCCGAAGCCCATACAGTCGCGGTTGACGCCGACGATGCCGGTGATCGCGCCGCCGAACGGGTCGAGGGCTGAGGGTGAGTTATGCGTTTCGACCTTGTCGGTGATCAGGTAATTGTCGTCGAAAATGATGCCGCCAGCGTTGTCGGAGAAAACGGAGACGCAGAAATCGCGGTCGCCGCGCTTCTCGCGGATTTCCTTGGTAGCGCGTTTAATGTAATGGCGGTAGAGGCCGTCTTTCACTTCATCAATGGGCGAAGCGAAAATAGTGTGCTTGCAATGCTCCGACCATGTCTGGGCGAGGGTTTCAAGCTCGATGTCCTTCGGCGCGCGGCCTTCGGATTTGAAGTAGTCCTGAATCGCTTTCAAATAGAGCAGGGACAAGCCAAGGGGGCCGCGGCGTGATCCGTCAGGATTTTGAATGCCGTCCTTGCCGATTTTTTCGAGTTCGGAATCGGAAACGTTTAAATTGACGTCATCGGCAACTGTGCCCTTGTTGTCGAGAACAACTTTCGGCAGGACAGGCTCCATGCCGCCGTCTTTTTTGAAGGTTTTCTTGTCTTTGATCTGGATGCGCTGGATCAGTTTGTTTGAAAGTTCGCCCGCCAGCGCCTCGATATCCTCGCGCTTCGCGTTGCCTTTGATCAAATAGAGGCGGGAGGAGAAACATTCATTGTCATTATCCGCGCCGATGAGCGTCAGCAATTCGGAGGCTGTATGTCCTATATTATCTGTAACACCGGGCAGAAAACCGATTTCCAGCGCCCAGTCGAAATCGACATCCAGAGTCGTGGGCGGCGCGACCCCGGCTTTCTGCACGACAGGATTCGCGAGGCTGGCGATGAATTCGGGGCTTTTGACCCTGGGATTCGCGGACGTATAGACATCAACAACCCGCACGGAAGCCTTTTTACCCAGAGAACGCAGGGTTTTTTGAATCTGAAGGGCCCGGCCGTCCTCATTATGGGCTAGAACTTCAATCCGATAGGGCATATATTGATTTCCGGTGTTGATATTCCTTGCGCCCGCGATTAAACAGTAAAGCGGGTTCTACTTCAATAACATAATGTAAACGGCAGCATGCCCAAGCTCACGATCAACGGCATAGAAATAGAAGTCGAAAAAGGGACCAGTATTTTACAGGCTGCCGAGCAGCTCGGCGTTGAGATTCCCCGATTTTGCTATCATGACAAGCTTTCCGTCCCGGCCAACTGCCGGATGTGCCTGGTGCAGGTCGAGGGCGGCCCGCCGAAGCCGGTGGCCAGCTGCGCCATGGCCTGCGGCGACGGGATGATCGTCCACACCGAATCCGAAATGGTGAAAAAGGCCCGCAAGGGCGTCATGGAGATGCTGCTGATCAACCACCCGCTGGATTGCCCGATCTGCGACCAGGGCGGGGAATGCGATTTGCAGGACCAGGCGATGGCCTATGGCTTCGACCGTTCGCGCTTTTATGAGAACAAGCGCGCGGTGCCGGACAAGGAACTCGGGCCGCTGATCAAGACCTCGATGAACCGCTGCATCAATTGCACGCGCTGCGTCCGTTTCGCGGAAGAGATCGCCGGCACGCCGGTTCTGGGGCAATTTCACCGCGGCGAGGAAGCCGAGATCGGCACGTTTATCGACCAGCTGGTGAAGACTGAATTGTCCGGGAATTTGATCGATGTCTGCCCGGTCGGCGCGCTGACCTCCAAGCCTTATGCCTTCAAGGCGCGGGCGTGGGAACTGCGCAAGACGGAAACAATCGATGTTCATGATGCGCTCGGCTGCAACATCCGTGTCGATGTGCGCGGGCGCGAAGTGATGCGCGTATTGCCGCGCCTTCATGAAGATATCAATGAAGAATGGATCGACGACCGCACGCGTTTTGCCTATGACGGGCTCCAGCGCGGGCGCATCGACCGTCCTTATATAAGAGACGAGAAAAGCGGCAAGCTGGTCGAAGCGACATGGGAAGAAGCCTTCGCCGTGATCGCGGCGCGCATGAAAGGCGTGCGCGGCGTCGAGAGCGCGGGACTGGTCGGCGACATGGCGGATCTTGAATCTATCGTCGCGCTGAAAGATTTCCTGACATATCTGGGCTCGCCCAACCTCGATTGCCGGACGGATGGTTCATCATTTGATGTGAATGAACGTGCCGGCTACCTGTTCAATTCCACCATTGCGGGAATAGAGCAGGCGGATGCGATTTTGCTGGCCGGCACCAACCCGCGCCGGGAAGCGGCGCTGGTGAATGCGCGTATCCGCAAGATGTATTTAGAAAAGCGGATCAAGGTCGGGGTGGTGGGCGAGGTTGTCGACCTGACTTACCCGTACGAGCATCTGGGCAACGGGCCGGATGCGATCGAAAAAGCCCGCATGTTCTTCGGCAAGGCCGTGAAGCCGATGATTATCGCCGGCAGCGGCGCCTTTATGCGCGAGGACGGCATGGCGGTGCATCATGCCCTGCGCGAGATGGCCGAGAAGTCGGGCGTTGTTAAAGGTGACTGGAACGGTTTCAATATCCTGCACCGGGCGGCGAGCCGTGTGGGCGCGTTGGAAACCGGGTTCGTGCCGCAGAAAAAAGGCAAGAATTTCCACGAAATTCTTGAAGGCACGAAAAACGGCACGATCAAGATGCTCTATCTGCTCGGCGCGGATGAATTCGATGCGCGGGCGCATATCGGCTGGCAGACTTTCGTGATTTATCAGGGCCATCACGGCGATCACGGCGCGGCGCGGGCGGATGTTGTATTGCCTGGGGCTGCCTACACCGAAAAAGACGCAATCTATGTTAACACCGAAGGACGCCCTCAATTGGCCAAGCGCGCGGCATCGCCGCCGGGCGAGGCGCGCGAGGACTGGAAGATTATCCGCGCCTTGTCGGCGCAGCTGGGGGTGAAGCTTTCCTATGATACGGCCGTGCAGCTTCGCCAGCGCATCGCGCAGGAATGGCCGCATCTCGTCGATATCAACATTATCAAGCCCGCTAAATGGGCGGAGTTCGGCGAGAAGGGTAAGGTCGCGAAAGACAAGTTCATATTGCCGGTGAAAAATTTCTATCTCGCGAACGCGATCTGCCGCGCGTCGGAGACGATGCGTAAATGTTCGGCTTCGCTGCTTGAGAAGGAACAATTCGCGGAGGCAGCGGAATGAACAGGCTCGATGTCCTCGCCGTTCTAAAAGGTCTCGGCGCCAATATACTTCTCAGTCTGGCGCTGGGTTTGATCGCGAGTTTTGTCGCCGGTTATATTGGTGTGATCAGCAAACAGCCTGTAGCCGCTCTTCCCTTGGTGGTCTCGCTTGGTATTGGCTTGATGGGTGCTTTCGCGGGCGGTTATGTGGCCGCCCACAGCGCCCCGCAAGAGCCCATGTTTAATGCCATTGCGCTTAGTATCGTGATTATTGTCATTGGCGCCGTTCTCGCCTTCTTTTCCAGTTTTCCGCTTTGGTACAACATTGCGTCGTTCGGGTTGGTTGTGCCGTTCACCTATGCGGGCGGTTATTTTTATCTGAAAAAAGGAGTGCGCACATGAAAAGATCGACACTGGAGCAGGTCAGGGAATTTCATGAGACCTATGGCTTGCCTGTAGAGGGCGCGCCCAATATCTCGGATCAGAAAACGAACGATCTTCGTATCAACCTGATCGCGGAAGAGCTGGAAGAACTGCAGGAAGCGCTCAAGAATAACGACATCGTTGAAACGCTGGATGCGCTGATCGATTTGCAGTATGTGCTGGACGGCGCATTTTTGTCGTTCGGCCTGCATGATGTGAAAGAGGCGGCGTTTGCTGAAGTGCACCGTTCAAACATGAGCAAGCTCGGCGAGGACGGCAAGCCGATCCGCCGCGAGAGCGATGGCAAGGTAATGAAAGGTCCGAATTATTTCGTGCCTGATATGTCGCAATTTATTAAAACCAAGAAAGCGGCCTGATGCTTGATCTTTGGAACACATACGGGGTCTGGACGGCGTGGACGCTCCTTTACATCGTCCTGATCATCGTCGGCGTGCTCCTGAGTGTTGCCTACCTGACCTATGCCGAGAGGAAAGTTCTCGGCGGGATGCAGCGGCGGCAAGGGCCGATCACGGTTGGGCCTTTCGGGTTGCTGCAACCCATTGCCGACGGCCTTAAATTATTTTCGAAAGAAACAGTCATCCCGTCGCAGGCTAACCGTGTTGTCTTCCTGCTGGCACCGGTGATTTTGTTCGCCCTGTCGCTGATGGCGTGGGCCGTCATTCCCTTTGACCGCGACTGGGTGCTGGCGAATATCAATGTCGGCGTTCTTTATTTATTCGCTGTTTCATCGATGGGCGTTTACGGCGTGATCATGGCCGGCTGGGCGTCGAACTCGCGTTACGCGTTTCTCGGCGGTCTGCGTTCCGCGTCGCAGATGGTTTCCTATGAAGTGTCGATGGGTTTGATTATCGTCTGTGTTCTTCTGTGCACGGGATCGCTCAATCTCCAGGATATCGTGCTGGCTGAGCGCCCGGTGTGGATGCAGGCATTGCTGTTCCCAATGCTGATTGTGTTTTTGATTTCCATTCTGGCCGAGACAAACCGCGCGCCGTTCGATCTGCCGGAAGGCGAATCCGAGATCACCGGCGGCTTTATGGTTGAATATTCGGCGATGGCGTTTGCGCTGTTCTTCCTTGGTGAATACGCGAACATGATTTTAATGTCGGCGATGACAACCGTGCTATTCCTCGGCGGGTGGCTGCCGCCGTTCGGCATGGATTTCCTGGCTTTCGTTCCGGGCATTGTCTGGTTCGCGCTGAAGACCGCCGCAATCCTGTTCTTCTTCATCTGGGCGCGGGCGACGCTGCCGCGTTTCCGCTACGACCAGCTCATGAGACTGGGCTGGAAAGTGTTCCTGCCGTTCACGCTGATCTGGGTGGTGCTGACGGCGGGCGTGCTTTTGACCTTTGACGCATTGCCGGGGTGATTATGACTGAAGCCAGAAATGCCCAGCTTAGTGAAAAAGATCATTCGGAATTAATTGCGCTGTATGACAACGCGACGAAAAACGTGATGTATTTCAAGGGGCGGTTGTTCTGGATGATGACGACTTTTATTGTCGCAACTTTTACGCTCTGGAGTGAATTGAGCAAAAGCGACAGCTTTCTTAATTCTTATGTCGATTTCGTGCTTGGCTATTACCTGCTGCTTTCGCTGTGGTTCATTATTGTATGCGTTGACTGGGTCTGGAAAACGCAGCACCACAGGCAAAAGATCGATCGCTGTGCCGGATTTGATACCGATCTGAACGGTCATATACCGAAATCAGGCAGGGAACTTCCCGGTTTCGGCAATGTTTTTTTCTATGCGCGGACCGGAAAGCCCCGAAGCGCGGCAGAAGATAAGAATATGGTGGCTTACCGGGATTTCGGCGACAAGATGATCGGCATCGCCGCTATTGGCAACATTATACTTTTTGCCGCGGCGACCATTCATGTGTTGTTTCCGAAAACCGATTTTTTTATGCAGTATTTCAGTGAATTTTCACTATTCATGATATATTTCATTGTTGCCCTTATTTTGTATTTTGTTGTTGGGTATAAGAAGTCTCATTGATGGCCATGGATAATTTTGCACGCGCGTTTTTACTGACCGAGATTGTGAAGGGGTTTTTGCTGACCCTGAAATACATGTTTTTTGTCCCGCGCGTGACGATCAATTACCCGTATGAAAAAGGTCCGATCTCGCCGCGCTTCAGGGGCGAGCACGCGCTGCGCCGTTATCCCAATGGCGAGGAGCGCTGCATTGCCTGCAAGCTCTGCGAGGCGATTTGCCCGGCGCTGGCGATCACGATCGAGGCGGAGCCGCGCGACGATGGATCGCGCCGTACGACGCGTTACGACATTGATATGACAAAGTGCATTTATTGCGGGTTGTGCGCGGAGGCGTGCCCCGTGGATGCGATTGTCGAGGGGCCGAATTTCGAGTTCGCGACGGAGACCCGCGAGGAGCTTTATTATAACAAAGACAGGCTGCTGGCGAACGGCGACCGCTGGGAGGCGCAGATTGCCGCCAATCTGGCCGCGGATGCGCCTTACCGCTAAAAGTTGAGTTAATAATTCAGGAATAATTCCTTGCCCAGCCTTGCAGGAAGTCCCTGAAAGGACTAGAAAAGAACAGCCTAAAGCCCCTTTGGTAAACTAGAGAAAAACCATGATCATCGAGGCGCTCGCCTTTTACGCCCTGGCCGGTATTTTGACCCTGAGCGCGCTGCTCGTTATCACCGTCAGGAATCCCGTTCATTCCGTACTTTTCCTTATTCTCGGGTTTTTTAACGCGGCGGGTTTGTTCGTGCTGCTGGGCGCGGAATTCATCGCGATGATTTTGGTGATCGTCTATGTCGGCGCGGTGGCGGTGCTGTTCCTGTTCGTCGTCATGATGCTGGATGTCAGTTTTGCCGATCTGCGCAAGGGCGCGATGCAATATGTGCCGATCGGGCTTGTCATCGGCGCGATATTGCTCAGCGAGCTTATCCTTGTTTATTCGGTGTGGGGGTTTGCGCCGGAAACGCTCGATAACCGCGCGGCGCCGGTCGAGAAATTCGAGGGGCTGACGAACACCGAGGCGCTGGGGAATGTCCTGTATACGGATTATATCTTCCCGTTCCAGCTGGCGGGCTTGATTTTGTTCGTTGCGATGATCGGCGCAATCGTCCTGACTCACCGTTCGCGTCCCGGCGTGCGCAAGCAATCGGTCGCGGATCAGCAGGCACGCAAGGCCTCGGACGTCCTTGAAATCAGGAAAGTGCAGACGGGGTCCGGCGCATGACGATAGGTCTTGAACATTACCTGACCCTAGCCGCGATATTATTCACCATCGGCGTGTTCGGCATTTTCCTGAACCGCAAGAACATGATCATTATTCTGATGTCGATCGAGCTGATGCTGCTGGCGGTGAATATCAATTTCGTCGCATTCTCGTCTTTCCTGGGCGATCTGGCGGGACAGGTCTTTACCATGTTCATCCTGACCGTTGCCGCTGCCGAGGCGGCCATCGGCCTCGCCATTCTTGTCACATTTTTCCGCATGAAAGGCTCGATCGCCGTGGAAGACATTTCGGATATGAAGGGCTAGCGCATGGAATTTATCGCCGTATTCGCCCCGCTTATCGGCTTCATTATCACCGGCATCTTCGGAACGAAGATGGGCAAGTGGCCGTCGATCGTCATCACCTGCGGCGCGATGTTCGCCGCCGCCGCTGCGTCGATTTACCTGTTTTATGCCGTCAACCTGCAGCACGCGCCTTATACGACCGTTCTCGCCAACTGGCTGACATCGGGCGAATTGTCGGTGAACTGGGCGCTGCGCATCGACCAGCTGACAGTTGTGATGATGTGCGTCATCAATATCGTTTCGACCTGTGTGCATGTTTATTCCGTCGGCTATATGAGCCATGACGATCACCAGATCCGTTTCATGTCGTACCTGAACCTGTTTACGTTCGCGATGTTGATGCTGGTGACGGCTGACAATCTGCTGCAGCTTTTCTTCGGCTGGGAGGGCGTGGGCCTCGCGTCGTATCTTCTGATCGGATTCTGGCATCACAAGCACTCCGCGAACGCGGCGGCGCAGAAGGCGTTCGTCGTTAACCGCGTCGGCGACCTGACGCTGGCGCTTGGAATGATGGGATGCTTTGCGGTGTTCGGCTCGATCAATTTCGACGTGATTTTCGCCGAGGCAAGCAAATACGCGGATACGGATTTCGTTCTGTTCGGCCAGCATCTGCATGCGATGACGGCGATCTGCTTACTGCTGTTCATCGGCTCGATGGGTAAGTCGGCGCAGATTTTGCTCCATACATGGCTGCCGGACGCGATGGAAGGCCCGACGCCGGTTTCGGCGCTCATCCACGCGGCGACGATGGTGACGGCGGGTGTGTTTCTGCTGGCGCGCCTGTCGCCGCTGTTCGAATATGCGCCGGAAATCCGCGTCATGATCACGCTTGTCGGCACGGCCACGGCCTTTATTGCCGCAACAATCGGCATGACGCAGTTCGACATCAAGCGCGTGATCGCCTATTCAACGATGTCGCAGCTTGGTTATATGTTCTTCGCGCTCGGCGTTTCGGCCTATAGCGCGGCGATTTTCCACCTGATGACGCACGCATTTTTCAAGGCGCTGTTGTTTCTGAGCGCCGGTTCCGTCATTCACGCGCTGTCGGACGAGCAGGACATGCGCAAGATGGGCGGGCTGTGGAAGAAAATCCCGTTTACCTACATCATGATGTGGACAGGCGCGCTGGCGCTGGCGGGGATTCCGCCCTTTGCAGGTTTCTATTCCAAGGACATCGTGATGGAAGCGGCTTATGCTTCGAGCAACTGGAGCGGCCAACTTGCCTTCTGGATGTCGCTGGCAGCCGTGTTCATGACCTCGTTCTACAGCTGGCGCCTGATCATCATGACCTTCCACGGCAAGCCGCGTTCTTCGGAAGAGGTGATGGACCATGTTCATGAATCGCCGAGCGTCATGCTGGTTCCTCTTTTCATTCTCGCAATGGGCGCGGTGTTTTCGGGCGCGTTTTTCTACGAGCCTTTCGTCGGCGGCGAGAAGGCCGCGGCGCATGGTGAAATGAGCGCGGGACATGAAGAGGCCGGTCATCATCAGCCGGAAGTTGTTCCGCATGAATCCGGCGGAGAGGATACCGTCTGGGCGCGCCAGTCCTTCTGGGGCGACAGCATTCTGGTTCTCGATGAAAACGATTCACTCCAGGCTGCGCACCATGCGCCGAAGTGGGTCAAGTTCTCGCCGCTTGCGGTGGGTTTGCTTGGGATCATTATGGCGTATCTCATTTACATGACCGGTCCGGGCGTGCCGGATAAGATACGCCGCGCCGTGCCCGCGCTGCATGCGCTCAGCTTCAACAAATGGTATTTCGACGAGATTTACGACTTCCTGTTCGTGCGCCGGGCTTTCGGCCTAGGACGCATATTCACCAAAGCGGACCGCAAGATTATCGACCGTTTCGGCCCGGATGGCGGCGCCACTGCGTCCGGCGCGACGGCCAAACTTTTCAGCCGTTTCCAGACCGGCTTTATCTACCAATATGCATTCGTGATGATGATCGCTGTAATTTCACTGCTGTCGTGGTTCGTGTTCCGCGCAGGGCAGGGAGGATAAATGACCGGGTTGCCCATTCTTTCCATCATGACGTTCCTGCCGCTGGTCGGCGTGCTGATCATTTTGCTGCTGCGCGGCGAGGAACAAGACGTCGCGCGGAACAGCCGGTATGCGGCGCTTTACACCTCGTTGTTTACATTGGCGTTCGCCGTTTACATGTACCTGAATTTCGACGGCTCGACGGCGGATTTCCAGTTCGTCGAGAAGGGCGAATGGCTGCGCCCGCTGGGTATCGGCTATCACATGGGCGTCGACGGAATTTCGATGTTCTTTGTGCTGCTCTCGGCTTTCCTGACGCCTGTTTGCATTATCTCCGCATGGGAAAGCATCGAAAAGCGCGTGCGCGAATATATGGTCGCGTTCCTGGTGCTGGAATGTTTCATGATCGGCACGTTCTGCGCGCTGAACAGCATTCTTTTCTATGTGTTCTTCGAAGGCGTGCTGATCCCGATGTTCATTATCATCGGCGTATGGGGCGGGCCGCGCCGGGTTTACGCGTCGTATAAATTTTTTCTCTATACGCTGCTTGGCTCGGTGCTGATGCTGATTGCGCTGCTGGTGCTGTTTGCCAAGACAGGCTCCACCGATATCCCGACGCTGATGGCGAACCCGGTCGCGCCGTCGCTGCAGATCTGGTTGTGGCTGGCGTTTTTCGCGAGCTTCGCCGTCAAGCTGCCGATGTGGCCGGTGCATACATGGCTGCCGGATGCGCACGTCGAGGCGCCGACGGCGGGTTCGGTCATCCTCGCGGGCGTATTGCTGAAAATGGGCGGCTACGGTTTCCTGCGGTTCTCGCTGCCGATCATGCCGGATGCCAGCGCGTTTTTCGGTCCTTATATGCTCTGGCTCGGTGTTATCGCGATTATATACACCTCGCTCGTCGCGCTGGTGCAGGAAGACATGAAGAAGCTCGTGGCTTATTCCTCGGTCGCGCATATGGGTTATGTGACGATCGGCGTTTTCACGGGCACGGTGCAGGGGATCGAGGGCGGCATCTTCCAGATGATCAGCCATGCCTTGATCTCCGGCGCGCTGTTTCTTTGCGTCGGTGTGGTTTACGACCGCCTGCATACGCGCGATATTTCGCGCTATGGCGGTATCGTCGGCAACATGCCGGTTTATGCCTTTATCATGATGGTGTTCATGCTGGGGTCGGTCGGCCTGCCGGGCACCAGCGGCTTCATCGGTGAATTCCTGACATTGATGGGTGCATTCCAGATCAATACGCTGGCGACGTTGTTCGCCTCGACGGGGCTTGTTCTCGGCGCGGCCTATATGCTGCTTCTATACCGCCGCGTTGTGCTCGGCCCGCCCGTGAATCAGGATGCGATTGAAATGCCCGACATGAACAAGCGCGAGATCGGGTTGCTGTTCCCGATTGCGGCGCTGGTGCTCTGGCTCGGCGTGTTTCCGAACACGGTCATGGACCGCATCGGTCCGTCGGTCGACAAACTCGTGGCCGATTATCAGAAGCATGTGAAGATCGAGCTTGAAATGACGGTTGATGTCGAAGGCAAAAAAGAGGAGAGCGCCGAATGATGGCTTTCGATCTTGTCCCGCTGTTCCCGGAATTGTTCCTTGCCGTCACCGGCATGGCGCACCTGATTATCGGCGTGTGGCGCGGCAATCATTCGACCCATTTCATTTTCTGGGCGAGCGCGGCGACTTATGTCGCGGCGGCCCTGATTTTGATGGGCGTGAGCTGGGGCGATGCGATTGTATTGAACGGCATGTTCAAGTTCGATAATTTTGCCGGGTTCATGAAGCTTATTATCCTGCTTGGGCTTCTGGCCTCGGCGGCGCTATCGGTGAAATACCTTGATGACGAGGGCGTCAGCCGCTTTGAATATCCCGTTCTCATGACATTCGCGGGCATCGGCATGATGTTGATGGTTTCGGCGAATAACCTGCTGGCCCTTTATATGGCGCTGGAGCTGCAATCGCTTAGCCTTTATGTGCTGGCGGCGTTCCGGCGCGGCTCGCTGCAATCGGCGGAGGCGGGGGTTAAGTATTTCTCGCTCGGCGCGCTGTCCTCGGGGATGATCCTGTTCGGCATTTCGCTGATCTACGGTTATACGGGCACGCTCGATTACGGCACGCTGTCGGCGACGTTGTTGCCGATGCAGAGCATCCCGGTCGGCATTACGTTCGGCCTCGTCTTCCTGCTGGCCGGTCTCGCCTTCAAGATTTCCGCCGTGCCGTTTCATATGTGGACGCCGGATGTTTATCAGGGCGCGCCGACATCGGTGACGGCGTTTTTCGCCATCGTGCCGAAGATTGCCGCGATGGGATTGATCATGCGCCTGCTGTTCGAGCCCTTTGCCCCGGTTTCCGGGCAGTGGGACCAGATCGTCTGGTTTCTCTCGGCGGCGTCGATGATGGTCGGCGCATTCGCCGCGATCGTGCAGGAAAATATCAAGCGCCTGTTGGCTTATAGTTCCATCGGCAATATGGGTTACGCGTTGATCGGCATCGCGGCGGTGAGCAGCACGGGCGCGGGCGCGGTTGTGCTCTATCTTTTGATTTATCTCATCATGACGTCGGGTGTGTTTGCCGTGGTGCTGAGCATGCGCCGGAACGGCAAGGCGGTTGAGAATATCAGCGACCTTGCAGGCTTGTCGCAGACGCAGCCGATGCTGGCCTATACGATGGCGATTTTGATGTTCTCGATGAGCGGCATTCCGCCCATGGCCGGGTTCTTCGGCAAGCTGGTGATTTTCCAGGCGGCGGTGGATGCGCAGATGTATGTTCTCGCCGTTCTCGGCGTGGTGACGTCCGTTGTCGCGGCTTATTATTACCTCCGTATCATCAAGGTGATGTTCTTCGATACGCCGGCGCCCGCGTTCGACGGCGCGCTCCCGTTCGCGCGCCGGGCCGTGCTGACGTTGTCGGTTGTTTTTGTTCTCGGCTTCGTCCTCAGGCCTTCGCTGGCGATTGTCATCGCCAAAAACGCGGCGGGCGCCTTGTTCGCCGGGTGATATCTTGGCGCTTGCCTGGGCCATCGAAACGTACGACAGCGTTCACAGCACGCAGGATATCGTCAAAGGTCTTGCCGAGCTTGGCCAGCCGGAAGGCAAGGTCGTGCAGGCGCTGGAGCAGACAGGCGGGCGCGGGCGGCACGGGCGCGGCTGGATTTCCGAGAAGGGCAATCTCTATCTTTCGGCGTTGCTGCGGCCAACTTGCCAGGCGCGGCATATCGGCCAGCTCTCGATTTTGATCGCGGTCGCGCTGGCGGATACGATCCGCGCGCAGCTGAAAGATCCGGACGTTCTCATGCTGAAATGGCCCAATGATATTCAGATCGGCGACCAGAAATGCGCCGGGATTTTGATCGAAACGGCGCTTTCGGACGGCGGGACGATCAGATATGCCGTGGCCGGGGTGGGGGTAAACCTCGCCAGCGCGCCGCCGCAGATCGGCGCGGCGCTGAACTCTTATGCCAAGAAGCCGATCAAGGTCGATAAATTCCGGGACGAATTTCTGAAAAACCTCAATAAAATCTATAATTTATGGAACCGGAAAGGCTTCGCCGACATCAAGCAGAGGTGGTTGGACCTAGCCCATAAAAAGGGCACGAATTTGCGTATCCGCATAGGTCCGCAGGTTGAAACGGGGCTGTTCTACGGCATCGACGATGACGGTAATCTTTTGCTCCATGACCGCGACCTCCGGCAGAAAAAGGTGACGGCGGGCGAGGTTTACCTTATAAACTGACCGTCATGATGTTACTGGCTATCGATATAGGCAATACGAATACGGTTTTTGCGGTTTACAGCGGCGAGAAATTGCTGGCGCACTGGCGTTGCCAGAGTATCGCGACGCGCAGCGCCGATGAATACGCGGCGTTCCTGCAGAGCGTATTTTCGCTGGAAGGGCTGGACTGGAAAAAACTCAGCGATGTCATCGTCAGTTCCGTGGTGCCGGAAGCCGATTTTCACATCAAGAAATTCTGCAAAAAATACCTGAAGAAGAAGCCGCTATTGGTCGGATATCAGGATGTTCCTCTTAAAATCGATCTCGACAGGCCGGAAGAGGTCGGCGCCGACAGG
This sequence comes from uncultured Alphaproteobacteria bacterium, assembly GCA_900696495.1. Lineage (GTDB taxonomy): Bacteria > Pseudomonadota > Alphaproteobacteria > Micavibrionales > Micavibrionaceae > UBA7657. The sequence goes on from CAADGI010000008.1 coordinate 131,392, forward strand.
CTCGTGAACGCGCTGGCGATCAAGGAATTTTACAAGGTGCCTGCCATCGTTATCGATTTCGGCACGGCGACGACTTTCGATGTGATCGACGCTAAGGGACGTTATGCCGGGGGCGCGATCGCGCCGGGGATCAATCTTTCGGTCGAGGCGCTGCACCGCGCCGCTGCAAAATTGCCGAGAGTGAACGTCAAGAGGCCCCGCTCTGTGATCGGGAAAAGCACTGTCTCCGCGATTCAGTCCGGCATTTTCTTCGGCTATCTGGGTTTGATTGAAGGTATTGTCGCCAATATTTCGAAGGAAATAGGCGCCAAGCCTTTTGTCATCGCCACCGGCGGGCTCGCGCCGCTGTTCGAGCCGCATACCAAAATAATTCAGGCTGTTGATGACGAGTTGACCCTGAAAGGGCTGCTCCGCATTTATCAGCACCATAAAAAACGGAAAAAATAATTTTGAAAAATAAGCCGCAGAAAAAACTTCTTCACAAGCCGCAATTCGAAAGGGATTCGCTGTATTTCCTGCCACTTGGCGGCAGCGAGCAATTCGGCGTCAATATGAACGTCTATATTTCCGGCGGGAAATTTCTGGTCGTGGATTGCGGGATCGGTTTTGCGGATGAGCGGTTTCCGGGCATCGACCTGGTTTTGCCGGACCCCGAATTTCTCGAGCAGAACCGCGAGAAGATTGCGGGGCTGGTGATCACGCATGCGCACGAGGATCATATCGGCGCGGTGGCGTATCTCTGGAAGCGCCTGCAATGCCCGGTTTACACAACGAGGTTCACCGGCGCCGTCCTGCGCGGGAAATTGAACGACCAGGGCGTGAAAAACGTGCCTGTTCATGTTGTGAAGCCGAATGAGGAAGTCGATCTCGGCCCGTTCGGGCTAACCTTTATTCCTGTTTCACATTCCGTGCCGGATACGTGTTCGCTGCTGATCGAAACGCCGGAGGGGAATGTCTTGCATAGCGGCGACTGGAATCTCGATCCCAAGCCTGTTGTCGGTCAGCGCATCGACGAAAATGATTTCAAAAAGGCCGGGCAGAAAAACATCATCGCCTATGTCGGCGATTCAACCAATGCCGAGGTGCCGGGCCGCGCGGGTTCCGAAAGCGAAGTCGAAAAGGGCCTCGAAGCGGAGTTCCAAAAATGCAAAGGCCGGGTAGCGGTCACGATTTTCTCCTCCAATGTCGGGCGCATCATCAGCATCGTCCGCGCGGCGCAGAAATGCGGCCGGCGCGTGGCGGTAGTCGGGCGTTCGCTTCATAAAATGATCGATGCGGCGATGGAGTGCGGTTATCTGCGCGATGTACCTCATTTTTTGAGCGAAGATGAATTCGAGGATGTGCCGCCGTCGGAGCTGGTGATGATCGTCACGGGTTCGCAGGGCGAATTCCGTTCGGCTCTCGCAAGGCTGGCGCGCGGCGAGCACCAGTCATTTGCGCTTCATCGCGGCGACACGGTTATTTTTTCCGCGCGGTCCATTCCGGGCAATGAACGAGCCGTGAATGATGTCAAAAATAATCTGAGCGGGGCGGGCGTCCATATCATCACCCCGTCCGATACCGATAGCATCATCCATGTTTCCGGTCACCCGTGCCGGGATGAAATCGCCGAGATGTATCAATGGGTGATGCCGCAGACGGTGATCCCGGTACATGGCGAGCGCGTGCAGCTCGAAGCACACGCGGCGTTCGCGCGCCAGTGTCAAATTCAGAATGTCATTGTGCCCTCGAACGGCACAATTATAAAACTCGCGCCGGGACGTCCCGTTGTTGTCGACCACATTACGACCGGGTTGCTGGCCGTCGACCAGAAGCGCATTATTTCTGCTGATCATGGGTCGATCAGCGACCGGCGCAAGCTTCAGTATACGGGCGCGGTGCATCTCAGCATCGTGCTGGATGCGAAGGGCGTTCTGAAAGGCGAGCCGAAGCTCGACACGGTCGGCCTGATCGACCAGCAACTCAGCGGCGAGAAGAGCATCGAGGACAGTCTCTATAACGAGATCCTGGATATCCTTGAGGATATGACGGATGAGGATCTCGGCAACGACCATTTCGTGGAGGAGGAGCTTCGTATCGGCATCAGGCGCTTTTTCGTCCATACGCTCGGCTTCAAGCCCAAAACTACCGTCCATGTATTAAGGATTTAACCAATGGATCTGCTGACTGGCCTCGCCATATATTTCCTGATCTGGTGGCTTGTCATATTTTGTGTCTTGCCTTGGGGCATAAGAACTGATATGGAAACTGGATCGGGGGCGCCGGTTAACCCCAACATCAAGAAGAAATTTTTGATAACTACGGGAATTTCTTTATTGGTCTGGCTATTGGTCTACGGCCTGATACAGGCGAACCTGATTGATTACAGGGCTATTTCAAAGCAGATGGTTGAAGAGGATACACGATGAAACGCTTTATTTTTGTAGCACTTATACTCATTGCCGTCCCGGCCCACGCCGAGGATGTCTCGACCCGCACGCTGTGCCAGATGCTGCCGCAGTATCAGGCTGACCCGTCGGTGAACTACACGCCGGGCGTGGATGTGCACGGCAAGCCGGTTGTTCCGGGTGACGTCAACAAAGTTCTTAGAAATAACTTTGATGCCGTTGAAATTCCTGTGGAAATGAACCTCCTGCATAATTTGAACGTGAACGCCCCGGCAGGAACCGAGATCAAGCCGACGGTGGCCGTTCTCAAGGTTTATGGCGATGGCCGCGTTAAGTATAACGAGCAGGATGTGACCCAGCAGGCGCAGAACCTGTGCGCGCTGCGCCAGCCGGCGACGCCGCAGAACAATGCCTATGCCCCGCCGGCCTCGTCTGCCCAGCCGATCCGCCAGCAGGTCGATGCGCAGCTGCGTCATCCTTCGTCCTATCCGCCCGGTTCGCCCGAGCGCCAGGCCGCCATGCAGAACTTTCAGCAGCAACAGCCTGCCGCAATTCAGTCCAATAATCCCGCGAGTCTGAACGAAGTCGCCCCGGCAGCCGGTGGCCAGGAACCCCGTGGCCAGGAGCCGCTCGGTAAGTTGCCGCCGCCGCCGCCCTTTGAGCCGATCAATGCAAGGGACCGCGTGGTTCAGTAGCTTCGGCGCTTAAATCTTTCAGATCGGCTAAGCCAGAAATGGTTTAGCCGATTGGTTTTTCTGGCAAAGCCCCATGGACAGGCATTGCCCAATCCCTTAAAAACATGGACATGAGCAAGCCCAAAACCGCCATCACGCCGACGCGCGCCGACGATTTCCCCGAATGGTACCAGCAGGTCGTAAAAGCCGCTGATTTCGCCGAGAATTCGCCCGTGCGCGGTTGCATGATCATCAAGCCCTACGGCTATGCCGTGTGGGAGAACATGCAGCGCGTGTTCGACGGCATGATCAAGGAGCTCGGCGTCCAGAACGCTTATTTCCCGCTGCTTATTCCTTTAGAGTTTATCAGCCGCGAGGCCCAGCATGTCGAAGGGTTCGCCAAGGAATGCGCGGTGGTGACGCATCACAGGCTGGAGGCCGGGCCGAACGGCAAGCTGCAGCCCGCGCCGGCGGCGAAGCTGGAAGAGCCATTCGTTATCCGCCCGACGTCGGAGACAATCATTGGCGATGCCATGGCGCGGTGGGTTCAGTCGTACCGCGACCTGCCGCTGAAACTGAACCAGTGGTGCAACGTGATGCGCTGGGAAATGCGCACGCGGATGTTCCTGCGCACGTCGGAATTTTTATGGCAGGAAGGGCATAACGCTTTTGAAACGGCGGAAGGCGCGCGCGAGGATGTGCTGAAGATGCTGGATGCCTATGAGGATTTCGCCCAAAACACGCTGGCCCTGCCCGTCATCAAGGGCGAGAAGACGGCGGATGAGCGTTTCCCCGGCGCGATCATGACCTACGCTATCGAGGCGATGATGCAGGACGGCAAGGCGCTGCAGGCTGGCACGTCGCATGATCTCGGCCAGAATTTCGCGAAATCCATCGGCATCAAGTTCCAGGGCCGCGACGGCAGCGAGCAGTTTGCTCACACCACATCATGGGGCATTTCGACGCGCCTGATCGGCGGGATCATCATGGCGCATGGCGATGATGACGGCATGATCATGCCGCCGCGTATCGCGCCGCATCATGTGGTTGTGATTCCTATCGTTCGTGACGACAGCAATTCGGCGGCGCTGATCGACTATGCGCATAAACTGCGCGCGCGGCTGAAGGAAAAAGGCATCCGGGTTCATGTCGACGACACTGACGAACGCACGCCGAACAAGATGTGGTCGGCGATCAAGCGCGGCGTGCCGATCCGCGTTGAAATCGGCGGGCGGGAAATGGATGAAGGCACTTTGACCTATGTCCGCCGCGACATCGGCAAGGATTCCAAGAAAACGGTTTCCATCGATGAATTCGTGAACTCCGTTCAAGCTGTTCTGGATGATATGCATAAAAATATCTTCGAAAAAGCCAGGGCCATGCGCGATGGCAGTATCACCGATGTCGGCAGCCTGAAAGAGGCCGAGGAATTCTATAAGGCCAACAAGTTCGGCTTTGTCCGTTTCGACACTAAACTGCTGAAAGACCCGTCATTCGAAAAAATCAAAGGCGAACACTCCCTGACTGCCCGCTGCATGCCGCTGGCGGATGGCGGGAAAACCGTGATTGTCGGGAAGGCGTATTAGATGTTTTCCCCGTTCGAGCGTTTGGTGGCGTGGCGTTATCTCCGGTCCAAGAAGGCCGAAGGGTTTGTTTCCGTTATCGCGGGGTTTTCGTTCACCGGCATCATACTCGGCGTTGCAACCCTGATTATCGTGATGTCGGTAATGAACGGTTTCCGCCAGGAACTGTTCGGGCGCATTCTCGGTCTGAACGGCCATATGAATGTCTATTCTTTGCAAGGTCCGCTGGATGATTACGATTATCTTGCGTCGAAAATCCGCCCGGTAAACGGCATCGAGGATGTAACGCCGATCATCGAGAGCCAAGGGCTTGTGTCGAAAGGCGGCAGCTCGACCGGCGTCATGGTCCGCGGCATTGCGTGGAAAGATTTTGCAAATCGCCCGATCTTGCGCGATTCCATCAAGGCCGGGGACCTCGAGAATTTCACGGAAAACCGCATCGCGATCGGCAGCGTGCTGGCGCAAAAATTCAAGCTTAAACCCGGCGACAGCGTCACGATCACTTCGCCGCAGGTGAAGTCGACGCCCTTCGGGTCCATGCCGCGCCAGCGCAACTATGAAATCGCCGTTATTTTCGACGTCGAGATGTATGAATATAACAGCGGATTCATTTTCATGCCGCTGGAGGCCGCGCAGACATTCTTCCAGTTGCCGAACGCCGTTACGGGGCTGGAGATTTTCCTCAAAAACCCCGACAGGCTGGATGAAGCGCGTAACGCGGTTTCGGTTGCGATCGAGGGCGCGGCCGGCGTTTATGACTGGCGTGATATGAACAAGAATTTTTATGACGCGCTGCAGACCGAGCGCAATGTCATGTTCCTTATTCTGACCATGATTATTATCGTCGCGGCATTCAATATCATTTCCTCGATGATCATGCTGGTGAAGGACAAGGGTCATGATATCGCCATCATGCGCACGATGGGCGCGACGCGCGGCAATATGATGAGAATCTTTATGCTGACGGGCGCGAGCATCGGCATTGCGGGAACGTTGTTCGGTTCGCTGCTGGGCATTGCCTTTGCGCTTAATATCGATTCCATCCGCCGCGGCCTCGAAGGCATGACGGGCTGGCATTTGTGGGAAGCCGAAATCCGTTTCCTCTCCGAAATTCCCGCCGAGATCGACTGGATGGAAGTGCTGAGCATCATCATCATGGCGTTCGGTCTTTCGATCCTGGCGACGATTTACCCGGCCTGGCGCGCGGCGCGCTTAGACCCTGTCGAGGCGCTGCGTTATGAGTAAGGTCAAGGCATTCAACGCGCCGTCCAACGATCCGCTCGAGGCGAACACGTTGCTCAAGGTCGAAGGGCTGGAAAAAACCTTCGTACAGGGTGGCCGCCAGTTGACGATTTTCAAGGGCCTTAGCCTGAAGCTCGAGGGCGGCGAAATTGTCGCGCTCGTCGGCCAGAGCGGCGCGGGCAAATCGACGTTGCTGCAACTGATTGGCCTGCTCGACAAGCCGACGGCGGGAAGCATCCGCATCAACAACAAGCCGGTGCAAAAGCTCTCTGATTCCGAACGCACGCGCCTGCGCCGCGATTTCATCGGTTTCGTTTACCAGTTCCATTATTTGCTGCCGGAATTTTCGGCGCTTGAGAATGTCGCGCTGCCGCAGATCATCGCGGGTAAAAATGAAACCGAAGCGCGGGATCGGGCAGAAGATATTCTGATCGGTCTTAAGCTCGGCGACCGTCTCTCGCATCGTCCCGGCCTGCTTTCGGGCGGCGAGCAGCAGCGCGTGGCGATCGCCCGGGCCCTGGCCAACGATCCGAAGCTGCTTTTTGCCGACGAGCCGACCGGAAATCTCGACCCCGAAACCTCGGCGGAAGTGTTCGAAATGCTTCTGCAGCAGGTGCGCCAGCGCGGCATCGGCGCGCTGGTGGCCACGCATAACCTTGCCCTGGCCGACCAGATGGACCGGGTTTTGCAGCTTAAAGCCGGGAAAATCGTGCCTTTTTAGGCCGTTCCGTTTTCGCCAGCCGCCCTTTATAATTCCTTTATGCCTGAGTCTTTTGTCCATCTTCACACGCATTCCGCCTATTCGCTGGCGGAAGGGGCGATTCAAACCAAAGACCTCGTGAAACTGTGCGTGAAGGAGGGGATGCCCGCCGTCGCGGTGACGGATACGAACAATCTGTTCGGCGCTCTTGAGTTCGCCATGGAGGCGCAGAAGAACGGCATCCAGCCGATCATCGGCACGCAGATGACGGTGGGGAACGAAGGGCACCAGCTTGTCTTTCTTGTTCAGACGGAAGAAGGGTACCGCAATCTCTGCCTGCTGATGAGCGATGCCTATCTGCAAGGTGATCCGCAGGCGAATGTCCATCTCGAGCGGGACAAGCTGCGTGCCCACAATGCCGGGCTTATCTGCCTGACGGGGGGCGCGAAAGGCGCGGCGGCGCAATTTATTGTTCATGGCCAGAAGGAAAAGGCCGAGGCTGAAATCCTCGAACTCAAGGAAATTTTTGGCGACAGACTCTATATAGAGTTGCAGCGCCATGGCTGGGCCGAGGAAGACCAGAGCGAGGGCGGGCTGATCGAACTTGCTTACAAGCACAACATCCCGCTTGTCGCGACCAACGATTGCTATTTCAGCGAGCCGGACATTTACGAGGCGCATGATGCGCTGCTGTGTATCGCCGACGGGCGCTATGTCACCGAAGAAAACCGCCGCAAGGTCACGCCTGAGCATTATTTCAAATCCGCCGACGAGATGATCGAGCTGTTCAAGGATGTGCCGGAGGCAATCAATAATACTGTCGTGATCGCGCAGCGTTGTTCTTTCCTGCTGCAGGCAATTAGTCCAATCCTTCCGGCGTTTGAAACCGAGGGCGGCCGAAGCGAGTTCGAAGAACTGACCGCGCAGGCGAAAGAAGGCCTTGAATGGCGACTGAAAAATTTTGTTACGGGCGATGACAAGCCATATCGCGAGCGTCTGAAGTTCGAGCTCGACGTTATTAAAGGCATGGGTTATCCCGGCTATTTCCTGATCGTTTCGGATTTTATCCGCTGGGCGAAGGGTCATAATATCCCGGTCGGGCCGGGGCGCGGATCGGGCGCGGGCTCGGTCGTTGCGTGGTCGCTGCGTATCACCGACCTTGATCCCTTGGCATTGGGTCTTCTGTTCGAGCGCTTCCTGAACCCGGAACGTGTTTCCATGCCCGATTTCGACATCGATTTCTGCCAGGAGCGGCGCGACGAGGTCATCCGCTATGTGCAGGAGAAATATGGTTACGACCAGGTCGCGCAGATCATCACGTTCGGAAAATTGCAGGCCCGCGCCGTGGTGCGCGATGTGGGACGCGTTCTGCAGATGCCGTACGGGCAGGTGGACCGGATTGCCAAGCTGATCCCCAACAACCCGGCGAACCCGGTGACGCTGGCCGAGGCGCTGGCGGCGGACGAGGAGCTCCGCAAGGTACGCGACAGCGACGACACGACGAACAAGCTGATCACGATCGCGTTACAGCTTGAGGGTTTATACCGCCATGCCTCGACGCACGCGGCGGGCGTCGTGATCGGCGAGCGGCCGCTGCACCAGTTGTTGCCGATGTACCGCGATCCGCGCTCGACGATGCCGGTGACGCAGTTCAACATGAAATATGTCGAGCAGGCGGGATTGATCAAGTTCGACTTCCTCGGCCTCAAGACGATGACGGTGATCCAGAAGACGCTGGACATGATCGCGGCGAAGGAAAAGACGATCGACCCGTTGCAGATCCCGCTGGATGACGAGAAAACCTATAAACTGATGGCCAGCGGCAATACGGTCGGCGTGTTCCAGCTGGAAAGTTCGGGCATGCGCGACGTGCTGCGCAAGGTCAAGCCGAACCGGTTCGAGGATATCATCGCGCTCGTCTCGCTTTATCGTCCCGGCCCGATGGACAACATCCCGAAATATATCTCGGTGAAGGAGAAGCGCGAGGCGCCGGATTACCTGCATCCGAAGCTCCAGCCTTACCTCGAGGAAACTTACGGCATCATGATCTACCAGGAGCAGGTGATGCAGGCCGCGCAGGTGCTGGCGGGCTATACGCTCGGCGGCGCAGACTTGCTTCGCCGCGCGATGGGTAAGAAGATCAAGAAGGAAATGGACGCGCAGCGCGACCAGTTCATCAAGGGCGCGAAGGAGCATAACGGCGTTCCGGAAGAGCGCGCGGATTATATCTTCGACCAGATCGACAAATTCGCCGGTTACGGTTTCAACAAGTCGCACGCGGCGGCGTACGCGTTGATCGCCTATTGGACCGCATGGCTGAAGAGTAATTACCCGCTGGAATTCATGGCCGCGTCGATGACGCTCGATATGGGCAACACGGACAAGCTGAGCGTGTTCAAGCAGGACCTTGATAGAATGGGCGTGAAATCGCTTCAGCCTGATATCAACTCCTCGAATGTGGAGTTCAAGGTTGAAGGCGAGTCGATCCGCTACGCGCTCGCGGCGTTGAAGAATGTCGGCGCGGGCGCGATGGAGGGAATTGTTAGGGAGCGCGAGGCGAATGGTTTGTTTAAATCGGTCGAGGATTTTATTTCCCGGATCGATCCGAAATTATTGAACAAGCGGCAGTTCGAGCAGCTTTCGGCGGCGGGGGGATTTGAATCTCTCAACCCGAACCGGGCGCAGATGGCGGCGTCGGCGGAATTGCTGCTGCGGCACGCGCAGAGCCTCGCGGAAGAGAGAAATTCGGGGCAGGTGAGTTTGTTCGGCGAGGGCGGCGGAAACGGTCTCGGCATGCCGGAGCTTCCCAAGACGAAGGACTGGAACCCGCTCGAGAAGCTCGAAAAGGAATTCGGCGCGGTCGGGTTTTACCTCTCGGCGCACCCGCTCGACAGCCGGCAGAAGCAATTTGAAAATCTGAAAATCAACACGCTGGCGCGTGTCGAGGCGGACCTGGCGCATAAATCGGCGGGCAGTGACCAGATGGCCGGGGTGATCCTGAAAAAACAGGAGAAGGTTTCGCAGAAGGGGAGCAAGTACGCGTTCCTGCAGCTCTCGGACCCGACCGGGATTTACGAGGTGACGCTGTTTTCGGAATTGCTGGCGGTCAGCCGTGAATTCCTGGAGCCGGGGCGGGCGGTGCTGCTGCGGGTGAGCGCGGAGCAGCGCGAGGATCAGACGAGATTTACCGCCGAGCGCATCGAGCCGCTCGACCAGGCGCTCGAGGGCAAGATCCGCGAGATCCGCATTTTCCTCAAGACCCCGCAGGCGGCGAAGAAGATCAGGGAATTCCTCGACATCGAGGGCAAGGGGCACTCGGAGGTGACGCTGTATCTCGATATCGAGAACGGGCGGCGGGCGGCGATCAGGCTGCCGGGGCGGTGGTCGCTCAGCCAGCAGGCGCGGAATATTATCCGCGGCGAGCCGGGGGTGGCGGAGATATTGGAGGCCTAGGTTTTGTAAGCGCCTGTTTGCAAAGATTAAATCCGTTTCACTACGGCGCTTTCAGGGGGAGGGGTGGGCTACCCTCTTATCAGTTCGTTTGGTCGTTTTGAGGGGGGCGGCCTGTTTTAATTATTCGGGCTGAACAGAAATTTCCAGATCGGCGACTTTCATATTCGAGACCAAAATGACGGGATTGATCAGCATTGAATTCGGATTTTCTTCACTGTGTGGAATGAATAACGAAACATTTCCGGTTGAGTGACGGTTTTTATCGAGATTAAGTTGAAAATTTTCTCTCCATGTTTCGGCGGTCGATAAATATTTTCGGTCTTGCATGAACTGAAAGTAAATTGTTTTTCCTGAGAATTTTATTGCTATGTCTATATAGCGGGGCATTGTTTCATCAGGATTTTGCAGCAGCGTAAGGAAACATATTTTGTTTTCTTCAGTGCAGGTAGTACTGCCTGAAGCCTGTTCGGGATGAGTTTGTATAATCTGGACCTTATAGTTCATTGCATAGGCGTGATTTGCTATGCAAAAACAGCCCAATAAAACAAGCGGGCAATATCTATAAATCATATGCATGGAGATTTTATATCATAAATCCCATTCTTTTTTTACAGGCCAATTATTAGGTGGGTATTTTTCCATAGTATTATCTTTTGGTGTGGTGGGCATAACAAAGTATGGATCATCTCCTTCCACTTTAGGCTTATAGGGATCGTACTGCCTGCTTCCGGGCCATCCTTGTTCGGGAATTCCACGATCAGGAATATTAGTTCCAGGAATTTTGGGTATTTCTATCTTTGGCGAGGGCAGTTCTTCTTTTTGAATTTTATCGTCGGAAATGTATTGCGCCCAGCAACGGCAATCTTCGTCGTGGCCGGGATGAGGGAGGTCAGCCCATGAACGTACGGAGCGATTATATCCTGCATGTGTTTTTCTGGATTTATTATCTTCAACGGCACGCCAGATATAGTGGCCCTTTGGCGTTTTGCTTGATTCCTTACTTAATGTTTTAATTGTTTGATCATCGGGACGTGCTTCACCAGTTTCGTTTATTCCATAGTCTTTCTGAAATGATTTTAATGAAGCGAATATTTCTTTATCAGGAATGGCGGTCATGCCGGTTTTTTCGTACGGTTGGTAATAGCCGAGGCGGTTGAGGGCTTTTTTAATCTGGCGGACATCGTATTCATCGACGTGGCTGTTCGGGGCAAAGGGTTTGGAGAGTTTAATGGTCATGGAAAATCCTTAAAAAAAATAGATTGCTTCGTGGCCTCTAAAGGCTGCTCGCAATGACGGGGGCGAATGAAAATAGCGCCGCGGATGGAGTCCGGGCGCTATATAAAGATTATATTCCTATATTTGGGCAGTTTTGTCAATCAAAAGCTTTTCAAATTTTTGGGGACACTATATAAAAGCGGCGTGCATGACGCACAACCGGTCGCAGCCTACCCGGTTCGAACAAAACAAGGATAGATCGATGAAGGCATTGGTTATTTGTTCCGGCGGGCTCGATTCCGTCACGCTCGCGCATAAAATCGCGCGGGAAAAGCAGCTTACAGGATTGATCTCTTTCGATTACGGCCAGCGGCACAAGCGCGAGCTGGTGTGCGCGGCTGCGTGCGCGGAGGCGCTGGGCGTTGCGCATTCGGTCATCGATATCTCGCAGGTGGGCGCGCATTTATCGGGTTCGGCCCTGACGGACGATATCGCGGTGCCGGACGGGCATTATGCGGAACAGACGATGAAGATCACGGTCGTGCCCAACCGCAACGCGATCATGCTTTCGATCGCTTACGGGATTGCGTCGGCGCGGAAGGCGGATATGGTCGCGGCGGCGTTTCACGGCGGCGACCATTATATATACCCGGATTGCCGCCCGCCGTTCGTGAAGGCGTTCGAGACGATGCAGAAGCATGCGCTCGAGGATATTTCCGACATTTCGCTCTATACGCCGTTCATCAATAACACAAAGGCCGAGATCGTGGCCGAGGGCGCGCGGCTGGGCGTCGATTTTGCGCAGACATGGTCGTGCTACAAGGGCAACGAGATTCACTGCGGGCGCTGCGGCACGTGCGTGGAGCGGCGCGAGGCGTTTGCGATTGCGGGCGTTGAAGATCCGACGGCGTACGAGGATAAAAATTTCTGGAGCCGGGCGGTCGAGGAAAAACGAACAGGGAGCAGGAAATAATGTTCAGGATCGCGAAACAATATCATTTTTCGGCGTCGCACATATTGCCGCAACTGCCGGCGGATCATCCGTGCGCGCGGATGCACGGGCATAATTACGTGGTCGAGGTGGAGCTGCAGTCGGAGACGCTGAATTATGCGGGGTTCGTGCGGGATTACCGCGAGCTGGATGCGCTCAAGAACTATATCGATGACACGCTCGATCACCGGCACCTGAATGATGTGCTGGGGGATGACGGGACGTCGGCGGAATCGCTGGCGAAGCATTTTTATGACTGGTGCAAGGCGCATTGGGCGGAAGTTGCGGCGGTGCGCGTCAGCGAGACGCCGCGCAGCTGGGCGGAATACAGGCCGTGATCCGGGTCAGCGAAATTTTCGGGCCGACGATACAGGGCGAGGGGGCGTTGATCGGGAAGCCCACGGTGTTCGTGCGCACGGGCGGGTGCGATTACCGCTGCGCCTGGTGCGATACGCTGCACGCGGTGAAGAGCCAGTACCGCGATGAATGGAAGCCGATGAGCGCCGAGGAGATATGGGCGAAGGTGGAAGAGCTTTCCGGCGGGCAGCCGCTGACCGTTTCGCTGTCGGGCGGCAACCCGGCGATCCAGCCGCTGGGGCCTTTGATCGCGCTGGGGAAATCAAAGGGCTATGAATTCGCGCTGGAGACGCAGGGGAGCATTGCGCAGGAGTGGTTTGCGGGGCTGGATACGCTGATTTTGAGTCCGAAGCCGCCTTCGAGCAAGATGGAAACGGATTTAAGCGCGCTGGATAAATGCGTGTCGAACGCGGGGAGCAAAGCGATTTTGAAATTTGTCGTGTTCGATGATGCGGATTATCTGTATGCGAAAGAGATTGCCGCGCGTTACAAGGCGTTGCCGGTTTATTTGCAGCCGGGCAATCATACGCCGCCGGACGGGCAGGGTGAGGGGGCCGTCGATATGGACGGCCTCATGACGCGCATGCGCTGGCTGGTTGAAAAGGTCGGCGCCGATCAATGGTTTTCCGTCACGGTGTTGCCGCAGCTGCATGTGCTGCTCTGGGGCAATATGCGCGGCGTTTAAGAAAGGACTAAGGCATGGGAAACGATATTTATAAAAACCTGACACAGCTTGGCGAAAAAACCGCGCTGCCTGAATCGCCGGACAAGGCGGTGCTGGAGCGCGTGCCGAACCCGCAAAAGGACAGTCTTTATAATGTGCGATTTGCCGCGCCGGAATTTACGTCCTTGTGTCCGATCACGGGCGCGCCGGATTTTGCGCATTTGGTTATTGATTACATTCCTGGTGACTGGCTGATCGAAAGCAAGTCGCTGAAGCTTTTTCTGGGGTCGTTTCGTAATCACGGCGCGTTTCATGAAGATTGCACGGTGTCGATTGCAAAAAGGATTGTGGAGGCTATAGAGCCGAAATGGCTGCGGATCGGGGGGTACTGGTACCCGCGGGGCGGCATACCGATCGACGTTTTTTACCAGACGGGCCCGGCGCCTGGAGATGCGTGGATTCCCGACCAGGGCGTGCCGCCCTACCGGGGACGGGGTTAATATAAGGATTTATTCCTATTAAGTGGCGGTTTTGGCAATAATAAACCTTGCAAAAGGCCGGGTTTATTAGTAAAAACCGCACAACTTTGTAAAAACACATGCGGGAAAGGGCCGATGCTTTAATTGGTCCATCCGGTGTGTCTCTTTAAAGGACAGCCGCTTGCGCGGCTGAAGTTGTGGATCCCCGCTGTTTGAGCCCTGCTTCGCTGAAGCTACGCAGGGCCGCGGGGATGACAGTAGAGAGATACGCTCAATTTTCCGCAGAGGCTTAACCGGAAAAGGAACCAAACAATGGCTATGCCAGACGTAAACATGCGCCAGCTGCTCGAAGCGGGCGTTCACTTCGGACACCACACCCGCCGCTGGAACCCCAAGATGCGCCAATATATTTTCGGCGTTCGTAACGGCGTTCACATCATCGACCTGCAACAGACAGCGCCGATGCTCGAAACATCCTTGAAAGCGATCCGCGATATCGTCGCCAATGGCGGCCGTATCCTGTTCGTCGCGACCAAGCGCCAGGCGCAGGATAAAGTTGCTGAAGCGGCGAAGCGTTGCGGTCAGTACTACGTGAACCAGCGCTGGCTCGGCGGCATGCTGACCAACTGGAAGACGATTTCGAATTCGATCAACCGCCTGCGCGAAGTCGACCGCATCCTGGCCGGCGAAGGCAAGGGCTTTAAGAAAAAAGAATTGCTGATGATGGCGCGCGAGAAAGAAAAACTCGAGTCGTCGATCGGCGGGATTAAGGAGATGGGCGGCCAGCCTGACGCGCTGTTCATCATCGACATCACCAAGGAAGACATCGCGGTGAAGGAAGCCAACAAGCTCGGCATTCCCGTTTTCGCGATTGCCGACACGAACGCGGACCCGGACGGCATCGATTACGTGATCCCGGGCAACGACGACGCGCTGCGCGCGATCGAGCTGTATTGCGACCTGGTGACGGAAGCGGTTCTCGACGGCCTGCAGGCTGAAGTGACGAAATCCGGCAAGGATATCGGCGCGGCGGCCGACCTGAAGGTCGAGCTGCCTGCTGAAAAGGCGGAGCCGGCGAACGAAGCGAAAGCCAGCAAAAAGGCGGCTTCGGCGGCTTAATAAAAACATTGTCACCCCCGCCTTGGGCGGGGGTCTGGCAATAAAAGACCGGATCCCCGCCTTCGCGGGGATGACACTAAACAGAAAAAGGAAAAATAAAATGGCTGATATCACAGCATCGATGGTTAAGGAACTTCGCGAGACGACCGGCGCAGGCATGATGGATGCCAAGAACGCGCTCGTCGAAACCAAGGGCGATATGGAAGCGGCAATCGACTGGCTCCGTAAAAAGGGCCTGGCGAAAGCGGCGAAGAAATCGGGACGCACGGCGGCTGAAGGCCTCGTGGCGATTGCCAGCGAAGGCAAGACGGCGGCAGTTGTCGAGATCAACGCCGAAACCGATTTCGTTTCGCGCAACGAAGAGTTCCAGGCGTTCGTCAAGCAGGTCGCACAAATCGCCCTGAAAGCGGACAATGCGGAACAACTCGCGAAGATGGATTGCGGCGGCAAGTCGGTGCAGGACACGCTGACCGACAAGATCGCGACCATTGGCGAGAACATGAATCTCCGCCGCTCGGCGCGTTTGTCGGTCGACAAGGGCGTGGTCGCGGCTTACATGCACAGCGCGCTGGCGCCGAATCTCGGCAAGATCGGCGTTCTCGTGGCCATGGAATCCGAGGGCAAGCCGGAAGTCCTGGAGGCGACCGGCAAGCAGATCGCGATGCATATCGCGGCGGTGAACCCGGCGTCACTGGATGTTTCGGCTCTTGATCCCAAGGCAATCCAGCGCGAGCGCGACATTTTCAGCGAACAGGCCAAGGCCAGCGGCAAGCCGCCCGAGATTATCGAAAAAATGGTCGAAGGGCGTCTGCGCAAGTTCTATGAAGAGGTCGTCCTGCTGGAGCAGGTGTTCGTCATCGACGGCGAGACCAAGATCTCGAAAGTGCTGGAAAAGGCAGGGAAAGACGCGGGCGCGCCCGTGAAAATCAAGGCCTATGTCCGGTTCCAGATCGGCGAGGGCATCGAGGTGGAAAAAGAGGACTTTGCCGCCGAAGTGGCCAAGGCCGCCAACGGCTAGGATCCGCGACTTTTTAAGGTTTTCCTTAACAGCCGCGTTGCAATGCCTCGCGGCTGTTATTACATTAGGATGGTTTTGAAAGCACAGGTCCCGCCATGAGCGCCGAAAAGAAGAATTCCCCTAAAAACGCCTATAAGTACCAGCGTGTTCTCCTGAAGATGTCGGGGGAGGTGCTGATGGGAGAGAAGGAGTTCGGGCTCGACTCCGACACCGTCAAGCGCGTGGCCAATGACATCAAGGAAGTGGTCGATCTCGGCGTGCAGGTTTGCGTGGTGGTTGGCGCGGGGAACATCTTCCGCGGCGTTTCGGGTTCAGCCGAGGGCATGGACCGGACGACGGCGGATTATATGGGCATGCTCGGCATCTGCATCAATGCTCTGGCGCTGCAGAATGCGCTGGAGCATTTGAATGTGCCGACGCGGGTGCAGTCCGCCATTCGTATGGATCAGATTTGCGAACCCTATATCCGCCGCAAGGCGATGCGTCATATGGAGAAAGGCCGCGTGGTGATTTTCGCCGCCGGGACGGGCAACCCGTATTTCACGACCGACACGGCGGGGGCGCTCCGGGCATCCGAGATGGATTGCGATGCGATCTTCAAGGGCACGAAGGTGGACGGCGTTTATACTGCCGACCCGCACAAGGACAAGAATGCCAAACATTTCGACCAGATCAGCTTCATCGATGTGCTGACGAAAGATTTAAAAGTCATGGATGCGACGGCGATTTCACTGGCGCGCGAGAATAATATTCCCATCGTCGTGTTTTCCGTTCGCGAGAAAGGTAATTTCGCGAAGGTCGTGAAGGGCGATGGTAAATTCACGGTTGTTACGAATTGAGGGAAATTTTAACCACAAATGGACACGAATAAATACGGATGAAATAAAATATAAACGCGAAGTTACGAAGGAACGAAGTTTTTATTTTTTGTTTTCTTTCTTCGTAACTCCGTCGCTTCGCGTAAAATTTTGTTAATTCGTGGTTTTGTTTATAATTTATTTGGAGTGAAAGATGTTAGATAAAGCAGACACAAAACGCCGCATGGACGGGGCCATTGAAGTGTTGGCCAAGGAATTTTCGGGGCTGCGCACGGGGCGCGCTTCCGCGAGCTTGCTTGATCCCATCGTCGTCGAGGCTTACGGGAACAAGATGCCGCTGAACCAGGTTGGCACCGTCAACGTGCCCGAGCCGCGCATGATCATCGTGCAGGTGTGGGATGCCGGCAACGTGAAGGCGGTTGAGAAGGCGATCCGCGATGCGGGTCTTGGTTTAAATCCGCAAACGGACGGCACGAATTTGCGCCTGCCGATTCCGCCGCTGACGGAGGAGCGCCGCAACGAGCTTAAGAAGCTGGCGGGGAAATACACGGAAGCGGCCAAGGTTTCGGTGCGTAACGTGCGCCGCGACGCGATGGATGCCATCAAGAAGGACAAGGGCGGATCGGAAGACGACCAGAAGCGTTTGTCGGATGAGATTCAGAAAATGACCGACGCTGCGATTGAAAAAATTGACAAAATGCTCTCTGACAAAGAGACAGATATAATGAAAGTCTAGCCTTCGTCGTAAAAAATGCCAGCCACGGACACCGCACAAACACCGAAACACATCGCCATTATAATGGACGGCAATGGGCGCTGGGCGAACCGGCGGGGCCTGCCGCGCACGGCCGGTCACAAGCAGGGCGCGGAAGCGGCGCGGCGCGTGGTTAAAAATGCCGCCGAGATGGGTGTCGAATTCGTGACGCTGTTCGGTTTTTCGTCCGAGAACTGGAGCAGGCCGGAATCCGAGATCAAGGAGTTGATGAGTTTGCTCCGTTATTACCTGCGCTCGGAGACGGCGGAGCTGCACAAGAGCGGCGCGCGGCTAAAGGTGATCGGCAACCGCGCGGAGCTGGACGAGGATATTATCCAGCTGATTGAAAATGCCGAAGACCTGACGAAGGATAATGACAAAATTACATTGGTGATCGCGCTGAATTACGGCGGGCGACATGACATTCTGCAGGCGGCGCAGCGCCTCGCCGAAAAAGCGGTGGCGGCAGGCCGCGTGCCGGATATGAGCGGCGTTGAGAAAGCATTCCCGGAACTGCTGATGACGGCCGGTATACCGGAGCCGGACCTTTTGATCCGCACCAGCGGCGAACAGCGCATCAGCAATTTCCTGCTGTGGCAGTGCGCCTATTCGGAAATGGTTTTCACCGACACGTTGTGGCCGGATTTCGACCGCGAAGATCTCGAGCGGGCCCTGCAGGATTTTGCCCGGCGCGAGCGCCGGTACGGAGCCCTCAAGCAAACAGGAGCGTAAAGCATATGGCTGCCGCCATTTCACCGCGCCTCGTAAAACGGGTTATCTCGGCGTCGATCATCATCCCGATTGTGGTTGCCGGAATTTTGTATGGTGGTGTTCCGTTCATTATCCTGGTTTCGGTGAATGCCGCCGTCGTGATGTATGAATGGACGACGTTGTCGATGAAGACGAAGCAACGTTCGCTCTTTATCCTGCTGGGCATTTTTTATGTGCTGGTGGCGTTCTGGTCGTGCTACCTGATCCGCATGGATTTCGGCGTGCGTTATGCGCTGCTGTTCGTGATCATGATCTGGGCGAGCGATATCGGCGGTTATGTTTTCGGCAAGCTGATCGGGGGTCCGAAAATGGCGAAAACCATCAGCCCGAACAAGACGTGGGCGGGATTTGCGGGCGCGGCGATTTTTCCCGTCATCGCGGCGAATATTTTCCTGCATACATACGACTATATATATAGTGCGCAGACATGGGACGGGATTACCAAGGTTTCGCTGGCGATGTTCGTCATGGGCGCGATCATAGGCCTGGTCGGGCAGGCGGGCGATCTGCTGATTTCCTGGTTCAAGCGGCATGTGCAGGTGAAGGATACGGGTGTTATAATTCCCGGGCATGGCGGGTTGCTGGACCGGGTTGACGCCATGATGCTGGCGGCGCCGGTTTATTTATTTTTTATATCGAAATTCACGTATGTGTTTGAAAGCTGATTTATGAGCAGGAAGACGATCAATATTCTCGGCGTGACGGGCTCCATCGGGCGCAGCGCGGTGGATGTCATCTGCTCGGCGCCGGAGAAATTCGACGTGCAGGCGGTGAGCGCGCAGAGCAGCGTTAGTGAACTCGCGGAGATTGCCGTGCGCGTGAGGGCCAAAACAGCAATTATCGGCAACGAAGATTATTACGCCATGCTGAAGGAGAAACTTTCCGGCACCGGCATCAAGGCCGAGGCGGGGAGAGAGGCGCTGTTGAATAATGCGGGCGCGAAAGTGGATTTAAGCCTGGTTGCGATCGTGGGCATGGCGGGGTTGCGCCCGGTTGTCGCCGCAATCCGGAACAGCAAGGCGGTTGCGATCGCCAACAAGGAGCCGCTGGCCGCCGCGGGGCCGCTGGTGATGCGCGAGGTCAAAAAATCAGGCGCTATATTGCTGCCGGTGGACAGCGAGCATAATGCCGTGTTCCAGGTTTTCGATTTCAAACGCCGGGATGGGATCAAGAAAATCATCCTGACGGCATCGGGCGGGCCGTTCCGCACATGGAAGCGGGAAGCGATGGCGCGCGCGACGAAGGAACAGGCGCTGGCGCATCCCAACTGGGTGATGGGGCCGAAGATCACGGTCGACAGCGCGACGATGATGAACAAGGCGCTGGAGATCATCGAGGCGCATTATCTGTTCGACATGCCTGCGGACAAAATCGAGGTGATGGTTCATCCGCAATCGATCATCCATTCGATGGTGGAATACCGCGACGGGTCGGTGCTGGCGCAGATGGCGGCGAGCGACATGCGCACGCCGATCGCGCATGCGCTGGCGTGGCCCGAACGGATCGACACGCCCGGGCGCACGCTGGACTGGACGCAGACGAAGGAGCTGACTTTCGAACAGCCTGACATGGAGCGTTTTCCGGCGCTGAGACTGGCTTATGAAGCGCTGGAGCAAGGACCATATTCCTGCCTTGCCCTGAACGCGGCCAATGAAATCGCGGTGGAATATTTTTTAAACAAAAAGACAGGATTTCTTGATACAATAAACATAGTAGAAGGTGTCCTCAGCCAGATTTCGTCCCAAAAACTTGAAAACATTGAAGATTTTGAGAATTCAGACCAGGCTGTCCGTCAGCTCGCCACTACATATATTGATAAACAAGATTATAAAAAGGCATCGGGTAAATCATGAATATATTTGAACTTTTTCACATGCTCGGCAGCAATGTCTGGATCTATGGCGGCACATTCCTGCTGGTTCTCAGCATCCTGGTTTTCGTGCATGAATGGGGCCATTACATCGCCGCGAAACTGTGCGGCGTGAAGGTGGAGGTTTTTTCCATCGGTTTCGGCAAGGAGCTTTTCGGCTTCAACGACAAAAGCGGCACACGCTGGAAAATGTGCCTGGTGCCGCTCGGCGGCTATGTGAAATTATTCGGCGACGTGGACCCGGCGAGCGTCAAGCATGTCGACGGCGTGGCGGATCCGGCGAGCGGCGCGGTGCGCCCGCTGACCGTTGAAGAGCGCAGGGCCGCGTTCTTCGCCAAACCCGTCTGGCAGCGCGCGATTATCGTGGCGGCGGGGCCGGGGATCAATTATTTGTTCGCGTTTATTCTCCTGACCCTGCTGTTCACCTTCAACGGCCAGCCGACAACGCCTCCCGTCGGCGCCGGCGTTATCGGCGGTTCGTCCGCGGACCGTTACGGATTCAGGCCGCATGATGAAGTCGTATCCATCGACGGGCGCGCGATCAGGGACTTCGAGGATATCCGCCGCGAGATGACGATTTCGCTCGACCAGGAACGCGTTTTCAAAGTCAGGCGCAACGGCGAAATAGTGACCATCAAGGCGCGTCCCGAGAAAAAGGAAATGCAGGACCGTTTCGGCTTCAAGCACAGCCGCGGGATGCTCGGCCTGATCAGCGCGCGCCACGCGGTGGACATCAAGAATATCCAGACGATCAACGGCAAGACCTATGATGATGCCGAGCAGGTGCGCGCGGCGCTCCTGGCGAAAATGGGAACGACGTTCAAGGTGCAGGTTCAAAACGGCAGCGCGCTCGATGAACTGACGGTGAGACCTTCGCTGGAATTCAACAAGTCGCTGGAGACGGCGGATCCGGACGACCCGAAGAGCACATTGCTGCTTGTGACCAATATGGATATATCGCGGTCGGTCATGAAATTTTCGCCGCTCGAGGCGGTGGGCGAGGCGTTGAACCAGACATGGGATGTCACGCTCGGCACGCTGGAGGCGCTCGGCCAGATGATCATGGGCACGCGCAGCACCACCGAGCTTGGCGGCGTGATCCGCATCGGCGCGCTGGCGGGCGACATGGCGCAGCAGGGGATCATCGCCCTGATCTTCTTCACGGCGCTGCTGTCGATCAATCTCGGCCTGGTGAATTTGTTCCCGATCCCGGTTCTGGATGGCGGGCACCTGGTGTTCTACGCGTTCGAGGCGATATTGGGCCGGCCGGTGCCGGACAGGATCCAGGAATACGCGTTCCAGTTCGGCCTGACCTTCCTGGTCTGCATCATGGTTTACGCCAATTTAAGCGATATAATGCAGCTTATCCTCTAGATTTCCGTAAATATATTAATATTTACATATTGCCTATGGTTGTGCTATAAATTACGCGTTTCGTAAAATATAGCGTTCTGGGGCAATGGCATAGACTATGCCGGGTTTTTCAAGGGTTCTTTAAACAGGCAAGTTGTGGGGGCGAGTTTAGCGACGCTCATTGCTGTCGCTACGCCCGCATGGGCCGATGGACCGCCAGCGGATGGCAATACTGAGGCCATAAATCCTCAACCTGATAAGACAAAAGCCGCTGAACGCGTGATTATCAAGCTTGAAAAGTTCGAACGCATACTTGGCGAGCAGTCTGCACAAATCAAAGCGTATATCCGCAGCACGCAGAAGCAGGTTATCATTACCATTCCGTTTTTTCAGTTCGGCGTTGTCGGCAGCCCGCACGGACTGAAGGATTTTCATTATACGTTACAGGAGTGTTTCGGGCGCGCGGCAGCCGGGCGGCAACTTGTTATTCTCACTTATGACGATAAAGATCGAATCAGCATGGCAAGGCGGCGTTATAATCCTGCGCTGAGCGCACTTGAGATCGTGAATAATAGGCCACAGGCAAAAAAGCTTCTTAGCATTTACAGTCAGGCAGCTACCGATGCTGCCAATCTAGAAAAGGAAATTGATAAACTGGTTAAAATTCTTCGCAGCGATGAAGCCAATTATTATCGTCTCCAGGAAATGGAAGCAGAACAAAAAGCATGGCTTGAGCAGGAGAAAAGGAAAGAGGAGGAGCAACAAAATCTTCCCCCGGAACAAAGAGGAAAAACATTAAGTGGCGAGATTGCCGAACGCCGCAGCGGATACGAAAAGGCCTTACTTCCCCCGGTCAGCGACATTGAAATTTACGATATGTTATTCCAGGAGTATCTAGATGCAAATGGGTCTGAGAGAGATAAGGAATTATTCGCCGTTATAAATGATGTGCGCGAGGCAATTGATATTGCCGCCGAAAATCAAGAAGCACTGTATCTAGACTCGAACCCATGGAACCCAAAATCCGGCGGCACGCCATGGCCGCGAGAGGCAACGATCATCAAGGTGCCCCGTAATCATGAAATCGGCATAGATTTTGACAATAAAATGACTATCTATATCGATGATAAGGAAGTCATCCATGCTTATTCATCGCTTATAATCAATGACGATTCACGCGAAAATAAGGTGGTCAGTGGATTGGGAGAACAAAACTTAAAAGATTACAAATGGGGATTTCTTAAGCTTCTTGAGTATGGCGGGAAAGAGGATGAAGTTGCTGCTTTCAGGAGACTTTGGATAAAGCCTGAGCCTGAGTATTCGATCTGATATTTGACACAAGTCAGTCGATTTAGCTACGATATTGCACAAGAAAGGAGGCAAGCACCATGAAAGCTACTGGTAAAGATGTTTTGAATGAATTTGAGTTAGCCAGGATTAAGGTTCCGTTAAATAGGCGCCGTGTGGATTTTATAGCTGGCGATTTAGATGCTGCGAAGACGATGCTTAGAGTGGGCAATCCTGATGCGGCATTTGAAGACGTGGCATCTGCTATTAATGCTGTCCGTTTCCTTTTAAAGAGTTCCGAAGATATTGATAGAGATAAACTTGTTAAATATGTTTCTTCAAGAACGCGTAGTTTGCTGCCAAAATTTGATGTCCGGGACGCAAATCGCATTGCCCGTGATTTAGCCACGATAGAGCCATCGGAAGCTGCCGCTCCTCCGGCAGCGCAACAGCAGCACATTGCCTTAACGCGCTAAGATATTTCTTTTTTCGCACCCCATAGAGCGCGCGACGGGTTTGACATGGCCGCGGAAGCGCAGGAAAAAATATATTTCAACCAAGTATGGGATGGCACAGGGACACCATGGCCGTTGGGAGCAACGATTATCAAGGTGCCCCGTAACCATGAAATCGGCATAGACTTTGACAATAAAATGACTATCTATATCGATGATAAGGAAATTATTCACGCCTATTCATCCCTTTTAATTAACGACGATTCACGGGAAAATAGAGTAATAAGTGAACTGGGATCAAAGAATTTGGAAGTATACAAAAAAGGGTTCCTTTGGCTTCTGGGGTTGGCTGGAAAAAACGATGAAGTTGCTGCTTACAGAGAGCTTTGGAAAATACATAGCCCTGAAAGTTCAATCTAATATTTGACAGAAATCGGCGGATTTGGTTATGCTTAACGTAAAATAGAGGCAGGCACGATGAGTACTTCTGATATAAATCTTTTGAACGAGTTTGGAGCAGCCAAGTTCAAAGACCCTATGAGTAAAATTCATATGAGTATCATAGGGGATGCGTTCGATGGTGCGAAGACAATGCTTAGGATCGGCAATGTTGATTCGGCATTTGAGTTGGTTAAGTCGGCCATGGTTCATGCCCGCTGGCTTATAAATAGTTCTGAAGATTTCAATAGAGATCAGCTTGTTAAATATGTTTCTTCGAGAACCCGTGATTTGTTGCCAGGTTTTGATAGTCGGGACAGAAAACACATTCTTCGCGATTTAGCTACGATAGAGCCATCGGAACTCTCGGCGGCCCACGCGCAACAGCAGTATGTTGCCTTGACCCGCTAAAAATATTTTCATTTCATTTTATCTACTTCCGAGAAATAGGCAAACGTTGTTATGGCTGATAAAATTAATGACATATTTGACTCTGGTCTCGATATAGAGCTTGTTTCTCAACAAGAAGAAGCGCGAATGCCTGTCGCCGCCGCCATACTATTCCTATATTCGAAGCTGCCTCGGCTCAGCACAGGACCATGCTGCCGATGGCTACGATGATGGCGTATAAATAATTTAGACGGCGCTGTCGGGACTACCAGGGACGTGGTAAAAGGTGCTGATTATCCCATCGACAAGGTTGCTTTTACAGGGCGTGTTATTGCAGAAGTTGAAAAAGTTCGTGATACAGCAGCCCAGACAATGCCGTGGTTGGCGAAAAGAAATATACCTCGATATCTAAATACTTTAACCATGTTGCGTGAGCAAATTGCGCAACAGCATGCGGTTCCTGAGCCTATTCCTGTGTAATTCCAAATTCGCCGTTTTATCCGGCCCTTTTAAGCCTGTTCAGGCCCGCCAAGGCTGGATTTTGCCCCCGAAACCTTCATAATATCCAGGTGATTCATTTTTCCGGCTTACCCGCTGGTTTTTTTGATTTTTTTGGTCTAGGGTTAGCTGTTCCGTGAAATATTAATGTTTTATGACTAATTAGGCAGGATTGGATATGCTGAATATTCGAAATACGGTGTTTGTGTGCATGGCGCTGGCCGCCGTCGTTCTCTTTTCACACAATGTCTGGGCGCAAGGTGTCGTCCGCGAAATCCGCGTTGACGGTTCAGAGCGCGTCGAGCCAGCCACCGTGATGTCTTACATGGATCTGAAAGTCGGCGACCCGATGACGCGCGAGGCGCTGGACGCTTCGCTGAAAAGCCTGTTCGCCACCGGCCTGTTCGCCGACGTGACGCTGAGCCAGGAAGGCGACACGGTTGTTGTCAGCGTGATCGAGAACCCGGTCATCAATGAAATCGCCTTCGAGGGCAACGACAAGATCAAGGACGACGAATTGCTGGCGGAAATCCAACTGCGCCCGAGACAGGTTTTCACCCGGACGAAAGTGCAATCCGATGTCAGCCGCCTGTACCAGGTTTACCGCCAGAACGGCCGTTTCTCGGTGAATATCGAGCCGAAGGTCATTCGTCTCGACCAGAACCGCGTCAATCTCGTGTTTGAAATCGAGGAGACCGGCGTCACCACGATCAAGACCATTTCATTCGTCGGCAACGAGCGTTTCGACGACGACCGCCTGCGCAGCGAAATCAGCACGAAGGAAACCGCGTGGTACCGTTTCCTGACGTCGGACGACCGCTATGACCCGGACCGCCTGGCCTACGACCAGGAGCAGCTGCGCCGTTTCTATTTGTCGCAGGGTTATGCGGATTTCAGAATTCTTTCGGCCGTGGCCGAGCTTTCCAAGGAGCGTGAAAACTTTTTCATCACCTTCACGCTTGAGGAAGGCGACCGTTACAAGGTCGGCAAAGTCAGCGTCGATTCAAGGCTGCGCAATTTTGACGCGGGCGTCCTGAACGACCAGATCACCTTCAAGCAGGGCGACTGGTATAACGCCGACCGCGTGCAGGAAGTGGTGGACGGCATGACCAACGAGCTGGGCGACCTGCAATATGCGTTCGTCACGGTTCGTCCCGACATTCACCGCAACCGCGACAGCAAGACGGTGGATATCGTGTTCCAGATCAACGAAACGCCGCGGGTGTTCGTCGAGCGTATCAACGTGACCGGCAACGTCAGAACGCAGGACAAGGTTCTGCGCCGCGAAATGCTGCTGGTGGAGGGCGACCCCTTCAACAAGTCGAAGCTGGCGCGTTCGGAACAGAATATCCGCGATCTCGATTATTTCGAGACCGTGAACGTGGAAGCGAAGCCCGGCTCGGCGCCTGATAAAACAGTTGTCGATATCGACGTGGCTGAAAAATCCACCGGCGAACTTTCGATCGGCGCCGGTTTCTCGACCAGCGACGGTCCTTTGGCCGACTTCCGCATTCGCGAGCGCAACCTGCTCGGCAAAGGTCAGGACTTGCTGTTCGCAACAACAATCGCCGGCAAGCGTACGGAATTCGATATTTCGTTCACGGAGCCGCATTTCCTCGACCGCGATCTTTCGGCGGGCGTCGATCTGTTCCACATCACCCGCGACCTGCAGGATGAAAGCTCGTTCGACCAGCGCCGCACAGGCGGCGGCCTTCGCTTCGGCTATCCGCTTTCCGAGCGCTGGCGCCAGAACTGGAAATACCGGATCGAGAACAACGAGATTACCGATGTCCAGAGCGACGCCTCGCGCTTCATCCGCGACCAGGAAGGCAAACGCGTAACGTCGGCCATCGGCCAGCGCGTGGAATATGACAGCCGCGACAGCCAGATGTTCCCGACGGAAGGCCTGCTGGGATGGCTTGATACGGAAGTCGCGGGTCTTGGCGGCGATGCGAAATACGTCTCGGCTAAAACCGGCGCGTCCTATTATTACCCGCTGGCTGACCGCTGGGTGGTGAATGCGATGGGCGAAGTCGGCGCTATCGAAGGTTATAGCGACGCCGATGTTGAAATTAACGAACGCTACTTTATCGGCGGCTCATCGCTGCGCGGTTTTGCGAAGGCCGGTATCGGCCCGCGCGACGCGACCACGGATGACGCGCTGGGCGGCAATATTTTCTACCGCGGATCGCTGGAGACATCGTTCCCGATCGGCCTGCCGGAAGAAATGGGTATTCTCGGTCACGGCTTTACCGATTTCGGCAGCCTGTGGGATATCGATGAAACGGGCGCGGATATCCTGGATGAGAGCAGCATCCGCGCCAGCGCCGGTCTCGGCGTGTCGTGGCGTTCGCCGTTCGGCCCGGTTCGTGCCGACGTCGCGCTGCCATACTTGAAAGAAGATTTCGACGAGAAGGAAGTCTTCAGGTTTAACTTCGGCACGCGCTTTTAACGGCACCTGCCGGATAACTTAAGAGAACATGCAATGAAAATGCTGATGAAAGCCGTCATCGCAGCGGCAATCCTTTTGATGTTTGTGCCTGCGGTGTCCATGGCCGCCGACCCGACGGCGGTGGCGGTGGTTGACGTCCAGAAATTGCTGAAGGATTCCAAGGCCGGCATGAATGTCCAGCAGCAGCTCGAGGCGCATAAAACGAAATTCCTGACGGAAATCGCGCAGCAGGAGCAAAAACTTCGCGAGGATGAGAAGGCGCTTTCCGAGCAGCGGAGTTCTTTGCAGGCCGATGAATTCGCGAAAAAGGCCAAAGCGTTCGAAAGCGAGCTTACGGAATCGCGCCGCATCGCGCAGGAGCGTAAAAAAGCGCTGGAAGATGCCGCGTCCAAAAGCATGGGCAAGCTGCGCGATGAAATCCTGAAGATCGTTCAGCAGATCGCGGATGAAAAAGGATATGGCCTTGTCATCAACCGCCAGAACGTGATTATCAGCAGCAAGGGCATGGATATTACCGAGGAAACGCTGGCGCGGCTGGACAAGGCGGTTTCAAAGATCGCGCTTGAAATCGCGGACAAGTAGTCGTCGCTCATGGCAGACCCGAAATTTTTCCAGACCGCACGCCCGTTCAGCCTGAAAGAAATTTCCGGCGTTACGAAGGCTGAAATATTCAAGGGATCGGACGCGTCTTATACCGTTGCCGATGTGGCGCCGCTGGACAAGGCCGGGCCCAAGGATCTCAGTTTTTTCGACAATGTGAAATACAAGGAGCAATTTCTGGCGACCAAGGCCGGGGCCTGCCTGGTTTCGCCCGCGACGGCGGAATTGGCGCCGAAGGGCGTGCATTTGCTGGTTTCGAAATCGCCCTACAAGGCTTATGCGCTGGCGGCGCAGATGTTTTATCCCGAGGCGCGGCCAGCCGGATCGATTTCGGCGCGGGCGTCGGTTCATGCGACTGCGAAACTCGGCAAAGGGTGCGTGATCGAGGACGGCGTGGTGATCGGCGAGGGCGCGGAGCTTGGCGAAGGATGCTGGATCGAGGCGAATGCCGTCATCGGCAGGAATGTTAAAATTGGTGCACATGGACGGGTCGGGGCCAATGCCTCGGTCAGCCACGCCCTGATCGGCGATCATGTGCGGATTTACCCGGGGGCGCGGATCGGGCAGGACGGGTTCGGCTTTGCCATCGACCCGGCGGGGCATGTGAAGGTGCCGCAGCTTGGCCGGGTGATTATCGAGGATCATGTCGAGATCGGCGCGAATACAACCATCGACCGGGGGTCGGGTCCGGATACGGTGATCGGGCAGGGCACGTGGATCGATAACCTGGTCCAGGTCGGTCATAACGTTAAAATCGGCAAAGGATGCGTGGTTGTCGCGCAGGTCGGGATTTCGGGCAGCACGGTCATTGAAGATTTCGTGGCCCTGGGCGGCCAGGTGGGCATCGCAGGGCATCTGCGGGTCGGCAAAGGGGCGCAGATCGCGGCGCAATCAGGGGTTATCCAGGACGTGCCGGCGGGGGAAACACAGATGGGTTATCCCTCCATGCCCAAGCTGCAGTTTTTGCGCCAGGCCGCCTTATTAAAGCGCTTGATTAAAAAGGAAAAAGCCCCTTAAAGTAGCCGGGAGCGAACGAGACAATCGATGAACAGCGCCGCGAAAAAAACCGTCGATATCAACCGGATCATGAAAATGATCCCGCACCGCTATCCGATCCTGCTGGTGGACCGGGTGCTTGAATATGTGCCCGGCGAAAGCGCCGTGGGCCTCAAGAATGTCACGATCAACGAGCCGCACTTCCAGGGGCATTTTCCCGACTTCCCGGTGATGCCGGGGGTTCTGATCGTCGAGGCCATGGCGCAGACGGCGGCCATCGTCGTGGTCGATACGCTCGGCAAAAAGGCGGAGGGCAAGACCGTCTATTTCATGAGCATCGAGGATGCGCGTTTCCGCAAGCCGGTGGTGCCGGGGGATTCCATGCATATTCATGTCAAAAAGGTTCATTCACGGGCCAATGTCTGGAAGTTCGAGGGCAGGGCGATAGTGGATGGCGCCTTGTGCGCTGAAGCCACGTTCAGCGCCATGATCGCTGACAAAACTTAGAAAGATAAACGCGAAGTTACGAAGTAACGAAGTTTTCTATTCATCTTCATTCTTCGTTACTTCGCTTAAAAATTAACTATTAAATCCATACCTGCTTGAGGTTATTTTTAGGGTTTTACTGTAACCGGGCGCAACAATCCGTGATTTGTCCCTGGCCTGCCGCATCTTTAAGATTTCATAATGAGCAATATTCATTCCACAGCCATCATCGAGAAGGGCGCAAAGATTGCGCCCTCGGCGTCTATTGGCGCCTATTGCATCGTGGGGCCGAACGTTGAAATCAAAGACAATGTGACGCTGAAGCCGCATGTGGTCGTCGACGGGCACACGGAGATCGGCGAGGGGACGAAGGTTTATTCCTTCGCCGCGCTCGGCACGCCGCCGCAGGACCTGAAATATGCGGGCGAGCCGTCGAAGCTGATTATCGGGAAGAACAATACGATCCGTGAGCATGCGACGATGAACCCCGGCACCAAGGGCGGCGCGATGGAAACGCGGGTTGGCGATAATGGTTTATTCATGGTCGCGGCGCATGTCGCGCATGACTGCATCATCGGCAATAATGTCATCATGGCGAATAATGCAACGCTGGGCGGGCATGTGACGGTCGGCGATTTCGCCGTGATCGGCGGTCTCGCGGCGGTGCACCAGTTTATTCGCATTGGTGAGCACGCGATGATCGGCGGGATGTCGGGAGTCGAGAGCGATGTCATTCCCTATGGCCGCGTTAAAGGCGAGCGGGCGTTCCTGGCCGGGCTTAATCTGATCGGGCTGGAGCGGCGCGGTTTCTCAAAGGACCAGGTGAAGGCCATTCAGAAGGCGGTCAATCACCTGTTCGGTCAGGAAGGGACGATGGAAGAGCGCATCGCGGAAGTGGCGAATGATTTTTCCAGCGATGATACCGTTCAAAATATCATTCGTTTCGCGCGCGAAAAAACGAGATTTCCCCTATGTCAGCCGCCGCGCTAGACGCAGCGCCGATCAAGACTCTTGGCATTCTCGCAGGGGGCGGCATGCTGCCGCAGAAACTGCTGGAGGCTTGCGATGAAAAAGGCATCGTGCCTTTTGTCGTGGGTTTCGAAGGGCAGACGGACCCGATGGTCATACAGGGGCGCAGCCATCTCTGGACTCGCCTTGGCGCCGCCGGGCAGATCATCAAGACGCTCAAATCTCATGACATACAGGACCTGGTTTTTATCGGCTCGATCCGCCGCCCGACGATGGCGGAGTTGCGGCCGGATCTGAAGGCTGCGGAATTTTTTGCGAAGTCGAGCTGGAAGGTGATCGGCGGGGATAATGGTCTCGCGGAAGCGCTGCGGGATTTCCTGGGCCGGGAAGGTTTTCGGATTCACGGCATTCATGCCATCGCGCAGAATTTACTGGCGCCTGACGGGGTGATCGGCGCGGTGCAGCCGCAAACAAGCGACTGGCAGGATATCGAGAAAGGCATCGAGGCTTCGCAAAAGCTCGGGGCGCTGGATATCGGGCAGGCGGTGATCGTTCAGGAGGGTATCGTCCTGGCGGTCGAAGGGGCCG
Source organism: uncultured Alphaproteobacteria bacterium (assembly GCA_900696495.1). Classification (GTDB taxonomy): domain Bacteria; phylum Pseudomonadota; class Alphaproteobacteria; order Micavibrionales; family Micavibrionaceae; genus UBA7657. The sequence continues at coordinate 161,999 of CAADGI010000008.1, forward strand.
AGGGAACCGATAAGCTCATGGAGCGGACAAAGATGCTGATGCGCAAGGGGCGCGGGGGAATACTGGTTAAAACCTGCAAACCGGGGCAATACCGGGATTTCGACCTGCCTACGGTGGGGCCGCAGACAATCCTTAACGCCGCGGAATGCGGCCTGGCGGGGGTGGCGATCCATGCGGGACATAGTCTGCTGATCAACCCGGAAGAGGTTGCACAAATCGCAGACAAGCATAAAATGTTCGTGATTGGCATTGCGGTCAAAACGGACGATCGGGGCATATGACTCAGAAGATTTTCATGATAGCGGGCGAGCATTCCGGCGATGTGCTGGGATCGGGCCTGATCAGGTCGCTTAAGGAGAAATCACCGGATATCGAGCTTTCGGGCATCGGCGGGCCGCTGATGGAAAAGCAGGGCTTCCGGAGCCTGATGCCCATGGAAGAGCTGGGCGTCATGGGCATCTGGGAGGTTCTCGGCCAGTTGCCAAGGCTCCTGAAACTGATGGAAGCCGTTGTCATCGAGATTGAGAATTTCAACCCGGATATCGTTGTGACGATCGACCTGCCGGATTTCAATTTCGAAATCGGGAAGCGCCTTAAAAAGCGCGGCAAATCGAAAGCGCGGCTGGTGCATTACGCGGCGCCGAGCGTCTGGGCGTGGCGTCCGGGCCGGGCCAAGAAGGTTGCGCAGTTTTTAGACGGCATGATGTGCCTGTTCCCGCATGAGCCGCCTTATTTCACGAAGCACGGCCTGAAGTCGGCGTTTGTCGGGCATCCGCTTTCGGAATACGACCCGTCCACGGCGGATGGCCCAGCCTTCCGGGAAAGATACGGAATCGGGCCGGATGAAGTCGTGCTGGCTGTGTTCTTCGGCAGCCGTGAAAGGGAGCTCGACGTTCACGTCAAGATTTTCAAGGAAGCGATGGAAATCATACGGGAGCAGTATTTCCCCGACCTCGTCGTGATTTTCCCGACGCTGCCCTATCTTGAATATGAAGTCATGAAGGCCATTCACGGCGTGAATTACAAAGGCTTTGTGCTCGTGAACCCGGACGAGAAATGGGACGAGTTCGCGGCCTGCAACGCGGCGCTGGCGGTTTCGGGCACGGTGGGGCTGGAGCTTGCCTATATGGGCGTGCCGCATGTCATCGCCTACAAGATGCATCCGCTGTCGTGGTTGCTGGTGAAGCTGCTGGTGAAAACCAAGTACGCGCACCTTGCGAATATTCTCCTGGGCGAACCGGCTGTGCCCGAATTTTTACAGGGTCAGTGCACGTCGACCGAGCTTGCCAAGGGGTTGTTCAAGCTGGTCGAGGACGACATGGAGCGCAAGATCCAGCTTTCGAAAATCTCCAAGATCCGCGACATGCTGAGGGGCGAGGGCGGCGACATGACGCCGTCGGATAAAGCGGCGGAGTTCGTTCTTGCCGTCGGCAAGGAACCTGCGAAAGCATTCGGCAAGAAAGCGCCGATCAAAAAGAAGCCCATTTTTCCCCAGAAGAAAAAAGAACCGAAAACTCCGAAAGCCGCGAAAGAGGCCTAGTCGCGGTCTTCGACCGGGACGAAGGGGCGGCGGACCGGGCCGGGGTAAAGCTGGCGCGGGCGGCCGATGCGCAGATCGGGTTCCTCGATCATTTCCTTCCATTGCGAGATCCAGCCGACGGTGCGGGCGACGGCGAACAGCACGGTGAACATGCTGGTCGGGAAGCCCATGGCTTTCAGGATGATGCCGGAATAGAAGTCGACGTTGGGGAAGAGCTTGCGGTCGATGAAGTAGGAATCCTGAAGCGCGATTTTTTCGAGCTCCATCGCGACCTCGAGCATCGGGTCGTTGACACCGAGATCCTCGAGCACTTCGTCGGCGGCTTTCTTGAGAACCTGCGCGCGCGGGTCGAAGTTTTTATAGACGCGGTGGCCGAAGCCCATAAGGCGGAAGCCGCTGTTCTTGTCTTTTGCCTTGGCGATGAATTCAGGGATGCGGTCCTTGGTGCCGATTTCGGCGAGCATTTCGAGGACTTCCTGGTTGGCGCCGCCGTGGCTTGCGCCCCAGAGCGATGCGATGCCGGCCGCGATACAGGCGAACGGGTTGGCTTGCGACGAACCGGCGAGGCGCACGGTCGAGGTCGAGGCGTTCTGCTCATGGTCGGCGTGGAGGATGAAGATTTTGTCCAGCGCGTCGGCGGTGACGGGGTTGACCTTGTAGGGCTCGGCGGGAACGCCGAAGCACATATAGAGGAAGTTTTCCGCGAAGCTGAGATCGTTGCGCGGGTACATGAAGGGCTGGCCGATGCTGTATTTATGGCTCATGGCGGCCAGGGTGGGGATTTTCGCGATGAGGCGGTGCGCGGACAGTTCGCGCTGCTGCGGGTCGCGGATATCGAGAGAGTCGTGATAGAAGCTTGAGAGAGCGCCCGCGAGACCGCAGAGGACGGCCATCGGGTGGGCGTCACGGCGGAAGCCGCGCAGGAAATAGTGGATCTGCTCGTGCACCATCGTGTGATAGGTGATGTCGCGTTCGAACTGTTTTTTGGCTTTCTGGTTCGGGAGGTCGCCGTTCAGCAGGAGGTAGGCGACTTCGAGGAAGTCACTCTTGCCGGCCAGCTCCTCGATCGTATAGCCGCGGTGCATGAGGATGCCCTCGTCGCCGTCGATGAAGGTGATGCGCGATTTGCAGCTGGCGGTCGAGGTGTAGGACGGGTCAAAGGTGAAGTGGCCGGTTTCGGCGTAGAGTTTACGCACGTCGATGACGCTGGGGCCGGTGGCGCCGTCGATGACGGGCAGTTTCCAGCTTTTGCCGGTCTGGTCATCGGTCAGGGTATATGTCTTCTGGGCAGTGGCGGGGGCCACTGCTGGGGAGGTTGCTTTTTTCGTCATGCGGGGCCTGTATTATGAAATAGGAAGCGTGAATCCACTCGTTACAATCATACAAGCGTTGCAGTGCAATATCAATTCGCAGGTTTGGCGCCCCGGTGTTTTCCCCTTATTTGAGGGCGGCCTGAAGGCGGGCAAGCGTTTCGTCCTGGCCGAGGATTTCGGCGGCGTGGAAGATGGAGGGCGAGACGGTGGTGCCGGTCAGGGCGGCGCGGAAGGGCATGGCGACCTGGCCGAGTTTGCCGCCGGTCATTTCCTGAGATATTACTTTAGAAATATTTTCTATATCACTGAAATTAAATGATTTTAATTCTTTGAGGCGTGTGGCGAGGGCTTCAAGAACCTTTTTTGCGTCGCCCTGAAGCGTCTGTCTGGCTTTTTCGTCGTATTCGAGCGGAATCTTTTTGGCATAAAATGCAGATTCATCAACAAATTGCACGATTGTCTTCGCGCGCGACTTTAATTCATTGATGCCTGCCATGATCCGTTTTACGGCGAGGTCATCAAGTTCAATTCCGTGGCGGGATTTGTAAAAAGGTCTGGCGATCTCCAGCAGCCGGGCCGGGTCGATTTCCTTCATGTAATGCGCGTTGACGTTTTCCAGCTTGGCGAAATCAAAACGGGCGGGCGACTTGCCGATATGTTCGAGGTCGAACCATTCACGCGCCTGCTTGTCGGAGATGAATTCATCGTCGCCGTGGGACCACCCCAAACGGAGCAGGTAGTTGCGCATGGCTTCAGGCAGGTAGCCGAGGTCGCGGTATTCCTCGACGCTCGCCGCGCCGTGGCGCTTGGACATTTTCGCGCCGTCCGGTCCGAGGATGAGGGGCAGATGGGCGTATTCGGGGATCTTCCAGCCCATGGCGGTGTAGATGATGTTCTGGCGGAAGGTGTTGTTGAGGTGGTCGTCGCCGCGGATGACATAGTTCACGCCCATGTCGTGGTCGTCGACGACGACGGCGAGCATGTAGGTCGGCGTGCCGTCGCTGCGGAGGATAATGAAGTCATCGAGCTGTTCGGCGGGGACGCGGACTTCGCCCTGGACGTGATCCTTCACCACGCTGTCGCCGGTGAGTGGCGCCTTGATCCGGATGACGGGTTTTACGTCCTTGGGCGCGGCGGAAGGGGCCTTGTCGCGCCAGCGGCGGTCGTAGAAAACCGCGCGGCCTTCCTTCCTGGCATTTTCGCGCATTTCCTCAAGCTCCTGCGGCGAGCAGTAGCAGTAATAGGCCTCGCCTTTTTTGAGAAGTTCGTGCGCGATTTCGGCGTGGCGGGCGATGCGTGAAAACTGCGAGACGACTTCGCCGTCGTAATCGAGCTCCAGCCATTTGAGGCCGTTCTTGATCGCTTCGACGGCTTCCTCATTATGGCGGGCGCGGTCGGTGTCCTCGATGCGGAAGAGCATCTTGCCGCCGTGGCGGCGGGCGTAAAGCCAGTTATAAAGCGCGGTCCGGGCCGTGCCGATATGCATAAAACCGGTCGGGGAGGGCGGGAAGCGCGTGACGATACTCATAGTTTCAAAGCCCTAGCGATTTCAATGTTTTCGTGTAATCTTCAATCATCCTTATTAATGGTCAGGCGCAGGAGGCGCAAGGCTTTCATGAGTGCGGAGGTTTCAGGAGAAATCCGGTTGCGCACGCCCATATTCGTTTACTCGGGTATGGCGCGGGATTTTATTACCCGCGAACTTGCCTGGCAGAAGCCGAGGCTGTTTCTGTGGTTCCCGGTTTTTCTTTCGCTTGGCATAGGGCTTTATTTTTCGCTGCCGGCGGAGCCGCCGATGATTTTGGGGCTGGCGGCGTTTGCGTTATCGCTTGCAGGGCTGGTGGTGTCGGAAGGCGAGAAGCGGGTTTTCATGCTCGCGGTTTTCCTGGCGGCGACGGGGTTTGCGGCGTCGCAACTCCGGACCTACAGCGTCTATACGCCCATTCTCGAAAAGGAGATCGGCGCGCGGCTGGTGAGCGGGCGGATCGAAGTGATCGAGAGCATGGAGGACGGCGCGGGCAGCCGGTTGCTGCTCTCAGGTGTGCAGATCGAGAAAATGGTGCCGCAGGAAACGCCGGTGCGGGTGCGGATTTCGGTGCGTTCGGATGAAGGATTGCAGGTGGGCCAAAGAGTGCGTGTGCTGGCGGGGCTGGGACCGCCGTCGCCGCCGCTGCAGCCCGGCGCGTTCGATTTCCAGCGTTACATGTTTTTCCAGCGGATCGGGGCGTTGGGGTTTGCGTACAAGCAGCCGGATGTGATCGGCGCGCCGTCGGCGCGTCAGAATTTCATCGAGCGCATCCGCGTGGCCATCGACCGGAGGATCGAGGCGTATCTTCCGTACCCGGAGGCGGCGGTGGCGATGGCGCTGACGACGGGGCGGCGGGCGGCGATCAGCGAGGAGGCGAATGACGCGATCACGGCGGCGGGCCTTGCGCATATTCTTTCGATCTCGGGGCTGCATATCGGGATTGTTTCGGGGATCGTGTTTTTCCTGAGCCGGTTGTTGATGGTTTGCATCCCGGGGTTCGGGGTGCGGAGGCCCGTAAAAAAATATGCGGCGGTGCTGGCGTTCATGGCGGCGGCGTTTTACACGCTGCTGGCGGGCGCGACGATCCCGACGCAGCGTTCGCTGATCATGGTGGGGATCGCGCTGTTCGCGATTATCGTCGACCGCTCGCCGCTGTCGATCAGGCTGGTGGCGTTCGCGGCGCTCGCGGTTTTGCTGGCGGCGCCGGAGAGCCTGATGAGCGCGAGCTTCCAGATGTCGTTCGCGGCGGTGGCGGGGCTGGTGATGGTTTTCGATTATCTGCGGCCATGGATGTCGGCGTGGCACAGGCAGGCGGGGGTGACGAAGCGGGCGGCGCTTTATTTATTGAGCGTGACGCTGACGACGGTGATCGCGACGGTGGCGACGGCGCCGTTCACGATCTTTCATTTCCAGCAGTTCCAGATTTACGGCGTGATCGCGAATGCGCTGGCGGTGCCGCTGTCGGCTTTTGTCATCATGCCGGCGGCGGTGATGGCGCTGGTGCTGATGCCGTTCGGGCTGGAGCACTGGCCGCTGCTGGCGATGGGCGCGGGCGTGGATGCGATGATCGATATTTCGGTGTGGGTGGCGGCGTTGCCGTATGCGCTGGTGAAAATTCCCGCGCCGCCGGGTGCCGCGCTGCCGTGTTTCATGGCGGGGATTATTTTACTGTTCCTGGTGAAGGGCGTTTTCCGGTATGCGGCGCTGGTGCCGTTGATGGCGTGTATGTTGATGGTTATGGCGTGGCGGCAGCCGGATATCGTGATCGCGCCCGGGTTCGATCTGGCGGGTGTGCGGACGCAGGATGGTTTATATGTGTCGTCGCTGCGGCGCGAGGAATTCATCCGCGAGAAATGGGAGAGCAATTACGGGTTGCAGGAGGGGACAGCATTGGGGTGGCCGAAAGAGGGGCAGGCGGGGCCGCTGAACTGCGACGAGGCGGCGTGCCGTGCGGAAATTAACGGCCAGCGGGTTTCGTTCCTGAAAAATCCGGGTGTGCTGGACGAGGAATGCCGGTGGGCGGCGCTGGTGCTGTCGTTCAGCCCGGTGAAGAAGCAGGGCTGCGCGGCGCAAATCATCGACAAGTTTACAACGCTCGACAGCGGCGCGCAGGCGGTGTGGCTGGGCGATGCGGTCACGATTCAGAATGCCGAGGAAATACGCGGCAACCGTCCGTGGAGTTCGGGCAATAAAAATTTCAGTGGTAGGAGCGCATCAGGCTCACGAGCCGGCCCTGGATTTTGACGCGTTTGGGTTCGAGGATCTGCGGCTCGTATGTATCGTTTTCCGGTTCGAGCACGATTTTGTTCCCGGCGCGGCGGAGGCGTTTCAACGTCGCTTCCTCACCATCGACCAGCGCGACGACGATGACGCCGTTTTCGGCGGTGTCGCAGCGCTTGATGATGACGGTATCGCCGTCGTGAATCCCGGCATTGATCATGGAATCGCCCTCGACCGTGAGAGCATATAATTCGCCCGGGCCGGCATAACCGGCGGGAACCTGGATATTGTCGCCTTCATGCTGAATGGCCTCGATGGGCGTACCGGCGGCGATCTTGCCGTAGAGGGGAATAAGGTCGAAGCCGCTGTCGTTCGCGGGCGTGGCAGCGCGCGGAGGCGGAGCGGAGCCGTGCATTTTCGGTTTCATGCCGTCAGGCAGGCGCTTGATTTCGAGGGCGCGGGCGCGGTGCGGCAGGCGCTCGATATAGCCGCGTTCCTCCAGCGCCGTGATGAGTCGGTGAATACCGGATTTTGATTTGAGCTTGAGCGCTTCTTTCATCTCTTCGAAAGAGGGGGCGACGTCGGATTTGGACAGGCGCTCGTGGATGAATACCAGCAGGTCGCGCTGTTTCTTGGTCAGCATGGGAATGATCCTGTTTTATTATGTTAATAAAAACGCCAGAATTATCACTATTTGTTCTAGTTTAGTTCTTGGTCTGTGTCAACTCTCTCGTTCAACCGCGCAATTTTGTTAGGGCCGCGCCGATATCGTCCTGGCGCATGAGGCTTTCGCCGACAAGGAACGCGCCGAATCCGGCGGCCTGCAGGGCGCGGATATTTTCGGGAGTCGAGATGCCGCTTTCGGCGACTTTCAAGACGCCTTCGGGAATCATTTTCGAGAGCGCGTGCGAGGTCTGGAGATCGACTTCGAGCGTTTTGAGATTGCGGTTGTTGATGCCGATCATGGCGGGCGCGAGTTCGAGCGCGGCGCGGAGTTCGGGTTCGTCATGCACCTCGACGAGGACATCCATGCCGAGGTCATGCGCGATGCCGTTCATGCGCAGCGCGTCGTCGTGATTCAGCGCGGCCATGATGAGAAGGATGCAGTCGGCGCCGAGGGCGCGGGATTCGTAAATCTGGTAAGGGTCGATCATGAAATCCTTGCGCAGCACGGGAAGCGCGCAGGATTTTTTGACTTCGGCGATGTATTCATCGCGGCCCTGGAAATATGGTTCGTCGGTGAGGATGGAGAGGCAGGCGGCACCGTTCGATTCATAGGCGGCGGCGATTTTAACGGGATCGAAATCGGCGCGGATAACACCGACGCTCGGCGAGGTTTTTTTAATTTCGGCGATGATGACGGGCGCGGATGATTTTTTGAGGGCGTTGATGAAGCCGCGCGGTTTTTCGGCGGCCTTGATCATTTCCTCGAGCAGGACCTGCGGTACTTCCTTGCGCTTCGCGGCGACGTGCGCGGCTTTTTTCAGACAGATTTCAGCAAGGATGCTCATGCTTCACCGAACTGGAGTGAGAATTTGATGTAGTCGTGCAGGGTTTTTTGTGCGTGGCCGGCGTCGATCGCGGCCGCGGCCTTCTCAGCGCCTTCGTGCAGGGTTTGGGCGCTGCCGTGGATGCAGAGCACGGCGGCGGCATTGGCGACGACGATGTCGCGGTAAGCGGATTTTTCGCCGTTCAGAAGTTGGCGCAGGGCCTTGGCGTTGACAGCGGCGTCGCCGCCTTTCAGGGCTTCGGGTTTTGACGGGATCAGGCCGAATTCGTCGACATTGATTTCGCGTTCGGTGATTTTTCCATCCTCGAGCATGGCGGCGAAGGTCGGTCCGGTGGTGGTGATTTCGTCGAGGCCGTCGGAGCCGTGTACGACCCAGGCACGTTCGCTGCCGAGATTTTTGAGCGCCTCGGCCATGGGCCTGACCCATTTTCTGTCGTAAACGCCGACGAGCTGGAATTTCGTGTCGGCGGGATTTGAAAGCGGGCCGAGCAGGTTGAAAATGGTTTTGACGCCGAGCTTTTTGCGGATCGGCGCGACATGTCTCATGGCCTGGTGGTGATTGGGCGCCATGAGGAATACGAAACGGATATCTTCGAGCGCGAGTTCGAGCGCGTCGGCGGGCATGGTTAAATTGACGCCCAGATTTTCAAGCACATCGGCGGCGCCGGATTTGGAGCTGGCGGCGCGGTTGCCGTGCTTGGCGACCGGAACATCGCAGGCGGCGGCGACCAGCGCGACGGCGGTCGATATATTATAGGTGCCGGTGCCATCGCCGCCGGTGCCGCAGCAATCGACGGTGCCGGGCGGGGCCTTGATGGTTCTGGCTTTCGAACGCAAGACCTTGGCGGCGCCGGTGATTTCTTCCGCCGTTTCGCCGCGCTCGGCAAGGCCGGTGAGGAAGGCGGCGATTTCAACTTCTGTGGCATGGCCGTCCATAATTTTTGTCATGGCCTCGAGCATCTGGTTTTCGCCGAGGGTTTCACCCGATTGCAAGATGCGGAGGAATTCTCTCATGACGCCAGAAGATCGGTGAAATTTTTGAGCATGGCGTGGCCGTTCGAGGTGGCGATACTTTCGGGATGGAACTGGACGCCGTGGATGGGTTTGGTTTCGTGCTTCACGCCCATGATGATGCCGTCGGAGGTCTGGGCGGTGACTTCGAGTTCGGACGGGCAGGTGTCGCGTTCGATAATTAATGAGTGATAGCGCGTGACTTCGAGCGGCGAGGGCAGGCCCTTGAAGACGCTGCGGCCGATATGGATGATGTCGGAGGTTTTGCCGTGCATGGGGTTGGTCTTGACGATGCGGCCACCGAAGGCCTGGCCGATGCATTGATGGCCCAAACAGACGCCGAGCAGCGGGATATTTTCACGGGCGGCGGCCGTCACCATTTCGAGGCAGATGCCGGCATGGTCGGGGTCGCTCGGGCCCGGGGAAATGACGACGCCTTGCGGCTTCATGGCGACGATGTCCTCAACCGAAATTTTGTCATTGCGGCGGACGTCGGTTTCCAGCCCGAGGTCGCCGAAATACTGGACCAGGTTGTAGGTGAAGCTGTCGTAATTATCTATCAGCACGAGCATCGCCTGTTTATGAGGCATCGGACGGTAAAAAGGCAAGGGAGAAACAAAGGCAGCCCATTTACCCTGATTTCACAGCGTTATATGTTAGGCCGATGAAACGGTTTCTCAATTTCCGCAGTGGCCTGATTTTCATACTGGGGCTGGCGGTTATCCTCGTGATTGCCGACCTGGCGATGCTTTACAGCTCGCCCCGGCTGCGGAAGGACATGGATGAGCTGAAGGTGGTGGACAGCGCCATTTTCGTCCATAGCGAGATCGCCGATTTTGAATCCGCCGCGCCGCCTATGGATAAGAGAACGCCGTGGATGGATCTGCAGGTGCCGGAACCTGCGCCGGAGAAATATACGGTCGAGCAGGGGGTATTGCTGCCGGAGCCGGTGCTGACGCCGGAACCGCCAGCGTCAATGCCGGAACCTGTGCAGGAGCCCGAGCCGGCGCCGGTTGTTGAAGCACCAAAACCTGCGCCCGAACCGGAGCCGATTATCCGGCATGAGGGCGAGCCCGCGAAGATTGTAATTATAATCGACGATATGGGCATGGACCGGAAGCGCTCGCAGCGGACGGTTGAGCTGTCCGGGCCGCTGACGCTGGCGTTTTTGCCTTATGCGCCGAAGCTGGAAGACATTACACAGGAGGCGATGGCGAAGGGGCATGAGTTGATCATTCACATGCCCATGGAGCCGATGGATTCAGGCCTGAACCCGGGATCGATCGCGTTGCGCGCAGGCATGACGGATGCCGACATAGACGCGATGCTGGAAAAGGCGTTTGCGTCTTTCAGCGGATATAAGGGTCTGAACAACCATATGGGCAGCCGCCTGACGAAAGACGAGAAGGCGATGCGGCGCGTTATGGCGAAACTGAAAGAGCGCGGATTGTTTTTTGTGGATTCAAAAACGATCGGGTCGTCGGTAGCCTCGCGGATGGCGGCGGAAGCGGGAATGAAGTATGGCGACCGGGATGTTTTTCTCGACCACCAGGACACGCCGGAATTCGTGCATGCGGCGCTGCGCCAGACGGAAAAGATCGCGAGCAAGAAAGGTTTCGCGATTGCGATCGGGCACCCGAAGGATTCAACGATCAATGCATTGAAAGAATGGTTGCCGGGTTTGAAGGCGCGGGGGTTTGAACTGGTGCCGGTGAGCGCGGTGGTACATAAGGCCAAGACGCAAGCAGCGCCGGTTTCTATTCCCGTGACAGCGCCCGCCGCGGTTACTTCGAGCCCGCCCGCCGGGGTCTATTTTGGGCCTGTTCTACCGCAAGCTCAGCCGCCCGGATGACGGCCTGCGCCTTGTTCACCGTTTCCTGATGTTCGGAGTCGGGGTTGCTGTCGGCGACGATGCCGGCGCCGGCCTGCACATGGAGTTTGCCGTCTTTAACGAGCGCGGTGCGAAGCGCGATGCAGGTGTCCATTTCGCCGTTGCCGGAGAAATAGCCGACGCCGCCCGCGTAATAGCTGCGTCTTGAAGGTTCCAGTTCATCGATGATTTCCATGGCGCGGACTTTGGGCGCGCCGCTGACGGTGCCTGCGGGGAAGCCAGCGAACAGCGCGTCGACGATGTCGTAGTCTTTTTTCAGCCTGCCCTCGACGTTCGAGACGATGTGCATGACGTGGGAATAGTTTTCGATCTTGAACTGGCTGGTGACTTTGACGGTGCCGAAGTCTGAGACCCGGCCGACATCGTTGCGGCCGAGGTCCAGCAGCATGAGGTGCTCGGAGCGCTCCTTGGGGTCGGCGAGAAGGTCTTCGGCGAGGAATTTGTCTTCTTTTTCAGTCGTGCCGCGTTTGCGGGTGCCGGCTATGGGACGGATGGTGACAGTGTTGTCGCGCACGCGGACGAGGACTTCGGGGCTGGAGCCGACGAGGGCGAAATCCTCGAACTGCAAGTGGAACATGAAGGGAGAAGGGTTAAGGCGGCGGAGCGAACGGTAGAGTTCGAAAGGCGGCAGGTCGAAATCGGTGGTGAAGCGCTGGGACAGAACGGCCTGGAAGATTTCGCCCTGGCGGATGTAATCGATGGCTTTTGTCACGGCGTTTTTATAACCGGCGGCGTCCATGTTGGATTTGACGGCGAGCGGCACGGACAATGACGAAGAGGCGCGGGCGGCTTCGCCGGATTTTTCGAGGTTTTCGATTTGCGCGGCGAGGCGGGCGCTGGCCTGTTTGTAAACATCGTTCGCGGTTTTCTTGCTGTTGTTCGCGTGTTCGTAAACCGGCGCGACGATGCAGATCATGTTTTTGACGTTGTCGAAGATCGCCAGAACCGTGGGGCGGGTCAGGATGCTTTCAGGGATGCCGAGATTGTCCGGGTTTTTATCGGGAATATTCTCGATCAGGCGGATCATGTCGTAGCCGAGATAGCCGAAGAGGCCGGACACGGCCATGGGCGGCAGGTCGGCGGGCGGGTCGTCGATGCGGCAATCGGCGAGGGCCTGTCTTAAAGAGGCCAGGGTTTTTTCGTGATCCTTGCCTGCGCTCCATTTCATATCCGGCGAATGACCGATGATGGAATAGCGCCCGAGCGTCGCGCCGCCTTCGACCGATTCAAGGAGGAAGGAATAGGGCGCGCCGCCGCAGAGTTTCAGATAGGCGGAAACCGGCGTTTCGGTGTCGGCGGCCAGCCACTGGCTGACGAGCTGGGTGCGGCCTGCGTTAAAGTTTTTTTCGAACGCGCCGAAATCAGTTGGACTCATTGACCTGACCGTAGGCCTTGTCGAGCAACCGTTTATTGATGGCCGCGCCGTATTTAAGACTTTTGTTATTGCCGTAGATCGTCATGGCTTCATTCTGGGTGGCGGCGAACAGACGGGCTTTGAATTCCATGAATTCCGCGCTGTCAGCGTTTATTTTTTCAGGCAGTTTTGCACTCGTCACCCATGCGATGGCGGTGCCGCCATCGATGTCGAGAATGAATGGTTCGCCCGGTTTGGCTTCGAACAGATTGGCCCACGAACGTTCATTGAATGGCTTGGCAGGCAGGCTGCGGCGGGTGATGCCGCCCCGCGATTGCAGCTGCTTGTTTTTCGATTTGGCGAAATCGGCGGCGGTGGTTTTGTTCGTTTCGATATCCTTGAGGAATTCCATGGCCTGAAGCTTGTTTTCCACGCGGCGCTGGTCTTCCATCATTTGTTTTTTGATCCCGGCCTTCACGTCCTCGAAGGGCGTGTAGGTTTTGGGCTGGATCGATTCAACGTAAATGCCTGCGAAACTGCCGTCGGGCAGTTCGGACATCGGCGAGGTTTCGCCTTGCTGGAGCGAGAAGGCGTTTTCGAGGATGAAGTTTTTGGCCTTTTCCTGATTTTTGAGCGCATCAGCGCCGTCTTTCGTGCGGCCGAACCGGTTCATCGGCGGAAGATCGACGGTTTCGATGTCGACTTCTTTTTTCACGTCGTCGAGCGTTGCGCCGCCTGCGAGCATATCCTCGACCGTTCCGGCGAGGGCGTATTGCTCGTCGATGATTTTGGTTTCGAGCAACTCTTTACGGATTTCGCCTTTGACCGATTCAAAAGATTTGGTTTGAGCGGGGGCGATGTTCCTGACGACGATGACCTGCCAGCCGATGGACGTTTTCAGCGGGCCGACGGTTTCGCCGGATTTCTGCGCGGCGACAACGTCCTTGCTGATTTCCGCCGGGATGGATTCCTTGTCGAAGGCTCTTTCGCCGAGATAATCGGTATCGCGGCCGGTGACGGATTTAACCGCCTGTTTCAGGCCGGTGCCGGTTTTGATTTTTTCAGCGACTTTCTTGGCGTCTTCCTCTTTTTCGAAAAGAGCCTGATCGAGCGTTCTTTGTTCTTTCTCGGTATAAAGATCGATGCCGGCGTCGTAGGCGTCGCGGATTTCCGCGTCGTCGATATGAATTGAGTTTTTCAGATTGGCGGTATCGATCTTGACGAGCTTGAGTTTGCGGATTTCATCCGAGGCGTAGGCGATGTCTTTTGTCGATTCATAAAGGCTTTTCAGTTGTTCGTCGCCCGGCTCGACGACAGAGACAAGTTCACTGTCGGGGAAGGGAATGAACACGACATCGCGCGTTTCATTTTCATACGTGTAGAGATCTTTTGCCAACTGGTCTGATCCGGCGGCGAAACCGCCCTGGATGGTCCTGTTCAGCACGCCGAGGGAAATTTCCTGGCCGATGGCGCGGGTGAGTTCGCCTTCGCTCATGCCCTGGTTCATCAAAATCTGGCGGAGGACGGTTTTGGGATCCTGGCCGGCTTGCGTCATCGGGGCAAGCAACCCGCTGATCTGTTTTGCTATGCGCCTGTCATCGACGAGGATGCCAAGGTCGGAGGCGGCGCGGGAAAGAAGGCGCGAGTTTACTTCGGAAGCCAGGAACTGGTCGACATAGCCTGCCTTGTAGGCATCCTGCGGGCCGATGCCGAGCTGGCTGAGCGAGCGGCGAAGCGAACGGTCGAAAGAAGGCAGGGATATTTTTTCGCCGCCGACCTTGGCGACATCCGAGCTGCCGACGCCGCCGCTGCGGAAAAAGCCGCCGATATCCATGAACACCATGCCGCCCACGGCCATGATCAGGAATCCGAATATTACAAACTTCATAACGCCGCCGGCCGCGCCCTGGCGCATCGCTTTCATAACCATACTTAAAGAGACCTTCCGATTGGATTTTTAAAGCATTTGGACTATAAAGTACTGCCAATACAGGAGCAACGATGAAAAAGCTGATTGCGGGCAACTGGAAGATGAACGGCACGCTGGCGGAGACCGCCAGGCTGGTCCAGGATATTGCCGCCGGGATTCTGGGCGATGCCACGCTCTCGGGCAAATGCGATTTCCTGATCTGCCCGCCTTTTGTTCATATCGCGGCGGCGCGGAGCGCGCTGGGTGGAACCTTGATGCTGGGGGCGCAGGATTGTTCGGCCAGCGCGGATGGGGCTTTCACAGGGGATGTGTCCGCCTCGATGCTTAAAGATGCCGGATGCCGGTATGTCATTGTCGGCCATTCCGAGCGCCGTGAATATTATGGTGAAAAGAGCGAGCTGGTCGCCCGGAAAGCCGAGAAGGCGCATGAAAGCGGCCTGACCACCATTATCTGCGTCGGCGAGAAGGAACTGGAGCGCGAGCAGGGCAAGCATGAGGATGTCGTCGCACGGCAACTCAAGGCCTCGATCCCGGCAACGGCCAATGCTCAAAATACAATTATCGCTTATGAGCCCGTCTGGGCGATCGGCACGGGTAAAACCGCGACCCCGGCAGATGTCAAAACGATGCATGCCTTTATCCGTGAACAGTTGAAAGAACACCTTGCGGATTCTGAAAATATGCGTATTTTGTACGGCGGTTCAATGAAGCCGGAAAACGCCAAAAACCTGCTGGCCACGCCCAATGTGGATGGCGGCCTGATTGGCGGTGCAAGCCTTGTGGCGGCGCAGTTTCTGGCTATTGCGAAAGCGGCCTAAAAAAATTATAAAGGGCGTCCATGGAAGTCATTCTTGTTATTCACCTGTTTCTCGCGTTGGCTATTATCGGCCTGGTTCTGCTTCAGCGCTCCGAAGGGGGCGGCCTCGGCATGGGAGGCGGCGGTTTGGGCGGTTTGGCGTCTCCGCGCAGTGCAGCCAACGCCCTGACACGCGCGACGGCTTTCTGCGCGATGGCATTCTTCTGTACAAGCCTGATTTTGGGAATTCTGGCCGGCCGTAACAGCACGGCAGGCACGAGCATCCTGGACGCGCTGGATGAACCGGCGGCCGAGCAAACGGCGCCGATTTCCGAATTGCCTGAGAATCCATCGCCAATGCGTGAAGGTGGCGGCGAAGCACCTACGGCCCCGATCGCGGAGTAAAATGACACGATATATTTTCATCACCGGCGGCGTGGTTTCCTCCTTGGGAAAGGGCCTCGCCTCCGCCGCTCTTGGCGCCTTGCTTCAGGCGCGCGGGTACAAAGTCCGTCTCTGCAAGCTCGATCCTTATCTCAACGTCGACCCCGGCACGATGTCGCCTTTCCAGCATGGCGAAGTTTATGTGACCGATGACGGCGCGGAAACCGATCTCGATCTCGGGCACTATGAGCGTTTTACCGGCGTTCCGGCGCGCATGTCGGACAACACGACGACGGGGCGGATTTATACGAACGTTCTATCCCGTGAAAGACGCGGGGATTATCTCGGCGCGACCATTCAGGTCATTCCGCACATCACCAATGAAATTAAAGATTTCATTCTGGAGAAAGAAGGCACGGCGGATTTCGTGCTGTGCGAAATCGGCGGCACGGTGGGCGACATTGAATCGCTGCCGTTCCTCGAGGCCATCCGCCAGTTCGGCAACGAAGTCGGCAAGGCGCGGGCGCTTTATATCCATGTGACGCTGCTGCCTTATATTCCGACGGCAGGAGAGTTGAAAACCAAACCGACCCAGCACTCGGTCAAGGAACTGATGGGCGCGGGCATTCGCCCGGATATTTTGCTGTGCCGCGCGGATCGCGAGATCGAGCAGGACGAGCGCAAGAAGATCGCGCTGTTCTGCAATATCGATTACAAAAAAGTCATCCCGGCGCTCGATGTCGAGAATATTTACCAGGTGCCGCAGACCTATCACCGTGAAGGCCTGGACCGGCAGATTATGGACAGTTTCGGCATCAAGGATATCGACACGCTCGATCTTTCCATATGGGACAATATCGTCAAACGCATCAAGGCGCCGGAAGGCGAGGTGCGTATCGCCATCGTCGGCAAGTACACGAACCTGACGGACAGTTACAAGTCGCTGAACGAAGCGCTGATCCATGGGGGTATCGCCAACAATGTGCGGGTCAACCTGGAATTCATTGAATCGGAGATTTTCGAGCGGGAAGACCCGGCGAGTTATCTGCACCGCGTGCATGGCATTCTTGTGCCCGGCGGTTTCGGCGAGCGCGGCGCGGAGGGCAAGATCGCCGCCGTGAAATTCGCCCGCGAAAGAAGAGTGCCGTATTTCGGGATTTGTTTCGGCATGCAGATGGCGGTGATCGAAGCGGCAAGAAATCTCGCAGGAATTAAAAAAGCGGGATCGACGGAATTCGGCGATTGCCCGGACCCGGTTGTCGGCGTGATGACGGAATGGGTCAAGGGTAATAAGACGGAAAAACGAGAGAATAGTGGCGACAAGGGCGGGACGATGCGTCTTGGCGCTTACCCGGCATTGCTGGCGAAGGATTCCCTGGCATCCAGAATCTACGACTCGCGCGAGATCAGCGAGCGGCACCGTCACCGTTACGAGGTGAACATCAATTACAAGAAGCAGCTTGAAGAGAAGGGCGTTGTGTTCTCAGGCATGTCGCCGGACGGGCAGTTGCCGGAAATCATCGAGCGCAGGGATCACCCGTGGTTTGTCGGCGTTCAGTATCACCCGGAGCTGAAATCGAAACCGTTCGAGCCGCACCCGCTGTTCGTGTCCTTTATCAAGGCGGCGGTTGAGCAGAGCAGGCTGGTTTAAGATTTTCTAGTTTTCGAAAGCTCTTGAGGGATCGCCGAAAATTTCGACGGGAACCTGGTCTCTTACACGAACAATTTTATTGTCTTTTGACGTGTCATGGCTTGGGCCTATTACCTGTCTTAGGTTAATCCCTAAAAACGCGTCCTTGTTCTGTCCGTCTTCTCTGCGAAAAGCTGCTGATAGGCTAGGCATTGATTTTTTCTCCAGATGTTTTCTTTTATTTCAATAACTGTGGGGGCCTCGAATCAATGGCCTTTAGGAATTTATCCACAGATTATAATATGTAAATAATTGACGGCAACGGCAGGCTGTGTCACTTATGGCCGCTAATATGAAGCACAAAGCCATAAAGATAGGTTCATTCGAAGTCGCCAACGACCGGCCGTTCATGCTGATTGCCGGGCCGTGCCAGATGGAAAGCCGCGAGCATGCGTTCGATATGTGCGGACACCTGAAAGAGCTGACCGGTAAACTGAAAATCCCGTTCATTTATAAAACCTCCTACGACAAGGCGAACCGGACGTCATTGAAGGCGCAGCGCGGCATCGGCATGGAAAAGGGGCTCGAGATTTTTGCCGAGCTGAAAAAGGAGTTTTCCGTGCCGACGCTGACGGATGTTCATTCGGCGGATCAATGCGCGCCGGTGGCGAAGGTGGTTGATGTATTGCAGATCCCGGCGTTCCTATGCCGTCAGACGGATCTGCTGGTTGCGGCCGCGAAAACCGGCAAGCCGATCAATGTGAAAAAGGGGCAATTCCTCGCGCCGTGGGATATGCAGAATGTCGCCGCGAAAATTTCCGAGAGCGGCAATGACAATGTGATGCTGTGCGAGCGCGGTGCGAGTTTCGGATATAATACTTTAGTGAGCGACATGCGCTCGATCCCGATCATGCAAAAAACCGGATACCCCGTGATTTTCGACGCAACCCATTCCGTGCAGCAGCCCGGCGGGCAGGGCACGGCTTCGGGCGGAGACAGGACGATGGTTCCGGTTCTGGCCCGGGCGGCGGTCGCCGTCGGCGTGGCGGGCGTCTTCATGGAAACGCATGAAAACCCCGACAAAGCGCCTTCGGACGGGCCGAATATGGTGAAACTCGCTGATTTACGAGGGGTTTTGGAGACCCTTTTAAAGCTCGACGAAATCGCCAAAAAGCTGATATAATATAAGAAGATAGGACAAGGATTGTTCTGATGCCCAGTATTCTGGACGGATCGAGCGGTACAGCTCTCAGCATTCTCGATGCTGCAAGAACTTCATATAGAGGGATCGGCCTTTCACAGCGGGCCCGGGCCCTGACCAGTTCCTATCTCGATCAATCCGTTAACGGGCTGAATACCATTCTTTCGCTGAATGTCGCGGGAAATGCCTCGATTGAATCCGTGCAGATGAAGATCAAGGCGATCCGCGCCAGTGTGCCGCAGAGCCAGTTGCTGGAATCATTACGCGAAGATAATGGCAATGCCGCGGGCAGCGCGAACGGTCGTAACGTCGACACAGAAGCATAATTAATCCGATATTTCCGGCTTGAAAGACCGCCTTGTTTTGTGAAGAATAAGGCGCGTTTTATTTCAGGAGTCCTTAATGACCGCCATTGCAAAAATCCATGCCCGCCAGATTCTGGACAGCCGGGGCAATCCCACCGTCGAAGTCGATGTGACTTTGGAAAGCGGTGCGGTTGGACGCGCGGCGGTGCCGAGCGGCGCCTCGACGGGCGCATATGAGGCGGTGGAGTTGCGCGATGGCGACAAATCGAAATATATCGGCAAGGGCGTAACGAAAGCAGTCGCGAATGCCAACGGTGAAATTTTCAAGGCGTTGAAGGGCAAGAAGGCGGACGACCAAAAAGCCATCGATAAAATCATGCTCGATCTCGATGGAACGGAGAATAAAAGCCGTCTCGGTGCGAATGCCATTCTCGGCGTTTCGCTGGCTGTGGCGAAGGCTGCGGCGAATGAAAAAGGCGAGCCGTTCTTTAAGTCAATCGGCGGCGCGGGCGCGAAAGTCCTGCCGACGCCGATGATGAATATCATCAATGGCGGCGCGCATGCCGACAACCCGGTCGATATCCAGGAATTCATGATCATGCCGATTGCGGCAAAAAGTTTTTCGGACGCGTTGCGGGCGGGCACCGAGATTTTCCATGCGCTGAAAAAGCAGCTCTCGGCGGCGGGGCTTAATACCAATGTCGGCGATGAGGGCGGCTTTGCGCCGGCGGTTAAATCGTCGGAAGAGGCGCTGAATTTTATCATGAAATCCATTGAGGCGGCGGGATACAAGGCGGGCAGCGATGTCGTGATCGCTCTCGATTCCGCGTCGACGGAATTTTATAAGGACGGTAAATATCATCTCGAAGGCGAGGGGAAGGTTTTGAGTTCGGACGAGATGATTAAGTATTACGAAGGGCTGTGCGCGAAATACCCGATTGTCTCGATCGAGGACGGCCTCGCGGAAGATGACTGGGCGGGATGGAAGAACCTGACGAAGACCCTGGGTTCCAGCGTGCAGCTTGTTGGTGACGATCTGTATGTCACGAATTCGAAACGCCTGAAGCGCGGCATCGATGAAAATTCGGGGAACGCGGTGCTGGTGAAAGTCAACCAGATCGGCACGCTGACGGAAACTTTGGAAACCATCGACATGGCGCGCAAGGCGGGGTTTGGAATCGTGCTGTCGCACCGCTCGGGCGAGACGGAAGATTCAACGATTGCCGACCTGGCTGTTGCGACCAACGCCGGGCAGATCAAAACCGGGTCGCTGTCGCGCTCGGACCGCATTGCGAAATACAACCAGCTGCTGCGCATCGAGGAAATCCTGGGAAGCGCGGCGGTTTATTCCGGCGCGAGTTTTCTCCGCGCGCCTGTCGACGCGAAAAAAAGATACGCCTAGAAATTATCGAATCAAAAGAATCGCTTAGCGGCGATTGTTCTTTGTTCGTTCACACTAAGGCACTGAGTTTGTTTGATTTTTCTATTTGACCTCGCGAATCGGGCGTGATTCTATAAACCCATGAACAAGCTCTTTGCACACCGCGTCTTGATCCGCGAAAATCTCATCTCTCTCATAGGGATGTGCCTTGTTCTTTACTTCACGTATCACGCGATTTACGGCAGCCGCAGCCTAATGCAGATGATGAGCCTCAAGTCTCAGATAGAAACAATGTCTGCGGAGCGCGACAGGCTGACCGCCGAGCGGGAATCGCTCGAGCAAAGAGTCAGCATGATGCGGCCAGGTTCGCTGGATCGCGACCTGCTGGAAGAGCGCGCCCGAGTCGTTCTTGGCTACAAAAGCGAAAACGAGATGATCATTCTCGGTAATTAAATTTCGCTATCAGTTGGCTACTGTTATTTTTCTTTTATTTTCAATATGTTGCAGCGCACAAAACTGTGATTTTCGCTGGTCACGCCCTTGTAAATAGTGTAGCAAAGGTCCAAATTTATACAGCCTCACGACAGGGAGTGTTGTTGACGTGACGAGCAGTAAAACAAAGAAAAAACCTAAACTCAGAAGTGTCTCAAATACGAACCCGGAACCGTCTGCGGAAGAGATGAAAAAGCTCTACCGCGAGATGCTCCTCATTCGCCGTTTCGAGGAAAAGGCGGGACAGCTTTACGGTATGGGTCTGATCGGCGGCTTTTGCCATTTGTATATCGGGCAGGAAGCGGTAGTGACCGGGATTTCGTCGGTGCAGGAAAAGCAGGACACGGTGGTGACATCGTATCGCGATCACGCGCATATGCTGGCCTGCGGGATGGATGCGAACGGCATCATGGCGGAGTTGACCGGGCGTTCGGGCGGATATTCGCGCGGCAAGGGCGGCTCGATGCATATGTTCAGCAAGGAACAGAATTTCTTCGGCGGGCACGGGATTGTCGGCGCGAGCACGGCGATCGGCACGGGTCTCGGTTTCGCGCATAAATATAAAAACGACGGCGGCGTGGCGATTGCCTATATGGGCGACGGCGCGGCGAACCAGGGGCAGGTGGCGGAATGCTACAATATGGCGGCGCTGTGGAAGCTGCCGGTTCTGTTTGTCATTGAGAATAACCAGTACGCGATGGGAACTAGCGTGGCGCGTTCGGCGGCAGGTTCGCTGTACAAGCGCGGCGAAGGTTACGCCATTCCCGGCGAACAGGTGGATGGCATGGATGTGTTCACGGTTCAGGCGGCGGCGCGGCAGGCGCTTGATTATATCCGCTCGGGCAACGGGCCGTATGTGATGGAAGTTATGACGTACCGATACCGCGGCCACTCGATGTCCGACCCGGCGAAATACCGGACGAAGGAAGAGGTCGAGGATTACCGCACGCATAAAGACCCGATCACGCGGCTGCTGGGCCGGATGAGCGAGGCGGGCATCGCCGAGGAAGATATTAAAGTGATCGACAATGAAGTGAAAAAGATCGTGAACGAGTCGGCGCAGTTTTCGCAGGACAGCCCGGAGCCTGATCCGGATGAATTATGGACGGATGTCCTCGTGGAGATGCAGTAATGCCAACCCAGATTTTAATGCCGGCGTTGTCGCCGACGATGACGGAAGGCAATCTTGCCAAGTGGCTCAAGAAGGAGGGCGACACGGTCAAGGCCGGGGATGTCATCGCGGAAATCGAAACCGACAAGGCGACGATGGAAGTCGAGGCGGTGGACGAGGGCATTCTCGCGCGGATTATCGTTCCGGAAGGGACGCAAGGGGTGGCGGTGAATACGCCGATCGCGATGCTGCTGGGCGAGGATGAAGATCCGGCGAGCGCGAATGTGGATATTGATATTCCATGTATCCCCAAAAGTCCCTCACCCTCCCACGTCTCCGGCGCGGGTCCCTCCTTCCCCCTTAAGGGAGAGGGTCGGGGTGAGGGATTGCCACGACAAGCAGAAGGGAAGATCATCGAGAACCGCGACATTCTTTATGCGCAGGGGCATGTGCTGGAACCACCGCCTTTCGATGAAAGCGAATTCACGGAAACGCGGGCGATGACGGTGCGCGAGGCGTTGCGCGATGCGATGGCCGAGGAAATGCGCACTGATGATAATGTTTACCTGATGGGCGAGGAAGTCGCCGAGTACCAGGGTGCGTACAAAGTTTCGCAAGGTTTGCTGGATGAATTCGGCCCGCGTCGCGTGATCGATACGCCGATTACCGAGCATGGTTTCGCGGGGCTGGCGGTTGGATCGGCGATGAACGGGCTGAAGCCTATCGTCGAATTCATGACCTGGAATTTCGGCATGCAGGCGATGGACCATATCATTAACTCCGCCGCGAAGACATTATATATGGCGGGCGGGCAGCTTGGATGCCCGATCGTCTTCCGCGGGCCGAACGGCGCGGCGGCGCGCGTGGGCGCGCAGCACTCGCAATGTTTCGCGAGCTGGTACGCGCATATACCGGGGCTGAAAGTCGTATCGCCTTGGTCGGCGGCGGATGCGAAAGGTTTGTTGAAGGCCGCGATCCGCGATCCGAACCCGGTGATCTTTCTGGAGAATGAAATTCTGTACGGGCAGAGCTTCGAAGCGCCGGTGAATGATAATTTCGTTATCCCGCTGGGCCGCGCGAAGATCGAACGGGAAGGGAATGATGTGACCATCGTTGCTTACTCGATCATGGTCGGCAAGGCGCTGAAGGCCGCCGAGCAACTGGCGGAAGAAGGGATTAATGCAGAAGTGATTAACCTCCGCACTATTCGCCCGCTTGACCGCTACACGATTATCGAGAGCGTGAAAAAAACGAACAGGATTGTGAGCGTCGAGGAAAGCTGGCCGTTTGCGGGCATTGGATCGGAAATTGCCGCGCTGTGCATGGAGCATGCGTTCGATTACCTCGATGCGCCGGTGACGCGCGTGTGCGCGGCGGATGTGCCGCTGCCTTATGCCGCCAACCTAGAAGCGCTGGCGCTGCCGCAGGCGGAGCATATTGTCGAGGCGGTCAGGAAGGTTTGCTATGCCAATTAAAATTACGATGCCGGCGCTGTCGCCGACGATGACGGAAGGCAATCTTGCCAAGTGGCTCAAGAAGGAGGGCGACACGGTCAAGGCCGGGGATGTCATCGCCGAGATCGAAACCGACAAGGCGACGATGGAAGTCGAGGCGGTGGACGAGGGCATTCTCGGGAAAATCCTGGTTCCGGCGGGAACGCAGGCGGTGCCGGTGAATGATGTGATTGCTTTGCTGCTCGAAGAGGGCGAGAGCGCCAGTGATTTAAAAGCTCCAACTTCTGCGCCCAAAAAAGAAACGCCGAAAGCGGCCGCCCCGGCTGCTGCTCCGCAAAAACCGGCGCCGGGTCAGTTTGTTTCGCCTGTTCGGCAAGTAAGCGTCGGCGGGCGGGTTTATGCCTCGCCTCTCGCGAAGAGAATTGCGAAAGAGCGCGGCGTTGATATTTCGCAGGTGAAAGGTTCCGGTCCGCGTGGACGCGTGGTGCGCGCGGATGTCGAGAATGCAAGACCCGGCGCGGGCGTTGCGCCGAAGCCGCAAGGGCCGGATGCGAAGAAGCTTGCCGACCTGCTTGGCATGAAATACACGGAAATTCCGAACAACAACATCAAGAAGATCGTCGCGAGCCGTTTGCTGGAATCGAAAGTAACGGTTCCGCATTTCTACCTGACGATCGATTGCATGCTGGATAACCTGCTGGAATCGCGCAAGGAGCTGAATGAGAAGGCGGGCGGTTCATACAAGCTTTCGGTGAATGACTTCATCATCAAGGCTGCGGCGATGGCATTGAAAGCTTACCCGGCGGCGAATGTCGCGGGGACGGATGCGGCGATTTTGCAATATGAGCATGCGGATATTTCGGTGGCGGTGGCGACGCCCAACGGCCTGATCACGCCGGTGATCAAGAAGGCCGAGGAAAAAGGCATGCAGCAGATTTCCACCGAGATGAAAGACCTCGCGACCCGTGCACGGGATGGAAAGCTGAAGCCCGAAGAATTCCAGGGCGGCACGTTCAGCGTCTCGAACCTCGGCATGTTCGGGATCAAGGATTTCCAGGCGATCATCAACCCGCCGCAGGCCTGCATCCTGGCCGTTGGTGCGGGCATTGAAAAACCTGTCGTCGAAAACGGCGAGATTAAAATCCGCACCATAATGAGCTGCACGCTGTCGGTCGATCACCGCGCGGTGGACGGCGCGGTGGGCGCGGAATATCTGCAGATATTTAAAAAGTACATCGAAAACCCTGTTACCATGCTGCTGTGATGATCAAGATCGAGCGCAGACCGATTATCGGCGTGATGGGATCCCACGAGGATGAGTGGGAAGACTATGCGCGTCCGGTCGGCGAGCTGATCGCCAAGTATGATTATCACCTGCTGACCGGCGCGGGAGCGGGCGTGATGATGGCGACGGCGCGGGCATTCTGCGAGCAGGAAGACAGGTTAGGTTTGAGCATCGGCATCATCCCGACGATGGATTATGCGCAAGGCCTGATCGCCAGCGAGGAATTTCCGAACCCTTATATTGAAATCCCCGTGATCACACAGCTCGACCAGAAGGCGCAGAGCGATTCCATGCCTTACAGCCGCAATAACGTAAACGTGATGTCGAGCCACGCGATTATCATCCTGCCGGGCGACCATGGGACGCGGAACGAGGTTGCGTTGGCGCTGAAATATAAAAAGCCGATGGTGCTGTTCGGGCCGGAAAAAGAATTTGAGAGCTTCCCCGAAATGCCGACCCGTGTGGACGATATCGAGCAGGTGCGGGTGTTCCTGGAAGAGACAATGACGCAAATTGAAAAAGACGAAAGCATTACGGTATGAGCGACAGGAATTTTGATCTGGTGGTTATCGGCGGCGGGCCGGGCGGTTACGTGGCGGCGATCCGCGCGGCGCAGCTTGAGATGAAAACGGCGCTCGTCGAGAGCCAGCATCTGGGCGGCATCTGCCTGAACTGGGGATGCATTCCGACCAAGGCGCTGTTGCGCTCGGCGGAGATTTACAATCTGATCAATCATGCGGATGAATTCGGCATCAAGGTCAAAGGCGCCGAGATCGATTTCAAAAAAGTGATCGAACGTTCGCGCGGCGTGGCCAAGCAGCTTTCGGGCGGCATCGGTCACCTGATGAAGAAAAACAAGATCACCGTGTTCGACGGGTTCGGCAAGCTGCTGGGCGGGGGCAAGGTGGAAGTGTCGAAAGACAGCAAGGCCGTGGACCAGATCGCGGCGAAGCATATCATTATCGCGAGCGGCGCGCGGGCGCGGACACTGCCGGGGCTGGAGCCGGACGGCAAGCTGGTCTGGACCTATAAAGAGGCGATGGTGCCGGAAGAAATGCCGAAATCGATTTTAGTGGTCGGTTCGGGCGCGATCGGCATCGAGTTCGCGAATTTTTACCGTTTCCTCGGTGTCGAGGTTACGGTTGTCGAGATCATGGACCGCATTTTGCCTGTCGAGGACGAGGAAATTTCGGCGCTCGCGCGCAAGGCGTTCGAGAAGCAGGGCATGAAAATCCTGACCGGCGCGAAGGTGACGAAACTCGATAAATCGAAAAATAATGTCAAAGCGACGATCGATGTCGCGGGTAAAACGCAGGAGATCACGGTCGACCGCGTGATCATGGCGGTCGGGATTGTCGGCAATACCGAGAATATGGGTCTTGAGAAGTTGAAGATTAAAATCGACAAGGGCTTCATCGTGACGGATGAATGGCTGAAAACAGGCGAGCCGAATGTCTATGCGATCGGCGACGTGGCCGGGCCGCCGATGCTGGCGCACAAGGCCAGCCATGAGGGCGTGATCTGCGTCGAGAAAATCGCGGGGCAGAAGGACGTGCACCCGATGAAGAAGACGAACATCCCCGGTTGCACGTACTGCATGCCGCAAGTGGCGAGCGTCGGGCTGACGGAAAAGGCGGCGCGGGACAAAGGGCTGAAGATCAAGGTCGGGAAATTTCCGTTCATCGGCAACGGCAAGGCGATCGCGCTCGGCGAGCCGGAAGGATTGATCAAAACGATTTTCGATGAGAAGACGGGCGAGTTGCTCGGCGCGCACATGATCGGCGCGGAAGTCACGGAGCTGATCCAGGGCTACGTGATCGCCAAGACGCTCGAGACCACCGAGGCCGAACTTATGCACACCATCTTCGCGCACCCGACCTTGAGCGAAATGATGCATGAATCCGTGCTTTCAGCGTACGGAAAAGCCATTCATTTCTAAGCCTTAAAGCCGCTCACGGAACTCCGGATGTTCCCTATGCGTTCGTAGGGCGCATGAGCTTTGTCAAAAAAATTCTCGGGCCTGATGAAACGTTGATCGGCATGACATCCGCGCACTGGATTTACGGCGCGACGGGTATTGTCTGGCTGGCGGGGATGATGATTGTCGGCTTGGTTCTGGATTCTTACGCCACGAGCATTTTTGACGGCCTGTTCAGGAATACCGGCGGCGAAGCTGTAAACAAGATTTCCAGCGTATTGTTCTGGATGCCGACGGCGCTTGGCGTTGTCATGTTCTTTTTCTATTTCCTGATGATGATTTCGCCGGAAGTGGGTTTGACCAGCCGGCGCATTATTTACAAGCGGGGGTTGATTTTTGTCGACGTCAAAGAGGTCGACCTTGAAGAGATCAAGGCGGCTGACGTCAATAACGGGTGGTTTGGCCGGTTTCTGGATTACGGTTACGTGGTTCTGGATGCGCGGTTCGTAACGGGTGTAAACCTGCCCGCGATCGGCAAGCCCTATCGTTTCGTCAATGCCTTGAACGAGGCGCGCGGCGATATGAAGCATGATTCAATGACCGTGGTGGTGGACGGGGTCGGCGACAGTTTGAGGGAAGAGGTCGGCGACGCCGTGAGAAAGGAAATGTCCGATCACGATCAAAAGCGGGAAAAGAAGCAGCAAGAGCAGCAGGAGTCTGAAACAAAAGAATCCGGCGAGCGCCCCAAGCTCTCCGATCGTCACCATAATGATCATTTGGAGCATGAGCCGGTCAGCGCGATGGAGGGTGTTATCGAGGAGGCGAAAGACAATCTCAAGCATGCGATCAATGGCAAGGTGATGGTTCCGGCGTCTGAGTCCAAGCCGGAGCCTGAATCTGAACCGCAGCACAGCTCCGCGTCTGCGCCTGAAAAGAAAAAACGCGGGCCGCTGCTGTTCAACCACAAGCTTTTCAAGAAGGAGCGGTGGTTGCGCGCCAAGATCAAGGACAATTTCAGCGAAACGGCTCAATAAAAGCCCTGTTCCGGGGCGGTTTTCGTTAAAAAATGGCTTTTTCCGCGCCGTGGCTTATAGTATCTAAAGCCATGACTTATAATCCCGAATTGCTGGACAAGGCCAAGCGCCATCCTGAAAAGCAGAAGAACCCGGACAGGCCTTCGGGCAAGAAGCCGCCGTGGATCCGCGTCAAGGCGCCGCAGGGGGCCGTTTACCAGGAAACGAAAGAGATTGTCCGCCGTCATAAGCTCACGACTGTTTGTGAAGAAGCGGGTTGTCCGAATATCGGCGAGTGCTGGGACCAGAAGCACGCGACCTTCATGATTATGGGCGAAGTGTGCACGCGGGCCTGCGCGTTCTGCAACGTCGCGACCGGCAAGCCGGATGCTCTGGATAAACTGGAACCGCTGCGGGTCGGCGTGGCCGTGCACCAGATGAAGCTGAGCCATGTTGTGATTACGTCGGTGGACCGCGATGATCTTGAGGACAGCGGCGCGGATCATTTCGTTAAAACGATCCAGGCGGTACGGATCAAGTCGCCGGGGACGACGGTGGAAATTTTGCCGGGCGATTTTCGCGGCGTGATGTCGGCGATCGATCACGTGATTTCGGCGCGGCCCGATGTGTTCAACCATAATCTTGAAACGGTGCCGCGGCTTTACCCGACGATACGGCCGGGGGCGAGATATTTCCGTTCACTGAGATTGCTGGAACGTGTGAAGGAGCGCGACCCGCATCAGTTCACCAAATCGGGTTTAATGGTTGGTCTTGGCGAGACGAAAGAGGAAGTCGGGCAGGTGATGGATGACATGCGCGCGGCGGGTGTCGATTTCATTACCATCGGCCAATATCTGCAGCCGACGCCGAAACACGCGCCGATCGATAAATTCTGGACGCCGGAAGAGTTTGAGGAATTGACCAAAATGGCCAAGCGGCGCGGATTCCTGATGGTTTCGGCGACACCGCTGACACGTTCCTCTCACCATGCCGGCGAGGATTTCGCCAAGCTCAGGGCCGCGCGCGAAGCGAAGCTGACCAAAGAGGCGGCGGAGTAAGTTGCCTACCCACGCCGAAAAACGCCATCTGCCCTATACGTCCGAGCAATTGTTCGATCTTGTGGCCGATGTCGAGCGGTATCCGGAATTCCTGCCGTGGTGTATTTCGTGCAATGTGATCGCGCGGGAGGGGAATGTCCTGCAGGCGGACCTCGTTATTGGTTATAAATTCTTTCAGGAAAAATTCGGCTCGCGCGTGCTGCTGGACCGGCCGCATCATATTCATGTCGAATATCTAAGCGGGCCGATGAAGCATCTATCGAACCACTGGCGGTTTATCCCGATGCCGGATGGTGGGTGCATGATCGATTTCTATGTTGATTTTGAATTTAGAAACCCGATGTTCCAGAGGCTGATGGGCGTGTTTTTCAACGAGATCGTCCGGCGGATGGTCGGCGCGTTCGAGCAACGCGCGGCGCAGCTTTACGCGGCCAAGGTTTCCGGCGGCAGGGCGGAGCGTTCCCAGAGAGGCCGCCAGTCGTAGAAGGGCGGCAACAATTCCTCGAACTGCAGGTGCACGGCGCAGGGGCGCATCGGGCTGAAGCCGGGGAGATGTTTAAAAAGATTGTTCGTCGTGCGGGCTTCGGAGCCTAATTTTCGTTTTTTCCTGATGCCGACGAATTTCGCGTTTTCAAAATAGCGCCAGTATTGATCGACGATTTTGCCATGCGTGAAGAACGTATGCGTGGCGTGGCGGACGCTGCGCCAGTGGCGGTCGTCGCCGAGGACGATGTAGGACGGGTAGTGATGTGAATAGAGCGAATTATGTTCCTGCGGATAGATGACGCTGTGCGAGCCGGTGAGTGCGGCGATGTCGCGGTAGAATTTGATCATGGTAGCGAGGCCGTCGGCTTCATGCAGGAAATCGTCCTCGACGAAATAAGTAATGGCATCGTCGGCGCGGCCGCGGGTGAATTGCTCGTGAAGCGATGCGCCCTGGCCTTTTTCCTTCGTGGTCAGGACTGAAATCGGGAATCGCGCGTTTTTCAGGAGCGCATTGAGGCGAGCGAGCGGCGCGGGATCGGAATGATCGTCGAGTACGCGCATCTCGACTTTTATATCCTTGAGATTTTCGGCGGAGCGGAGCAGCGAATTGATGCAACGCAGGCTGTGTTCGGTCATGTCGACGCCGGTGCAGCGGGGGCGCGTATCGATGTTGCGTTGCCCTCGCATGCAGGTGCGAAGATAAATGACGAGGGAATCCAGATTTCCTTCCGGCGGGCGCGGCGCGGGGTTATCGAGTGCGCGGCGGGAGACGCTGATATGCGCGTCTTTCTCGAGATTGGGAACGCGCAGAAGATTGAGGCCGCCGCGCGGGCGGACGTGATAGCCGAGCGGCTCGAGCGATTTCGATATAAGTTTAATAATGTCATTCATTTCAGATCCTCATCGGCTAAAACCGAGAGCAGATGGCGGATGGCCTTGAGCGTGGCCTGGGTCTGGATTTCCTGGCGGTTGCCCGTGAAGGTGTGCTCGACGCTGCCCGAGGAACCGCCTTTCAACGCGTAGCCGAAATAAACGAGGCCAACGGGTTTTTGCTCGGAGCCGCCATCCGGCCCCGCGACGCCGGTGATGGAGACGGCGAGACCGGCGCGGCTGTTTTTCAGCGCGCCTTCGGCCATGAGTTGCGCGGTTTCGGCGCTGACCGCGCCGTATTTGTCGATGATGTCCTTGGGCACGCCGAGAAGCTCGGTTTTGGATTCATTGGAATAGGTGATGAAGCCGCGCTCGAACATTTTCGATGCGCCGGGTTTGTGCGTGATGGTGCCGGCGAGCAGTCCGCCGGTGCAGGATTCCGCTGTCACTAATGTTATATTTTTGCGGTGCAACTGCGCCGCGAGCTGGTCAACCAAGTCCTGCATAATAAAGCACCAATGTTATTGCGGCGGCGGCAATTCCCGCCAGTATGTCATCAGCCATGACGCCGCGCGCGCCGGGCATTTTTTCATCGATTGTTCCAATCGGCCCGGGGTTCACGATATCGAAAAAACGGAACAGCACGAAGGAAATTAATATCAGCAGCGGATTCATTCCGGCTGGCAGGAAGGCGATGAGCATGCCCGCGACTTCGTCGATAACGATGAGCTTGCTGTCG
This sequence comes from uncultured Alphaproteobacteria bacterium, assembly GCA_900696495.1. GTDB lineage: Bacteria > Pseudomonadota > Alphaproteobacteria > Micavibrionales > Micavibrionaceae > UBA7657. The sequence continues at coordinate 192,419 of CAADGI010000008.1, forward strand.
TGCGTGCCGGTCTGCGCTTCGAATTTTTCGATGGCTTTTTCGCCGTAATAGATGACGGCGGCGAGCAGCAGCAGTACGCCGAAGATGTTGCCGATGGAATAGAAGATCAGCGCGAAGGGCAGTGCGCCGAGCGTGCCCCATGTGCCTGGCGCGGGATTGAGAAAGCCGAGGCCGCCCCATGTGGCGATCCATGTGGAAGGTTGCTTGAAGTCCAGCTTGCGCATGACGGCGAGAGATTCTGCGTCGGGAAACATCAGGATTTCTCCGGGGTTTTGACGGTGGCGATGGCCTGCGCCGCGATGCCTTCGCCGCGCCCCAAGAAACCGAGGCCTTCGTTGGTTGTCGCCTTTACGCCGACCTGCGAGGGCTCGATGTTCAAAAGACAGGCGACGCGTTTTTGCATCTGCTCGCGGTAAGGGCCGATTTTCGGCGCTTCGCAAATTATGGTCACATCGACATTCTGGATGAGCGCTTCTTTTTCGTAGACGAGTTCGCGGGCGTGCACGAGGAACAGATCGCTCGCGGCGTTTTTCCATTTCTGGTCGGAGGGCGGAAAGTGGTGGCCGATATCCGCCTCGCCGATGGCGCCGAGCAGCGCGTCGGTGAGGGCGTGGAGCGCGACGTCGGCGTCGGAATGGCCTGCGAGACCGAACGGGTGATCGATTTTGATTCCGCAGAGCATCAGGGGCCGGGTTTTGTCCTGCGTGTCAAAGGCGTGGACGTCGTAGCCGAGGCCGGTGCGGACCGCGTAATTTTTCTGAAGCAGGCGCGCGGCGATTTCCATGTCTTCGGGGTGGGTGATCTTGATGTTGGCGCGGGAGCCTTCGACCAGCGCGATTTCATGGCCGAGCGCGGCGACGAGGGCGGTGTCGTCGGTGGCCTTGAGGTCGTTGGCGGCTTCGTGGGCCTGTTTGAGGATGCCAAAACGGAAGGCCTGCGGGGTCTGGAGCGCCCAGAGCCCGTCGCGGCTGACCGGTTCGCCGGTCGATTTTCTCAAAGTATCGGTGACCGGGGTGGCGAGGCTGGAGGCGCCGGTCTCGACGGTCCGTTCGACCAGTTTCCGGATGTCAGAGATGGAAATGAGGGGTCTGACCGCATCATGAACCAGGATAATATCTTCATTTTTTAGATTAGTTATTTGTTTTAAAGCATTATAAACACTTGATTTTCTTTCTTCCGATCCATAGATTGGCGCGGGCAGGGAGAGGCCTTTAACAGCTTCTTGGTATAGGGCCTCGTGGGCCGGGTTGATAATGACCTGGAGGGAGGCTAGATTGTCATGATTAAGGAAAATATCAAGCGCATGACGCAGCAGGGGTTTGCCATTGAGAAGGGCGTATTGTTTCGGGCGGTTGCCGCCGAATCTTTCGCCGCTGCCGGCGGCGGCGATCAGCACGTGAAAAGGCGTGCCGGGTATAGATTTCTGGGCGGTTCTCATTTGTTAAATCCGGGCGTTTCCATGTATAAATGTGTGGATATTCCTTCTGGTCTTAAAAATCAATAACACAATCGGGCGTGTTTTGTCGGGAAAACCTTTAAAAATCGAGCGGTTTCAGTTCTGGGGCGCTTCCGGCCGGGCGGGGGGTGCGGCATTCCTGCCGCGCAAATGGCGGAGCAAGCTGGCCTATCTGCTGATTATCGCGGCGATCGCCAGCGGGATCGCGACCTATGCGGCGCTGACCGAGACGCCGCCGCTCGGCAACGACCCGGACACGGTGATCTGGCTTCTGAATATCGACCTGATTATATTGCTGCTGCTGGTTGCGCTGATCGCGCGGCGGATTGTCAGTTTGTGGAGCGGGAAGAAGCGGGGCCTCGCGGGCTCGCACCTGCATGTGCGCCTCGTTTATATCTTCAGCATTCTTGCCGCCGCACCTGCAATTATAATGACCATATTTTCGGCATTCTTTTTCCATTTCGGGGTGCAGACATGGTTCAGCACGCGCGTGCAGACGGCGATTGAGGAGTCGCAGGCGGTTGCCGAGGCTTATCTCGAGGAACACAGGCAGGTGATCCGCGCCGATACGATGGCGATGGCGACCGACCTCGACCGCGAAGCGCCGATCCTGATGAATAACCAGGAGGCATTCGATAAATTCGTGCAGACGCAGTCGCTGCTCAGGAATCTTTCGGAGGTGATCGTATTCGAGCCTTCAGGCAAGGTCCTGGCGCGTTCGGGCCTGACATTTTCGCTTGAGTTCGAAGATGTGCCGGAAGATTCCATGCGGCGCGCAGCGGAAGGCGAGGTCGTTATCATGACGGGCGGCAATGACGACCGGGTGCGCGCGCTTGTGAAGCTCAATAATTTCTTCGGGACATATCTTTACGTTGGGCGCATGGTCGATCCGAAGGTTCTGTCGCACGTGACTTCGACACGGGAGGCGTCGCGGGATTACGAGGATTTGCAGGCCCGTTATTCGAGCCTGCAGGTGACGGTGACGATGATTTTCGTCGTTGTCGGCTTGGTGCTGCTCACGCTCGCGATGTGGTTCGGGCTTATTCTGGCGCGGCAACTGGTGACGCCGATCAGCGCGCTGATCAGCACGGCTGACCGGGTGCGGGCTGGCGATATGTCGGCACGGGTGCCGGAGCAGGACACGCTGCAGGAGTTCGATTATCTCGCGCAAGCGTTCAACAGGATGACGAAACAGATCCAGGAACAGCAGAATGAGCTGATCGAGGCGAACAGGCAGCTCGACCGCCGCCGCCGGTTCACGGAGTCGGTTCTGACGGGGGTTTCGGCGGGCGTTCTCGGGATCGATGTTAAAAGCCAGATCAACATTGCGAACAGTTCGGCGGCGGAACTGCTCGGGTTCAAGGATGACCTTGTCGGGCGCAATATCATGGATATTCTCCCGGCGCTTCAGGGTTTGCTCGAGCAGGCGCACAAGCGTTCGGGGAAAACGACACAGGGCGAAATTCCCTATATCAGCAGCAGCGGCGCGCGTCATATTTTCCTCGTGCGGATCGTTATCGAAGTCATCGGCGACCAGGAGGTGGGTGCGATTTTGACGCTCGACGATATTACCGAGCTGCAATCGGCGCAACGTAAGGCAGCGTGGTCGGATGTGGCACGGCGTATCGCGCACGAAATTAAAAACCCACTGACGCCGATCCAGCTTTCGGCCGAGCGGCTGAAGCGGAAATATCTGGGGCAAATTAAAGAAGACCCGGAAACGTTCTCGCTCTGCACCGAGACGATCATCAAGCATGTGGAAGATATTGGCCGGATGGTCAGCGAGTTTTCATCGTTCGCGCGCATGCCCGAGCCGGTGATGGAACTGGATAATCTTTCGCGTCATATCAAGGAAGCGATTTTCCTGCACAAACAGGCGCACCGCGGTATTTCGATCGATTACAGAGAAGTGCCGGGCGGGAACTTCCAGGTGCAGTTCGACGCGCAGCAGATCAGGCAGGCGCTGAATAACCTGATCCAGAACGCGGTCGATTCAATTGCCGCGCAGCAAGGGACGAAGGGTTTGATCGATATCGTCGTGGCGCAGTACGGGCGCGATGAAGTCGTGGTGGCGGTGTCGGATAACGGGCCGGGTCTGCCGAAGAATGCGAGTCCGGAGAGCCTGACGGAGCCTTATGTCACGCACAAGGTCAAAGGCACAGGGCTTGGCCTCGCGATCGTCAAGAAGATCATGGAAGACCATGGCGGGCGGCTTGTGCTCGGCACGCCGGAATGGCTGAAATCCATCGAGGGATGGAAAGATCTCGGCGGCGCGACGATTATTTTGGTTCTGCCTCTTGAAGCAGGAAGAACGGAAGCGGCGGCATGACAAAAGCGGACGCAGACATACTGATCGTTGATGACGAAGCGGATATCCGTAAATTAATCCGCGGTATTCTTGAGGATGAAGGATACAAGACGCGCAGCGCACCCGGTGCCAAGCAGGCTTACGAGGAAATCACGAAAGATCGGCCGGACCTCATCGTTCTCGATATCTGGCTGCAGGGCAGCGAACATGACGGGTTGCAGATTCTCGAGAAGGTGAAGGCGGAATATCCCGACATCCCGGTCCTGATGATCAGCGGGCACGGAACGATTGAAACGGCTGTCGCCGCGATCAAGCAGGGTGCGTATGATTTCATCGAGAAGCCGTTCAAGTCGGACAGGCTGCTGCTGATGATCAGGCGTGCGCTGGAGACGGCGGCATTGCGCCGCGAGAATGCGGCGCTCAGGAGCCGCTCGGAGAGATCATGGGCGCTTGTCGGATCTTCGCCCGCGACGGAAGAATTGCGGCAGGTTATCGAGCGCGTTGCGCCGACCAACAGCCGGATATTGGTCGCAGGCGAAGCCGGCGCAGGCAAGGAGGTCGCGGCACGGGCGATTCATATGCGCTCAAGCCGTGCGGGTAAGCCGTTTCTGGTTTTAAACTGTGCGACGCTGAGTCCCGAGCGGCTTGAGAGCGAATTGTTTGGCGCGGGCACGGTGCAGGGCGTGCTCGAAGAGGCCGATGGCGGCACGCTGTTCCTTGACGAGGTGGCCGACATGCCGCTCGAGACGCAGGGCAAGATCGTTCGCGTCTTACAAGAGCAGAGTTTTTCCCGTGTCGGAGGCGCGCAGAAGATCGAGGTGGATGTTCGGATTATCGCCGCGACGAACCGCGACCTTGAGGCCGCGATTGCGGATAATAAATTCCGGCAGGATTTGTATTACCGCCTGAATGTTGTTCCTGTCCGCGTTCCGGCGCTGCGCGAGCGGCGCGAGGATATTGCCGAGCTTGTCGCATTTTTCGCGGGCGAGATATCCAGGCAATCGGGCATCGCCTCTGGTGTGTTTGCCGAAAGCGCTTTGACCGCGATGCGCGCTTATAACTGGCCGGGCAATATAAGGCAACTGCGCAATACAATAGAATGGGCGCTGATCATGCGCGGCGGCGAGACGCAGAAGGAAATCGACAGGGATAACCTGCCGCCGGAAATTACCGGCAATTTTGCGCAAGGCGGGAGCGATAATGGCGAATTAATGGGTTTGCCGCTGCGCGAGGCGCGGGAAATGTTCGAGCGTGACTATCTGCAGGCGCAGGTCGAACGATTCGGCGGCAATGTTTCCAAGACGGCGGAATTCATCGGTATGGAGCGCTCAGCTTTGCACCGGAAGCTCAAGGCGCTGCAGATTCTCGGCGGCGAGGATGAAGCCGAAAATAAAAAGAAGAGAGCGTGATGAAACTGGGAATTTTTGACTCAGGCCTCGGGGGCCTTTTGATCACCAAGGCGGTGCGGGAGCGCATGCCGGATATCGACCTGGTTTATTTCGGGGATACGCTGCACCTGCCGTACGGGAACCGTTCCGAGGAGACGATTTATAATTATACGCGTAACGCGATGGATTACCTGTTTCAGCAGGATTGCAAGCTGATTGTGCTCGCCTGCAACACGGCAAGCGCGGCAGCATTAAGGCGATTGCAACAGACATGGCTGCCGAAAGCATGGCCGGGACGAAATATCATCGGCGTTGTTGTGCCGACACTCGAGACGGCAATCGAGCGCGGACATAAAAAACTCGGCGTGATCGGCACCAATTACATGATGCGTTCCAACGTTTTTGAACAGGAATTACGCAAGATAAACCCGGATATGGAGATTATCCAGACGCCGACGCCGCTGCTGGTTTCATTGATTGAAAATGACGGCATGCAATGGGCGGAAAGCGTGCTGGAGCATTATCTTTCGCCGATGGTGGATAAGGGCATTGAGTGCCTCATACTCGGCTGCACGCATTATCCTTTTTTGCGCAATGCGATTAAAAAAATCACGGGGCCTGATATTGAGCTGATTTCACAGGATGATATCATTCCCGCAAAGCTTGAGGATTATTTGAAGCGTCACCCGGAATACAATGATGAAATCGCCCGTAACGGCAGGCTGGAATTCCATGTCAGCGACCTGACGGATAATTACGCGAAGGCGGCGCAGACGATTTACGGCCGCGATATAGTCGTCGAGAAAGTAAAAATGGCGGCATGAAAAATTCTGTGACTTTACCCAAGGCTATTTTTTACGACTGGGACGGCACGCTCGCCGACAGTTATAAATTTCTGGAAGGTGCGCATAACCATGTGCGGCGGGAACTGGGGCTGAGCGAATTCCAGGGTGAGGAGTTCAAAGGCTATTTCGGCCATCCGCGCGAAAAGCTTTATGCCGATCTTTACGGGCATGAAATTGATAAAGCGAAGACGCTTTTCGGCGATTACGTCACGAAATATCACATGGAGAACCTGAATCCGATGCCGGGCGCGAAGGAACTGCTCGATGCAGGGAAGAACCTCGGTATTTTGATGGGTGTTATCAGCAACAAGAAAGCGCAGTTCCTGCATCAGGAAATCAACGGCTTCGGCTGGGAAGGTTATTTCAGCGCGGTGGTCGGCGCGGGCGATGCGCCGCGCGACAAACCCGCGGCCGATCCGCTCCTAAAAGCAGTTAGGGAAGCGAACGTTTCTATCACTGATAGCTGGTATGTCGGGGACACGGATGTGGACCTGCAATGCGCCAGAAATGCTTCATGCGCTTCGATTTTTATGGCTCACGACGCCCGAAGTGATGAATGGGCCAAGTTGTATAAGCCCTTACTAATATTTGAAAATTGCCATTCGATGGCCGAATTCCTGTTGCAATGTTCGGAGAATAAGATAAAAGCTGGATAATAAGGCAATTTGTCATATTTTACAGAATTAACGTGTCTGGAATAATAAAAATATAAAAGGCTAAAAATGGCGGAAAAATTTCAAAACGTTCAGGACGTTTTCCTCAACGCGATACGCAAGGAAAAAATGTCGGTCACGGTGTTCCTCGTGAACGGCGTGAAACTGCAGGGCGTTGTTACATGGTTCGACAATTTCTGCGTGCTGCTGCGCCGTGAATCGCATGTGCAACTAGTCTACAAGCACGCGATCTCGACGATTATGCCGGGCGGCCCGCTGAACCTGTATGAAGGCGAAGAAGGCGACAAGAAGCCTGCCGCGTGAACTGGCCGCTTAACTTGAGCGCCGGAAAATCCTATCTTTCAGTATGAGCAAAAAACAACGCTCCTCCACACGCGTGAAAAAAGGCCGTGATACGGCTTATATCGTCCATCCTGTTTTGCCCGGCGCGAAGCAGAAGCAGGCGCGCGAGCTGGAATCCATTTTGACCGAAGCGGCCGGTCTGGCGCGGGCGATCAATCTCGATGTCATCAAGATCAAGGTCGCGAAGATCCAGAAGATCAGCCCGGGTTACCTGATCGGCGAAGGAAACCGCGAGATTATCGGCGAGGACATCGCCGCGCAAAAGCCGAGCATCGTTATAGTTAATCATAATTTGTCGCCGGTTCAGCAGCGGAACCTTGAGAAGCAATGGAAGGCCAAGGTTCTCGACCGGACGGGGCTTATTCTCGAGATTTTCGGCGCAAGGGCGCAGACAAGGGAAGGTAAACTCCAGGTGCGGCTGGCCGCGCTCGAATATCAAAGATCGAGGCTGGTGCGGCAATGGACGCACCTTGAACGCCAGCGCGGCGGCGGCGGATTCCTGGGCGGTCCGGGTGAATTGCAGAAAGAACTCGACCGGCGGCGGCTGGATGATCTGATCCTGAATATCAAGAAGGATTTAGAGGATGTGCGACGGACACGGAATATCAGCCGCAAAAGCCGCGAGCGGATTCCGCTGCCGGTGGTGGCGTTGGTCGGGTACACGAACGCGGGGAAATCGACGCTGTTCAATCGTTTGACGAAGGCGAATGTTTTTGCCGAGGATGTGCCGTTCGCGACGCTCGACCCGACGCTGAGGAAAATCAAACTACCGGGACGGCAATCGGCGATTTTGTCGGATACGGTGGGATTTATTTCCGACCTGCCGACGAACCTTGTCGCGTCTTTCCGCGCGACGCTTGAGCAGATTACCTATGCCGATGTGATTATTCACGTCATCGACGTATCGCAGGATGACCACGAGGCGCAGAAGGACGACGTGATTAAAATCCTCGGCGATCTCGGCATTGAATATGATTCCGACGAACGGATCATCGAGGCCTATAATAAAGTCGACCGCGCGGGCGGCGATCTGAAGCAGGATTTGACGCGCAAACAGAAATTTGATCACCGCAAGGCGGTTATTTCGGCGCTTACGGGCGCGGGGCTGGAGGGGCTGCTAGAAAGCGTTTCCAAGGTCCTGTCCGGCGACCGGGTAGAGGTGACGTTCAAGGTTGAACCGGGCGACGGCGCGGCTATATCGTTCCTGTATGATCATGGCGATGTCGTGAAGCGGCAGGATAAAGATAAGTTAAGTATATTCAAGGTCAGAATGGACGAATCCGAGATCGGGAAGTTTGAAAGCCGTTACGGTTACAAGGTGCGGCGCGGCAGGAAAAAGAAATGAGCGCGGATACACAGAAGGTTTCTGGAGTCATTATCGAGTGCGCGGAAAAATATATCCTGCCGCGTTACAAGGCGCTCGCGCAGCATGAAATCTCGGCGAAAACGAGCCCGCGCGACCTGGTGACGCAGGCGGATCTCGATGTCGAGGAGCATCTGACCCGTGTGTTGCCCGGTTTGCTGCCGGGCTCTATCGTTATCGGCGAGGAGGCGGCGTCGAAAAACCCGGCATTGCTGGACCAGCTGGATGATAAATCGCTGAAAATCTGGATCGTCGACCCGGTGGACGGGACGCATAATTTCGTTCATAGCAAAAGAGAATTCGGGGTAATGCTGGCGCTGATCGAAAACGGCGAGGCGCGGCAGGGCTGGATTTACGATGTGCTCGGTAAGGAAATGACCGTTGCCGAGCGCGGCGGAGGGGCATTTGCGGGTTCGAGAAAATTGAATGTAAATGCCCAGAATGCGGCCGCGAAAATGAGCGGGCATATAAATCCGTGGTTTTTTCCTAAGCAATACCGTGAATATATTCAGCAATCCGTTAAAAAATTCGGTTCGACGTTTTCAATGGCCTGCGCGGCGCATGAATATCTGCGGGTGGCGAAGGGGGAGGCGCAATTCTGCATCTACAGCCGCCTGAAGCCGTGGGATCATGTCGCGGGGACATTGATTGTCGAGGAGGCCGGCGGTTACGCGGCGAAATGGGACGGCGCCCGCTATACACCGCAGGACCGGGACAAGGGCCTGATCGTGGCTGCTGGCGAAAAAGACTGGCGGGAAGTTTATGACGTGCTTCTGAAAGACGTTCTCTAGGATTTTTTCTTTTCTTTATTCTTTTCGGCGACCCACATGCGTTCCATTTCCTCGAGCGGGGCTTGTGAAATATCTTTTTTTTGATCACGGAATTGTTTTTCGATGCCACGGAAACGGCGCTCGAATTTGTCGCTGCACTGACGAAGCGCGTCTTCGGCGTCGATATCGTTCATGCGGGCGAAATTGACGAGGACGAATAGAAGATCGCCGAATTCTTCCTGCTTATCCTTTAAATCGCCGGATTGGACGGCCTCGCGCAGTTCGCCGAGCTCTTCCTCGAGTTTGTCGAGAACATCATCGAGTTTTTTCCATTCGAAACCGACTTTCGCGGCTTTATCCTGGAGTTTTTTGGCGCGGAGAAGGGCGGGGAGCGACTTGGGCACGGCATCGAGGACGCTTTCGCGGGTTTTTTCCTTCGATTTCTGCTTGTCCCAGATGACATTGACGTCCGAAGCAGACTTCGCTTTTTCGTCGCCGAAAAAATGGGGGTGGCGCTCGATCATCTTGGAGGTTATGCCCCGGATGACGTCATTGATATCGAAATGGCCGGCCTCTTTCGCCATCTGGGCGTGATAGACGGGTTGTAATAGAAGATCGCCGAGTTCTTCTTGTAGATCGGCCATGTCATTGCGGCCAATGGCATCGGCCACTTCGTAGGCTTCCTCGATCGTGTAGGGCGCAATCGTTTCAAAATTTTGCTGCAGGTCCCACGGACAGCCGCCATCGGGGTCGCGTAATTTTGCCATGACGGCGATCAGTTCATCAATGGGGTGCTTCATGAAAGAACCCTAACATTTAATCCGTGCAAGCGGAATGCCATATAGGCAAGGGTCCGGTGATTTTTTCGAGCATTTCGACCTGTCCGAAAAGCCGGTCCTCAAGCCATTTGCGGTCGTCGGCGGGTATGGAACAGTCGGATTCGTTTTTTTCAGTTCCGAATATCAGCTGCCTGAGCCCGATTTTCTTGGCGGCATTTATGACCGGGTAAAGGCGGTGGCGGCGGAGCCAGGCGGCGCTTTTATGAGCGGTGCTGGCAAGTGCGGGGATCGGGGCTTCCGCGGAGCTGTTGTAACGGCGGCTGTTTTCAGCGGACGGCAGCCTGCAGGGGATTTGCAGCGCGTTGCAGATCGCGGTGACATAAGCGGCAAGACCGGCTTTCATATCTTCCTGAAAGACGAAATGGATATTGTTTTTATCGTAGACAGAAAGCCATTCCTGGAGATGGCGGACGTAATAGCTGCTGCTTAGAATTTGCGGATTTTGCGCGCAGGCTTGTTGCAGCGTACCCACGACGAGACCGTAACGCTTGTAATGACAGTAAAGAGAAAAGGAGCGCGTAACGGGATGGCGCAGCGGGCAGAGCAAGCGAATGTCACGGCCGAAAATATTGTAAACGCGTTTTGCGGCGCCCGGGGTGTCAAAGACAGTCGTTGAAATTTCCGCCATGAGGTTATGCGCAGGCGCCGGCTTAAAATGCTCGCGGTAGAATTCGAGGCCGCGGTCATAATGGCGATCGAAGTAGAATGTTTCCTTGACGCCGGAAGGAAGGCACACATCACCGCGCGAGCGTAGATACCGGTCGATCCAGCTTGTTCCCGAGCGCTGCGGTCCCATCGACAAAACATATGGCCGGTCGAAAACCGGGGACGTTGAAATTCTGGATGGTTGCGGGGCGATCAGGTGCATGCGAGAGGCGCGGTTTCAGTTTCATTTTATGCCATTCGCGCACGCGGGCAATTACCGGCAGGGATTTATCCCGAACTTCGCTTAGGCTATTTGTGTTGCCGGAAAATCATAAGTGATGCGCAGAGGCAGACTATTGGTTGCATTATCCTTGAGCACGTTGGCATTCGTGTATCCCTGCATCGTGCCCCAGATCCATGAAAATGTGATGGCGTCGCCGTTTTGAAGGTTGGTATTTGGGTTCATTTCGAACAACGTAGAGTTGGTTTTTGAAATGGCCGTCGGTGCGATGCCGGTGCCATTGCGGGTGACGAGCGTGCCGCGCCGTTCGGTCAGGGTGTAATCGGTACCTGCGTCGTGGGCAATGGTGACGTAGACGCGGTCGGCGGTGGGGCTGAAGGTTACAGCCGAAACGCGCGGTCCCAAGGTTCCTGTCGCCGGGATTTTATTAAGCAGCGCGAGAATGCGGCGGGCTGTTCGTCCGGCAAAGGCTTCGTATCCGGCTTGTGTGAGATGAAGGTTATCGTCATAAGCGAGGTCCCAGAAGCCCGGCGTTTCATGAATGTGCGGGCAGGAATTCCAGATTTCCCAGATGATCTTGCGCATCAGGCCGTAGCCGGTGAATTCGGAGCTGGTTTTATTGCCGCCGATCGGCACCATAAGGAAAAGCGGGTTGGCAAGCTGCGCACGCAAGTAATCAATATAGGAAAGAAAAGCTGATTTGCATTCCGTCGTGGTAATCGTGCCGGTATGCAAGGCTTCGGAATCTTTTTCACCTTGGACGATGACGACGACATCGATGTCGCGGCGCCTGATGCCCGCATTGTCGACGGCGGTGAGCGCGCCCAGGAGGTTGGGGCCTGGCGCTCCGGCATCGTAATCCCAGAAGTAGCCGTTGCCTGTATCGGCATCCTTATGGATTGCGACGCCGCTGCCTGCGCCGTTGATGGTGTTGACGACTGGATAATAGCTTTGCAGCGCAGTGATAAAGGCCGTGTTGCCAGCACCGGAAAAGCTTGTGAACATGCGGCTGGCGTTTGACTGGCCGACCCACAGGACGTTTAAAGTTTTGTTGCGCAGTTTGTTGGCGCAATTTTGACGCGGGCGCAGACCCGCCCCGAGGGCGAGGCTTGTTCTAATGCTCATCTTGATCTCCTGGAAATGAAAAAGGCCCCGTGCGGGGCCTGAAAAAAGGCGCAATTCTGGCGTTGATATTTAGGAATATAAGCCTAAATATAAAAAATTGCAAGTGATAAGTTTCGGGCGGGTGTTGCGGGGTCAAAACGGGTATGAGAGCTTTTTAAGGTTATGCTTATTCCAGCAACCCAGAATCATCCGGAGCCAGTATCCAGCCGCATAGGCTATTTCATGGCGACGGTATGGTTTCTTTATCTGGTTTTGAAGCCTGTTTATCTGATGCCGCATGGCTTGCCGCAACTGTCGGATGCTGTCCTTGCAGCGGGGTTGATCCCTGCAATGATTTTCATGTTTTTGAATGCGCGGTCGGGGATTACACAAGCGGCACTGGCGGGCGGGTTATTCGTGGCGCTGACGGTTACGATCAACCTGGTGAATTACATTTTTATTCCGGATAAAAAGTTCATTCTTGCCGCGCTTTATTATCCTTACAATTTCATGATTTTTTTATTCGTTGTTTTCCTGTTCCGGCAGGATACGAGGCGCATGGCGCGGCTCACGCTGTGGGGAATTTTGATCGGGCTGGCGATTCAGACGTTTGTTTCACATTTTTTTCCGAATTTCGGGCAGGGGTCGGCGCGGGTGACGGGAAGTTTTTCCAATCCGAACCAGCTTGCCTACTGGGCATTGCTTTCGGCGGCGATGCTGGTTTTTCTGCGGCGCAATCAGAAATTCGGATGGATGGATTGTGTAGCGATATTCCTTGCGGGATTTTTGCAGACATTGGCGCTTTCGAAGGCAGGGATTATTACTTTCGGGCTTTTTCTTTTCTTGCTGGTGTTTATTCCACAGACGCCGCGTTTAGTGAAGATGGGTTTATTATTCCTGTTAATGGCGGGAGTTTCATATTTTTCATTTTCAACCGGCGCGGTCAGTTTAAAAAGTTTTGAGCGCGTGACGGCGCGGTTGCAGACGATCGGGGTGGAAGCCGATGATTCCCTCGAAGGGCGCGGCTATGACCGGATCATGAAAAACCCCGGCTATATCATCACCGGCGCGGGCGAGGGCGGTTTCGAGCGTTTCCAGGGCTGGAGCGGGCCCGCGGAGTTGCATTCAGGCCTTGCGACGGTTTTGTTTTCGTACGGCATTCTTGGGCTGATGTTTTTCGGAGCGTTTTTGTATTTTATTTTTTACCACCAGCCGTGGTACTGCCTCGCGGTTTTATTCATCGTCCTGCTGTTCGGCGTGACGTCGCAAACCATCAGGTTTACCCATACATGGGTTTTTTTGGGCGTGGCATGCGGCAGTTGCCTGATCAGAAGGGAAGAAGCAACCGCAAGGCGGGGCGCGATTCCAGAAGCCCAACCGCTGCAACGGCAATCAGCATAAGCGCGGCGACAGGCGCGGAAACGACATGCATTGCCGTCAGAATGATTACCACAGAAGCGGCGCCGATCTGCAAGGCGGCTGAAAGCGTTATCGTTTTAAGTCTGCCTTTACGGAGAATGGCATAGCTTGTCGCGGTCATAAGGCCAAGCGTGCCGATGACGGTTGCTATCGCGGCGCCTGTGCCGCCGTAGACGGGGACGAGAGCAAGAAGGGCGATCAATAGAACGCACAGTGCCAGAGCGTGGACCATCATTGCGGCGGCGGAATGACCCGCAATGCCGAGATAATTCCCGGCGCCGCCGAAACCGGCGAAGATGATCGCTGAAAGAGCGAGCCAGATGAACAGGCTGTAGGCGCCGGCAAAATCGCCGAACAATGCAAATACATAGGGCAGAAGCAGGAGGAAAAGCGCGGTGCCGAGAAGCGTTCCGGCGAGGGTAAGGCTGCGCACGGCCTCGAATTCAGCCATCATGGCTGAGGTTTGCTGATTTTTAATCTGTGCGCCCATGCGCGGCATCTGGACCTGATTCATGATCAGACGAGGAAGATCGAGGAACTGCGCGAATTTCATGGCGAGTGTGTAATCGGCCACGATTGCCGCGGGCGTGAAAATGCCCAGGAAGAATATCACAATGTTGCTGAGCGATTTGGACATCATGTGTCCGGCCATCATCTGGGCGCTGTAGGCCATGTCCCATTTTGTAAACAGGAAATTGGCATTCAGCGGAACGGGATCGCGGAGGTATAATAAAAAGAAAGAAAGCGCGTATGAAGCGGCATAGGCGGTGGCGATCCATGCCGGGTCTTTCATGACGAGCAGGACAATACATAGAAAGAGCAGCCGGAAAATATTCGGCCAGACTTCGAAATGCATGACCATGGTCGGGACGTCCTGCCGCGCGCGATACCAAGCGGCGAGGATACTGTTCAGCGCGTAGGCCGGGATCATCCATGAAAGCGATGAAAACCAGGCGCCCAGATTTTCTTTATGCATGAATACAGCCAGTTGGCCGGCGAACATTTTTTCAAGAAATACAATTAAAAATCCGATCATCAGCGCATAGAACAGCGCCGCGCCGAGCCGCTCGCGGTGGAGATTTTTTTCATGATCGCGGGAGACGTGGTAGAGGATGACGGTCTGGAACTGCGCTGCGAGCGTGGCGGCGATCACAAAATTAAAAGCATAGGCGATCATGATCTCGCCGAAGATATCCTTGCCGGCTATGCGGGTGATCAGCCATATAACGCCGAGCGCGGCGAAAGATGTGACGAACTTGCCGCCGAGCGAGAACAGGCCTGAGCGCAGATAGAGTTGCCGGATAGTCATGAGAGTACCGGGAAATACATAATTTAAGGCCAATTTAGCATGAAATGTATTTTCATTCTAAAGTTTGGTAGGCTGGAGGCATGACTGTTCACAAGGTTATTGCCCGGGTTTTCCTCCATCTATACCGCCGCTCGATCAGGTTTGCGCGGGAAACGGGAGTTCGCCTCGTGGTCGCGGAGGCCGGGAAGGATTTGAGGATTTTCGGCCGGGTGCGTATCGATATGCCGCAGAAGGTTTATATAGGGGACGATTGCAGGCTTAACGAGGGCGTTCTGATTGTAGGCCGCGACGAGGTGCGCATTGGAAACGGCGTGACGTTATCGGCGCATGTCATGATTACGTCAGCGGGAATTGAAAGCGGCCCGCCGCGCCGTCATTCGCAGGCGCCAGTGGCGGTCGGGGATAATGTGTGGCTTGCGGCGAATGTCACGATCTTGTCGGGTGTCAAAATCGGCGAGGGGGCTATGATTGCCGCCGGAGCTGTTGTTACGGAAGATATTCCCGCCAATGTCATGGCGGCGGGAGTTCCTGCACGGGTGATCAAGCCGCTGCAGTCCTTTCATGAGCGCGGCAAGCCGCAGACGCTGGCCGCATGAAAATCTATTATTTTTCCGGCGCGACCTTGCCATCGGATGCAGCCCAGTCCGTCCATGTGATGAAAATGTGCGCGGCGCTTGCCGGCGAAGCCAAGGCCAATGCCGTCACCCTGTTTGCCAAAGGCGGAAGGGGCGTCAGCGACGAGGAAATTTTCAGTTATTACGGTGTAGAGCCCTGTTTCTCGCTTGTTTTGTCCGCCAACCCGAAAGTCCCGGTTTTGACGGGAATTTTGAGATTGCTGGGCCACCGTTGGGCGCTGCGCGAGATGGGAATGCCGGATATTGCCTATGGCCGCGACCCGGTCGAGCTGGATTGGCTGATCCCGGAAAATGTGCAGGTTGTTTACGAGGTACATGAAATGCCTTCGTCATTTTTTCAGGATTATGCCTTAATTAACTTGATCAAACGAAAGAATTTTAAGCTTGTCGTTATTTCCAGGGGCCTGAAAGCTGATTTCATGAAAAAATTCCGCAGGCTGGATCAAAACAAGATCATTGTCGCGCCGGACGGGGCGGATGTTCCGAAGAAAAAATCCGCGCCGCGTGAATTGCCGGGACGTTCGGATGTTCTGAAGGTCGGCTATACAGGCTCGCTGCATGAGGGCAAGGGCATGGAAGTCATAGCGGTGCTGGCGCGTGAGGCGCCGGATTTTGATTTTCATGTTGTCGGCGGCGCGCCGGGACGGGTGAAAGAGTGGCAGGAGAAAAAGCTCCCGGCGAATTTATTCATGCATGGTCATGTGCCGCATGGCGAGCTGGGTTCTTATCTGGCTGCGTTCGACATCCTGATTGCTCCGTACAGAGCGAAGGCGAAAACCAGATCGGGCAGGGATATTTCGCGGTGGATGTCGCCGATGAAAATTTTTGAGTATATGGCGGCGGGAAAGCCGATCCTCGCGTCGGACCTGCCGGTTATTCGAGAGGTTCTGCAGGATGGGCAGAACGCGTTACTGGCACCGCCGGATAACCCGAAAGGCTGGCTGGCGGCGCTTGAGCGGCTGAAGGATGAAAGCCTGCGGAAAAATCTCGCGGAACAGGCCTATAACGACCTTACCGGGAAATATAGCTGGCAGAAACGCGCGCAGGTGGTTCTCAAATTTGTGGACAAGGGAAAGTAAAAGATCATTGCCACCAAGGGTTTTGGTAAAATGAGGGGCTGCGTCCTCCCCGGATTCCCGTTTTATCCCAATGCGCTCCAGATTGAACCCGATCTTAAGCCGTGGCGTTTTTGCCTGCATGCTCCTGTGGGCGGGAACGGTTTATGCTGCCGAATATGAGCCTATCAAGTTTGGAAGCTTCCTGCTGACGCCGAAGCTGACCATCGAGCAGAGCTATGACGATAACATTTTTGCCGCTGAAGATGATGAGGAAACGGATTTCATTACGGCGCTGAAGCCTTCGCTGCTTGTCGAGAAATCATACCGCGATCATGAATTCGCGCTTGAGACGGAAGGTGAGGCGAAAAAATTCTGGGATCATTCAGACGAAGACGTCATCAATTTTAAATCCGAGTTCCGGGGTAAGGTGGTAGCGCGGCGGACGCTGATGCTGCCTTTCAAAGTTTCGTATGAAAATGCGCATCTTGACCGTACGGAGGAGCGGGGAAGCCTTACGCGCGAGCCGACGGGTTTCATGAAACTGAAAACCGAAATCGGTGTGGAATATACGCCGAACCGGCTAACTCTCGGAATCTACAGCGGCTATAACCAGACGCGATTCGATAACGGTGAAACGTTCGGCGGCGTAGAAATTATTCGTGATGATGGCGATTACGATACGGTTTATGGGCGCGGGGTGGTGAAGTACAGCGCGGGCACGGAATGGACGCCGTTCATGAGCCTGATGTATGGCGAGAACAAATATAAGAACGTATCGAGCCGCGATAATAACGTATTGCGCGTGATGGCGGGCGCTGAAGCAGCGTATCATGATTTGCTGAAGGGCAGCGCGGCATTCGGGCATGACTGGCGAAGCTACGATGCCGCAGGGGCAGATGATGTGCAGGCGTTTTCGGCGGAAGGCAGCCTGTGGTTGAAATTAAAGCCGCGCATGACGTTTAAGCTCGATTTCCTGCGCCATTCGGAAGAAGACAATGTCGTGAACGACGGCATCGTCGAGATCGAAATTCATCTGCGCAATGCATATGAGCTGAAACATAACCTGTTTCTGAATACGGGAACGCAATGGCGAAATACCAAATTCGAGGATACGGACCGCACCGACAACATTTACGGCGGCTCGATCGGGATTTCTTACATCCTGAATCGCCGGATTGAGGTGGGCGGGGAATATCTGCATAGGTGGCGCGATTCCCCGGCGGCGGGATCAGATTTTGAGGGCAATATTTTCATGATTCGGCTCACGGGCAAGCTTTGAGCGCGTGAGGTCAACGAAATCGTCCCAGAATTTGTTGCGGACCGGCACAAGATTTTCGCGCGTGTATTTTTTCGCGGCCTCGAAGTTTCGCCAGGCCTGTTGTTTTTGCCAGTTTTTATCAGCAGAGCGGATAATATGGTCGCGGAGCGCGGCGGAATCGCCGACGCGGTGGAGGCAATCTTGACTGAGCAATTCAGGAATGCCGCCCGCCGTGGAGCCAAGCGCCGGGCAGGCGCGGCTCATGGCTTCGATCAGCGCGCGCGGCAGGCCTTCGTGACGTGAGGGCTGCAAGTAGATATCAATATTATCGAGCCATTCAAGTACGGCGTTTTTATCGGTAAGCGGCGCATTGAAACGGGCGAGCGATTCATTCTGGGCGGGGCCGTGGCCCAGCACGCGGAACTGGAACGGCGGCAGGTGATCGATTGAACGGGTGAGGGCGGCGAGGGCGATATCCAGCCCCTTGAGCGCGTGGCCGTAATTGCCGATCAGGCCGTAGGTGAGGGGAGTGGCGCCGTCGATCCGCTGCAACCGTTTTTCAAGAATATGAGAAGAGGGCGATTCAATTTCCACATTGGAAGCGTTCGCAACTGTTCCGCGGGCAGGGTATCTGCGTTGCAGAAACTTTTCCGTTACATAGATGACGGCGTCGGCGTTGTTAACCATCCGGCGCGCGCGTAAATACTTAACGGGCGCATACAATTTTCCCGTCAGCGATCCGTGATGCCATGTGTGATCGAATGCACATCCGCTCATCTCAATTGCAACGGTTTTGTTAACCATGGTTAATTTAACTATTTGGGCGGCGATCATTCCGAATTCCGAAGGCCCTCTTACGATCACGGCGTCTGCCTGCCCGACTTCTTCAACAATTTTTGCCCTGGCTTCACCTGCTCCGAAAATCCGTTTCATGGGCGTGTTGATGTTGGGCAGCAGGACGTGGCGGACGCCCAGGCCGTCAGAGCGAACGGCTTCGCTTGCATGGGACGGTTTCCAAGGGCGCTCGCGGCCTAGAACCGTGAGTTGGCTGAAGCGCGGCAGGAATCTCTCCGCCCAGAGTTCGTACGGGAACGCGCCGAAGGCAAACACTTCGCCCGATTCCGGATCGCGGCTGTAATATGTGTCGTGGACGAAAACGGCCTTCATGGATTCCTTTCCGAGCCCTAAAATGCTACGGGAACGGCGCGAGGGACGGAAGCCAAAAGCGTGATTTGACGGGCCTAATCCACTAGCTTTGGAGTGATAATAAATATTATGGTAAATAATAGATGAGATTAAAGCAGGGTGGTTTAAGCTGTATTATTGGCCCGTTTAAACAGCGTAAAAAAATTGTTCTTACAATTCTTTGCGATTGTTTCTTCATTTATCTGATGAAGATGCGCGAGATATTTTCCCGTCTCGCCGACATAGGCTGGCTGGTTGGTTTTTCCCCTGTGCGGCACCGGCGCCAGATACGGCGCGTCGGTCTCGACCAGCACGCGGTCCAACGGCACGTTCCTGGCGATGTCCTGCAATTCGGTGGCGCTTTTAAAGGTTAAAATGCCCGAAAACGAGATGTAAAAGCCCAGTTCCAGGGCGGCCTCGGCCATGGCGCGGCCCGAGCTGAAACAATGCATGACGCCGGTCAGATTCGAGCCCGCGCCTTCCTCTTTTATGGTCCTGATAATGTCCTCGTCGGCGTCGCGTGCGTGGACGACCAGCGGCAGGTCCGATTCAATGCAGGCGCGGATATGTTTTCGGAAGGATTTATCCTGATCTTCAGGGCTGGAATGTTTGTAGAAATAATCGAGGCCGCTTTCGCCGATACCGACGATTTTTGAATCGGATTTGGCGAGCGCGACCAGTTTATCCCGCGTGACGGCCAGTTCATCCGGTTTTCCGGCGTCGTGCGGATGCGTGCCGATGGTGCACCAGACATTGTCGAATTTTTTGGCGGTGGCGAGGACTTCGGGGAATTCATCGCTGATGCGGCAGCAGATCGTCAGCATGCCATCGACGCCGGCGGCGCGGGCGTTTGTCACGAGTGTTTCAGGCGTGCCGATTTCGGCGATCTTGGAGTGATTCAGGTGGCAGTGTGAATCAATCCACATGCTATTTCTCCTAGGCGGCTTCTTCTTCGAGATTCAATCGTGGGAATACGCCGACGGGCTGATCGATCGCGGTGCCGGGTCTTAGCGCGTATTTTGGCGCGAGATGCGCGTAATCACGTTCGTCGGCACCTATTTTCAACTGATCGAGAAGTTTTGCAGACGATTCCGGCACGATGGGCTGGATGATGATGCCGAGGCAGCGGATGACTTCGGCCAATACATATAAAACCGTGTTCATGCGTTCGATATTTTCTTTTTTGAGTTTCCACGGCGCCTGCGCATCGATATAGGCGTCGGCCCTGGCGACGACGGACTGGATGGCTTCGAGGCCCTTATTGAATTTGAACTTGTTGAATTCGACGCGCACGACTTCGAGCATTTTGATTTGCGCGGCTTCGAGCAGGTGCTTGTCTTCATCGGTCAAGGCGCCCGGCTTCGGGAATTTCATGTCGCAGTTTTTATAGATTTGCGAGAGCGTGCGTTGCGCGAGGTTGCCGATGCCGTTGGCGAGATCGGAATTGATGCGCTGGACGGCCTGTTCGTGGCTGAAATTGCCGTCTTCGCCGTGCGGGATTTCGCGCATCAGGAAATAGCGGATCGGGTCGAGGCCGTAGGTGGCGACGAGGTCGTCCGGCGAGAGCACGTTGCCGACTGATTTCGACATCTTGGCGCCCTGCACGTTTATGAACCCGTGCGCGAAAATCGTTTTCGGCAGATCGATATCCGCCGACATCAGGAAGGCGGGCCAGTAGACGGCGTGGAAACGGATGATGTCCTTGCCGATGACGTGATAATCGGCGGGCCAGTATTTTTTGAACGTGTCTTTTTTCTCATCTGGGTAACCCAATGCGGTGATGTAATTGGTTAATGCGTCGAGCCAGACATACATGACGTGGTCTTCATCGCCCGGAACCGGGATGCCCCAGGACAGGCGCTTTTTGTGGCGCGAGACGGAAATATCCTTCAGGCCGCCTTCCTGCGAGACGAAACTGACGATTTCGTTGCGGCGCGTGGATGGCTGGATGAAATGGGGATTTTTCTGGTAGAGATCGAGCAGTTTGTCGCGGTAGGCGGATAATTTAAAGAAATAGCTCGGCTCCTCGACCCATTCGGCCTCGGTGCCGTTGGGCGTGATCATCTGGCCCTTGTCGTTTTTGGTCAGTTCGGCCTCGGTGAAATAGCCCTCCTCGCGGACGGAATACCAGCCTTCGTATTTTCCGAGATAAATATCGCCCCGCTCCTGCAGTTTTTTCCAGAGCGCCTGCGATGCGGCGTAATGGCGCGGCTCGGTGGTGCGGATGAAATCATCGTGCGAGATGTTTAACATTTTATCCATCTGCTGGAACGCGGCGGCATTGATGTCGGCGAAGGCCTTCGGCGCGACGTTGTTTTTCTCGGCGGTCTTGGCAACTTTCTCGCCGTGCTCGTCGGTGCCGGTCAGGAACATGACGTCCTTGCCGTCGAGACGCTGGAAGCGCGCCATGACGTCGGTCAGGATCGCCTCATAGGCATGGCCGAGATGCGGCAGCCCGTTCACATAGGCGATGGCGGTGGTGATATAAAATTCCGGCTTGGCGGCCATACTCACTCCTCAAGCGGCCAGCAGGGAAAAAGCTCCCAGGATTGTCTGGCGCCTGTCGAGATTGGCGGCGTCGGACCGGCCGAAATGGTCCTCAAGGTTTTCACAGATTTTCAGCAGTTCTTCAAGGGAAGAATTTTTCAGAAAATCCTGCAGCGGCGCGGGCGGCGGCTCGCCGCGGGCGCGGGCGCGGGCGGTCTGGCGCAGGGTCCAGTCGAGAATTTCGCGGAAGGCGTTATAAGCGGGGTCGCTGCCCGAGCCGGACAGGCTGTCGGCGAGTTTATGCACGGATGTCCATGGCGGCGGACCGTCTTTGAGCATCTGTGTGAGGCTCGCGAGCGTATCCGTCATCCCGCTTTCCATGTATTGCAGCGCCTTGCCGAAGCTGCCTTCCGAGAGGCGGATCAGGGTTTCGGTGTCGCGCGTGGAAAGATTCGGGTTGGCCTTGGCGATCAGTTCCTTCATCGCCGGGTTATTGAGCGGGAGGAAATTAATTAAACGCGCACGCGAGCGGATGGTGGGAATCAAGGCCCCTGCCCGGTGCGCGATGAGGATGAGCAGCGAATTACGTGGCGGCTCCTCGAGAATTTTCAGGATCCCGTTCTGGGCGCTGCGGGTCATGCTGTCGGCATCGTCGGCGATGACGATGCGCCAGCCGCCTTCCGAGGATGTCATGCGCAGGAAGGGCGCGATCTTGCGGATTTCGGCGACTTCGAGCGTGTCTTTATAGACGCCTTTGTCCTCGTCGAATTTTTTTTCGGTACTGAAGAAATCGGCGTGGCCGCCGGAGGCAAGGCGGCGGGCGGCGGGATCGTTGGGGTTGACGTCGAGGCTGGCCGCGGCGGGCGTGTCACCGAACATGCTGGACTGGTTTGGATCATGGATACCGTTTTTGAGCAGGAAACGCGCGAAGCGGTAGGCCATCGTCGCCTTGCCGATGCCTTTTCGCCCAGCAAAGACGACGGCGTGCGGCATGCGGCCGGAATTGTACATACCCAGGAGGCGCTTTTCGATTTCGGCGTGGCCGAGCGCGAAATTCATCGCGCGCGGGTGGGTGAAGGCATTTTCAGGCGGCGCGGACTCTGCGGTCTCTTCCGTGTCTTCAACTTCTTCCTCGATTTCGTCGCCAAACAAATCCATGGTCAACCTATTTTTTCCAGCACGATTTTCTGGATTTTGGCGGCGATGTCGTCGGGTTTCTGTGACGCATCGATAACATGGCAGCGTGCGGGATTATTTTTGGCAATGTCGAGGAAGCCCTGGCGCAGCCGCTCATGGAATTCCGGCTCCATTTTCTCGAAGCGGTCTTCGGTCTGCTTTATATGCAGGGCCTCGGCGGCGATGCGGCGGCCCGACCGGGCGATCCCCTGCTCCGTTTCGATATCGAGAATGAAGGTGAGATCGGGCGCGAACTCGCCGCCCACCATGGAATTCAGTTCCTCGATGATATCCAGCGGAAATTTATGACCGTAGCCCTGGTAGGCGCGGGTGGAATCCGTGAAACGGTCACTAATCACGATTTTTCCTTTTTCGAGCGCCGGGAGAATGACTTTATCGACATGCATGGTCCGCGCGGCGAAGAGGAGGAGAACTTCCGAAACCGGGTTCCATTCGCCGCCATCACGCTGGACAAGAAGATCGCGGATTTTTTCGCCCTCGGGCGTGCCACCGGGTTCGCGGGTGGTGACGACCTTGCGGCCTTTTTCAGTCAGAAATTGCGCAAGGCGGTTGACCTGCGTGGTTTTGCCGCTGCCCTCGCCGCCTTCAAAAGTGATAAAAAGACCTTTACTCTTATTCATCAGCTTCCTGTCGCCAGTCTCCGCGCCTTTTCAAGCGCGCCTGCAAAAATTCCAAGCCTGGGAATATCCGCGCCGGCATAAAGCGGAATTTTCATCGGCTCGGCATGCGGGATTTCAACGAGGACGCTGCCGACTTCCTGTCCCTGCCGCACGGGCGCGATCAACGGTTCCTTGTAATTGACGGTGGCTTTAAAATTTCTTGCGGCGGCAGCCGGAATTGTAATCGCCAGCGTATCTTTAACCACGAGCGGAACAGATTTTGCCGAACCCATGGCAACCGCAGCATTTGCAACGGCGCTGTTCTCTTTGAACAGTTTTTTATTCTCGAAATTCTTCAGGCCCCATTCGAGAAGCTTGGCGCCCTCGGCGGCGCGTTCCTTCTCGTCCTTGAGGCCGTTGACGACGAAAATCACGCGGCGACCGTTGGATGTGCCCGAGCCGATCAGGCCGTAGCCCGCGGCTTCGGTGTGGCCGGTTTTCACGCCGTCGGCGCCGATATTCAGATAAAGAAGCGGGTTGCGGTTGCCCTGCTTGATATTGTTATAGGTGAATTCCTTTTCGGAATAATATTTGTAGTAGTCCGGAAATTCATGGATGAGCGATTTCGCCATCGTTGCAAGGTCGCGCGCGGTGGAATAATGATCGGGATCGGGCCAGCCGCTGGCATTTTTAAAATTGCTGTTTGTCATGCCGATTTCATGAGCCTTGAACGTCATGTTTTTGGCGAAGACGTCTTCAGATCCTGCCAGTCCTTCGGCAAGCACAACGGTCGCGTCATTGCCCGACTGGATGATAACGCCGCGGATAAGATCTTCGACCTTTACCTGCTTGCCGACCTCGATAAACATTTTCGAGCCTTCCATCTTCCAGGCTTTTTCACTGACCATCAGTTGCTGGTCGAGGGAAAGCTGGCCGCGCTTGAGAGCGTCGAAAATCATGTAGGCGGTCATGACCTTGCTCATCGATGAAGTCGGCATTTTTTCGTCGGGGTTTTTCTCGAGCAGAACGGTGCCGGTGTCATAATCAATGACAATGGCCTGTTTCGCGGATGTCTGCATGACGGATTCGGCATAGGCCGGGGCGGACAGGAAAAAGACGAGCAGGAGAACTGCGATATTGCGGGACATCAGGGCCTCTTCTTCAGGTTATTCGACAACAATAATCGATTCTTTGCGGCCCGTCGAAGCAAGTCTTGCGAGAAGAGCATCGGCCTGGTCAACCGACGGAACCGGCCCAAGCCGTACGCGGTAGAACTGGCGGCCATTGACGAAGGCGGGCATGACGCGGGCCGGGCTTATGCCGCTCAGGCTCTGGGCCAGTTGATCGGCATTGGCCTGGCTGGTGAAGGATCCGGCCTGTACGTAAATGTTGGTCGGCGATACGGGGAATTGTTTTGTAACGGGATCGGGGAAGAACTGGCCGTTCTTCACGTGACCCGGAATGTCAGGCGTCGGTGAAGTTGTCTGCGCCGGATCGTAAGTAATAGGCTGGTAACCGCCGCTTTCGTTCATGGTGACTTCGATGCCACGTGTATCCTGGCCGGCGCGCGCGGCCATGGCGAGCGCCTTGCTTTCGTCGGCCAGCAGATCGAGCCGGACCTTGGCGGTGCCTACCGACTTAAATCCTAAAAGTTCGGCCGCTTTTTGCGATACATCGATCACGCGGCCGCGTTTGAAGGGACCCCGGTCGTTCACGCGCACGACGACCGAGCGGCCATTATCAAGATTGGTCACGCGGACAAGAGACGGCATCTGCAACGTGCGGTGCGCGGCCGTCAGTTCATTGCGGTCGAAGCGTTCGCCGTTTGCGGTTTTTTTGCCATGAAAGCCCGGCCCGTACCAAGAAGCGATGCCGGTCTCCGTGAATTCGTACGTTTCCTGCGGCGTATAGGTCTGACCCATAACCTTGTAAGGATTGCCGACCTTGAAATTGCCCTGCTGCTGCGGGCGCGGAAAAGTATTCTTGGCGACATGGCTGGCGAGTTCCGCTTCAGCACAGGATGCCAGCATCAGGATGCAGGCCAAAGCGGGCAACAGGTTGAACTTCATCATTGAGCGATCCGGTCGGCGAGCAGTCCTACGGACGTTGCGAAGTAAAGAGACTTGTTCCATTTCATGATGACGCGGTAATTATCATAGACCAGGAAAGCCGGGCCCGAGGGGCCGTCGGGCAGGATGATGGCAGCCTTGGTGCGCTCAGTCACGGGGATCGGCTGGCCGCTGGCGAGGAACACGCCCATTTCCTTCCACTCGCTGACGAACCGCGAGTTTTCAATACCTGTAAAGCTTTCCGGGATGTTGTTCGGCAAAGAAACTTCACGGCCCCATTTCTGGTCGGGTCGCCAGCCGCCTTCATTGAGATATCTTGCCGACGAAGCGAAAACGTCCGGCAGGCTGTTCCAGATGTCGCGTTTCCCGTCGCCATCGCCATCGGCGGCATAGCTGAGGAAGCTTGAGGGCATGAACTGGTTCTGGCCCATGGCGCCGGCCCATGAACCTTTCATTCCGGCGAGGGTGATATGGCCCTGGTCGAGAATTTTAAGCGCGTTGATAAGCTCGCCCTTGAAATAACCGCTGCGGCGGCCGTCATAAGCGAGCGTGGCAAGCGCGGGGATGACGCTGAAATTCCCGGTGTTCTCGCCATAGCTGGTTTCAATACCCCATAATGCGACAATATATTGCGGCGGCACGCCTGATTCATTCGCAATTTTATCGAGAAGCGCGCGATTTTTGTTATAGAGCTCTTTGCCTTTTTTCACGCGGTTGGGCGTTACGACGTTCTGACGGTATTCAGCGAAGGTGATAGTCGATTCAGGTTGCTTGCGGTCGAGGCGCAGAACCTGTTCGATGGGCTGCACGCCTGAAAGCGCCTGCTCCACGGTTGGCACCGATATTCCTTTGTCGACCGCTTCCTGCGCGAATTCGCGGAGCCAAATATCGAAATCTTCGTCCGCATGGGCAGCAGGAGAAAAAAGCATCAGGGCGGTCACCAGGAGAGCCAGTTTTTTCATGGTCGTCAGAATCGCCTTTCCGTCAAACGGGACTAGACAGACATACAAAAAAATCGCTAAGAAATGAAGCTCTTATTATAACATATACTTATAACGTCTACACATTTGGAAGAGTGGCAGAGCGGTTGATTGCACCGGTCTTGAAAACCGGCGGCCCTTCACGGGGCCCGTGAGTTCGAATCTCACCTCTTCCGCCAACTGGTTACCATATTTGACATCGAACTCACGAAATTTAAAAGATAGCGCGCCTCCGCGCGCGGGGAGTTCGAATCTCACCTCTTCCGCTCTTCCGCCAACTGATTATTCAAATTTCACTGCTGCCGCGACAATAAATATTTATGGTAATTATACGATTGCGGGGAACAAAGCCTTCGCAACCAGCATAAATATAGCCGCGAAGATGAATGTCAGCGGGATCGTCAGGATCCAGGCCCAGATAATGTTACCGACGATACCCCAACGCACGGCCGAAAGACGGCGCGTGGCCCCTACTCCGAGAATCGAAGAAGAAATAACCTGGGTGGTGCTGACGGGGATGCCCCAGTGCGAGGCCCCGGCAATGATGACCGAAGCGGTTGTTTCAGCGGCGAAGCCGTGAACGGGCTGAAGCTTGATCATTTTCGAGCCTAGGGTGCGAATGATACGCCAGCCGCCGCACATGGTTCCAAGCCCCATGGCGATGGCGCAGGTCAGAATAACCCATAGCGGAACGGAAAAGTGTTTATCCGGGAAAGCCAGCACAAGCGCGAGCGCAATGATACCCATGGATTTCTGCGCGTCGTTGTGGCCGTGGCTGAGCGCCATGAATCCGGCGGAGAAGATCTGCAGCTTGCCGAAGATACGGTTAATTTTGCCCGGGTTGATGCGGTAGACGATCCAGGACAAAAGCGCCATGAGCACAAAACCGATGAACAGCCCCATCAGCGGCGAGGCCACCATCGGAATCAGAACTTTTTTGTAAACGGCGGGCCAGATGATGCTGTGGCTGCTCATGGTCGAGGCAAAGGTCGCGCCCATCAGCGAGCCGATGATGGCGTGCGACGAACTGGTCGGCAGGCCCTTGTACCAGGTGATGAGGTTCCAGACGATGGCGGCAAGCACCGTGCACAGAACGGTTTGAAGCGAAATGACGTTAGCATCGACGAGGCCCTTACCAATCGTGGCGGCAACCTCGGTGCCCAGCAGCGCGCCGACGAAATTCAAAATTCCGCCGTAAAGCACCGCCGTTGTCGGGCGCATGACACGCGTCGAGACGACTGTCGCGATGGCATTCGCGGCATCGTGAAAGCCGTTGATGAAATCGAAAACAAGCGTAAAGAGAACGACCACGCAGAGTAGAACGATTGCGGCTTCCATAGGATCAGCTGTGTTTCAGGACAATCTGCAGGGCGACCGCGCCTGCATTGCGGTAACGGTCGATCACTTTTTCAAGCATGTCGTAAAGGTCTTTGAGCAGGATGAGTTGCTTGATATCGGTTTCGTCCCGGAAAAGATCGGCAAGCAGTTCATTCAGCACCATGTCGCCTTCGTTCTCCAGATCATGGAGAACGTTGACCTTGGCGACGATGCGGTCGTTATGGTGGCCCTTTGTAAGTTCATGGACCATATCCTGCATGGCCTCGGCTTCCTGAACGATCAACCCGGTCTGGCGGGCGAACCTGGCGCTCTTGCCGTTGACCAGCCCATGCATGTCCAGCCGGTCGCCGATTTTCTTGATGGTTTTGATGATTTTATAGAGGCTGTGCGAAAAATCCTGAATGTCTTCGCGATCGTACGGCGTGATGAATGTCGAGCAAAGTTCACGGGTGATATCGGAGCTTAATTTTTTGGATCTGATCCGGCTTTCGTTGATAGCAGTGAGTTCCGTTGTTCTCAGGTTCTTATCGCCGGATTTTACGAACGTATCGAGGTGGATCGCACAGAGACGGGCTTCATCTGCCAGGCCGCCCATCAAGCGGTAGAATTTATCCTCGCGCGGCAGCAGTTTCGCGACGGCTTCTTTGATCATCGGACCCCCCAATTTTACGCTCTTTATCTATACCGCGATGCAACATCCGTCCACTATATTTTTATGATAAAATGGAAATTATGAACCGTCAGGCCCTTCTCGCGCTCGAATTCGTCCTTTTATGCATTGTCCTGCCGACGGTTATCATCGTTTTCAAGCTGGCGCCCTATATGCTTTTGTTCCTGTGGGCGGCGTGGGCGGTGTGTTGGTCCATCTATAGGCATTATCATTTCGCCGAGCTGCAGGCTCTCTGGAAATGGAAGGCTGTGACATGGGAAAATATGAGGCCCATTATTATAAGATGGCTGGTTTGCAGTCTGCTGATGCTGGCCTTCACCTATTATTACGATCCGGAGAGACTTTTTTATATCGTTAAAGAAAAGCCGCAGCTTTTGCTGTTCCTGTTGTTTTTCTACCCGGTGTTTTCGGCTCTGCCCCAGGAATTCATTTTTTGCACCTTTTTCTTCCAACGCTACAAAACGTTTTTTGAAACCATGAACGCGCGGGTTCTGGCGAGTGCCATCGTGTTTGCCTATGCCCATGTATTGTTCATCAATCCGGTTGCTCCGGTGCTGAGCTTTATCGCGGGGCTTATTTTCGCCAGCACCTTCGCCAAAACAAGATCGCTGGCGCTGGTGACGATCGAGCATTCGATGTACGGGCTGGTTTTATTCGCGGTCGGGCTTGGATGGTATTTCTGGGGCGGAGCGCTGATTTAAATTACTGCCTGCCCTTTTTATCGATAAATTTCTGAAAAGCGCGGAGTGTTTCCTGGCTGACATGGTGTTCGACGCCTTCCGCATCCATTTCGGCGGTTTTCTCGCTGACGCCAAGGGATTTCAAAAATTCAAAAACGATGATGTGGCGCTGCTTGCAGGCCGCCGCCAGTTGCTTGCCTTTATCGGTCAGGAACAGCGAGCGGTAAGGCTGGGCGTTCACAAGTCCTTCCTTCTTTAAACGCATGATGACTTTATTCACGGTCGCGTGGGAGATGCCGAAGCGTTCGGACAAATCGACGACGCGGGCTTCGCCATGCGCCTCGATCAGGTCGGCGATCAGTTCAACATAATCCTCGGCGGTTTCTGTCTGGTGCGCCTCGCGGACGCGTGCGAACCATTGCGCCTGTTTTTTAGGATCGGCGAGGTCGGACGGCTGATTTTTGGTCTTTACCATGTTTTTCATCATGAACGAGTTTATGCCTCTTGTCAAAACTGTTGCCAAGGCTACAATAGGTATATTATACTTAAATTATAAACACGAGCTTAATATGCAGAATAACGCCCCGGCCGTAAGCCTTGCCGAAGTCTACCGCACGATCAAAATCCCCGAAAAGGCCGGATTCTGGCGGAAAATGTTCGCGTTCGCGGGGCCGGGCTACCTGGTGGCTGTCGGTTATATGGACCCCGGCAACTGGGCGACCGACATCGCGGGCGGCTCGGCCTTCGGCTATACCCTGCTTTCGGTCATCCTGATTTCCAATTTTATGGCGATTTTGCTCCAGGCACTGAGCCTGCGCCTTGGCATTGCGACGGGGCTTGATCTTGCGCAGGCGTGCAGGCGGCAATATTCGCGTCCGGTCAGTTTTGTTTTATGGGTGCTGTGCGAAATAGCGATCTGTGCCTGCGACCTTGCGGAGATCATCGGCACGGCGATTGCCTTACAATTGCTATTCGGCATCCCGTTAATGCTCGGCATTGGCCTGACGGTGCTGGATACGCTCCTGATCCTGTTCCTGCAGTCGCGGGGATTCCGTTATCTCGAGGCGTTCATTATCGCCTTGCTGATTATCATCGCCGGATGTTTCACCGTGGAGATGATGCTTTCGCAGCCTGATATCGGCGATGTGCTGAAAGGTTATATCCCAAGCACGGAAATCGTCAGCAACCCGGCTATGCTTTATATCGCCATCGGTATTCTCGGCGCGACGGTGATGCCGCACAATCTTTACCTGCATTCGGCTATCGTTAAAACGCGCAGCTATGGCGAGGATACGAATTCCAAGCGTGAGGCGATCAAGTTCGGAACGATCGATTCAACCGTTGCGCTGATGTTCGCACTGCTCATTAACTCCGCCATCTTGATCATGGCGGCGGCGACGTTCCACACGAACGGCATGACCGAGGTCGCCGAGATCCAGGATGCGCATAAATTGCTGACGCCCTTGCTTGGCACCGCGATGGCGAGCACGGTGTTCGCGCTGGCGTTGCTGGCGTCGGGCCAGAATTCGACCGTGACGGCGACGCTGGCCGGCCAGATCGTCATGGAAGGATTTCTGGAATTGCGCTTGCCCCCGTGGGCACGCCGGCTGGTGACGCGTTCAATCGCCATCGTCCCGGCGCTGGTGGTCTGCTATTTCTACGGCGCCGAGGGCACGGCGCAGCTCCTGGTTCTTTCACAGGTGATCCTGAGCATGCAGCTTCCCTTCGCGGTCATTCCGCTGGTCAGCTTCACGAGCAATAAAAAGCTCATGGGTAATTTTGCTACCCCCCGCCTAGTGGCGGTACTGGCATGGCTGGTGGCCGGGGTGATCGTGTGCCTGAATCTCAAGCTGCTTTTCGACTTTTTTACCGGGCTATAGGGAACTATTGGCAAAACGGGCCTGAAAAACCATATTTCTTGACAGGCCGGGGGACTCGTGTATATTCCCCATCTTCATCAGTCAGGTGCTGTATGTCAGGGGTAATTACTCCCAGCAAGATACTGATTTATATAGATAAAACAGGATAACGACAATGTTTGCGATCATCCGTACGGGCGGAAAACAGTACAAGGTTCAAAAAGACGACACGATCCGCGTCGAAAAGCTCGAGGGCAAGGCCGGCGATACGGTCAACCTGGGCGAAGTTCTGTTCATGAGCGATGGCAAGAGCCCGAAACTGGGTGAGCCGACCATCAAGGGCGCCTCCGTCACGGCGAAGGTCGTCGAGCAGACCCGCGGCGAAAAGATCATCGTTTTCAAGAAGAAGCGCCGTCAGAATTACCGCCGTAAAAACGGCCACCGCCAGGACATCACTGTCCTCAAAATCACGGACATCAAAGCAGCTTAATCCAGGGACAGGCAGGAGAAAAACATGGCAACAAAAAAAGCAGGCGGCAGTTCCAAAAACGGACGCGACTCAGCGGGCCGACGCCTTGGCGTAAAACGGTACAGCGGTGAGCTGGTTCTCGCCGGCAACATCATCGTCCGCCAGCGCGGCACGAAATTCATCCCCGGCAAAAATGTCGGCATCGGCAAAGACCACACGATCTATGCCCTGCTCGATGGCCAGGTCCTGTTTTCGCAAGGCCGTAACGGCCGCCCGAAAGTGAATATCGTCCCGGCGAACGACGCGGCGATGGCAGCGGCTGAATAACCCCTAAGAGATATAAACGAACATAGGGGAAAGGCCCGCGCCTTTCCCCTTTTTAATTGAACGAACGTAACCATGAAATTTCTCGACGAAGCGAAGATATACCTGCAAAGCGGCAATGGCGGCCCGGGATGCGTGAGCTTCCGGCGTGAGAAATTCATCGACCGCGGCGGACCCGACGGCGGCAATGGCGGCAAGGGCGGCGACGTCATTTTCGAATGTCTGGCGACGCTGAACACGCTGATCGATTTCCGTTACCAGCAGCATTTCAAGGCGCGGAGCGGCTCGAACGGCATGGGCCAGATGCGCTCGGGTGTCGGCGGCGAGGATATCGTCGTGCAGGTGCCGGTCGGCACGCAGGTGCTGGATGAAGACCAGGAAACGATCCTGATGGATTTCACCGAGCCCGGGCAGCGCGTGGTGTTCCTCAAGGGCGGCGATGGCGGTTTCGGCAATGCGCATTACAAATCATCGACCAACCAGGCGCCGCGCCGGTTCACGCCCGGCTGGCCGGGTCAGGAAATGGCGGTCTGGCTGCGGCTCAAACTCATCGCCGATGCGGGTATCGTTGGGCTGCCCAATGCCGGGAAATCCACGTTCCTTGCTGCCTGCTCGAACGCCAAGCCGAAAATTGCGGATTA
>CAADGI010000009.1 GCA_900696495.1 uncultured Alphaproteobacteria bacterium
CGGCCCGTCGCCGGGTTGATGAAGGAATTCAAAGTATCTCCAATGACCGCGGGCTGCTCGTAGATTTCCTTGAGCATGAAATGCGGATATTCGCCCTTGCCGGTCGATGCGCCGCTCTGCGCGGTGATGCGGATTTCGCGCTTGACGCTTTCATTGTCGTTCACATAGACGGTCGCCCCGGCGCGCGTCACCTTCACGCGGTCTCCATCCTCGAGGAAGCAGATTTTTTTAGTCAGCGGCGCGAGCGCGTAGGAATCAGACGCCACGAACATCTCGCCATCGCCATAACCCACCGCCAGCGGCGTGCCTGGCCGCGTGCCGATCATCAAATCATGTTCCCCTGCGAAAATCATGACAACGGCAAATGCGCCGCGCAGCCTTTTGAACGCGGCGTTGGCGGCGTCCTGCGGGGCCATGCCCTGCTTGAGGTAATGCGTCACGAGGTGCACGATCACTTCCGTATCCGTATCGGTTTCAAATCGCGCCTGCGATTGCTCGAGCTCTTCCTTCAGCTCGGCGTAATTCTCGATGATGCCGTTATGGACGACGGCAACATGTTCGCTCGCGTGCGGGTGCGCGTTTTTCTCGTTCGGCAATCCATGGGTCGCCCAGCGCGTGTGGCCGATACCGACCGTGCCCGCCAGCGGCGAGGATTTCAGTTTTTTATCAAGATTGGCCAGCTTGCCCTCGGCGCGCAGACGGGTGATGCCGTTCTTGTCCAGCGTCGCGATGCCCGAGGAATCATAGCCGCGATATTCAAGCCTGCGCAGTCCCTCGACCAGAAGCGGCGCCGCCTGTTTTTCACCGAGTATTCCGATTATTCCGCACATTCTAAATCACCGCTTTCTCAAAATTCCCTGCACACATGCCTGACCGTCCGGCCTTCGAAAATATACTGGCAGCCGGTCATGTTGGTCCATTCGCTGCATTTGCCGATTTTATACTCCAGCTCGTCAATGTCGGTTCCCTTGGCGTCAATCAGCAGCTTTTCGAATTTTTTCTCGAGCCCTTCCTTGCTGAACTGCGCGAGGCACAGCCCTTCGCATTCCTCGCTGTATGAACATTCTTTTCCTGAGTCTTTGGCAGGCATTTTGCATTCAGGCTGGCCGTTGACAGGGAAGCTCCAGACATTCCCGTCGCCTTCGCATTTTTCCTTGTTCTTCAGAACCGCTTCCGGGAACGCGGTGCCCGCCCGGAATTTTTCGATGTCCTCTGCCGTGAACTGCATGGGCTGGGACGCGAAAGTAAAATTTTCGCCTTCCTGCATGATAATCGCTTCGAACATCGCGCCTTTCTTGCGCGGGTAGAGATCGCACGATATCAGGCTTTGCGAAATTTTGATGTCGCGCGGCGCGGCGCTTTCCTGCTTCCTGTAATCGTTGAAAATCCGCACCGTCATTTCCAGCCCCGGGGCAGATTTATCCTTGCTTTGCGCATTGACCACGACCGTATCCAGAACCTCGACCACGCCGACGTAATAGGCCGAAGTGAGCGAAGCGCGGTAGGCGTTTTCCGCGAAACCGGCCAACGCAGAGGACGGCAGCAGCAAAACGACCAATAATGCCAAAAGGGCCTTTTTCATGCATGAAACCTAGCAATTCCAGGCTGGAAAACAAATCACGAAGTTTTACGGAATGTTACGGCAAAACCGCTTAAAAAGCCTTGAGATCGGCTTCGCTGAGGACCATGAGCGACTTGCCGCCGGCTTCGGGGTGAAACAGGTATGAATCCGCCTGCTTCTCGGCAACGATCCAGTCGCCCATCAGGACGGGGTAAGCCTTGACCAGTTTCCAGTTCCGTCCTTCGCGGACATAGATCGCGGCGTCCGAACTTTTGACGCCGGAGGTGTAGGAGCGGTAAGCGAAGGCGAAATCGCGGCCTTCGAACTCGGCCTCGTCCAGCCGCCCGCCGCCCAGCGTCGAGGTTTCGGTCCAGCGGCGCAGCTCATCCAGAGAGGCGAACTCCTTGCCGAAACTCGCGGTTCTCGGGCCGGCGGAAGCGTTCCGGGGGGCGACAGCGCGCTCGAGCGCGGTCATATCCTGCTCGAATCCCTCGCAGGCCAGCAGCGGCGCCACGGGAAGAATGCAAAGGAGAATCGTCAGCCAGAGTTTCATGATTTTTGAATAGCAAAAGCGCAAGGAGGAAAACAGAGGCGAACGCGTTTTTTAGACTTTTGTGCGCAGAATTCTGGCCTACTGGCAGCTCGCGTTTTCGTCCGGGTCGAAGCGCCAGAATTCATAGCTATCGGCGCTGCCGCCGAACAGGACCGGGTAATTGTCGCGGCTGGATTCCATCTGGAAACGGTATTCGCGCGCTTCGCCGCTCTGGGTCGTGGTGTCGATCTTCCACATCGTAATGGCATCGTCCATCGCGACAATCTTTTTGATCTCGCCGGTTTCGGTCACGCCGCCGACGCATCGTTTAACCATCAGCGCGCACTCATAAAGCCTTGCCGTGGCCGCGCCCGCATACATTTCTTCCGGCGTCGGTATGGCATTGCCGCTTTTTTTATAGCCTGTAATCACGAAACTCCCCTCCATGAACTGCTTGAGGTCGTTCGCGTTGCAGGGATCTGCTTCCTGCTGTTTAAGATTTTTAAAAAGGGGAGCCGGGCGGTCCTCCGCCAACGCAGGCATGGAAATAAAAACCAGAAGCGTGAATAAAAGAATTTTCATTATTTCCTCTTTCCTGATTTTTTAGCGCGATTTTCTGAAGCCCAGCCTGCGCGGGTTTCAACTTCTCCGCGCTCGATGGCCAGCGCGTCGGATGCGACATCGTCGGTAATGGTCGAACCCGCCGCGATGAACGCGCCCTCGCCTACGCTCACCGGCGCGACGAGATTGACGTTCGATCCGACCATCGCGCCCTTGCCGATGATAGTTTTGTGCTTGTCGAAACCGTCGTAATTCACCGTAATCGCGCCGGCGCTGAAATTCACATCCGCACCCATCTCCGTGTCGCCGACATAGGCGAGGTGATTGATCTTGCTGCCGCGTCCGATTTTCGATTTCTTCACTTCGACAAAATTGCCGACGCGCGCGTCCGCGCCGACATCCGCGCCGGGGCGCAGCCGCGCGAACGGGCCGATGATAGCGCCTTCGCCGATTTTTGCGCCCTCGATATGCGAAAAGGCGCGAATAACCGCGCCGGACGCCACTTCGACGCCGGGGCCGAAAAACACGTTCGGCTCGATCAGAACATCGTTTCCGATCACCGTGTCATGATGCAATGTGACGCTGCAGGGATCGATCATGGTCACGCCGCCGTTCATGACGGCTTCACGAAGATTTTTCTGCGCCGTTTTTTCAAGCGCGGCGAGATCGCTGCGTGAATTGCAGCCGCGCACCTCATCGGTATTCCCGGTGACGTAAATTTTTGTCAGCGCCTTGTCCTTCGCCGCGATGGCAGGCAAGTCCGTGAGGTAATATTCCTTCGCGGCGTTCTTGTTCTGCACCTTGCCGAGCCATTTTTCCAGCTTTGCGCCGTCAATGCAGAACGCGCCGGTATTGATCAGCTTTATTTCACGTTCCTTTTCGCTGGCATCTTTATGCTCGATGATTTTTTTGAGCGTGCCGTTTTTATCCGCAATGACGCGGCCGAGACCATCCGCGCAGCAGACTTCCGCGCCCAGCACGGTCATTCCCGCTTTTTTCGAACGGCGCAGCGCGACCAGATTTTCCAGCGTTTTTTTCGTCACCAGCGGCGCATCGCCCACCAGCACCAGCACATCGCCCTTGAAATTTTTGAGTTCCGGCAGTGCCATGCGCAGCGCGCCCGCCGTGCCGTCACGCGTCTGCTGGATCACGCTTGCATGCGGCTTCGCAGCCTGCCGCAGCTCCGGCATGCCGGGCCCGGCGACGACGATGATTTTCTGCGGCGATAATTCTTCGGCCGTCCTGATCAGCCATTTGATCATCGGCAAGCCTGCCAGCTCATGCATGACCTTGGGTTTTGCGGATTTCATCCGCGTGCCCTGC
Organism: uncultured Alphaproteobacteria bacterium; assembly: GCA_900696495.1. Taxonomy (GTDB): domain Bacteria; phylum Pseudomonadota; class Alphaproteobacteria; order Micavibrionales; family Micavibrionaceae; genus UBA7657. The sequence continues at coordinate 3,978 of CAADGI010000009.1, forward strand.
CCGGCGGCGAGAATAACGATGGCTAATGGGTGGGCGGGTTGGTTCTTGCTCATAACCTTTACCTACTCCTTCTCCCGCCCGTCGGCAACAACGGTCCGCTGCCCGTCCGAGAATTCCGCCAGGTGCATAAACAGAACGCCGTACGCCGTGCTGACGCGGATTTTCACGGGCACAGCCGGATCTCCCCCCTTGAGCTGCGCCGCCCACATTGTCGGCATGGTGCCGCGCAGGCGGCCCTGTTCCTGGATCGACATCCAGCCGCGCGGCTTCTTGTGCCAGGCGCCGGCGACCGGTTCGACCTCGATCATGCATTCGGCGGCATCGCCCTTGAAGATGTTGTATTTGGTCGGCGCCAGCCCGGCGATTCCCTTGTGCGTGAAAATCTGCTTGAAGCGGCGCTTGCCGTCGAACACTTCTTCCGTACCCCTGCACTCGCCGCCCTTGCCGACCTCCTCAAGAACATTGAGCGCCGCCGAGAGCGCATCGGTCGTGCCTTCCGTCACTTCCGGGCTTAAATCGGGTTTGTCTTCCGGCGCCTTGCCGTCCAGCGTTTCGGTCAGGCCGAGAAAATGGCCGTTGCGCGCGTATTTATAATCCTTGATTTCCTTTTCGCCGCGCCAGATCGCGGTGGAGCGGTGCGATTCCGGGCGGAACGTCCCGTTCTTCTCGATCCAGCCATGGCTTTCGAAAATACCTTCCCATGGCGCCATCTTGCCGAGGAAGCCGCGCGTCTTGGCTTCCAGCACCACGTCATAGCGTCCCTTATTGGTTTTAATCTCGAGCCTGGCCTGCAGCGCATGGATGCCGCCCGCATAGACCTCGTAAACCGCGCTTTGCGTGCCGGCCCAGGCAGGCGCGGGAGCCATCAAAGCCAGTCCGGCCAGAAAGGGTGTCAGGGATTTCAGGGACATACGGGCCTCCAGATCCTTAAAATACCAGTAAACGGGCGGTTGTCCACACAAGCAATCTTACTTTATAGTGCTTTTGAAGTTTTACGGGCCGGACCCGGGAAACCCTTTGAGCACAGCATTTAAACATAGGATTTATCATGGCCGCCGCCCCGCATTCCCCCGCCGACCTGCAGAAGATTATTGATGCCGGATGGGAGAAACGCGCCGATATCAATGCCGAAACCCGCGGCGAAGTCGCCCACGCGGTGGAAGACGCGTTGCTTTTGCTCGATTCCGGCCAGCTGCGCATTGCCGATAAAAGCTCCGGCAAATGGGTGGTCAATCAGTGGCTGAAAAAAGCGGTGCTGCTCTCTTTCCGCCTGCACCCGAACCGTCTCATTCCCGGCGCGCCCCGCTCTTCGTTCTGGTACGACAAGGTCGAGGGCAAGTTTTCCGGCTGGGGCGAAAATGAATTCAAGGCAGCGGCTTTTCGCGCCGTGCCGGGCGCGATCGTGCGCCGCAGCGCCCATATCGCGAAGAACGTGATCCTGATGCCTAGCTTCGTCAATGTCGGCGCCTATGTCGATGAAGGCACGATGGTCGATACATGGGTGACAATCGGAAGCTGCGCGCAGGTCGGGAAAAACTGCCACATCTCCGGCGGCGTCGGGCTCGGCGGCGTGCTTGAGCCGCTCCAGGCCGATCCGGTGATCATCGAGGACAATTGCTTTATCGGCGCGCGCTCGGAAATCGTCGAAGGGGTCATCGTCGGCGAAGGCTCCGTCATCTCGATGGGAGTCTTCATCGGGCAGTCGACAAAAATCGTCAACCGCGAAACCGGCGAGGTTATTTTCGGACGCGTGCCGCCTTATTCCGTCGTCGTGCCGGGAACTTTGCCGGGCAAGCCCTTGAAAGACGGCAGCCCCGGCCCCAGTTTAGCCTGTGCCGTCATCATCAAGCAGGTCGATGAAAAAACCCGCAGCAAGACGGGAATTAATGAATTGCTGAGAGACTAGCTATCAGAGACTAATTATGTCCGTTATTGAAATCGCCAAGCAGCTTATCAAGTGCCCGTCCGTGACTCCGGCGGATGCCGGCGCACAGGATTATCTGGGGAAATACCTGCAATCGCTCGGCTTCGAGATTTTTCATCTTCCCTTTTATGATGTGCCGAATTTGTTCGCGCGGATCGGCAGCGGCGCGCCGCATATCTGTTATGCGGGACACACAGATGTCGTGCCGCCGGGCCCTGCCGGGCAATGGACCTACGGCCCTTTCAACCCCACTGTTGCCGACGGGAAACTCTACGGGCGCGGCGCGAGCGATATGAAAGGTTCGGTCGCCGCTTTCGCGGCGGCGGCGGCGGCTTATATCCGGCAGAACGGCGCGCCGACAGGCTCGATCTCGATGCTGATCACGGGCGACGAGGAAGGTCCCGCCACGCACGGCACGGTCAAAATCCTTGAATGGATGGCGCAGCACGGACACACGCCGGATGTGTGCCTGGTCGGCGAGCCGACAAATCCCGACCATCTCGGGCAGGAAATAAAAATCGGGCGGCGCGGATCGCTGACCGGCACGATCACCGTGCACGGCAAGCAGGGCCATGTCGCCTATCCGCATCTCGCCGACAACCCGGTGCCGCGCATCGTGCGGCTGCTGGATGCGCTGGCCAGTTATAAATTCGACAAAGGCACAAAATTTTTTCCGCCAACCAATCTTGAAATTACCACTATTGATGTGGGCAACACCGCCTCGAATGTCATTCCGCAAAGCGCGAAGGCGCAATTCAACGTGCGCTTCAACGATAAATGGACGAGGGAAACAATCGAGCAAAAAATCCGCGCCGTTCTCGACAAGGTCAAAGAACCCTATACGGCTGATTTCCGCATCGACGGCTCGCACAGCTTCCTGACCAAGCCTGGCGCATGGTCGGCGCTGGTGCGCGACGCGGTGAAAGACATTACCGGCAAAACTCCGGAATATACGACGAACGGCGGCACGTCGGATGCGCGCTTTATCGCGCAATATTGCCCGGTCGTCGAATTCGGGCCGGTCAACGCCACGATCCACCAGATCAACGAGAACGCCGACGTGCAGGTGCTCGAAGACCTCACGCGCATTTATGCGCGCGTGCTCGAACTGTACTTCAAAAGCTGATTATTTTTCCTTCGCGACGAGCAGAACCGCTTCGGCGGTGTCGTCGGCGATCGTCACGCGGCGTTTTGCGGACACTTCAGTGTAATCAGCCTCGCCGAAAGGGATTCCAACGCCCGCGCCGCGCAGATTGCCCGTGGTCAGCGTGACATAGAGAAGTTCCGCGCGCCGGCCTTCCGAACCGAACAGGACATCGCTCACCGTGCCAATCCTGCGGCCCGAGGCCGTCCAGACTTCGAGGCCCTTCATCTTGCTCAGGCTGTAGGTGTCTTCCTTGCCTGCTGCCGTTTCGATTTCAGCCAGCAGGCTCGGGTAAAGATTTTCGATCTCCTTGGCGTCGAACGCCATGGCGTAACCGTTCGATGCCGCCTTCACGTTAAAGGATGCATAATTCACGAAAACCGGGCGGCCAAGCTTCATGCGGTCGAAATCGACATCGATATAGGAGATGTTTCCGTTCTCGTTGATGATGATGTCGCGGATGCTGCCGACGACCTTGTTCTTGCGGTCGAGCATGCGGCGCTTGAGCACGTCGGAGGCGCTTTCATAGCGCGGGCTTTGCAGCGGGTCGGTGCGGTTCAGCGTCGTGATCTGCTGGGTCTTGGGGTTATAGACGGCGGCGCTACTGGCATGAGCGGACGAGGCCGCGAGGCCAACCAGCAGCATTACGAGGAAAAGACGGGCGATCGAAAAAGCGGCTAAACGCATGGAAATCTCCTGCAAAACAGGCCTTTGTTCTAGCTGAAAAGGGTGCGGTGCGCAAGATTTTTTCATAATCATTATACCATCCCAACGGCTGGCAAACTATTACGTTCCCTTTTGATTTAATTCAATTTTTCGCTAATTTTGCCCACACTATTGTATGCAAAGGTTAACGCCAACCCGGCCTAATAATCGACCCTGACGAGAGTGAGGCCATCAGGCGGGGCGGTCGGGCCGCCCTTGGTCCGGTCGCGGGCCTCGAGCGCGGTTTTGACGTCGCCGGGCTTCCATTTCCCCTCGCCGACCAGCACCAGCGTGCCCGTAATATTGCGCATCATATGGTGCAGGAAGGATCGCGCCTCGGCCTCGATCAGTATCTCTCGCCCGCCGCTTTCGTCGTAATCCTTCCCGGCGATTTCGAGGCGATCCAATGTTCTTTCAGGCGATTTCGCCTGGCATTCCGAATCCCTGAACGTCGTGAAATCGTGATGGCCGATAAGATGCTTCGCCGCCTCTTTCATCGCCCCGACATCGAGCGGGCGTTTGAAATGCCAGACCAGACCCTGCTCGAATGTCGGGAAGGCGGAGCGGTTTAGAATCCGGTACTGGTAGAGTTTATTTTTCGCGTTGAACCGCGCGTGAAAATCGTCCGGTACGATTTCCGCTTTAATAATGCCGATGGGCTGCGGCTTCAGATGCGCGTTCAGCGCTTTCATCAAATCAAAGCCCTCTAATTTACGTGCGCCGTAATCGAGATCGAAATGCGCGACCTGCCCTTTCGCGTGCACGCCTGCATCCGTGCGGCCCGCGACATGAATGGTGATATCCTGCTGGCAGAATTTTTTGATCGCCTCTTCGATGGCGGCCTGCACGCTCGGCACGCCTTCCTCCTGCCGTTGCCAGCCGGAATAATTCGTGCCGACATATTCGATGGTGAGCTTCCAGCGGGTCATGCCTCGTGCCTCCGGAGAAGAACTTTAATACTCTCGAAATTGACGATTAGGCAGCCGGCAGCTATCAACGTGGCACCGAGACCGATCATCGGGCTGGCCGGGCCAAAACCGAATGCAGCCAGAAGCAAAGACGTCGCCAGCGGCAGAAAATAACAGATCGAAGCGAGAAACACGACATCGCCGTGCTTCATGCCGTAATCCCACATCAGGTATGACACGCGCGCGATGCCCAGAACAATAATGATTGTCCACTGCAAATTGTCAGGCCATACGGTTGTCTCGAAGACTGTATGCAGAGCAAAACATATAACCGCAAAAATCAGGAATACCGGCGCGAGAAAACCGACCGGATAACTTACCCTTTTCGCGTAGGCCGAATAAGCCGACCATAGCGATGCAGAGCCGAGCGCGAGCGCATGGCCGAAATGAAAATCGCCGAATAGCGGCACATCGCCCGCGGGCATGAAAATAGCAATTACGCCCGCGAAACTGATAATGCCGCCGAAAATCTGGACCAGCGTCACGCGTTCATTATGCAACAACGCGGTAAATACGATCAGCAGTACAGGCCAGGTATGATTCAAAATATTCGCCTCGAAAAATGGCACGAGGCTGTAAGATATAAAAAGTATGACCGTATAAACTCCCGCCGTTCCCAGCCAGAACAAATAATTTTTCAAAGGTTGACGCCAATAGGAGCCGATTTTTTCGCGGTTGTAAAATTGAATAAGCGTTATCGATATATAGCCGAAGAAAAAAATCAGGCCGACAAATTCCAGCGGCGGCAGAGCCGTCACATAAGCGACAAGCAGAGTTGTTACGCACCATATCAGCACGGCGCTCATACCAACCAGCGTGCCTTTCATGTGAAAATCCCGCCGACTTTCAGGTAACCGCCATTCACCGCGGCGGCGAAATCCATGGCGTTCTTGCCCTCGGGCTGCACTTTCAGAATTTTCAGCCCGTGGCCGATATTGCCGTGGCGGTCGAGGATTTCGCCGGGATTGCCTTTCGCGGATGAAAGTTCCGCCGCGAGAATCCGGATGCGTTTGCCTTCGAATTCCGCCCATGTGCCGGGCCATGGATTGAGCGCGCGGACCTGGCGGTCGATCATCGCGGCGCTCAAGGTCCAGTTGATGCGCCCGTTTTCTTTTTTCAGCATCGGCGCATAAGTGCCGTCATCACTTTGCGGCGTTGATTTCAGCGCGCCGTTTTTCTCAAGTCCATCCATTGCTTTTACGATCATGCCGCCGCCAAGCGCGGCCAGTTCATCATGCAGCGATGAAGATGTCGTTTTATCCGTAATCGCAACGCGTTCCATGGAAATCACCGCGCCGGTATCCAGCCCTTCATCCATTTGCATCAATGTAATCCCGCTTTCGGGATCGCCCGACCACACCGCATGCTGGATAGGCGACGCGCCGCGCCAGCGCGGGAGCAGCGACGCGTGAATATTGATACATCCAAACTTCGGCGCATCGAGAACAGCCTTGGGCAAAATCAGACCATAGGCCGCCACAACCGCGACATCGGCGCGGTGGCCGGCGAATTCAAGCTGCGCCTCGGTATTCTTCAATGACTTCGGATGAAGAACCGGGATGCCATGTTCTTCCGCGTAAACATGAACGGGTGATTTATGCACCTGCTGGCCGCGTCCCTTGGGCCGCGGCGGCTGCGAATAGACGGCGATGATGTTATGATTTGAGTCATGCAGGGCCTTCAGCGCAGGAACCGCGAAATCCGGCGTTCCCATGAAAACGACGCGCAGGCCCATGCTAGATCACTTCCTGCTTTTTCAGCTTCTCGACCTTGCGCAGGATCATGTTGCGCTTGAGCGAGGAAAGATGATCGATGAACAGCACGCCATCCAAATGATCGATCTCGTGCTGCACGCAATGCGACAGCAATCCTTCGGCCTCGAGCTCCGCGCCCTGCCCGTCATAATCCAGATATTTGACGCGCACGATGGCGGGGCGCTCGACTTCAGCGTACTGGCCGGGAATGGACAGGCACCCCTCCTCCATCACAGAAATATCTTCCGATTCCCAGACGATTTCGGGATTGGCCATGAAAATCGGTTTCGGCGGTTCCTGCTCGCCCTCCTTGCGTTTCGCGAGATCCATCACCAGCACGCGGTTGAGCAACCCGACCTGGTTGGCGGCCAAACCAATGCCCGGCGCGTCATACATAGTCTGCAGCATCGCGTCCATCTGCTTACGGATAACCTCATCCACCTTCGCAACAGGCTGCGCCACCGTTTTCAGAACGGGATCGGGAACGATGATGATGTTATAGGGGCTGGTCATGGGAATAATCTAGGCGCGTTTCTTCTGATTGTCGATCAGCTCGGGTGCGGCAATATCGCGCGGTGCTTTTTCAACATGTTCCAGCGCCGGGACTTCACGCCCGCCGGTCTGGACATGCATATCCTTGAATTTGCGCGCGCCGGGCAGAACGCTGGCCTCCAGCGAGCCCACTGCCTCGTTATACGCGCCGACCGCCGTGCCGAGATTGCGCCCGACCTTCTGCATAAGCTCGCCGAAGCGTGTAATCCTGACATAGAGTTCACTGGCGAGACCCGCGACACGCTGCGCCTCTTCGGCCATGCTTTGCTGCTGCCAGCCATGCATCGCCATGCGCAGCAGACCCATCACGGTGGTGGGCGACGCGAGAATCACATTCGAATTCGCCGCGTCCTCGATCAGGCCGGGATCATTGCTGATCGCCATGCTGTAAAGCCCTTCGGTCGGCAGGAACATGACGACAAATTCCGGCGAGTTAAAATTGCGCCAGTAATCCTTGGAACCCAGCGCCTTGAGATGCTCGCGCACCTTGCGCTTGAAGGTCTCGGATGCTTCGCGCTGCGCGGCTTCGGTGTCGGCTTTTTCAAGCGCATCCCAGTACGGCTCGACCGGCGCCTTGACGTCGATCACGATCTCCGCCCCGCCCGCCATGCGGATGATGAAATCCGGGCGGCGGCGCGTGCCGTCATTATTGACTGAAATCTGCTGGATGAAATGCTGGCCCTCGACCATGCCGGTCAGTTCCAGCGTGCGTTGCAGCTGCATCTCGCCCCAGCGCCCGCGCGCGGCGGGGTTGCGCAGCGCCGAAACGAGGTTTTGCGTTTCCTGGCGCAGCAATCTCTGGTCCTGCGCGAAATTCTTGAGCTGCGATTCCAGCCCCGCGCCCGCCTTGCCGAGATTTTCAATCTTCGCTTCCATTTCCTTCAAGCTCTTGCCGATCGGATCGACCATGTCGGCCACCGCCTTCTGGCGCTTCTCCAGATCGTGCGCGCCGTCCTTGTGCGCTTCGCGCAGGCGCTGCTCGGCGAGATTGAGAAAAGCCTCATGCGCGGATTGCACGGCCTCGTGCGCGGTTAATTTGAAACGCCCGCCGAACCACACGAAGAACGCGGCGGATACAAACGCGCCGATCACAAAACCCAAAGCTGTATAAATGGTTGCGTCCATGGTCATCTCTGCTAGCCTGTCAGGAACAGGATTATATATGGTCTTTTCAAAAATGGAAACAAATAGAGAACGTGGAAACGCCCTTATTTACGTGCTGATCGCGATCGCCCTGTTCGCGGCGCTCTCCATGACACTCGGACGCCAGACCGACACGGGCGAAGCGGCGAATTTGAGCGATGAGCGCGCCGAGCTTTACGCCACCCAATTAATCGCCTATGCCGCGCAAGCCAAATCCTCGCTCGACCAGATGATGTTCTCGGGCGGTGACATCGCCACGCTCGATTTCACGCTGCCGGGCGCCGCCGGATACGACACGGGCGCGGCTTTGGACAAAATCAAACGGGTCTATCACCCGGACGGCGGCGGACTGGTCGCGGAAAAACTGCCCGAAGAAGCCGCTTCCTACACCGGCAGCGATCCCGTGGCAGGCTGGTATATGGGCCGATTCAACAATGTCGAATGGACGAAGACCGGCGGCGGCAACGGCACGGATGTGATCCTCGTCGCTTACGGCATCAACAAAAAAATCTGCGAGAGGATCAACGAGAAGGTCAAGGGTTCGCCCGCCATCCCGCAGATGACCGCGACAATCCGCAACGTCCTGATCGACGATGAATTCCACACCGGCGTCAATGCCGACCTTACCACCGTGACGCCGGGAGCGCCTGTCTGCGCGGCGTGCGACAAGGTTTCCTCGCTGTGCGTCGAGGATTCGGCCGGAAATATTTTCGGATTTTACACGGTGCTTCTCGATCGTTAGATCAGCGCCGCAATCGTCTCGCGCAATTCCGCAATCCCGGTTTTTTCTTCCGCGCTTGTCAACAATGGCTCGGGATGCGCGGCGGTGCGGGTTTTCAATTCGGCCTTGATCGTTTCAATCATGCCGGCAAGATCGTCCGCTTTATCGCTCTTGGTCAAAACCACGCGATACGCCACAGCCGCAGCATCCATCATTTTCATGAGCTCGCGGTCGACGTCCTTGAACCCGTGACGGGAATCGATCAGCAGCAATACACAGCGCAGCGTCTGGCGCCCGCGCAAATAATCGAAAATCAGCTCGTCCCATTCCGCCTTTTTCGCTTTCGATACTTTCGCATAGCCATAGCCCGGCATATCGACGAGCAGAAATTTATCCCTGATCTTGAAAAAATTGAGTTGCTGCGTGCGGCCCGGCGTGTTCGACGTGCGCGCCAAATCTTTTCTATTCGTCAGCGCATTGATCAGGGAGGATTTACCGACATTCGAGCGGCCCGCGAAGGCGATTTCGGACAGCGTTGCGTCGGGCAGATTATCCGCGCTCGCCGCGCCCCAGATAAAATCGCAGGGGCCGGCAAAGAGATGTTCCGACGGGGTAAGCATGAAACCCTACTTTTTCTTCTTGCGGCGGCCCTTGGGCGGCGTGATGATCGGCTTGTCGCCGCCATCGGTGACAGACGCGAGCGCCGCTTCGGCATCTTTCTCCGCCATTTCCATCAGCGGGTGAACCGCCGGGCCTTCCTTGACGGCCTGCTCGAGCTGTTTCTCCTCCTCGCTCTCGCCGAACAGGTGGATCGGCACGTTGAGGGATTTCATGATGATGATCTGCTGGATGACGCCGATCAGGGCGCTGAACGTCCAGTAAACGACGAGGCCTGCCGCGAATTTCGCCATGATATAGGTCAGCACGAGAGGCATATATAAGGTCATGTCGCGCTGGATGGGATCCTGCGGCGGCGGGTTGAGTTGTTTCTGCACATACATCAGCGACATCATCAAGAGCGGCCAGATGCCGATATGCATGAATACCGGCGGGTCCCAGTCAATAAGGCCGAAGAGATTGAAAATATTCGTCGGATCGGCGGCGGAGAGGTCGTGGATCCAGCCGAAAAACGGCGCGTGGCGCATCTCGATGGTGATGACCAGCACCTTATAAAGAGAGAAGAAAATCGGGATCTGGACGAGGATCGGAAAACATCCTGCTAAAGGATTAACGCCCTCGCGCTCATACAGCTTCACCAGTTCTTCCTGCAATTTTTTCTTGTCCTCGCCGTAAGACTTGCGCAGCTCGAGAACCTGCGGCGAAACTTTTTTCATCTTCGCGAAAGAGCGGTAGGACACATTGGTCAGCGGGAACACGGCGCTCCGGATGACGATGGTGAGCAGGATGATTGCGACCCCCATATTGCCGATATAGGTGTCGAAGAAATGCAGGATGTAGAAAAACGGCTTGGTCATGAACCAGAACCAGCCGAAATCCACCGCCATGTTGAAATTCGGCACGCCTGTTTTCCGGCCGTATTCGTTCAGCTTGATAACTTCCTTCGCGCCCGTGAACATGTGGCTGACGCTGCCGCCGCTCGCGCCCGCTTCAATCGTTACAGGGCCGCCGGTGAAATCAACCTGGTACTTGCCCCAGTCCTTAGGCAGCGGCTCGCCCTTCTTGCGCTTGCCGGGCATATCGCCGCTGCGGCTGACGCGGTATTTGGTGTCGACATCCTGCGCGGGCATCAGCGCCGTCAGCCAGTATTTATCCGTGATCCCGGCCCAGCCTTTCGCGCCCGTGAATTCATGCACGGGCTCTTTCCAGAGTTTCTGGTATTTCACTTCCATGAGCTTGTCGCCGATGAAACCGATCGGGCCTTCATGCGAAATCCACATGCCTTCATAGAAAGGCGGGTGGCCGGTCTGCGTGACGAGACCATACGGATGCAGCGTCACAGAAGCCCCGGAATTATTGACGATCTTCTGGTCGATGGTGATAAGATAGGCGTCATCGATCGTGTAAAGCCTTTCGAAACGCAGGCCCTGCCCGTTGTCCCATGTCAGGGTGACAGGATTATCTTTCGCCAGCTTGTCATTACCCTGCACGCGCCAGAGCGTGTCGCTGTCAGGCACTTTGGTTTTTTTATCCGCAGGCACCCAGCCATATTCGATGTAACGCGGGAACTCACTGTTCTTCGGCGAGAGCAGTTCGACATTCTCTTTTTTCTCGAGCGTCTTGAAGTAGTGATGGAAGGAAATATCGTCGAGCCTTGCGCCGCGCAGCGCGATCGATCCGGAAATCACCCCGTTATCGATCCCGATACGCGGGCTTTCGGCCAGCGCCTCGCCCCGCGGCAGCATCTTGGTCGGCGCTTCGGGTTTTTGCGCCTCGACCTGCAGATATTCTTTCTGCGACTCGCGCAGCGCCTGCTGCTGCGGCTTGATGATCATGTGGGTATAAAGGAAATAGACGATGACCGCCGCCAGGAAAAAAATGAACAGGTTGCGCATGTCCTGCGGGTGAATATTGTTCGGATCGGTGGTTTTCATTTTGTTTTTCCGGCCTCGTTTGCCCCGCGTTTATAGCGCAGCAGGCCCCCCCACGCAAACGCTTCCGGTACGGGATCGGTGAACCCCGCGCGATACCATGGGTGGCATTTTACCAACCTGAAAACCGCCAGAATTCCGCCTTTCAGGGCCCCGTGGCGCTCGATCGCCTCCAGCGCATAGGCCGAGCAGGTCGGGTGAAAACGGCAGGAGGGCGCCAGCAACGGCGAAATGGCCGCGCGGTAGAAACGGATCGGCAGGGCCGCGACATACCTCATCATTTCCGGCATCCCAGTTTTTCGAGGCACCAGCGCAGATCGCCGCACAGAGTCTCATAGGGCCTTGTTGCCGACATGGGCCTGCCGATCAGGACGTAATCATGGCCCGGCGCGGCGTCCGGCAGGACATCGGCGGCGGCGGCACGCAGGCGTCTTTTTATGCGGTTGCGCTTCACGGAAGAGCTCTCGGTTTTCTTGGTGACGGTATAGCCGATGCGGATAGTGCCCTGTTCGTTAGGCAGGGCCTGCAGGACCACACCGGGCGCGGTCCATTTGCGCCCTTTTCTATTGAGCGTCACAAAATCGGCACGGTTTTTGAGGGTTTCGAGCGGCTGCCCCTTGATCATGGGCGGCCCCTGAACTTAGGCGCTCAGCTTCTTGCGGCCCTTGGAGCGGCGGCGCGAAAGAACCTGGCGGCCTTGTTTCGTGGCCATGCGCGAGCGGAACCCGTGGCGGCGCTTGCGGATCAGTTTGCTGGGCTGGTATGTGCGTTTCATGGCCTTATTCCTTTAAAAGTGGGGGTTTTATAGCGGGGTTTCCGGGGCCTGTCAAAATATTTATTAACAGGGTCATTAGCCCCTATCCGCCCCTGTATCGCCCATGGCCCGGCGGATGAAAAACCGCTTGGCGGCGGGGATTTTGGCCACGATTTTCAGGCCCGTACGCCTCAAATAGCGCGATCCGGGCCGGTTGTTCGAGAACAGCCTGACCAGCCCGTCCGTGACCGCCACCATGCTCATATTGTCGAACCGCCTGGCTTGCTGGTAATTTTCCAGAAGATCGGGTGCGCCGGGGTCGTCCGTGGCCTCTACAAGCCCGGCCAGCGCGGCCACGTCCCGGAAGCCCAGATTTAGCCCCTGCCCGGCCACGGGATGTATGGCGTGGGCCGCATCGGCTATGAGGGCCATCCGGGGAGCTATGTAGCTGGCGGCATGGGTAAGGCTCAAAGGGTGCGCGGCGCGGCGGCCCGTCATCTCGACGCGGCCATAATTTTCCGGGAAGCGGCGGCTCAGCTCGGCGTTGAAATCGGCATCGTTCAGCCGCATGAAGGAATTTTTCTCAGGGCCATGCTCGGTGAAGACGACGGAGGAGCGGTGCGTGCCGTCCTCCGCGTCCGCCATCGGCAAGATCGCGAACGGACCTTCGGGACGGAAATGCTCGACCGCGATATTGCCGTGCGGATTTTCATGCGCGGCGGTGAAGACAATCGCGCGCTGCTTGTAATTGCGCGTGCGCACGGGAACGTCCATCCATTCCCGCGTGAAGGAATTTCGTCCATCCGCGCCGACAATCAGTTTCGCCGATATGATTTCGCCGCTGTCCAAAATCGCGCTGGCGGTTTTTTCATCGACGGAAAAATCCTTTACCTTCACCGGCGCGCGGTGCTCGACATTTTTGAACGCGGCAAGCGTTTTCATCATCGCGTTTTTGAGGTCTGAATTTTCAACGATCCAGCCGAAAATTTTCCCGTCGGCTTCCTCTCTCAAAAAATCAAGCAGCAACGGCGAGTCGCCGTCCAGAATTTTTATTTCCTCGATGGGGCACGGAACCGTGCTCAAATTTTTCCAGATGCCCGCCTCTTCGAGAATTTTACGCGAACCGTAGGAAATGGCGGTGGTGCGGAGATCATTGTTCTGCGCAGGCGGCGCCTGGTCCAGGCAGATGATGTCCAGGCGCTTGTCCTGCCCGGCAAGGCAGGCAAAAGTCAGGCCCGCCAGCCCGCCGCCGATAATCGCTATATCATGGGTTTTTGCCATACGCTGTTGTAGCGCATGTTACTCGAAGGGTAAATCCCAGCTCAGGCCGACCCGCACCTCGTGGATGCTGGCATCGCCTTCTATGTTCGTGAATTTCAGGTCCTGCCCGTCCATGTAACGATAGGCCGTGATCAAAGAGAGGCTGTCGGTGACCGGGTAGCGCAGGCCGCCGCCGACCTGCCAGAGATAGCCGCTGGCGTCGGACGAGCCGCTGGCCGTGAAGCCCAGCGCATTGTCAATCTCGCCTTCATGCCAGCCATAGCCGATGCCGGCGCCGATAAAGGGCTGGATCTTTTTCCAGTTGAAATCGAAATCGTAATAAACATTGACCATGGCGATGGTGGAATCCAAGCTGCCGCCGACTTCAAACGCGCCGAAATTGATGACTTCGGCGCTGCTGATAGTGGCGCTGGAATGGGACAGCTCGGCCTCGACGCGCAGCTGCGGCGTCAGTTTGAAACCGATCGCGCCGGCGAAGCTGATGCTGTCGTCAACGCCGATTTTCCCTTCGAGACCCAGATCGTTGTCCTTGTAGTCCTGCGGCGGGTAGCTTTTGAGCCCAAAATACCCTGCGAAATAAATGCGCTTGGCGGCCTGCGCACACAGGGGTGTGACAGCCAGAACGGCAAAAATCATAAAGACCGGCAAAAATCTTTTGCGAGAGAACATGCCAACCACAATATTTGAAATGGGAAACGCAGGAAGGAACTCAACTCAGCGTTGAGACGAGCCTAACAAATGCGTGGCTGGTTGAAAAGGCCGTTCAGGAAACAGGGCAGTCGATCTTCACAGGAAGATCCGCCGCGATCGGCTCGTCATCCATCATTTCGATCATGCCCGTGGGCTGAACCGCGAAATTCGCGATGAAGAGCGCATTGGAATAAAACACCACCGCGTCGCAGAGGAAATGGCCCTGTTCGTTGCCGCCGGCGAAGGTCGCACCACGTACGGTACCCTCGATAACCGATCTGGTTGTATCATCCATGTCGGTGGGCATGTTGGGGTCGTCCATACTCTCGGCGATATAGAACGGGCCTTCCTCGCCGCGCACAAAGAAGCAGAAGAAGCGCAGGTAATCGAGGACGTTTTTCTCATTCACCTTGATCGGCGCCTTGGCATTCACCTCGTGGATGGGCGGCGACGTGCCGTTGAGGCGGAACAGGTTGCCCTGGTCGGTCAGGTAATAAATATTCAGGCGACGGTTCACCCAGTTCGGGTCGCGCACGCGGATAAGCGCAACGCTGTCGTAGAAGGGCAGCATGCGCCAGTGGACCTCGGTCGTCTCCGCGGAAACCTTGTACTTGCCGTCGATAGGATTGATCTGCTCGAGAAAGCCCGCCAGCTCGTCGCCCTGCACGGGGTTCCAGTTATTATCGTGGTACATCAGAAATCCTGGGTTCTTCCTGTTTCTTCTCTTATTTTCAGGCCCTAAGGCCGCCGAGGGGCTATTTTGACAGAATTGGCAAAGTTCGCAACCTCTTGTTTGGTAATCTTATAGCGCCCGGGAAGCGGAATTGCCACTCTTTTACGCATGCAAAAAGCCCCGGGACCGGCCCGGGGCTTTTCAACCTAGGAAATCTTAAATCTTAGAAGCTTTGGGCTCCGCAGCTTGCCGCCGCCGCGATGCTTTCCTCGAACGTGCCGCCGTAGCTGTAGTTCACGGGGCCGCCGGTGCCGGCTGCGCTGACCGCATCACCCCAGCAGCTTACGTTCTGGGCGCCTTCGCCGCCTGCTGCAGGCTCGATATTCGCGAGATCAGCAGGGGTTTCATCGCCGGCAGCCGGAGCAATCGCGTTCAGGCCAGCTGCGCCGGTGGAGGCCGGGGCGAAGCCCGATACTCTCGGCAGGCCGGTGATCGTGACGTTCAGGCCCGAGACGCCGCCATTGAAGGGGTCGA
>CAADGI010000010.1 GCA_900696495.1 uncultured Alphaproteobacteria bacterium
CGGTTTAGACGTTAAACCGGAACAGGATCACGTCGCCATCGGCAACAGTATAATCCTTGCCTTCCTGGCGCATTTTTCCGGCTTCCTTGGCGGCGACCTCGCCCTTCAGCGCGACGAAATCGGCGAATGAAATCACTTCCGCGCGGATAAAACCTTTCTGGAAGTCGGTATGAATGACTCCCGCCGCTTCCGGCGCCTTCGCGCCAACGCGCACCGTCCACGCGCGCGCCTCTTTCGGCCCCGCGGTGAAATAAGTTTGTAACCCAAGAATTTTATAACCCGCGCGGATGATCTTGTTCAGCCCCGGCTCCTTCAGCCCGAGCGAGTCCAGAAATTCCTTCCGCTCACCCGCCTCGGTCAGCTGCGCGATTTCCGATTCAATCGCCGCGCAGATCACAACGGCCTCGGTCCCCTGCGATTTCGCGAGTCCCTCGACCTTCTTCGTCCACTCATTGCCGCTCGCCGCCTCATGCTCCTTGACGTTGCACACATATAAGAGCGGCTTTGATGTCAGCAGCATGAACGTCGCCATCCACGCCGTTTCATCTTCATTCGCGGGCTTCACCGTGCGCGCCGATTTCCCCGCCGCCAGCGCGTCGCGTACTTTCACCATGAAATCGAATTGCGGCTGCAGGGCTTTGTCGCCCTTCGCCTTGCGCTCCATGTTCTGGATCTGCTTCTCGATGCTCTCGAGGTCGGCCAGCATCAATTCCGTCTCGATAATGTCGGCATCGCGCAGCGGATCGACCGAATTCTCGACATGAACGATATCGGCGTCTTCAAAACAGCGCAGCACGTGAATGATCGCGTCCGTCTGGCGGATATTGCCGAGAAACTGGTTTCCCAGTCCCTCGCCCTTGCTCGCACCCTTCACGAGGCCCGCGATATCGACGAACTCGAGTTGCGTCGGCACGATTTTGACGCTGCCGGCAATGCTCGCGATCTGGTCGATGCGCTCGTCCGGCACCGCCACGCGGCCCACATTCGGCTCGATCGTGCAAAACGGGAAATTCGCCGCCTGCGCCGCCGCCGTCGCGGTCAAGGCATTGAATAGCGTCGATTTCCCGACATTCGGCAGACCCACAATCCCGCAATTAAAACCCATAAAATATTCCTTTTTTAAAATAAAAACTTAAACCACAGCGGCCACAGACGAAATCACAGCGCGTCTTGCGCAAAAGGCTCCTGTGTTTTCGCTGTGCTCGCTGCGGTTAATAAATCTAATCTTTTTTCGTATCCAAAGTAACCTTGTTCATAAATTCAGAATCCTTACCATCCAGCAATTGCGGCACATGCTCCGCCACCGCCTTCAGCAGTCCGCCAAGCCATTTGTCATCTTCGGCCGCGAAATTCCCGAGCACATAATCGGCCACATCCATCTCCTTGTGCGGCGGGCGGCCCACCCCCAGCCGCACGCGCCAGTAATCCGTCCCCGGCAAATGCTCGTCCAGAGATTTCAGCCCGTTATGCCCCGCATTGCCGCCGCCTTTTTTCACGCGCATCTTGCCGGGCGGCAACTCGATCTCGTCATACAGCGCGATAATTTTTTCCGGCGGGATTTTATAAAACTTCGCCGCCGGTTGCACGCTCTCGCCCGAAACATTCATATAAGTTTGCGGCAAAATCAAAATAACCTTGCGCCCCTTGATGCTTCCTTCCGCAATTAAACCCTTGTACTTGGATTTGAACGGCGGGAAACCATAAGTATCCGCGATCTTCTGCGCCGCCATGAATCCAATGTTATGCCGGTTACGCGCATATTTATCGCCCGGGTTCCCCAGCCCGGCGATCAGCCACGCATCGTTCGTTTTCTTCTTAAATCCCAGCATCGTCCTACGAAACAGCTCTAGAAATAATTAAGCGGCAAGACGCTTTTAGCATACTTGCCGCTTAAGATTAATCCATTAAAAGCCTTACTTCTTCGCTTATTCCTTCTTCGGAGCAGCGGCCTTCGCATCGGCAGCCGGAGCGGCTTTCGCATCACCGGCCGGAGCGGCTCCGCCCTCAGCGGCAGCGGCGGCAGCGGCGACTTCTTCGTCAGAAGCCGGTGCAACGATGACTTCCTCAACGAACTGTTTCGGAGCCTGCAGCGTCGCAATAACGTAGTTGCGGCTCTTGTCGGCCGGAACCGCGTCACCGAGCTTACCGTCGTTGATACGAACGGCATCGCCGATTTTCGTGCCGGTCAGGTCGAACACAATCTCTTCCGGGATGTTCGTCGCGGTGCAGAGCAGCTCGGCTTCGTGGCGCACGATGTTCAGAACGCCCTTGTCGGCGGTGAGGCCGGGCGACTTGTCTTCGTTGATGAAGTGCACCGGAACGCGAACGGCGATTTTCGTCTTCGCGGTCACGCGCAGGAAATCGACATGCTCGACGCGGTCGGTGACCGGGTGAACCTGCACGTCGCGGGCCAGCACCAGGTGCTTCGCGCCGTCGACTTCGAGGTCGCAAAGCGTCGTGAACATGTGACCTTTGTTGTACTCGATGTTGGTTTCTTTCGCGGTCAGCGAAATTTTAACAGGGGCCTTGGCGTCGCCATAGACAACGGCAGGAACTTTGTTCTCGCGGCGAAGACTGCGTGCAACCCCTTTACCGGCACGGTCCCGTGATTCCGCTTTCAAAGCGTAGTTCTTGGACATGGTATTTTCCTTTTTCATAATATGGGGAGCCTCCAGGGGTGCCCGCCCACGGTTTCAGTGGCCGTAGATAGACCAAACCCCGGCCCCTTTGGCAAGAAAATTGTGGTTTAAAATCCCCTTCGCGTTGACTTAACCACCCCCAGGCCCGATAAATTTCACACCTACAGAAGCACGAAAAGATTCGCTTTCCCCGGCCCCTAAGGCCCGGGAAACAGCCTGTAGTTCATTGTGTAAAGCGTTGCCGGGTAACTGATTATGAAGGCCTTACTTCTCGCCGCCTGTTTCTATGGCTTGTTAACTTTTTCCGCCCTCGCGGATGAAAACGGCGACAGCGCCACCGTCACCGCCTCGATCACCACCATCTCCCCCGCCGCCTCGATAACCGCCGACAGCCATGGCCGCTGCTGGATCGGCGACATGGAAGTCGACTGCATCACGCAGGATTATATCGAAAGACGGGAAATACAGGTGGCGGCGGTTAACGAAACAGCTCCGAAATCGACTGTTCCTCGCACGTCCGGCGAATAGCCTCGCCCATCAGGTGCGCGACGCTGAGCTGCTGGATGTTATGCGCCACGCGCACGGCCTCGGTCGCCTGGATCGTGTCGGCAATCACCATGCTTTGCAGCGGCGAGGACGAAATCCGCGCCACCGCCCCGCCCGACAAAACGCCGTGCACAACATAGGCATGCACTTCTTTCGCGCCATGCTCTTTCAGAGCCACTGCCGCGTTACACAGCGTACCGCCTGAATCGACGATGTCGTCGACAAGGATGCAAACCCGCTCGTCCACCTCACCGATGACATGCATGACATCCGACACGCCCGCCTTCTCGCGGCGCTTGTCGATGATGGCGAGATCGGCATTCAGCCTCTTCGCGAATGCGCGCGCGCGCACGACGCCGCCGACATCCGGCGAAACGATGCAGAGCTTCTCGCCGTTGAATTTCTTCTCGATCTGCGGCACGAACACCGGCGCGATGATCAAATTGTCGACCGGCATGTCGAAAAATCCCTGGATCTGCCCGGCATGCAGCTCCATCGCCAGCACGCGGTCGGCCCCGGCGGCGGTAATCAGGTCGGCCACCAGCTTCGCGGTAATCGGCGTGCGCCCCCCGGTCTTGCGGTCCTGCCGCGCATAGCCGAAATAAGGCATGACGGCGGTGATGCGCTTCGCCGACCCGCGCTTCAGCGCGTCGATCGCGATCAGCAGTTCCATCAGATTGTCATTGGCCGGGAAAGACGTCGACTGGATGAAAAACACGTCCTCGCCGCGCACGTTATCCATGATCTCGACGAACACTTCCATGTCCGAAAATCTTTTAATACTGGCTTGGGTCAGGGGAACGTTCAGATACGCCGAAATAGCTTCAGCAAGAGGTTTATTCGAATTACCGGCGATAAGCTTCATGGCGCTTTTTTAGGGGAAAATGGGATGAAAATCAACACCTTCTAGTCAATCACCCACACGTGTCACCTCCGCGAAGACGGGGATGCAAACTTAAAGAATAACAATTAACGAGATTTGACGCCCGTAATCCGGCTCTTTCCGGTGGGTGGCACGGCGGAAGCTGAAATAATCCCGCTCGTTGGCGTAAGTATCGATGCCCGTAATGGCCACGTTGCTCAGCCCGCAATTATAAAGCCGCGCGGCGCAATAACCCGGCAGGTCGAACATCAGCTTCCCTTCCCCGGCCCCGCTCATAAAAAACCGCTCGTTCTCCGGGTCTTCATCCAGGAACGGCGCGGCGAAATCATGCCCGACCTCATAAGACCGCTTGCTGATGCACGGCCCGATGGCCGCGCGGATATCCTTCGCCTTCACGCCGTATTCTTCCATTGCGTAGACAGTGGACTCCAGCACGCCGCCCAGCGCGCCCTTCCAGCCAGCATGCGCCGCACCGATCACCGGGCCTTTGTCATTGCGCCCGTAAAACAAAACCGGCGCGCAATCCGCCGTCAAAATCGAAATCGCCAGCCCCGGCACATCCGTCACCTGCGCATCCGCCTTTTCCCTCTCCCCTTTGGGGAGAGGGTTAGGGTGAGGGGGTCTTATTTTAATGCATCGGTCACTGTGAATCTGATGAAGCGACAAAAGATTTTCCGCCTCAACGCCGACCATCGCCGCCACCGCTTCTCTGTTCGCTTTCACATGCGTCGGATCATCCGCCGATCCCACGCCGCAATTCAGACCGTCGTAAATTCCCTTGCTGACGCCGCCCGCGCGGCCGAAAAACCCGTGCCGCACGCCCTCGCCGGTGAAACCCGGCACCTGCAGAAACGGAATTTCAGAATCCGGGGAGGCTGATATTTTGCCCATTGGTCAATCCCATCACTTTGAACAGCGACCCCATTTGACTGGAATCGACAAGCCGCTGCAACGCTTTTTCAATATCGAATTTCTGCGCCGGCGTCGCCCGGCCCTTTAAAATTTCCGTGCGCTGCTCGATGCCGATCGTCTTCAGGAACGCGCCCTGCTCCACCGGGCCAAAAACTTCCGCCCCTTCCGCCTTCGCCGATTGCGCCGCCGCGTAAAAATCGACATGCGTCGTTAAATCCGCATCGCCCACATCCTCCAGCGGCGAAACATATTGATGATTTTTAAGCGCCTGCAGCGTATCGCCCAGCCCCGGTTGCGTATGCCCGTAATCGATGATCAGCGCCGCGCCCGTGCCGCATCTGTTCATTTTCTTCACAAGGTCCATGACGAACTGGCTACGCACCGGGCTGATCTCGAAAATCTCGCCTTCCGCCGCTGCGACATCAAGATTGAACGGGAGCTCTTTCGTCGCGTAAACGAATTTATCGTTCTGGACGTTCACCACGCGCTCTTTCCATGCATCCGCTCCGCGCACCAATTGCCGCACCGGCAGCGCATCCAGAAATTCGTTGGCAATCACGATGATTGGCCTATCAGGTAATTCCTGCAGATTCGCGTGCCAAAAAACTTTTGTCTCCCCCGTTCCCCCATTTGTCTCCCCCGCGTAGGCGGGGGTCTGGTCTTTTTTTGCCGGATGCCCCCCGCAGCCTGCCCTCTGCGAAGGCAGGGGGCGGGCAAGACAATAAGGGGCCAGACTTTGTGCCTGCATTTCCCTCAACGCAGGACTAATTTCAAGCAAATGAATTTCTACTGAATCATGAAACCCCGGCACATTCTTCGTCGAGCGCATGATATCCGCCATCAGCGTCCCGCGCCCCGGCCCGCATTCCAGCAGCGTAAACACGGGCGAACCCATCTGTTGCCACACATCCATGATCCACGCCGCGATCATCTCGCCGAACATCTGCGAAATTTCCGGCGCCGTCGTGAAATCGCCCCGCGCGCCGAACGGATCGCCCTTCATATAATAGCCGTGTGCCGGGTGCCCGAGCGCGAGTCCCATGAACTCCGCCACGTCAATCGGGCCCTTTTCCCGGATTAAGTTTTTTAAAATCTCTTCCATAACAAACTATTTTTAAACCACTGAGAGCACTGGGTACACTGAGTTAAAAAATATCCTTCTCAGTGTTCTCTGTGGTTTAATTCTTTTCTTACTGCATAAACAAATATCGAAATACCAGCCGCGATCACCGGCACGCTCAGCAACTGCCCCATCGAGACATGCTGGAAAATAAACCCAATCTGCTCGTCCGGTTCGCGCCACAATTCGCCAACACTTCTGAATATCCCGTACCCCGCCAGAAACACGCCCGATAAAACCCCGGGCCTCGCGCGCGCCCATTTAAAATGCAGCAGCGCCAGCAAGATCAAAAACAGCGCCAGCCCCTCCAGCCCGGCCTGGTATAACTGGCTCGGGTGGCGAGGCAACTCACCGCCGCCGGGAAATACGACCCCCCACGGCACATCCGTCACGCGCCCGTAAAGCTCGCCATTGATAAAATTCGTGATCCGCCCGAGGAAAATCCCGAGCGGCGCCGCGCAGCCGAAAATATCCGCCAGCCTGAAAAACGGGATTTTCTTCAGCCGCGTATAAAGAACGAGAACGATGATCACGCCCGCAATCCCGCCATGGAACGACATGCCGCCATGCCAGACTTTAAAAATCTCCATCGGGTGACTGAAATAAAACGCCGTCTGGTAAAACAGGATATAACCCAGCCGCCCGCCGAGAATGACCCCCGCGATCGCCCACGGAATGAAATCGTCGATATCGTCGCGGTTCGGGCGGGTTCCGGAATTAAGCTTCGTTATATAGATGCCATACCACCAGCCGAACAGGAACGCACTCAGATACGCCAGCGCGTACCAGCGGATTTCAAGGGGCCCGAGCGCAATCGCCACGGGATCAATATCGGGGAACTTCAAGGCCATAAGGACGTTTACCGCTATACAGGATGAATGCTTGTAGAGTGCATTAAATATCCACAGTTATGTTTTGTAAAGAACTGTTGAAATAAGCCACGAATCCGGCTAAAAAATCGCGCAATAATCACGCACAAATGGGTATTGGGGTAATGCAGGCCAGGGAAAAAATTCTTGATGATGTTGCCCGCGTCGCCGGTGGCGCCGTCAGCGCATTCAGTTCGCTCCGCCGCCAGGTGAAGGACGAAGTCCGCGCCCGCATCGACGAACTCGCCCAGAGACTCGACCTCGTCCCCCGCGAAGATTTCGACCGCGTTGAACTCATGGCCTTCAAGGCACGCGAGGAGCAGGCAAACTTGATCAAACGCATCGAGGCTCTCGAAGCACAGCTCGGCGCCGCCCCGAAAACCAAATCCAAGTCGAAAGCGAAGCGGAAATGAGCACCGAACTCGATCTTCACGACGAACTCGTCATCAACCCGCTCGACAGCGTCGAGGAATTCCTCGCCTCCAACAACTGGGCCTTCAACCGCATGAACCCGGATGAACTCACCGTCCAGGTCACCGGCAAAACCGGGACCTACCGCCTCTTTTTCCTGTGGCAGGAAGACATGAGCGCCCTGCAGTTCTGCTGCCAGTATGATTTGGTTGTTCCCGCCGCCAACCGCGATGCCGCCTGCAATGCGCTGATCAACCTGAACGAAGGCCTCTGGATGGGCCATTTCGACATCCCGCGCCAGACCAACGTCCCGAGTTTCCGCCAGACCTGCCTGTTCCGCGGCGCGACCCGGGCCGACTCCGCCGAACATATCGAGGACCTAGTCGACATCTCCCTGGCCCAGTGCGAGCGTTACTATCCGCTCTTCCACTTCCTCACCAACACCGCCCGCCTCGACGAGCAGAACCTCACCCTCGCCGTCATGGAAACGGTCGGGGAATCGTAAGCCGCATGGGCAGCAATATTGCCCTGATTGGCTGCGGTAAAATGGGTCGCGCCCTGCTGGATGGCTGGGTGAACGCCAGGATAAAATCCTCCTACATCGTCGTCGAACCTTCCGGCGTGAAAAACGCGCCGAAATCCGTGCGCGTCCTCAAAAAACCCGGCAAGGAACTCAAGAATTGCGACATCATCGTCCTCGCCGTGAAACCGCAGGTCATGAACGATGTCTGCGCTGCGCTAAAACCGTTTATCGGAAAAGACGCGCTCATCCTCTCCATCGCGGCCGGACGCTCCATTAGCGGCTTCAAAAAACTCTTCGGCACCGGGCAACCCATCGTCCGCGCCATGCCGAACCTTCCCGCCTCGGTCGGAAAAGGAATCAGCGTCGCTGTCGCCAGCCCGAACGTCAAACCCGCGCAGAAAAAAATTACCGCGCAGCTTCTCGCCGCCGCAGGACAAGTCGAATGGGTAAAAAACGAAAAACTGATGGACGCCGTCACCGCCGTTTCCGGCTCCGGCCCTGCTTATGTGTTCCTGCTTATCGAAACAATCGCCCAGGCCGGTGAAAAAGCGGGCCTCGACCGCAATCTATCCATGACCCTCGCCCGCCAGACAGTGATCGGCAGCGCCGCGCTGGCCGGCGCCGACAAAACCCCCGCCGCGACGCTGCGCAAAAACGTTACCTCGCCCGGCGGCACAACCGCTGCCGCGCTGGAAATCCTGATGGATGGAAAAATGCAGAAAATCTTCGACCGCGCAATCGCGTCCGCGAAGAAAAGAAGCAAACAGCTTAGTTCATAATAAAAAAAAATTAATTGAACCACTGGGCACACTAAGATCACTGAGAAAAATAAAAAACTCAGTGATCTCCGTAATCTCGGTGGTTTAAATTTTTTATCTACTGCGGGTTCCGAGCCCGATATCTTTCGCCAGCTTGCTCCGCTGACGCGCGTAATTCGGCGCGACCATCGGGTAATCTGAAGGCAGACCCCAGCGCTCGCGGTACTGTTCCGGCGTCATGTTGTACGCGGTCTTGAGATAGCGCTTGAGCATTTTGAGCTTTTTGCCGTCTTCGAGGCAGACGATGTAATCCGGGTTTACCGATTTCTTGATCGGCACGGCGGGCTGCGGCCTGTCGGCAAGCGCGCCGCCCTCGCTGTTCACATTCGAAAGCGTCCTGAACACCTGTTCGATGATGCCGGGAATTTCGCTGGCGGCGGTGGAGTTGTTCGAGAGATAGGCCGATACGATTTCCGTTGTCAGGGCAAGCACTTCGTCGCGGTTGGGCTGATCGGTCATGGCAGTCCTCTCTCCTTTATTTATTTCAGGGTGGACAGTAATAAAGGAGGATTACATGTAAAACAAGGGGAAACTGAGTAAAACTGCCAGTATTCGCAATAAAGGAAACTTTATTTCTTATTTCAGGCCCTGCGCGCCTTCAAATATCCGGTTCTGGCGCTTGGATTCCGTAACATCAGCCCCGCGCAGATAAGCCGGGGCCGCCCCGAGATTGAACAATTCCGGCTTCGTGGCCAGCAATTCCGCCATCAGCGCCGCGTCGATCGCCGTGATCGCGGACTTCTCCCCCGTCAGCCGCTCCACGCCGTCACCGATCAGGACAAACCCGTCCGCCTTGATCGCCTCGCCGTTCATAACGCTCGCATCCGATAATGGCTTTCCGCCCGCATCAAAACTCTGCACGTAATAATCCGAACGCTTGGTGTCGAGAACAACCATCACCGGCTCCGCGTTCTCGCGCACCGCCTGCAGCGCCAATATTTGCGTCGTCGTGATCCCGTAAACCGGCACGCCGAGCGCAAGGCCGATCGCCCGCGCCGCCGACAGTCCGATCCGCAAACCCGTAAATGCGCCCGGCCCCGCCGTCACCGCCACCGCCTCGATATCGGCATAATCGACGCCTGATTTTTTCAGCGCGCGCTCCGCCATCGGGATCAAATGCTCCG
This sequence comes from uncultured Alphaproteobacteria bacterium, assembly GCA_900696495.1. Lineage (GTDB taxonomy): Bacteria > Pseudomonadota > Alphaproteobacteria > Micavibrionales > Micavibrionaceae > UBA7657. Next base: position 9,846 of record CAADGI010000010.1, read on the forward strand.
CATGCCCCTGCATCATCGCGACTGACTCAGAAAAAACTTTTCCCTCGTCATACACCGCCGCGCTGCAATCATTCAGCGCGGTATCGAGCGCCAGTATTTTTTGAAATTGTGCCATCAGATGATTTTCGACGTCTCATCGAAGCTTAAACGCGGGGCACGCGGATACAGTTTCGACGCGTCGCCATACCCGATATTGCACAGGAAATCCGGAATGTAATCGTTATCCGCAAAAAATTCCTTCTTTATCCCGTCCGCATCGAACCCCGACATCGGCCCGCAATCCAGCCCCAGCGACCGCGCCGCGATAATCAGATACGCCCCCTGCAGCGTACCGTTCAGGAACGCGGCCTGCTTCATCTTTTCAGGATTGCCGCCATACATGGCCTTGGGATCCTTCATGTGCGGGGCAAGCTTCGACATGTGTTCATAAAATTTCAGGTCGTAAGCAATGATCGCCGTCACCGGCGCCGTCATCGTCTTTTCCTTGTTGCCTTCATCGAGATGCGGCCGCAAACGCTCCTTCGCCTCTTTCGATTTCACGAACACGAAACGCGCCGGGCAGCAATTCCCGCTCGTCGGCCCGAATTTCAAAAGATCATAAATCTGGTCGATCAGCGCATCCGGAACGTCGCGCTGCTGCCACGCGCGGTGCGTGCGCGCCTCCCTGAAAATAATATCGAGCGCCTCGCTCTCGAGGGTGTGGGACTTTGATTTTTCAGCAACCATTAACTGTCCTTTCAGGCATTGGGGCATCATCAATCTAGTCCCGCCCCGCCAAACATCAACCCTTAATTTAAGGGCTGTTTTTCGGACCCGTAATCTGGTTTAATCGCGCTCTCACGGAAGACCTTAACATGCAGCGTTTTTTACTATCCATCAGCCTTCTCAGCGTCCTGATTTCGCCCTGGACGGGCGGGAATGCGAACGCTGCGACCGCCATTCCCGAGGATAAATATTCCGCCGTCGTGCTCGTCTATCACCGCATCGGCGAAGACGCCTATCCCGACAGCAACCTGCGCACTGAACAATTCATGGACCACCTGCAGGAAATCGCCAGCGCCGATTACACCGTCCTGCCGCTCGGCGAAATCATCGACGCCGCGAAAAATCACCGCGAACTGCCGCCGCGCGCGCTTGCCATCACCTTTGAAAACGCCTACCGCTCGGCGCTTGATAACGCGATCCCTGCGCTGCTCGCCAAAAACATTCCCTTCACGGTTTTCTATTCCAGCGGCCAGTTGGACGCCAAAACCGAGGAAAATATGAGCTGGCAGGAGCTTAAGAAACTGGCGCAGCATCAGACCGTGAGCCTCGGCGTGCTGCCCGCCTCCTATTCCCGCCTCGCCCGCGAACCTGGAGACGAAATCCGCCGCCAGGTGAACAAGGCGCTGCTGCGCCACCGCGAGGAATTCGGCCAAGAACCGGAATTCTTCGCCTATCCGTTCGGCGAATATTCCCTGCCCTATAAAAAAATTGTCGCTGACTCCGGTTTCACCGCCGCCTTCGGCCTGCACTCGGGAACGGTTTACGAAGGCGCCGATTTTTTCTCGCTGCCCCGCTTCACGATGACCGAGCGTTTCGGCGATACGGAACGCTTCCGCCTCGTGGTGAATGCATTGCCGCTGCCCGCGATCGACATCCTGCCGCAAGACCCGCAGATCGGCACCTCCGCGCCATCCATCGGCTTTTCGCTGCCCCCTTCGCTGGAAAAGGAAATCAATAACCTGTCCTGCTTCGTTTCGGGCCGTGAACAACCCGAAATGCAAACCCTCGGAAACCGCATTGAGTTACGCCTCGCCGATATACCCGGCGATGAGCGCGTGCGCCTCAATTGCACGATCCCCGGCCCGATGGACCCGCAGACCGATGTTGAACAATGGCGCTGGCTGGGAATGATTTTGGCGGGGCAGAGCGTACCTGCGCCCGAAGGAATGAACGCAGAGACTAATCCGCCACCTGACGGACCTCAGTGACTTCCGGCACGTAGTGCCGCAGCATGTTTTCAATGCCGGATTTAAGCGTCATGGTCGAACTCGGGCAGCCCGCACAGGCGCCGCGCAGCCGCAGATAAACCACGCCGCCATCGAAACTGTCGAACACGATATCGCCGCCATCCATCATCACCGCCGGACGCACGCGCGTCTCGATCAGTTCCTTGATCTGCACAATGATGGGGTCGTCATCGCCCGCGTTCTCGCTTGTCCCGGCATTCAGGATAACCGGGTGCCCGGTCGAAAAATGCTCCATCAGCGCCGCCAAAATCATCGGCTTCAGCATCGACCAGTCCGTGTCGTTCGCCTTGCTGACCGAAACGAAATCGCGGCCCAGCATCACGTTTTCGACGCCCGCAATGCCGAACAGCCTCTGCGCCAGCGGCGAATTGCCCGATTGCTCGCGGCTCCTGAATTCAAAAACCGACGGGGCGACATCCTGCCCTGGCAGGAATTTCAGCGTCGCCGGGTTCGGCGTGGGTTGCGTCTGAATGAACATGGCTATCAGATAGTCCAGTTCCGGGAATAAATCAACTTTCGCCCGTCTTTTCCTCGAGAACGATATGATCCGGAATAACCGTCAGCGGCACCGGCAGCTTCGCCAGCCCCTTGCCGCAGAAATAACTCACCAACGGCCCCGGCCCGCCGCCCTTGGTGCTGCCCCCTAAAAACAGGTTGGAAATATTCGGATTTTCGGCAATCGTCTTGAGCACCGCGTCCGGCGCCGGTCCCTCGCCGATATAAAGCGACGGCGTCAGCCCGCTGATGCTCTTGATCTTCTCCGAAATGGTCGCCAGCAGCTTCTCCGCGTCGCGGCGGCGGTCTTCTTTAATACGCTCCTCGATATTGCCCCAGTTCACGAAATCATTGTCCGGAATGATATGCAGCACGCCGATATGCGTGTTGTTCGCGCGCGCCGCTTTGCAGGCATAACGGAGGGCATTGCCGAATTCCTCGGTATCGTCCGCGACGATCAGGTAAATACGATTCATCATGCTTGGCTGCTCCTATCCACGTCGCACCCTGTTTGAAAACCATCCGGCGAAAACCGCCAGCAAAACGCACATCAACCCGTAAACCAGCGAATTGTTATGCGCGAAATCGTTGATGCGCGCGCTGCCACCGACCTGCGCGACGCGCACGGTGTTGGTCTTGCTGTCGCGCAGGATTCCGTTCGAGAAATACAGAGTCTGGATTTCATACTCGCCCACCGGCACATTGGCGGGAATGTAGAAATCGGCGCGGAAGAAATTCGGCCCGATGAACTTGATCGCGCCCGGTTCCGCCGGGTAAAGCCCCTGCATTCTCTTGTTCCGCAGCAACGCCTCGCGGAATTCAATCCGCCGCTTATCCGTCGTGTCCGGCTTGTTGAAGCGCAGATTTTCCGGCCCGATGCCGTGCTCCGCCAGTTTCTCCGCCGTCGTCAGCTCCTCCAGCGGCCTGCTCAGCGCGTAATTGTAATAAGACGGCACCGCCTTGAATGTCTCGAAACTGCGGTTGATCCACGCGCCCATCACGCTTTCCTTGCGCCGCACCGACATGGTGCGCAGCGGGCCGCGCACGATTACCGCGATATCGCCCCTGTTTGCGCGCACGCCGAACAACCCCAGCGTCGTCCCGTTAAACCCGGTCGTGATATCGACATGGTCGCTCACCAGCTCGACCGTGACGTTCTCGGCCCGCGCCGCCTGCGCGCCGGCAAACAACAAAATCACTATCAGGAATAATTTTCTCATGATAGCGCCACCGTCGAGAAAATTTCATGCGGCTGGATACACAGGTTGCCGATCATCTGCAGGCACACCGCCAGCACGATCAACGCCAGCGTCACCCGCGCATAGATACCTTTGACATGCCGCGCGAAGGTAATACCGAGCTGCGCACCCGCCACCCCGCCGATGATCAGGATCACCGCCAGCACCACATCAACTGTTTGATTAACCAGCGCATGCATGATCGTCGCGAATGCCGTCGTGAAAATCATCTGGAACAGAACCGTCCCCGCCACCAGCAGCGACGGTATGCCGAGAATATAAATCATCGCCGGCACCATGATGAACGAGCCGCCGACACCTAAAATCGACGCCAGCACCCCGCCGATAAAACCGATCCCGCCCGGCACCAGCGCGCTGATATACAGCTTCGAGCGCGGAAAACGCATTTTATACGGTAGCCCTGCAATAAACGAATTCATGTTCAGCGTGTTGAATTCCTTGCGCATGTTTTTCGGTTTCACGAGATGGGTGAAACTCTCGGCAAGCATCAGCACGCCGATAAACCCGAGCAGGATGATGTAGAGAATGGAAATCGCGAAATCGATCTGGCCGAGTTTTTCAAGAATGCCGAAAATCAAAATGCCTACGACCGACCCGACCATACCGCCCGCCAGCATCACACAGCCGATCTTGACGTCCACATTCCCCTTCTCCCAGTGTCCGAGCACGCCCGCGATACTGGAGGCGACAAGCTGCGAGGCCTGCGTCCCCACCGCGATCACCGGCGGAACGCCCGTGAAAATCAAAAACGGCGTCGCCAGGAACCCGCCGCCGATGCCGAAAATGCCGGACAACAGGCCCACGAACGCGCTGACGAGGAATATAGATTCCGCCGGCACGCTCATTTCAGCGATGGGAAGGTAAACCTGCATGTCGCTCCTGCTGTCGCAGGAACGACATTACTGGATCGGATTAATTGGTGTAAAGGTCGATATCCTTGCGGCCCAGGATGCGCAAGGGGGCATCCGTCGTGAAATCGCGGTACCAGCCATTGCCATGGATATGGTATTCGTCGCGGAAATCCACCGACTTCACGAAGCTCAGGAAAGGTTTGTACCAATCGACAAACGCGCTCGTTTCGGAAGAGCATTCCGCGATATACGCCTTGTCGTTGTAAACCGTCGCGAACATCAATCCGCGCTTCTGGACTTTCGGTCCCACGGACGTAATGAAAGAAATATCGGCAAAACTGGCAAAACCGTCGCCCAGCCCCGCATTATCCCACACGCTGTTGATAACGGCGCCATTGAATTCACCGACATAAGCGTCCCAGAACTCGCGGCTGTAATTCTGCCTCTGGATCGCGGCCGCATTGCGGCGCGGGTAAATCACGAACCGGCGGTCCTCGCGCACACGGACGCGGCAGGCCGCATATTGATTGTCGCCGGGCGCAAGCACTGTGAAAATATCGTCAGGTTTCTGGTTGCTGGTCTGGCGCCATGTATCGGCATAGGTCACGGAAAGATTGGTATGGGCATCGCGCCAGAAGAATACGTCTGCCTTCGCGGGCGAAACCGCCACGGATGATAAAACTGCTGCCAATGCTAGCGTTTTAATCGAAAATTTCATGATTCACACCGTAGTACCTGGGATTTATTATGACCTGTCCTGGCCTATAATGCCAGAAAATTGCCTAATAAAAGGTTAACGGTTAGCGAACAAAGCCAGTTCCGTCATTGCGAGGAGGCCTATTCTTATAGGCCGACGAAGCAATCCACCTTATCTGTCTTCCCCGCGAAAGCGGGGATCTGGATTGCTTCGCGCAGCCTGCCCTCGCGAAGGCGGGGGCTCGCAATGACGATTCTTTCCAGAATCCCATCCGGTCCTGCACTTCCCGCAGGACAGGTCCCGCAATGCTCCGGGCTTTTTCATTCCCGCTTTTCAGATAGCGGTCGATTTCGCCCGGGTCGGCCATCAGTTCCGCCATCCGGTTCGTGATCGGCGACAGCTTGGCGACAGCAAGGTCCGCCAGCGCCGGTTTGAAGACCGAGAACTGCTTCCCGGCGAATTCCCTGATCACATCCTCGCGTTTCCTGTCCGCCAGCGCCGCGTAAATCGTAATCAGGTTCAGCGCCTCGGCGCGTCCCTCGAAACCATCGAGAGACTCCGGCAGCGGGTGCGGGTCCGTCGTCGCCTTCTTGATCTTCTTCGCGATCGTGTCCGCGTCATCCGTCAAATTGATCCGAGAATAATCCGATTCATCCGACTTGCTCATCTTCTTCGACCCGTCGCGCAAACTCATCACGCGCGGCGCAGGCCCGGCAATCCTCGGCTCCGGCACCGTGAACAGCGGCCCGTAATTCGTGTTGAACGTCGAGGCAATGTCACGCGCCAGTTCCAGGTGTTGCTTCTGGTCTTCGCCGACCGGCACATGTGTCGCCTTGTAAACCAGGATATCCGCCGCCATCAAAACCGGGTACGCGAACAAACCTAAACCAACCCGCTCCGAATTTTTCCCGGCCTTGTCCTTGAACTGCGTCATGCGCTCCAGCTTGCCCATCTGCGCGATGGTCGAAAGCAGCCACATCAGTTCCGAGTGGGCCGGAACCGCCGACTGCACGAAAATATGCGAGCGCTGCGGGTTGATGCCGCTCGCGATGAACGCCGCCGCGATCTCGCGCGTCGCCTTGTTGAGCGCCGCGGGTTCCTGCGGCACCGTCACGGCATGAAGGTCCGCGACCATATAAAGGCACTCTGCGCCCTCATCCTGTAACCTGATCCAGTTCTTCAGCGCCCCGAGATAATTCCCGAGATGAAGATTATTGGTCGGCTGCATGCCTGAAAGAATGCGTTTCATTATTTACCCTTGCTTAAAAATCCGCGGACATCCTGCATCCTGATCGCCCCGGTGGCAAGCACTGAAATCGCGTAAACGCCCATCCCCGCGGCCACGAAAATCGCCAGCGCGATATCCTTGTGGAGCGTGTCGCCCGCCATCCACCCTGCCAGCGGGATGTGCAAACCATACAATACCAGCGCCATCAATCCAGTCGAAAGCAGGATACGCGGGAAGGTGTGGCGGAACCGCTCATCCAGCTTCAGCGCCGCATTGCCGCGTAGCAGCCACGCCAGCAACCCGATCTGCATCCACCCGACAATCCCCGTCGCCAGCGCGATCCCCGCCACACCTATATATTGGATCAAAATCAGCGCCAGCGCGATATTCGTCAGCGCCACCGAAATCGAAACTTTCACCGGCGTCATCGTATCCTGCTGCGAGAAAAACGCCGTCGAATAAACTTTCACGGCGATATAGGCCGGCAGGCCTATCGCGTAACCTTGCAACACAAACGCCGTCACGCTCGCATCCGCCATGTCGAACTTTCCGCGCACGAACAGAACTTCGATAATAATGTCCGCTAAAATCAGCAGCGCGATAGCAGCAGGAAGCCCTAGGAACAAAACCGTCTCCAGCGCACGGTTGAATAACCCTCTCGCCTCGTCCGTACGCCCCGCCCCGATCGCGCGGCTCAGCATCGGCAGCAGCGCCGTACCCACGGCAATCCCCACCGTGCTCAGCGGCAACTGGTTCAGACGATCCGCGTAATACAGATATGAAATCGATCCCGTCGGCAGGAACGAGCCCATGATCATATCGGCGAACAGGTTGATCTGCATCACGCCCGCGCCGAGCACGCCCGGCCCCATCAGCTTGAACAGCCTCTTGATCCGCCCGTCGAATTTCGGCCGCGCCAGCGGCAATTTGATCTTCTCACGGCGTATATAAATATACAGCAGCACAAACTGCAGCACGCCCGCGATCATCACACCCCACGCCAGCGCATGCGCCGCCGTCTGGAATTTCCAAGCCACCAGCAACACACCGATCAAGGCAAGGTTGAATAAAATCGGCGCGGCGGCAAACGGCGCGAACCGTCCGTGCGCGCTCAGCACCCCGCCCATCAGCGCCGCAATCGACATCATGAGCAGATAAGGAAAGGTAATCCGCGACAATGTCACCGCGAGATCGAAACGCTCCGTCGTCGGGTCGTCCGTAAATCCCGGCGCCAGCAACATGATAACGGCAGGCATCGCGATCATCATCAAAATCGTGAATGCGAGTAAAATCCAGAACATGATCACCATCGCGTTGCCCGCGAAATTATCGGCGCCCTCGCGCCCTTCTTTCTCCAGCGCCTCGGAATAAAGCGGCACGAAGGAAACGCTGAACGCGCCCTCGGCCGTCACGCGCCGAAAAAAATTCGGCAGCTTCAGCGCCACGAAAAACGCGTCCGCAATCGGCCCCGCGCCCAGCACCGCCGCCGTCAGGATATCGCGCACGAAACCGGCGACGCGGCTCAGCGCCGTCAGCCCACCCACCGTCGCCATGGCTTTGACCAACTTCATGGCTTCAATATGTAACGGGCAAGCCAGCGCAGGTCACGGGGTATTTATTAGTGATGGAATTTGCCGCACCGCTTGCTTTAAGATAGCCCACATAACCGGAGAATATCTTATGAAAACTTTTCCCGCCCTGTTGCTTTTGGCCGCCACCCTCGCCGCGCCCGCGCATGCGGATGAAAAAGTCCGCAATCTCAACGGCGGCTATCTCAGGAAAAGCTGCGACGTCTTCAACAAGGCCGACGCGAACGAGCTCGTCATGAACGGCACCGAGGACGGTTACGACAAGGGCATCGATGCGGGCTTCTGCTCCGGCTTCCTGCTCGCTCTTTTGAATTCAAATTACGCCCGGAGCCAGACGAACGATGCGAACCGCCAGCCTGATTTCTGCCCGCCGCTGAATCTTCCGGTGCTCGAAGCGTCGAAACTTCTCGTGCGCGAACTTGAAAAACTTTCCAAGGAAGAGCGCATAAAGGAACGCGGCCTCGATCTCACGCTTAAAATTTTCGCTACGGCCTATCCATGCGGTGAAGCGAAACCCGCGCAATGACGTCTAATCCCGAAAAAGAATGGTTCGGCACCCGCCATGTTAGCCCGGATGAAAAAACCGGACTGGTCCGCGATGTTTTTGACAGCGTCGCGCCAAAATACGATTTGATGAATGACCTCATGTCGGGCGGTCTGCACCGGCTCTGGAAAGATCGCCTCGTGCGTTCTATTCGTCCGCGGCCCGGCCAGAAATTCCTCGACGTCGCGGGCGGCACGGGCGACATCGCTTTCCGCATTCTCAAAAAAGCGCCCGGTGCCGAGGTGACTGTTTGCGACATCAACCCGCACATGCTCGAAGTCGGACGCGACCGCGCAGCGGACCGCGGCTGGCTGAATGAATTCGAATGGGTGACAGGCAACGCGGAATCCCTGCCCTTCCCTGATAACTCTTTCGACGTCTACACAATCGCCTTCGGCCTGCGCAACGTCACCCACATCGACACCGCATTGAAAGAAGCCGCGCGCGTTCTCAAACCCGGCGGCCGTTTTTTCTGCATGGAATTCAGCCGCGTTGAATCCGCCATCCTCGCGCGCGCCTACGACGCCTGGTCGTTCCACGTCATTCCCCGCATCGGCAAGGCCGTCACCAACGACTCGGGCAGCTACCAGTATCTCGTCGAAAGCATCCGCAAATTCCCCAGCCCGCGTAAACTCGTCCGCCGCATGCAGGACGCCGGCTTCGCAGGTGCGAAATACGCCGCCCTGACCGCGGGAGTGGTAGCCATCCATAGTGGTGTGAAACCCTGAATATTAGGGTTTTATATTTTCTATAACAATTACAGCCCTTTATAAGCCCTTTTAATTTAAGGGCTTTTTTTGATTGACTTTTTAGCCCCCAGAGGCAAATCTACAGTCATTGCTTTAAACAAATTACATAATTAATGAGAGGAAGCTCTGTATGAGTAATTTCACTAAATCGATCGTTTATTCGGGCGTCGTTCTCGCCGCCGGTCTCGTCGCCATTTTCGCGATTTACAACAACATGTCCGGCCAAGAACCGATGAACTACATCGAACCCGCCGCTGGTGAAGAAGCCGTCATCGACCCGACGCTGGAAGGCCAGCCCGCTGACGCCGCCATCGAAGGCGCCGCTACGGACGCCGCTGAACAGGCATCCGACGCTGCCGCCGCTGCAAGCGAAGCCGCCGAAGCTGCCGAACAGGCATCTGACAGCGCGACCGAAGCCGCTTCCAACGCTGAAGCCGCTGCTGAAGAAGCAAGCGACGCAGCGAAGCAAGCTGAAAAAGCTTCTGAAGCTGACGCAACCGAGCCTTCGGCCGGTGAAGCAGCGCCTGCCGGGCAACCCGCTCAGTAAGCTCTGATGACTTAAGATTTAAAAGCCCCGCTTTTGAAAGGCGGGGCTTTTGTTTTATATAAATAAAATCCCTCACCCGATCCTCGCGTAACGCTCGGATTACCCTCTCCCTTAAGGGAGAGGGAGGGCCCCGCGAAGCGGGAGGGTGAGGGACAGGAAAGAAAATGAGTAAAACTTTAGAAAACAAATCCATTCTCCTCGTGATCTCCGGCGGCATCGCCGCCTACAAATCGCTGGAGCTCATCCGCCTCATCAGGAAAGCAGGCGGCAACGTGCGCTGCATCCTGACAAAAGGCGGCGCGCAGTTCATCACGCCGCTCTCCGTCTCTTCGCTCTCGGAAAACGAAACCTACACCGATCTTTTTTCTCTCAAGGACGAAACCGGGATGGGCCACATCCGCCTCAGCCGCGAGGCCGACCTCATCGTCGTCGCGCCCGCCAGCGCCAACATGATCGCCAAGCTCGCAAACGGCATCGCGGATGATCTGGCAAGCACCGCCCTGCTCGCCGCCAACAAGCAAATCCTCCTCGCCCCGGCGATGAATCACATGATGTGGCAAAATCCTGCAACGCGGGAAAATATTTCCAGGCTGCTCAACCGAAATTTCCAAATAGTTGGTCCGGTCGAAGGGGAAATGGCCTGCGGAGAATTCGGTCTTGGTCGCATGTCCGAACCAGAAGAAATTTTGAGCGCCATCCAAAAAGCCCTCTCCCCCCCGGGGAGAGGGTTGGGTGAGGGGGAGGAAATAGACTCTGACTTTAATACTTTTGCAAAAAGACTTCGGTACGCCAGAAAATCAAAAAATCTAAGTCAGGAAGACTTGGCAAAAAAATTAGAAGTAACGCAGCAAGCAATTGAAAAAGTAGAAAACGGACAAATAATAAAACCAAAATTTTTATATGAAGCAGCAAAAGTACTGGGCGTTTCCTATGAATGGCTGTGGGAGGGTACAGCCACCCCCCCTCACCCTAGCCCTCTCCCCAAAGGAGAGAGGGAACTCGAAGGCCTGACCGCCATCGTCACCTCGGGTCCGACCTTCGAACCCATCGATCCCGTCCGCTTCATCGGCAACCGCTCGAGCGGAAAGCAAGGCCACGCCATCGCGCAGGCGCTCGCTGAATCCGGTGCTGCCGTCACGCTCATCTCCGGCCCCGTAAAGGAAAACCCGCCCGCAGGAGTCAAACTCATCGAAATCGAAACCGCCGCCGAGATGCTTGCCGCCGTCGAAAAAAATCTTCCCGCCGATATCTTCATCGGCGCCGCCGCCGTCAGCGACTGGTCGGCCGCGCCGTCAGCGCAGAAAATCAAAAAACAGCCGGGCAAAACCCCCGCGCTTAATCTTCGCGAAAACGCCGACATCCTCAAAACCGTCGCGAACCGCAAAAAACGCCCCGGCCTCGTCATCGGCTTCGCCGCCGAAACCGAAAACCTGCTCGAAAACGCGAAAGCCAAGCTCAAATCCAAGAATTGCGACTGGATTATCGCGAATAACGTCTCCGAAAACCTGTTCGGCGGCGATGAGAATCAGGTATATCTGATAACGCAATCATCGGCTGACAAATGGGAAAAACAGGGCAAGCGCGCTATCGCGCAAAAACTTGCCGCTAAAATCGGGGAGCACTTCACGAATGTTCGGACAATCAAGGAAGCAGCAGAATAATCTCAATATCGGGTTGCAGGTTCTGCCGCACGCGCAAAATCTTTCCCTCCCCGCCTACGCCACCGAACAATCCGCCGGGCTCGACCTCTCCGCCGCCATCGACAATCAGATTCAACTCGCCCCCGGCCAGCGCGCGCTCATCCCCACCGGCATCGCCATTGCCCTGCCGCCCGGTTACGAAGCGCAAATCCGCCCGCGCTCCGGCCTCGCCGTCAAAAACGGCGTCACGGTTCTCAACACCCCCGGCACCATCGACGCCGATTACCGCGGCGAGATCAAAATCATCCTCATCAACCTCGGCCAGGAAACATTCACCATCGAGCGCGGCATGCGCATCGCGCAAATGATCGTGGCGCGTCATGAACGCGCCGTGTGGGATGTCGTCGATTTTCTGGATGAAACCAGGCGCGGCAGCGGCGGCTTCGGTTCGACGGGAACCAGCTCATAAAATTTACGGCTGGTCCGGAACGGGGTGAATTGATACTACAATACCATGCCCATTGCTGTCATGATCAACCAGGCATTCGACTTTTTTCCCGATATAAAGACGCGCCTTGGCGTCCAGCTTGTAAGGAATAGCGGCTATGCCGCCGTTGAAAGTGAAAGCCAGACCGGACAGACCCATGGCCTTATCATAGGCGCGCCGTTCCTCTTCAATCTTAGAAATTTTCTGCGACGTTAAACGCTGGTCTATTTTCAATGCATTCACCAGCGGATTTGCATTCTCCGCATTCGCGAACGGGTCTATTATTTTACCTTTTTCTACAAACATAAATAATCTCCTGGGTTGGCGTTATGTTAAATTAAAGCGGTTCATAAGTCAAATTGCGTCCTTCATTTTCAACCGTTCCCGCCTTATACCTTAATTATGAGTAACGCTGCCGCTTTAAAGACTGCCGACGACTTTCTTGCCGACGGCCACACGCCGGTCATGGCGCAATATCACGCGCTGAAGGAACGCCACCCCGGCGCTCTGCTTTTCTACCGCATGGGCGATTTCTACGAACTCTTCTATGACGACGCGATCAAAGCCTCCGCCACGCTCGACATCACCCTGACCAAGCGCGGCAAAACAAATGGCGACGACATCCCCATGTGCGGCGTGCCGTTCCATTCCTGCGACCCTTACATCGCCAAGCTCATCCGCGCCGGGTTCAAGGTCGCCATTTGCGAACAGACCGAAACGCCGGAGGAAGCGAAAGAACGGGCGAAGCGCGAAGGCAAACCGGCGTCCAAGGCCATGCTCAACCGCGAGGTCGTGCGCATCATCACGCAGGGGACTCTCACCGAAGACACCTTATTGGAGGCCCGCGAAAATAATTACCTCGCCGCCCTCGCCGAAACCGGCGGGCAGCATGGCCTCTCCTGGCTCGACCTTTCGACAGGCGCGTTCAAAGTCCAGGCGGTGAAGGAAAAAGACATTGCAACAGCAATTGAAAGGATAAATGCAAGTGAAGTCATTGTTTCAGATAAGTCCTCCCTTATCCTCCCTCTCCCCGACGGGGAGAGGGCCGGGGTGAGGGGGCCATTCACCATCCAGCCTTCATCGCTCTTCGATTCCGAAAACGCCCGTCTCCGCCTCGAAAAACTCTTCGGCGTCGGCACGCTTGAATCCTTCGGCGGTTTCTCCCGCGCCGAAATCGCCGCCGCGGGCGTGCTCATCGATTACGTCGAGCGCACGCAGGTTGGCAAAATTCCTTACCTGCAAAAACCGCAGCAGCTCGCCTCCGGCGTCAATCTCGAAATCGACGCCGCCACGCGCCGCAACCTCGAACTCATTCGCACCATGACCGGCGAACGCCGCGGCTCGCTGCTCGACACCATCGACCGCACCCTCACCGGCCCCGGCGCGCGCCTTCTGCAAACCTGCATCTCCGCGCCGCTGGCTGAGCCTTCCGAAATCAACGCGCGCCTCGACCGCGTCGCCGTTTTCGTCAACAGTGCAAATCTTCGCGACGATATCCGCGCCGAACTCAGGCAACTCCCCGACATGGAACGGGCGCTGGCCCGCCTTAATCTCGGGCGCGGCGGCCCGCGCGATCTCGTCATGATCCGCGAAGGCCTCAGACAGGCCGACACGATCCGCAGCCTGCTTCAAACCAGTAAACAACCGCCGCTGGACGCCATCGCCAAAACGCTATCCGTCTCCCCCGACATCGCCCGGCTTCAGGATATTCTGAAACAGGCCCTCATCGAGGAACCGCCCGCCCTCGCCCGCGACGGCGGCTTCATCGCGCCCGGCTATCACGCCCGCCTCGACGAACTCAAAACCCTGCGCGATGACGCCCGCCGCCTCATCGCCACGCTGCAGACCAAATACCAGGACCATACCGGCATCGCGGGCCTGAAAATCAAATTCAACAACATGCTCGGCTATTTCATCGAGGTCTCCGCCAAGAACGCCGACTCGATGATGGTCAAGGCGTCCGATGGCTCCAACCCCTACATCCACCGCCAGACCATGGCCGGGGCGGTCCGCTTCACTACCCCCGAACTCGCCGAGCTGGAGCGCGACATCACCTCCGCCGCCGAGAAGGCCCTCGCCCTCGAGCTTGAGATGCTCTCCGGGCTCGTGGCTGAAACCACCGCCGTTTCCGAAGACATCATCGCCCGCGCCGGGGCGCTCGCCAGCCTCGATATGGCGTCCGCGCTGGCCGATCTCGCCGTCGACCGCAACTACACACGCCCCGTTCTCGATGCTTCGCTTATTTTTGAAATCAAGTCCGCACGCCATCCCGTTGTAGAAGCAGCCTTAAAGCAAAACAGCAAAACCTTCGTCCCCAACGATTGCGACTTAAACGATACGCAGCGTCTCTGGCTGCTCACCGGCCCGAATATGGCCGGTAAATCAACCTACTTACGCCAGAACGCTCTTATCGTGGTTCTGGCACAGGCCGGGTCATATGTTCCCGCCGAATCCGCCCATATCGGCATCGTCGACCGCCTCTTTTCCCGCGTCGGCGCCTCCGACGACCTCGCCCGCGGCCGCTCGACCTTCATGGTTGAAATGGTCGAAACGGCATCGATCCTGAACCAGGCGACCAACCGCTCCCTCGTCATTTTGGATGAAATCGGCCGCGGCACCGCCACTTTCGACGGCCTCTCCATCGCCTGGGCCTGCGTCGAACACCTCCACGAAATCAACCGCTGCCGGGGCCTGTTCGCCACTCATTACCACGAACTTGCCGCCCTCACCGCCAAGCTCCCCTCCCTCTCCCCGCACTCGATGCAAGTCAAGGAATGGAAAGGCGACATCATCTTCCTGCATTCCGTTGCACCGGGCAGCGCCGACCGCTCCTATGGCATCCATGTCGGCAAGCTCGCAGGCCTGCCCGAATCCGTCATCACCCGCGCGCAGGAAGTCCTGACCCTCCTCCAGTCCGGCGAACAATCCGGCGCGCTCTCGAAACTCGCCGACGATCTCCCGCTCTTCTCCGCCAGCGTTCCGCCCGCGCCGAAACATTCCCCGCTTGGGGAGAAAATAAATTCCATCGACGTCGACGCACTTTCCCCGCGCGATGCGTTGGACATCCTCTATCAACTCAAGGCGCTGGCAAAAGACGAATGATCAAATCCATTCTCGAAAGTATCGGCAACACGCCGCTGATCGAGCTCGAACCCGGCATCCTCGCCAAGTGCGAATACCTGAATCCGTCCGGCTCCATCAAGGCGCGCATGGCGCTCTACATGGTCGAGCGCGCCGAGAAGGAAGGCCTGCTTAAACCCGGCTACACGATTGTTGAATCAACGTCCGGCAACACCGGCAACGCGCTCTCGATGATCGCCGCCGTGCGCGGCTATAAAATGGTCGTCGTCATCCCGCGCGGCTACAGCAACGAACGCACGCAGATCTCGCGCGGCTTCGGCGCCGAAGTCCGCTTCGTCGGCGACTTCCAGGTCAACGAGGCCCGCGCCGAGGCGATCCGTCTCGGCCAGCAGGATGGCTGGTGGTGCCCGCGCCAGTTCGACAATGAATGGAACGTCGAGGAAAACCGCGAATGGCTGGCGAAGGAAATCATCGCCCAGTTCCCCAAAAATTTAAAAATCGACGCGCTCGTGCAGGGCGTGGGAACCGCCGGAACGCTCATCGGCCTCGCCCAGGGTTTGCGCCGCGACCACAACCCGGACCTCAAGGCCTTCGCGATGGAGCCGTCCGAATCCGAAACGCTGCAATGCTGCATCGTCTGCAAACATAAGATCGAGGGCATCTCCGACGGCTTTATCCCCACCATCTATGAGCGTCACCGCGCCGAGGTCACCGATGTCATTTCGGTCGACAGCAACGTCGCGATTGCAGAAGCCAAAAACATGGCGCAGACCAAGGGCCTGTTCGTCGGCCCGTCCTCCGGCGCCAATTACTGGGCCGCGCGCGAGATCAAAAAGAAATACCCGGAAATCAAGAACATCCTCACCCTGCTCTGCGACACCGGCGAGAAATATCTCTCGATGATGCAGGCCTAGAACGACAGGTGCAAATTCCTGCTGAGAGCAGCCAGGCGTTCGACATTGAATTCTTCCTGGATATCATTCGCAAAATCGCAGATATCCAGTTCAGGTTCATACAGCAGCGGCATAAGGTCGACAGCCAGCACGGCCGCCTTTACTTTGGGGTCGCGCGGGCGCGCCCATGCCGCATTGGAAAATTCGCGCCAGAGCGTTGCGTCGCTGTGCTTCTCGGCGGGCTGTGACTCATGGCAGTCAATCAAATTGTGCTGTATCTCGGTGAACCCCGTAACATCCAGGGATTTTTTCCGGCCTTCCGGAAGCCAGTCCAGGCCGCCCCATACCTCGCATCCATATAATTCCTGCGGCTGCTCCGCGCCGGGAAGGCTGCGAAGCGCTTCGATCACCGCGCGCATCACCATAACCCGCGTTGAATGCTCGTCAAACGGATTATGCGTGTATATGACTTGCGGTTTCACCTTGGATACAATCCCGGAAATTTCCTTCACAAGCGCCCTGCTCGGCTCCGTCTCCGGGTCCTGAATGTCGGCGCTTTTATAGAGCAGGTTATGTTGCAGGGCATATTTGCCCAGTGCCGCTGCGATATTTTGTTCCTTAAGGCGCTCCTCGATCATTTGATGGTCGTTCAGCTCTTTGTCGCGCTCTTTTCGCGCGCAATCCAATCCGTCCGTCACCGTGACGCCGGTAAATCTTCGCTTTTGAAAATTTAAACTGATCCCGATGCCCCGGATCGCAATGATCTCGAGATCACCCGGGTGCGCGCCGATCCCCATGCTGCCGCCGGATGCGGAATCGATCGCAGCATCCAGGCTCATGTCGGCGGGGATAAATTTTCTGCTTCTTATATCCTGCATATTCATAAGCTTATCTCTATAGACATGTTTTTATTATGTCAATATTACAAAGGCCGGAATTTCTCGGCATTCCCAAGATTAAACTCCTAACTGCGCCGGCGCGCGGAACTTTGTTCCGGCAACACTGTTAACCCTTTGACGGGGCAGCTTTGTCCTGCACGCGTTCAACAATAAAAAATCCGGAGTCATCCCATGAAGAATTCAAAAACAATCCTCGCCGCCGGTACGGCCCTTATCGCTCTCGCGCTTCCCATCAATTCCGCCAACGCTGGCCCCGCACATCGTCACAACGATACGCTGACAAACCAGACCGGCGTTTATGTCGGCGGCTTCGGCGGCTATTCCTGGACCGACGCCGACGTCGGCGCCTCGGATGCCGACATCAACGGCGCCGATCTCGGCGTCTTTATCGGCTACACGCTCGACGCCTTCCTCGACCGCACGATCGGCATGGGCATCAACGGCGCGATCGAAGCGCACTACGCCTGGTCGAACGCCGATGATTCAAACAGCGCCGGCAACACCGAAAAAGACGATGAATGGGGCGTCAGCTTCCGTCCCGGCCTGTCCTTCTTCAATTACGAGCCCCTGGGCATCAGGCCTTACGGCATCATCGGCTACCGCAACGCTGAGTTCGACAGCACCGTTGCCGGCGCCGGCCAGGAAAATCTCGACGGCTTCGAACTCGGTATCGGCACCGAACTCGTCGCCTACGGCAATTATGGCGTCCGCCTCGATTACAGCCACGTCTTCTACGGCGAGGAAAACGGTATCGATGCCGATGAAAACGACATCCGTCTCGGCGTCGCCTACCATTTCTAATTCTCGCCGAGAAACAAAAACAGGGCCTTCGCGGCCCTGTTTTTGTTCAATAGTTTACCTGGATTTTTTTACAACGAAATTGATACATCGAACCGAAGGCATCTGGATTTCGCTGCTCAAAATCATGCCAGTTATCAAGATTTGCGAACGCCGTATCTTCTGGATAATCCTTAAGATATTGTTGCCTCCAGCGTTCTTGTAATATGAATTTGGAAAATTCAAGGCCCGCTTCATCCAGAAGATTTTGTATCATCGGAATCGTATAACGTATTTCCTGCACGTGAAAAATAAGGTCGCGGCAACCTGACATACTAAAAAAATCCTGCGTCTTCTCAAGACCTGCGAAGGAACCATCGGCTTTTATATATTCCCGGCAGGCTTGGATGCCTTCCCTGTCAGGCTTAAATCCTTTTTCACTGATAATATTCCTCGCCCTGACGACATCCTGCCGCCCCAACTCGCTGTAAAGCCCCAGCACGATTTCACCGCCCGGCTTTAAAAGATTCACCAGCACCTTAAGGCCTTCCACCGGTTCTTGCATGTGGTGAAGAACCCCCACAGATTCAATTATATCGAATTTTTTATTAATCGATCCAAGCTGCAGGATATCGGCCTGGAAAAATTCAATGGCCTGAACATTATACTCGTGCGCTTTCATTTTAGCGTAGGCGAGGCTGGTTTTACTCAGGTCTATGGCGGTAATGTGCGCCACCGGGTTGTGAAGATGAACAAAAACCGCATGTTGTCCGGTTCCGCATCCCGCGATCAAGATTTCCGGCTTCCGCATGAATTTTTCGCTGATCGATCCGTGGAGCAACGGAAAAATATAATTGCACGTTCTCCAGCGCGGATATGGATTCTCTTCGTACTGGTTCTGGACCTGTCTGGATGTCTGGCCTTTAATCGACCCGAGAGATTGTATGGTTTTTTTAATTTTATTTTCCAAAGCGGGCGACTCAAGCTGAACTTCAATAATCTCCATGATTGCAGAAGAACGCCCTTTCTTTTTTTTCAAAAGATCTTCATACCCGCCAATATTGCTCAACGGCTGATAGCACGAATAAATCATCAAATGATCGTCATTATGCAGATCAAGAGCTTTCAGTTTTTCTTTCTCATCTTCTGACACATTGAAAACAAATTCATTGAAAAACGCTTGACATGAAAGCGCCGTAATCAAATCGCTTTCAACTTTACTCAGGTCCTGACCTTGGCAGATTTTATCAAGATAAAACCGCCTGAGATGCGTAAGAAGGTTCTCCACACTGACACTGCAAACCAGTATTTTCTTTACCCCTTCGACAAAAAAAGGCACCAGCACGCTTTCTTTGCAACCACCAGATTCATATAATTTTTTAAATTCTTCATAATGATTTACGGCCAGTAATTTTTCAGCTTTAGGATTTTCCGGATTGAAAAATTGCCTCTGCCAGAAACTCTGCAAATTGACATGATTGACATTTCTGGTTTCCAGGCATGCAATCACGACATCCTGAAATTTTTTATCGACGATATTCGGCACATATCCTTCGCCCACGGTTTGCGCGAAAATGGCCTTGGCCTCATTACGCTCCGGGCTTACGCGGATCGCATTTATCAAAATTTGCATCCCGCCGGCGCTGAAAAAACCATAAGCCGCCGCCAGGATAAGCATGGATTGATAGGTGCATGCGCCGCGCTTTACATCCACCTCCAGCAGGGAAATAATTTCCGCGTGCCGTTCCTGATCAAGCAGAATTTCCCCTAGTTTTTCCTTGGCATTAATTGAATCCTTTTTCTGCAAAGACCGCCTGAAAAACTGCTCGGCTTCCTTTAGCCTTTTCATTTTATAAAGGCACACCCCCATATAATAATTTGCATCCGCATCCTCTGTATTCAGAAGCAGGGCTTTGCGCAGAATTTTTTCTGCCTCTTCAAAATTCTCGTTTTTATAAAGCGATTTGCCGTAAAGAGTATTGAATGCAAAATCACCTGCCTTTTTGCTGGCAAGTTTTTTCAGCAAGCTCAGCGCGTATCTGTCATTGCCGGCTTGATCGAAAAATATCGCGGCGATATGCAGCACATCCGGATTTTCCGGATTTTCCGGATTTTCCTTTAATGCCTGGCGGTAAAGGACTTCCGCTTCAGCCATTTTCCCGGCCTTTTGCAGGCTCAGGGCATTTTGAAGCATCTGCACCAGGGCAGGAGAAGGATTTTGCACAACGTTCTTCATCATTAATTCATATCCCGGAATTAAAAACCCGGCAATATGAATGCCGGGTTTTTGAAGCAGTATTTAAAAAAACTTATCCTTGAACGCTGTTAATAAAATACTCACGCCCCAGCGGCATCGCGACTGGGTTGATATTCGCGACCATGCGGTTCAGGAAATTTTCGCTGACGCCGAATTCGACTCCGTGCTTGGACAGCAGGAAATCCAGGGTCGCCTGCGTCGGCTCCGAACCCCATCCGCGCAACAATTCGAAACCGTAGCCCGAGAAATTCGAGGCCTCGCCGGGAACATAGCGCTTCTTGAAATGGCGGTAATTATAAGGCTCGATCGCGATGAACGCATGGAAGTCGCGCCCCTGGTCCTTGCCGTGGCACAGCGCCACGATCGAAAAACCGTTCGATGAAAATTTGAAACAGCCTAAACCTTTCAACATGTGTACTCTCTCCGTTGGTTAGTGGTACCTACAGGGTTTATTTTGCATAATATATGCCAGAATTAATCAAGTTAACCCATTGTAATTAAATGAATAATCTGTAATTCTAATCCTGTTCCAAGGCCCTTCTTTGCCACCCGGCAAAAAGCGCCGCATCGGAGTGAAAATGAGCGCCAAAGATTTTCTATCCGCCTTTGAAACAAGCCTGACGGACAACAGCTTCGTCAGGCTTTCGCTCGGCAACTACAAGGGCGCGGAACCCTTCCTTAAAAAAATATCGGCGCGAAAAATTTCCGTGAAGAATGCTGAAAAAATCAGCCTCACCTGCCATTACAAAACCCGCGATATCGTCAAAAATCACGACGTTGAAAAAGCAGTTGCCGAAATCCAGAAACAGCTTAACCACGGCTTCAACACCGCCATGCTGTTCACGACCAAATTCGACCTGCAGCTTGAACGCGGCAAGCTCGCCAAAAACCCGCCCAGCCAGACCGAGCTTCCCCCGCTCGATCACGACCGCAAGAAAAAACGCCACGTCGAGACGCAGGGAAAATTTTATCTCTACGCGCTGAACGTCACCGACGACAAAGGCAACGTCCTCAAAAACGCACAGGATAAATACCGCCAGATCGACAAATATGTCGAAATCCTCGGCTCCCTGCTCGAAAAAATCCCCAGGGGCACGATCCACAATATTGTCGATATGGGCGCGGGCAAGGGCTACCTCACCTTCGCGCTGCACGATTATCTGATGAACACCCTGAACCTGAAAGCAAAGGTCACCGGCGTCGAAATGCGCTCCGATCTCGTCCGCCTTTGCAACGGCATCGCGCGCGATTCAAATCTCGCCAATCTCGAATTCGTCGACGGCACGATTCAAAATTACGACGCTGCCGGGGCCAATATCCTCATCGCCCTCCATGCCTGCGACACCGCCACCGATGACGCGATCCTGAAGGGCATTTCCGCCGGCGCCTCGCTTATTGTCGTCGCACCCTGCTGCCATAAGCAGATCCGCCGCGAAATGGAATCCGGCAAAAAGCAGAATGAACTCGACCCCCTCACCCGCCACGGCATCTTCATGGAACGCCAGGCCGAAATGGTCACCGACTCTTTGCGCGCCCTCATCCTCGAATATTTCGGCTATTCCGTGAAAGTCTTCGAATTCGTCGGCGGCGAACACACGCCCAAGAATGTCATGATCGCGGCCACAAAAACCGGCAAGGCCCGCAACCCTGAAATCCTCAAAAAAATCCATAAAACAAAGGACTTCTTCGGCATTTCGTCACACCATCTTGAAAAACTGCTGAAAATCTAGCAATTTCGTCCTATGACGAATGCATCCCCGGCCTCCAGATGAAACCCGATCTTCCGCACAAAATCGCCGTCGTCATTCCCTGCTACAAGGTCAAAAACCATATCGCAAACGTGATCGCCGCCATCCCGGATTATGTGTGGCGCATTTACTGCGTCGATGATGCCTGCCCGGACGGCAGCGGCGATTTGATCCGCAACACAATCAGGGACCCTCGCCTCACGCTTCTCGCGCATGACACCAACCAGGGCGTCGGCGGCGCGATGGTTACGGGTTACAAACAGGCCTTGCAGGACGGCGCGCAGATCGTCGTCAAGATCGACGGCGACGGCCAGATGAATCCCGCCCTCATCGAATCCTTCGTGCGGCCCATCCTCATCGGCGCGCGCGACTACACCAAGGGCAACCGTTTCTACAAGGTCGAGGACGTTCGCGCCATGCCGGGCGCAAGGCTGCTGGGCAACGGCATCCTCAGCTTCATGACCAAGCTGTCCAGCGGCTACTGGAATCTCTTCGATCCCAACAACGGCTACACCGCCATCCACGCCGCGATCCTGCGCGAAATGCCGCTCGAAAAACTCAGCAAGCGCTATTTCTTCGAAAGTGATTTCCTCTTCCGCCTGAATACGCTCCGCGCCTCGGTGCAGGACATCCCCATGAGCGCCATTTACGGCGACGAGCAAAGCAATCTCAAGATTTCAAAAATATTCTTCCCGTTTCTGGCCGGGCATTTCCGCAATTTGTTCAAAAGAATTTTTTACAATTATTTCCTGCGCGATTTTAACATCGCCTCGCTCGAACTGCTCCTCGGTATAACCTTGCTGCCGTTCGGAATCATTTTCGGCATCATGCAATGGCATCACTCCACCG
This sequence comes from uncultured Alphaproteobacteria bacterium, assembly GCA_900696495.1. Taxonomy (GTDB): domain Bacteria; phylum Pseudomonadota; class Alphaproteobacteria; order Micavibrionales; family Micavibrionaceae; genus UBA7657. The sequence continues at coordinate 32,448 of CAADGI010000010.1, forward strand.
TCATCGGCGTCGAGGCCAGCCCCGGCACCGTCATGTTCAGCGCCCTGCCCATCATCCTCGGCGTGCAATTCCTGCTCTCATTCCTGCAATACGACATCGAATCCGTGCCCCGCGCCTCCCTGCATCCCCGCCTCCAGTCGCAGCAGCTTTAGCGGTGCGGACATCCCGGCCAGCGTCAAACCGCAACCGAAGCAGGCGATCAGTCTTATATCGATTTATTTTAGCTGATTAGTGATTGGCGTCAAACCGCAACTGTGGCGTGCGCCTGGTTCATCAAAACAAAAATTTTAGCTGATTAGTGATTGGCGTCAAACCGCAACTTTCTACCGGGGGCGGAGCCTGCCAGCCCGATTTTAGCTGATTAGTGATCGGCGTCAAACCGCAACTAAGCATGGCCTGTGATAAATCAAGCGGTTATTTTAGCTGATTAGCGATCGACGTCAAACCGTAAACCGCTGGCTGCTGCCGTCAATTTATTTAATTTTTCTCCTCTTTCTTGCCTTGCGTTTTTGGTTCTGTTTTTCAAGATACAACTTATTTGACTGATAACTTGCTACATTAACCACTCCGGTAGAGATAATAACAGCAGCTGCTATCAGGATAAGCGGCCATATTCCCAAACGATCTATAAAATTCCAGATCTGCTCTACATCGCCGTCGAATTTTAAAGCCAGGGCGAAAAAAGTTGCAAAAGGGAAAATATAAGAAGCGAATATTGCCCGGTAACCTAATGCTCTCAGCATTTTATAATGTTCCATTTGCAACGGTAACTCCATGTCTCCGAGTTTAAATTTCCAATAGCTTTTCATGCTATTTGTCTCCTCTTAAAAGATATTTTCAGGAAATGGCGGACAGGGAGGGATTCGAACCCTCGATAGGCTTACGCCTATGCCAGTTTTCGAGACTGGTACCTTCAACCACTCGGTCACCTGTCCATAAGCCTCGGAAGTGCCGGACTATAGCGGTTTCGTCCAAAAAATCCACCCATAAAAAAAGGCCCCTGCAAAGGGGCCTTAGTCAAACCTGTCATTTACTCTAGTGCACCTGGTGCACATGCACGCGGCGGCCGCCATGGCGGCGCATGATGTCGGTGGCGATCATCTGCTCTTCCTCGCCCGGCGTGCGCACCCATAAAATCATCCGCCCGGCCTTGATCTGGCGCAGCAGCAGCCCGTTATAATAATAACCCAGCAGCCACGCCACCAGCGCGCCCAGCGACGCGCCGAACAACCCGCCGGACAATCCCATCAGCAGCAGCGTATCCATCGGTGCGCCGATCCCGGCGGCGAACATGCCCGTCACCACGCCGGCATAAAAACCGCCGCCGATAATGACACCCACGCCAATCGCCTTTTCCTCAGGCCTTATTAAAATCGTCCGCGGCGCTTCCGGGTCGTCGGCCATCGCCTGCCCGTCCATCACAATCCCTTCGCTGCGGGCGGCCCGCTCATCGAGAATGCTGATATCCTGCCGCGGAAAGGCCGTGCCTTCCAGTTCCGCAATCGCCTCGTTCAGGCTGCGCATGTCGTTGAAAACACCGACAGTTTCATTAATGGATCCGTCTTGCATGATACGAACTCCTTCCCTTAACAAACGCGGGAAGAAATCCGTAAGTTCCCTCAGGAACTTTTTTTGCGTTTCTTATATTGCGTGATTTTGTCGGCCTTCATTTCCACCGAATCGCGCAATCTCAGCCTTTTCGCCTGCGCCGCGCTCACCAGCTTATAATGACGCCCCTCATCGAGCGCCAGCGCGATATCCCAGCAATCTTCTTTACTGTTCACCCATTCGTTATCTTTATATCGCCGCAGATCGAACGGCGCCGAATAATTGCGCAGCGTTTTTTTTCGCCCTTTCGTATATTCATGAAAATAGGACAGCGCCAGCTCGCGCGGCGTTTTATAAACCGGGTCGCGCCAGCGCAGCCAAACATGATTGCTCTTCGAAATCGCGCCCCAGTGCCCGCCCTCGCGGAAGATGCAGATCACATGGTCGTGATCGCCCTTCGCCTGCATGTCCATCAATAAGGGCTCATATCCCATGATCCACAGCGCCGCCGCCGCGACGAACGCCGCCTCGATGCAATGCGCCTCGCCGCGCTTTAAAACTTCCGCCGCCGACCGGCACGTATCGCCGCCGGGTTCATGGTTCATGCGCAGGGAAGACACGAAATCCTGAACGTCCGCCGGGCTCCGCAGCCGCGCCAGCGCCCGCGCGTCTTTTGCGGAAAACCCCAGTTTCCGGCCAAACGCGATCCGCTGCTTCAGGGTCCGTTTCATGCCTTAAAATACCATATATTTTACCGGAATCCTGTGCTAAAACGTCCAGCCTGAGGAAAGCTTCATGAGTCAGACAATTAAAACCGATGCCGTCATCATAGGCGCAGGCCCCTGCGGCCTGTTCGCCGTGTTCGAACTCGGCCTGCTCGACATGCGCTGCCAGCTCGTCGACATCCTCGACCGCCCCGGCGGCCAGTGCGCCGAGCTCTACCCCGAAAAACCGATTTACGATATTCCCGGCTACCCCGTCATCTCCGGCCAGGAACTCACCGACCGCCTGATGGAGCAGATCGCGCCCTTCAAGCCCGAATTCCATTTCCAGCAGATGGCCGAGAGCTTGGAAAAAACACCCGAAGGAAAATGGCGCCTCGCCACTGACACCGGCACCGTTTTTGAATCCACGCTCATCGTCATCGCCGCGGGGGGCGGTTCCTTCGTGCCGAAAAAACCGCATATCCCCGGCATCGACGCCTACGAAAACAAATCCGTCTTTTACGCTGTCCGCAAAATGGACCAGTTTCGCGGCAAAAATATCGTCATCGTCGGCGGCGGCGACTCCGCGCTCGACTGGACGCTGAATTTACAGCCCATCGCAAAATCCCTCACCCTCGTCCACCGCCGCGACGATTTCCGCGCCGCGCCCGATTCAGTCGGCAAAATGCGCGGCCTCGTCAGCGAAGGTAAAATAAAATTCCAGCCCGGCCAGGTCTCGGCCCTGAACGGCGCGAATGGCCAGCTTACATCCGTCACCATCACTGACAACGACAAGAACACGCACGACATTCAATGCGACACGATGCTGCCTTTCTTCGGCCTGACCATGAAGCTCGGCCCCATCGCCAATTTCGGCCTCAACCTCCACGAAAATCTTATTCCCGTCGATACCGAAAAATTCGAAACCTCGACGCCGGGCATCTTCGCCGTCGGCGACATCAACACCTATCCCGGAAAACTGAAACTGATCTTATCCGGCTTCCACGAAGCCGCGCTGATGTCGCGCCAGGCCTTCCGCTATTGCTTCCCGGATAAGAAACTGCGCTTCGAATACACGACCTCCAGCTCCTCCCTGCAGGAAAAGCTCGGCGTCGACGAAGCGGCATAAATCTTTCCACATGTCATCCCGAATGCATGGGAGGGATCTTCTCCCGTTCATTTAGGAAGATTCCTGACCTTCGCTCGGAATGACAATAAAAAAATTTAACCACAGCGGCCACAGGCGAAATCACAGCGCGTTATACGCTTCAGGCGCCTGTGTATTCGCTGTGGCCGCTGTGGTTAAATCAATTCTCGATTTTCTTGAACAAATCGCTCGCGATATAACGCTCGGCGAATGACGGCACCATCACGATGATGCTCTTGCCCTTGCTCTCGGGCATCTGCGCGACTTCCAGCGCCGCCGCGAAATTCGCGCCGCCCGAAATGCCGCACGGAAATCCTTCAAGACGCGAAATCTCCCGCGCCGCGTCCAGCGCCTGGCCGTCCGGCACCTGGATGATGCTGTCGATCGCCGACTTGGCAAGCAACGGCGGCTTGAAACCGACGCCGATCCCCTGGATCCTGTGCTGCGCCGGATCGCCGCCGGACAACACCGGGCTTTCCGCCGGCTCGACCGCGAAAACCTTGAACCCTTTTTTCTTTTCCTTGAGAACCTGCGCCAGCCCCGTCACCGTCGCGCCCGTGCCGACGCCGCAGATCAAAATATCCGCCTTGCCGCCCGTGTCCGCCCAGATTTCCTCGGCCGTGCTCTCGGCATGCGCCATCGGTCCCGCCTCGTTATTGAACTGGTCCGGCGTCCATGCATCCTGCGTCTGCTTCATCAGGCTCGCCGCGATTTCATTCGCGCCCTTCATGCCCCGCTCCGCCGCGGTCAGAACCAGTTCCGCGCCGTAGAATAGCAACAATTTCCGCCGCTCCAGCGGCACGCTTTCCGGCAGCACGATAATCAGCTTGTATCCCTTCATCGCCGCGACGAACGCCAGCGAAATCGCCATGTTGCCCGACGAGGCCTCGATGATCGTCGTCTTGCCCGGCGTGATCGCCTTGGCGTTTTCCGCCGACTCCACCATCGCCAGCGCCGTGCGGTCCTTGGTGGAGCCCAGCGGGTTGAAAAATTCCAGCTTCGCGAGGATTTCGGCCTGCAGCCCGTACTTGGCCATGAATTTCGATGTCCGCACCAGCGGCGTGCCGCCAATCGTCTCGAAAATATCGTTATAGATCTTCCCCCGCGAATTGACCGCCCGGTTCGAGGATATTGCTTCGTTGGTTTTCTTTGTGCCGCTGGCGGTGGATTTGACGACCATAAATGTCTCCCGGGGGGTGAAATACGCGATTCTGGATATTCAGAATAAGGCTTTTGGGGGCATTTGGAAACCTGCCGCTTAAAAAGCTTGCACCCTTCCCTTTTTTCCATTATTTATTATGGCAATTATATATTGGAAAATCAGGGAAATCCGTGAAGCTTAGAATTTTATATCAAAACACCATGCAGTCAGACCGACAATCTGACCGGGAAGCCATTGATAGAAGAGTCGACCAGATTTTGGGCGCTACCGAAACGAAGTATTCGACAAAATTTGTGAAAGGTGAAAACAGTGAACTGCTTGCAAGCCTGACAACCGATGATGTTTGGTATCTCGTCAATTTCATGGGGGGAAAATTCTCCGCGCTGAGCACACAATTGATGAAGAAAGCTTCAGAATCTTCCCCGACGCACACCGCAAGCAAAATGATTGCCGACTTTGGAGAGACAGTGCCGAATGAAACGTTTATCAGAATCGAAATTACCACGACCAAGAATGAATTCAGGGAACTGCTGCAAATCCCGCACCGGAATCCATAGAGAGTAACAATTTTTTAGAGAGTAATTATGCTGCTTACAATCGTATATGAAAACGCGCTCGAAGCGAACCGCACCTCGCCGCACGCCGCAGGGTTCGAAAAGAAAATCAGCAGATTTTTTGAAAATCTTTCAAAGGAATGCCAGACCGATCTCATCCTCCGTAAGGATGGCAAAGAGAAAGAGATTGTTCTGAATTACGAGACCTCGCAGGAAGCCTGGGCCCTTGCATACAAAATCGGCGATCTGTTCGCGGATTACGAAACAAAATTCAAAGAGGAAACGCCGCTAATGGCCGAATATCGCTCCGCGGCCAGCGCATGGCTCAAGGATCTTGGATCGGATCACATCCTCTGCAGAACGGAGCTTTTTACCACGCCGGCGAGCGCTGAGCGCTTGTTACAGTTGCACACCCAGTACCCGGATGCCATGGATCACGATCATCACTAGGAAAGAACGCCCTATGCAGCTCACTGTTAAATTCAATATCGAACAAGGCCTCCCCGGTCTGCAGGCGGAAGCCATCAATTCAACAGTCCTGACGTTTTTAAGACGCGCCGCGATAGATGGCGCGGGAATTTTGAACGCGGAGCCGGGAAAGTATCAATTTGTCATCAACCGGTCCGGAAAAGAAGCGCGCGGCCTGAGCGGCGAATTAATGGCCGACACAAAATTCCTGGAAGAAGAACTTGAAAAGATCGCGCAGGCGGATCAATCCCCTCAATCGAAAGTCTATACCGAAATCCATGGCAGCGATAATGAAATCACGCACGAGGTTATAGTTACGCGCGGTATTGATTGTGAAACCCCGACCTGTGCGCGTAATTAAGCGCTAATCCCCGCTCCCGGGATTTTCGCTGAAATATTTTTCGAATTTGCCTTTTTCATCCTTCACCGTGTCGGCTTCAGGCAGCGGCTCTTTCGTCTTGGTGATGTTCGGCCACTTCTCGGAATATTCGCGATTTAAATCAAGCCATTTGTCCGCGCGCGGGTCGGAATCGGGAATGATCGCCTCGATCGGGCACTCGGGTTCGCATACGCCGCAATCGATGCATTCATCGGGATTGATCACGAGCATGTTCTCGCCCTCATAGAAACAATCCACCGGGCAGACTTCGACGCAATCCGTATATTTGCACCTGATGCAGACTTCGGTGACCACGAAGGTCATCTTCTATTCTCCTGAAAGGAACGCTGGGTTGTACCACCGGGAGGGACATTAATCCCCCCATTATGCCAACGCAAGGCGCTCAGGGAGAAATTTTATGCTGCGCCGCCCCCTCTTGTGTCATCCCGAACCAAAACTGTGGGCAGAATGCCATTCTCCGTTCCGCGCCATGAAACTCTCTTTTAGGTTGGTTTGTATGAAATATTCGTGGCTGGGCACCTTATTTATTCTGACAACTACGCTCCTCCTCGCGGCCTGCGGCCATGGCGGCTGCTGCGGCAGCGAAGCATCCCTGACTCCAGCCCCTGCCCACACCGACCCCGATGATTCCGTCATGCGCGGCTCGGTCACCGCCTTCCTGCAGGAAACCGGTGCGCCCGTGTCCTCGATGTATGAATTCAAACGCATCGACCTCGACCGCGATGGCCGCCGCGACGCCCTCGTCCTCTTCAAAAACCCCTACGGTTACTGGTGCGACACCCATGGCTGCACCATGCTCGTCATGCGCGCGGGCAACGATAAATTCGAACTGGTCAACGCCATCCAGCCCGTCCGCGCGCCACTCTACGTCAGCAACACCGAAAGCAACGGCTGGAAGGACATCATCGTCCGCGTCACCGGCCGCTGGGATGAATCGAAAGACGTCGCCATGACCTATAACGGCACGCAATACGCCGACAACCCCGCCACGATGCCCGCCTACATGCATGTCGCGGCCAATACGGCACAGCGCGTTTTCTATTAATTCCCCGAATCCCTGAAATTGTTCCTGATTTGCTCTTTTTAATCTTCTCCGCGCCCTCGATGTTCAATAAACAATTGATTTTATGAGTAAAACTGCGTAAAAAGCCGCATGAGCCCCGCCTCCTCCATTTTAAACCTGATCGGCAACACGCCCATGGTCGAACTGACGAAATTCGACACCGGCCCCTGCCGCCTGTTCATGAAGCTTGAGGGCTGGAACCCCGGCGGCTCGGTCAAGGACCGCACCGCGCTCGCCATGATCGACGCCGCCGAAAAGGACGGCCGCCTGAAACCCGGCGGCGCCATCGTCGAGGCCACGGCGGGTAACACCGGCCTCGGCCTTTCACTCGTCGCCGCCATCCGGGGATACAAGGTCATCCTCGTCGTGCCCGATAAATTCTCGGAAATGAAAATCACGCACTGCGAAGGTCTCGGCGCCAAAGTCATCCGCACCCGCGCCAGCGTCCCGGCGGACAGCCCCGAATACTACGTCAACATGGCGAAGCGCATCGCCGCCGAAAGCGGCGCGTTCCACACCAACCAGTTCGACAATCCCGCCAATGTCCGCGTCCACGAAACAACCACCGGCCCCGAAATCTGGGAACAGATGGAGCATAAAGTTGACGCGGTCGTCTGCGGTGTCGGCTCCGGTGGCACGCTGGCAGGTCTCGGAAAATTTTTCGCGAAAGTCTCGCCGGAAACCGAACTGATCCTCTCCGATCCGAAAGGCGCCCTCCTCGCCGCGCAAGTGAACGGTGAAAAAGCAACACCGCACGCCTTCCGCGTCGAAGGCATCGGCCAGGACTGCGCGCCCGGCAATCTCGATCTCGAAACCGTCGACAAGGGCTACATCATCGACGACGAGGAAAGTTTTTCCACCGTCCGCGAATTGCTGAAACGCGAGGGCATCCTCGCCGGAACCCCGACCGGAACGGCGCTGGCGGGCGCGCTGCGCTATTGCCGCGAACAGAAAAAATCCAAACGCGTCGTCACCTTCATGTCCGACCGTGGCGACAAATATCTTCCGAAAATTTATGGAGACGTAAAATGACAAAGAAGAAGAAAAGTAAGCGACAACACTTCTCCACCCGCTGCATCCATGGCGGCCAGAGCGTCGACGCCGAAACCGGCGCCGTCTCCGTGCCGATCTACGCGACCTCGACCTATGCGCAGGCGTCCCCCGGCGAACATAAGGGTTACGTCTACGCACGCGGCCACAACCCCACGCGCTTCGCCTTTGAACGTTGCATCGCCGATCTCGAGGACGGCAGCAACGGCTTCGCCTTCGCCTCCGGCCTCGCCGCGGTCTGCGCCGTGCTTGATCTCCTGCCGCACGGCTCTCACATCGTCGCCTGCGACGATGTTTACGGCGGCACCTACCGCCTGTTCGAGCGCGTCAAAAAAGAGTCCTCGAAACTCGACGTCACCTATATCGACATGACCGTGCCCGGCGCGCTGGAAAAAGCCATCCGCTCCAACACCGGAATGATCTGGATCGAAACGCCGACCAACCCGCTGCTGAAAATCATCGACCTCGCCGCCGTCGCCGCCGTGGCGAAAAAGAAAAAAATCCTCTCCGTCTGCGACAACACTTTCGCCACGCCCTGTCTGCAAAAACCCCTGAATTTCGGCTTCGACATCGTGCTCCATTCCATCACCAAATATATCGGCGGACATTCCGATATCATCGGCGGCGCGGTTGTGGTCAATGATTCCGCCCTCGCCGATAAATTGAAATTCATCCAGAACGCCACCGGCGGCATTCTTTCGCCGTTCGATTCCTTCCTCGCCCTGCGCGGCATCAAAACGCTGAACTTGCGCATGGAGCGCGCCTGCGCCAGCGCGGTGAAAATCGCCGATTTCCTCCACGGCCATAAAAAAATCGCCAAGGTCCATTTCCCCGGCCTCACCACGCACCCGCAATATAAAATCGCCGCGAAGCAGATGAACGCCTTCGGCGCCATGATCTCCGCCAGCGTCAGGGGCGACCTCAAGGCCTCGAAGAAAATGCTCTCCGCCTGCAGGATTTTCACGCTCGCCGAAAGCCTCGGCGGAGTCGAAAGCCTGATCGAGCACCCGGCTATCATGACTCACGCCTCGATTCCAAAAGCCGAGCGCGAAAAACTTGGGCTGGATGACGGCCTCATCCGCCTCTCCGTCGGCATCGAAAGCGCCGACGATTTGATCGCGGATCTGGAACAGGCTTTGGCGAAAATTTAGTGTCACCCCCCGCGCCCGCCGCGAATGCGGCAAACCTTGAATGCGAGGGTCCGGCAACAAAAACCGGATGCCCGTCCAAGGCGGGCATGACAATAATAAAGGAAAATCATGCGCCTCTGGACCCTGCACCCCTCCTACCTCGACGCGAAAGGCATCGTCGCGCTCTGGCGCGAAACGCTCCTCGCGCAGGCCGTCCTCCACGGCAAAACCAAAGGCTACAAAAACCACCCGCAGTTAAACCGCTTCCGCGAGAACAAACATTTACTGGAACAATATCTCCACCTCATCTGCGACGAGGCCGACTGTCGCGGCTACAAATTCGACCGCGCGAAAATCATCCGCGTCCGCACCAAAACCCTGGAATCCCTGCCCGTCACACGCGGCCAGGTCGATTACGAATGGAAACATCTTCTGAAAAAACTGAAAACCCGCGACCCCGAGCGTCACAAAACCCACGCCGGAAATAAAAAAACGCCGGAAATTTTCGGCGTTTTCAAAATGACAAGGCATAAAAATATTGAACCGTGGGAAATAATATAATAAAAATTTAAACCACAGCGATCACAGCGAATACACAGGGGCCTGCAAGGCATAACGCGCTGTGATTTCGCCTGTGGCTTGTCCTCCGAAGCTCTAGCGCAGGAGGACCGCTGTGGTTCAAAATAAATGACTTGATAAAAGAATGAGAATGAGCATTAAACCCATCCACATCATCGGCGCAGGCCTCGCGGGCTCCGAAGCCGCCTGGCAGGCCGCCAATATGGGCGTTCCCGTGGTTTTGCACGAAATGCGCCCCGTCGTAAAAACCGCCGCGCATAAAACCGATGGCTGCGCCGAGCTCGTCTGCTCCAACTCCTTCCGCTCCGATGACGCCGAACAAAATGCCGTCGGCCTCCTCCACGCTGAAATGCGCAAATGCAACTCCCTCATCATGCGCGAGGGCGACAAAGCTGCCGTGCCCGCCGGCGGCGCGCTCGCCGTCGACCGTGAAATTTTTTCCGCCGCCGTGACGAAAGCGCTCAACGAACATCCGCTCATCACAATCGAACGCGGCGAAATCCCTGGCCTCCCGCCCGAAGACTGGGACAGCGTCATCATCGCCACCGGCCCGCTCACCTCAACACCTCTCGCCGAAGCCATCCGCAACCTCACCGGCGAAGACTCCCTCGCCTTCTTCGACGCCATCGCCCCCATCGTGGAATTCGACTCCATCGACATGGCCAAGGCCTGGTTCCAGTCGCGCTACGACAAGGCCGGGCCCGCCGGCACAGGAAAGGACTACATCAACTGCCCGATGAACAGGGAACAATATGAATCCTTCGTCGCCACGCTGCTCGCCGCCGAATATGGTGAATTCAAGGATTGGGAAAAAAACACGCCCTATTTCGAAGGCTGCATGCCGATTGAAGTCATGGCATCGCGCGGTCCCGAGACTCTCCGCTTCGGTCCCATGAAACCCGTCGGCCTCACCAACCCGCACGACCCGACCGTCAAATCCCACGCCATCGTCCAACTCCGCCAGGACAACAAGCTCGGCACGCTCTACAACATCGTCGGCTGCCAGACCAAAATGAAATACGGCGAACAGACCCGCGTCTTCCGCATGATCCCCGGCCTCGAAAACGCCGTCTTCCCGCGCCTTGGCGGCATGCACCGCAACACCTTCATCAATTCACCGAAATTATTGAACGACTCGCTGCAACTGAAAGCCCAGCCGCGCCTGCGCTTCGCCGGGCAGATCACCGGCTGCGAGGGCTATGTTGAATCCGCCGCCGTCGGCATCATGGCGGGCCGCTTCGCCGCCAGCGAAAAGCTCGGCCTCCCGCTCCCCTTCCCCGCGAAAACGACAGCCATGGGCTCATTACTTAATCACATCACCGGCGGCGCCAATGCCGAAACCTTCCAGCCCATGAACATCAATTTCGGATTGTTCCCGCCTATTGAGGGCAAATTCAAAGGCAAGATCGGCGGCAAGGAAAAGCGCAAGGCGCTTACATCCCGCGCCCTGGATGATCTCCGGAGCTATGCGGAACATGCGCCGACGGCTTTAAAACGAACTGGCTGACAATCCCTGACTGAAGAGCCTTGGTATAAACATCTTCAAATCTTTCGCTTATTCTCGGACCCTCTTTGACTTTTTCCTGCCCCAGCTCCGCTTCTATGCTTTTGATTATATTTGCGTTACCTTTTTCATCCGCCAGCAATTCCCGGTAATACCGCGCGGTCCGCCGGGCGGCGTCGCTGGCTTCCGCCATCTGCTCCATCTCAATATTATACGCGCAGATAAGAAGGTTTTTCCGTCTGGTCTCAGGGACGCAGGTTCCCCATTGATCGCCGCCCTTCCTGTCATCGAAAGTAATAAGCGGTATGTTTCTTTCGGAAGGAGCAAAAAAGGCAAGATCATATAAATCCGCAAAAACATGCCTCAGCTCTTCCCTGGCTTTTTTGGCCGCCTCTTCCTGCGTTTCCTGCATCCATCCCTGCTGCCTTAACAGGCCGCAGCTCTCAAGCGCGACAACCGGCGTCACAACCAACGCCGTTGAAATAAATACGCGGCCTAGCCATCCTGATTTTTTCTCGTTCATATTTCATCTCTTGTAATTATTTCGACGGCGCAGGCTCGGACGCCCCTCCGACAACATGCTCCCAATCTTTCTTGTTGACAGGGCCGGAATCCGTTTCCGGCTTAAAGGATGGCGGCCTGTAGCCGCCCTTGTCTGAAGAGTCGCAGGCGCTGAACAGGAAAGTTGAAAGCAAAGGCAAGACAAGCAACGCAGTTTTTTTATTCATTTTTTTATCTCGCTTATTAGCAGGTACTTGATAACACACTCTTATGAAAAGAACAAAAGATTTTAAAAAACGTTTGAAAATAGGTCACAATAAAGAGAATGAAAAAACGCGCCGCCCCTTCCGAAAAAACCGGCTTCATCGTCCTGCTGCACGGCATCCTGCGCAGCCGCACCGACATGCTCCCGCTCAGCCATTATCTCGAAAGCAAGGGCTATGACGCGCTGAACATCCTGTACCCCTCGCGCAAAAAAAATCTCGAGGACCTCACCGATTTCGTCGAGGAAAAAATCCGCGCGGCGGAATATTACAGCGACACCGCGCCCCTCCATTTCGTCACCCATTCCATGGGCGGCCTCATCGCGCGCTATTACATCGCCACGCGCAAACCTAAAAATCTCGGCCGTGTCGTCATGCTCGGCCCGCCCAATACAGGCAGCGAATTCGCCGATTTTTTGAAAGAGCACAAACAATTCGCGCCGATTTTCAAAAAAATCTTCGGCCCCGCCTCCGATCAACTCGGGACAAAATATAAACATCTCGATGGTGAAATCACGTACCCGCTCGGCGTCATCGCCGGCAATGTCTCCATCAACCCGCTCGCGCCCTGGATACTCCCCGAGGGCGAGCATGATGGAATCGTTCCCGTCGAGCGCACCAAAATCGACGGCATGCGCGATCACCTGGTCGTGCCGTCAACCCATACATTTATGATGTTCAACCCCGCCGTGATGCGGCAGGTCGCGCATTTCCTCGAAAATGAGAAATTCAAGCGCTAGAGGCTCTCGTCGAAATTCTGGCCGGAGCTCAGAGTAACGTCCGTGTAACGCGACAGCGACTCGCGCACCGAAGACGCGGTTTCCTGCGCTTGGCCGAGACTGATGGCTTCAGGGGAAAGATTGACCTCGTCCTTGGGAGAGGGCGAACTCTTCACATCATCCGTGCGGCGGTTACTCGCCTCGGTGACGCGTGTGCCGGAAATCAGGTTCTGCAGTGAACCAATACCCTTAGGACCTTCAACCATTTTCCCCTAACCCTTCTTTAAGTATCTGTAAATACTTAATAATACCCAATATCTATAGTAGCATAGACTGGTTAAGGAATCTACACCGCCTAAAATCCTGCGGCGGCAGCTAACCTAAGTTCCTTAAATGCCGGGGAAAGCTGCATTTTCGGGCTATAGAGGTCATAGCCCCGCCGGCGCAGCTGCCCCATATAAATCCCCGCCAGCGCCTGCGTCGCCCTCAAAAATCTGCTCGATGGATGAATGCCCGGCACGAACTGCGCCGCCACCTCACGGGCTAACGGTTTCATTCCTTCGCCCGGCTTTAGAAAATCGAACAGGTTCGTCAGCGTCACGCCGTGCTTCTGCATTAAATCCTCCGGCAAATAACACCGCCGCTGCGAGGCATGATACGGCACGGCGCGTAACAATCCCGCCATCGCATAATTCACCGATACCGCCGCCACCGGGTCCATGTCCGGCTCGTCGCCGCAAATCTGCAGGGCCAAACTCATCAGCGGCGTCGTCGTGAAATCCGCGTATTTCAAAAACCCGTCCAGCGACGCGGGACAAATATTCTCCAGATCAAACTCCCGCGCATAAATCATCGTATCGAAATAATCGCGCGACAGATTGTGCGCCCTGATCGCGGGCGTTAATGCTTTTAGCACTTGATGCCCGCCCCCTGCTGCGCCGTAGCCGTCAGGCGAAGGCGAGTCATAAATCTTTCCAATCGCCTCGCGCCACCATTGCAGCCGGGCGAGGCCAAGCGCCGTCTCGCTCACCACCTCGCGCGTCTTCGCAATCTCGTAGTTAAAAGCGAACAGCGCCCACAGTGCCTCCCGGCGGTCCGCAGGCGCAAACATCGACAGCAAAAACCTGTCCGGGTCGTTCTCCCGCACCACCTGCCCGCAATAGGATAAATTCTTATTCATAAAAAGAATTTAACCACGAAGCACACGAAGTACACGAAGATTTTAATAATATTTTCTTCGTGGTCTTCGTGACCTTCGTGGTAAAATAACTTGATAACATCCTTAAAAACGCTAGGTTATTGGGTATTAATCAAGGAGACCCCGATGCCCTTCGAACTGCCCAAACTCCCCTACGATTACGAAGCCCTCGCGCCCTACATGTCGAAGGAAACCCTCGAATTCCACCACGACAAGCACCACAAGGCCTATGTCGACAAGGGCAACGAACTCATCCAGGGCACCGGCAAGGAAAACGCGTCGCTGGAAGAAGCCATGGTCTGGGCGCACAAAAACAATCCCGGCCTCTTCAACCAGCTCGGCCAGCACTACAACCATATCCATTTCTGGCACTGGATGAAAAAAGGCGGCGGCGGCAACAAGCTCCCCGGCGCGCTCGAGAAAAAAATCAAGGAAGACCTCGGCGGCTACGACGCCTTCAAAAAAGATTTCACCAACGCGGGCGTCACGCAGTTCGGCTCGGGCTGGGCCTGGCTCGCGCAGGACAACAAATCCGGCAAGCTCGAAATCATGAAAACGCCGAACGGCGAAAACCCCGTCGTTTACGGCAAGACGCCCATCCTCGGCGTCGATGTGTGGGAACACTCCTACTATATCGACTACCGCAACGCCCGCCCCAAATACATGGAAGCGTTCATCGACAATCTCATCAACTGGGATTACGTGGCCGAGCTGTACGAAAAAGGCCCGCTGAAAATAGCGGCTTAAATCGCGGCCTAAACCCTCTCCCACTGGGAGAGGGTGGCCGAGCGCCTGCAAGGCCGGGTGAGGGATTATTAAACCGGCTTCATTGCTGAATTATTCGCCGTGACAATATCCGCAACCGCCGCCGCCAGCTCCGGCTCTTTCGCCTTGTTGTCATGCGCGCGCTCGAATTTATCCGGCAAAGGCTCACGCCCCGGATCCTGCGCCGCCGCCGCCATCTGCGCCGCCCGTTCCGGCTCGACATTCAGCGAAGATGGCTTCAGGCTGAAGTTAGTCATTTCATGCCGCCCGTTTTCATAGGCCTTGCGGCGCTCTTCAGGCGTTTTCGCGGCTTGCGCCGCGGCGTAAGTCTCGCGCATGATCTTGCCCAGCTCCGGATAGGCCGCGTCATAAGATTTGAATATGTCTTCTATGCCCTGTGGGGGAACCATGCCGGGATTTTTCTCGAGGAACCCCATAAACGAAGTGCCCATGACAAATGTCGCGCCCAGATTCCCCGGCTGCGCCTTGAACATCACCTGGCCCTGCATCCACGGCTCGTTGCCGGGTTTGATGCCCATATTCGGCGCAGCACTGACGGATGGCGGTGTCACGGCCTGATATTTTCTGCTGAGCTCTATGTAGTGTGGTTGCATATCTCTCATTGCTTTAAAGTGTATGTTTTGCGGACCTTTTTTATGATCATCTGAATTTTTCATCTCGTTATAGGTTGCACGGATTCTTTCGCCGAATTGTGGAATGGCCTTTTCATGCGCGGAAATAATCTTTTCAATCTGAGCCTCGGACATACGCTCGCTGTCATGCCTGATCTGTTTATACGTGATCGCGATTTGCTGGAGTGCCATATCGGCAGCATTGAAGGCTTTTGTGAGATCTGCCTGTGACTTGATCTCTGATGGCGGCATCAAATCTCCCAACCGTGCTTCTGCAATCCCTGTCGTCGTCGGGCCCCACGACCCTGCATAAGGCTTGGGAGGAACAGGACGCTCTCTTTGGGATTGCGACGCACTTTGCTCCGGCGGCAATTGTTTGAAATTCTGATAGCCATAAGTGGAAACATGTTTGTCATGGATATCAGCAAGCAAGCCCTTACCATTATTGTAAGCCTTAGTGACTGTATCGAGGTCAGCATTTTTCTCGGTGAGTTTGGCAATCTCCCCATGAAATGAACGCAACGCCGATCCAATAGGAGGATAGGTCTTTTCATGACGCGCAATAACATCCTCGATCTGCTCCAGGGACAAACGCTCATTGAGGGGCGGATCTATAGCTTGGTACGACTGATCAATCGCCGATATGGCTTCATTCGCTGCTGTAAATGCAGCTTTAAATTCTTTATAGGTAGTGACCTTGTCGGGCGGATAAAGGGTGTGCAGCCATTTAGCTGCAGGAATCGGCAATATTTCCGCTTGTCTTGTAATAGGCGCTGGCTGCACCGGCGTGGTAGTAACCGCAGGTTCTTTTATTTTTGGAACTGGTGCTCTTTCCAAAGACGGCGATCCGAAACCGGGCAACTCTCTTGTATATATATCTTGCAACCCGCCCATGCCTTTTCGGTAGGCATTGGTAAATTCCGCAGACGGCGCCTTGGCTTCCGCCAGCGTCTCCACCTCTTGATGATACGCACGCAGCGCCGCGCCGGAGGACGGATGGGTTTTTTCATGGCGTGAAATCACATCTTCGATCTGCTCTTTCGACAGGCGCTGATTATTGCTCAAACTTTTATCTTGATAGGACACATGAATCTGCCTTATCAAATCCCGCGCCGCCTTGTTCTCGGCCTTGAAATCATCGGCGCTCTTCACCTGCTCCGGCGGGTACAACCCTTTCAAAATGTCAGGTGCCACGCCGGCGGCAATCTCCGGTGATTGAGCGCCGGAACGTGAAGGCGGCGCAACCCGCTGATGACGCGGCTCTATTCTGCTGCCGGCAGCCGCTTCCGGTAGTTTAGGCGTAACCGCACTTGCCTGAACCGGCGCGATTTCTTTTTTAATCACATCGCCTTTTAACTGGTCGAACACATCCTTCGTCATCGCCACAGTGGCGGGCTTTGGATCGGCCTGAAACGCATCCGTCACGCGGTACGCCTGCTTTAGAAAATTCTCAGCGCGTGGATCGTCATAGCCCCATATTGGTTTCAGTTCGTATTTTTTGCCGTCCGGCGTTGTAATATATTTTCCAACGCCAATACGGTCTTCGATTCCATAAACCCTGCCCGGCGTCAGGTCGGTCCCTTTTTGAAACCACCATTTCTGTCCGATATGTGTAGGCGAAGGATTGACTTGCTCAGGGCTGAGGTCCGAAACAATTTTCGCCCGCTCCGTCTTCGTGTCGAAATCGACATAAGCCATCACCGCGTCAAAATCTTTCACTTCGGATGTTTTTTCATTCACCCATCCTTCACCCTTTGAAACCGGTTTCAGTTCCTTGCCGGTGATCGGGTTTATATGGCTGTTGATCGGCTCGATAATCCCTTTCAGGATTTGATCCGTGTAAGTCGCATTGAGAGTGTCGCTGGAAAAAGCCGCGAGCTGCCCGTTATGCATCCACAGCTGATACGTCTTCGCACTGCCGTCGGGCTGAGTCACCGCGATGCTTTGCGCCGCGCCGAGCGGCCGCAGATTCACCCTGTCAGACCACTGCCCGGACTCCGCCTGCGCGTCTTCCTGCAATTTCTTGAAATGCTGTTGCGCATCCGCAACGGATTTGAGCTCTATAGGCCCGGCCATTAACACACCCTGTTAAACCGCTTCCCATATTAAATAGGTAGTCTTTATGATTTGTTAATATTGTAAGGAAAACGCGCAAAAAGCACAAAATTGGCCTAAATGGCAGGTATCAGTGCAGCAGCAACGCGCCGCCCCTCGGCCATCAGGACATTATAAGTCCTGCACGCCGCGCCGGTATCCATGGCTTCCACCGAAAGCCCCATCTCCTTCAGGGCCGCCCGCATATCCGGTTTCAGGATTTGCATTGTTTTACCTGTACCAAGCAGCACCACATCTAACCCCTCTCCCACCGGGAGAGGGAGGGGCCCGCGCAGCGGGAGGGTGAGGGCCTTAAAATGCTCTGCCTTTAAATCATAAAATGAATGCGGCGCATCCCACGAAAACGTTTCAGTTGGCATAACAATAATAGCGCCGCTGTAAACTTTCCCGCTCACACGGAAACTGCCCGCCGCGTAACTCTGGATGACCTGCGCCCCTTCGCGTATGAGCGGCGTGACATCCATGGGAATCTAGGCCGGCTCTTCGGCGGCGGCGCTGCCGGGTTTTTCGGGATCGGGGCGCAATTTCAGGTAATACAGCGACGGCGTCGACACGAAATACGACGAGTGCGTGCCGATCAAAATGCCGAAGAACAGCGCCGATACGAAGCTGCGGATAACCTCGCCGCCGAACAGATAAAGCGCCAGCAGCGCCAGCAGCGTCGAACCCGACGTCATCAATGTGCGCGGCAACGTCGAGTTGATCGAGAAATTGATGATTTCCGTCATCGGCATTTTCTTGTATTTCCGCAGCGTTTCGCGCACGCGGTCGAAAATAATGACGGTCTCGTTGATCGAATAACCCGCCACCAGCAAGATCGCCGCCAGCGTCGACAAATCAAAATGCATCTGCGTCAACGAAAACAGCCCGACAATACCCACCACGTCGTGCAGCAGCGCCAGCATCGATCCCACGCCGTACTGCCAGTTAAATCGGAACCAGATATAGGCCATGATCCCGCCCATCGCGATCAAAACGGCGAACAGTCCCGCGCGCTTGAGTTCCTTGCCCACCTGCGGCCCTACGAATTCCGTCCGGCGGTAATCCACCTTATTGTCGAATTCCGCATTCAGCGCGGCCTGCACTTTTTCAATCGCGCCCTTCTGCACGTCGGCCTCGCCCATGCCCTCTTGTTCGGGCTGCTGCGGCATGCGGATCATGAGGTTATCCGCCGCGCCGAATTCCTGGATGGAGATATCACCAAGATGCAATTCCTTCAGCACCTCGCGCAGATGCGGCAGGTCCGGCGCCGTCTCGGTCTTTATCTCGATGATCGTCCCGCCGACGAAATCGATCCCGAAATTAAGCCCCTTCGTGCACAGCATCAGCGTCGATCCGCCGAGAATGACCAGGCTCGCCAGCATCGCGTAAAACCTGTGCCCGAAGAAATCGATCTTCGTATTCGGCGGGATAAGTTCCAAAAGCTTAATAATCATAATAAAAACCTATAAATCTTGAACCACAACGGTCACAACGCGTTCAGCGCGGTATCGTTGTGATCGTAGTGTTCGTTGTGGTTTAAAAAATTTATTGTCATACCGGTATCGCCTTCGGCCGTTTCCATTTCAGCCACGTCAATATAATGAGACGTGTAAAGCTCAGCGCGCAGAAATACGACGTCGCCACGCCGATGCACATCGTCACCGCGAAACCCTTGATCGGCCCCGTCCCGAACGAGAACAGGATAAGCGCCGCAATCAGCGCCGTCAGGTTCGAGTCCGTAATGGTCGTGCGCGCGCGGGTATAACCCGTATCGATCGCCGACAGAATACTCCGCCCCGCCCGCAATTCTTCCTTGATGCGCTCGAAGACAAGAACGTTGCCGTCGATCGCCAGGCCCATGGTCAGGACGATCCCCGCAATACCCGGCAGCGTCAGGGTCGCCTGCAACATCGACATCACCGCCAGGATCAGCAGCATGTTGATGATAATCCCGATCGACGCGAACACGCCGAACAATCCATAAACAAGACACGCCATCGTGATCACGAACAGCAATCCGACCAGGCAGGCTTTTCTTCCCGACTTCACCGAGTCCGACCCCAGCGTCGGCCCCACCGTGCGCTCCTCGATCACCTTCATCGGCGCCGGTAACGCGCCCGCGCGCAGCAGCAACGCCAGGTCGTTCGCCGTCTTCACCGTAAATCCGCCCGAAATCTGTCCCTGGCCGCCGCAGATCGGCTCTTGAATAACCGGTGCGCTCAGCACTTCGTTATCGAGAACGATCGCAAACGGCTTCTGCACGTTCTGGCGCGTCACATCGCAAAAACGCCGTGCGCCCGTATTGTTAAGCCTGAACGAAATCACCGAGCGCCCGTTCTGGTCGAAACTCGGCTGCGCCGTCTCCAGCATGTCGCCCGTAATCATCGGGCGGCGCGCCACCGCCAGCCTGCGTGCCGACTCTTCCGCGAACGGCAGGCTTCTCGTGCCTCCGCCCGCATCCGCGCTTTCCGGCACCAGGTGAAAGCCCAGCTTCGCCGTCGTGCCGATGATCGCCTTCAATTGCTCCGCATTCGCGCCCGGCGCCTGGATCAGCAACCTGTTCTCGCCTTGCCGCGCGATCAGCGGTTCGGTGGTGCCCAGCTCGTCGATCCTGCGGCGCACGATCTCGATGCTCTGCGAAATCGTCTGGTCGTAAACGCTCTTGAGCGAAACCTCGTTCATGTTGGCTTCGATCGTCGCACCGTTCGTCTGGATGTCGAGGTTCGGGTCCAGCTTGCGCAGGATTTTCCGCACCGCTTCCGCATCGCCTTCATTACGCAGCGTCACGCGCGCGCCTTTCGCCGCCGATCCGATCGAGCTGTAACCGATTTTTGCCTCGCGCAGTTCCGTGCGCAGATCCTGCACCATCAGGTCGCCGCGCTCGCGGAACACGCCGTCCACGTCGACTTCATATAAAAGATGCGCGCCGCCGCGCAGGTCGAGGCCCAGATTCACCGTCTTTCCCGGCATCCATGACGGCACGTTTTCATGCAGCCACGTGCGAAGCTCCGGCCCCGCCATATTCGGCAGGCTGTAGAGAATGCCCATCAGGGCGACACCAAGGATAAGAACGGCTTTCCAGCGTGGAATGGTCAGCATAACAGGTTACGTCTTCGCTTTCTGGTCGTTGGCGGGTTTGGATTTGAGCGGCACTCTCTGCCCCTGCAGCGACGAGCGCAGCGCCGTCACCTTGATACCGTTGCCGAGATCGACAAGAACTTCATGATCGTCGATGATCTTGTCGATCGTCCCGACGAACCCTCCGCCCGTGACGATCTTGTCGCCTTTCTTGAGCTGCGAGAGCATCGATGTATGCTCCTTGAAGCGGCGCTGCTGCGGCATGATCAGCAGCACATAAAACATCACCACCAGCAGCAGGATAAGACCCATGTTCCACATGAAGGCCTCCATCGGCGTTGGCGCGTCCGGCGCTATCGCCGTGGCTTCGGCGGCTGTATCGAGCGCTGCGGCATAGGCTTTTGAAATCAGCATGACCTTGGTTTCCTTTACGAAATATCAAAGACTCGGGGAACTATAAACACTTGGCCCTCAAAAACAAGGGCTTGAAAACGCACCTTCGTCGTTGCGAGCCGAAGGCGAAGCAATCCATTTTTTTGCTGTTTTATAAAGGGTTATGGATTGATCAGTAATTACGTCTGACCAGTTTAAGAAGCACCCACCCGCCAACCATGATAACCGCCATCGTCGCCGCGAACGAAACCTGCGTCCCCAGCCAGTTCAGGTTGAATTGCCGCGCCAGCGCCCCGAGCAGGGGCATGAACAGCAGCGCCCCGGCCACGAGGTTGAGATGCCCGTGCACCCGCACCTGCGTTGTCATGCCTTCGCGGTAGCTGACATTGAAAATTTCCCCCGGCTGCACATTGGCCAGGAAATACCCGATATTCGTGATGCGTTCGGCGCGCCTGGTCGCTTTTTGACCGTCCGCCATCTCGAACGAAACCACCGGCTTGCCGTTCTCGAAACTTTCAACCGTGCCCGCCGTGACCGTCCCGGTGAAATGCCACAGCCCGTAATCGAACAGCAGCCACGCCCCCGCCGCCGCGCATATCGCCGAAAGAACGATCAGGATCATGGATCAGCTCTCCAGATACAGCTTGGGATTGAGCGCTTCCGTGCCGCGCCGCACTTCGAAATGAAGCTGCGGCCTGTCGACCGACCCCGAACTCCCCACCGTGCCGATCGTCTGCCCGCGCTTCACCGTCTGCCCGCGCTTGATGTGGAGGTTGTCCATATGCGCATACGCCGTCATCCATCTATCCTGGTGCCGGATGATCACGAGATTGCCCGAAGCCTTCAATTCGTTACCCGCGTAAACCACCACGCCGTTTTCCGCCGCGCGCACAGGTGTGCCCGGCGGCGCCGCGATATTGATCCCGTCATTATGCAACCCGTCTTTCTTCGGGCCGTAGCTCGAAAGGATTTTTCCCTCGACCGGTTTCAGGAAACGGCTCGACGAACGCTTCGGCACCTGCGCCGTGATCGGCGTTTTCTTCACCGGCGCTTCCGGCGCCCTTGCGATCGTGATTTTTCCCGGTTGAGGCGGAGGCAGCGGCTGCACATCTATTTTCGGCGTCGGCGCAATAATTCCCTCTCCCCTTTGGGGAGAGGGAGGGACCCGCGCAACGGGAGGGTGAGGGGGAATTTCTGCATGATATAGCGGCGCGGTCGCTGCCGTCTGCACCGGCACCGTTTCACGCGTCAATGTCGGCAACCGTATCACCTGCCCCGCTTTCAGCTTGTAAGGCGGCGAAATCCTGTTCAGCCGCGCAATCTCCGACGTATCGACGCTGAACAATCTCGAAACCGCGTAAAGGCTGTCGCCCGCGCGCGCGCGGTATTCACGCGGCGGCGGCAGGCGCAGTCTCTGCCCCGGCTTCAGATCGAAAGGCTCCGATAAATTATTTGCGGCGGCGACATCGCGCATCGCGAGTTGATAACGCTGCGCGACATCCCACAACGTCTCCGCGCCGACGACCGTATGAACGCCCGCGCTGCCCTCGCCTTGCGTCGATCCATACAGCGTGACCGGCGCCGGCGCCTGCGTCTTGTTGAGACAGGCGGCAAGCCCGAGCGTCAAAATCATCAATGCGGGAAGCAGTCGATTCATGCCGTCCAGTTTACACCGAACGAAAGACGGCTTCTAGGGCTGGATTATTAACCGCTGAGAGCACGGAGATCACTGGGAAGGCAGTTATTCACGCCGCAAGGCGCAAAATCATTAAATTTGAAATTTAATAACGAATAGAAGATACAAGCTCGGAACGCTCAGCGATCTCTGTGTTCTCTGTGGTTTAAATTCTTTTTATGCCGCGTCCGCATCTCCCGCGACATTCGGCAACAAAGGAACGAATCGCACATCCATCAGGTCTTCCATGGCGAAACTGCCATCCGCCTCCTTTTTATAAGACCGCAGCACCTGGTCGCCGTTCTCGCCGACCGGGATCACCATCAACCCGCCCTCTTTGATCTGGTCCAGCAGCGCCTTCGGCGGTTCGCCGCGCGCCGCGGCGGTAACAATAATTTTATCGAACGGCGCCTGATCCACTCCATTAATCTTCGGCCAGCCGCGCATCCCGTCCGCCGCGATCGCCGTGATATTGCGCAATTTCAATTCCTCGAAACGCTTCTCCGCGTCCTTCAATAACGGTTTATGCCGCTCGATCGTATAAACCCGGCGGCAGAGCTTCGACAAAATCGCCGTCTGGTATCCGCACCCCGTGCCGATCTCCAGAACCTTGTCCCGGTCCGTCAGTTTCAGCGCCGCCGTCATCGCCGCCACCACGAACGGCTGGCTGATCGTCTGCCCGCGCCCGATCGGCAACGCGATATCCTCCCATGCCTGATGTTTCACGGACTCCGGCACGAATTTCTCGCGCGGCACTTTCTCCATCGCCCCGAGCACATTCATATCCGTGATCCCCATCTTCCTCAGATGCATAATCAGCCGGACCCGCTTGTTCATGTCCTGTGTGTTCATAGAAAATTATTTCCTCAAACCGTCACCCCGGCGAAAGCCGGAATCCATCTAAGAAGCCTTCCTGGTAATCTTCGTCACACCACCCATATAGGGCTTCAGCACGTCCGGGACAAACACGCCGCCGTCGGCCGGGTCGTAATAATTCTCCATCACGGCAATCAGCGCGCGGCCCACCGCCACGCCCGAACCGTTCAGCGTATGCAAGAACTTCGTATCCTTCGTGCCCTTCGGCCTGCACCGTGCATTCATGCGCCGCGCCTGGAAATCCCAGCAGTTCGAGCAGCTCGAAATTTCCCGGTAGGCATTCTGTCCCGGCAGCCACACTTCAATGTCATATGTTTTCCGCGCGCCGAAACCCGTATCGCCCGCGCACAGCACCATCGTCCGGAACGCGAGGCCCAGTTTCTTCAGCACCGTCTCCGCGCATTCCGTCATGCGCTCATGCTCGGCGTTTGAATCCTCGGGCCTCGTGATCGACACCATCTCGACTTTATAAAACTGGTGCTGCCTCAGCATCCCGCGCGTGTCTTTACCCGCCGCGCCCGCTTCCTGCCTGAAACACGGCGTGAAAGATGTATAACGCCGCGGCAGCGTCTCCTCGTCGACGATCATCTCGGCAACGATATTCGTCAGCGGCACTTCCGATGTCGGAATCAGCCAGTCCCCGCGCGTCGTTCTGAATTGATCCTCCGCGAATTTCGGCAACTGCCCGGTGCCATACATTGTTTTATCATTCACCAGCAACGGCGCCGACACTTCCGTGTATCCATGTTCCTGCGTATGCGTATCTAAAAAAAACTGCGCCAGCGCCCGCTCCAGCCGCGCCAATCCACCGTTCAAAATCGTAAATCTCGACCCCGACATTTTCGCCGCCGTCTCGAAATCCATCATCCCGAGCGCCAGGCCGATTTCTGCGTGATCGACGGCCTTGCCCTGCGAAGCTCCCGCGGGGAGCGAAGCAGGGTCGCCGGATTTGCGCACTTCTTTATTGGCGCTCTCATCCTTCCCGTCCGGCACATCATCGGCCAACTGGTTCGGAATGCTCGAAAGCAAACTATTCAGCTTCTCAGCAACCTCGTTCTCCTTCGCCTCCAGCGCCGTCATCTTGTCCTTGATCGCCGCCACCTCGGCCATGATCGCGTCGGCGTTGCCGCCCTCTTTTTTAATCTTCCCGATCTGCCCCGATTTCTCGTTCCGCTCGCTCTGCAGTTTCTGCAGTTCGGTTTTGACGCTGCGCACCTCCTCGTCCAGCTTCAAAATCGCCGGGCTCTGGGCGGACAACCCGCGCCGCGCCCAGTTCTTGTCGTACTGGCCGGGATTGTCGCGTATGGCGCGTATGTCGTGCATGGGTCCTCCTCTTAAGGCCATGTATAATATGTCTTGCGCTGCACCAAAACAAGATAACCCTCCAAACATTGTCTTCCCCGCGCCAGCGGGTAAAAATTGTTTAAACCACAGCGTTCACAGCGAATACACAGGAGCCTTTTGCGCATAACGCGCTGTGATTTCGCCTGTGGCCGCTGTGGTTAAATCTTTCCGGGCTTGGGATGACATTAAAAATAACCCTTCGCTTCTTCGGGACTTCGCGTTTAAAATAGGAACCATGACCGCACCCTTCAGCATCCTTCACCCCGAAAAACCCATCCCGCTGGTGTTCGACTCCCCCCACAGCGGCACGCATTACCCGGATGACTTCACCTACGCCTGCAGCTTCGAAGACCTGCAGAAGGCCGAGGACAAATTCGTCGACGAGCTTTTCGACTGCGCGCCCGAATACGGCGCCGCGCTGCTGCTCGCCAATTTCCCGCGCTCCTATATAGACGTGAACCGCCGCGCCGACGACATCGACCCCGTCATCCTCGCCGAGACCTGGCCCTTCGGAAAAATAAACCCGTCCTCGCGCTCGGATGCCGGCATCGGCCTCATCCGCCGCCTCGTCCGCCCCGGCATCCCGGTCTACGATCAGCCGCTCAGCGTCGAGGACATCGCCCACCGCATCGAAAAATATTACAAACCCTATCACGACGCGCTCGAAAAACTTCTGGGCGACGCCCACTACAATTTCGGCCAGGTCTGGCACGTCAACTGCCACTCCATGCCCGGCGCCAGCGCGCGGCCCAAGCAACCCACCGCGCTTCTCGGCCGCCTCCCGCGCGAAGCCGATTTCGTCCTCGGCGACCGCGACGGCACCTCCTGCGATCTCGATTTCACCCACGCCATGCGCGATTTCCTGAAAGGCCTCGGCTACACCGTCACCATCAACGACCCCTTCAAGGGCGTCGAGCTCGTCCACCGTTATTCATCGCCCGCGCGCGGCCTGCACTCGCTGCAGATCGAAATCAACAAATCGCTCTACATGAACGAGAACACCAACAAAAAAACCGCCGACTTCGAGAACCTCCGCCTCGACATCGAAAGTCTGGTGGCCTTCTGCGCGGATTACGTACAGTCCAACCTCATGGACGTCGCGGCGGATTAGCCGAAGAAATTTTTCTTCAGCGCCGCGTCAAGATCATCCATCGTCGCATCGATCCCTAAATCTTTCAGCGACGTCACGCCATACTCTGAAATCCCGCACGGCACGATCCCGTTATAGTGACTCAAATCCGGGTTCACATTGATCGACACGCCGTGCAGCGTCACCCAGTGCCGCACCCGCACCCCGATCGCCGCGATTTTCTTCTCACCTGTCGGCGTATTCACCCAAACGCCAATGCGTCCTTCGGCGCAATGGCCTTTAACTCCAAAACCGTCCAACGTTCCAATAATCCAGCGTTCCAGATCGCAGACATATTTCTTGATATCCGGCGCGCCGCGCTTCTTCAAATCCACCATCACATACGCCACCCGCTGCCCCGGCCCGTGATAGGTATATTCGCCGCCCCGCCCGGTCTCGAAAACCGGGAACCGCCGCTCCAGCAAATCCGCCCCCTTCGCGCTCGTGCCGGCTGTATAAAGCGGCGGATGCTCCAGCAGCCAGACACATTCCGGGGCCTTTCCCTCATGAATGGCCGCCACCCTTGCGTCCATAAACGCCAGCGCCTCCTCATAACCCACGGGACTACCTGATTTTTTCCACTCCACCACGGAAAAATTCCTTTGACTTTACGTAAGATAATGGTATGTAAGCACCCCAAATTACTTAATAACTTACAGGAATCAAAGCCATGTCTCGCGAAGCCGCCCTTAAATGTCTGACAAAATTTGCCCGTCACGTCATAAAACAGGCAGAATCCGGGCAGGTCGAACCTCAAAACCTTACAAAAAAATTCAACGGGAATTTTGACTGTATTGTGCACATGAATCCCGGCGGCTTATGGATGAAGGCTGTCGCCCCTTTCCTGCGCAGTAAGGAAAGCGATGACTTGACGCAACTTATCCTTGAGATTCATCAGGCTTTAAACGCGCGCCAGTTCAACCTGCCAAACAGTTCGACAGTCTTTCGTGTCACCCACGAAGAAAACAGCCTCTGGCGCCGCATTTTAAAAGAGGTGCCCCATGTCCTCCCCGACGGCCCGGTGTCTGAGACAAAACCAGTTAAAATACCCCGAAGCCATCAGGAACAGGCTCTCCCCGCTTACGGACCGGCTGGAAACGCATAGTGCAATGCAACTTGCTTCAATGGGTTCAATCTGTTATTCCATCTGCTTCCCGTAAGGGATTGATACTACTATTACTTAGCCGAAGGATTTTGAGGCGAAAATTGCAGGTTTTCTTAACGAGCAATGCGAGTTTAGAAAGCCGGGATCTGGCACCAAAATACAAAGGCTATGCGGCCATGGCGGAATGGTAGACGCGTACGCTTGAGGTGCGTATGGGGTAACCCGTGAAGGTTCAAGTCCTTTTGGCCGCACCATTCACTAGCTGTCATCCCGGCGAAAGCCGGGATCGTGGAAACGAACGCTCGATAGATCTCGCATGGCAAAGAAGAAACAAGGCACTCCAGCAAACACAGCGCAAGCTGCGGAGGACACCGCCGCCAAGAAAGCGAGCTTCCGCGAGGAGGCGCTCGATTACCACCAGTTCCCGACACCGGGCAAGGTTGCAATCGCCGCCACCAAGCCGATGGCCACGCAAAATGATTTGGCTCTCGCTTATTCTCCCGGCGTCGCCGTACCGTGCGAGGAAATCGCCGCCGATCCGCTGAAAGCCTACGACTACACATCCAAAGGCAACCTCGTTGCCGTCATCTCGAACGGCACCGCCGTTCTCGGCCTCGGCAATCTCGGCGCGCTGGCGTCGAAGCCGGTGATGGAAGGTAAATCCGTCCTCTTCAAAAAATTCGCTGCGATTGATTCCGTTGATGTCGAGATCAACGAAACCGATCCCGACAAGCTCGTCGAAATCATTGCCTCGCTGGAACCCACTTACGGCGGCATCAACCTTGAAGACATCAAGGCCCCCGAATGCTTTGAAATCGAGCGCCGCCTGAAGGAGCGGATGAATATCCCGGTCTTCCACGACGACCAGCACGGCACCGCCGTCATCTCCACCGCCGCCATGACCAACTGGCTGGAATGGTCGGGCCGCAAGGCATCCAAAATCAAGCTCGTCACCTCGGGCGCCGGCGCCTCCGCGATTTCCTGCCTGAAACTGATGCTCGAAATCGGCATTAAAAAAGAAAACATCATCGTCACCGACCGTAACGGCGTCGTCTACAAGGGCCGTAACGAAGGCATGGACAAGGAAAAAGAATTCTTCGCCAACGACACCAAGGCCCGCACGCTCGCCGAAGCCATCAAGGGCGCCGACGTATTCCTCGGCCTTTCCGGTCCCGGTGTTCTTACAAAAGACATGGTCAAATCCATGGGCAAGGCCCCGCTCATCATGGCGATGGCGAACCCGACTCCCGAAATCATGCCCGAGGACGCGCAGGAAGCGAAACCCGACGCCGTTATCTGCACCGGCCGCTCCGACTACCCGAACCAGGTCAACAACGTCCTTTGCTTCCCGTTCATTTTCCGCGGCGCGCTCGATGTCGGCGCGACCAAGATCAACGAGGAAATGAAACTCGCCTGCGTCAAGGCCATCGCCGAACTCGCAAGAAAAGAAGCCACCGCCGAAGTCACCGCCGTCTATTCCGGCGAAACGCTCTCCTTCGGCCCTGAATACCTGATCCCGAAACCCTTCGACCCGCGCCTGATCGTCGACATTCCTCTCGCCGTCGCCAAGGCCGCGATGGAAACCGGCGTCGCCACGCGCCCCATCGAGGATTTCGAAGCCTACAAGCTGAGCCTGCGCCAGTTCTTCATCCGCTCGCAGCTCGTCATGAACCCGATCTTCGCCCGCGCCAAGGAAAAACCCAAGCGCGTCGTCTACTGCGAGGGCGAGGAAGACAAAGTCCTCCAGGCCGTCCAGCATGTCGTCGATGAAAACATCGCCTCTCCCATCGTCATCGGCCGCCGCAAGGTCGTCGCCACGCGTTTGAAACGCCTTGGCCTCCGCGTCGAACTCGATAAAGACATCCAACTCATCGACCCCGAGGACGACCCGCGCTACCGCTCCTACTGGGAAACCTATCACGCCATCATGCAGCGCCGCGGCGTCACGCCCGTTTCCGCGCGTAACATCGTCCGCACCGACACCACCGTCATCGGCGCGCTCATGGTTTACAAGGGCGAGGCCGACGCCGTCATCTGCGGCGTCACCGGCCAGTATCACGACCATCTCGAGGACATCATGGATGTCATCGGCCTCAAGCCCGGCGTCGAAACCCCCGCCGCGCTCAACGCCCTCATCCTGCCCAAGGGCACCTATTTCTTCTGCGACACGCAGATCAACCCCAACCCGACCATCGCCCAGATTTCCGAGATGACCATGCTCGCCGTCGATGAAGTCCGCCGCTTCGGCATCGCGCCCAAGGTCGCATTACTGTCTCATTCCAATTTCGGCGTGGTCGATTGCGACGGCGCCTACAAGATGCGCGCCGCCTACGCCGATATCCGCCGCCGCGACCCGAAGCTCGAAATCGACGGCGAAATGACCGCCGACGTCGCCCTGTCCGAGGAAATCCGCAAGACCATCATGCCCAATTCCAACCTCACCGGCTCGGCCAACCTCTTCATCATGCCCAGCGTCGAGGCCGCCAACATCGCCTTCAGCATGCTGAAAGTGCTGGCTGACGGCACCAGCATCGGCCCGCTCCTGCTCGGCGCGGCAAGGCCCGCCCACATCCTCACCCCCTCCGTCACGCCCCGCGGCATCATCAACGTCACCGCCATGGCGACCGTCGGGGCGCAGGTGCATGAAGACGAAATGGGCGACGAAAAATCCCACCGCGTCAGCCGCCATTACTAGTCCCATCGTCATCCCGGC
>CAADGI010000011.1 GCA_900696495.1 uncultured Alphaproteobacteria bacterium
GCTCCATTGCTTCCAGAAAATTGATTCAGAAAAATTTTAATAAAGCCCGCCGGTGCCGGTGGTGGCTTCCTCGCCGGAATTTGTGGCGGGCGGGCTGAAGCTTTCGCCGCCTGGGAATGCACCGCTGCTTTCGCCAGATGAAGGCGCGACCGTCACACCGCCCTCGTCGATCATGACTGCGCTGTCGGTGGGCTCGTTGCCCTGCACGAAAGCTTCCCAGATGACATCCGTATCGCCGGGCATCGCGCGCGCGCCGGTGTGGGCGTTGATGCGAATATTTTTAATGCCGGGCGGCGTGCGGAACGGCATGGCGGGCACGTCTTTAAGAGCTTCCTCCATGAATTGCTTGAACACCGGCAACGCGACGGAGGAGCCGGTCTCGCGCTTGCCGAGCGAGCGCGGATCGTCGAAGCCCATGAACACGCCGACGACGAGGTCGGGCGAGAAGCCGACGAACCATGTGTCTTTCGATTCATTCGTCGTCCCGGTCTTGCCGCCGAGCGGACGGCCCAGGGCCTTCAGTTTCGCGGCGGTGCCGCGTTGCGCGACACCCTCGAGAATGGAAACCATCTGATAGGCCGTGCGCGGATCGGCGATCTGCTCACGATCGTCAGGAACATCGGGCACGCCCTGCCCGTCCCAACGGATCAACTGTCCGCAGCCAACACAGGGGCGATTGTCGGACTGGAAAATCGTTTTGCCGCGGCGGTCCTGAATGCGGTCGACGATGCTCGGCGTGATTTTTTTGCCGCCATTCACCAGCTCACCATAAGCTCCTGTCATTTTGAGCAGCGTGGTTTCGCCAGCGCCCAGCGCATAAGACAGGCGCGGCAACATATCATCCATGATGCCGAAACGTTTCGCATATTCGGCGATCGTTTCCATGCCGACATGGTCAGCGAGGCGGACGGTCATGAGGTTGCGGGACTTCTCGACGCCCTGGCGGATTGTCGTCGGCCCCAGAAAATCGTCGCTGTAATTCTGCGGGCTCCAGTAATGGCCCGGCCTGTCCTCGATCACAAAAGGCGCGTCGAGAACCAGCGTCGCAGGCGTGAAACCCTTATCGAGCGCGGCGAGATAAACGAACGGCTTGAACGAGGAGCCCGGCTGGCGCTTGGCTTGTGTCGCGCGGTTATACTCGCTGGTGCCGTAAGTCCAGCCGCCCTGCATGGCCAGAATGCGGCCCGTGTGCGGGTCCATCGCGATAATCGCGCCCTGCAGCAACGGGATCTGACGCAGGATATATTCCTTTTTCTTATCTTTCATGGGCTCGACAAGAATGATGTCGCCTTTTTTAAGAACCTGGTTAACGGCGGTGATTTCAGGGCCTTGCGCGTAACATTCATTCAGGCATTCACGCGCCCATTTCACGCCATCGAGATCGATCATACCCTTGGCGCCGCCGGAGAAGCCAAGCCTGGCTTCTTTCGCGCCGCTTTCGAGAACCAGCGCGATATCCCATTCGGGCAGGATCGCGTCGGGCACAGGAAAATTGGCGACCTCGTTTTCCCAATCGACACCGACGGTGATGTTTTTCAGCGCTCCGCGATAACCATGACGCTTGTCATATTCCATCAACCCATCGCGCAGCGATTTTACGGCGATGTCCTGCAGGCGCGGGTCAATGGTCGTGCGCACGACCATGCCTTCCTGGTATAAGGAATCTTGCCCGTATTTCGCGCCGAGATCGCGGCGCACCTCTTCGGCGAAGTACGGCGCGTTCACGATACGCGATTCGTCACGCGGCACGGTTTCAAGCGGTGAAACCTGGGCAAGCTCGGCTTCGGCCCTGGTGATGAAACCATCAGCCAGCATTCTATTGATAACCCAGTTGCGGCGATTGACGGCTTTTTCATGCTTGCGCACGGGATGATAATTGTTCGGCGCCTTAGGCAGCGCCGCGAGATATGCAACGTCGGCAATGGTGAGCTCATCCAGCGATTTGTTGAAATATTGCTGGGCTGCGGCGGCAACACCGTAAGCACGCGCACCGAGGAAAATCTCGTTCAGGTAAATTTCAAGAATGCGATCCTTGCTCATCGTCTGCTCCATACGATAGGCGATGATGAGTTCGCGGATTTTGCGCGTATAAGTGCGGTCCTTGGTGAGCAGGAGATTTTTTGCGACCTGCTGCGTGATCGTCGAAGCGCCGCTCAGGCTTTCACCCTTGAAATTAAGATAGGCCGCGCGGGCGATGGCAAAAAGATCGAAACCCTCATGCTTGTAGAAATTCTGGTCCTCGGCGGCGATGAATGCGTTTTTGACGCGCGGCGGGATTTCCTCGATCGGGACGAAGACGCGGCGTTCCTGCGCGAACTCGGCCATCAGGCGTCCGTCGCCCGCATAGATGCGCGTGATAATCGGCGGCTTGTATTCCTTGAGCTGCGAATAATCGGGCAGATCCTGGCCGTAATGATTGACAACCCAGGCAAAACCGAAAATCCCGGCGATCAACCCAAGAAAGCCGAGGGAAAACAATCCAAGAAAAGCATACCAGAGATATTTCATGGTTTTATTCAGGCCACACGCCGCGTGATCGGTCCCGTGGCGCGTCCGTGTATGAACTGGTCGACATATTCGTTGCCGGAATTATCAAGATCCTTGACCGATCCGTGCCAGATAATCTTGCCCTGGTGGATCATCGCGACGTAATCGGCAATCTTGCGGGCCGAGGCCATATCATGCGTGATCGACAGCGCAGTCGCGCCGAGACCTTTTACCGAGCTGACGATCAGGTCGTTAATAACGTCGGCCATGATCGGATCGAGACCCGTGGTCGGCTCGTCAAAGAAAATTATCTCCGGGTTTTTAGCGATCGCGCGCGCGAGGCTGACGCGTTTTTGCATACCGCCGGAAAGTTCGGCCGGGTAGAGATTGCCGACTTCGGGTTTCAAGCCCACCGCGACGATTTTCTCGATCGCCACTTCCCATGCTTTTTTGCGGTCAATGCCCTTGCCGTGAATAAGGCCGAATGCCACGTTTTCCCAGACTTTCATGGAATCAAACAACGCCCCGCCCTGGAACAGCATGCCGAATTTTTCCATGAACGCGTCGCGTTCGCTGCCGCGCAGATGCGTCGTTTCCTCGCCATCGACCATGACCGAACCTTCGTCGGGTTTCAAAAGGCCGAGCACGCATTTCAGCATCACGGATTTTCCCGTGCCGCTGGCGCCGATGATGACAAGCGATTTCCCTTGTTCGATGGACAGGTCGATGCCATCAAGAACGATTTTTTTGCCGAAATGTTTTTTGACGCCGGAAAGTTTCAGTTTCGACTGTTTCCCGTTGCTGTTCATGAGAAGAACACCTGGGTCAGGAGGTAGTTGAACAGCAGGATGACGATGGAAGCCGACACGACCGCGTTGGTCGTCGCCGCGCCGACGCCCTGCGCGCCGCGCTGGGAGTTGAAGCCGTTATAGCAACCGAGAATGGCGACGATAAAGCCGAACACAGCCGCCTTCACAAGGCCTGAAACGACATCCATCGTTTCAAGAATGTCCCATGTCTGCGAAAGATAGCTGCCTTCCGAAAAATCAAGGCGGTAGATGGCAATCACATAGCCGCCGTAAACACCGATAATATCGCCGACCAGCACCAAAATAGGCAGCATCAGCGTGCCGGCAATCACGCGCGGCGCGATCAGGTATTTGAACGGATTGACGGAGAGCGTGGTCATGGCATCGATCTGCTCGGTCACGCGCATCGTGCCGATTTCGGCGGCGATGGCCGCACCGACGCGGCCCGCAACCATAAGGCCCGCGAGAACCGGTGCGAGCTCCCGCGTGACGGAGAGAACCACCACCGCGGCAATCGCGCTCTCGGCATTGAAACGCGTGAAGCCCGTATAGCTTTGCAGCGCGAGCACCATGCCGGTGAACAGCGCCGTCATGCCGACGACAGGCAGAGAGTAATAACCGATATCGACAAGCTGGCGCCAGATCTGGCTGGGGAAATAAGGCGGCAGGAAACAATGCATTACCGACTTGCCGACGAAAATCGAGAGCTGACCGACGCGCTGCAGGAAAACGAGAATGGTGCGGCCCAGGGCCTGGCATATATCCGGCAGAAGATCGGTCAGGAATGACGCCGTATGGTGAACGTCAATCGCGATTTTTTCAGACTTTGCGGTCATCGGGCTTTGCTTTAGTGTTTGAGTGGCTTCCGGCCCGAAGATTAAAGGAAACAGGGCTTTCCGTCCAGAGTGAAACAGGCTGAAATAACTGAAAAATATGCGCAAAATTGACCCCAAATCCCTTGTTTCTATGGACCGGCTGGCGCCGGAAAACGCTTTCCGTGTTCAGCTAGCCTATGCCAGGGATGACAATCTTTTGTTCGGGGAACGTATATATAGACCGGATGCCCGGTTGTGGCTGCATGAGGAACTGGCCGAGGTCGTTGCCATGGCCGCCAGCGCCTGTTTTGAAAATTACGATCTGCGGTTCGTTCTTTACGACGGCCTGCGCACCATCGACGCGCAGGAGGCCATGCTGCACACCGAACGCGTGCGAAACAACCCCGAATGGCTGAGCGAAAATCTTCTCTCCCGCCCCGGCATGGGCGGCCATCCGCGCGGCATGGCGGTGGATATCGGCCTCGAGAATGAAAAAAGCGAACTGGTGCCGATGGGAACGGATTTCGATTTCCTTGCGCTGGATTCATCGCCCGGGAAAAATCCCGCGCACCGCGATTACAAAAATCTTTCGCAGGAGGCGCGGAGAAACCGGGCGGCGTTGACAAGCTCGATGCTCGGCGCGGCCAAGAAGCTGAAAGTCCAGTTGCTTCCCCTGCCGCAGGAATGGTGGGATTTCCGATTGATGCCGGATTATTTCAACAGCTACGCGCCGCTGGCCGATGAAGATTTGCCGCCCGACATGCGCATGATGTCGTCGCCGACATAAACACGCTCATAACGATGACCCAGGTCGGTCAAGACCTCGTACCCGATTGTTCCCGCGTCGTTCGCGAGATCGTCCGCGCTTTGATGTTCGCCGATAAGCTCCATCATGTCGCCGGGTTTCGGCCTTTGTTTTTCAGGAACGCCGGATATATCGACGGTTGTCAAATCCATCGAGACGCGGCCGCGGACCGGGCAGCGCATGCCTTTCCAATATAACGCGCCTTTATTACTGAGAGAGCGGAAAATTCCGTCGGCGTATCCAGCCGCGACAGTGGCGAGCAGCGTGTCCTTTTCAGCATGCCATGTCATGCCGTAACCTACGCCCGCCCCTTTATAAACCAGACGCAAACGCATGACAGGGAGATTGAGGCTGACGACGCGGCGCATGGGGTTTGGCGAGCCGGGCCTGGGATTAAGACCGTATAGCGCCATGCCCGGGCGCAAAAGATCGTAATGATATTTTTTATTCCTGAAAGTCCCAAACGAATTTGAAAGCGACTTTTCAGCGTCCGGAAAATGCCGCGTGATTTTTTCAAAAATTTCATGTTGTTCGTCATTAAGCGGGCTGTCTTCATCGGCGCAAGCGAAGTGACTGAGCACCCCGGCAATATTTATGCCTTCAAGCAAACTTTTATCCGCAATCAGTTTTTCGGTTTCGGCCTTGCCGAGACCGAGACGGTTCATGCGGATGTTGAAACTTAAAAACGCATCCAGTTTCCGGCCCAACTTCGCCGCCAGCTTCCGGTAATCCTCGATCTCCAGAAAACTTCCAAGCGCGGGGATGAGATTATGTTCGGCATAGGCTTCGGCGACGCTGCCATAAAAACCATTCAGAACGTAGATACGCGGTTCCTTAAGGGCGCCCCGCAACACAAGTCCTTCCTCGAAAGAAGAAACGAAAAAATCCCCGCATCCCGCCGCGGCCAGAACCCTGCCGATTGCAACCGAACCCAGCCCGTAGCCGTTCGCCTTGACCACGGCGGCCACACGCGCGCCGGGTGCCGCCTGGGCCTTCAGCACGTTATAATTATGGACGACCGCAGCGAGGTCGATCGTCAGAATTCCCTTGTTTTTAAGCATTTTAACGATTTGTTAAGGAATAATTTCTTGCGATATTTCCTCACATGATTTACCATGGGTTTAACTTTAAAAATATAAAAAAATAGAATACCGGTAATAGTTTTAGCAGCGTTGCATAAGAAAAAACGCGCTTGTTGAAGAAGATAAGGGTGTGATCATGGCAGATAATCCTGCAGATCAAGAGACTATGGAGCGTTCCGCAAGATTTTTTGCGGAAGCCATTGATATTCATCGCGATCATCTCGGTTCGGAAGATGCGAAAATATATGAGAAGCTTCATGACGATCTCGACGCTGAGTTGTCCGAGGGCAGCGAACAGCTTCAGAAGCGGTTTCAATGGTTAGAGCGCGACCTGAGACTTTATTCCGATGCCGACCAAATTTCCGCTGAAGACAAGGAACGCCTTCTTCATTTCACGAAGCGTGTTATCGACGACGCCATGGAGCTTAGCGCGACTCGCGGTGAATATGCGGCGCTCGGCGTATTACTGAAGAAAGGCCCCAAAGACGGCGCGCTCGCTGCCGATAAAATCCTGAACGAAGGCGATCTTTTCGCAAATTTGGACATTCCGGAAAACCTGCGCGGATGGTTCGGAGAGAATATCCTCGCACAGGCTGTCACCAGAGATTTCAGCGACCGTAAAAAATACAATCAGGAAATGCTGGAGCAGGTTAACAGCAATATCCGCACCATCGAGCGCTGGAATCTTGCCGAAAGCGACGCGCATTTAAGCCGTTACGCTGCGAAAATCAAATTCTATCGGGACAACAAGAATGCTGACGCCGTTAAAGAAGCGGAAGATCGATATAACGACCTTGCCCGGAAACTTCAGCGCCAGACCCGGGAGCTCTTCAACGACCAAGTGATCAACGGCGCGCGCAGCCGCGGCGAATTGCAGATTTTATACAGGCTGGCCGACAAGCCGACAATCGGCAAACGACCTGTTGCGGAAATTGCCGAACCCGTGGTCGCGGAGCCTCAGATCGACTTACAGAGCAAGACCGCTCCGGTCGGGGATCCTCAGCCAGACACGAAACCCGCGGATACGCAGGCGAGCACTGCCGATTCGAATTTGACTCAAGAGACAGATGCGGCATCTACGAGCGGAAATGAAAGTCCTCAAACCGGCACTCAAACCACTGAACACAAAACAGCGGCAGATACCGATGCGACGGCCGGATACGAAACGGCCCTGCAGACTCTTCACAAAAAAGGCCTGGCGCTTGACCCCGATTATGATGCCGAGGCGGCGGAGCCAGCGCTGAAATCATTCGTCGAATATTATCTTCCTTTCAAATCTGACGAAAAGATAGCGCCCGACGACGCGGATAAATTGGACGCCCTCGGCCTTGCAGCCGAACTTTACCACAAAGCGAACGGCGATTTTGAAAAGATGACGTCGCCGGAATTGCTTGAGCTTGTTCTTTTTGCAAATCCTTCGCAGGGCACCGCTCCGCAAACTGCCGATACACCCGAAACCGGAACAGCCGCAGACGCAGCGGCCGATGAAACCGCCGCAGATAAACCTGACGGCAAACCGGAAACGCCGCTGGTAACGCCAGCCGATCTTGACGCATTTACCCGCATGGCGGGCAATCTGAATTACGACGCGCTCGTCAAGCAGATGAGCGAGCAGGCGCATGACGGGAAGCTGCCGGCCATGG
This sequence comes from uncultured Alphaproteobacteria bacterium, assembly GCA_900696495.1. Taxonomy (GTDB): domain Bacteria; phylum Pseudomonadota; class Alphaproteobacteria; order Micavibrionales; family Micavibrionaceae; genus UBA7657. The sequence goes on from CAADGI010000011.1 coordinate 7,642, forward strand.
ACATACTTGGCTTGCTGGATGAAGAGCTCAACCCCGAGCAAGGCTATAATCATAAACTCGCCAAAGATCAGATGCGCGAGTTCATAATAGCAATCAAGGGGGACCCTGATCAGGAAATAAGCCTTGGAAACCACCAAGCAGTACAAAACCTGGCCAGACTGGCGTTGGCCTACAAGCTGACAAACGGCGACATGACAAAAGTCGCCGCTCTTTATGGGCGCGGCAACGACAATGAAAACGACAATGAAATGGCAATCATAGACGATTCTGTTTCCCGTTTTAAAACTGTTCTCGCCAAATATCACGAAGAAGAAACGCCGGAAACGGGGGCGGAAACGGCAGGCGTGGATAACAAAGATAATCCTTCCCAGACCCAGGACAACTGGCTTGATACGGACAATGTCAACTGGGCATATGTGGCAGGCGGCGCAGGCTTAGCGGGGCTAGCGCTGAGAAAATACCTGAAATCGCGGACAGCAGCGCGCGTCGCGACGGTGACACCCGCGGCGGCGCAGCCAGCAGCCGGAGCTAATGCCAATGCTGCCGGCGAAAACCGGCCCGCAGGCGATGTTGACGCGGCGCAAACCGAAAGACCTGCCGAAGGGGTCGACACGCAACAAACAAGAGCCGCCGGAACGCAAGGAGAAGCGGAAACAGCCGCACACAATACCGCAGAGGGGAATAATGTTCATCGCGGACAGGCACAAGCTGCTGCAACGGTTGGAGATTCTGCCGAAATGGAGAATGCGCTGAGGCGGGAAAATCTCGAGCTTAAGCAAAACAATTTGAAGTATAAGGAGAAAGAACTCGACGACCTTAAGTTCGACCACAGACAGCTGAAAGAGGAATACGACAAGTCGCCTGAAAAAAATGCCAAGACAGAGAAACTCCTCCAATTTATGGAAGAAGGCATCGACAGTAAAGAAACAAATATTGAAGCAATAAGGCGCGAAATCTATGAGACAGAAAGGGCGCTGGAGGGAAGACCCCGAACTGCTCAGATTGAAAGAACTGTCGAGCCTGCCCGAACCCAAGCTGAAAGAACTGTTGAGGCTGTTCAGGCAACCGAATCCGGGAGACCTGTGGCAGCGGCAGACAATACTCCTCCGTCTGCGCAAAGAACACCTGTCACACCACCGCGCGCTGGTTCACAAGCGCAGCCCGAATTGGTGCCCCATACCGTACTTGAAGCACCGGCTGAACAAAATGCGAGCAGACAAACCGAAACCGCCCGGCCGGTTATATCTCCTGATAGTGTGCAATCGAACGAAACCGCTAAAGGCAGTGACCCGCCGATATCTGATTCAGCAGGTGCAAAGCAGTCCGCAGATGGCACAATTCCTGATAAATCTACGGCGTCACAAACGACCGGAACCGATAATCGTGCATCTGCCGCCGAGACTCTGAACGTTTTGGACGACCGCGATATATCGCGCCCGGAACGGTTCGGACCGACAATGGATGCTTATAACAAGCGCAGCTTGCGCGAGCGCACGAAGAAACTGAATAAAGAAAAATCATTTCTTCAGGCGGAAAGAGAACAGTTAATACATCAACACCCGGATTCCAAGCTGTGGAAAAAGCACGAGGAGAGAGAAGAGCGTTATAAAAAAGACCGCCAGGAGCTCGAAAAAGATTGGGAAGGCTACAAGCAGCGCGGAGAACAGCTGGCCACCGAAGGAAAGCAGCTTAAAACCAGAGAAGATGCTCTTAATAAAGAATTTGCAGATTTCGAGAAAAGCAAAAACACGCTTACGCCTCAAGAACGTGAAGTGCGCGGAGGTGAGTTGATGACCAAGCGTGTGATGCTGCATGCCGATAGCATGACTCACGCTGATCGACTCGCCTATTATCAAGGCGCACAATTCAGCCTTATTTCCGGTCACCCGGCAGAAGCTGCCAAGCCCACGCGCTTGAAACCCGAAAATCCCGAGCCTTATGCCGATAACACGAAAGCCCTGGCTGAAGCGAAAAAGCAGCTTGCAAAAGAGTATCAGAAGCTTGGGAAAGAGAGTGAAAAAATAGAAGTCGAAGAAGAGAAGCTCAAGCGAGCGAAAGCTAAATTCAAGCTTCCTACTGACAGGCCGCTATCCAGCAGCGAACAAAACCAGCTTAAAAAAATCGAAGATATGCAGCTGGATATCGACACCAAAAAGGCTCAGCTCACAGCCCGGGAAACAGCGCTTGGCGAACATTCAGACTCTTATACTCAAGCATTGAAAAGATATGAACAACGCGAAAAAGCCCTCGATGCCGAACAGAAAAAGCTTTATGAGAAGCAAGAAGATCTGGAAAAACGTTCACGTGAACTGGAGCGGGAAAAGAGCGGTTTAAAACCGAAAGATTATGTAGAAAAATCCCGCGCGCTGGCTTCGGAGCAAGATAATCTCCATACCGAGAGAACAAATCTTGACGCCAAACGCGCCGCGCATAATGGCGAAAGATACAGCCATACTTCCGCTCGTCCCGGCGATGTTCTTAAGCCGTGGCAACCGGCAACAGCGTTCAATGACGTGAAATTCGGACGCGGCATCGGTATAGGATTGGGCTCATGGAGCCTCTTCGGCCGCACCATGACTGTTGAAGGACGTCAGGATTTTAAAGATCAATTCAGTCTGGCCGCAACCGGCGCGGCTGCCGACGTTACCGGTATCGTCGCGGACAGCGTGGAAATACGCCAGGCCACAAAAATTGCACAGGCCGCGCAAGAAAGCAAAGCAGCTGCCAAAGCCGTTGGAGTTGTCCGCAGTCTCGCAATCGAGGAAACACTTGAGACGGCGTCAAAGGTCGCTGGCAAAATCAAAACGGGAAGCAGATTAGCAACCCCGATTGCCGTAGGTACTCAGGTTATTTCCACCGGAGTCGAGCTTGAACTTGGCCGCCGCAAGGGCGATGCCGGACGGGCTGCTGGCGCTACCGGGGCTGCTGCAGGCGCGGCAACAGGCATGGCCATAGGAGCCGGAATCGGTTTCTGGTTCGGCGGCGTCGGCGCTGTTCCAGGCGCGGCTATAGGTGTAGCCGCTGGCGCAGGCTTAGGGTTTCTGGGTGCCGTGTACGGTGAAAAAGCCGGACGCATGGCGCTGACCAGCACATTCTCCAAATGGTTCGGTATTGACGATGCAATCTTGAAGGCCGGTGAAGGCGGCGTGGAAATCGAAGTTGCCAAACATTACGACCTCAACAAAGACGGCATGCTGAGCCTTGATGAAATCAAGAAAGGTCTTGAGAAAAACGGCATTCATTCTTTGAGCGAAATGGATACGGACCGCAACGGTCTTACCAACGAGGAACTCAAGACGGCGCTGCGCCGCGGTCTTGAAGGTTCGGCGGGCCTTGCCAAAGGACAATTCTCCGAAGCATCAACTCCCGACACGACTTTAGTCGGTGCAGGCGTCGGCGGTCCGAAAATTGATCCTATGAAGCATAAATAGAAAATGGAAATCACGAAAAGGGAGCCGTCGCGGCTCCCTTTTTTAATACCGGTCTTCGTATTGTCCCTGGTGCGCGAGGTCGGAAAAGCGCGTGAAGGTCGGATTGAACTGCAGGCGCACCGTGCCGATGGGACCGTGACGCGCCTTGGCGACGATGCATTCGCCGATATTCATCGCCTTGTCGCAGCGTTCCTGCCATTTCATGTGTTTCTCGGTGCCGGGCTCGGGCTCGGCGCGGCTTAGATAATATTCCTCGCGGTAGACGAACATGACGACATCGGCGTCCTGTTCGATAGAGCCGGATTCCCGAAGGTCGGAAAGCTGCGGGCGTTTGTCCTCGCGCTGCTCGACTTGTCTTGATAACTGCGAGAGCGCCAGCACGGGGATGGCAAGTTCCTTTGCAATTGCTTTTAACCCGCGCGTGATCTCGGAAACCTCCTGCACGCGGTTATCCAACCCCTGTTTCGATCCCGTGCCGCGCAGGAGCTGCAGGTAGTCGACGACCAGCAGGCCGAGACCGTGCTGGCGTTTCAACCGCCGCGCGCGCGTTCTGATCGCGCTGATCGAAAGGCCGGGCGTATCGTCGATATAAAGCGGAACCTGGCTGAGGCGCTGCGAGGCCTCGGCGAAGGCGCGGAAATCATCCTGCTTGATGGTGCCCTTGCGGATGGCATCGCTGGCGATGTTCGACTGGTCGGCGAGAATACGCGCCGCGAGCTGGTCGGATGACATCTCGAGGCTGAAGAAGCCGACAATCGCGCCTTCAGCGCCGCCGGTTTCGGCGAATTTGTTGGCGGCGGCAAACGCGATGTTGGTCGCGAGCGCGGTTTTGCCCATCGATGGTCGTCCGGCGAGAATGAGCAGATCGGAATTTTGCAGACCGCCCAGGATTTTATCGATGTCGATCAGGCCCGTGGTGACGCCGGTGACGTTGCCGTCTGATTTGTAGGCTTTTTCCGCGTGTTCGATAGCGGCGAGAACGGACGAGCGCAGCGTGACAAAGTTGCCCCGCACTTCCCCGGTTTCAGCAAGTTCAAACAGCCGCGCTTCGGCTTTTTCAATCGTGTCGGTCGCGGCGACGTCAATATCATGATCGAACGCATCATTGACGACTTCCTCGCCAATGGAAATCAGCTCGCGCTTGAGATGCAGGTCATAGATCGTGCGCGCGTAATCCTGCGCGTTGATGACGCTGACGACACTGGCGGCGAGATCGGCCAGATATTCCGCGCCGCCGACATCCTTGAGATCATCGTCCTTCTCGAAATAATTTTTAAGCGTGACCGGAGACGCGGTCTGGCCGCGGTCGATCATCTTGATGATCGCTTCGAAAATTCTCTGATGGGCAGGCAGAAAAAAATGCGCGGCCTTCAAGAAATCGCCGATCTTTTCAAAGACGCGGTTATCGACGAGCAATGCACCAAGCAATGCCTGCTCGGCATCCTGGTTGTGCGGCAAGAGGCGATATGAAGGCTTGTCGCCGCTTTCGACCAGCGGCTTTTTTAAAGTGGCATATTGAACCATGAACCGGAGTCTAGCAGGACCGAAATTACAAATTCCAGATTTTGTTTATTACCAGATGTGAATAGCGGGGATGGATTAAGTAAAACCACAGCGGCCACAGGCGAAATCACAGCGCTTCTTGCGGAAAAGTCGCCTGTGTATTCGCTGTGGACGCTGTGGTTAAAACTTTATTCCTCTGCGTTTTCTTCAGCGTCGCCTGCTTCGGCCTCATCGGACTTGCGGGCTTTTTTACGCTCGGCGCGGGCCTTGGATTTGGCAGCCGATTCAGCGGCCTCCTCGGACTCTTCAGCCGTTTCAGCGGCTTCGCGTTCGCGGGTCGCCTCGAGAGCGTCGGCTTCCAGCACGCCGGCCAAGGCGTCTTCATTCGACTCCTCGGCTTTCTTGCGGCCGGCCTGGCTTTCATCAGCGATGAGCGCCTTGCCGGTTTTCGCCTGCGTTTCGGCTTCTTCGGCGCTGCGGGCGATGTTGACGACGACCGATACCTTCACCTCGGGGTGGAGGACGATATCGACATTAAACAAACCGATCGATTTGAAGTTCTGGTTCATCTGAACCATCGAACGTTCGAGCTTCTCGCCGGATGCGGCGGAAACCTGCTCGGCGATGTCGCGCGACGTGACCGACCCGTAAAGCTGTCCGGCTTCGGACGCCTGGCGGATGAGCGGCGCCTTGATGCCGTCCAGTTTCTTGGCGACTTTCTCGGCGACCGTGCGGCGCTTGTCGTTCTCGGCGGCCAGGACTTTTTTCTGGGCCTCGAAATACGCGATGTTTTCCTTGCTGGCGCGCAGGGCTTTTTTCTGCGGCAGCAGGTAATTACGCGCATAGCCGGGACGGACAGAGACGACATCGCCCATGTTGCCCAGGTTTTCAACGCGTTCTAACAATACGACTTGTGTAGCCATTGTCTGATTCCTTCTCTCTGGCCTTATTCGCGGTCACGGGGAGCGCGATCGCGCGGCGCGCCGTCGCGGTCGCCACGGGAGCCGTACTCTCTCGGACCCTTGTTAAAGGGACGCTGGCCGCCTTCGCTCTCGGTGCGAACATAAGGCAGGATCGCCATGAAGCGGGCCTGCTTGATCGCTTTCGCGAGCTCGCGCTGTTTCTTTTGCGAAACGGCGGTGATGCGGCTCGGGATGACCTTGCCGCGCTCGGAGATGTAGCGGTTCAGCATGCGCAAATCTTTCCAGTCGATCTCGGGCGCATTCGGGCCGGAGAACGGGCACGTCTTGCGACGGCGGAAAAACGGACGTTTTACGTTTGATTGTTCGGTGCTCATTACGCAGCCTCCCTTTCTTCATCATAGCGCTTCTCTTTGTCGAGGATCGCGGACTGCGCTTTTGAGGGCGCGTTGCGGCGAATGGTCAGGCTGCGCATGATGTCTTCGTGCAGGCGAAGGTTACGCTCGAGCTCGATGACGGCTTCGCCGGCGGCGTCCGTTTCGATCAGCACGTAATGCGCCTTGCGGGCTTTTTTAATTCTGTAGGCGAGCGTGCGCAGGCCCCAGTATTCGGTCTTCAGAATTTTTCCCTTCAGATCGGTGACGATCTTGGAGAATTTATCGGTGAGGTCTTTGACCTGCGCTTCCGTCAGGTCCTGCCGCGCGATAAACACGGTTTCATAGATTGGCATTTTCATGCTCCTCTCGGTTTATGACCCCCGTTAATCTTCGGGGAAAGCCGGCAGCACAATCGCTGACGGCGAGGTTATATAATCCAGCCATGGCTGAAAGATGAGGGGTTTTAGCCCCTTTCGGGGTTCAAAAGCAAGGGTTTTCTGGCGGTATTTTCAGGGGGGATTATTCGTCCTGGACGGAGCGGTAAAAGCCGCCTTCCGGGGCAACGCCGAGATTGGCGGCCCGGGCGATATGGGCGGCCATGAAGGCGGACCATGAACCTGGGGTCTTGTCCTGGTGCTTGACCATGCCCCGGCGCAGCATCTGGGTGAGCTGGCCGCGGGTCAAATTGGGGTTTTCGAGGGCGTCCTTGAAGTCCGAAAGAGCAAGGGTGGCAAACTCGGCATAATCAGCGTTAACCGCGTCATAGCAGGCGAACGCGTCGTTCGTCTGTTCAATAAGAATGCGTATCCTTTGATGGACGGATAGGCTCACAATAAATCCCCTGTTAAAAGCTTTTTGTCTTTAAAACGCAGTCCCGGGAGGCTGATCCGGAAATTCCCCCCTTTGAAAGCAGCAATCCTTCTGCTAAATCAGCCGTACTTTGATGTTTGATAGTTTCATACGGCCATGAAAATCGCAAAATTTTTCTAACGAATTTATGGTGCGCCGCGAAATTAAATGACTCTGATAAATTAGTATTTGTAATATTATTTCAAATTTCTTCGTTTAAACACAATAAGTTGAGGCAAAATGACACGCGCATTCATCTTTCCCGGGCAAGGTTCGCAGGCTGTGGGTATGGGCCGGGATTTATATGACGCCTTTGCCGAGGCCAGGGACGTTTTCGGGGAAATCGACGAATCGCTGGGCAAAAACTTAAGCACAATCATCTTCGAGGGACCGGAGGGCGACCTCAACCTCACCGAAAACACCCAGCCCGCTTTGATGGCGGTTTCGATGGCGGTCGTGCGTGTGTTGCAGAAGCAAGGAGGCATCGACCTCGCGAAAAAATCCGCATTCGTGGCCGGGCACAGCCTCGGCGAATATTCCGCGCTGACGGCCGCCGGTTCGCTCGACATTCCCATCACCGCGAAACTTTTGAACTTGCGCGGCCAGTCGATGCAGAAAGCCGTCCCGGTCGGTGTCGGCGCGATGGCGGCGGTTCTGGGTCCGACATTTGAAGAAGTGTTCCAGGTCGCAAAAGATTCCGGCAGCGAGGTCGCGAACGACAATTCCATCGGGCAGGTCGTCATCAGCGGCAAAAAAGAGGCCGTCGAAAAAGCGATTGCCCTCGCCACCGAGCGCGGCGCGAAGCGCGCGATCCTGCTTCCCGTCTCCGCGCCCTTTCACTGCTCGCTGATGGAGCCCGCCGCGAAAGCCATGGAAAGCGCCCTCGCCGAAACCAATCTGAAAGCGCCCTCGCCCGCCGTCGTTTCCAACGTTACCGCGCAATCCGTTACAGATCCGGCGCAGATCAAGCAATTACTGGTCGAGCAGATCACGGGCATGGTGCGCTGGCGCGAGTCCGTGCTCTGGATGAAAACGCAGGGCGTCACGGAAATGATCGAACTTGGCGCGGGCAAAGTTCTTAACGGACTGGTCAAACGCATCGACAAGGACATCGCCGTCGACAGCGTTTCCAGCCCGGGGCAGATCGAGGCGCTTATTCAGAAATTAAACTCCTAATGTCATGCCCGCGCAGGCGGGCATCCGGCAAAAAAAGACCAGACCCCCGCCTTCGCGGGGGTGACATTGTTTTTAGAGCTTCAATTCGCGGAGAGTTTCAGACGTTGCTTTCAAGGCCGTGCCCGTCGATTCATTTCCCGCATCAAAATAGCCGCCGGCGATCTTGCTGAGTTCACCTGAACTTTTTCTGAGTTCGAAAAGCGCGTTGGCCGGAACGGTGAGCATCATGCGCATTGTTCGGCATCCTCGATGGATTCCTTGATGTCGTGAATGGCGCGCAGCAATTCGTGGCTGGCGTTCGCCGCCTGGCAGGCAAGGTAGAATTCCTCCCACGCCTTGCTGAGGCCGATTTCATCCGGCCTGAAATCCTTGACGATGTTGCCGAGGATGATTGAATCCACGGAACAGTATTTCGCTTCGGTTTTAGTCTGCGTGGCTTTTGCCATCGTTTAAACCCCTGATAGTCCTGAGGTTTAGTGTCGCCGAAAAGCCTTAACATCCCGTAAAAACTCCCTATAATGCCCCTGATTTTGACCAGAAAAGGGGCCATAAATGTTCAATCTGACCGGCAAAAAAGCACTCGTTACAGGCGCCACGGGCGGCATCGGCGGCGCAGTAGCCAGAGCGCTGCACGCGCAGGGAGCCCATGTCGGCATCTCGGGCCGGAACGAGGAGAAGTTAAAAGCGCTGGCCGCCGAGCTTGGCGACCGGGTTTCTGTTTTGGCCGCCGACCTTTCCTCGGGCGAAGCGGCTGCCGACCTCGCCAAGCGCGCTGAAGAAGCGATGGGCCAGGTCGATATCCTCGTGAACAACGCAGGCCTGACGCGCGACAATCTTTCGATGCGCATGAAGGACGATGAATGGAACGAGGTCGTCAACGTCAACATGACCTCGACTTTCAAACTCGCGCAGGCGTTACAACGCGGCATGATGAAGCGCCGCTGGGGCCGCATCATCAACGTCGCGTCAGTCGTCGGCGTCACCGGCAACCCCGGCCAGTGCAATTACGTTGCCTCCAAGGCCGGCATGATCGGCTGGAGCAAAGCGATGGCGCAGGAAATCGCGTCGCGTAATATCACCGTGAACTGTATTGCGCCCGGCTTTATTGCGACCGCTATGACGGACGCGCTGAACGACGACCAGAAGGACCGCATCACCGCGAACATCCCGGCAGGCAAGATGGGAAGCTCGGAAGATATCGCCGCTGCTGCCGTCTATCTCGCGAGCGATGAAGCGCAATATGTCACCGGCCAGACCATTCACGTGAATGGCGGGCTGGCGATGATCTGATGGACGATTTCGATCTGCTTATTTTCGATTGCGACGGCACGCTCGTTGATTCCGAATATTTGAATAATTACGCGACCATCCAGTTGCTGCACGGGGAAGGCCTCACGCAATACGACATGGATTATGCGTTTGAGCATTTCGTCGGGCTTCGCCTCAAACATATCCTCGACGGCATTTCAAAAGAAACCGGCCATGTTTTTCCAGCCGATACGATCGAGCGTTATATCGCGCTGGTCGATAAACTCGCGCCTGAGCAAATGAAAACCATTCCCGGCGCGCTGGAATTGGTGGAAGAAATGTCGAAAAGAATGAAAATTTGCGTGGTCTCGAACGGCCAACGCGACAATGTTCTTTCATCTCTCGAAATGGCAGGCGTCAAAAAATATTTCGAGGAGAGTTACATATTCACCGGCCTCATGGCGCCGAACCCCAAGCCCGCGCCGGATCTTTTCCTGCTGGCGGCGGAGCGGCTGAATGCGCAAATTAATAAATGCCTGGTGATCGAAGACAGCGTCGCGGGCGTCACCGGCGCGGTTGCCGCGGGGATGGAAACCTTCGGTTTTGTCGGTACGCACACGGATCAAAGCGGCTACGCCGAGAAGTTGAAAAAGGCCGGGGCAGCAGAGATTTTCACGTCGCTTATCCACATACGCGAGCGTCTTTTCGCCTGAAAACGCCTTGTAATATTTAGGAATTCTGTTAACTCCATAAAAGACTTGCAAAGCGTTTCAGGGCTGGTAAAGTCCCGTTCGTATCGAATAAATTTCATAATAAAACATAGGGAATTGTGATGAGTGACATTGCAGAACGCGTGAAGAAGATTGTTGTCGAACATCTCGGGGTGGACGCAGATAAAGTTTCAGAGGGCGCAAGTTTCATTGACGACCTCGGTGCCGACTCGCTCGATACGGTTGAGCTGGTCATGGCGTTCGAAGAGGAATTCAGCGTTGAAATTCCGGATGATGCCGCCGAAAAAATCCAGACTGTCGGCGATGCGATCAAGTTCATCAAAGACAACGCCTCGGAATAGTCTTTTAGTGATATAGTGATATAGTGATTTGGTTATTGAAACTGAATCACTATATTATTTTGTGCAGATCACTAAATAACTGGATAACTAAATCACTATCATGAGACGCGTTGTAGTCACAGGCATGGGAATTGTGTCGCCGCTGGGTTTCGGCGTTGCGCATAACTGGGCTGCCATCACCGCCGGCAAAAGCGGCATCCGCAAAATCGAGTCTTTCGATCTTACCGATATTTCATCGCACATCGCGGGCATCGTACCACGCACAGAGGACCAAAATCCTAAGGACGGCACGTTCAACGTCAACCTGTTCATGGAGCCGAAGGAGCAACGCAAAACCGACACGTTCATCACGTTCGGCATGGCCGCCGCCCAGGAAGCGCTTGAAGACGCTGGCTGGAAGCCCACCGATGAGGAAAGCCTGAATCGCACCGGCGTGTTGGTCGGCTCCGGTATCGGCGGCCTCGGCACGACCTATGAAGCATCGATTACGCTGAATGAGCGCGGGCCACGACGCCTGTCGCCCTTCACCGTCCCGGCGCAACTCATCAACCTCGCCTCGGGCCTTGTCTCGATCAAATACGGATTCCGCGGACCAAACCACTCCGTCGTCACGGCCTGCGCCACCGGCACGCATGCGATTGGCGACGCGGCGCGCCTGATTGCGTTCGATGACGCAGACGTCATGGTCGCGGGCGGCGCGGAAGCGGCAGTCAATCGTTTAGGCGTCGCAAGTTTCGCCGCCGCGCGCGCGCTTTCTACAGGCTACAACGACCGTCCCGGCGAAGCCTCGCGCCCGTTCGATGATGGCCGTGATGGTTTCGTGATTGCGGAAGGCGCAGGGATTGTCATCCTCGAAGAATACGAGCATGCGAAAAAGCGCGGCGCAAAAATTTATGCGGAAGTCATCGGTTATGGGCTGTCGGGCGATGCGTTTCATATCACCTCGCCGCCGGAAGACGGCAATGGCGGCTACCGCGCCATGCAGGCCGCGCTGAAACGCGCGAAGATCAATCCTGAAGACGTTGATTACATCAACGCGCACGGCACCTCGACGCCGGTAGGCGACGCCATTGAATGCGGCGCGGTCAAAAGAATGTTCGCAAATTCACTCGACAAAATTTCCATGTCCTCGACGAAATCCGCTATCGGCCATTTGCTCGGCGCAGCGGGCGCGGTCGAGGCGATTTACTCGATCAAGGCGGTCGAAACCGGCGTTTTGCCGCCGACGCTCAACCTCGAAAATGTTTCGGAAGCGTGCAAGGGTGTCGACCTAGTGCCGAAGACGGCCAAGCAGAAAAAAGTCAAAGTTGCCCTTTCGAATTCATTCGGTTTCGGCGGCACAAATGCCAGCCTGATCGTACGGTCCGTATAAGATGAAAAAATCGCAGCAATGGTTCCTGGGCGGGTTGGTTTTTACCGCCACGCTTGGCGTCGTACTTTCGGCGCTGGCCTTCTGGTGGGCGGCCTGGCAATTCCAGAAGCCCGGCCCGGTAAAAGAACCGATGCTGATCGAAATTCCGAGCGGCTCGGGCCTGCGCGCCATCGCGGCACAGCTTGAAACAGCAGGTGCCATCAATAACGATTTCATTTTCCTGTTCGGTACTACAATTCTCGGCGCGCAGGGCGATATGAAGGCCGGCGAATACGAAATCCTGCCCGCCGCCAGCGCCAGCGATATCATGCAGATGATCCGCGACGGGCGTATTTACGGCCGCCGCATCACGATCCGCGAAGGGTTGACCTCTTTTGAAATCGTCAATCTCATTAACAAGCTGGATGATCTCGAAGGTACGGTGTCGAACATCCCGCCGGAAGGATCGCTCCTGCCCGAGACCTACGATTACCGCCTTAAAGAAAACAAGCAGGACGTCATCACCCGCATGCAGGGTGACATGACCAAGGCGATCGAGGAATTGTGGCCGAACCGCGCGGAGAACCTTCCCTTCAGCACGAAAGAGGAAGCCGTCATTCTCGCCTCCATCATCGAAAAGGAAACTGGCGTACCCTCAGAAAGAAAACGCGTCGCCGGTGTTTTCATCAACCGCCTGCGAAAAGGCATCGCGCTACAGACCGACCCGACCGTTATCTACGCGATCACGGACGGCAAACCGAAGAACGAAGGCAAAGGGCCGCTGGGCCGCCGCCTGCTAAAGAAAGACCTTGAATTCGATTCACCCTATAACACGTATTTGCATCCCGGCCTGCCGCCGGGGCCGATCGCCAACCCGGGCCGCGCCTCGCTCGAGGCCGCGCTGCAACCGGAAGAACATAATTTCATTTACTTCGTTGCCGATGGTAAAGGCGGACATACTTTCTCGGAAACGCTTTCCGAGCATGAGAAAAACGTTTCCGAATGGCGCATCATTCGCCGTGAAAAAGAAAAACAGGCCAAGGAAAACACAAAAGAAGAGCCTAAAGAAGAATCCAAAGACGAAAAGGCCACCGAACCGGCCGCGAGCGAGTAATTATTCGTCGTCTTCTTTTTTCGTAGGCTGCTGATACATGGAGCGCCCGCCGGGACTGCTGGTGCCTAAACCCGGCCCATGGATATGCGGCACATTGAGATTGGGAATAATCTTGTGCCCCGCCTCGAGCGCATGGCGCCGTGCGAGGTGCGGCGCGAATTGCAGATTCGCCGGGCTGGCGGCGCCGAGAACGCAGCCCATGGTTTTTTCATCGCCGAGATCGTCGCGGTGCACAGGCTGGCCCATGGCGCAACGCTTGACGAAATTATTGAAGGCCTGCAGCGGATTTGCCGCTTCGCGCCCCGGGCGCAGCATTTCGCCGCGATAAGGATCATCCAGGAACATCAGCGGCACCTGGTAGGCCTGCGCGATGTTGCCGTTTTTAATCGCGCCGACATGGATTTGCGCATTGGCGTCGAGCGCCGCGAAAAAATCGCTTTCGACCGGGATGTTGAATTCAAGGTAATCGGAATCGGCATATTCAAGGGTCAGGATGCCGCTCTTGTTGTCGAGAACGACGCCGATGGCTTTTTTGACGAAATTGCCGTTGGCGATCAACCCGGCTTCCCCTTCGCCCGTGAATAAAAGATCAATATCCATGCGGATTTACACCTTTATTTGCCCGTAGGCGGGCACCCTCTGTCCTGATATAAACATTTTACCAGATTAACCAGGGAATAAATATAGACCACAATGTGCGGTTTTACAGGCTTTATTAATACATCCTCACAGGCGCAACGCTCCGACATGCAGGCGCGCGCGCGGGCCATGGCCGATACGCTGCGCCACCGCGGGCCGGATGACGGCCAGATCTGGATGGATGATGAAACGCCGGTTGTGTTCGCATTCCGCAGGCTCGCCATCATCGATCTTTCTGCCGAAGGCCGCCAGCCGATGAATTCGGCGACCGGGCGTTACACGATTGTCTTCAACGGCGAGATTTATAATTTCCTGGAGCTGCGGAAGGAGCTTGAACGCGCGGGCGTCAATTTTCGCGGGCGCAGCGACACCGAAGTCATTCTCGCCGCGGCTGAGTATTGGGGCCTTAACCAGACGCTGCAAAAAATAAACGGCATGTTCGCGTTCGCCGTCTGGGATAAAAAGGAACGCCGAATTCATTTCGCGCGGGACCGTCTCGGCAAGAAACCGCTTTATATCGGCTGGGCGAAAGACGCGCTGGTTTTCGGCTCGGAACTTAAGGCCCTGCGCGCGCACCCGGATTTTGAAAGTGCGCTGAACCCTAAGGCTCTCTCTCTTTATTTGCAGTACGGGTTTCTCCCCTCGCCTGCCTGCATTTACAAAAATGCGTGGAGCCTGCCGGCAGGCGGGCGGCTGACATTATCCCTCGAGAATCTTGAGGCGGGCGCGAATTTAAGTACGAGCATGGAGGCCTACTGGCAGCATACGCGCGTTTTAGAAGACTCATTTTCAAAACGAATTCATGCAAATGATGAAACCGTCATCGACGAATTTGAAGAATTGCTGAAAGACTGCGTGCGCGAACGAATGATTTCCGACGTGCCGCTGGGCGCGTTTCTATCGGGCGGAATCGACAGTTCCAGCGTCGTTGCGCTCATGCAGCACCAGTCAGGTCAACCGGTAAAAACCTACACGATCGGTTTCCGTGAAGCAGGATTTGACGAAGCTGCACACGCCTCTAAAATCTCGACGCACCTGAATACTGATCATCATGAGCTTTACCTGACCGCGCAGGATGCGCTGAATGTCATTCCGCAACTGCCGGAAATTTATGACGAGCCATTTGCCGATATGTCGGCTATTCCGACTTATTTAATATCTGAATTCGCGCGGCGTGATGTGACGGTCGCCCTTTCGGGTGACGGCGGCGATGAAATGCTGGGCGGTTATAACCGCCACGTCACGGGCAGCGCGCTGTGGAACCGCATTAAATTCCTGCCGAAGCCCGTCCGTGCCGCCGTCGGGGCCGCGATCAAAAAACTTCCGCCGGAGCGCTGGGATGCGCTGATCAAATCGCGTCCACAGGCCGGGACATTAATGCACAAGGCCGCGAATTTCCTGAGCATGAACACGCAGGAGGAAATCTATCAGAATCTTCTCAGCGCGTGGCATGAACCGCCAATGAAAAATCCGGTGCAGGCGAAAACGATTTTGTCCGACAGCGCCTTTCAGCCGCCCGCCGGTCTTTCCTTCGCCGAAAAGATGATGTACTGGGACACGCTTTTTTATTTGCCCGGCGATATCCTGACCAAAGTCGACCGCGCCAGCATGACGTCATCATTAGAAGCGCGCGCGCCGCTGCTCGACCGCCGTATCTATGAATATGCGTGGCGCCTGCCCGCCCGATTCAAAATCCGCGACGGAAAAGGCAAATGGCTGCTGCGGCAGGTTCTGAAGCGCCATGTGCCCGAGGAATTATTCGAGCGGCCCAAGCAGGGCTTCAGCGTCCCGGTCGGTGAATGGCTGCGCGGGCCGCTCAAGGATTGGGCGGAAGATCTGCTCTCGGCCCGAAAACTTGAAAATTCCGGGCTTCTCGACGCATCCGTCATCCGCGCGGCGTGGACCGATCATCTCGCCGGACGCGGCTCAAACGCGCAGAAACTCTGGACCGTGCTGATGTTCCAGGCATGGCATGAGCGCTGGATGAAAGGCCTGACATGAAGCTCCTTTATATCCTCGCCGAGACAAATGATTTCTGGTCGTCGCGCCTGCCGCTCGCCCTGGCCGTAAAAGAAAAAGGATGTGAGGTTCACCTCGCGGCGCCGGGAGCGGCCCGCGATTCAAAACTGAAGGAATTCGGATTTCACGGCCATGATCTTCCGCCAGCACGAAACGGATTTTCGACTTCTGCAGCAGTTAAAAATATTTTTGCGATCAAAAAATTATTGCGTAATCTTAAACCGGATATCGCCCACACCTTTACGCTAAAATATTCCCTGCTGGCAGGGCTTGCAGCATGCCGCGCGAAAAATACAAGACATGTTTTTACGATCGCCGGGCTTGGTTATTTATTTTCGGATAGCGGTATTAAATCAAAAATTCTCCTTTGTATCGCCGCGCCGTTTTTGAAACATGCGCTGCACAAAGCTGAGACGGTGACATTTCAAAACACCGACGACATGCAAATCCTCATCCGCAAAAATTTCTTGCGCGCGGAAAATTCTGTCCTTATCCGCGGCTCCGGTGTTGACCTGCAAAAATTTTCGCCGCGAAATAACACTGAATCCGATCCGCCGCTTGTCCTGATGCCCACGCGCCTCGTGCATGACAAGGGCATATCGATCTTCATCGCCATGGCTGAAATCCTCAGAAAACGGCGAATTTTCGCGCGTTTCCAGATAGCCGGCGGCGTCACCGAGCATAACCCCCTCGCCATTACAAAGGTCGAAATGGAGCGCATGGTGGCCGGCACCAATGTTGAATGGATCGGGCGCGTCGATGACATGCCCGCGCTCTATGCACGCGCCACGCTCGTCGTTTACCCCTCATGGTATCGCGAGGGAATTCCGCGCGTCCTGCTCGAAGCCGCTGCATCCGGCAAGGCGGTTGTCACCACCGATCACCCGGGTTGCCGCGAGGCGGTCATCTATAACGAAACCGGTTTGCTGGTGCCGGTGAAAAATGCAGAAGCAACCGCGGACGCTGTCGAATCCATTCTCAAAAATTATGACTTAAGGAAAAAAATGGAATCGGCGGGCCGCACCCTCGCCGAGCGCGAATTCGGCATCGACAAGGTTGTCGCGGAAACACTGAAAATCTATAGACTTTGACATTCCTTTTTTCTTCTGGCTTACTTACAGCATGAACCGCAATTCAGAACACAGCCTTACGGGGAAACTCCTGCTCGCCATGCCGGGCCTGGGCGACCCGCGTTTTTACCGCGCCGTGATTTTCATGTGCGCGCATGATGAAAAAGGCGCGATGGGACTAGTCGTCAATCACACGCTGCCGGGGATCGAATTTTCCAGCCTGATGGACCAGCTTAAAATTTCGTCGGATATAAAAATCGATATCAACAAATTCAATACGCCTGTCATGTGCGGCGGCCCGGTCGAAGGCGCGCGCGGCTTCATTCTGCATTCGCGCGATTTCAACCAGAAAGACACGGTCCCTGTGGGGGATTTTTACGGCATAACCGGAACTGTCGAGGCGCTGAAAATCATCGCGGGCGGCGGCGGCCCGGATCATCTGCTGTTCATTCTCGGCTATGCGGGCTGGGGGCCGGGGCAGCTGGACCAAGAGATTCAGCATAACTCATGGCTGGTTTGCGATCCCGACCCGGCCATTATTTTCCATGCCGATCCGGAAGATAAATGGGATCTGGCCGTGCAAAAGCTCGGCGTCGAGCCTGGCAGACTGTCTTCGGAATCAGGCCGCGCTTGAAATCCTGAACTT
Source organism: uncultured Alphaproteobacteria bacterium (assembly GCA_900696495.1). Lineage (GTDB taxonomy): Bacteria > Pseudomonadota > Alphaproteobacteria > Micavibrionales > Micavibrionaceae > UBA7657. Next base: position 25,057 of record CAADGI010000011.1, read on the forward strand.
AGGCGCGCAGCCGCTTTTCGATCTTCTCGTAGCTTTCAAGGTTTTTCAGCGGCCCAAGCGCCGAGATGGTCGGGCGCGTGGAGAAAATTTTCTCGGCCACATTCCGCACCGCGTTCGTATCCACGCAATCAATCATGTTGATGATGTAACCGATATCGACCGGCTGGTTACGATAGACGAGATATTTAGCCTGCTGGTCGGCGCGGGTCATCATCGATTCCTGCCCGATGAGAATGCCGGATTTGATCTGCGCCTTGGCACGCTCGATCTCTGCCGCGGTCAGGCTCTCGCCCACGCGCAGGACTTCATCGCATACCACTGGGACCAGCTCTTTCAGATCCTCCGGTCCCGTGCCGGCATAAATCGCGAACTGGCCGCTGTCAGTAAATCCTGAATGGAAGGAATAAATCGAATAAACCAGCCCGCGCTTTTCGCGGATTTCCTGGAACAGCCGCGAGGACATGCCGCCGCCAAGCAGCGTCGACAATGTCTGCGCGGCGTAATAATCCGGCCCGAGGCGCGAAACGCCTTCGAAACCCAGTACGAAATGGCTTTGCTCCAGCTCCTTGTCGATGCGGATTTCACCGCCCTTGTAATCAGCGGCAATACGCTCATAAGGCTTGTCGGCAGGCAGCTTGCGGAACAGATTTTCCACGCGCGCGACAAAATCCTGATGGTCCAGATTTCCGGCGGCGGAAATCACGGTGCGCTGCGGCGTGTAATAACGCTCGATGTAATCGCTGAGCGCGGCGCGCTGCATGTTGGAAATATCCGAAACCTTGCCGAGGATCGGCGCGCCGAGCGTCTGGCCGGGATAGGCGCGCTCGTAATAATTATCGAAGACGAGTTCATCGGGCGTGTCGTTGCACATGCCGATTTCCTGCAGGATAACATGGCGCTCCCGCTCCAACTCGTCCTCCGGCATGATGGCGTTCTGATAAATATCAGCCAGTACATCGAGCGCGATGCCCATGTCGTTTTTAAGGAGATGAATGTGATAGCTGGTCATCTCGCGGCTGGTGTAGGCATTGATATTCCCGCCGACATCCTCGACGATCTCGGCGATTTCCTGCGTGTTGCGGGTCGGCGTGCCCTTGAACAGCATGTGCTCGACCATGTGCGCGGCGCCGTTATATCTCGGGTCCTCGTTGCGCGTGCCGACATTGACCCAGACGCCCAGCGCGACGCTGTGCACGTCGGAAACCGTGTCGGTGATGACCCTGAGGCCGTTGTCGAGTGTCGTAAACTGGATATCGGACATGGGGTCTATAGATAAGGCAGGCCCGGATCAAAGGCAAGCCCAAGACCCTGTATAATCAGGCATTTTTGCGGATAAATTCCTGCAGTTTTTGCAGGTTATTGGGCAGAATCCCGAACTTTTCGGGGCGGCTCAGAAGATCGGCCAGGTGAGCGGGCAGCGCCGGGCGCATGCGTGTGGCCTTTTCCACCGCGTCCGGGAATTTGGCCGGGTGGGCGGTGGCCAGCGTGACGACCGGGCCCTTTGCTGTTTTCGCGATTTCCAGCGCGGCTTTTATTCCCACCGCTGTGTGCGGGTCGAGCATATAGCCTGTTTCATCATGAATTTTTTTGATCGTGGCGAGCGTTTCGGAATCGTCCGTGCGCGCGGCGATGAAATCCCGGCGGGCTTTTTCATGCAGTTCTTTCGGCAATGAAAATTTTCCGCTCTCTTTAAATTCATTCATCGCGGCGGAAAGTTTTTTCGCATCGCGGCCGAACAGGTCAAACAAGTAGCGCTCGAAATTGCTGGAAATCTGGATATCCATCGACGGGCTGAGCGAGGCGTGCGTTTCCTCCGCCTTCATCGTACCGCTTTCGAAAAAACGCGTCAGGATGTCGTTGCGGTTGGTGGCTATGGCGAGGTTAAGCGGCACGCCCATCTGCTTGGCGCAGTAACCAGCGAAGACATTGCCAAAATTGCCCGTCGGTACTACGAATGTCGTACCCTCGCCCAACTCCAGCGTCGTCGTCACGTAATAGACGATCTGCGCGACGATGCGCGCCCAGTTGATGGAATTCACCGCGGAGAGATTCATCTCGGCGCGGAATTTCGCATCGTTGAACATATCCTTGACGGCGTTCTGGCAGTCATCGAACGTGCCTTGCAGCGCGATGTTGTGCACGTTCGGCGCGTTCACGGTCGTCATCTGGCGACGCTGCACCTCGGAAACGCGGCCCTGCGGATAGAGGATGAAAATATCGACATTGTCCGAATGGCGGCAACCCTCGATCGCTGCAGAGCCCGTGTCTCCGGACGTCGCACCGACGATAGTGACGTGACGGTTATTTTTCTTCAGCACATGATCGAACAGGCGGCCAAGGAACTGCAGCGCGACATCCTTGAAGGCGATGGTGGGCCCATGAAACAGTTCCAGCGCATAAAGATTGCCGGAAATTTTATGCAGCGGCGTGACACCCCTGTGACGAAACACATCCGGGCCATAAGTCTCGTTTAAAATCTTGCGCAGCGTCTCGCGGTCGATACTTTCCGCGACGAACGGGAAAATAACTTCCTCCGCCACTTCGACATAGGATTTCCCCTTCAGCTTTTTGAAATCCAGCTTCGGCCATGTTTCCGGCACATATAGCCCGCCGTCCGGCGCAAGCCCGGCCAGCAGGACCTGCTCGAAACTCTGCGGTGAGCCGCCACCACGGGTGGAGATATATCTGATCATTATGCCGCTTTTTTTTTGTAATTCTGCACGAGATTAACAAATTCCCTGTGCATCGGCGAGGGGTAATCGAGCGTGAGTTCGGGGTGGAAGGTCGTGGCCATGTAGCGCCCCTTTTCCACCCACACAGGTTTGCCTTCATGTTCGGCCTTCACCGTTACGTCATTGGCGACCTTTGCAATCACCGGCGCTCGGATCAGTGAAATATCGTAGCCGTTGATAACAGCATGGCTGCTCTGCAGCTGACGGCCGTAGGCGTTTCTTTGAACCGTGACAGGAAGAAGGCCGAAGGATTTTTGCGCCGGGCTGGTGACGTTTTCCGCGATCAAGATCGATCCTGCGCAAATGCCCCAGACAGGTTTTTCGGCGAATTGTTTTTTGAGGCTGTCCCAAAGATCGAATGTTTCGATCAGCTTTAGCATCGTCGTGCTTTCGCCGCCGGGCAGGATGAAGGCATCGACATCCTCGAACTGCCCGGGCGTTTTGACGGCGCGGAATTCGCCGCCCGCCGCTTCGATATGTTTTCTGTGAGGTTCGACCGCGCCTTGTAATGCAAGGACACCAATAACAGGTTTGGCCATTACCAACCCCTGTTGGCCATCCGCATCGTGGTTTCGATGGCGCCGATCTCGATGCCCGGCATCGCGGTGCCGAGGCCCTTGGAGGCTTCGAGGACGATCTTCGGGTTGTCGAAATGGGTCGTGGCCTTAACGATCGCCTGCGCGAATTTCGCCGGGTTTTCGGATTTGAAAATGCCGGAGCCGACGAAAACCGTTTCCGCGCCGAGCTGCATGCAGAGCGCCGCGTCGGCGGGCGTTGCAATACCGCCGGCCGCGAAGTTCGGCACGGGCAGGCGGCCCTGTTCCTTCACCATCTTCACCAGTTCGAACGGCGCGGCGAGGTTTTTCGCGGCCGTCATTAGTTCGGCGTCATCGGTGACGGTGAGTTTCTTGATCTCCATGTTGATTTCGCGCAAGTGACGAACAGCCTCGACGATATTGCCGGTTCCCGGTTCGCCCTTGGTGCGCATCAGGGCCGCGCCCTCGCCGATGCGGCGCAGCGCTTCGCCTAAATTCTTCGCGCCGCAAACGAACGGCACTTTGAAATCATGCTTGTTGATGTGAAAATCCTCGTCGGCGGGGGTGAGCACTTCGGACTCGTCGATATAGTCGACGCCGATGGCCTCGAGAATCTGCGCCTCGGCAAAATGGCCGATGCGGCATTTCGCCATGACGGGAATCGAAACGCTTTCCATGATCTGCTGGACGAGTTCGGGCGGCGACATGCGCGCGACGCCCCCGGCCTTGCGGATGTCGGAGGGCACACGCTCAAGCGCCATGACCGCGACCGCGCCGGCGTCCTCGGCGACCTTCGCCTGGTCGGCCGTGACGACGTCCATGATGACGCCGCCCTTCAGCATCTCGGCGAGGCCGGTCTTGATATTGATTACGTTACCCGTTTTGGATTTCTGGGTCATATCCTTGCATTCTCCGCTCAAAGGGCTGTGGAAGCGCCGTATTTATACATATCCGCAGCGGAAATGCAAAGAATTCTCCCATATCGTCATCCCCGGCAGTGAGCGTCAGCGAACGTGAACGGGGACCCGGAAAAAAGACAGCGGACCCTTGGGGTCCGCCGTCCTTGTGGACCCCCGCCGTTTAAGCCTGCTTCGCAGGCCGCGGGGGTGACAGCTGATTAAAGCACGGTCCGGTCGGCGGCCTGGGCCTGCGCGGAATCCTCGATCAGCGCATCCTGCCAGTCGTTCTGGACCAGCTCGTCGGCCAGTTTCTGGATCCGGCCCTCGTCCGAGACGATCTCCCAGCAATGGGGCTTCTGGGTATGCATGGTGTCCAGCACGTTCTCGATGTTGAAGATCACCGGCTGCAGGCCGCCATGGTGGTCGATATGAGGGCCGAGCACGCGGTAGTTCATGCCGATTTTTTTGAGGCTCCAGAGCTGGCGCGGCTCGACCATCCAGACGCAGTCCGTGATGCGCGCCGTCAGCGCCGATTCAAACGCACCTGCCAGGAGGGCCAGCGGGGCGTATGGAATTTTACGGCGGATGAATTTCACATGGCCGGTCTTCTTGGTCTCGACCATGTCCTGGTCGTAGTAGGCGGGCAGCAGGAAACCGTCCAGTTCGCGCTTGCGGAAATTCCTCGCCATGCAGAAGCGGGAGATTTCGCACAATGTGAGGGCGCGCGAATCCTGCTTCAGCAACGGATGATCGCAGACCTCCTGCACCGAGAAACTCTGGCTGGGCTGCTCGTCGTTGGGCAGCACCACGCGCACCGTGCCCACAACTTTTGCAGTCGGGCGGTGAAGCAGGATATAATGTTCGGAACGGTCATCGTAGGAATCGCTCTCCAGCTTGTCGGGGTGCGAGTCAGGGTTGATGAAAAGATTTTCCTCGCAATAGACATCATAGCGCAGGCGGAAAACATGTTCCTTCCAGGCGTCGGTGTCGGCGCGGAACAGGCTGAACGTCTTTTTGTAAGCGCTCGTGAATGATTGCTGCTTCATGGCGCCCAGCGCGGCCTTCAGCATTTCTTTCTGCTCTTCCATCATGGTCGTGGCCCCTCCTTTCAGGGCGCAGTCTAAAGTTTCATCCGGCCTTGTGCCGCGTTTGAAATCACTGCCCTGCGAGAGCTGGCAGAACCTGTGGCGGCGCAGTGTCGTTCTGCGCGAAGCCACAACTTTCAGCGTAAAGCACGCGGCTTAACATTTTAAAAATTATGTAAATAATTTAAGCGTCATTTAACGGGAATTTTAGATAAATTTTGAACTTCTGCGGCGGATTACCGTTGGATCTTCCGTATAGCCTTTATAGAAAACGCTTAGGAGAAACCGCTCATGGCCGAGATGATTCCGGCTTTGACCCCTGTCACCGCATCCTGGATCCGCTCGCGCAAGCGCCGGGCCGGGCATGCAGATGATTTTGAATTCGCGCACTGGCTGGCCGACGAGGCCGAGGCGAACGATGCGCGCGGCGGCGGCATCCCCTATCCCGTGCCTGTGATGAGCACGGAAGGCATCCTGATTTTGGCCGAGGCGCACATCCAGGAGCTTGCGCGCGGGCCGGAGATCTACAAGGGCGCCGCGCCCTATGAGAAGACGGCGGAGAAATTTCCCGAGGAAAACAACCAGTATGTTTTCGCGTTCCTGCTCGACGAGCATGAAAACGGCGAAGTCGTGAACAGGGAAATCTGATCCTCCAGTTGTCGGCCCCCCATTGTCATCCCGGCGAAGGCCGGGATCCATTCATCCTTTAACTCGAATATCTGATTTTTGAGTTATCCTATCCATGGATTCCAGCTTTCGCTGGAATGACGTCAGAGTCGCTTGAACATCTGCGGATAGTTAGCGACAAGCCCCTCGCTGTCGAATTCGATATCCTGGGTGAAATCGGACGTCAGCGAATCGAAGCGGTAGAGCCTGTTCGGCTCGATGCAGGTATAGCGCTGCTGGTCCGGCGTGACAGCAAGGCTCGGGAAAGCGATGCTGGCCACCGTGATGTCCGCGCTTTCGCCGCGGGGAAGCTGCAAACGCTTGACGGGGAGCGAGTTGGTGAAAGGCGTCAGGATGAAATCGATATCGACCGCCTCCTCCAGCCCCTCGATGCGCTGGTTCTTGTAATCGGTCCATTTGCCCTTGCCGTCGGAGGCGATGAAGATCTGCTTGCCTTCGTCTTTGGCGTCCTTGCTCTGGATTTCCGCCTCGCGGAATTCCCAGTCGGGCGTCAGCGTGATTCTATACTGCACCCTGAATTCAGGATTGGTGCCGCGAATGACGCCTTCGGCGCGGATGCGCTCGCCCTCGAACTGGACGAAGCATTCCTCGACCGTCTTATCAAACCAATCCTGCCATTTTGCTTTAAGGGACATGGGTTATTGTACCATGAATCTATTTGCTTGCTTCTGAACAATCGAACGGATTATCGGGGTTGTCCTTCTGAGTTTCACAATTTGGGAAATCCCATCTTCTGTTTTCGTCCTGGATATAGCGTGTACCATCAAACATCCAGTACTCAACAATTGCGTGACCTGCATTGCCCATGGAAATTTTTAAATCATTTAAACCGTTATGTTTTTCTTTTCCTGGTTCAACTGAAAGAGCCGCTCCTCTCATAATTACTGATGGCTCATTTCCACTAACATCAATGATAAAAATTTTCCCGGCGGAATTTCCAAGGCATTTGCTTTCTACCGTAACAAAATACGCAGAACGCGGTTGATCACCAGATAATAAAAAAGGCATTCCCAAAAATTTGCAATCAGCAATACCATACCAAATACCTGAGGCGCGAACCGCTTTTTCTATTTCAGGCGGCAACGGCTTCAAAGATTTATCCTCAACACTTGCAGCATATGCCGAATGGCATAAAAAAATTGCCATGATCGAAAGATAAAAATATTTCATGTCACTCCCACTCAATCGTCCATGTATATATAAGCATTTGATTCATAAGAGTAATATTTTCATTTGTAGTAAGTTTGTAGTGCGAAAAACGCTATTTTTGATGTTTATGCTGCTACATGTTTCTTAGTGTTTTCAATGAACTCTTGAATTTCATTACCAGTTAAATTGTGCTTTTTTGCATCACGAATTACCCTGAAAAAGTTCCTCAAAGAGTACACTTCATTATCACTAGATTGGCAGAGTTCGCAAGGACCGCCCCACGTCCGTTTAGCGCAAGTACATCTATATTTTGAACCACGCAGAGCAGTTTTTAACTTGTTCTTTGCATCTCTAACAGCTTTAGAGTCGCTAACCGTATTGTCCTGCGGATTCATACTAATAATTGCATCAAAGAAAGTCCGTAAAATGTTCCTTTCTTTTTCAGCAGTATCTGGTTCCAACTTATAAAAAATCATTTTTTCTTACTCATACTTCATATTTTTCTACAGTACGCATCCCCAAAGCAAGATTAGAGAACCAATTAGGTACGAAACCAATTGCACGCCAAAGCCGACCTGTCTTTCTTGTGCAAGCCTATCTATAGATTTCCTGTAAAAATCTAATCGCTTTTCTAATTCAGACATTTCTAATTTGTGAGCAATAATTTCCTGAGAAATTTTATTCTTCTCAACTGCAATCCAGCTATCCGCATCTCGTCTTTGAATGCCAATTTCTTTAGAAACACGCTCTTTTTCTTTTGAGAACCATGAATTTAATTCATTGCGTGCCGTTCCAATTTCAGAAAGCGCAGATTTTAATTCTCTCTTTGTATCCTCATAAATTCCCATTTGAAGCCTTCTCCAAAGATTCTTTTATTGTTCCCCTATAACGACTGCTTAATTCCCTTCTGTAATTGCGTATATCATCGACTGATATTTTATGTTCTTTAAGAAAATTGTACGCAGCAATATCTGGAATGATTTGCCAAACAGCCCATATAAAACATCCCGCAGATACACACAGCGCACCTATTGGAAAAGCTTCATCTTCAAAACCAAAGCCATTAAGCAACATCATGAGAACGCCAAACGGAATCGGCATCATCACATTAAAAAATAATGCTACGAAGAAAAGCGAGAGAAATGATTTGAAAATATCTTTCATGCTTTAACCTAAGAGAATCTGCCCTGCTTCATCATATTTCATATCTTTTGTAAGTTCACGTTTAACGCTATCCGACTTGATATGAGCATAATGATTTTCAAGCA
>CAADGI010000012.1 GCA_900696495.1 uncultured Alphaproteobacteria bacterium
CATAGTCTGGTACATTACGGCTGTTTTGATGCTGGTGGGCCTTTAAAAAGCCTGATTTCAGCGGTTTTTAAAAAAGGTGCCTTTTCCTCTCAACGGCACCATTCCTCTCAAGTTTTTCTGTCCGAATCGTCGAAAAGCTCCTGGCCTTATTACCAGGAGATTCTTATGGCTACACCTTTTAAGGTTCAAATCCCACCGCTTATAGATATTGAAATCCGTCCCTTTTACATCGGAGCGTTTAATTGTCGCAAAGTCATACTGTTGAAATCAGCAATCCCAGCGAAATATAAATAACTGCCTGCAATGCGCCCACCGCGATATTACGCTGTTCCAGGACTTCCTGGTTTATATTCACTCTGAACAAAATAATGCGATGCGCAATAAAGCAAAGGGCCTTCCAAATCAGAATGACGACTATGGATGCCAGAAACCACACAGCCAGAATAGATAAAATTTCATATTCTTCATAAACAACAATTCGCGCGGCCGTCGCGATGGCAAAAGCCGTTCCGATCTTTTGCCCTGAAAAACGCAAAGCCAAGGCCGCGTTGCCATTTTTTAATTCGTTTTGAAGTTCGCTATCCTTATTAACGAAACCAAAAACCTTCATTCTAAGCAAGGTCATAGCTGTCAGGATAACCTGGGAGACTGCAAAGCTGCCAAGAATAGCCGTCAAGCCGCCTATTGTATCCATGGGGACCCATATCATAATCGCGCGGATGACAATAGCGGTTGCGAGAACATTTCCGGCGTCGGCGATAGCAACAGAAATATTTCCTTTTACAATTTCATCCCGCAGAGAAATATCCGGCAAGGTTATCCTGTCAAAGATCACGCGGGTAAGGGCCATTAAGATGATGCCGAGGACACCGCAGAGCGCTAAAACCAGGACGGCTTCCGTTCTGGTGCTTTCAGGGTCACCGTACATTACGCCGCTTAGCATGATGGTAACAGCGAGCGTTGCGCCTGCCAGGGATATTCCAAATGCAGGATTGTCCTTTCTTAGAAGTTCATCAGATGCGTTGATATGGGCAATTGCGCCGGAGAATAAACGAAGAGACGCGAACAGCCCTGTGATGATTAAAAGATTTACAAGAAGAGTCGTATTATAATAGTGATCCCAATAAATCATATCCATTCGCTATTCACCTTTTCTCCCGGCCGATTCCGAAATATGCTATAATTTACACAATTTATCTTCAACGCAGATCTCGCTAAATCAAAATCTGCGACATATCCTTCCAATTGTTGGCAACCAGCACATCGCATGGCGGATCAAATAAAATTTCCATGGCTGTGCCGCCGAGTTTGGTGCCGGGGAGAAAAAGTCCTGCATCTTCGTTCGCGCCAATGGTCAATAAGTCGGCTTTCAAGCTTTTTATCTTTTTAGTTAAAATCTTATGGGGTTTTCCGGCTGCCAGCTGGCCAATAATTTTACCCTCTCCATTTTTTCGAGTTTTCTTGAAATGAGAAGTTTCGTTCCTCAAAAACTGGTCCATCTTTTTCTTATGCCGTTCCTCTACAAGCGCCTTGGATATTGCATATTTATATGTTTTGTCGGCGTAGTAAGGGATTTCATAAGCATGAACGGTATAAAAATCAGCTCTTGGAGCCAAATCCTTTGCCATTCGGAAGGCAGCGCGCGAACCTGGTGAATAATCGATGCCCGAAACAATTTTCTGATAACCCCCGCTTGTCATGTTCTTGACGACAAGAACGGGTTTAAGACCCGAACGTATAATACGCTCCATAGTCGTTCCAACAAAATAATCTCTTAACCTGGCTTTGCCATGCATACCTAAAACGATCAGGTCGGCTTTGGTGTTGTGGGCGTGTACCAATATTTCATTGAAGATATCAGCGGCCTGAACAACATTAACGTAGGTTTTCACTTCTTTTCCAAAGCGCTGCGCCTCTGCCTGCTTGTGAATTAACGCCTGCAGTTCCTCTTTCAAAGAATTCGTCAGCGGCTTGAGTCTCTTGAGGGGGTAAGGCGGTACAACGTGCAAAATGTATAAAGATGCGTTTGTTTCTCTTGCGAGTCTAATTGCCCGCGCGATTGCTCTATCTGAATTCGGCGTAAAATCTGTCGCTAGTAAAATGTTCTTCATATGCTTTCCTTCTCTGGTTTATGCAGCTTTTAAAAAACCTTGTTTGATATGGCGTTGAATTCTTATGATCGGCTTTTCTGCCTCTTTATATCTGATTCGCTCTAAGTTTTCATGCAGCGCTTCATCCGTATAATCGATGTCGGGGTGGCGCATGCGAGCGGTGTGCATGGCTTTGATGAGTTTGTATGGCTTGCGCAGCGCAGGCAGGCGTACATCATCGATAAACCGGCAATCCAGCCGAATTCGTCCGTAGCCGAGCAACCAGCCAAACCAACCATGCGAAACATGTTCGGCCCGGATGTCTTCTAAATCCACTTGTTCGATTTCGATGAAAAGCAGATTCCGTTTGTAGATAATCCGCTGATTGGTCAAGCCGACTTCTGCGGAGATATAAGCCAGAAATAAAGGATAAAAGATCGCGAATCCTGTAAAGCCGAATATCCAGGGAATGGGCGTGCGGATTTCATTGAATTTAACCAGCCATAAATCAATATCAAAGCGGATCGCATGGCTGCCGACATATAAGTAAAAATAATAATCAACGATTAAGCCAATTATCGTCAGGCCGAAAAAGCAGAGTAGTCCTTCAAAAATATAAATCCAGTGCGGACGCGAAATGGAAATTAATTTTTCATCCGTATTGATGACTTTCCTGATATATCCCATAGCGCTTCTCTCAATGCATCATGAGAATTGGAACATCAGCATGCCTGAGCATGTGGGCTGTTACACCGCCCATAATCATTTCACGCATACGGCTGTGGCTGTAGGCGCCCATGACTATCAATCCTGCGCCTATTTTCTTGGCGCTGCTTAAGATAGTTGGCGCGGGGGAGTTTCCATTGATCCATGGCATCAAAGTTTCCGCATGAATTTCATGTTTATCAAGGTAATCAGCCAAGTCCTGCGGGAGAATAGCCGGGCCGTGCCAATTGTCGCTTTCTCCGGTCAAAATTTTGACATCCCCGTTCTTTAAAAAGGGGAGCGCAGCTGTGACGGCATGGATAGCTTCAGGACTGCCGTTCCAGGCTATAAGAATTTTCTCATTGAGAGGTTTTGCGTTATGGCCCGGGGGCACCAAGAGGAGCGGTCTTCCCGTTTCAAACATGGCAGTATGAACAATTTCATCGTAAATAAGATTTTGTTCAGGGTTCCTGCTCATAACGATCAGATCAGAAAGCCGTCCATGTGTTGTTATTATTTTCTCTGCATGATCAACGGTTGTGTGGAACGAAGTTGAAGCCTTATCCTTTTCAGGAGAGTCATCGCAAGGAATGCCAAATGCTTTCGCAGTCTTTATGAATTTCTGTAGAGTCTCTTTTCTGCTTTTCTCATTAAGTTTTAAAAGCTCGGCATAGCTGCTTTCATCAGGAAGGTAAGAGGCGCCCATAATAAAAGAAGAATAAATCGTGATAATCTCTTCCGGATCCGGAAGAGCATGCCACACAGCCACATGAGCTTTCCATCGCTTTGCAAGCGTAAACGCTGTTTCGAGCGCCGCAAGCTCATGATCGTTCCCATTAAATGGCATCAGAATAATTTTAGGTGTCATGATCTTTCCTTCCCAGCCGGGAGCTTATGCTACTTCCCGGCGAACAGCGTGTTTGACAACATTGGAAATTTCTTTAGCGTCCGCGTTTCTGCGCAAGATGCCGCCAAATGATAAAACGCCGCTGACCTGCCCTGTTGCATCTCTTACTATCAAACGGCTGACCTTGTGTTCCCGCATCTTTTCCGCGGCATCCTCAAGGTAATCATCTTCCCGGCATCCGAAGCATTCATTGGTCATGTAATTCAGAACTTTTTCTTTTTGAGGATCTTTGCCTCTCGATATAGCCCGGATGACGATGTCGCGGTCTGTAATGATTCCGATGACATCGCTTTTGCCGCAGACTGGCAAAAAGCCACAATCAACATTCGCCATCATCCGTGCGGCTTCCTGAAGTGTTGCATCCGGCGCAATGGTGCATGGCTGTTCTGACATCAGTTCTTTGACTTTGCGATTTCTCATGATCTTTCTCCTTGCTGTTTACTGAAGCAAGGAAAGCAAAAAAACACCAAGAGAGATTTGATTTTTGTCAAAAAAACCAAAAATACAGAAACTTGATTAAAATCAATTCAGAATCATGGGGAATGTGGTTTCCTTCCGGACGAAGGAGAGCCTTTATGAAAGCACTTGTTTATAACGGTCCTGGTAAAAAATCGCTTGAAGAGCGGCCCATGCCGCAAATTCAGATGCCTACCGATGCGGTTGTCAAGATTCTAAAGACAACCATATGTGGAACCGATTTGCATATTCTAAAAGGAGATGTGCCGACTTGTGAGCGGGGGCGCGTTCTGGGGCATGAGGGGGTTGGTGTCATTGAACAAGCGGGGCCGGCGGTTACAGGTCTTGAGCGCGGAGACAAAGTTCTGATTTCCTGCATTACATCGTGTGGAAAATGCGAAAACTGCCGCAAGGGCATGTATTCACATTGTGCTCATGGCGGCTGGATTTTAGGGCATAAAATCGACGGCACCCAGGCCGAATATGTTCGCATTCCTTTTGCCGAGACCAGCTTATACAAGCTTCCTGAAGGTGTAGAAGATGAAGCCGCTGTTATGCTGAGTGACATTTTCCCGACGGGATATGAATGCGGTGTTCTTAATGGAAAAATCAAACCCGGCGATACGGTGGCGATTATCGGTTCCGGCCCGATCGGGCTTGCAGTCTTGCTGACCGCTCAATTTTATACTCCCGCCCAGATTATTATGGTCGATGTAGATAATAAGCGGCTCGAAGTCGCCAAATCCCTGGGCGCGACGCATATTATCAACGCCGGCGATGAACAAGCCGTAGAGAAAATTCTGGAACTCACGGAAGGTAAGGGCGTTGACGCCGCTGTTGAAGCGGTTGGGATTCCAGCCAGCTTTGTTATGTGTGAAGACATTGTTGCTCCGGGCGGCGTGATAGCCAATGTGGGCGTTCACGGCAGCAAGGTCGACCTTCATCTTGAGGATTTGTGGAGCCAGAACATTACTATTACGACACGGCTTGTCGATACAGTGACTACACCGATGCTGCTGAAAACTGTTCAGGCGAAGAAAATAATACCGACAAAGCTTATAACGCATCGCTTTAGCCTTGATGAAATTATCACGGCTTATGAAGTCTTCGGCAAAGCGGCTGAAACAAATGCTCTTAAGGTCATTATCAACGCAGGTTAGAAACCATGAAACCAATACAAGATAGTCCCATTATTAATTTCATGTGCAAAATCTTGATTTTGGAGAAATGCTTTCCATTTCTTTTCAAAAAGCAAGATTCGGCCCCCCGAAAGTTTACAGGCGCTCATTCCAAGGAAATGAAATGCCGTGATTGTGCAACGGACTAAAGGAGAACTTATCATGAAAAATCTGCTGTTCATTACATCTATGATTTTGCTTTCATTCGTTTCCGCTCACGCGAGCGAGGAAAACACAGAAATTGAAGTTGCGTTCACAGTCGCAGACATCTTTCCCAACGGTCTTATCGATAGCGGAGAGTTCGATATTTATAATCTAAAGACGTTTGAGTCTCTGGATATGGATGGCAGCGCAAGCCTCGATCGTGAGGAGTGCGCGAATGATTGTTTTCCTGCAAATGTAAACATTGATGGTTCTCCGGGAGTGATCAGATACCCGTTCAGAGTGCTTGATGCCAATAAGAGCGAGAGCGTTACGGCAGCGGAATATCTATCGCACAGCAGAAAGCAATTCAGGGTTTACGACGATGATAAAAACGACTCGCTTAACAAAGATGAGTTTTATGCGTTTTATCAAGGTTTAAAAGACAGAACCTATATTGCAGATAAGCAAAAAGAGTAGGTCATGGGAAAAATGGTTTCCGTTCAGGATCTACGCACTCTTTTAGGACCTTCAGATGACGATCTGGTTATCAGCATCATCAATACGGGCGCCAGTCGCGGCGATGTTTTGAAAGCCATTCATTATCTTGAGCACACCACTTGCAACGAGCAGGAATTGCGGAACATGATGGGCCCGAAAGCCTACCAGGTTTATGAAATTCTTCAGGCAGAACAAGACCAAAATGAACAAGAATAATGCGGGCGGACTTAGAAGAAGCCTCAATTTAAGCCTGTTGATTTTTTATGGTCTTGGAATCATTGTTGGGGCAGGCGTTTACGTTGTTATTGGCGATGTTATACGCATTGCCGGGCCTGCCGCTTTGTTATCTTTTATTGTAGCCGGTTTACTGGCTTTTCTAACGGCGCTTTGCTATGCGGAACTGGCAAGCCGTTATCCCGAAGCCGCGGGGGCGGCGGCGTATGTGAAAGAGGCGTTTAAATCAGATAGGCTGTCATTGTTGACGGGCTTTCTTGTTACGCTTGTCGTTCTTATTACAGCTGCAACAATCGCGCATGGGGCGGCTTTTTATGCTAAAATATTTGTATCTTTGCCTGAAGGCATTCTCGCAAGTGCAATTATTATAGTTTTTACAGGCGTATCTTGTCTGGGCGTTAAGGATAGTGTGCGCGCCGCGGCATTCATGACAGTCATAGAGCTGACGGGATTGGCGCTTGTCGTCGGGGCAGGTTGGGAGCCCGTCCTTCATATTTTTAATACCGATACTCATTTTATGCCTGCCAATGCTGAAGCCTGGCATGCTGTTTTCGTGGGGGCCTTCTTTGCTTTTTTTGCATTCACCGGATTTGAAAACCTTGCGAATATGGCGGAGGAAGCGGAAAGTGAGAGACGCACAATTCCTTATGCCATTCTTGCGAGTTTGGGCATAAGCACTGCCGTTTATTTAATCGTAGCTTTTGTCGTTATCGCAGGCTTCTCATCGGGAGGTCCGGGGCCATCGCCTTTCTCTTTATTATCTGTCCTGGAGCATAGCGGGTGGGGGCTCACGAAGATTTTTGCGTTGCTGGCCATGATTGCAGTTTCAAATGGCGTGCTCATCCAAATTCTTATGCTCGCGCGTTTGTTCTATGGCATGGCCAAACGGGAATTGCTGCCGGTCTACTTTACAAAGCTGAGTCAAAAGCAAGTTCCGGTTCGCGCAACACTCGTTGCAGGCATTATGATCTTGGTTTCAGCCTATCTTTTGCCTTTTGAAGCATTGCTGCGTTGGAGCACGATATTAACGTTGCTCATTTTTGCTTTGGTTAGCTCATCCGTATGGGTCTTGCATAACAGAGCCAATCTGCCATCCCCGGATTTCAGGGTTTCATTCTGGATCCCGCCAGCGGCTGTGTCTGGAAATCTGGCCCTCATTATTGTTCAATTTATTGTTTAATTCCAACGTAGCACAATATTAGTTAGCCCTAATAATCTGCAATTTTTGATTTTATCCCGTGTATTTAGTATAAAGCGGCATATTCCTTTACAGGTGAGCCGTGGAGAAAATATTAAAAGATCCAGCAGGACAATTTGTTCGCACCTTGCCATTCTTTGATGGCTTGCCGGATACAGACATGAATGTTTTTGCCGCTGCAAGCCGCGCTAAAAATTATAAAAAAAACGAAAGTCTTTTTCATCTGGGCGACCCCGCCGACCGTTTTTTTGTCGTCTTAAGCGGATGGATAAAACTTTACCGCGAAACCGGCGATGGCGAAGAGGCCGTTGTCGCGCTTTTCAAGCGCGGCGATGTTTTTGGAGAGGCCGCAATCTTTAATGGCGCAGGCTATCCTTTCTCTGCGGTCGCGAGCGAAGATTCCAAGGTTATTGAAATTTCAGCCGCAGTGCTGCGCGAGCGCGCCCGCCAAAATCATGACATCATGGACAGGATCATGGCTTCTATGTCTAAGGAGCTAAGGGATTTGCAGCTTGAAAATGAGCATCTTGCGTTGATGAGCGCTCCGCAGCGTGTCGGCTGTCTTTTACTTCAGCTTTCCGCAGGCATGATAGGGAAAGGCGGAACATTTTCTTTTCCTTACGATAAGTCGTTAGCTGCTGCGAGGTTGGGTATGAAGCCTGAAACATTTTCCCGCGCTCTCGCGCAGCTTAAACCTTACGGCGTCACTGTAAGCGGCCCGGAAGTTAAAGTTGAAAGTTTTTCCTGTCTTATTGATTATTGCTGCAGTCACTGCTCGTCACTTCCCGGGGAATGTCCGGGATCAAGAGGCAGATGCGCCGATAGAGCTTGTGCCGGGAAGAAAACAGGTACTTGTGATTAGAACCAAACAATCTTTTTCAGTTGCCGGTGTAATTCTTTCCCCTTCATTTTTGTAAGTTCTTTGTCAATTTCGGCCACGATCCGGTTTTGAACAGTTTTATGAAGGCGAGGGCGCAAGTCTCCCAAAGTTCGCGGCGCTGCAATCAGAACAAGGCGATCATAAGATTCAGTTTCTGCGGCCTCTTTAAGCCATTGAGACAGGTCCTGCGCAAAGTTAATAGCATCATGGCGACCTGGCTGCAGACGGGGCTGTAATTTGTGGCGGTTTGACCCGTGAAGACTGGTGACCCGGCCCATGGAATCATCCGGTATGCCTTTCCTGCGTTCTCTGATGACGGGATTGGCTTCGTATATGAGTTCAAGATGCGATCCGGATTTTTTATAAATATGCGCGATTTCCTGATCGGCAACGACAATCCAGACGATCGGCGCTTTATGATGATGCGGCTCCTTAGATAGAGGGGCTGCGTCCTTTGTCATTTTAAGTTTCATAAAGTTTTCCTTTTAAAAATGCTGGAAAGAAGTTTCCCCCTTTCCAGCGAGTTTTCAGGGAGATGGTGAGGTAAACACGGGTAAATAGCAGCACAAAGCGGTTTTTGCTTATTTGATAAAAATCAAGAAAGGCCATTTCCCTCTGTGACATAAAAGTAAACAGGGAGAAGGGCTATGTGTTTTTCAGCAGCGGCCAGCTTTGCAATGTCGGGAGTTCTCGCTGTCGGCGGGTTTTATTGTGTTTCGAGGGCGTATAAACAAAGTCCAAAATACTTGCCCATGGCTCTTATGCCGCTATTTGTAGCTATTCAGCAATTTTTTGAGGGGTTGGCCTGGGTTAGCGCAGAAAATAATCTTCCAGACGCTCTTTATAGCGCAGCGCTTGCTTATATGTTTTTTGTCTGGGTGTTCTGGCCTTCGTGGGTTCCATACATGACGTCTATACTCGAACCGCAAGAAAAAAGACGGAGGCTTTTATCTGCATTATCATTAACGGCCTTGTTCTTTGGTTTGTTTTTGTACGTCCCTTACTTTTTTCACCCGGCATGGCTTCAGGCACAAATTCTCTGCCATTCAATTGATTATAAAACCACGCTTATATCTGATCAATTTATTCCGAGACCGCTGACGGCATTAATATATCTTGCATTTGTGGGCGCTACGCCGCTTTTATCGTCCCATCGGCAAGTTAAAAATTTTGGGCGCTCTTTAATCTTTTTTATCCCCTTGACTTATTTTGCCTATAGTCATGCATATATCTCAGTGCTTTGTTTCTTCGCAGCCATGGCAACTATTCAGCTCGTTTATATTATTTCTGAAGATAAATGCGCGATTAACACAAGGCGCGTGCCAGTCAAAAACAGTCGGGGAAGATTTTGGAGATAATTTTATCTTTTATAGTGACGTGTGCCCTTATTGAGCTTACGCCCGGCCCCAATATGGCTTATCTGGCGATTTTAAGCGCGGGCGAGGGAAAACGCGCAGGCTTTGCAGCTATAATTGGCATAGCTCTGGGTTTATTTATCGTGGGCATTGCTTCCGCTTCAGGCGTTGCCGTCCTCATCTCAAGCTCAAAGCTAATTTATGAAACTCTTCGCTGGTGCGGCGTTCTTTACCTGCTATGGCTGGCTTGGGATGGCTGGAATACAAGCAAGGAAACATCGCCGCCGCGAACGAATTCCAAAATAAGGGATAGGAAATTCTTTCAGCGCGGGCTGATCACGAATCTTTTGAATCCCAAGGCTGTTGTTTTTTATGTGGCGATTTTGCCGACTTTTACAAGTGACGCATCGCCGGTTTTGTCCCAGACAGTTCTTTTGACAATTATCTATGTAACAATTGCCACATTTATTCATGTCATTATTGTTTTGCTCGCCGGCTATGCTTACAAACTCTTTGACAAGCCAAAACAGATATTATTTATTCGCCGTAGTTTGTCGTTCTTACTTGTTATCGTTGCGCTTTGGTTTGCGGTTTCAACGGCAGGGATGAAGCCATGAAGTTGACCTTTTTGGGCGCGACCCGGACTGTCACAGGCTCTAAGTATCTTCTGGAGCATGAACAGAAAAAATTTCTGGTTGATTGCGGCCTGTTTCAGGGCAAGAAAGAATTGCGACTGCGCAATTGGGATAATCCCCCCTTTGATGTCGGCAAGATCGATGCAGTTCTTTTAACGCATGCCCATCTGGATCATAGCGGATATGTCCCTAAGCTTGTTGCCAGGGGTTATGAAGGGCCGATTTATTGTTCCGAGGCTACTTATGATCTTTGCAAAATCCTATTACCGGACAGCGGCCATATACAGGAAGAAGACGCGGAAAGGGCGAACAGGTATGAATATACCAGGCATCATCCTGCGCTGCCTTTATATACTGAAGCCCAGGCAAGAAAATCATTGCAGTTCTTTAAACCGTTGCCTTTTGGCCAGCCGCATTTCCTGACGGATGAACTCGGGTTTGAACTTTTCCGCGCCGGCCATATTTTGGGCGCTTCTTCCATTCGTATCAGTCATCTGAATACTTCCATTCTTTTTTCCGGTGATGTTGGACGCCTTCATAATCCTGTTATGAAGCCGCCTGTAAAAATTCATGACGCTGATTATCTGGTTCTTGAATCCACCTATGGAAATCGTCTCCATGATAAAGATGATCCTATAGAAGATATTGGCCGAATTGTCAGGGAAACTGCCGCAAGGGGCGGCACCGTTGTTATCCCGGCCTTCGCCGTAGGACGCACGCAGGACATGCTTTATTATCTGCACACGCTAAAAAGCGAGCGCCGTATCCCGAATATTCCAGTCTATCTGGACAGTCCGATGGCCATCAATGCCACAGGTCTTATGCATAAACATATGAACGATCACAGGCTTTCGCCGGAGGAATGCGCCGATGTATGCGGCGTCGCCCGGTATCTCCACACGGTACAAGAATCGAAAAGCCTGAACAGTAACCCGATGCCGAAGGTCATTATTTCTGCCAGCGGGATGGCAACAGGCGGGCGTGTTTTGCATCACCTGAAGCATTATCTGGGCGATGCAAAAAACACTATTCTGTTTGCGGGCTTTCAGGCGGCAGGGACAAGAGGCGACAGACTGGTTAAGGGAGAAAAGGAAATTAAAATTCACGGCCATCTCCGGGCAGTGCATGCACAAATTGAAAATCTTCATAATGTTTCCGGCCATGCCGATTATGAAGAAATGTTAACCTGGCTGGAAAGCTTTAAAAAATCTCCGCGTAAGGTCTTTATCACGCATGGGGAGCTGGATGCTGCCAAAAGCATGAAGAAAAAGATCGAAGATAAATTTGGTTGGGATGTTATTGTTCCTGAATATATGTACAGCGAGGAACTATGAGTACGGTTCACAACGATCATGATTATAAGCTGTTGCGCGGCGCGGAAAACTATTTTCTCGATCTGAAGCGCTCTATAAGAATATGGCAAGAATTCCGTTACGGGTTCCGTAATCTCAACAAGGTCGGCAAATGTGTTACTATTTTTGGCTCCGCGCGTTTTAAAGAAGATAATCCTTATTACAAACTTGCCTATCAAACCGCGTTTGAGGTTGGCAAAGCCGGATATGCCGTCATGACGGGAGGCGGGCCGGGAATTATGGAGGCGGCCAATAAGGGCGCAAAAAACGCAGGCGCTTTATCGATTGGCTGCAATATAGAACTTCCTGTTGAGCAGACTCCCAATCCTTACACGGATGTCACGCTGCGGTTTCACCATTTTTTCGTACGCAAGGTCATGTTGCTAAAATACTCCACGGCATTCATTCTCATGCCAGGCGGATTTGGAACCATGGACGAGGTTTTTGAAGTCGCAACGCTTATTCAGACGAGGAAAGTCTGCAATTTTCCGATGATCGTTATGGGCAGCGACTACTGGAAGGAAATCGGGCCTTTCATGAGAAAGACGATGGTGGCCCAAGGCACAATCAGCGAGAGCGATCTTGATATCGTCAAAATAGCGGATGATCCATCGGAGGCGCTGCGGCTTATCCAAACCCCTTACGAGTGCCCATGAGGATCAAAATGAATTCAGTAAAAAATAACCCCGGCCTGTGGCTCTCCGATTTGCCTCAGCCGAGACCGGAAGGGAACAAGTATGATCGTGGTCATCTAATTATTTTAGGCGGCACGGAAATGACCGGCGCGGCGCGCCTGGCTTCCGAAGCTGCCATGCAGATAGGGTGCGGTCTTTGCACCATCGTATCAGCGCCGGAAACCAAGGACATTTATTTGTCCGGCCCGCCGCATATCATGTTTGAGTCTTATAAAACGCTTCAGGACTTTTCTGATCACTTAACCGATCCAAGACGCAATGCCTGTGTGATCGGTCCGGGTGCAGGAAGAGGCAATGCTGAAGAATTGAGGCATTGTGTCGAACATGTTTTAAAGCTCAGAAAGGCTACAGTGGTCGATGCCGACGCCATGAATGTTTTTCAAGATAAGCATGCCGATCTGTCCTATGTGCTACATGAAAATTGTGTATTGACGCCGCATGAAGGAGAGTTCGCCCGGCTTTTTCCGTTTTTGGATGGAACGCGGGAAGAGCGAATCCGGAAAGCCGTGGAACTTACGGGCGCTGTTATATTGCTTAAAGGCCCCGAGACAATCATATGTGATCCAGGCGGCGAGATGATCATTAATGATCATTCAACGCCGCTATTGGCAACAGCGGGATCGGGCGATGTACTTGCCGGTATGATCGGCGGCTTGCTTGCCGAGGGCATGCCAATTTTGAAAGCCTGCGCCGCCGCGAGCTGGATTCATGGCGAAGCCGCATTAGAGTTTGGGCCCGGCCTGACAGCGCCTAATATAATAACCACCATTCCCCTTGTTTTGGCCTCTTTGTAGTGTCCCTTAATAATCTTAAGTTCCTGAAATCAACAATTTAGGAACTGTTTCCCTTCCGCGATTGTTGGAAGAAAAGGGAGATCGATGATGCCGCAGCATGCTTACTGGACCGGCTATATGCGTTTGTCGCTGGTGACGTTTCCGTTCCGGCTTTACCCGGCGCTCTTAATATCGGTAAAAAACTGAATAAAACCACCGAAAAAATAGTTAAGGATTTTTTCGATTCCCGCCAGGATTTGAGGATTATTTGACAGATAACGGCAAACCTGTCATAAAACCCGCGCAGTTGATAAATGCTCTCTTTGTTGAGGGCTGAGCTTACAGAAAAGTATCCGCCGTTAAGGGTACGTGAAGTTAGAATCCTCACTTTTTTCCGCAAAGTTCAATTTATAGCTGAAGCCTTTTAAGAGGCTTAGAAGCGTTTTCGCGTTGTGCGGAGCGCGCAACACCATATTTGAACAAAGGAAGAAAATATGACGACGACTAACACAGGCACAGTAAAATGGTTCAACGAGCAAAAGGGCTTTGGATTCATCCAGCCCGCAGGCGGCGGCGGCGACGTATTCGTGCATATCAGCGCCGTTGAAAAAGCAGGCATGCGCACATTGGCCGAAGGCCAGAAGATCAGCTACGAACTGCAGCTCGATCCCAAAAAGGGCAAAAACAGCGCGGTCAATCTGAAAGAAGCCGCCTAAACAATTTTAAAAAATCGACGCATGTGACGTGTCCGGTTTTAAACCGGATGCGGCGCGGCGTTTGTTGAGAAAGAAAAAATCATGAAAAATTTTGAAGGCTTCGGCCTTTCGCAAGAGCTAAACAACTCTTTGGCGAGAATGAATTATACGGCGCCCACGCCGATCCAGGAAAAAGCAATTCCGTTCGCGTTGCAGGGCAGGGATATCCTGGGCTCGGCCCAGACGGGCACCGGCAAGACAGCGGCCTTCAGCATTCCGCTGGTTGAAGCGGCGCTTCGCAATCCGCACGGCAATGCGCTTGTGCTGACGCCGACGCGCGAGCTGGCCAAGCAGGTGATGGATGTCATACACCAGTTGCTGGGGCCGCAGAGCCCGATCAAGACGGCTTTTGTCATCGGCGGCGAGCCCATGGGCAAGCAGTTCCAGCAATTACGCCAGCGCCCGCGCATCATCGTGGGCACGCCCGGCAGGATCAACGATCATCTGGAGCGCGGCCTGACGCTGAGCAAAACGAATTTCCTCGTTCTCGATGAAACGGACCGCATGCTTGATATGGGTTTTGGCGTGCAGCTCGACCGGATCTTGAAATATCTTCCGGCACAGCGCCAGACATTGATGTTCTCGGCGACCTTGCCGAGAGCGATTATTCAAATGTCCTCAAAATACCTGAACAAGCCTGAGCGGGTTGCGGTCGGCGAAACGAATGTGGTCGCGCCGAAAATCAAACAGGAAATCGTTCATATCGCGCACGAAAAGAAATATGAAGAGCTGGTTCAGCAGCTTTACAAGCGCGAGGGTTCGGTCATCATTTTTTCGAAGACCAAATACGGCTCGGAAAAAATGGCGACCAAATTGTGCCGCGACGGTTTCGAAGCCGATGCGCTGCATGGCGATTTGAGGCAAAACCAGCGCACCAAGGTCATGAATAAATTCCGTCAAAAGCAATTCAGGATCCTGGTCGCGACGGATATCGCCGCGCGCGGCCTTGACGTTCCGCATATCGAACACGTGATCAATTACGATCTGCCGCAGGTCGCGGAAGATTACATCCACCGCATGGGCCGCACGGCACGCGCGGGCGCGGAAGGTTCGGCCCTTTGTTTCATATCGCCGCAGGAAGCCGATAAATGGCGGGCGATTGAAAGATTGCTCAATCCTTCGGCTGCCGGACCCGAGCGGAAAGAACATCGAAGAGAACATCGGAAAGAGCAGGGCCGTTATGATCACAAGCCGTATGGAAAAAGAGGTGGATCGCGCAAGCGCCGTTTTAAACCTCGTCCCCGGCAAGCAATGGCCGCTTAATTAAAGCAAAATATTCTGTAAAATAAATTCGTCATTCGAAAGACGGCTGTATAATTTTTCGCGTAGGCGCAGCCTGCCCGGTCATCAGCCGTCTTTCTTTCGAAGCTTTTAAAATTTATAGTCCCTCCCCATGGACTTGTTTTTTCAGGTGTTCGTCAACAGCCTCGTCATCGGTTCCCTGTACGGGGCGATCGCGATGAGCTTCGCGCTCGCGTACCGCACGACGCGGTTTTTCAATCTTGCGCACGGATCGATGGCCGCCATTGGCGGCTACATTTTTTTCTGGGTGCGGGACAATCTCGGCGCCGATTTTATCCTCAGCCTGGCGGCGGGGATTTTGGCGGCGGGTCTCGCGGGATTCCTGATCGACCGTTTTATCTACGCGCCGCAACGCCAGCGCAAAGCTTCGAGTACGGTGCTGCTGGTTGTCTCGCTCGGCATTGTGACGGTGATCGAGGCGGTGTTATCGATGATGTTCGGTCCGCAGTTCAGGCCGCTCGTCACCGCCGGCCAGATCAGCAGTTTCCAGATCGGTCCCGCCTTTATCACGCATGTGCAAGTCTGGATCATCGCGGTCAATCTCCTGATTTTCGGCGGGTTGATCGCGCTTTTGTATAAAACCAAATTCGGCAGGATGATCCGGGCGATTGCCGATGACGCCGACGTCGCCCGCACGCTCGGCATCCGCACGGATTTTTATATCGGCATCGTGTTTTTTATCGCCGCGGCGCTGGCCGGGCTGGTCGGCATCCTGAACGGGCTGGATACGGGCCTTCAACCCACTATGGGCTTTTACCTGCTGTTGAAAGGTATCGTCGCGAGCATCATCGGCGGCGTCGGCAGCATTCCCGGCGCGTTACTGGGCGGCGTTCTGCTGGCCGTTGTTGAAAATACAGGCGTCTTTACAATAGGCAGCGAATGGCGGGACGCTATCGCGTTCGTGCTGCTGCTTGTTTTCCTGGCGCTCAGGCCGCAGGGCATTTTGGGAAAAGGAGGCGGGTAAGTGGATTATCTCATCAACCTTTCCATTCTGTTCAGCATCTACGGCATCCTTGCGGTTAGCCTCAATTTGCTGGTCGGTTATACGGGACTTGTTTCGCTGGCGCACGCGGCGTTCTACGGCATCGGCGCGTACGCCGCCGCGCTGCTGATGACAAAGGCGCAGATGGGTTTTTTCCCGGCAATGCTGTGCGGCATGGGATTGTCGGCCTGCGCGGCGCTGGTCATCGGTATGGTGCTCAGCAAATTCCGGGGCGATTACTATGTGATCGCATCGGCGGGATGCACGATCATCGTCTACAATATTCTGATGAGCTGGCGCGAAGTGACCAACGGCGCGATCGGCATCTTCGGCGTGCCGCGCCCGGCCATCGGGGATTTTGTCTTTACATCCAATTTTGCGTTCCTGGGACTGGCTTTCGCGTTCCTGGTTTTGATCGTGCTGGCGGCGCAGCTGATTGCGAGTTCATCGTTCGGCCGCGTTCTTAAAGCCATCCGCGAGGATGAAGATGTCGCCCGCGTCTTCGGTTATCGCCCGCTGCATTACAAGATGTTGATATTCGTCATCTCGGCGATGATGGCGTCGGTGGCGGGCAGCCTGTTCGCCGTCTACCTGATGTTCATCGATCCATCGACCTTCAAGCTCGTGGAGAATGTGTTCCTGCTGGCTATCATCATTCTCGGCGGGCTGGCCGATAACCGGGGGGCGCTGATCGGCACGCTGATCCTGATCGGGCTGCCGGAATTGCTGCGCTTTACGGGCTTTCCCACGGAAATAGCCGCGCAGATGCAGAAGGTGGTTTACGGCCTTTTGCTGATCGTGTTGATGTTTCTGCGTCCGCAGGGTATTTTAGGAAAGTTTCGCATATAGGAGATTTTCATGAGACATTTCGTGCTTGCACTCGCAGTCGTTTCATTCGCTTTTCCGGCTTTTGCCGCCGACAAGCCCATCGTAAAGATCGGCCTTACGGTTCCGCTGACAGGCGATAATGCCCAGATCGGCGACGCCATGAAAGGCGGCGCGACGCTCGCGAAGGAAGATTTAAAGACCGAAACGAAATATGATTACCAGCTCGTGTTCGAAGATGACGGGATGGAAGCGAAACGCACGGCGGCTACCACGGGCAAGCTGGTCAATGTCGACAAAGTCGATGCAATCGTGTCCATCAGCTCGGGCACCGGCGGCGTCGTTTCACCGATCGCTGAAACCAGCAAGGTCATTCACTTTGGACTGGCATCCGCGCAGAGCGTTGCGGACGGGGATTATAATTTCATTCACTGGACGCCCCCGTCCGAGGAAGCGCGTACGCTGGTCGCCACGCTCGAGAAAAAAGGTATTAAAACTATCGCCATGCTCGGGCTGAACCAGCAGGGCTTCATGGCGATCCGCGATGAAATTCTGAAACAGCTGGAAGGAAAAGACATCAAAGTAACCAGCAACCAGGTCATCAATCCGGGTGAAAAGGATTTCAGAACGGCGATCGCCAAGGCAAAAGCCGACAATCCCGACATATATATTGTGACCTTCTTCTCGCCTGAAATTGAAATCCTGACCAAGCAAATGCGCGAAGCGGGTATCAAGGACAATATCACCGCGATCGAGGCTTTCGGCCTGTCGACCGAGCCCAGCCTGTTCAACGGCCTGTGGTATGTCGACGCCGCGGTGGCGGAAAGCGATTTCACCGAAAAATACACGAAGCGCTTTTCACGGGCTCCGGGATTTGGCTCCCCGAACGCCTATGACGTTTTCAACCTGCTGGTCGCCGCCTATGAAGCCGCCGGCACGGACCCGAATGTGAAACCGCCGCACGAAGACGTCATCAAGAAACTGCATGAAATCAAAGATTTCGACGGCGTGCTCGGCAACCTGACGGTCGATGAAAAAGGCGTCGTTCTTTCGCCCGCTGCCGTGATCGTCATGAAGGACGGCAAGCCGGTTTCAGAGGACGCGCCGGAAGCCGTCGAACCCGCAGGCGCGCAATAATCAATGACCGCCCTTGCCACCGAGCGCCTGTGCAAAAATTTTCTGGGCGTTCAGGCGCTCCGGGAATTGTCCATTGAATTCAAGGAAGGACAGTGCACGGGTTTGATCGGGCCGAACGGTTCGGGCAAATCCACGCTGCTGAATGTGGCGAGTGGTCTGGTTCCCATCAGCGAGGGCGCGATCGTGCTGAGCAAGCATCGCCTCAATTGCCTCAAGCCTCACCAGATTCTTAAATACGGCATGTCGCGGACGTTTCAGGACGGGCGGCTGATCGGGCAGATAAGCGTTCTCGACAATCTGCTGCTGGCCATGGCCGAACGAAAGCCGTTTCGCGCCCTGTTTCAGTTCAGAAAAAATGACGATCTCGCGCGCGCCGAAGAGATGCTGCGCCGGGTTAACCTGTGGGACAAAAAAGACGTGCTGGCGAACGGGCTTTCCTACGGCCAGCGCAAGCTGCTGGAAATCACGCGCGCCATGGCGACCGGCGCGGAGACGTATTTACTGGATGAGCCGTTTTCCGGCCTGTTTCCCGAAGCGATAGAAATCATTGCCGGGCTGAGCGAGGACATGAAGAAAAAAGGAAAAACGATTGTGCTGATCGAGCACAGCATGGATCTGATCACGCGGCTTTGCGATCGTGTGATTGTGATGGATGCGGGCAAGCTGCTGGCGCAAGGGACGCCGCAGGAGGTTCTGCATAATGCAGACGTTCTCGAAGCTTATTTGGGTAAATAGAATATGCAGCCGCTGCTCGAACTCTCCAACGTCCATGTCGAATATAACCGCTTTCGCGCCCTGTGCGGAATCGACCTGGCCTGCGGCCAGAACCAGATTATCGCGCTGCTCGGGCCGAACGGGGCGGGAAAATCCACGATCCTGAAAGCGGCCTTCGGGTTGTTGCCGATTTCGCAAGGCACCATTCAATGGCAGGGCGAAACGGTGAAACCGGCGCCGCCGGACATGGTGCAGAGCGGCCTGTCTTTCACACCGCAGGGCAAGAGCGTATTCCCGACTTTAAGCGTGAAAGAAAATCTTGAGACCGCCGTGCATTTCATAAAAGACCGCAAGGATATTCAAAGCCGCCTTGATGAAGTGGTCAGCCTGTTTCCCGCGCTGGAAGGCAAATGGAATGCCGAAGCCGGGACCTTGTCCGGCGGCCAGCAGCAGATGGTCGTGCTGGCGCGGGGATTGATGACGCGGCCCCGGCTGTTGCTTCTGGATGAGCCTTCGCTCGGCCTTGCGCCCAAGCTGGTGAAGGAAGTGTTCATGAAGGTCAAAGAAATCAACCAGCGCCTGGGAATGGCGTTTGTCATCGTTGAGCACAATCTGAAATCCCTGCTGGATATCGTCGATCATGCTTATGTGCTGCGGCAGGGAAAAGTGATCTCGAGCGGTCCGCCGACGGATGCGGCGCTGCGCGATACGATCCAGAATATTTTCAAGCTGTAGTTTTACCAGAATTCAGAGCGCGGGTTTTAAAGCCTGAGCCAACCCATTGCTTTCAGCATATTGCCTAATAGGCTCGTGCAATTCTTTGCGATCCAATATCGATTGCATGGCCGGTGACGCCGGTTGCGGCCAGTCTGAAAAAGGCTGCCACCGGAAAGAGATGTGTTCCTTATTCAGAACAGGCGTGAATTGCTCGGCGCACAATCCCAGAAATGTAAGAAATGTCAGTTTATCTTTCTCTTCATAAAACAGGGGCGTGAGAGAGATCAGATCGCCGCCCGTTTCCTCCCTGAATTCGCGGATGGCGGTCTGAATGGGCGTCTCACCCGGTTTTATTTTTCCGCCGGGCGTCCCCCATGTGCGCGGAAAATTTTGCGTATCGGATCGCAGCAGGGCGAGGCAATTTTCCGCCCGGTCGATGGCAATCACCCCGACGCGGAAGGGGCCGCGTTTAGGGTCCGGAAAAATCGTGCGCGCCATCTTCGAAAGATCAGTCATGGCGCGACGCTATATTGTTTCCGTAATAAAAACAACTTTTTAAATCAGGCCTATTTCGGCTTTTCCAAATGCAGATAGGCGGGGTTGAAATCGCCGATTTTGGCGAGGGCGTTCCAGTTGAAAATCCGCAGATGGCCGTTGTCGAATTCCATGGTTTTTGTTTTGCGCAGTTTGATCAGCGTGCGGCTGATGGAGGGCAGGGACGAGGCCAGAGTTTCGGCGAGTTGGGTTTGCGTGAGAGGGAGTCTGCACATGTTTGCCTTCACGAGGCCGGTTTTTTCGGCGCGGTAATATTGTTCGCAGAAAAAATGGGCGAGGCGCATCTCCGGTTCGCGGCTGCTGTTGTTGGTGATGGTTTCGCGAAAGATGGCCGCGTCGATCAGCGTTTCTTTCCAGAGCGCGAAACCCACTTCGGGGCGTTCCTTGAAAAGATTGGTGATGGCGGTGTGTGGCACCAGCGCGATTCCCGATTTCTCCACCGCGCAGACCGCATGGTCCATTCTCTCGAGAAAAAGCGTCTGCGCGTCCGGCATATCGCCCGCGATGTGGAAGGAGAGATATTGCCGCCGTCCGGACGGCGCGTTGTGATAGCGGGCGAGCATGCCCTCCAGCACGACCAGAGATTCCTTTGGCTTGTCACCCTGCCGCAGGATGTCTTCGTTTTTGTCGATATGGCGGAGGACGCCGGGCAGCCTGCGAATGGCCGCGATATCGGGCCTGGAGAGGAGCGAGTGCTCCGTGAGTTTCCGTATCAATATATCGTGCCATGATTGCATTTTATTTTCACCTTTTAATCAAATGATCAAACAGGGGAATCGTTCCCGGCTCACACTTAAAGAATGAATGATGAAAATGCAGATGCCCGGCGTGTAAAAGGAAGAGTTCACAGTTACAGCCGCGCCGTTAATGCGGGCGTGATCATCATAGGCACCAAGAAGATGTATCTTTTCTGGCGCAAGGACTGGCTTTCGCCGGAGGACCCGAAAATCAACATGAATGTCGTTTTCATACCGGAAAGAAAATGGGCGAAATCGATCATGGTTGAACAGGGATGAACACAGGCCGACCAAGGCCTAAGCCTTCTTGTTTTTCAAGCATGGGTAGTAAAAAATAACTATTCAATGCCCGGTTCCGGCATATTTTAAATAATTAAAGCTGGCAATATTCAGTTTTTTCAATAAAGTGGCCTTTCTGCGAAAATAAAACGAAATGGAATTCACAGCCCCGCATGTCATTGCCTGTGCTGAAAAAAGATATTGCCCTGGAGTTCGACACGGAGCATGCGCGTGCGCGGCTGGCCGCGATCGTTGAATCAAGCGACGACGCCATCGTCAGCAAGGATTTCAACGGCATCATCCAGACATGGAACGCCTCGGCGGAGCGCATTTTCGGCTACAAGGCGGAAGAAGCGATCGGCAGCCATATTTCCCTGATCATCCCGGAAGACAGGCTCGAGGAAGAAACCCAGATCATTTCGAGCATCCGCGCGGGCCGCCGCGTCGACCATTTTGAAACCGTGCGCCTCGCCAAGAGCGGCAAGCTGGTGAATTTGTCGATCACCGTTTCACCGATCCGCGATGAAAAAGGAAAAATCGTCGGCGCGTCGAAAGTCGCGCGCGACATCACCGAGCGCATCGAAATTGAAAATGCGCTGCGCGAAGCCGACCGCCGCAAGGATGAATTCCTGGCGATCCTGGCGCACGAGCTTCGCAATCCGCTGGCGCCGCTGCGTAATGCGTTGGCGATTTTCCGCTCGGGCAAGGCGAACGAAAGCATGCAGGCGCAGGCGCGCGAAATGATGGAGCGCCAGATCACCCAGATGGTGCGTCTTGTCGACGATCTGATGGATGTATCGCGCATCACGCGCGATAAAATCAAGCTGCAGAAAGAGCGTTTGACGCTTTCGTCGGTATTGCAGAGCGCCGTGGAAACGGCGCGCCCGGTCATCGATTCTTTCGGCCATTACCTGAAAATCGACCTGCCGCCGGAGCCGATTTACATCGATGGCGACAAGGTGCGCCTGGTGCAGATCTTTTCGAACCTGCTGAACAATGCCGCGAAATATACGAAGCGCGGCGGGAATATTTCCGTCTCGGCGCGGCATGAGGGCGATGAAATCGAAATTCATATCATCGATAACGGTATCGGGATCGCGTCCGATGTCCTGCCGCGGGTGTTCGACATGTTCCTGCAGGCCGACAGCGCGCTGGAGCGTTCGCATGGCGGGCTTGGCATCGGCCTGACGCTGGTGAAAAAGCTGGTTGAGATGCATGGCGGACGTGTCGAGGCGTTCAGCGGAGGCGAGAACAAAGGCAGCGATTTTGTCGTTATGCTTCCGGCCGCTTCCGCCGGGACCGGCGAGGAGAACAGCAATAAAAACAAAACCGAAGTAAAACCGGCCGGCACCCGCGTGCTGGTGGTCGATGACAATGTCGATTCAGCGCGCACGCTGGGCTGGATGCTGGAGCTGCAGGGCCACGAGGTTGAACTGGCGTTTAACGGAAAAGATGCGATGGCGGCGGCGGAACGGTTTCAGCCGCGCATCGTGATGACCGATATCGGCCTGCCCGGCATAACCGGTTATGAGCTGTGTCCCCTTATGCGTGAAGTGCCGGGCATGAAAGACGCGATCTTCATCGCCCAGACCGGCTGGGGCCAGGAAAAACACAGGCGTCAGTCGAAGGAAGCCGGATTCGATCATCACCTGATCAAGCCGGTCGAGATGAAAAAGCTTGAAGAGCTTTTTGCATCGATCCTGTTATCCGCCGCATAAGGAACTATCTCCGTCTCTATTTTGTTGGCGCGCCTGACATGGCAGAACTCAAGCGTTCATTGAACCTGACCCAGCTTATTTTTTACGGTGCCGGCAGTATGATCGGCGCCGGTATTTATTCCGTCATCGGCGCCGCCGCGGGCGAAGCGGGCAACCATTTATGGCTGAGCTTTCTGCTCGCGGGGTTTGCCGCGTTTCTGACAGTTCTTTCCTACGCAGAACTGGCTTCGGCTTTGCCAAAAGCGGGCGCGGAATACCAGTTTCTCAAAAAAGCATTCCCTTCGTTCCGCATGGCGTCGTTCATGGC
Source organism: uncultured Alphaproteobacteria bacterium (assembly GCA_900696495.1). Lineage (GTDB taxonomy): Bacteria > Pseudomonadota > Alphaproteobacteria > Micavibrionales > Micavibrionaceae > UBA7657. Next base: position 23,129 of record CAADGI010000012.1, read on the forward strand.
GGGGTACCTGATTGTGCTCAACGCGGCGGCGACGTCTGCGACAGTTGCGCTCGCTTTTGCCGGATACCTGAATGTCTTTATCGAGGCGCCGACATTGCTGACGGCTTTCCTATTATTGACGGCGTGCACGGCGGTGAATGTTTCAGGCATCCGGCAATCGACATGGGTGAGTATTATATTGATCTGCATAGAAATAGCCGGTCTTCTCCTGATTATCGCCGCAGGGCTATCGGCGGGAGAAATCACAAAATCTTTTGAGAGCGCTCCCGCATGGAGTAACGCCACGGAAATTCTGTCTGCAACGGCCCTTATATTTTTTATTTATATAGGATTCGAGGATGTCGCCAATTTGTCGGAAGAATCGAAAGATTCAAAAAGGAATATTCCGCGTGCCCTGCTGACCAGCGTCATACTGACATCAGTCGTTTATATTTTAGTCGCATTATCGGTGATGGCGCTGAGCACGCCGGAGGCGCTGGCCGGAAGCGATTCGCCCCTGACGCTGGCGGCTGGAACAGCCGCCCCATGGATGGGGCAGGCGCTGGCGGTTGCGGCTCTGTTCGCCACCTCAAGCACGGCGTTGATTTCCCTCATCAGTATCAGCCGCATGCTGTTCGGCATGGCGAGGGATGGCGACATGCCATCCCTGCTCTCCAGAACGCACAGCAACCGGAAAACTCCGTGGGTGGCCGCGTTGACCTTGTTCGGTGTCGCCTGCCTTTTTCTTCCGCTTGGCGAAGTCAAGACGGTCGCCAGCGTCTCGTCATTCGGCGTGCTGATAGTTTTTATCGGCGTGCATGCCGCCATGATAGCGTTGCGCTATCGTGAGCCCGATTTGAAAAGGAGTTTTCATGTGCCTTTTGCAGCGGGACGGTTGCCGTTAATCCCGGTGCTTGGCATTTTAATAACGCTGGCGCTTCTCACGCAGTTCGAATGGATCGTCTATATGATTGGCGTTGGCGCGATTGCGCCGGGCGTCCTGATTTATTTTGTTCGCAGGTCTATTAATTGAAATTCAGGCGGCGCGCTCGTGTTCGGGGCAGTCGATGCGCAGATCGGATAGGGCGAGCGGGACCTGCATGAGTTTGCAAAATCCGCCATCGCCGGTTTCCTGAAAATGGTTGCAGGTGGAGCACATGCGGTCGTGCGGGATGAGTCCCTGGGCCTGCATGATTTTCAAAAGATTCAGCAATGCCGCCCATAATGCCTGTTTTTGCAAATCATCCATCTGCCCGACGGATTGCAGAAACGGCGCGGCATAGGCGCCCAGCAATGAAGCCTGTTTTTCGCCGGCGGGGGTCAGGCTGATCTTATGGCTGCGGCCGTCTTTTTCATCGGCATGTTTTTTTACGAATTTTCGCGCCAGCAGCACGGCGACGGAATCGCTGACTGTCGGCTTGGAAATGCGGAATCCTAAAGCGAGGGCGGAAATCGTCTGCGGGCCGGACTGAAGGCGGTGCAGGATGCGGGCGTGCAAGGGCGAGAGGCCCTGCTGCCGCCCCGCTTTTTGCAGCGAGGAGCGGGTGACGGTGTGAAGGCGCTCGAGCGCCGATAATATTTTTTCCTCGACTATCATGAACAATCACGGGCCGAAAAAAGTGGGCGTGAAGAGGACAGCCTACTTCACGCCCGTTTTTTATCCTACAATTTTTTTCACGTCATCAAGGCTGGCGCCGAAATTGATGTGAAGAACCTCGCCGTCGATCAGGAGAGCGGGAACGGATTTAACGCCCGCTTTCTCGGCTTCGGTAATACGGTTTTTGGCGTTGCCGAAATGCACGACCTCGAGGTTGTATTTGTTTTTATCGACGATATTCAGGACTTTTTGCTCGGCTGAGACGCAGACGGGGCAACCGGCATGGTAAAATACGACTTTAGCAGACATTTGGAGTTTCCTTTCATAAAGTTAGTAGTCCTAACTATCTAGTCTGGCCCACCCGTTTGTCAAGGCGGGTCCGCGCGGCTTTCCACGGGTTTAATTTCCGTTCATTTCATGTCACAATGAGCCTTATAAACGCTTAGAAGTTCAGGGTTTCATGGCTGTCCGGCACGATCTACCGCTTGTTACCACGCTTGCCATAGGCATGAGCGCCGCATTTGTGTGCGGCCTGATTGCTTCCAAGCTCCGGATTCCCCCGATTGTGGGCTATCTGATCGCGGGCATCCTGGTCGGGCCCTATACGCCGGGCTTCGAAGTGGATGTGAATATCGCCGAGGAATTGTCCGAGATCGGCATCGTTCTGCTGATGTTCGGCGTGGGCCTGCATTTTTCCCTGAATGACTTTATGGAAGTGAAGAAAATCGCGCTGACGGGGGCGCTGTCGCAGATTGCCATCGTCACGACGCTGGGCGCGGGGATTTCGCATTTATGGGGTTGGCCGTGGGAGAGCAGCATCCTTTTTGGGCTCTCGCTTTCGGTCGCCTCGACCGTCGTGCTGCTGCGCGCGTTCGAGGAGCGAAACCTGGTGCAGACGATGCACGGGCATATCGCGATCGGCTGGCTGGTGATCGAAGATCTGGCGATGATTTTGGCGCTCGTTTTGAGCCCCGCGCTGGCCGCCAATGAGTCGGGCGTGGCGGTAGATGTTTCGCCGCTGCAGCAGCTGTTCATCGCGCTCGGCCAGATCGGGTTGTTCATTCTGATCATGCTGGTGGCGGGGAAGCGCCTTCTGCCGTGGCTGCTGACGGCGGTGACGAAGACGCGGTCGCGCGAGTTATTCACGCTGGCGGTGTTCGCCATGGCCATTGGAATTGCCTTCAGCGCGTCGCAGCTGTTCGGCGTTTCGTTCGCGCTGGGGGCGTTTTTCGCCGGCATGATGATCCGCGAATCCGACTTGAACCATGAGGTCGCGAACCGCGCCCTGCCGTTTCAGGACGCGTTCGCGGTTCTGTTCTTCGTGTCGATCGGGATGTTGTTCAATCCGCATATTTTGCTGGAGCAGCCGCTTCACGTGCTGACGGTGACGGCGATTATCATGCTCGGGAACTTCGTCGTTTCATTTTCAATCGTCATGCTGTTCGGATACCAGCTCAAGACCGCATTGCTGGTTTCTTCGGGCCTTGCGCAGATCGGCGAATTCTCGTTCATCCTTGTGACGGTAGGATTGGCGTATGGATTGCTGCCCGAGGACGGGCGCGATCTCATTCTCGCAGGCGCCATGACGTCGATCGCGCTCAACCCGGTCGCGTTTTTCATTTCGCGGAAACTTTATGAATTCGCCGAACGCACGCCGAGGCTTTCGCATATGTTCAACATGCGCGGCGACAGCCTTGCGTTCCTGCGCTCGGACGAAAAATATGTGCTGAAGGATCTGGTCATTCTCGCGGGACACGGGCGCGTCGGGCGGCAGATTTCAAAAAATATCCATGACTCGCATATCGACCTGGTCGTCATCGACAATAACCGCGAGCGGGTCGAGGCCTTGCGCGAAAACGGGTTCCACGCCATCGCGGGCGATGCCAGCCAGCAGGAAACCCTGAAAGAGGCGGCGATTCACAAGGCGGTGGCGCTGGTGGTTTCGGTGCCGGACCCGTTCGAGGCGCGGCGCATCGTGGAATCGGCGAGGACGCTGAAGCCTTCCCTGAAAATCCTGGTGCGCGCGCATAACGAGGAAGAGCGCGATTATTTCATCACGCAGAATGCCGACCTGGCGACGACAGGTCCGCGCGCGATCGGCCAGATGATGGCGAATTACCTCAACGATATGCGTTTGAAAAAAGCGGACTAGGGTTTTTATTAAACGTTGCCTTCGATCCACTCCGCGAGCTGCGCCTTGGGCATGCCGCCGACGCGGGTGTCGACGAGCTGGCCGCCCTTGAAGATCATCAGAGTCGGAATGCCGCGCACGCCGTATTTGGCGGGGGCTTCGGGAGCCTGGTCGATGTTGACCTTCACGACCTTGACCTTGCCTTGCAATTCTTCGGCGAGCTGGTCGATGACGGGAGAGAGAACCTTGCAGGGGCCGCACCATTCGGCCCAGAAATCGACCAGCACAGGCTCCCCGGCTTTCAGAACTTCGGCGTCAAAATCCTTGTCAGTGACTGCGATACTCATATGAATTTCCCCTTTGTGTGAATCTTAAGCCATTAACTATGGGATTTTCGCCGCGCGGGTCAAGTGGGCGGAAGCTTCATCAGGCGCAGGCCGTCGGTCCAGAGCAGCGCGCAAGAGATTGTTCTGTTGGGGTAAATCTTTGCCAGGATGGCGGCGTAGGCGTTCATCTGGGTGCGATAAAGGACGGGGACATCTTTGGCATCTTTCGGCGGCGGACGGTTGGTCTTGTAATCGACGATGAGAATTTCTTTATCGGTTACGAGCAGGCGGTCGATCTGGCCGCTGACGACGCGGCCGTCGTCCAGGAGGCCGGTGACGGGAATTTCGGCGAGCGAACCGGGGCCGAAGACGGCGGCGAAATCGGGGTGGCCGAGCACCTGAAGCGTTTCAGCGGCGATGCTGCTCCGGATATTTTCGGGAAGATCGGCGGCGAAACGGTTTAAAAATTCACGCGCGGCGTTTTCGCGTTTTGATTCCGGCAGGCCGGGTAGAAATTGCAAAAGTTTATGCGTGAGCGTGCCGCGGCGAAAACGGTGGAGATTTTCCGGCTGCAGCGGCGAATTGACGGGCGGTTCCGGCTCTTCGGATTTCGAGGGGCGGAGCGGCGGGGTGGCGGGGCGTTCCGGCGCGGCGGGCGTGAAGAGCCAGGGGGGCGGGGGTTCGGCTTTTGCAGCGGTTTGCGTTTTTTTGTCGGCGCGGTCGGGTTCTTTTCCTGCGAGCTGTTTGTTCTCAAGGCGCAATGTGCCATCGGCGAGGAGTTCGGTATCTGGAAGCGATTCCATCCCGGCGCGAAGGGGGAAAAACCATGAATCATCCAGCGGTGATTTTTTGCCGCTGCACCCCGCGAGATAAAGCCGGTCCTCGGCGCGGGTCATCGCGACGTAGAGCAGGCGGCGATATTCCTTTTCCTGTTCGAGGTCGATGGCGGCGAGGGCGTCGTCGTATTCCTTGTAGCCTTCCGGCGCGTGCGGCGACCAGAGCGGCGATTTAAAGCCGGTTTTATCGGGCCAGAGCAGGCGGCGGTCAGCCTTGTTGCTGCCGCCGCGCGTCGTGCGGGTGGTATCGGGCAGGATGACGATGGGCGCCTGCAGGCCCTTTGCGCCGTGGATGGTCATCAGGCGGACGAAATCGCCGCTTTCATCCATCTCGCGTTTGACTTCGGTATTGCCGCGTGACTGGCGGTGAAGGAAAAGCTGCAGCGAGAGCGGGTTTGAAGATTCAAAATCGAGCGCGGCGTTCATGAGTTCGTCGAGCGGCTCCATGATGTCGCGGCCAAGGCGTTTTTGCATGGCGCGGAGGCCGCTGCGTTCATCTGCCGGGCAGGGGTTCTGCAGGATCGCGGTGAGGAAATCAAAGGGCCCGAGCGCGGCGTTTTGCCGGAGCGTTTCGAGATACGCGGCGATGGCTTTGTGTTTGCTTTCACGCAGCGCGAGCCATAACCGGCCTCCTTCAGGGCGCGGGTGGGCGAGATTGAATAGCTCGTCTTCGTTCATGCCGATGAGCGGTGATTTCAAAAGACAGGCGAGATTCAAATCGTCGAGCGGCTGCAGCGCGAATTCGGCGCAGGTGAAAAGATCCTGCACGGAAATCTGCTCGTTCAGGATCATGCGGTCGGCGCCGCTGATCGGGATTTTCTGGTCTTTCAGCGCTTTCGCGACCTGGCGGAACAGGGCGTTGCGCGTGCGGAAGAGAATCATAATATCGCCCGCACGGATGGGGCGGCCGCGCGCGGGAAGAATATTATCGGGGTTGTCGATCCAGCCGCGAATGGTTCTGGCGATATGGGTGGCGAGTTTTGCCGCGCCGGTTTCATGGCCGGTGACCTGGGTGGGCGGCGCCCAGGGCGCAATATCTTCGGCTTCGGGCGTTTCGAACAGCGGCCACAGCTCGACGAGGCCAGCCTGCCCGCGCCGATGCGAGATATGCGCGACGGGGGATTCTGAAACACCGTCCTGCATAGTGGGCGGGGCAAAGACGGCATCGACGGTCTGCAGCACGGATTTTGTGGAGCGGAAGGAAATGCTCATCGGCACGTCGTCCCAGTTTTTCCCGGCGTCCGTGATTTTTTCGCGCAGCCAGCCGCGCATGCGGTGGAATTCCTGCGGCGCGGCGCGCTGGAAGCTGTAGATGGATTGTTTTTCATCGCCGACGACGAAGATGGTGCGTTCGGTTTCGGATGCGCCTGCCCCGGCGGTGAATTCTTTCGCAAGCGCCTCGACCACGCGCCATTGCTCGGGGTTGGTGTCCTGCGCCTCGTCGACGAGGATGTGGTCGATGCCGCCGTCGAGTTTGTAGAGCACCCATTCGGCGCTGTCCTCGAGCAGGGCGCAGGTCATGAAGATGAGATCGTCGAAATCGAGCGCGGCGCGACCCAGTTTCAGGGATTGGTAGAGGGCGACGATTTCGCCGCCGAGAATGAGCAGGTCGCGGGTGAGAAGAGCGCTGGCGGCGGCGTTCACCCGGTCGAAGAGTCTGAAGAGGCGGTCGGCCTCGGCCTGTAATTGCGCGAGCGTGCCGGGCGCGCCGCGTTCGACATCGACGCCCGCGAGCTTGGCGCGAATCTGGCCGTCGGTTTTCTTGAGATAGGCAAGCGAATAATCGCGCAATGTCGCGGGGCGTTCTTTAGAGTCGAGCCAAGCCTGGATGATGGCGGCGTTGTCGCCATCGGTTTTGTTGCCGTGGTCGCTCAAGGCTTTGCACGCAGCGCGAAGGCCCGGTTCGTCGAAGGCGGCGGAGTGGCAGGCGTCCTTCAGCATGTCTTCAGGTTCACGCCCCGGCGGCAGGCCGAATTGGGCGCAGAGTTTCTGGTAGACGCTTTCCGCGCTGCCGGACATGACGCGTTCGAGCTGGCCGCGTTCCTTGGCGATGGAGCGGATGAGTTCGAAGAATTGCTGTTCGTTGACGGCGCGGGCGACGCGGTCCAGGGCGCGGGCAAGCGGTGAATTCTGATCCTCTTCGGCTTTTTTGAGAATGGTGTCGCGGGCCTGTTCGAGTAGCACGGCGGCGTCGATATCTTCCAGTGGGTGGAAATAAGGCGGGATGCCAGCCTCGAGAGGAAAGCGGCTCAGCACCGACTGGCAGAAGGAATGGATGGTGAGAATCTTTATACCGCCCGGCGTGTCGGCGACTTCAGCAAATAATTGACGGGCCTTGTCGAGGTCTTTGCGGGCCGGTTCGCGGTTCTGGAGCCGTTTAAGCTCGGCGCGGAGTTCTTCTTCCGGCGCGATGGCCCAGCGGGTGAGGGTTTTGCCCAGACGGATTGCCATCTCGCCCGCCCCGGCCTTGGTGTAGGTGAGGCAGAGGATGCGGGAGGGGCTGGTGCCGGGGCGGCCGTCGGCGTCCGGCAAAAGAAGGCGCAGGATGCGGTCGGTGAGGACCTTGGTTTTGCCCGTGCCCGCCGAGGCGGTGACCCAGACGGAGTAATCGGGACGCGAGGCCTTGCCCTGCTGGACGTTGGGGTCGGTTTCGCGGACGGTGTCAGGCGCGCCTGGCTGGGGCTTCTTTTGAACCTGATGACTCATGCGGCGGCCTCGCTGTCGTCATCGCCCAGCGCCGCCCATTCAGCGATGCGGGCGAGGTGGCCGTAATCGCTGAAGCGGGGCGCGTTGCCCGGGCGCGGGACGCTGTAATAGGGCGTGGATTCGCTGTCGAAGGCGCTGATGAGGGCGCGGAGACCGGATTCGGCGTCGTCGATGACATCCTTGAGGCCCTGTTCGGCTCTGGTGATTTTAACGGGCGGCGCGCCGCCGGTGACGGTCCAGTATTGCAGCGAAACGGGTTCAAGCCTGCCGATTTCCTTAAAGCCGCCCTTCGCGAGGATGAAGCCCTCGAGCGGGAGCTGGGGCATTTTGCCGCCCGTGATATCGCCGGGATTGAACTGGCCGCCGGATTTGTAGTCGATGATCGCGCCGCCGGGGGCAAGCCTGTCGATGCGGTCGGCGCGAGCGGAGAGCAGGAAGTCGCCGCCTTTTGCCGCGACCGGGATTTCGCCGCGGATTTCGATTCCTGTGGGCTGGGCCCTCTGCCGCCAGTCCTGTTCATGCTGCGCGAGAGCATGGGCGGCTTTTTCGAAGCGGCGGCGCCAGAAGCTCCAGACGGATATATCCTCGCGGCGGCGGGCGATTTCCTCTTCGGCGGTTTCGATCAGGATTGCCGCAGCATTTTCGGGGAAAGATTCACGCGTTTTGCCTGCGAAATTTTTCATGGTCTCATGCAGCAATTCGCCGCGCTCGGCGGCATCGATGTCCTTTTCGAGCGGGTCGGTTTTGCGCAGGCGCAGGACGTATTCGGCATAGATGCCGTAGGGGTCCTGCCGCCATTTTTCGATACGGGTGACGGACAGGGCGCGGGGGCGGGCGCTGACCGGCGGGCGCGGTTCGGGGCGGCGAACGGGGGTTACGGTATCCGTTTCATCCATCGCGTTGGCCCAGCCGATAACAGGCGAAGCGGTAATGGCATCGGGCGAAATTGCTGCAGCATCCAAAATGGCGTCGAGGCGTTGGAGCCAGCGGGCGGGGACGGTGGGGCCGCCATCCTGCCGCAGCGAGCGGGTAAGCACGACATGGGGGGCGCAGAAGCCCTGCACGAAGTCGTGGGCGGCGAGGCCGATTTGCCGCTCCGGCGGGGGCAGGCCGAATTCGTCGCGCATGGGCCGGGACATCCACGGGTCATGACTCGCTTCCGGCGGCCAGGTTTTTTCATTGAGCCCGGCCATGATGACGAGGTCGGCATCGGTCATGCGGGCCTCGAGCTGGCCGAGGATGCGCAGGCGCGGGTGGGCGCCGTAGGCGGGGCGGACGACGATGTCTTTTATCAGGGCGCTGATGACATTGGCGTAGGCGGGGAGGTTCATGTTGGGGAAGTCTTCGGCGTGATCGAGAAGGGAGGCGAAAAAGGCGGCGGCCTTTTCCCCATCCTCGCCCTGCCACGGGGTTTCGGGGTTAAGCGCGAGCGCTTCGAGCATTTCGATGTGAGACTTGACGATTTTGCTGAATTGGCGGGGCTTTTCGGGGGATGAACCACCCATGAACCGGGTCAGGACCGGCTCAATGATCCGCATGATTTTATTATCGGCGCGCTCTTTCAGGCCCGGAATGCCGGGGATGGGTTTGGGGCCGCGCAAAGCGAGGTCGAGGTTCTGAATGCCATCGGCCCGGCAGAAAGGATGTTTGAGAAGGGCCAGCAGGGCGACGGGCGAAAAATCGGCCGCGGCGGCATCAGCGGAGAGGCGGACATAACTCCCTGCCGGGGTTTCGGAGAGGGGCCGCCCGGCGGAGTCATCCAGCGCGATATTCCAGCGGCGGCAGGCGGCGGCGACGCGGCGGGCAAGGCCCCGGCGCGGGGTGATGAGGGCGGCGGTGCGGCCCGGTGTTTCCAGCGCCTGCCGCAGCAAAAGGGCGATAGCGGCGGCCTCCTCGCGTTCGTTCGCGCAGGTTAAAATATTGATATTTTTCAATGCGTTATTGATTTTTTGCTGCGCCTGTTTGTTATCAGGCAGGTCGTTCGCCCAACTTTCAGTGGTCTCGGCAGGGCGCATGATTTCGCCGGCCAGCCAGCTTTGGTCAATTTGTTTTGCTGCATCACTGTTCGGCCATGGCAGGACTTTGCTGCGGTCGATGCCGAGCTTATCGAGAAGGTGTTTGATCGCATGCTGCGGATGGGATTCGGTGAGGAGGTCCCAGCCTTCGGGGTCGATATCCGGGTCCAGCCCGGGCAGCACGACGCGGCCTTGCGGCAGGGTGGCGATCACGCGCAGCAATTCCGCCGTGGCGGGAATGGTGCCGGTGGTGCCCGCAGCAATGATGGGGGTCCGGGGCGGGGATTTCTCCCAGCGCTTGGCCAGCGCGCGCAGCAAACGGCCCCGTCGGTCGGCCCCGTCGATGGCCCCTTCAGCGGCCAGGATGTCGGGCCAGCGGACACTGAGGATTTCCATGAATGTGAGGGTCACCTGCCAGTGCGCGGCGAGGCGTTCGGCGCTGACTAAAGAGGGGAGTTTTTGCAGGTCGAGGCCTTCCGTATAGACATGATCCATGAGCCGCCCGAGGGCCGCGGCAAGCAGTAAGGCCTGGTCGAAACCTTTGGCATAATCCGGGATTTTTTGAATGGTTTTCGCGAGCAGAATCTGGCGCTTCAAAGGCGGCAAGGCAGGGGGAATATCGAGTAGGCCGGTGGGGGTTTCGTCCGCCAGCAGGGAAAGCGAAAGCTCCTCCTCGTCGATGTCGCCGAGGGCATGCATCTGCGGCAGGAGGAGGGGTTTGCCCTCTGTTTCATCCAGAAATGCCTCGCGCAGAACACGGACGGCGCGGCGGGTGGGAAGGATGATGCGATAGGCGGCGAGCGCCTCGGGATGGCTGCCGGATTCCTGAATCAATTGTGCAGCAAGAGAGCGCGCAAAGCTTGTTCCCGCGGGAATATTATAGATTCCGGAGGTTATTTTTGCTGCGCTCATGCTGCACCATTTTCACCTGCGAAGGCATCGTTCACGGCCCTTAAATCTTCCGGGGTGCTGATATGGTGCCAGTCGCCCTTGTGTTCAACGGCGAAGAGGCGGCCTGCCCGTTCGGCCTTGTCGAGGAGGGCGAGATAGGAGGACGGGCCTTCGGAGACGCCGTCGAAAATCCGGGGGTGGTTGATGCGCATGCTGGTGAACATGTGGGTGCCGGTCCGGGTTTTGGAGCGCACGGCGCGGCCGTCCGGAGGGATGTCATAATCACCCACCCCGGCGGTCAGTTTCATGGCCGAAACCGGCTGCAACAAAATGAGGATATCCATCGTCGCGGGGTCCCATTTTGCTGCGAGGGCCTGGAGCGCGGGAGCCTCCGGCGCATCGGTCCAGAGGCCGTCGCCGCTGAGCACGAAAAAGGGGTCGCCGCCGAAATGCTGCAGGGCCTTTTTGATGCCGCCGGCGGTGTCGAGCAGGACGGGTTCGTGGGAGAGGACGATCTCCGGGCCGGGCCGGTTTTTCAGATGGTCGGTGATTTGCTGCGCCAGGTGGTGGGTGTTGATGACGGCCTTCTTGACCCCGAATTGCTGCAGCTGATGAAGCGTGCGGCTGAGCAGGGTCTGCCCGGCGACCTCGGCCAGGGGTTTCGGGATGCGGTCGGTCAGCGGGCGCATGCGGGTGCCGAGCCCGGCGGCGAGGATGAAAGCTTTGTCCGGGGTTGTCATTTGCGCTCCGTCACCTGAATCGATCTTGAGTTCGGCTTATTTTTGACGGGGGCGAAGAGGATGTCCAGCCCGCGGGGCGGCAAAAGGCCCGAGTCGATCCGTTCCGGCCATTCGACAAGCATGATTCCGAGCAATGCGTCGTCCCAGCCAAGTTCAAAGATTTCACCGGAGGATTTCAGGCGGTAGAGGTCGAAATGGGAAAGCGGGCCTTTCGGGGTGTCATAAGGCTGGACCAGGGTGAAGGTGGGGCTGGGGACTTCGAGGCCCGGCTCGCCGGTCAGGGCGCGGATGAGGGCCCGGGCGAAAACAGACTTGCCGCCGCCAAGGGGCCCACGCAGCAAAACGCCGTCGCCGGGGCGCAGCAGGGGCGCGAGACCGGCCGCGATCCGGGCCGTTTCCTCTTCGGAATGCGTTTCGATTGCCGCCGGAAGCTTCATGGTACAAGCACTATATTACGCCAAACCGCCTGTGGCTATGGGGGCCGGAAATTGGTAAAATAAAGGGATGAAGGCTGTTTTTCCATTGCTGGCCCTGTTCCTGATTGCTGCACCCGCGCAGGCGCAGGAAATCGTGCAGGAACCGCTTTGTTTCGGGGTGCGGAACGAGGCGCCCTACAAGGTCTACGGCAATTTCGGGACGGATTATTACGTCGCCGAAGACGGCACCAAGGCGCGGCATCGCTCGAATTTCAGGCTCGACGAGCCGGGATCGGTGGACGAGGAGGGTTACCCGTCCGACCGCGCCGAATTCTGTTCCTATGGCCCGTTCTACCCGGACCGGAAGCTGGAAATCGTGCTGCGGACGCTGGTGCCGGTATTCAGCTGCAAGACGCGCATCGACCAGGGCGAGATTGTTATTAAAGGCCACCGCAAGCCCGAGGGCGGCGCGGAGACGTGGGCGGAGTGTTTCGAATAGCCCCAAATTTGCCCGTTTCCCAGGCATTATGATAGTTTAAGCCCATGCAAAGAAATTTCAGACCGACAGGATTTACAGTCCGCCGCGAAGCGCGGACGGGCGCATTTGAAGTCGAGACGGGTTTCGGTCCTGAAACGGATGAGCGTATGCATACGCTGCTGGTCATCACCGAGCCGGGAAATAATAAAAGTGCGGATGCGTTGATTGCCGCCGCCGTGCTGCAGGATGGAAAAATTCCGCGAGGCGCCGCGCGATCCCTGCCGCCGGATCTTTTATCTGATGATGGGACGATCCCCGGTGATTTCTGCGAAGCGATCCGGGCCGCCGTGCAATTTCATTATCTCAGAGTCAAAGGCATGGACGCGCCGCATTTGACGCCGGGGCTGGATTTTTTGACGCCCGCGCCGCGTTGATTATTCCGCCGCCGCCGGGATTTTCAGGGATGTTTTGGTCGAGGTGACGGGGAGTAATAAAGTCACAGTCGTGCCTTTGCCCTGCTCGCTCTCCAGCTCCACCTTGCCTCCATGCAGGGCGACGATGCTGCGTACCAGAGGAAGGCCGAGGCCCGCGCCGGTGCGTGACGTTTTGCGTCTGCCGCCGCCGGCGCGCTGGAAGGGTTCGAAGATACGCGTGCGATCCTCTTTCGAAATGCCGATGCCGGTATCTTTCACGAAAATGGCGACGCCGTCCTTGCGGCGCTCGGCGCCGAGGGTGATTTGGCCGCCGGCCGGGGTGAAGGTGATGGCGTTGCGGATCAGGTTGATGATGGCCTGCTGCAGGCGGCGCTCGTCGCCCGCCACAACGCCGACATCCTTCGGGCATTCAAAAAGGATTTTAATATCTTCCTTGCGCGCCCAGTCCTGGACGAGATCGAACACGCCCTGCAGCATGGCGCGGACTTTCATATCGGCGCGGGCGAGTTTCATATAGCCGGCCTCGAGCGTCGAAAGATCGAGAATGTCGTTGATGAGGCCGAGCAGGCGTTCGCTGGCATCCTTCATGTCGCGCGTGTATTCCTTCTGGCGCTCGTTCAGAGGGCCGAAATATTGCTGTTCGAGGATTTCGGTGAAGCCCATGATGGCGTTGAGCGGCGTGCGGAGCTGGTAGGAGACGTTGGCGAGGAAGTCGAGCTTGAGTTGCTCGGCGGCCTCGAGCGCGGCGTTTTTCTCGCGGAGCGCGTTTTCGACGCGCATCTTGTCGGTAACGTCGGTGTAGGTGATGAGCACGCCGCCGTCGGGTAGCGGCACGGTCACGAAATCGACCAGCGCGCCGTCGCCGCGCGTCAATCTTCCCTCGTGCATCAGGCGGTCGAGGCCGCTGGCGATCAGTTCGTCGCGGCGGGCGGGCCAGTCGTCGTTCTGGAAGTTGTGTTTCATCTTCTCGACGATCTTGGTGATATGCGGCTCGCCCTCGAGATCTTCCGGGTGCAGGCCCCAAAGGCGGCCATAGGCCGGGTTCCAGAGTTTCAGGCGCCCATCGCCGCCGAACACCGCGACCGCTTCGGCGAGGTTGTCGAGCGTTTCCTTCTGCACGGCGATAAGGATGTTGTAGGAGGATTCCAGTTGCAGGCGCGAGGTGACGTCTTCGAATGTCATCATCAGGCCGCCGAGCGAATGCGGCACGACGAGCACGCGTAAGGTCGAGCCGTCGGGCAGGTGCATCATGTCCTCGTAAGGCCCGATCAGGCTGGTGAACATGCCGATCCAGCTTTGCTTGAAGCGCTTGAAGTCGGCCTGCTCGGGCAGGCGGCGCGTCTGGCGGAGTTTTTCCATGATGTCGCCGAGCTTGGGCCCGGTGTTAAGCCACTGGTCCTCGAGGCCCCAGAGCTGGGAGAAGGCGGAATTGTAGAATTCCAGTTTTTCATCGGCGCCGTAGATGGCGATGGCGCTGCGGAGCTGCTCGAGCAGTTCCTTGTTCGAGGACTGGTAGCGCTTCATGTTGGTTTCGAGCTCTTCCTCGCGCGTGATGTTGAAGGCGATGCCGAGCGTGACGGGAAGCGGCGTGAGCGGAATTTCAGAAATGCGCATCAGGATGCGCGCGCCCTTGACGACGGCGTGCGCGGTGGTGTCGAGCGTCTTGCCCTCTTTAAGCGCGAGGGCGGCGAGGGTTTTGCCGGGGGCAAGCTCGTCGCGGCTGGCGGATTTTTTCTTGAGCGCCTGCGCGGCGATTTCCTTCTGGTCTTTCAGAACTGTTTCAACGGTGGTGTTGAGGAAATCGGCATAGGTCGTGTTGCACCAGATGATTTTCTGGTCGGAATCGCGGAGCCACAAGGGACGGGGAATGGCGTTCAGCGCGGCGCGGGCTTTTACCAGTTCGCTTTCATGGTCCTGTGCGGCGGCGGGCGTTTTCGCGGGCGCATAATTTTCAGCGTCCTCGATCCACAGGACGTTGAACACGTGTTTGTTATCCGGGCCCGCCCCGCGCGCGCCGGATATGCGCAGGGATTTCGCGCCGTCATGCGCGCGGGCATTGAGGGAAAAGCGTGTAGCGCTGCGGCGCAGACGGTCCATCAATCCTTCAAGCGCGGCGGCATCGCCGGGGTCAAGGCGTGACTGGATGTCGGCGAGGCTGCGGACGGATTCGGCGCCGAGCAGGGCCGGCAGGCCGGGGCTGGCGATCACCTCGCCGCGCTCGGACCAGCCGCAATATTCGCCGGGAAAGGCGGAGAGGAAGGCCTCGAGCCGCGCGGAGTCGCTGGCCTGCGCGCCGCCGCCGGCGAGTTTACTTAAAAAGGAGGATTTTTTGCCGCTCTTCACACAAAGAGTCTAGGAAGGACCGGAGAAAAGGACAAGAGCGGAAATTAAGATGCCTTAAGTTCCGGCTGGCCGGGATTGTTATCATTGTCACCCTGCGGGGGGTGCGGCGCCGGTATGCGTCTTTCCCTAACCAGTTTTGCAATGAGTGAATCCCATTTTCCGATCTCTGTCTTTTCGCCCGATTTTTCCAGCATAATGTTGCGAACCTTGTAAAGTTGTTCCGCCTTGGCGGTCACTTCTTCCTGTGTCCATTGCTCGATTGGCTTGTTTCCAAGAATAAATTCGTAAGGTTCCTTGGTCAGGTAATCCATGATGCTTGAGCCGGGTGCGATTTTTCCGCCCTGAAAGGCCTGCAAATAGGACAGCGCGACATCGTAACGGCCGCTAAAGTCGATGATGCGGCCTTTAAGCGTGTTGTGCTTGATATCTTCGATTTTAATACGGCCAGCGCGCAGGCTGGTGCTCAGATTCCGGATGTAATCAAGATAAGGGACTGTCTTCTTGTCCTTATGGGTGAGCAGCGCAACATCGGCGACCACATCAGGCTCGAAGCCAAGTTCGATAAGAAATTCCGCAGTAAGATTAGAATTCTCGAGGACATCATGCAGCAGCGCGATCTGCTTTTCGTAGGGGTCATGAAGCCTCGCGGCAACGTGCTCGGGATGTCTGATATAGGGTTTTTTTTCAGTCTTCAGAAGCTGGCCTGCATGTGCTGTATGCGCAACGATGCTGGCGACGCTCACGTAAATGACGGCTTCCAGGTCGATTCTTTCAGCATTCGTGGCTTTGAGATCAACCGTCTTGATGTACTTCGCGACAAGGCTGCCGGCGCGTCTTACTCTCAGCCAGTTTACATGGAGCGCAACCTGCGCTTTGAGTTTTCCCCGCGTGATGGGACCAAAAATATTCTGCTTTTTCGGAAAGGATTTTTCCGAATTTTTTTGAAACTGATCTTTTATGTCGTCCGTGGCCATGGGCTATGGTTGTAGCACACCCATTAATATATGTAAAAGTTTATTATGTATATTGTAGGTTTATATTAGGGATTTCTTATAAAATGATCGTCCGCTTATTATGCAGGAAAATCCGTCTTTCCGCATAAAGCTGGAGGGCGCGGGCGAGGACGCGGGCTTCGGTGTCGCGGCCCAGAGCCTGCATTTTTTGCGGTGTGAAGGCGTGGTTAACATGGACTGTTTCCTGCTCGATGATCGGGCCTTCATCAAGATCGGCGGTCGCGAAGTGGGCCGTCGCGCCGATGATCTTGACGCCCCTTTCATACGCCTGGTGATAGGGTTTTGCTCCCTTGAAGCCGGGCAGGAACGAATGATGGATGTTGATGACGCGGCCCGCGTATTTATTGCAAAGATCGGCGGATAAAATCTGCATGTAGCGCGCGAGGACGATGAGCTCGGCGCTTGTCGATTCCACCAGTTCGGTGATTTTTTTCTCCTGCGCGGCTTTGTCGCCTTTCATGTAGTGAAAAGCGAGGCTGCGGTCAGTCACGAGTTTTTCATGCGTGTCATGGTTGGCGGCGACAGCGGTGATTTCAATCGGCAGGTGTTTGGTGCGCCAGCGGTAGAGCAGATCGTTCAGGCAGTGGTCTTCCTTCGAGACGAGAACCAGCGCGCGGACGGGCTCGCTCGCGGCGTCGATATGCCAGGTCATGGAAAATTTCTGCGCGATGGTTTTGAAGGCGGCGCGGAATTTTTTTTCGGAATCACTTTTCAACGGCGCATAAACGACGCGCATGAAGAAATGGCCGGAGAAGGGATCATGGAACTGCGCGGATTCCTCGATATTGCATTCCGCTCCGCTCAATGCGCCGGCGACCGCGGCGACGATGCCGGGCTGGTCGAGGCAATTCAGGCGCAATACAAACATGGCTTCGGCTCGAAAATGTTATAGATTAATTCCTAACAGGAGTTGTAAAGCCATGAGCGAAAACAATCAAGTAAGGTATAACAAGGCCAAAAAGCGGTATGAGATGTCTTTTGACGGTGACATTGTTTACGCCAATGTTCGCAAGGATGAGAATACGCTTTATATCGATTACGTTTTTGCGCCGGAGGAACTGCGCGGTACTGGTGCGGCGGGAAAATTCATGGAGCAATTAATGGATACCGTGCGCGCGAAAAAGATGAAAGCAGTGCCCATATGCGGCTATGCCGCCAGTTGGCTCCGGCGGCATAGCGAAGAATATGGGGATCTAACGTTATAAAACCGATGTCATCCCCGCGACGGCGGGGATCCGGCAAAAAAAGTGCGGCGCCTTTCGGGCGCCGCGTTTGTATTCCAGATCCCCGTTCTGCGCTCGGCTTTGCCTCGCTGGCCGGGGATGACAAGGGGAGGTCAGTACCGGTAGTCGTCTTTCTTGAACGGGCCCGTCGGCGAGACGCCGATATAGTGCGCCTGCTCTTTCGTCAGCTTCGAGAGTTTCGCGCCGACTTTTTCAAGGTGCAGCATCGCGACTTTTTCATCCAGTTCTTTCGGAAGAACGTAGACCTTGTTTTCGTACTTGCCGGAGTTGGTCCAGAGTTCGATCTGGGCGAGCGTCTGGTTGGTGAAGCTCGCCGACATGACGAAGGAAGGGTGGCCCGTGCCGCAGCCGAGATTCACGAGGCGGCCCTCGGCGAGCAGGATGATGCGCTTGCCGGACGGGAATTCGATTTCATCGACCTGCGGCTTGATGTTGTTCCATTTCATGTTGCGCAGCGGCTCCACCTGGATCTCGTTGTCGAAGTGGCCGATGTTGCAGACGATGGAACGGTCTTTCATGCCGCGCATATGATCGACGGTGATGACGTCCTTGTTGCCCGTGGTGGTGACGAAAATGTCGCCGCGCGGAACAGCGTCTTCCATGGTCACGACTTCGTAACCTTCCATCGCGGCCTGCAGCGCGCAGATCGGATCGATCTCGGTGACGAGAACGCGGCAACCGGCGTGGCGGAGGGAGTCAGCCGAGCCTTTGCCGACATCGCCGAAACCGGCGACGACGGCGACCTTGCCGGCCATCATGATGTCGGTGGCGCGGCGGATCGAGTCGACGAGGGACTCGCGGCAGCCGTACTTGTTGTCGAATTTCGATTTCGTAACTGAATCATTCACGTTGATGGCGGGCACTTTCAGCGTGCCTTTTTTCGCCATGTCATGCAGGCGCAGAACGCCCGTGGTGGTTTCCTCGGAAACGCCCTTCACGTCCTTCATCAGGTCGGCATATTGCTCGTGCATGATTTTCGTGAGGTCGCCGCCGTCATCCAAAATCATGTTCGGCACCCAGCCGTCCGGGCCCTTGATGGTCTGGTGAATGCACCAGTCATATTCTTCTTCCGTTTCGCCTTTCCATGCGAAGACCGGCGTGCCGCGCGCGGCAATCGCGGCGGCGGCGTGATCCTGCGTCGAGAAAATGTTGCAGGACGACCAGCGAACACTTGCGCCGAGCGCCTGCAGCGTCTCGATGAGGACGGCGGTCTGGATCGTCATGTGGAGGCAGCCGACGATGCGCGCGCCTTTCAGGGGCTGCTTGCCCTTGTATTCCTCGCGCGTCGCCATCAGGCCCGGCATTTCCGCTTCGGCGAGATCGATTTCCTTGCGGCCCCATTCGGCCAGGGAAATGTCTTTTACCTTGTAATCGTTCTGTACGGCCTGCGGTTTGGCGCTCATCGGGAGGTCTCCTAAGGGGGTTAAAAAACGCACGCTTCTTTTGACACTTAAGGCCCGTAGAATCAAGCGAATTAAGGATTTTTTTACCTTTAAAGCGTGATACTATGACGCTATGGGCCTGAAATTTAACGAACAAAGCGAAAAACCTGAATTCACCAGCAAACCGAACCCGCTGGTGCCGCATTCATGGCAGATTTTTCAGTATAAAAACGACAAGGACGAATACGAGCCGGTGGCCGACTATGTCCTGGTCGATACTGAAGAACCCTTTGATATTACTGAGAAAAAAGTCATCAATATGGTGTCGATCCTGAATGGAAAAAAGAAGCTGATCGACTTCACAAATTTGACCGGAAAGCGGGTTTTGTTTAATATTATTCCAGAGACATCGGAGTCCAACCGTCAAAAAATAGTCTTCAGAACATATGACGGAGCCGGTGTTTCAAAAGAAAACGCGGTACTAACGATAGAAAAGGGTGTGTTCCATGAAGATTCTTGATCTGGCAGTCGAATTCGCGAGAGTGAACAGCGATTCCAATGTGACGACTGGCATTAAACCTGGCCTAGGTTCCAAGCCGGACACTCCGGGCTTTGGCATTTAATTATTTCCTGATATCGCGGTGCTCGATGTGGGCGGTGTAGCCCATATCCTTGAGCCATGCGCCAAGCTCGCGCGCGGCAAAGACGGAGCGGTGGCGCCCGCCTGAACAGCCGACGGCGATCGTGAGGTAGCTTTTGCCTTCCTCGGCATAGCGCGGCAAAAGAGGTTTCAGCAGCGATTTGAAATTTTTCAGGAACGGATTCCATTGCGGGTCCTTTTTGATGTAGTCGCCGACCGGCTTGTCGATGCCGGTTTTTCTTTTAAGCGATTTCACCCAGTGCGGATTTTTCGCGAAGCGCACGTCCATGACGATGTCGGCTTCGCGCGGCACGCCGTTGCGGAACGCGAAGGATATTAATGTAACGACAAGGCGGCCGCTCTTGCGGCGGATGGCGAAATGACCCTCGAGGATATGGCGAAGATCGTGGATCGAAAGCTCCGACGTGTCGATGGTGAGCGCGGCTTTTGTCTTGAGGGTTTCAAGTTTTTTTCGTTCCTTGCGGATGCCGGTGCTGGCGGGTTTGTCTTTCGCGAGGGGGTGGCGGCGGCGTGTTTCGCTGAAGCGTTTTTGCAGAACGGCGGCGTCGCAGGTGATGAAAAGAAGGGTTGCGCCCAGCGCTTCGACTTTTTTCAGCACGGTATTGGTGGAAAAACCGCGGCTGCGCGTGTCGATGCCGATGGCGACCGGGCGGCCCTTCTTTGTTTGCTTCACTAAAGATTTGACGAGTGTCAGCGGGAAATTATCGAAGACCTCGTAACCAAAATCCTCGAAGGTTTTCAGGACGGCTGTCATGCCTGCGCCCGAAAGGCCGGTGACGATGACGACCTTGTTTTTATCAGTATGGGGCATTTAAACCTTACCTAAAATAACGGTGAAGCGCGCGCCGGTGACGCGCATATTGGGGTCTTTTATGTTTTCAGCGAAAATCTGGCCGCCATGGGCGCTGACGATCTGCTTGCAGATCGCGAGCCCGAGGCCGGAATGACGACCGTAATCTTCATGTTCGGGTCGCTCGGTATAGAAGCGGTCGAAAATCGTCTCAAGGCGGGTTTCAGGAATGCCCGGACCTTCATCCTCGACCGTCACGACAACGCGTTTCCTGACGGGGACGATGGTGATGTGCACCGTGCCGCCCGGCGGGGAAAACGAGATCGCGTTGGAAAGCAGGTTTTGGAAAACCTGCGCGAGGCGCGTGTGCAGTCCCCAGACGAAACTGTCCTCCTCGCCCATGTCGCTCAGCGTTATGTTGACGTCGGCCTTTGCGGCGCGGGTCGTGCGGCTTCGGGTGACGGATGTTTCGCGGTCGAGCGGCGATTTATGCAGATCGACCAGTTCGCTCAGGGTGCGGCGCAGGTCAACGCTTTCGAAACTTTCGCGCGAAAGCTCCGAGTCGAGGCGCGACGCATCCGAAATATCGTTAATCAGGCGGTTCATGCGTTCGATATCATGCGTGATGATCTGCATGAGCCGGGCGCGGTCCTCGTCTTTTTTGACGACGGCGGCGGTTTCGACGGCGCTTTTGAGCGAGGTCAGCGGGTTTTTCAATTCGTGCGCGACATCGGCGGCGAAGCGCTCGATGGAATCCATGCGGTCCCACAAGGCCTGCGTCATGTCGCGCAGGACGATTGAAAGCTCGCCGATTTCGTCATGCCGCGCGCTGAGATCGGGGAGTTCCGCCTCGCGGCCCCGGCGCAGGGCTTCCGCCGCCACCGCGAGCTTGCGCAAGGGGCGCGCAATCGTGCCCGAAAGATAAATCGAAAGCAGGATGGTGATGACAAGCGTGATAAAAAATACTTTCAGAATATTCAGCCAGACATTGCCGATATCTTCCTCGATGTCCTGCCCGCCGCGCGCCAGCATGACCGCGCCGAGCAGGTTGCCGTTTTTATACATCGGCGCGGCGGCAGTCAGGAAAATATGCCCTTCGGCGTCGTGCCAGGCGGAGAGGCTGACGATGCCGCGCACGGCATCGGCGGCGTCCGGATGGCCGGCAGCGGTGCGGGCCGTAATATCGGGGTAGGACGGCAGAACCTGGCGCTCGGGCAGGAACTGGATGATCAGCCCTGCCATTTTCTTGAGCACGCGGATGCTGGAGAGCGTTTTAGGATGTTCCTCGGTGCCGCTGATATGGCCGGGTTCGGTAATCTCCGGGATATGATCGGAATCGAGAAGAAGCACGCCGGAGGCGTTAAAGAGGTAAACGCGCTGGGCCATGGTCTGGCTGAAGCGCTTCAGGGCGCGTGTGTAGGTTTCGGGCGCTGCGGCCGTGGGCCCCGGCGTCGCCTCGGACAGCGCGGCGGCGACCAGTTCAACTTCAGTTTTAAACGTATCCAGTTTGGTTTCAATCAGGCTTTTCTGGTAATGGCCCAGATAGAGCATGCCTATGGCCAGCATGAGCAGGGCGGCGGCGTTAACGCCGATAATGCGGACGGTGAGGCCCGTGATGCGCCGTTCGGGTCCGCCCCAGTAAAGGTCGAGGAGATCGTCGAAAGGGCCCTGCACCATCGGCCGGCCGAGCGGGAACCAGCTAGTCTTCCTTGTAGCGGTATCCGACTCCGTAGAGGGTTTCGATGTGGTTGAATTCCGGGTCAAGTTCCTTGAATTTCTTTCTGACGCGTTTGATGTGCGAATCCACGGTGCGGTCGTCGATATAGATATTCTCACCATATGCCATATCGATCAACTGGTCCCGGTTGCGGACATGGCCGGGGCGCTCAGCCAAAGCCTTGACCAGCAAATATTCCGTAACGGTGAGGCTGACGGGTTCGTCTTTCCATGTGCATAAATGCTTTGCATCGTCGAGTTTCAGATGGCCGCGTACGATCTGCTCCGCGGAATCGGAACTTGCGTTGGCGGTTTCTGCTGCGCCGTTACGCCGCAGCAAAGTCTTGATGCGCTCGATCAGGAGGCGCTGGGAAAAGGGTTTTTTGATGTAGTCGTCCGCGCCCATGCGCAGGCCAATGACCTCGTCGATTTCGTCGTCGCGCGAAGTGAGGAAGATGACCGGGATTTTGGATTTTTCGCGCAGGCGCGAGAGCACCTCCATGCCGTCCATGCGCGGCATCTTGATATCAAGAACGACCAGATGGGGCGGGGATTCAAACAGGCCCGCCAGGGCGGCCTCGCCGTCGTTATAGGTTGTGACCTTAAACCCTTCGGCTTCCAGCGCCATGGTGACGGAGGTCAGGATGTTGCGGTCGTCATCGACTAAGGCAATGGTTGGGGCAATGGTCGGGGCGGTGGATGGCGTCATGCCGTTATTATCGCTTATCGACGCAGCTTTTCAAGACGTGCCCGGCGAGATAGAGGGAGCCCGCGATTAAAATGCGGCCGGAGGAGTTATTGGCCGTGATATTTTTAACGGCGGCAGTGATATTCACCTGAGTCGCGGAGTCGAGGCCCGGCAACTGCGATTTTACGCGTTTCAGCATGTCGGGACCGGAATGGGCCTGTGGTTCGCCGGGGATGTCGATGAAGCTGACCGATGAAAGATGGTTTTGCAGAATCTTTACGAAGCCTGCGGGGTCCTTGCGCTTCATCATGCCGAGGACGAGGTGGAGTTTTTTATCGTCCGCCCGCGCCCATTGTTCGGCCTGAAGGCTCAGGGCTTGGGCGGCGTCGTCATTGTGGCCGCCGTCGAGCCAGAGTTCCCAGCCGTCTTTTAATTCGAATTCTTTTGTGAGGTTCTGAAGCCGCGCGGGCCAGCGGATTTTCTGCAATGCGGATTTGAGCGCGTCCGGTGAAACGGGGAACTGGTCCCCGATGATCTCCAGTGCGGCGATGGCTGCGCCAGCATTAGAGATTTGATGGCTTCCCTGTAAATTCGGGCGCGGCAGAATCATTTCCACATCCTTATGCACAAATTTAAACACGTCACCGTTTTCATGGGTGAACCATTCTGCGCCGCTGCGCGACAGGGGTGCGCCGTTGGATATAGCGATGGTGGAGAGGATTTTGACGACGCCCGCGGCTTGCGATTCCGGGTTTTGCGCGCCGATCACGCAAGGCACGCCGGGCTTGATGATGCCGCCTTTTTCGCCGGCGATCTTGTGCAGGGAATCGCCGAGGAATTCCATGTGGTCGTAGGAGACCGAGCCGATGATGCTGACCAGCGGTTTATCGATGATGTTCGTGCAGTCGAGCCGTCCGCCGAGGCCGACTTCCAGCAGCAGGATATCGGCGGGGGTGCGGGCGAAGGCGGCGAAGGCGAGGGCGGTGGTGAGTTCGAAAAAGGTGATGTCGGCGTTGCCGTTATATTCCAGCGCCTCATCAATCAGTGATTCCAGAAAATCGTCTGTGATGTTTTCGCCTGCCAGCACGATACGCTCGTTGAAAGCGCATAAATGCGGCGAAGTGTAGGCATGGACCTTGTAGCCAGCCTCTTCCAGCGCGGCGCGCAGCACGGCGATGATCGAGCCTTTGCCGTTGGTGCCCGCGACATGGATGACAGGCGGCAGGTTTTTGTGCGGATCGCCGAATTTCTGCAGCAATTCAAGGAAGGGCGCGCGGAAGCCGGGGTTAATGGTTTTGCGGCCGAGCGTGTAGATATGTTCGAGTTTTTTCCCGAGTGTGGGCGAAGGATGCTTCAGATCGCTCGCATACATGATTCAAGCCTTGTGTTTCAGGCCCGGCGCTTGGTTGCTTTCTTCTTGCCAGCCGGGAGGCCGAGTTTTTTAAGCGTGGCGCGGGCGGCGCGGACCTGGCGCTGGGCGCTGGCGGCCTTGGCGCCCTTTGCCGCGGGCGCGGAAACCATGGAATTCGCCCGGCCATTGGCGCGGGGGTTGCCGCCGCCGCTTTTCTTGCCGTTGCCTGAGCCTGCGTTTTTATTCATCAGGATGTTCAGGATGCGGGCCAGCGTTTCATGCTGGTCTTTACGCGCGACGACGAGGTCGACCATGCCTTTTTCACGAAGGTACTCGGCGGTCTGGAAGTCGTCGGGCAGTTTTTCGCGCACGGTTTCCTCGATGACGCGGCGACCCGCGAAACCAATGGTCGCGCCGGGCTCGGCGATATGGATGTCGCCGACCATCGCGAAAGAGGCGGAAACGCCGCCGGTGGTCGGGTCGACGAGAATGACGATATAGGGCAGGCGCGCTTCCTTCACCATTTCGACGGCGATGATGGTGCGCGGCATCTGGATCAGCGAAAGCATGCCTTCCTGCATGCGGGCGCCGCCGGAGGCGGGGATGATGATGAGTGCGGATTTGGTGCGCACGGCCTCTTCGGCGGCCATGATGATGCCCTCGCCGACGCCGGAGCCCATCGAGCCGCCCATGTAGGAGAAATTGAACGCGGCGACGATCGCATTCTGGCCGCCGATGGTTCCCTTGGCGACGGTGAGCGCGTCCTTGAGGCCGGTTTCGTTGCGGGCTTCGCGGATGCGGTCGGCGTATTTTTTACGGTCCTTGAATTTCAGCGGGTCGCTGGCGACGTCGGGCAATTCAAGGCGCGTATATTTGCCGCCGTCGAACATGATGGGGAGGCGTTCCTTGACCGTGAGGCGAAGGTGATGATTGCAGTGATTGCAGACGTTGAGGTTTTCAGCGAGGTCGCGGCTGAACAGCATGCCGTCGCATTTCGGGCATTTCTGCCAGAGATTGTCGGGAACCTCTTTGGGTTCGACGAGCGAGCGGATTTTCGGACGGATGAAATTGGTCAGCCAGTTCATGAGTTTTTATCGGGTATGCCGTTTATTATTTATCGTTGTTGCTATGACATTTTTGCGATGCGGAAACTATCGCCTATGGGTGCTGAAAGTCAAGCCCGGTCTAGCCCACGAGACCCCTGGAAAGGCCGGAAACCTGTTTGTAAACAATGGCTTGTAGGTCTTTGGCGTCCTGGTTCCGGGCGATGATATTGACGATGCTTGATCCCACCACGACGGCGTCGCCGATTTTGGCGAGGGCTTTTACGTCTTCCGGGGTTTTGATGCCGAAACCGATGGCGATGGGGAGTTTGGTGTGCTTCCTGATCTGCTCGATATGCGGGCGGATGGAGTCCGGGTTTGCTTTTGCTGCGCCGGTGATGCCGGTGACCGAGACGTAATAGAGGAAGCCGCTGGCGTTATTCACGACCGTGGGGATGCGCTCGTCTCTGGTTGTGGGCGTGAGCAGGCGGATGAAATCGAGGCCGTTCTTTTTTGCTGCGGATTCGAGGTCGGCGGATTCCTCGGGCGGCAGGTCGACGATGATGAGGCCGTCGACGCCGGCCTTGGCCGCGTCCGCGCAGAATTTGTCGTTGCCGTATTGCAGGAGCGGGTTGGCGTAGCCCATGAGAACGATGGGAGTGGTTTTATTACCTTCGCGGAATTGCTGCACCATTTTCAAAGTTTGCTGCATGGTCGCGCCAGCGTCGAGCGCGCGAAGTCCGGCGGCCTGGATGACGGGCCCATCGGCCATCGGATCGGTGAAGGGCATGCCGAGCTCGATGATGTCGGCGCCTGCTGCGGGGAGGGATTTTAAAATTTCCATGCTGCGCGCGGCGTCGGGGTCGCCTGCTGTTATGAACGTAATCAAAGCAGGGCGTTTGAGATTCTTAAATGTTTGAGCAATACGCGACATAACTACAGCGTCATTCCAGCGAAAGCTGGAATCCATGGTTGGTTCAGCGCGAATGGATGAATGGATCCCGGCTTTCGCCGGGATGACGGAATAAAAATCATTGGATTTTTACTCCCAGTTTCTCTGCGACGGTGAAGATGTCTTTATCGCCGCGGCCGCACATGTTCATGACGAGGATGTGGTCCTTCGGCAGTCGCCCTGCGATCTTGCAGACATGGGCGAAGGCGTGGCTGGGTTCGAGCGCCGGGATGATGCCCTCAAGGCGCGAACATAACTGGAATGCATCGAGGGCCTCTGCATCGGTGACTGACACGTATTCGACACGCTTCTGGTCGAAGAGCCAGGAATGTTCGGGGCCGATGCCGGGATAATCGAGGCCTGCGGAAATCGAGTGCGCCTCCTGGATTTGCCCGTCGTCATTTTGCAGAAAATAGGATTTCATCCCATGAAGTATACCGGGTTTACCCCCAGTTAAACTCGCAGCATGTTTGTCGGTATCGACGCCGTAACCGCCCGCCTCGACGCCAATTAATTTTACATCCGTATCATCGAGGAAGGGATGGAAGAGGCCCATGGCGTTGCTGCCGCCGCCGATGCAGGCGACGAGCGTGTCGGGCAGGCGGCCTTCACGCTCCTGCATCTGCTCGCGCAGTTCCTTGCCGATGACGGACTGGAAATCGCGGACCATGGCGGGATAGGGGTGCGGGCCCGCGACCGTGCCGATGAGGTAGAAGGTGTCGTGGACGTTCGATACCCAGTCGCGCAGGGCCTCGTTCATGGCGTCTTTGAGAGAGGCAGAACCGGACGTGCAGGGACGCACTTCCGCGCCGAGGAGTTTCATGCGGAAAACGTTGGGGGCCTGGCGCTCGATATCCTTGGCGCCCATGAAAATTGTGCAGGGGATCTTGAACAGGGCGCAGACGGTCGCGGTGGCGACACCGTGCTGGCCCGCGCCGGTTTCGGCGATGATGCGGGTCTTGCCCATGCGGCGGGCGAGCAGGATCTGGCCGATACAGTGATTGATTTTGTGCGCGCCGGTGTGGTTAAGCTCGTCGCGCTTGAAATAAACTTTCGCGCCGCCAAGATGCCTGGTCGTTTCCGCAGCAAAATAAAGCGGGGAGGGCCGTCCGATATAATCTTTCGCGAGATTGTTAAATTCTTGCCAGAAGGCGGCATCATTCTTTGCCTCGTTCCAGGCTTTCTCAACGCTGAGGATCAGCGGCATCAATGTTTCCGCGACATAGCGGCCGCCATAAGGGCCGAAATGGCCCTTCTCGTCGGGTGCGTTTTTAAGACTGTTAGGCTGTGAATTCATGCGGGTGTTATAGCTTTATTGTGGCTTGCTTGAAAAGGATTGATTTCAGGCGTGATTTTTGGAACCTTAAATACACCACCGCCACTAGCTGATCTGCGTACGTACAACACGAGTCGCAAAAGCGCGACAGACAAACACTGGGATTCATCAATGATTCAGGACATTTTCGAGGTGCTCGGGTTCAAGCAGGAAGAGGCGAAGACCTATCTCGCCCTGGTCGAATCGGGACCCCGGACGGCGACGGAATTGTCCAAACTGGTCGGCGCGCCCAGGCCGACGATTTACGGATATCTTGAAAGATTGCTGGCGGCGGGGCTGGTGTCGGAGAACGCGACCCGCGGGACGAAGGTTTTTATGGCCGCGGCGCCGACGCGCATTCGCACGCTGTACCGGAACAAGATCCGCGAGTTGCGGAGCCGCGAGGAATCGCTGGAATCGCTGATCACCGATCTCGAAAACAAGACGGGCGGCGACCTGCTGAAGCCCCGGCTGGTGAATTTCGAGGGGCGCAAGGCGCTGCAGGGCGCGATGGAGGAAATATTGCTGGCGCGTCCCGGCACGGCGACATGCGCATTCTGGCCGGTTCGCAGCGTTATGAGCATGCTTTCGCCCGAGTACCTCGCCTATCACAATAAAAACCGTATCCGCCGGGGCATTCACCTGCAGGCGGTGTGGCCGCGTTCGCAGGGCATCGATATCGGCCAGCACCCGTCGATGGCGTGGGGCCCGGAATTCAAGGCGGAGCTGCGTTACGCGCCGATGGGCGTCGACTCGCCGATGGCATACTGGGTTTACGGCAACAAGACGTTGTTCCTTACTTCGCGCGAAGAGCCGGTTGGATTCGTCATCGAGAGCGCCGACATGGCGCAGCAAATGCGCGCGCAGCATGTGCAGGTGTGGCAAAGATCGGAGCCCGTGCCGTTCGACCGCAAGGCGGCGAATGAATTCATCGCGCAAATCGCGGCTTAAGCCTTTTTGACTTTTTCGATGAAGGCGCGGATTTTGGCGGCGTCTTTCACGCCGCGTTCGATTTCGACGCCTGACGAAACATCGACGGCTTTGGGGCGCAGGATGCCGAGCGCGGAGGCGACATTGCCCGCGTTGAGGCCGCCGCCCAGCATCCAGGGTTTTTCGATTTTGCGGCGGCGGAGCAACGACCAGTCGAAGGATTTTCCCGTGCCGCCATGCTCGCCTTCGACTTTTGCATCGAGCAGCAGCCAGTCGGCGACGGGCTCGAACTGTTCTAGTTGATCGAGGTCGGTTTTATCGCCGATGCGGATGGCTTTCATCACGGGGAGCCCGAATTTTCTTTTGATGTCCATGACTCGGTCGGGCGTTTCATCACCATGAAGCTGGATCATGTCGAGCTTAAGGCCCAGGGCAAATTTTTCGAGAGTTTCGTCATCGGGATTGACGAAGAGGCCGACGGCCCTGACGTTTTCCGGCGTGAGCTGGCGCAAATTCGCTGCGGTGTGAAAATCGATGTTGCGCGGCGAGTCTTCGAAAAAAACGAAGCCGACGAAATCCGCGCCGGCCTCGATGGCGGCTTTGAGATTTTCGGAGTCCTTCAGGCCGCATATTTTGACTTGGGTCATGGAACATTTCGCGGGTTATTGATCGCCCACTGGTAATAGTTCGAGAGTACCGTGACGCCGAGGGCTGCCACCAGAGGTGAAACATAGGCGACGATGGGCAGTATCAATATAAACAGGACCAATCTGAAACCAAGAGTATGGGCGTCAAAAAACATTCCGCTGATAACGCCGCATACGCCGCCGACTATTACGGAGATCAGGAAAAGTCGCCAGGATGAAAGAAAACCGGCAGAAATAAGCTTCCATACATAACCTGTGGTCATTTTCCATGATTCCGCAGGGTTATTCTTGCATCGACGGCCCTGGCCGGCAGATAAAAAGATATTTTGAAAAAAGCGACCAAACCGAAAATGGAAAGCGCGGCCAATATTACAACCGCGATGACAGGACCGCCGAGTTTTGCCGACAGAACGGCAAGCACGCCTGCTGCCACTGCATAGAGCACCACCAACCCGAACGGCACGAAGATAAAAGCCAATTCATTTTTTTTGGGTTTGAATGGATTCATGGGCACGTAACGGTCGGGTCCGTGAATGACGACTCGGTGCCACGAGATCATCAAGGCCCCGAGAAAATAAGAACTCATCATCGACCCGATATTTAATCTTTTTGAGCCGTCCGGAAAAATCCAGTGGTCGATAAAAATATTAAGCAGCTCGAAGCCGATGATAAACGGCAGAAGCGGTTTCAGGATTGTCCAGAACATATCCTGATTATCCCGGACGAAGGCGCGGGCGTTTTTTGCGGTTTCGCCGATGGGCAGGGTGGGCGTGAAATGTTTCATGGTTTCTCTCCCTTATAAGGTGTCCAGAATCGCCTGCGCGGCGGCGGCGGGATCTTTCGCCTGCGTGATCGGGCGGCCGATGACGAGGTGGGTTGCGCCTGCGTCCATGGCTTGCTTCGGGGTCATGACGCGGTGCTGGTCATTATGGTCCGCGCCAACAGGACGTATGCCTGGAACCATAAAAATAAAATCCTTTGAAAATTTGGTATCTCGTCTCAAAATTTCAAGTTCGTGGCCTGAGCAAACTATTCCATCCAGATTGCATTCATCAGCCAGAGCTGCCAAAAAATGAACTTGTTCATCAATTGAAAATGAATCGATTTTTTGATCAAAAATTGCAAGCAAGCCTTCATCAAGACTTGTCAGGATTGTGACAGCTAAAAGCTTTGTCGGTTTGGCGCATGCCTTTTTTGCTTCTCGCATCATATCTTCACTGCCTGAGGCATGAACATTCAGATAGGCCGGGGCGAGGCTTTCGGAAACGGAGCGCACTACAGAGGCGACGGTGTTCGGGATGTCGTGGAATTTGAGGTCAAGGAAAATGTCGGCGCTGGGGCAGGCCTCGCGGATTTTCTCGACGCCCTGCGGGCCGAAAGTGCAGAAAAATTCGAGGCCTAGCTTCAGGCCGCCGGTGACGGGGCCGACGATTTTCGCGAGCTCAACGGCGCGGGTGAGGTGAGGCGTGTCGATGGCGCAGAAGATGATGGGCGAAGCGCTCATAGATCATCCGTCCCGTTGCGGGGCAGAGCATTCCAGTCGCGGACAGCGGGTTCGGCAGGTGTCGTCGTCGCGGGCGGAAGTTTGGAGACCAGAGATTCCTTTGTCTCCTTTTCCTTCGCGGCGCCGAGTTCCTTCTCGAGTTTCCTGATCTTGCGGCTCTGGACGGTTTTCTGCACGCGGACGGGAATGGATTTGAGCCAGGCCATAAATCCGCCAAGGATAAAACCGATCGCGAGCAGGCCGAGCGCGACGATATAAAGCGGAAAACTGACCGGCGGCAAAACCGGATGCCAGACGATGTCGACGCTCTGGCGGTTGGCGACGGCGAAAATCGCAAAAAGTACGGCGAAGGCAAGACCGATGATGCCGCGGATGAAACCCATCGACTACGCTCCTTTCAGTTGGAAAATTAATTTACTGGTATTCGCTGCCGCCCTGGGGCGTGCCGCCGTTCAGGCGCTCGCGCAGGGCCTTGCCGGTCTTGAAGAAGGGCAGGCGCTTGGCATCAACCTTCACGGTCTCCCCGGTACGCGGGTTGCGGCCGGTGCGCGCGTCGCGGCTCTTGACCGAGAAGGCGCCGAAGCCGCGAAGCTCGACTCTGTCGCCCCTCGCCAGTGCGCCGGTGATTTCATCGAACACCGTCTCGACGATTTTCTCGATGTCGCGCAGGTAAAGATGCGGGTTGCGCTCGGCAAGGCGTTGAATAAGTTCGGACTTCGTCATTGCTCTAATCCCCTTTGCAATTCGCGCGAAAAAACCAGATTTCGCAGTTTTCCGTGTCGTTTCAATGAGTATGGACTCAACATTGCCACCATGGCGGCGGGGGCGTCAAGCAAAAGTCATTGAAGGGAAAGGGAAATTGGCTTTCACCACGGCGCTTTTGGCGGGGGAGGGGGGGCGCGGCGGATTTCGGGCCGGATTCTTACCAGTTCGTTTGGTCGTTTTTTAGGGAGGGGAGGGGCGAAGTTTTTTCATAAAGTGTGGAGAGGGGCGCGGAAATGGCGGTGAGGGCGGGCGGCCCTATGAACGATGATGTTGATATTGTATGACGGATGGCGGAGAGTGTAAAGAAAATGTTCATGATTTGTTCTTGACTTAAATTGTTATATGGACTGGAACGGAATGACATTGTTCCATTTGTAGCAAATGATGTAATTGATCGGTTTGCGATCGGATAAAAAACCCGGGAGTGATCCCGGGTTTTTTGTGACTGGATCCCGGCTTTCGCCGGGATGACAAAGGGGCGGATGACAAAAGAGTGATTAGATAATCACGCCGCCGCGGTCGATGTCGGTGGCGTCGCGCTTGTCGGTGCGCGCGCCGCGGTTCCTGGCTTCGCCGAGGATTTTCTGGACCTGTTTTTTCTGGTCGTTGTCGGCTGGCTTGACGGCGATGAGGTAGCTGCCGTGGCCGAGCTCCTCCTCGTAGAGTTTCGCTTCGTTTTCGGGGAAGCCGAGGCCGACCAGCGCGCCGAGGATGCTGCCGCCGGCTGCGCCGACGCCGAAACCGGCAACGGCCGAGACGAGATAGCCGGACACAACGAGGTTGAGGCCCGGAATGGCGATAGCGCCAGCCGAGGTCAGTCCGGCCAGCACCGCGCCGGCCAGTCCGCCGAGCGCCGCGCCGGTGGTGGCGCCTTCCTCGGCCTTGGTATTGTTTTCGATGACGAAGTCGCCGCGCGTTTCTTCGGTGGCGAGGATGCTGGTCTGGGCGGCGGTGACGCCGGCGGCTTCGAGTTTGAGGAGGGCGCGCTCGGCGTCCTCGCGGGTTTCAAAGATGGCTGTGATGTGGTCCATGGGTGGTCTCCTTTATAATTGTGTGAGCTGATGGAGAACAAACAGAGGCAAGGCTTAATGGTTCCGTGTCGTCATTGCGAGGAGGCGAAGCCGACGAAGCAATCCATAAAATATTAAACCACAGAGATCACAGAGTGCACTGAGAAGGCACAGAGGTTTATATTCTCTGTGGTCTCAGTGTGCTCAGTGGTGAATTTTTTTTTGATTAATTCTGGATCGCTTCGGCCTGAAGGCCTCGCAATGACGGGGAATAAAAAAAGCCGGGCGGTGAGGCCCGGCTTTTTGGTTTGGCAGGCCCCCGCTTTAAAGGTTTGCCGCATTCGCGGCGGGCGCGGGGAAGACAGAAGGCGAGGAAATTATTCCTCATCCTTCTTCTTTTTCTTTTTCGGCTTTTCTTCGCCTTCGGCATCCGCCTTCTTGGCTTTCTTCTTCGGCTTTTCTTCGGATTCCTCCGTTTTCTTGCCGAGCGCCGCGCCGAGAATGTCGCCGAGGGACGCGCCGGATTCGGTCGAGCCGAATTCCTTCATCGCCTGTTTGTCCTCGTCGATTTCGCGAGCTTTGATCGAAAGGTTGAGTTGGCCTTTCTTGTCGGTGCCGATGACCTTGGCGTCGATCTTCTCGCCGACGGCGAAGCGGTCGGGGCGTTGCTCCGAACGTTCGCGGGACAGATCGGACTTCTTGATGAAGCCTTTCTGATCGCCGACGGTGACCTCGATGCCGCCCGACGTGATCGCCGAAACGGTCGCGGTGACGACTTCGCCCTTGCCTTCCGATTTCGAAGCGGAAGATTTTTTCGGGCGCTTGCCTTCATGCGGGTCCTTGGTCAGTTGCTTGATGCCGAGCGCAACGCGTTCCTTCTCGGGGGACATGTCGAGGATTTTCGCCTTGACCTTGTCGCCCTTGTTGAACGCCTTGAGGGCTTCCTCGTTGTTGTCTTCCCACGAAATGTCGGACAGGTGAACCATGCCGTCGATTTCGTCGGTGAGGCCAACGAACAGGCCGAACTCGGTGACGTTGCGCACTTCGCCCTCGATCTCATCGCCGATCGATTTGGAATCGGCGTATTTCTTCCAGGGGTTTTCCTGGGCCTGTTTCAGGCCGAGGGAGATGCGGCGTTTGTCCGGGTCGACGTCGAGCACCACGACTTCCACTTCCTGAGAGGTGGAGATGATCTTGCCGGGATGGACGTTTTTCTTGGTCCAGGACATTTCCGAGACGTGCACGAGGCCTTCGATGCCTTCCTGCAGCTCGACGAACGCGCCGTAATCGGCGATGTTCGTGACGCGGCCCTTGAATTTCTCGCCGACGGTGAATTTCGCGGCGACGTCCTTCCAGGGATCGTCCTCGAGTTGTTTCATGCCGAGAGAAATGCGTCCGGTCTCTTCGTTGAAACGAATGACCTGGACGTCGATGCTCTGGCCGATCTGCAGCACTTCGGAGGGGTGATTGACGCGCTTCCACGAAATATCCGTGACGTGGAGCAGGCCATCGACGCCGCCGAGGTCGACGAACGCACCGTAATCGGTGATGTTCTTGACGACGCCCTGCAAGATCTTGCCTTCCTTCAGCGTGTCGAGCAGGTCGGAACGCGCGCTCTCGCGGCTTTCCTCGAGCACGGCACGGCGCGAGACGACGATGTTGCCGCGCGCGCGGTCCATTTTCAGGATGAGGAACGGCTGCGGCGCGCCCATCAGGGGCGATACATCGCGCACGGGGCGGATGTCGACCTGAGAGCCGGGCAGGAACGCGATGGCGCCGCCGAGATCGACGGTAAAGCCGCCTTTCACGCGGCCAAAGATGATGCCGGTGACGCGCTCGTTCTTCTTGTGGGATTTTTCAAGTTCAATCCAGACTTCCTCGCGGCGCGCTTTTTCGCGGCTGAGGACGGATTCGCCGTCGCGGCCTTCGATTTTTTCAACGAAGACCTCGATGTTGTCGCCGATCCGGATTTCCGGGTCTTCGCCCGGCTTGGAGAATTCCTGGACCGCGATGCGGCCCTCGGATTTGAGGCCGACGTCGACGATGACGAAATCATCGGTCAGACCGACGATCGTGCCGGTGACGACGTTACCTTCGAATTTAGCGGATTCGCCGAGAGACTCGGCCAGTAGTTTCGCAAAGTCTTTCGACTCTACGCGGTCTTGTAGTTTTGCAGCAGTGCTAGCCATTTTAGATTTTCCTTTCGTGGTGATGCGGGCCATCCTTGCTTCTTGAAGGCTATGGGGCAGTCACCTGTCTCAAGGGTTTTGATTTATGCGTTTTGTAAACGAGAGCGGATATAGTCCATGGCTTTTTCAAAAGCCTGATCCGGCGAGAGATTGGTGGTGTCCAGTTCGAGGGCATCACCGGCCGGTTTCATGGGGGCTATTTTCCGTTCCGCGTCGCGGGCGTCCCGCTCGCGCATATCCCTTAAAACGGCCTCATATGTAGTGGTTATGCCCCGGGATTGCAACTCTTTTAGGCGCCTTTGAGCGCGGGTTTCGAGGGAGGCGGTGACGAAGAGTTTGGCCGGGGCGGCGGGGCAGATGACGGTGCCGATGTCACGGCCATCCAGTACTGCGCCTAAATATTTGTTTCCATTAGTGTTTTGGCCCGGATTTTCGGCGAAATCGCGCTGGAGGGCGAGGATGACGGCGCGCACATCCTGCATGGAGGCGACAAGAGAAGCTGATTCAGACGCCGCGTCGGTGCGCAAATCCGGGTTCTGGAGATAGGCGGGATCGGATTTCACGCGGGCGGGCAGGGAACGGGCGACATCCAGCGCCGTTTGCAGATCGGACGGGTTGCCGCCGGTGGAGGTCACGCCGTGGCCGATGGCGCGGTACAGGAGGCCCGTATCGAGGTAATTATAATTGAGCGCGGCGGCGATTTTACGCGCGATGGTGCCCTTGCCGCTGGCGGCGGGACCGTCTATGGCTATGACAGGCGTGGCGTTCGTCATGCTTCGCTTCTAACATGCGGTGATGAAGTTGAAAAAAGAATTTTTGATCCTGGCTTTACTGCTCACAGGCTGCACAAAGGGCAACGGCATCAGCATGATGCCTTATTCCAGCAAGAGCGACTGGCCGGGCGAATTCAATCTTTGCCATGGTTTTTCATGTTCGGAAAAAAGCCTGGTGACGCTGGATGAAAAACAATGGAACAAGGTGGCGGCGGTTTTTAAAAAGCCCGCGAAAACACCCGAGAAAGAACGCGAGCAGATCACCAAAGCCATCGCGATACTGGAAACGGAATCGACGAAGGATGCGAAGCTCCAGCCTGATTTCGGCGAGGCCAACACGTTCGAGAGCGATCAGGCGCAGATGGATTGCATCGACGAGGCGATCAATACGACGCATTATCTGGAATTTCTGGACGAGGCGGGGTTGCTGAAATATCACGACGCGGCGGCGCCGATCCACCGCGGATTCTTGGTCGACGGCCAGTGGCCGCATAACAGCGGCGCGGTGAAGGAAAAAGCGAGCGGTGAAATCTACGCGATCGATTCCTATTATTTCGACAGCGGCAAGCCGCCCGCGGTCGTTCCCATCGATGTGTGGCTGGATGAATGGCGCCCTGCGAATTTGCCGCCGCGCCGGCGTTCGTAATAAAATTAGCGCTTTCGTGCCCATTCCTATTATAATCTGTCCATGCAGATGGCCGAATATTTTAATGAAATCAGCCCGGCAAAGCGGGCGGCTTTGACCTTCGTAACCGGGTTCGCGCTGACCGGCGGCTGTATGGATCTTTCGCAAAGATTGCTTATGCCCGGAAGCTCCCGCTCTTTAACGCTTATAGGCGCTGTACTCGGCGGGGCAGCTTTTGCCGCGCGCTCAATGGATAATAAAAATTTCCGTATTGAACCATAATAAACCGCCCTCAACTCTGTATCATTGACATAATAGTAAATCTCCACTAAAACCGGCTTTTCCAAAGAATTTAACGGGGGCAGGGAGATAATGCGCAATTCACACCGCAAGTGGATCATAAAACCAGGCTCGCGCTGGAGCGGAACGCCGGTTCCAAGAATGTGAGTTTCTGCGTAAGGGGTAAAGATGAGTGAAGAGTCTTTAACAGGGTTGCCGGGTTATGCCAGGGATTTTCTGGTTTATGTGAGCGATTATCACAAGGCCGCCCGGAATATGCATCCAAGCCTGGAGCAGTGCCGCATGTTGTTTTTCCGGCTTAAGGGGATCGGCGATGCGGCCCTCGCGCTGGTCGAGGAAGCAAAGCAGTCTCCCAGCCAGAGCAACAATCCGGTCGTGAATTCGCTTCTGATGCAGGCGCGTCGGTTTTGCAGTGGAGATTTCGATGTTGTTGAGCTGGTGTTGAAACTCCAGACGGCGGCGCAGATCTATGCCGTCAATCCGCAATGGAACGAATTCATAAAAAATCACGGAAACGCGGTTCCTTATTCCATGCCGGTGTCCTCTATGGGAACCGACCGGCCGGAAAGCCAGGATCAAAGATACTGGGGCGACAAGAGGCGCGCGCAGGCCGGCGTCGAATGGTTGCTGGAAAGCGTCCAGAAATATCACGAAACCAGAGACCGATTTAATACAGAAAATGAGGGCACTTTTGATCCCGAGTATGGTTTGCGGGCATACACGATGGCGCAGAACGGCGAGTTGAACCGTTGTTTTATGGAGATTCAAGAAATAATCGGTTTGCTGAAAAAATATGCCCCGCGCTATGAGCGCATAGAGAATAAAAATGCGGCTGTCGAAGCGATTATGCGGTATGCGTTCCAGGCGTCGGAAGATAAGTTCGGTCCGAGCGCGATTGCGGACGAGATGAGAAAAGCGGCGGCCGAATATAGTCGGCGCGGAGAATCCTATTTTAATCTGTCTGAAGTGGAATCAACTTTTCCGCGCGTGCCGGTCTTCGGGATTTATCTGCGCATCAATTATCCCTATGAAACGGTTAGAGCTGACAAACTTACAAAGCATTGTGCAGAAATGAAGGCGCGCTATAAAGACATGATCGCGGGCAAAGCGGGCTATGTCGAATACAACAAAAATGGTTTTTTGCTCAAGGTCAAGGATATCGAGAGCGCCAGAAAAATCGCGGTGGCCGACCCGCTTTGCTACAATTTTTGCACTTTCAAGGCGGAGTATTTAACCAACAATATTGTTAATGCCGCATTGTGCAAAATCGAGCAGGAGCAAAAAGAAGAGTATGTGGGCAAGGTTGTGCCGTTCAGCCGGATGGAAGCGGGCACCCAGATGCACAGGGATTTCATAGAGGACGGTCAATGCACCCATATTTTCATCTCGACGCAGGGCGTGATGTTTATAAACTCCCAATATAAAAACATCATTCACGATCGGTCCGCCGGGCAAGTCTGGCCTGTATCGCCGGCGGAAGTGAAACGGGAAGCGGCGGTCGTGGCCGCGGCGAGACTGGCGTTGCAGCAGCAATTTATGCCGAGCCTGACATGAACAGCGGGTTTAAAAAAGCTGCCTATTGGGTGCGCGAGCATTTTGAAAGACCTCAGAAAACTCCTAGCCGTGTTTTTGCGAAAGCGGCTGTGCAGGGTACAGCCGGCGCAGGGCTTGGCGCGATATTCAGTGAAATATCGAAGGCGACGCATGTTCTGCTTTTGGATCCATCGAAACAAACCGGCGCTTTCGTTATTATCTGCCTGGCGGGCGCCATTCATTTGAGTTTGGAGCAGGACCTGAAAGCCGCGCGCGCGGCCCGCAACGAACTTTCCTAGTTTAAATTGAACTGATATCCATCCCGAGATCGTTCATCAGGATTTCGAATTTCGGGAACGAGGTTTTGATCGGCGCGGAGTCGTCGATTGAAATCGGTTCTTCCGTTGCACTGCCCAGTACCAGGAAACTCATGGCGATGCGGTGGTCGAGCGCGGTGGCGATTTTAGCGCCGCCTTTCGGGGGTTTGCCGTTGCCGTGAATGGTGAGAGAATCTTCGCCCATTTCGAGTTTGACGCCGCAGGATTTGAGGCCTTCGGCGATCATCAGCAGGCGGTCGGATTCTTTTACCCGGAGTTCCTCGAGGCCGGTCATTTTGGTGGTGCCGTCTGCCAGGGACGCGGCCATGGCGAGGACGGGGAATTCGTCGATCATGCTGGACACGCGAGATGCCGGGACGTTCACGCCTTTTAATTTGCCGGTGGATTTGACGACAATGTCGGCGACCTGCTCGCCCGCCTCGAGGCGCTGGTGCTCGAATGCCACGTCGGCGCCCATTTCCTGAAGGGTTAAATAGATTCCGTTGCGGCGTTCGCCGACACAGACGCGTTCGATGCGGAGCTCGGAGCCGGGTTGCAAAAGCGCGGCGACGACGGGGAACGCGGCGGAAGACGGGTCGCCCGGCACATCGACGGCGCAGGGCTGCATTTCCTGCTGGCCGCGCACGGAGATGGCCATGGCGCCGCCGGGCAGTTTTTCGGTTTTTACGTCGAGGCCGAAATGGCGCAGCATGTTTTCGGTGTGGTCGCGCGTGGGCGTGGCCTCGATGACCGTCGTGGTGCCGCGCGCGTTGAGTCCGGCGAGCAGGATCGCGGATTTGACCTGCGCGGATGCGACGGGAAGTTCGTATTCAATCGCGAGCGTATCCTTCGGCCCGTGCAGCGTGAGCGGCAGGCGGCCGCCTGCCGCCGCTTCAAATTTCACGCCCATCATTTCGAGCGGGGTCATGACGCGTTTCATCGGGCGCTTCGAGAGCGAGGCGTCGCCCGCGAAGATCGCGGAAATATTGTGTCCACCCGCGAGACCCATGAGCAGGCGCGTCGAGGTGCCGGAGTTGCCCATTTGAAGCGTGGATTTGGGCTGCGCGAGGCCGCCGATGCCGACGCCGTGGATGCGCCAGAGGCCGTCGCCGCCTGTTTCGATTGTAGCGCCGAGCTGGCGCATGGCCTCGGCGGTGTGGAGGACGTCTTCGCCCTCCAGCAGGCCGGAAATCATGGTTTCGCCAACCGTGATGGCGCCGAACATCAGAGCGCGGTGGGAGATGGATTTATCGCCGGGGACGCGGATGGTGCCGCTCAGGGGGCCGGATTTTGATGAGGTCAAAGGACGCATGCAGAAGGAATATATAAGCCCGGCCCGGCAATCAATTTATTTTCGCTTATCCTTTTCTCTTGACGTGGTTTATGGAAAGGTTTTAGAAAGGCCTGTCTGACCTATAAAGAACGGGAATTCAAATGTCCGCCACTAAAGAACATGTGATTATTCTTAAAAATCCTGACTCGCTTCCGAAAGTCCAAAACGCCTTTAGCGAAGCCGGTGTGGAGATTATGGAGCCTCCGACAGCTAACGGGCTCGTAGTCAGAAGCGATTCCAGCGAGGACGAGATCAATTCCCTTCTTCATGGAGAGGGTTTTATATTTCATTACGCCCAACAATAAAAAGAGTAGGAAGAACAGAAAATGATTCAGAACAGTAACGAGTTTCCCCGCGAGTACCTCGTATTCCCTAAATCACGCGTTAAGCTTCATGATATTTCACGAGCTTTTGAAGCTGCCGGTATTCCAATTATAGAGGAAACTACAAAACTCAGAATGCTTACGGTCGTAGCGACGCCACATGATATTGAAGCTGCTGGCGGTAACAGGGTTCGTTATGAACCTAATCATCGTCAAACGCTGGGCTAAGCGGATTTAAGTCTTATCGAAGCTGGCGAGGTTGCCGTCGTAGGATTGCGCGAACTCGATGAATTTTTCGAGCGGCACGGGACGGGAATAGCGGTAGCCCTGGACTTCGTCGCAACCTTCGGCGAGCAGGAATTTTTCGTGGTCTTTCGTTTCGACGCCTTCAGCGATGACTTTCAGGTTCAGGGAGTGGCCGAGGCGCACGATGGTGCGGGCGATGGAGGCGTCGTTCTGGTCGTTCAAGGCATTGCGGATAAAGGACTGGTCGATCTTCAAGCGGTCGATCGGGAACTGGCGCAAATAAGAGAGCGACGAGTAGCCGGTGCCAAAATCGTCAATCGCGAGCTCGACGCCGATGGCGTGCAGGCTCTGGAGCGTGCGGATCGTGTGTTCGATGTCATGCATGAAGACGCTTTCGGTGACTTCGAGTTCCAGTTTGTTGGCGGCGAGGCCGGTCTGGCGCAGAACTTTCTGGACATAGTTGACGATATCGCCCTGCACGAATTGCGCGGCGGCGACGTTGACGGCGATGCGCAAATCTTTTCCTAGTTTTTTATTCCAGTCGGCGGCGGCCTGGCAGGCGACTTCCATGACCCATTCGCCGATCGGGACGATGAGGCCGGATTGCTCGGCGACGGGGATGAATTCGTTGGGCGGGATGAAGACGCCGCCCTGCTTGCTTGAATCGGGTTTCCACCAGCGGAGCAGCGCCTCGGCGCCGATGATCTCGCCGGTTTTGAGGTCGAGCTGGGGCTGGAAGTAAACGCTGAGTTGTTTTTGCTCGAGCGCGTCGCGCAGGTCGCGCAGCATCTGGAAGCGCTGCTGCACGGCGCGGTCGAAATCCTCGGAATATTCCTTAATCCGGTCGCGGCCTTCTTCCTTGGCGCGGTTGAGGGCGATGTCGGCATTTTTCAGCACGCCGTCGGGCTCGGTGCTGTCGTCGGGGAAGGTGGAGGCGCCGATGGAGGCGCGGACCTGGAAATTTTCGTTGAAGACCTTGAACGGTTCCGAGCGGATGACGCCCAGGACACGCTCGGCGACGTCGCGCGCGGTGTTGATGTCGGTCGAGAGCGGCATCATGACGGCAAATTCATCGGCGTCCATCCTGGCGACGACGGCGGTTTCCGGCATCGCGGCCCGTAAACGTTTACCGACGCCTTTCAGAATCGCGTCGCCGACATTGTGACCCATGGAGTCGTTGATGTCCTTGAAATGGTCGATGTCGATGGCGACGACGGCGAAACGCGGCACTTCTTCATCGTCATCATGCTTCGCCTTGTGCGCCAGGTTTTGCAGGAACAAGGTGCGGTTGGGCAGCGATGTCAGCGTGTCATAGTAAGCGAGTTTATGAATCTGGCTTCTGGCTTCGTGCTTGAAATGGCGGAGGTTGGCGGCGTTCTGGTTGATCAGATCCTGCGCGATCTTGATGGCGCCGCCGATTTCATCATTGGGGTCGAACGGCGAGGGCTGGATTTTCGGGTCTTCCGGGTTTTTGCTTGCGGCCAGGAGGTTGCCGCGCATGAACAGGATGGGCTCCAGCAGCCAGCGGCCAAGCGCGATCATGAGAACGGTGGTGACCAACGCGGACATCAGCATCATGACCAGGAAAGTCTGTTTGACGAACTCGACCATGGCTTCGCGCACATGGGCGGAATCAAGCCGCGCAACGATGACATAGGGGCGGCGGAGGTCGCTGCTGCGGTAGATGACTTCGTAAGATGTGCCATCGGCGCTGCGGTAGGTGCGGGAGAGGCTGTCGGAACCGGCGACAAACAAGGCCAGTTGCTGGCCGTAGGTCTTGATCAGATCAAGCTGGCTGGAATAGACGGCGATCGCGGTGATGCTGGTGGCCGAGAAAAGGCGCTCGATGCTTTCGTCAGTAAAAGGCGATGCCAGCGTGTCGGAATTGGGAATGATCAACGGCGCAATCGCGGCGCGGCCGTTTTCACGCAAAGCGCCGAGCAGTTCCGTTTCAAATTCCTTCAGGCGGAAGTTGAGGATGATTGCCTGGACGGTGAGGATGGTCAAGAAGACCGCAAGAATGATGCGCCAGCTGATCCGGCTCTTCCAGATTTGCCCGGGCGAAGAGACAAGCAGATTGCCCAGCATCGATGATTTTGCTTTTTGCGTGTCCACTGTCTCGGCCGGGTCCCCTGCATGCCCGGAGAAAATTAAATCTGAAGCGCGTGCCATGAAAACCTATTATTCATTAATCTTTTCCGGCTGTACATGGCGTGCGGCATTTATGCACAGTTGTCAGCCGGACGTGAATCCCCTTTTACAATATTAGATTGGAATAATTAAAATCCCGTATAATTTTCCGGAAAAAATTCCTGCGTTTTATGCCAATACGCTGAGATTACTTGAATATCAGAATTCACTATTCATTAACTTTTATAGAAAAACCCGGCGCGCGCTTTCGTGGTATGATTGCATGCGAAGACGCCTAAAAAGATTACCAAAAATTAATGATTTTTCGCCAAAATTGGCACGGCAATACAAGCGTATTTTTACATTCAACAGGGCTTCATGAAACTGATCCGCGACAGCGCCGAACATCATTTCGTCACGACGCTTGAAAAGCTGAAGGACAACCCTAAAGGCTGGGTCGTGCTTTACTTCGCGCTTTCGCGCATGCTGGATCACAACGAGCTGGTGAGCGTGCTGGATGAGATCCAGGTGAAGGTCGCGAAGGCGCGCACGACCTCGTCGCATTTTGCAGAAGAATTGAACGGCAAGGCGCAGGCGATCGGCAAGGGATTCGTTTACCTGTTTTCCGATAATGACGTGCTGCTGCTGGCGCAGCCGGAAAACGAACAGGAAATGGCGTTGATCTCGTCGATCTACAAGGAGATGGGCAAGCAGGCGCAGCCGGATTACGCCGACCGGTGTCTGCTGGGGGATGATTTATATAATTACCAGAAGCTGGCGGACGCGAAATTGCTGTCGGCGAAATGTTTCGAGGCGTATGAGGCGATGGGCGATGCCAACAAGGTGACGAGCATCCCGGTGCGCCGCGCGCGCCGCGATGTTTCAAAGGTGATGATCGTCGAGGACGACAGGTTTACCGCTTCATATGCGGCGAATATTCTGAGTAAGGAATATGAATTGTCGGTCTGCCGCACGGGCGAGGAGGGCATCATCGCCTATATCGAACATGCGCCGGACATCGTTTTTCTTGACATTCATTTGCCGGGACTGAACGGGCATGACACGCTGCGCGCGATCAGGGCGGTGGACCCGAAGGCGTTCGTCGTGATGCTGAGCGTCGATACGGCGAAGACGAGCATCGTGGAATCGACCCAGAGCGGCGCGCATAGTTTCCTGAAAAAGCCGTTTTCGAAAGAGCGGCTGCTGAATACGGTCAAGGCATCACCGTATGTTCGCGGCATTCACGACGAGCCGGACGGCAGCGTTCATTAAATAAAATTAAACCACAGCGTTCACAGACGAAATCACAGCGCGTTTCGCGCTCCTGTGTATTCGCTGTGCGCGCTGTGGTTAAAGCTTTTTTTTGAGCGTAGCGAAGCAATCCAGAGAAAATGGATCGCCACGCCGGCTTTGCCGGCTCGCGATGACGAAAGGGAAGTTACTTCTTGCCTATCATTGCAAGGAAGCGTTCACGCACCTCGGCGTCGTTTTTGAAAACGCCGGAGAAGGTGGTGGTGACGGTCGCCGAGCCGGGCTTGTGCACGCCGCGGGTGGACATGCATTGATGGTCGGCCTCGATGAAAACGGCAACGCCTTTGGGCTGCAGGTTTTTATCGATCGATTCCATGATCTGGCGGCTCATATTTTCCTGCGAGACCATACGGCGTCCGAAAACATCGACGACGCGCGCGAGCTTGCTGATGCCGACGACTTTTTCACCCGGCCAGTAGGCGACGTGCGCCTTGCCGATGATGGGGGCGAGGTGATGCTCGCAGTGCGAGACGAATTCGATGTCTTTCACGAGGACGATATCGTCGAAGCCGGTGATGTCCTCGAAGGTTTTCGAGAGTTCCTCGGCGGCGTTCAATCTGTAACCCTCGAACCATTCTTCATAGGCGCGGACGACGCGGGCCGGGGTTTCAAGGAGGCCATGGCGCGAGGGGTCCTCGCCCGCCCAGCGCAGGAGGGTCTCAACCGCTTTTTCAGCCTCGGCGCGGGTGGGGCGCGGGATGGCACGGTTGCTGTTGCAGGCTTTGGGGGCCTCGTTCTGGCTGGGGATTTCCTTGGTCATGTTTTCCTCTTATTTAGGGCTTGGTAATAGCGAATATTTGCCTTATTTTCCAGTAAAATAAATGCCTTCCAGACGGTGAGATATGCCGAAATTGCGGCTTTACAATAGCCTGACCCGCGAAAAAGAGGAATTTTCCCCCCTCGACCCCGGCCATGTCCGGGTCTATGCCTGCGGGCCGACGGTTTATAATTACGCGCATATCGGCAATGCGCGGATGGCGGTGGTGTTCGACCTGCTGGCGAATGTGCTGCGCTCGATTTATCCGAAAGTGACTTACGTTTCGAATATCACCGACGTCGATGACAAGATCATGGTGGCGGCGAAGGAGAGCGGCGAGGCGATCGACGCCATCACGCGCAAGTTCGAGACAATCTATAACGAGGATATGGCGGCGCTCGGCGTCGCGAAGCCGGACGTGCAGCCGCGCGCGACGGAGCATATCAAGGAGATGATCGCGCTGTGCGAGGCGCTCATTGAGCGCGGGCATGCATACGCGGCGGAAGGGCATGTGTTGTTTAACGTGCCGTCGTTTCCCGCCTATGGCGGGTTGTCGGGGCGGTCGCGGGACGAGCAGATTGCCGGCGCGCGCGTGGATGTCGCGCCGTATAAAAAAGACCCGGCGGATTTCGTGCTGTGGAAGCCGAGCACGCCGGACCAGCCGGGATGGAATTCT
The DNA here is from genome assembly GCA_900696495.1 of uncultured Alphaproteobacteria bacterium. Taxonomy (GTDB): domain Bacteria; phylum Pseudomonadota; class Alphaproteobacteria; order Micavibrionales; family Micavibrionaceae; genus UBA7657. The sequence continues at coordinate 67,545 of CAADGI010000012.1, forward strand.
CCGTGGGGACGTGGGCGGCCGGGATGGCATATCGAATGTTCGGCGATGGCGGAGAAGCATCTGGGGTTGCCGTTCGATATTCATGGCGGCGGGGCGGACCTGAAATTTCCGCATCATGAAAACGAGATCGCGCAAAGCTGCTGCGCGCACGGGAACGAGAAGAATTTAAGCGCCTTCGCGAAAATGTGGGTGCATAACGGGTTTGTCACGGTCGGCGGCGAGAAGATGTCGAAGTCGCTCGGGAATTTTTTACTGGTGCATGATTTGATTAAAGACACTGAAGGGGAGGCATTGCGAATGGCTTTAATGTCAGCTCATTATCGCCAGCCTCTCGATTTTTCTATCGAAAAAATTCATGAATATAAACGTGTTCTAGATAAGTTTTATCGGATTTTGTCTGATTTAGGGGATGTACCTGACGTAGAAATATCTGTACCGAATACTGTAATAGAATCTTTATTAGATGATCTTAATACTCCCAAGGCTTATGCGGCATTAAATCTTCTTGCAAAAGAAGCACAACAAGAAAAGACGCCTTTAGCGAAATCAAAATTTCTTTTGGGGGGAAGAGTTTTGGGGTTGTTAAAGAAAAATGTTTCAGATTGGCGTTTTGGAGTCGTATTCAATGAAATAACTCATGATGAAGTAAAGGCAATAGATTCTTTGCTCGTTGAACGTGAGGCTGCAAAGAAAAATAAAGATTTTAAGCGCGCGGATGAAATTCGCGATGAATTGAAGGCGATGGGTTTCGCGATCGAGGACACGCCCGAAGGGCCGAAGGCGCGCAAGATCTAATTTCGAGCAAATAGATAAATGGATCCCGGCGTTCGCCGGGATGACATGAAGAGGCCAACGCTCCTCGCAATGACGAGCGTTAGCGCACGATCAGGACCTTGTAATAGAAATATCCCAGGCCGGGCGAAGCCGGAGCGGAGCCGTGATAAACGCAAGCCGCGGTGATCGTCGGCATCTGGACATGAACGTGAGCGCCTGTCGGGTACGTCCCTGCGAATTTGGGCGCGGTGTTGTTGATCATGGTGCCGCCGATGCTGGGCGGTTCGCCGCCGGGATTGGGAATGCCGAGCAACTGATTAATCTGGAGGCAGACCTCGCGCTTGACCCAGGGCAGCCAGACCATGAGTTCCGTGTTATCGCTGTTGTCGGCATGGCAATTGTCGCCGCCGGCGCCGACCTGCCAGACGCAGGTGTTATAAGGGAAGTACCATTGCCCGATCATCCCGCCGACAACCCCGAAGCCTGTGGCGGACGCAGCGCTTTCATCAAGCCATTGCATGTCCGGCGCAGCGTAGGTCAGGCCCGCGCCGGCAGGGTGAAATAATTTGCATGTGTCGTCGGCGCAATTCGCGTTCGGATAAGGAACAGAAGGATTGTCAAAACTGATTTCGGTATCGCGCACGCCGCGCAGGCGGAGCTGCGCCACGCCGTTGGCCATGGTGCCGGTAGACTGGATGATTTCCGTGGCGTAAAGCCGCGCTTTTTCCTCGCTGACCTGCTGGATGTTGCCGCGGCCGCTCTGGGCAACGGCGAAGATCAGCGCCGCGAGAAGCGCGACGGCGATCAGGATATAAAACATGACATTGCCGCGTTCAGTCATTCAGTGTTTCAGTCTTTTAGTTTCTACAGTCGAATTAGAACGTATAACTGTGAAGCTGACAAACTAAAAAATCTATTGTATCCGTTTGAAATATCCCCTTCCTCCCGTCATCTCCGCGGCGCGGCGTTAGCCGCGCTTAAACGGCGGGGATCCATATGTGCGCGGCTCTTGCCGCGCGCCTTGTTCGTGCCGGACCCCCGCCGCAGTTTATCCCCGCGCAGGCGGGGACGGGGGTGACAGTTTTCAGGATTTTCAAAATGATACAATACCCTAAAAAAACTAGCCGACTACAAAAGGTTTGAAATCGCTTTCGCTGGATTTGGGAATATGGACGGGCATGGTTTCGATGCCGGCGGCGGCGAGGGTCAGAAGTTCGGCCCGGCCGGAGCCGATCTCGACATTGTCCATCATGCCGATGCCGAGGATCGGCATGGGAATGGCGGCGCCGGAGCCGATCAATTGTTCGACCGCCTGGCGCTTTTCGCGCTCGGCGGGTTTAAGCTCGGCGGCGGATTTGATCTTGCCGTCAGGGCGAAGCCATTCGAAGCTGAAGAGCGAGCCGCGCCAGCTTTTGACGATTTCCGGCAGGCGCACATGCACGGACAGATACCGCCCGGGTTCACCGGCGGCGAGAGGGTTTTCAGTGAAATTTATGTTCTTTTCTGTTGGCATGCGTCCCTGGCTGTTATTTTATAGGGAGGCATTTATCAAACCGTAAAAGGATTATGAAATATGGCGCAACGCAGTTCCCAGGTTCCCCGGCCCGAAATTATCCAGGTGGACGACGATGCCGACCAGGTGAGCTGCGACGGCGGGGGCGGCGCGCTGGGACATCCGAAAGTCTGGTATGCGTTCGATGGCGCGGACAGCGTGGAATGCGGCTACTGCGACAGGCTGTTTACCAAAGGAAGAGGAAAATAATATATCTATTTCAATAGCTTATAGTATATTTCAACGGCTATTGAAAACCCTGCAAAACGAACAAATTTAATGAAAGAGTAAAGTTCGGCATGGTATACTGAAAAGATCGAGGGGTGAGCATGATCAATACCAAAGATTACAACTCAACAGCCTTCTTCAAGGGGCTTTCGTCCCAGGATTTCCGCAATTTCGGCGTTCAACAACTCGCCTATATCCGGCCTGTTTTGATTCAAAACCGCACCGCTTACGCGATTCATGCGGCGGACGGCACGCCGCTCTCGGTGATGGATACGCATGACACTGCCATAATTGCAGTTCGTCACAACGATCTTGAGCCGGTCACGGTTCACTAATTTCGAATTGAACAGGCGATGAATGGATCCCGGCGTTTGCCGGGATTTCTTTTTGTCAGGCGGCGATCTGGAATTCGTCCGGCGTCATCAGCAAGGCGCGGATGCCGTCTTCGTCGCTGGCGCCGCGCAGTTCGGCGCAGAAACGTTCGCTTTTGAAAACGCGCGAGACATGGGCGAGGCGGCATAGATGCAGGGGGCCGTCTTTTTCCGGAGACAGGAGCAGGACAACAAGGTCGACATGCTCATTGTCGACGGCGTTGAAATCGATGCGTTCATGCAGGCGCGCGAGCATCATGAAGGGTTTGGCCAGGCGCGGTGTCTGAAGATGCAAGATAGCGATGCCCCCGCCGATGCCGGAGGGCGTATGCATTTCCTTGCGCACGAGGCCATCATAAAGAAATTCCGCGTCGGCGTTCACATGCAGCGACGCTTCGGCGGCGACGAGCTGCAGGACCTGCCTGGCGCTGCCGGCTTTTAGCCCGGGCAAGATTACATTTGTTTCAATATCATCTTTTGCGGAAGACATTTTGACCCTCGTATAAATCCGAAGTTATAAATCCATTTGGCGCACAGTTGGATAACTAATAGACATGCGCGAAAAAACGCCAGAGGAAAAATAATTTTTATTTTGCAGCGGACAGGGAACCAGATTGCGAAAGCAAAAACCCGCGGGAAAGGAGCGTCCGCGGGTTTTTTATTTATTAGTCGCTATAAAATAAGCGTTATTTTACTTTTTTGGATTTATTGTCCGGATCGACCCAGCCGACATTGCCGTCGGGGCGGCGGAAGACCATGTTGAGGCCGCTGTGGCTGGCATTGCGGAACATGAGCGCCGGGAGGTCGGCAAGCTCAAGCCGCATGACAGCTTCGGAAACGGTCAACGTTTCGATGTTGGTGGTCATTTCCGCGATGACGGCGGGGCCTTCCTCGGGGGGAAGTTCCTTGTCGTGGCCGTCGGTGGCGAGGACGTAATCGCGCGCCTTGGTGATTTCAGCTTCGGGCGTTTGTTCCACGCGCTCGTGGTGGTCGCGCAGTTTGCGCTTGTAGCGGCGGAGCTGCTTGCCGGCTTTTTCAGCGGCGGAATCGAACGCGACGTAAGGATCGGCTTCGACCGCATCGGCGACGACCATGATGTTCTTTCCAAGCTTGAGGGAAATGTGAGCGCGGGTGCGCGGGTGGCCGTGGCCTTCTTTTGAAAATGTGATATTCGCAAATGTTGTGTGGTTGAAATATTTTTCGCTGAGATCCTCGATTTTTTCCTTGACGTGACCGCGTAGTGAATCACCGACATCTATCTGTTTTCCGTGAACTGACAGTTCCATATCGTTCTCATCCTGTTCTTGATTAAGGGATATAACCATTATTATAACATAAACCGCGCGGGCGGGCTAACCATAGATTCCAACGATTTATTTCGCGCAATTTTATAACTTTCTAATCTACGACTTTTTCTGGCGGCGGCGTAATACAGATGAGGGAATGTTAAGGCCCTCGCGGTATTTGGCGACGGTGCGGCGGGCGAGGTCGATGCCGTCCTCTTTCAGCATTTCCACGATTTTATCGTCGGACAGTATTTTTTTCGGGTCTTCGGCGTCGATCATGGTTTTGATGCGGGCTTTTACGGATTCAGCGGAATGGGACGTGCCGTCCTCGCCCTCGAGCGCGGTGGAGAAGAAGAATTTCAATTCAAAGATGCCGCGCGGCGTGCCGATGAATTTGTTGGTGGTAACGCGGCTGACGGTGCTTTCATGCATACCTATGACTTCAGCGATTTCCTTGCGGGTCAGCGGCTTTAAAAATTCAATTCCGTAATTGAAGAAGGCGTCCTGCTGCTCGACGATTTCAGCGCCGACCTTGAGAATGGTCTGGGCGCGCTGGTCGAGAGCGCGCACGAGCCAGTTGGCGGAGCTCAGCTGTTCGGAGAGATATTCCTTGTCCTTTTTCTGCGTCGCGCTTTTGGAGACTTCGGTGTAATAGGTTTGGTTGACGAGCACGCGCGGCAGGGTCTCGCTGTTGAGTTCGACGCGCCAGCCGCCGCCGACATTTTTCGGCAGGCGTTTCATCAGCACGTCGGGAATGGCGGTCTGCACGACGAGATGGTCGAATTCACCGGCGGGGCGGGGGTTGAGCCGCCTGATTTCGGCGATCATGTCTTTCAGATAGGTTTCATTAACGCCGCAGATCTCGCCCAGTTTTTTCATTTCATGCGCGGCGAGGAGATTCAGGTTTTCGAGAAGTTTTTTCATCGGCGCGTCGAGCGCGTTTTTCTCGGCGAGCTGCAGCGCCAGACATTCGGACAGGTCGGCGGCGAAAACGCCTGCCGGGTCGAAAGTCTTCATTTTTTTCAGGAGTTTTTCGACGCGTTCGAACGGCGCGCCCAGTTGTTCGGCCAAAGGTTTAGGGTCGGTGCGCAGATACCCGGCTTCATCCAGCTGGTCGATCAGCAGCGCGCCGAGCACGCGGTCGCGGTTGTCCTCGAAGGCGATGTAAAGCTGTTCGGTGAGATGTTCACGGAGGGTTTTTTCCGTACTCATCCGGCTTTCGAAGTCTTTGTCCATTTCGTCGAAGTTCGAATTGCCGCCGGCGCCTACGGTGGCCATTGAGGAGCCGGCATCGAAATCGGGCGCTTCGTTTTCGTTGTAATTACTCTCCAGGGCGCCGTCGAATTCTTCCTGGATGTTGTCGGATTCCTCTTTTTCCTCGCGCGGCTCTTCAGAAGTTTCGGCGGTGTCGCTGTCTGCTTTTTCAAGGAGCGGGTTCTGCGCGAGTTCTTCCTCGATGAATTCGGCGAGTTCGATGTTATTGAGTTGCAGCAGTTTGATCGCCTGCTGGAGCTGCGGCGTCATGACGAGTTGCTGGGACTGGCGAAAGTCGAGGCGCTGACCCATTTTGGGAGGGATATTGGTCATGATTCAATTATATCATGATTTTATTGGATTTTTTGAGGGCAGATTTTAAGGCTTGAAATTGAAAGGGAGGATTTTTGTTGTATCTTTTATAGAGGCAGGCTATGTTTTTCCATATTTTATCGCGAGGTCACATGAATGTATCTGGTTATTTAAAACAACAGTGGAATTATTGGGATCAATGGGATCCAAATCGAATTACCACCGTAAAAATAGGACTTTTTATGATAGCGGCTGTTACTGTAGCCTATCCGTTCTATGATGAAGCTCAAAAGAAAAAATCTGTGGTTTCTCATTCTCCAGCACAGCCTGCGGCTGAACGTGTTCATAAGCTTTCTAAGGAAATTGCTCCGGTTGAGCACAATTTAATTCCAAATTGATTTCATTTTTTTTACTGATCTTACCTTTTATATGGAACGGTGGTTTACATGTGTTTTCCGAATTTAAAACACTCTTTGGCAAATTATCTATAATTATACGTTGGCCGGTAGGAGTTTTTTCTATCACAACATGTTGACCTTCATGGGGTAAAATCCATTGCCATAGCATGCTTAAGTAAAGCGCTCCGAAAATACCGAAAAGAGCATAACTTGTAAGCTTTGTTTCTTCACTTCTTGTGTCTACAGCGCTTTCTAAATTTTGTTCTGGATTTTTTTCAGATTCCTCCACTTTCTCTTTAGCTTTGTAATAAAGCTCCAAATAGGTCACAAAATATTTTCCCTCGAAAAAATCTTTTTTTGAGTCTACAGCTTCTTTAATAAGATTTTGTGCCATTCTACCGGTTTCAATAGCGCGGGCCATACGGTTGTTATAAAATTTGTTAGAATATAGCGCCATGTAAGCTAGTAAACCTAATACTGTTGCTGAAAATGCTACGTCGCTCGTACTTTGAATATTATTAAAGATATTGTTGAACATCGCGCCCAACAAACCGGCCGCACCGGAAAATGAGTTACGCAGTGTACGGTAGCTGCGGCGGTCTTCCCGCGCTTCATTAAAAATATTTTCAAGACGTGCCAATAGTTCAGCGCGATTGGGAGTTGGTTGTTTGGTTTTTTCGGTAATGATTTTTTTAGGTTGATCTTCTGGTTTCCAAAATAAAGCAAGTTGATTTGGATTGTTTGATTCCACTTGTTGATTGTCTTCAGACATAACGCCGTTCCTTTGGAAGCGTTATGTACGACAAATCAAATAATATGTCAAATTTAGAGGATTAAAAGCCTAATAAGAGGCTGGATGTTCAATAGATCCGGGCTTTAAAGTTTGCCGTATTTGGGGCGGGTGCCGGGATGACAAAGGGCGAGATATAAGCGGAGATTACAGGTTGAAATTCTCGCCCAGATAGACGCGGCGGACATCCTCGTTGGCGACGATTTCTTCTGGCAAGCCTTCCATCAGGACGCAGCCATCGTGGAGAATGTAGGCGCGGTCGACGATGCCGAGGCAGTCGCGCACATTGTGATCGGTGATGAGCACGCCGATGCCGCGCTGTTTCAGATACATGATGAGCTTGCGGATGTCGCCGACGGCGATAGGGTCGATTCCCGCCAAAGGTTCATCGAGCAGCATGAATTCCGGACGCGCGGCGAGGGCGCGGGCGATTTCGACGCGGCGGCGTTCGCCGCCCGAGAGCGCGAGTGCGGGCGTGCGGCGGAGATGCTCGATGCCGAATTCGCGGAGCAGATCCTCGAGCAGCATGATTTCGTCTTCGGCCTGCAGGCCCTGGCCCTCGATGACGGCGAGAAGATTTTGCTCGACGGTGAGGCCGCGGAAGATCGAGGCTTCCTGCGGGAGGTAACCGATGCCGAGGCGCGAGCGGCGGTACATCGGCAGGGAGGTGATGTCCTGGCCGTCGAGCTGGATATAGCCGCCGTCGGGGCCGATCTGGCCGGTGATGATGTAGAAGCAGGTGGTTTTGCCCGCGCCGTTGGGGCCGAGCAGGGCGATGGCCTCGCCGCGCTGAATCGAGAAGCTGACGTTCCTGAGGACGGGGCGCTTTTTATAGCTCTTGGAGAGGTGCTCGGCGGTGAGGCCCTTGGGCACTTCCCTGATGCGCGGGTGCGGGTTGATTTTCATTTCGGTCATGCGTGGACCTTTGTCAATGCGAGGCGAAGGCCGAAGGCAATCATCGCGACGCCGCAGGCGCGGTCGATCCATTGCGAGAAGCCGAGAAATTTATTGCGCACCGGCCCGCTGGTAAGCGCGAAGGCCACGAACGAAAACCACAGCGTCACGATGGCGACGCAGGTGGCGGCGAAAATAATCTGAACACCAACGGGGGTGCCGGGATCGATGACTTGTGTATATAGCGCGAGGAAAAACATAGTCGCTTTAGGATTTAAAACGTTTGTGACGAAGCCCTGGCCCAATGCCTTGCTCCAGTGAATATCATTACGGGTTTGATAGGTTTCATCCTGCGCTTTAAATCCTTTCGAACGCAGCGCCTTGATACCGATATAAACAAGGTAAGCCGCGCCCAGCCATTTAATGACATTGAACAAGGTAATGGACTGGGCGATCAGGGCCGCGATTCCAAGCATGCAATAGGCGGCGTGGACACAGATGCCGAGGCCAAAGCCGATGGCAGTGAACAGGCCCGCCTTGCGGGAATAGGTCAGGGAATTACGGATGGCCATGACGAAATCAGGACCGGGCGAGGCGGCAGCCACACTCATCAACACAACGATCATTAACCATTCGGAGAAGAATTCCATGGGTTTTACCTTACTGCAGCTGTGTCCGCGCTTCCAGTTTTTTCTGTTATTCCACGGTCAGGAGGCGCCGGGGCTGACCGGTTTCGGGCGGCGGTTCGGTGGGCTGCGCTTTGCCTGAAGAGGCGTTCGGCATCTTCATATCCATCGGGGAGGGCGGGATGATCATGCCGGCGCCGCCGTTTTTCTTTTCGGTGCCGGGGTAGAAGATGCCGCGCACCTGGCCGCCCGTCTTGACCATGCCCGGGCCGCCGAAAAGCTGGCTGGTGTTGGTGTTGAGGTCTACTTCCGCGCGTTCGCCCTCGAGCATGTTGGGGCCGCGGTGCAGGACGACGCCGCCGGTGAGCAGGGCCTTGTTGGTCTGCGCGTTATAGATTCCGTGTTTGCCGGTGACTTTTTCGGCTGGCGTGGTGATGACGACATTGCCGTCGGCTTCGAGCGAATGCAGTTCGCGCTTGCCTTGCGCATTGTCTTTCAGAATGGCGGAGATGACATCGGCCTCGAGCGTGTCGGTTTCGCCCTTGGCGTTTTTCTTGTCAACGCGGGCGTTGCCGATGGCGTTTATTTTTCCGTCGGCGACCCAGTATTCGAAGCGCTCTTTCGCGGTAACGATCTGGCTCGGAGAAACCATTTTGAGATTGCCGCCGGTCATGATGGCGACGCCCTTGGCGAGATCGTAATCGGCGCGCTGGCCGTAGGCGGTGGAGTCTTTGGATTTCAGTTCCACGTTGCTGTCGGCTTCGACGCGGTGAATGTCCATGCCGCCGCCCTGGCCGTCGCGGTAATGCGCGGTGAGTTTCGCCGCGGCGATGGAGGAATCGCCCTGCATGGCTTTGGCGTTGTCGCGCGCGATGAAGAGTTTTTCGTTGCGGTTCCATTCGAGCGAGCCGTCGGCGGTGATTTCGACGGGTTCGCCGCCGCTGGATTGGGCGTGAGCGGAGATAGCCGTCATTGCGAGCGCCAGCGAAGCAATCCAGAAAAAATTTAACCACAGCGGCCGCAGACGAAGCACAGCGCGTTTTACGCCATAAGCGCCTGTGTTTTCGCTGTGATCGCTGTGGTTTAAAAAAATAAATTTGTTTGTTTCTTGTAATGACAGAATTTTCTTTTTCATGGGACAAACTCCTTCGGCCCGCCGGATGCGTTGGTGAGGATGAGTTTTGCCGGACCGTTAAAAATCAGGCGCCCGTTTTCGGACTGGCCCTCGAGGCCTTTGGCTTGAAGCGTGCCATCGGGGCCGCTGCCGGCGACGTCGACTTTCGAGAGCGCTGTGTTCTGCATGAGGTCGATGTCGAGTTCCTCGGTTTCGAGGCGGTAGCCCTTGTCGTGGTCGAGCCGGACCTTGCCGCGCAGGAGGAGAATTTTGCTGTCCTGGCGGAAGCTGCCGCGGTCGGCGCGGACGGCGATTTTCTCGCCGCTGTTGAGCTTCATGTCGCCGAGCGGTTCATCGAGCATGACGAGCTGTTCGTCGCTTTTGTTCTGGACGGCGCGCTTGGCGGTGATGGTAAAGGGCTGGTTGTCCTCGTCGACGCTTTCGAAGCGGGGATTTACAAGTTCATTTTGCCCGATGACGGTCGGCATCTTGGCGGCGTCGATGGAAGGAAGGATGTTGTTGCGCTGGACGTCGCTCCAGACGAAGACGACGGCGAAGAGCGCGAGCGCGATGACCGGCAGGATGAGGCGCATGCGGCGCACGAAGCGCGACCATTTCGGATTGTGGTGATCGCGGGAATCGCCGCGTACGAGGCGGTCGTATTTTCCGGCGCGTAATGAATTTTCCGGGTTTTCAGGATCGTCGTTCATGGCGTTATCCTAGACGATGCCGGCCTGCAAGCAATCCTGCAGGCGGATCATGCCGACCAGTTTGCCGGAGTCCATGACGAGGAGCGAGGTGAGATAGCGGCCTTTTTCCTTGGTCATCATGTCGAGCGCCTCGGCGGCGAGGGCATCGGGGCCGATCGATTTCGGCGATGTCGTCATGATATCGGTGACGGGTTTTTTGAGAAGGTCATCGGACATGTGGCGTTTCAGATCGCCGTCGGTGATGATGCCTTTCAGTTTTTTATTCTTGTCGACGACGACAGCGGCGCCGAGATTTTTGCCGGTGAGGACGAGGATGGCTTCATCCATTTTCGCGGTTTCATTGACGAGCGGCATGTCATCGAGTTTGACCATGAGCTCGGAAACCTTCATCAGCTTGCGGCCGAGTTTGCCGCCCGGATGGAAGACCTTGTACTGCTCCCTGGTCAGGCCCATGCGGTCGAGAAGCGCGACGGCGAGCGCATCGCCCAATGCCAGCATCATGGTGGTGGAAGTCGTGGGGGCGAGGCCGTTCGGGCAGGCTTCGGGCGCTTTCGGAAGTTGCAGCAGAATATCGGAATGTTTCGCGAGCGTGCTCGCCTCGTTGCTGGTGATGGCGATCAAAGTGAGGCCGTAACGGCGCGTGTAATGGATGAGGTCGGAGAGCTCGGGGTTCTCGCCGGAGTTTGAGAGCATGAGCACCACATCCTTGTCGGTGATCATGCCGAGATCGCCGTGGCTGGCTTCGCCGGGATGGATGTAATAGGCGGGCGTGCCGGTAGAGGCGAGTGTGGCCGCGATTTTCCGCGCGACGTGGCCGGATTTGCCGATGCCGGCGACGATTAAACGCCCGGCATGCAGGCCGTCTTTCATGGCGTGGATGGCGGTGACGGCGGCAGTGAAGTTGTCATCAATAGAAGCGGCGAGTTTTTGCAGGCCGTCGATCTCGGTCTCCAGCACGCGGCGGGCGGCGGCGATATCGGGAGAGTTTTTCTGCTCGGGCTTCGCGGCTTTCATCAGTGCTCGAAAATATCGACATTTGCCCAGCCGGCAAGATCGAGCTCGGCGCGGGCGGGCAAAAATTCAAAGCATTTTTGTGCGAGCTCGACGCGGCTTTCGCGCACGAGCATTTCATCGAGTTTTTTCTTAAGCGCGTGCAGGTAGAGGACGTCGCCCGCCGCGTAGTTGAGCTGTTCCTGGCTGAGCGTCGCCGCGCCCCAATCGGAGGATTGCTGCTGCTTGTTGAGGTCGACATTCAGGAGTTCTTTGCAGATATCGCGGAGGCCATGCTTGTCGGTGTAAGTGCGCACGAGGCGCGAAGCGGTGCGCGTGCAGTAGACCGGCGTGCAATCGATTTTCAGATAGGCTTTCATCACCGCGAGATCGAAGCGCGCGAAGTGGAAAATTTTGGTGATTTTCGGATTGGAGAGAATTTTTTTCAGGTTCGGCGCGTCGTAGGTGTCGCGACCCAGCTGGACGATGTGGGCGTTGCCGTCGCCCTTCGAGAGCTGGACGAGGCAGAGCGGGTCGCGCGCGGGATTGAGGCCAAGGGTTTCCGTATCGATCGCGACGCTGGAGCCGAAATCGATATCGCCCGGAAGATCGTTCTTGTGCAGCGTTATGCTCATTTGTGCCCCTATATCAGCCCGTGCTTCGCTTCCTTCGGAAGCTACGCAGGGCACTCCGTTTCGCAAGGCCGCGCCGGAGGCGCGGGCGAAACGGGTGGTGCCCAGGAAAGGACTCGAACCTTCACAGCCTTGCGGCCACAGGTACCTGAAACCTGCGCGTCTACCAATGCCGCCACCAGGGCTTTTACCACAGGGGGTTTGTCTATCGTAGTATTCCCGGAAAGTCAAACCAGCCAAGGGGGTTAGGGGCTGGGGCAATCGTTAAAATAAGGCTTCCCATTTACCCTTTTTTTAACGATCATGGATAGTATTAAAGGCGGGGTCTTTCAGGCCTTAAGGCTCTTCAAAAGGATAGATATATGAAAGTTCTGGTTGTTGATCGGGATGCGCTTGCCGGGCAGCTTATCAAATCGCGCCTTGAGCCCATGGGCCATAAAGTGACGCAGGAAGCCGCCAAAAACAATGCCGTCGAGCGCATGGGAGGCGAGGAATTCGATATCATTTGCCTCGACCCGTCGCCGCTGACCAGCCCGCGCCCGGTGATCCTGAATATCCGCCGCACGGTCAAAAACTACCCTTATATTTTCCTGCTGTCGGAGAATGCCTCGCGCCAGGAAGCGCTGAAGCTCGGCTGCAATGACGTCATGAACAAGCCATTAGACGTAACTATACTGGACGAGCGGATCGGAAATTGCGAGCGCCTTATAAAGCTTATGCGTCAGATCGGCGATGATTCAGAAGATTTCCCGAGCGCGGGAGGCGTCATCGCCAAATCGGCGTTCAACCAGCTGTTCCTCTCGGCCATCGACCGCGCCGACAGGTATGGCGAGCGCACGTACATGCTGTTTATTTCGGTCAGCAATTACAAGCAAATCCGCGAGATGGACGGCGCGTACGCCGCCGATTACGCGGTGGCCAAACTTTCGCAGTATCTCGTGCTGCTGCGCCGCCAGTCGGACATTATCGGCCAGACGGCCAAATATGAATATGCGCTGATGCTGCAGCGGCCGGTGTACGACACCGAGCCTGTCGAGGCGGCGAACCGCTTCGCTGAATCGCTGGCAGGCTGCGAGGATATCGTTTCCTCGGGATCGTCGCCGGTCGAGATCACCGTGACGCTGCTGGATGTGCCGGTCGGCACGAAAATTACCGAGCACGTTGTGACGCCGGGGCCGAAGACCCAGGCCTGAAATCCCAGAAGTCGGGGGATTTTCACAATCATACTGTTGTATGGGTTAGGGGCCGGGCATAAAATAAGGGTGCGGGAACTCCTGCATCTGCGTCCATAACTCATTGAAAATGTTGGATTTATGAAGCTTCTGCGCGGCCTGGTCGGGGCATTCGCGATGATTGCATTTCTGGCGGCAGCCGCGCTTCCGGCGAGGGCGGCGGAGGACATGTACGCGCTCGGTCCCGACGATGTGCTGGAAATCGTCGTTTACGGTGAAAAAGAGCTTTCGGGCAATTACCGGGTCGGGCCGGACGGGGCGATCGCGATGCCGCTGATCGGAGAAGTGCATGTCGGCGGCATGACCGCGCGCGCGGCGGAGGAGAGCATCGAGTCAAAACTGGCGGACGGGTATCTCGTCGCGCCGAGCGTGACGATGCAGGTGAAATCGGCGCGGCCGTTTTACATCATGGGCGAAGTGAAAAATCCGGGAAGTTATTCTTACGCGAGCAACATGACGGTTCTGAACGCGGTGGCGCTGGCGGGCGGGTTCACTTACCGCGCGTCGAAGGACGCTGTCGAGGTGACGCGCGGCGGCGAGGAAATAAAAATTCCGGCTGAAGAAAAAATCGCGCCGGGCGATGTGATCACTGTGAATGAGAGGTTCTTCTGATGGCGGCCGCCGCGCATGAAACCGATGTGCGTGGGTTGCTGCTGATTTTGTGGCGGCGGCGGGTTGTGATTTTCGGCGTACTGTTCATCGGTCTTGGGCTTGCGGGGTTGATCCTGGCTTTCACCAAACCGCGTTTTACGGCGCGGGCGATTATCCTGGTCGATACGCGCGCGAGGGATATTATCCCCCGCGAGATCGCGCCGCAGGCATCGGCGCGTTATGACGCATCGCTGGTGCTGAACGAGGTGGAGATCATCCGCTCGCGGAGCATGGCGAGCGCGGTGATCGAGCGGCTGGGGTTGAAATCCGATGCGGAGTTCAGCGGCGCCAATCTGGATGCGGTGTCGGCGTTCGGGCGGAAGCTCGCGGTGCGGCCCGTGCCGGGATCGTATGCGATCCAGCTCGAATTCAGTTCGGCGGATGCCGGGAAGGCGGCGAAAATCGCGAACGCGATTGCGGATTCCTATGTCGAGAAAAGCCTGGAGACAAGTTTCGCGGCGTCGCAGAAGCTCGCGGCGTGGCTGAATAAAAGGTCGGCGTCCTTGCGCGCGGAAGCGCAGGCGCAGGAGATGGCGGTCGAGCGCTACAAGATCGCGAACAATATCCGGCAGGACACGACGACGTTACTTTCCGCCGAGCAGGTGCGTTCGCTCAATGAACAACTGGCGAAGGCGCGGGGCGAGCAGGCGGCTTCGGAGGCGAAATTACGGCAGGCGCAAGGCATGCTGGATTCGCCCTCGCGCATGGAGAGCGCCGGCGCGGTGATGAATTCGGAAGTGATTCAAAAATTAAAGATCGACCAGGCGCGGCTGGAGGCGGGGCTTGCGGAACTCTCCAGCCGTTACGGGCCGAAGCATCCGCAGATTTTGAATCTGCGGTCGGAGATCGCGGGGACGAGAGAATCCATTCGCGCGGAGATCGGCACAATTACAAAGGGGATCGAGGCCGAGCTTGATCTCGCAGCGGCGCGGGTCAGGGCGCTGGAGCAAAGTCTCGATGTTTCGGGCGGGGTCAAATTGCGCGAGGATTCGCGGATGGTGGGGCTGCGTGCGCTGGAGATGGAGGCGCAATCGACACGCGAGACGCTAAACGGATTCCTGGAGGCGGAGCGGCGCAGCGAGCGGCAGGAGGAATTGCAGGAGCCGCGCGCGAAGGTGATTTCGGCGGCGAGCGTGCCGCGCGCGCCGAGCTGGCCCAATCAAATGTTGGTGCTTTCCTTAAGCGCGGTGGCATCGCTGTTCGCGGGGTTGGGAATCGCGCTGCTGATGGAGAAGCTGGATAATTCGTTCCGCAGCGCGAACCAGATCGAAAGCGCGATGGGGTTGCCGTGTTTCGCGCTGATTCCCTCGGCGGGGAAAGTGCGGATGCCATTCCTCGGGCGCTACCCGCTGGCGGAGCCGACGTCGGGATTGGCGGAATCGGTGCGGACGTTGCGGATGGTGATGAATTTGCGCTCGGGCGGCGCGAAGCCGAAAGTGGTGACGATGACGTCGTCGTTTCCGGGCGAGGGGAAAACAACTTTATCATTGTGGCTGGCGCGGAGTGCGGCGGCATCGGGCGAAAAAGTTTTGCTGATCGATACGGATTTGCGGCGGCCGAACGTGCATACGTCATCGGGCCAGCGCGGGCCGGCGACGCTCGCGGAATATCTGGCGGGCGAGAAAGAACTGGAAGAGGTGATCTGCAAGGATGCGGATTCCCCGGCGCATATTATTTTCGGCAAAAGCGTGCCGAATGCGCTGGATTTGCTCGGCACCGAGCGCATGAAGGAGATGGTGGAGCGGATGCGGAGAAAATATGATCTCGTGATCCTGGATTCGCCGTCATGCCTCGCGGTGCCGGATGCGCGGCTGCTGGCGACGCTGTCGGATTGCGTTCTGTACGCCGTGAAGTGGGACAAGACGCCGCGCGAGGCGGTGGCGGGCGGGGTCAAGCATTTCACCGATTTCGGGTACAGCGCCCTGGCTTTGGTTTTGACGAATGTGGATGTGAAGCGCCACGCGGAATATGGGTATGGCGATTCAGCGGCGTATTACGGGACCTATGCGAATTACATGAAGAAGGCGGCTTAAATCATTATCCAGATATTAGGAAAAAATTCCTTGACATTTAGCCAGTAATATCAAAGAATAAGCGCTTCACAGGCCATATTTGCGCCTTTTTTCAACCCGTTGATGTCGTCATCGCGAGCCGCCTTCTGGCGGCGCGGCGATCCATTTTAAGATGGATTGCTTCGTCGCATGCGCTCCTCGCAATGACGGTGTATATAATAAGGAGACCCCCATGCCTACATTGTTACCCCAGGATTCCGATTCCAACGTCATTCCCGCGATGCGGCTGCTGAATGGCGGCGCGCACAAGATCAGCGCGAGCGGTTCATCGGCGCGCAACGCGGCGGATTTCAACGCTAACACGCGCGTCGTCAGCGTTTACGCGACCGAGCCGGTCTATATGAAGTTCGGCGATTCAAGCGTGACGGCGGCGGCGACCGATCATTATTTTCCGGCCGGGGTTTATTACGATTTTGCGATCGGCGGCGACCGCACGGGGCATTATACGCGGCTTGCCGTGCTGCGCGTGGTCGGCGACGGCGATGTTTATATTTCGGAGAAAGAGTAAGAATTTTTGAACCACAGAGAACACTGAGATCACTGGGAAGAAAAATTTTATTTTTCTCAGTGCACTTTGTGCGCTCAGTGGTTCATATTTTTTTATTTTTAAGCGCTGCGGCGGGATTTGAGGGCGGTGGTGATGGTTCCGTCATCGAGGTAATCAAGTTCGCCGCCGACCGGCATGCCGTGGGCGAGGCGCGTGACATTCAGCGCGGCGGTGTCGAGATGGTCGGCGATGTAATGCGCGGTGGATTGCCCATCAACAGTGGCGGAAAGCGCGAGGATGATTTCCTGCACCTCCTCGTTTTCGCTGCGGGCGACGAGCTTCGGGATTTTCAGATCTTCAGGTCCGACGCCATCCAGCGCCGAGAGCAGGCCGCCGAGCACGTGATAAAGGCCCTTGTACGCGCCGGTGCGCTCAAGCGCCCAGAGGTCGGAGACTTGCGCCACCACGCAGATTTTGGCGCGGTCGCGCGAAGGATTGCGGCAGATATTGCAGGGCTGGATCATGTCGAGATTGCCGCATTCGGGGCATTCCCTGATTTCCTCGGCGGCTTTTTTAAGCGCCTCGGCGAGGGGGATCATCATGCCGGCGCGTTTGCCCAGAAGATGCAGCGCGATGCGGCGTGCGGAGCGATTGCCAAGGCCGGGGAGACCGGCCAGCATGCGGATGAGGTGGTTCAGCGGGCCTTCGTCGTTCGTGGGAATTTTTTGAGTCATACAGATTCTATAGCAGGTTTTATTTGCCGGTTAAATATTCTCTCTCATTCATTATTCCAGCGAAAGCCGGAATCCATGGATCGACCGGGACAATAATCATCAATTGAGTAAATGGAGGAATGGATTCCGGCTTCCGCCGGGATGACATTAAAAAGGTTAGTCATTCATGCCTTTTTTGACCGGGTCCTTGTAGACGAAGAGCGAGGACGGGTGCTTGACGCCGGTCTTGAGATAGAAAAGCTCGACCTCGGTGATGAGACCCTGCGCATCCACGATGCGCCATTTTTTCAGCGTGATCGGGTCTTCCGAGAAGCCAAGCGTGAGCGAGCCCGCGTCGGGGTCGGTGGTCTGGACGATTTCGATTTGAATCAGATCGCCGCCGCGCTTGATGTCCTTGACCGTGAGGTCGTCGCGCAGTTTCAAATCGTCGCGCAGGATGAAATCGGCGAGCGTCTGGCCGATGGGGGCGTTGGTCTGCTCGCCGAGCTGCGAGTCGTAGAAATAAATGAAGAAGCCGTCGGCGACGACGAAATCCTGAATGGGCGCGTCATATTCGAATTTCAGCTTGCCGGGCCGCTGGAGGTAGAAGGTGCCCACGAGCTGCGTGCCGTCATGCGTGGTCTGGACGAAGCGCGCACGGGCGGAGCGCAGGGTTTTGAGGTAATCCTCGGCGATCTTGATGTCGGCGTTCCAGGCCTCGTCGCCCTTCTTGGCGGAAGCGGAGAGGGGGAGGAACAGGATCAGGGCAAGCAGGGCAACAGTCAGAAATCTCATGAATCAGGTCTCTTTACGGGTCTATGCAGGTTATACGCTTTTATAGGCGATAACCTTTGGAATGTCATCTAAATGAAAGGAAAACATATGTCTTTATTTTCAGCGATTTCAAAACTTATCACGGGCATGGTTGGCGATCAGCGTGAAAACAGGCCGGAGGACGTGCGGAAAGTTAAAAGTGCGCTTGATCGGCTCGGCTATTTTGATTTCAGGAAAGAGCCGGAGCCGCATGGCTATGTCACCCGCGAAATGGATTCAGGGATCAAACGCTATCAGAAAGAGCGTGGCCTGCGCGTTGATGGCTGGCTCAGGCCGGGCGGCGAGACCGAGAGTGCTTTGAAAAGAGATTTAAAGCGCAATGTTTCAGATGATATCCAAAAAGAAGAATTGTTACCGCCTAAGATTCCCGGGACAAATATACCTGATGAAGGTGTTCCAGAAGATTATGTAAGGCCGGATTGGGATAAAAATAATCGGGTTTACGAAACAGATAAAGAAATTGAAAAGATGCCGCCTCTGTTTGACTTCGGTATTTTTGAACAATACGATCGTGAGGCTGAGGATAATATCGAAGATATTATTAAAGGTACTCGAAGAAGATAGAGACTTTGATGCAGTCAAAATTTTTTTGCATTTTTAGCATTATTCTTTGCTTTGTTGTTTTTGTATCAACAACGCCATCTCTTGCAGCGCAAGCTTATAAGATAAAAATCAAAAATCTTGATTCGTCTGAAACTCATGAGACCTTATGTGTTGGAAGCAAGGGCATCTGTTTTTCAACGCTCGATTTTTCTTTCGATAGAAACGGAAGCGCGCAGAAAATTGATGTTCTTGTTTTTATTGAAGATGAAAAAGTGGATATACGATTTAAGTCGAATGGATTACGTTTATCTACCGCTTCAAAAGGCTGGAATAGTTTTTATGAACACATAGATGCTTTTTCAAGTGAACCACAGCTTGTGAAGCTTTACTCCCCCAATCCTGCAATCATGGATGATGATCGATATTCGGTTCCACTTGTCGTCCGACCGCCCAATACATTTCTGACAGAAGTTTCAATTATTCTTGAATCTACCACGGTAGAAAAAGAATAAGGATATTAAGCATCACTGAAGTGGTTGCCGACGAGGACTTCGCGTTTGCCGGTGGCGTTGGCCTTGGAAATGACGCCCTGGCGTTCCATTTCCTCGATGATCCGCGCGGCGCGGTTATAGCCGATTTGCAGGTAGCGCTGCACGAAGCTGGTTGAGGCCTTGCCCTCGCGCGCCACCAGCGCCACGGCCTGGTCGTAAAGCTCGTCGACGCCTTCGCCGCCACCGCCGCCGCCAAACATGGCGTTCATGACTTCGTTATCGCCGAAATCGTCTTCGCCTTCGGTGACTTCGGTGACGTAATCGGGTTCGCCCTGGTCTTTGAGGAAGTCGACGACTTTTTCGACTTCGTTATCTGAAACGAACGGCCCGTGGACGCGCGTGATGCGGCCGCCCGGCGCCATGTAGAGCATGTCGCCCATGCCGAGAAGCTGCTCGGCGCCGGATTCGCCGAGGATGGTGCGGGAGTCGATTTTTGACGTGACCTGGAAGGAAATGCGGGTCGGGAAGTTCGCCTTGATGACGCCGGTGATGACGTCGACGGAGGGGCGCTGGGTCGCCATGATGAGGTGGATGCCGGCGGCGCGCGCCATCTGGGCGAGGCGTTGGATGGCGTTCTCGACATCTTTCCCGGCGACGAGCATGAGGTCGGCGAATTCGTCGACGATGACGACGATGTAAGGAAGATCATTAAGGTCGAGCGGTTGTTCCTCGAAGATCGCCTGGCCGGTGCCGGGATCGAAACCGGTCTGGATTTTGCGCATGATGGTCTCGCCTTTTTTCTTCGCCTCGCGCAGGCGCTCGTTGTAGCCCTCGATGTTGCGGACGCCGAGTTTCGACATGGCGCGGTAGCGGTCTTCCATTTCGCGCACCGCCCATTTGAGCGCGACGACGGCCTTGCCGGGTTCGGTGACGACGGGTGAGAGAAGATGCGGGATGTCCTGGTAAACGGAGAGTTCGAGCATTTTGGGGTCGATCATGATGAAGCGGCATTGCTCGGGCGAGAGACGGTAAAGCAGCGAAAGGATCATCGTGTTGACGGCGACGGATTTGCCGGAGCCCGTGGTTCCGGCGACGAGAAGGTGCGGCATCTTCGCGAGGTCGGCGAGGATGGGTTGGCCGGAAATATCTTTGCCGAGCACGAGAGGAAGTTTCGCGGTGCCGGTTTCGTAGGTGCGCGAGGAGAGAAGCTCCTGCATGTAGACGATCTGGCGTTCCTTGTTGGGCAGTTCGATGCCGATGACGTTGCGGCCGGGAACGGTGGCGCAGCGCACGGAAACGGCGGACATCGAGCGCGCGATATCGTCGGCGAGGGAAATGACGCGGGAGGTTTTCGTGCCGGGCGCGGGTTCGAGTTCATAGAGCGTGACGACGGGGCCGGGTGAAATGCTGACGATGTCGCCCTGCACGTTGAAATCGGCAAGGACGTTTTGAAGAAGCTCGGCGTTCTTGCGGAGCGCGTCTTCATTGAGATCGTTGTGCTCGGCGTTTTTGGGCGGCGATTGGATGAGGGTGAGCGGCGGCAATTCCCAGTCGCCGGAGGCAAAGCTCATCTTGCGCTGGCCGTTGCCGCCGGAGGCTTTTTTCATTTTTTTCGCGACAACGGGTATAGCGGGCGGGGCGGGACCGGTGACGGCCTGGGCCAGCGTGCGCACGGTGCGCTCGGGCCTGTCGAAGCTGCCGACATCTTCCTCTTCATCCTCGTCTTCGGATTCGTCCTTTTCATCCTCGTCATGGATTTCGCCGGTGTTGATGGCGGGCGCGCGCTTCGGCTTGGCGGGTTCGCCGCGCAGATTCTTCAGGAAGACCAGCGGCTGCGGACGGTAGGACGGGTCGTTGTGATGCAAAACCCAGTTCACGAAATTGGATGCGGCGGTCCATGCGAAGAGCGCGGTCGCGGCAATGAGGGCATTGAAGCCATGAAAGGCCGCGCCAAGCTCTTCCGACGTGACGGCGATGGAAAATAAAAACGCGAGTCCCGCGACGATGGCGGCAGTGACAACAAAAAATCCGTGATCGAAAAACGGCGCAATCCCGGTGCCGAATTCGCTGAGGCTTTCGAGGATCAAGGTGCCCGCGCTGCTGCCGAGGAAGGGATGCACCATCCAGCCGCCGGAAGAGATTTGCGCGGCGGCGACGGGAAGCGCGACGGCGGTGATGACGAGCGCTATGGCGCGGAGCCATGCGGGGCTCAGAATTTCGCGGCGGAAGAGGCGGATGCTCCAGGCGATCAGGCCGGCGGCGAAAACAAAACCGCCGATGCCGATGGTCTGCAGGAGGAGATCGGACAGCCAGGCGCCGGGCGCGCCCATCCAGTTATTGATGGGGCCTGCGGCAAATGTCCCGGCGGTATTCGAGGACGGGTCGGCGTGGTCGTAGCTGGCCAGCGCCACGAACAGAAACAGGCCGAGCGCGCCGAGCGTTCCGGCGAAAATATCGAGCAGCCGGCGGGCCATGAAGGCCTGGACGGATTCGGGCAAACGGAAGATCGAACGTTTTTTCCGCCGGTGGCGGTAAATGGTACGGGAGCGGGACATGATTTTAAGGCCGGACAAAGGAGTGAAATAACTATCCACAGCCTACCGCGCTTTGGTCATAAAAACAAGAAAGCAGGCGTGTTTTATTGATTTTTGCGATGCTCCGGCCGCGGCCATGAGGCCCGGATTAACGATTTATTAACCATTAGGGGAGTATTTAGATAAAGCCCAAAAACACGGAGAAACGCCATGACCATGTCAAAAGCGAGCGGGGGAGAACGCAAAACGCCCCCCGTCGAATACTCGGTTTATATATTTCACAGGCCCTTTCATAACGACAACAGCGTCGATCCATGCCCGAAGTGGGAGAGGCGCCACACCACACGTACGGCGGAAGCCGCTTACCGCAAGGCTGAAAAATTATTCAGGACGAACGAATACGACCGGGTCGAGATCAAGAAGAAGTTTTTCGACCGCCGGGCGAAGCGCCGGTTCGACAAAACGCTGAAAATATACCGCGAAACGGAAGACAGACTGGTTGGTATGTTTATTTCGTTTTTGCTGGTGGTGATGGCCGGATGCGCGCTGACGGGCATGGCGCTCTTGTTCCTGCTGCCGTCCGATTAAATCAGTAATCTCTTTCTGTCATCCCCGCGGCAACGCGAAGCGTTGCTGAAACGGCGGGAATCTGTAAAGAGCGCGGCAAGGCCGCGCACCTTTGTTTTGCCAGTCCCCCGCCTTCGCGGGGGTGACATAGATAAGCGAGAGTGACATAGATAAGCGGGGGTGACATAGATAAAAAGTGGCGGCAGCATTGACAATAATCAGTCAAGAATGGCCAAGGGATCTTTGGCGACGGCCTCGGCAACCTGGTCGTAAATGTCGGCGTTATGCTCCATCTGCTCGCGGATCGGCTCATTCTGAAGGGCGAGTTTGCGGAACAGGGTGGCCGTGTCGTGCAGAAGGCGGGCGCTCAGCCGGGCATATGTCTGGCCGCCGGGCGCCGCGCCGCGCGGATCTTTTTCCATCATCTCGGCCAGGCGTTCATAGATGGCGGCATTCTCCGTCATATCCTTTCTGACGCCTTCATTCTGCTCGGCCAGCGTCCGGAAAAAAGTGGCGGCGTCTTTCAACAAATCGACAGTGATGGCCGCATAGGTCGGCATGATCAGAACTCGCTCTGGTTCTTTCTGTACGTACGGCGGAGGCCATGGGCGGGCCAGGCGCCCAGGAATTTCACGTCCTTGGCGTAAAAGCCAAGTTCCTCGAGCGCGAGGCGGAAGGCGGTGCTTTCGGGGTGACCTTCGATCTCGCAATAGAATTGCGCGCCCTGGAAGTTCGGGTCGATATAGGATTCCAGCTTGGCGAGGCTCAAATTATTAGTCGCGAAGCCGCCGAGGCTTTTGTAAAGCGCGGCAGGGATGTTGCGGACCTCGAACAATATGGCGCTCAGCGTATCGCCGTCCTTTTCATCGAGTTTTGGGATTTCCGGTTCGGACGAGAGGATAATGAACCGTGTCGTGTTGTGTCTGGCGTCCTGTACGTCTTCCTCGATAATGTGCAGGCCGTAAATCTGCGCGGCGAGTTCGGAGGCGATGGCGGCGTGGGCGGGGTCGTTCATCTGCGAAATTTCCTCCGCCGCGCCCGCGGTGTCGGCGTGGATATGGGCTTTCAATCCCAGGCGCTGGATGGTCTTGCGGCATTGGGGAATCGCGTGCACGTGCGAGTGTACGTGTTTGATGGATTCCTTTTTCGCGCCCTTGACGCCGAGCAGATGGTGGCGGATGGGCAGGAAATATTCGCCGATGATGAAAAGGTCGCCCTTGGGCATCAGGTGGTGGACGTCGGCGACGCGCCCGGCCAGCGTGTTGTCGATCGGGATCATGGCGAGGCCGGTTGCGCCCTCGCGCACGGCATTGAAGGCGTCCTCGAAGGTCGGGCAGGGCACGGTTTCCATGCCCGGATAGACCGCCCGGCAGGCAAGATCGGAATAGGCTCCCTTCATACCCTGGAAGGCTATTTTGCCTTTATTATCCCGGGCTTTTTTAACCATGACCGCTTCCTTGCGAAAATTTCGGTTGAATGACTACAGACATTGGGTATAACACTCTCGACAACTGCCCTCAACCGGGATATTTTCGAAAAACGTAAAGAAAACAGTACAGATAGCCACACCCGCCGATGTCCCTTGAATCCAATAAAATCTTCGCTGCCGTTCTTGTCGCCGGAATTACCGCCATGCTCGGCGGATTCGTCGCGGAAGTCATGATTCACCCGCACGAGCTGGAGACCGACGTCGTCAGCATCGAGGGCGCGCCGGAAGAAGGCGCAGCCGCCGGGCCCGCCGGGCCGGAGCCGATTTTACATTTAATCGCGACAGCCGATATCGCGAAGGGCGAGAAACTTTCGAAGGCCTGCGCGTCGTGCCACAATTTCCAAAAGGGCGACCCTGCGAAAATCGGGCCGACTTTGTGGGATACGGTCGGGCATAAGAAAGGCGGCCATGCGGGCTTTGCCTATTCGGAAGGCATGACCGCCAAGGGGGGCACGTGGACTTATGCCGACCTCAACAAATTCCTCTGGAAGCCGAAGGCTTTCGTTCCCGGCACGAAGATGAGTTTCATCGGCCTTAAAAAGCCGGAGGACCGCGCGGCGATCATCGCGTGGCTGCGGACGCTGGAAGATTCGCCGCCGCCGATGCCCTCACAAGGCGAGATCGACGCCGAGGCGAAAGAGTTGGCGCCGCCCGCTGAAGCGGCAGCGGATGCAGCCGCGGTTCCGGCTGAAGGCGAGAAGCCCGCCGAAGCGCCGAATGGGCATTAATCAAAAATAACTGTCGTCCCGGCGAAAGCCGGGATATATCTTGACGGCGGCGCAAACATCTCCATGGACCCCGGCTTCCGCCGGGGTGACGGTGTGAATAATGTCTCTTCAATCCTTCGAAAAAACGCGCGGCATGGATTTCACAAGGTTTAAAAACATCGCCGCCGTACCCGACTCCGCTGCGCGGTAATATTCCAGAAGCGTTTTTTCTTCTTCCGTGATATGGCCAAGTCTGGTCGATAATTCCAGGTCGCCCAGCCTTGCAAAATCCGAAAAATACGTCAATCGCCGACGGGGATTTTCTTTTTCATGTCCTGTCTGCACACACGGCATGCCGTGTGTATAGGCACGTTATAACGTGCGAGATTTTTATGCAACCTTTAAAGCGTAAAAATCCGATGAACATTAAAAAATCACTGGGAAAATCCTTAAGGACGTTCAGAAAGCAAAAAGGGTGGACGCAGGAAGAAGCCGAGCTTCATACAGGGGTTGCTTACCGTACAATCCAGGACATAGAAAGCGGCCTCTCCCAGTTGACAATCGTTACCCTGTTTAAAATTTCCCGGGCCATGAAAATAAAACCCGGTCAGTTTTTAGAGCCCGTCTGGAAAGAATGGCTGAAAAGCCGGAAAGATTAATTCAATCTCCCGTCATCCGCGAGTCGCATTTATGCAGCGCGGCGATCCAGGAAAGAATCAAGATTCTGGATTGCTTCATCCCCCGGATCAGGTCCGAGGTCCTCGCAATGATGGTTAAATATCTTTCTTTTCCCAGGATTTTTCGCCCTGCTGCCAGTAGGTGAGGGCGTGGCCGGAGTCTTTGTATGATTTCCAGCGCGCGCGGCCTCGCGTGATTTGCTCAGGGTCGCGGCCATCGAGCATTTCGCAGCAAAGTTTGTAGTCGCCGATATTTTCGGCGCTTGTTCCCTGCGTAAGGATGATGACGTCGGCGTTGTTGGGGTTGTCGTTCGAGGATGTCAGGTAGACGGGCTGGAGTTTTTCATGGCCGTCTTTTTTCGTGCCGTGGGGCAGGAAGACGTCGGCACGGAAAACCCAGAGATGCTCGCTTAAACGCTCGGCTTCTTTTTCATCGGCGGTTTTGACGAGGATGCGGTGGCCGTTTTCAAGCGCGCGCGTCAGGAGGCCGGGCAGGACCTGCTCGAGCGACTGGCGTTCCATGTGATAGAAGCGCACCTCGGTCATTCTTCAACTCGCGGCGGGTAGTGATGTTTGAAGCCTTCGTAATCCTCGACGATGTAATCATTTTCGCCCTGCTCGAAAATATAATCGCGGGTGACGGGCACCTTGCCGTGGCCGCCGGGGATGTCGAGCATGTAGTGCGGCTGGCAGATTCCCGAAACGCGGCCCAACAACTGGCGGACGATTTTTTTGCCTTCCTTCAGCGACAGGCGGAAATGCGATGTGCCGGGCGCGAGGTCGGGGTGGTGGAGGTAATAAGGCTTCACACGCAGGGCGGCGAGGCGGCGGAAAAGATCTTCCAGAATATGCGGGTTGTCGTTAACGCCCTTGAGAAGCACGGATTGCGAAAGCAGGACGCAGCCCGCTTCGTGGAGTTTTTTGAGAGCGGTTTCGACTTCGGATGTGATTTCCTGCGCGTGGTTGATATGGACGGCGGCATAGATTGCTTTTTCACGTTTCAGCGCGGCGCAAAGCTCATCGGTGATGCGTTTAGGATCAGCGGCGGGGATGCGCGTGTGGATGCGGATGACTTTTACATGGTCAATCGCGCAGAGTTCATCGAGCGTTTCGGCAAGCTGGCGCGGCGAGAGGACAAGCGGGTCGCCGCCGGTTAAAATGACTTCCCAGATATTTTTATTTTCGCGGATATAGGCGAAGGCATCCTGTTTTTCTTCCACGTTCAGAACGTCGGAGCCGGGGCCGACCATTTCGCGGCGGAAGCAGTAGCGGCAATAGACCGCGCAGATATTGACGAGTTTGAGGAGGACGCGGTCGGGGTAGCGATGGACGAGGCCTTTGACGGGCGTGTGGGCGTAATCGCCGATCGGGTCGGGATTTTCCCCGGGCGCGGATTTCAGTTCGTCGAGCTGCGGGATGTATTGTTTTGCGACCGCGTCGATGGCGACGGAGCCCTGCATGGTTTCAAGAACATGCGGCGTCAGCGCGACGGCGTATTGTTTCGAGACCTGCTCGATGGCGTGCAGGTCTTCGGCGCGAATGGCGGGCGCATTCTCGAAATCCTTCGCGGATTTCAGGCGCTGGCGTTTTGATTTAAAGGTGCTCATTTTCTTTCAAAGTTATTCGCAATCAGGCGGTCCAGCGTGCGCACGCCGAAACCGGTGCCGTATTTGGGCACGGTCGGGCGGTCGGCCTTGATCCAGGCCGTGCCCGCGATATCCATATGCGCCCAGGGCGTGCCCTTGTCGATGAAATGTTCGAGGAAGCCCGCGGCGGTGCAGGCGCCCGCGAAGCGGCCGGATTTCGCGAGGTTCTGGAGATCGGCGACGGGGGATTCCATTTCCTTTTTCCAGACTTCGTCGAGCGGCATGCGCCAGAGTTTTTCGCCGGTTTCCTTCGATGCCTTTTCGATGTTCGACCAGAGCGCGTTGTCGTTGCAGAAGGTGCCGCAATATTCGTAACCCAGTGCGATCATCATCGCGCCGGTGAGGGTGGCGAGGTTGATGATGGCGCGGGGCTGATATTTTTCCTGCACGTAAGTCAGGCAATCGGCGAGGACGAGGCGGCCTTCGGCGTCGGTGTTGAGGACTTCGATGGTTTTGCCTGCGTAAGAGGTGATGATGTCGGAGGGACGCGTCGCGTGGCCGGAGACCATGTTTTCCGCGAGGCCGACGATGGCGACGATGTTGACTTTGGCCTTGCGGCGGGCGAGGGCCTTCATGGTGCCGATGACGGCGGCGGCGCCCGCCATGTCCATTTTCATTTCCTCCATGCCGGCGGCGGGTTTGATGGAGATGCCGCCGGTATCGAAGGTGACGCCCTTGCCGACGAGCGCGAAGGGTTTTTCTTTCGAGGATTTATCGCCATTCCAGCGCATGACGACCATGCGCGGCAGATTGTCGGAGCCCATGCCGACAGCCAGAATCGCGCCCATGCCGAGTTTTTGCATTTTCTTCTCGTCGAGGATTTCGATCTCGACGCCGAGGGGTTTGAGCTCTTTCACGATCTTGCGGGCGAAGAGTTCGGGAACGACTTCGTTCGGCGGCTCGTTGACGAGGTCGCGCGCGAAGAAGACGCCTTCGGTCACCGCGCCAAGGCGGGCGAAGAGTTTTTCCGCGTCGGCGGGCTTCGAGACGACGATGTCGAATTTCACCGGCTTGGCCTTGCCGGGTTTTTTCGCGGTCTTGTATTTGGTGAATTTGTAGGAGCGGAGCTGGAGGCCCGCAGCGAAGCGCGCGGCGATTTCGCCCGCTTTTAAATTCGAGGCGTCCTCATCGACGACGAGGGTAATATGCTGGGCGCCGGATTTTTCGGCGGCGGCATAGATTTTGCCGCCCGCATCTTCGGCCTGCACGGCGTTCAGTTTCGCCGCCTTGCCGAGACCGGCGAGGATGACCTGCGAGAAGGATGCCTTGCCGGGCAGCGTAAGAGTGAGGGATTCACCGTTCTTGCCGGAGAAGCTCGGGTTGGTTTTCAGCACCTTGGCGATATAGCCGTTCGCGGCCTTGTCCAGCTTTTTGCCGAAAGCGCCAAGCTTGCCGCCCTCGAATACGGGCAGGATGGCGGCGTCGGAGGTTTTGCGGGGGGTTTTGGAGAAGGAAATCGCCAGGGTCATATGTGTTAATTCTCTTTGATTACGATGAAGGCCCACTATATGTGACGCTGTCATCCCCGGCAAGCGACGTTGATATGGCGCGCGGGCTTTGCCCCGCGCGTGTTGTGGATCCCCGATGTTTAAGCGATGCTTTCGCATCGCCTCGGGGATAACAACAGGGGGCGGGCCTCCACTTGGCGGGGATGACAACACTCTATATATTTGCCGCTATGTATGTGTTCGACCGGTATGTTTTAAGGAATCTGGCCATGGCGACGGGCTTTATCGCCGTGACGCTGGCAGCGATCGTTTTTCTGACGCAGTCCCTGAGATTTCTGGAACTGGTGATTGAATCCGGCGCTTCGGGCGCATCGTTCTGGCTGCTGGCATTTTTGGCCCTGCCGCGCTTTCTCGAGATCATCCTGCCGATCGCGCTGCTGGCGGGGATCATCTTCATCTATAACCGCATGACCATCGATTCCGAGCTGGTGGCGATCAAGGCGGCGGGGTATTCGCCGCTGCAGCTCGCCCGGCCCGCGATCATGCTGGCCTGCGTGCTGACGGTCATGTTGTGGGGCATTACCATGTGGGCGACGCCGGCGTCGCTTTCCTCCATGCAGCATTTGCGGCAGGTGATCAAGACGCAGTTTTCGGCGCTGTTGTTCCGCGAGGGCGTATTCAACCAGGCCGGAAACGGCCTCACGGTTTACATGCGCGCGCGCACGAGCGAGGGCGAGTTGCGCGGCCTGATGATTCACGATACGCGCAACCCGGACGTGAACCCGTCTACCGTCACGGCGAAGCGGGGGGTGATCGTTGCGCGTCCGGAGGGCGAGCAGGTTCTGGTGTTCGACGGGTCGCGGCAGGAATATGACCGCAAGAAAGGCACGCTGCACCGGCTGAATTTCGAGCGTTATACGATCGATCTGCCCGCGAGCGATCCCGTCCGGACGCGGTGGAGAGAGCCGGAAGAGCGCACGATTTTTGAACTTATATATCCGGCGCCTAATGACGAGGCGCGCGCCGACCCGAAGGCGAGATACGAATTTATCGTCGAGATCCACCGCCGCATCGTGGCGCCGCTGATTGCGCTGGCTTATACATTCATGACCTGTGCTTGCCTGCTGACGGGACCGCTGGACCGGCGCGGGCAAGGGCGCAAAATCGCGTTCGCGATTGCCAGCGCGATCACGCTGCAGGCCTTGTTTTTAATGGTTTTCAGCCTGGCGCGGGAAACAGTGATCGGATTGCCGCTGATGTATTTTCTGATCGTTGCGCCGTGCTTCATGGCGGTATTCTTCCTGAGCGGATACGGCGAAAAATTCCGCCGCAAAATTTTATATGTGGGGGCCAACAATTGATCAAAATCTCCTCGACCCTCAACCGTTACCTGGCTAAATCATACCTCATCAACACGTTGTTCCTGTTGTTGGCGCTGCTGGGCGTCATCTATCTGTTCGACACGGTGGAGCTGATGCGCCGCGCCGGGAAAATGGGCGGCGTGCCGCTGTCGATTATTCTCAAGATGGGCTTGCTTAAATTGCCGGAAGTCGGGCAGATGCTGCTGCCTTTTGCGATCCTGTTCGGGGCGATGTTCACTTTCTGGCAGATGACACGGCGTTATGAATTGATCGTGGTGCGCGCGGCGGGTTATTCCTTCTGGCAGTTCCTGACGCCGATTGTCGCCGTTGCGCTGATGATCGGCATCCTGCACATCACTGTTATCAACCCGCTGAGCGCGCTGCTGCTCGGCCGGTTCCAGCAGATGGAGAATACTTATCTTACAAGGCAGGACAACCAGATCGCCTTGTTCAAGGAAGGTCTCTGGTTGCGGCAGGGAACGGAAAAAGGCTATGTGATTTTGCATGCCGCGAAGATCGAACAGCCATCGTGGAAGCTGCGCAATGTCATGGCGCTGTTTTTCTCTGATGACGACCAGTTTCTCAAGCGGCTGGATGCCGGGATGGCGAGCCTCGAGGAAGGCGAGTGGTTGTTTCAGGACGTGACCGTGACAGCGCCCGATGCGCCGCAGGTCAAAGAGGACGTCTATATATTGCCGACCGGCCTGACGGCGGCCGATATCGAGGATAGTTTCTCGTCCGCCGCGGCGATGTCATTCTGGAAACTGCCCGGCCATATACGCACCATGGAGGAGACGGGTTTCGATGCCAGCCCCTTAAAAGTCTATTATCAGAACCTTCTGTCCCAGCCCTTGATGTTCGCGGCGATGGTGCTGCTGGCGGCGTCGGTGTCCATGCGCCCGCCCCGGAGCCGGGGGGTATTGAACTATTTTGCCGCGGGAATTCTGATTGGGTTTGTCATATTTTTTATGTCGAGCTTCCTGCAGGCGCTGGGGGCCTCACACCAGGTACCCGTAATCCTGGCGGCCTGGTCGCCGGCGCTTATAAGCCTGTTGTTGGGGTTAACGGTTATGATGAACCTTGAGGATGGCTAGGCTAACCCAAAAGCCACAGTTCCGGGGAAAACCACCGCATCCCGCTTGAAAGGTGTTGCTGAAAGGTTACACTAAAAACAGGGTAAGCCCTTGTTTTTTAAGATTCTGGTAACTTCAATCTGTTCTACTATAGATATCTTGGGCCCGGGGAGTTGACTCGGGTGGGGATTTAAAAGATATAAGGGCTTTGAAACTATATTATACGGACGGCGTTATCATCCATGACAAGAAATAATCTCGCAACAATCCTGCTGGTCGCTGGCACCAGCCTCGTTCTCAGCGCATGTTCGACAAACAGCGAATACCGCGAAGGTTCGCTCAGCGATCCGTTCGAAAACTCCAACCGCACAATTTTCGCCTTTAACAAGGCCGTCGATAAAGCCGTCATTCACCCTGTCGTGAAGGGTTACCGTTTCATCGTGCCCGAGCCGGGCCGCAAGGGCCTGCGCAATTTTCTGCGCAACCTGAAATCTCCCGTGACCTTGGCCAACGAAGTCCTGCAGGGCGATGTTGACGGCGCGGGCAAGGTTGTCCTGCGCGCCGTCGTGAACACGCTGGTTGGCGTGGGTGGTCTGTTCGACGTTGCAGGCCGTGAAGGCTATGAATACGAGCAGGAAGATTTCGGCCAGACTCTGGGCGCCTGGGGCGTAGGTCACGGCCCGTACCTGGTCCTGCCGATCCTGGGTCCGTCTTCGGCCCGCGATTATGCTGGTTATATTGTCGATTCATTCGCAGACCCGCTGCGCTGGTACCTGTTCAATATCGATGAAGAGGGCTGGTACTATGCGAAAGTCGGCGTTGAATATCTTGACCTCCGTGAATCGCTGGTTGATGTGCTCGAGGAGCTTGAGCGAAGCTCGATCGATTACTATGCCGCGGTCCGCAGCACCTACTATCAGCGCCGCGAGGCCCTGGTACGGGACCAGATGGCGACAGCCGACGGCGGCGAGGCCGATCACCCCTAAAGTTGCTGTAAAGCGCCGGGCGGCCGGGTTTTTCCGGCCGCAGGGTCGGTATTGATAAATCCGTATAAAGTATATATAGAACAGGCATTCTTGGAAGGAATGTTCCTGCATTTAAAGAGGTTTAACGTGCGCCATATCAATCTGATCGCTTTTTCCGTTGCCGCCCTGACGGGCGTATCCGTCGCCGCGCCTGCCTTGGCCATGGATTTGCGCGAGACGCCGCGCAGCTCGCTGACTGTGACAGTCGCCGCCGACACGGAAGCCGCAAAAAGCTTCATCGATAAAATGGCGCAGACCGGTATCGGTTTCCTCGGCAATGAAAACCTGACCGACGAACAGCGCACGGCGGAATTCCGCAAGCTGCTGAATGCGAATTTCGACATGGCGACGATCGGCCGTTTTGCCCTCGGCCGTTACTGGAAAACGGCGACGCCCGCCCAGCAGGCCGAGTACCAGAAGCTGTTCAAAAACATGATCGTGAAAATCTATTCACGCCGCTTCAAGGAATATAACGGCCAGAAGCTGGAAATCACCGGCGCCCGCGCCGACGGCGATGCGGACGTCATCGTTTCGTCCTCGATCATTCCGCCGAACGGCCAGAAAGTTTCCGTCGACTGGCGCGTGCGCCATAACAAGGTGGTCGATATCCTGGTCGAAGGCGTGAGCATGGCGCTGACGCAGCGCTCCGATTTCGCATCGGTCATCCAGCGCGGCGGCGGCAACGTTGATGTGCTGCTCGAGCATCTGCGCGCGCAATAAATCAATCATTCAGGAATAATTATCTACCGCCCGTGCCCATAAGCGCGGCAAGCTTGCTGGCGTCCTTGGTGAAGCCGAGGCCGATATTGCCGCCCTTGAAGACTTTATCGATGAGCTGGCCGGCGGGGTCGCCCGCGGCTTCGCTGAAGGTCGAGACCGAGACGCCCATCCAGCGCAGGATGTTATTCGGCACCTGATCGATCAGCTTGAAGAAACCCGTGGCCATCATATACACCATGATCGCGTACATCATGGTGAAGAAAAATTTGTCGATGGGCAGGCGGTAATATTGAATTGAAGACGGGCCGATGCCCTTGAACTCGGCCTCCATGTCGTAGCCGGAGACGTTCGCAACGACGAGGGTGAATACGTCGTTCAGCACGCGCACGCAGGCGGCGAAAATGGTCAGGCTGGCGACAAGCCCGAATACGATCAGGATCGGCCGCAGGAAAATTTCAAGCAGCAGGAAGTAGCCGTTGTTGGCGGCGGGGCCGGGCATGCCCTGGCCGTCCATGCGGCTGATATGCGCGAGCGCCCAGAGTGGCATCGCCACAACCGCCTCGAAGATGCTTTTGATCCAGCCGCTGAGGGCGAACATGAAATAGATGAAGGGCAGGAATGGCAGCACGTAATAGAGAATAAAGCTGATGATCATCGTGAATTTTCCGACGCTCACAGCCATGTCGACAAGCGCCTTCAAAGTTTCGCTGTCGCCGCCCACGGCCTTTCCGAACAAGGCCGCCAGAGAATTTCCGGCCAGGCCCAGGCCTATGTTACGCACGGCCGCATCCATCAGACCTTTTCCGAGGACGCTGAGCTGGGCGAGGGGGTGTATGTTCGTGTTTTCCCGCATCGCGAATACGCCCTCGGTGCCGAAAATCATATTGACCACGTCATTGAAGGTGTTGCTCGAAGGTTCGCTCTGCAGTTTTGCGGCGTTGCCGGTTCGGTCCCAGAACGTATAGGCGTTGTAGAGAACGGCGGCGATCATTTTATCCTTGTACCTGGGATAGTCCGATTCCTTTCTGCCGCCGAGAGCAGGATCGTAAATATCTTCGGGGCCGATATTTTCGTTCCCCATTTTATTCTGCAGGGCGATGTACTCCATCAGGAACGGATATTTGTCGGGGAAGGGGGTGTTTCCAACCGCCGCGGTTATCTGGCCGTTTTGCTGCGCGATGCGGTTGTACCATATGGCGGCGCCTCCCCAGCCGGTCGCACGCAATTCAGGCGTAACGGCGAAATTGGTCGAAGCGGCTTCCTGGGCGACGGCGGCGGGAATCTGATTTTTAACGAAATTCGTCCATCTCTGGATTTCGTTGTTGGCGAAATTGGTGGTCGGCCAGGCGTTGCAGTTCGGTTCATGATCGATCTGCATGATCCGTCCGCGCACGCATGCAGCATTGACGACGAGTTGCGTATCGTCCCACATGGTCCTGACCAGTTCGTAATAAATTTCCTGCATGGTCCAGGCGCCGGAATCGGGATTGATCGAGGTCACAGGCAAGTTGACCACGCCGCATACGGCTTTGACCGAGCCTTTTTCAAGCGGGTATCTGTCCTCATTGCGAACGCCGAAGCGGATTTCAATGTTGCCGTAATCGTTGAAATCAAGAGCGCCGGCAAAATCCACCGTATCCAGAGGCAGGGCGTTCGGGCCGGGCAGATTTGCGCCGGTCAACGCATCGCGCACGAGATAGCCCTGGACCCCGTCCGGCGCGTGAAGCGTTTCGCCATAGGCGAATTCCTCGGCGATCTTGCAGGTTTTGGCGACAAACATGAAACGCACAAGCGCGTTGATTTCGGGCGCGTTCGGCGTGGCGACCAGGGTTTCCTGGGGTCCCAGATAGGTTTCCGCAAGCGTAAGGTTAAAGCGCCCCCATGCATTGGTCGCAAAGTTCGAGCCGAATTTCGCCGTCCAGAAGGTGAGCATCTGCGCGGTGTTCATGCCGTAATGCTGGTCGTCGACATTGACGGGAACGAGAAGCGCAAAAAAGATAATCAGGCGGACGGGCCCCCATGTCCTGTTGAACCGCTGGCCGAAGGGCGTGCCGTTCACGGCGGTTTCACCGATGATCGTCGTGACGAAGTAAAGGATCACGAGAACGCCCACCATGAAGATGCCGATGGAATAATAATGGAACAGCGTGTGCAAAGCCCTGTGCATGGGCCATGGATACGCGCCGCCATTGTTGCCGATCTGCTGGCCGTTTATGCCCATGCAGGGGAGCTGCAAAGATACGCAGGAGCCGTAAATGCGTGAGCCGAGGCCGAATACGCGATCAAGAATTATAAAGGCGATATCCTGTTCGCCATTTCCGAGGTTACCTCCATGGCCGTATTCTGATTCTACGCCGAGAATGTTATTGAGGGTATTTACAACCGGCGCGACCCCCGCCATGGCCGGCGGCGCCATGACCGCCATGATAAGAAGGACCACCTGCAGGATCAGCATGATGACGCCCGCAAGGATCGCGAAAAAAACGATGATCTGGTCGATGTTGCGCCGGGTGAAGACGAGATTGTTGGCGGCTTCGGCGATGACATGCCTGATGCCGTAGCGGCCGATGTTGGCGGGATTCAGATAGGCGTGACCGTTGGGCAGCAGGCGAACCGAGTGATAGACGATGGCTATCGTGTAGGCGACATGCATGAAGCCGGTGGTAAAAAACGCATGCAGCCGCGGCAGAAAGCCCGGCAGGAGCGTGTATTTCAGTACCTTTCCTGCGCTGAGCGTTGCCATTTATCCACCGCCGCCGCCGCTGCCACCGCCACCTCTGGCTATTTTTTCCGTTATATCTTTCATCTGGCCGCCGAGAGCCTGTGTCGCCTGGCCTGCGCCGACGGTGCTGGTGCTGACCATGCTTTCGGCCGCATTTTCGCGGGCGTCGTTTTCGGTCGCGACGCTCTGGCCCATCCAGCGCAGGATGTTCGCCGGAATCAGGTCGATGAGCTTGAATGACGACAGGGCCATCATGTAGACGATGATCGCGTAAATCGCCGTGAAGAACAGTTCATCGACGGCCGAACGGAAATACTGGCCCATCGAGGCGCCTATGCCTTTCATTTCGCTGGGGACATCGAAGCCCGACAGGTTGGAAACCACCAGATCCCATGTCTGGTTCAGGGCGAAGACCATCGCAGCGAAGGTCGAAATGCTGGCCAGCAGGCCGAAGATGATCAGGATGGGGCGCAGGAATATTTCAAAGATGAGGAAATAGCCGTTTACCGCCGCCGCGCCCGCCAGGCCGTTGCCGTCAATGCGGATGTGCGCGAGCGCCCAGAGCGGCGCGCCGATCATGGCTTCGAATATCGCCTTCAGCCAGTCGCCGACCGCGAAGAAGAAATAAATGAAGGGCAGGAAAGGCACGATGTAATAAAGGACGAAACCCATCGTCAGGATAGCCATGCTTACTGAAATCAGGAAACTGGTGAGCGCGGCGGCGCCGGCGCGGCTGTTGTTGCTCAGCGCCGGGGTGATCACCGCGCCGCCGCCCGCGAGGAACAGATCGAGCGCGGCGCTTTCGACGAGAGAGCGCCCGAGACCGACCAGTTGCGCAAGCGGGTGGATGTCCGGATTCTTGCGCATGCTGTAGAGGCCGCCCGTGCCGAAAATCAGGTTGATTGTATCCATCACGATGTTGCCGGTCGGTTCGGTATGCGATGTTGTCGCAAAACCGCCTCGTTGCCAGTAGTTATAGGATTCCCACATAGCCGCCGTAAAAGGTAGTGTATAGGGCTCGCGCGGCGTGACGGGCCTGCCATCGGCCATCTGCGGGTTAAAGCGGTCATTCACCGGCACGTGCTGGTCATTCTGGCGTTTTTTCTCATACACATATTCCATCAGGCTCGGCCAGCGCGATACCGAGGGGATTGCGCCCACCGCTTCGGTCAGCGAACCATTGATTTCGGCGACCTTGTTGTACCACATACCCGCACCGGCCCAGCCTTTTGCAAGAAGCTGCGGCGTGATCAGCCACGTCGCGGATTCGACCTGCGCCCGTATGGCGCCGCCGCCGCCGCCCAGCACACCGGCCAGACCGTTTCCGCCGTTGGTCAAAGCCGCCTCGACGTCGCTGCGGTAAAAATCCTGTATCCGGCTTCGGAATGTGTTTTCGGGCAGCTTCCCATCGGGCGGGCATGCGCCGCCGGCGCGTTTGCACTGGACGTGTTTGAGTGCGGTGAAAGAGGCATAGTTTTCCGCCACTAAAAACCTTCCGGTATAAACCGTCTGCCAGAGTTCCTGGACAATGTAAATATAATAGCGCTGCATCATCTCGGTGCCGGGTTCCGCCATGCCGGGCGGGCGCGGGTCGCTCAGCGGGATGATGAGCTCGCCGCAGATCGGCGAGACATAACCCTTGTTGAGCGTGGATCTGTCCTCGACGCCGAAGCGGATAACGAGATCCTGGTCGCCGCGGAGAAAAGTCATAACCTGCTGATAGCTGGCCCGTATGCCGCTGCCGGGCGGCCCGCCGTCCAATGATGCGGGCCAATCGGCGACGAGGAGATTGGGCGGGTTGCTCAGCGGATCGCGGACGGCATAGGCGCGGATGTGTTTCTGGTTTTGCAGCCATTCAAGCCAGGCGCAGACCGAAGCCGAGTACATGAATTGCAAAACGCCGTGAATTTCGGGAACGTTCGGCTGGGAGACCAGGTTTCTGGTTTGGCCGATATAGGTCTCGGTAAGGCCCTGGTTGAAAAGAATCCAGCCGTTGGTGGCGAAACCCGAGCCGAACTTCGCGGCGTACAAAACGATATATTGCGAAGAGTTCAGGCCATAGCCGATCGGGATCAGAAGGCCGAAGGCGACCACAATACGTATGGGCGCCCAGAGCCTGTTGAAGCGTTTGCCGAAAGGCGTGCCGCTTTGCGCCGTCTCCATCACGATGGTGCTGATGAAGTAGGAGGTGATCAATGTGGCAACGACGAGCAAGCCGATGCTGTAGAGGCGGAACATTTCATGCAGCGCGTCATGAATGGCATAAGGCCAGCTTGGCTGGATGAAAATCGACTGGCCGGCCATATCGACGATTCCGCCGCCATAAGCGTCAAGGCATGTTCCCTGCGCGTTGACGCAGGAGTTAAACAGGTTCGGCACGCCGAAAACAAGATCAAGCATGATCATGGCGATGTCCTGCCCGGGGTTCTGCGTGACGAAGAACCCGGCGAAATTGGTCGGCATGGGCGCCCCGGCCAGCACGGGCTGGAACATAAGGGACGCGGCCAGCAGGAAAACCTGGAGGAAGACAAGAATCATGCCGACAAGGACCGCGCCAAACATAACGATCTGGTCCATATTCCTGGTTTTAAGCACCAGGTGATTGGCGGCTTCGGCGATGACGTGGCGAATTCCAAAGCGCCCTATGTTGGCTGAGTCGAGATAAGGGTGCCCGGCCGGAAGCAAGCGCACCGTGCTGTAGACAAGCGCGATAAAGAACGGGATGTAGTGGAAGCCCGAGAAAAAAAGGTCCTGCAGCCGGGGACGAAGGCCCGGCAGAACCGCATATCGGATAAATTCTTTTCTCGTTACATTCAACATCAGCAGGCCTGTTTATAATCTCCTATTATTTCTATTGTCCGGGGTTATTGCCACCCTGTGCTCTTTGCCTGAGCGAAGCCATGGCTTTTTCGAGATCGCCGCCGAAGCCCGCGGCGACATCCCGGAGCCCGGTGGTCGTCGTCTGCGCCATATGCATGCCGCCGTAAGCCGCATATTTGGTGAGGCCTTCGGTCGGGTCGGGGTTGATATCGGAGAAGGCCGACACGCCGGCGCCCATGTAGCGCAGAATCTGGTCGGGAATCTTGTCGATCAGTTTGAACGAAGCCGTCGCCATCATGTAGACGATGATCGCATAAACGACCGTGTAGAAAAATTCGTCGATCTTGTTCTGCGGCAGAACCTTGTAGATGTAACCGGGGTAATTGACTTTCTGCTGCGCGCCCGGCCCGGTTTCGGTCCAGCCTTCGAAGCCTGTCAGGCTGCTGGTGACGAGTTCCCACAGAACGTTCAGCATGCGCACCTGCGCCGTGAAAATAAGAACCGCGGCGACCAGGCCGAATACCGTCAAAATCGGGCGGACAAAAATTTCAAAAATCAGGAAGTAGCCGCTCGATGCGGAATCGCCGGGCAGGCCCTCGCCGTCGATGCGCAGGTGCGCCAGCGCCCAGAGCGGCGC
Source organism: uncultured Alphaproteobacteria bacterium (assembly GCA_900696495.1). Lineage (GTDB taxonomy): Bacteria > Pseudomonadota > Alphaproteobacteria > Micavibrionales > Micavibrionaceae > UBA7657. The sequence goes on from CAADGI010000012.1 coordinate 105,925, forward strand.
GCCGACCATCGCTTCGAAAATACTCTTGATCCAGGTTCCGAACGCGAAGAAAAAATAGAGGAACGGCAGGAACGGCAGAACATAGAAAAGAATGAAACCGATGGTCATCGCCAGCATCGCGATCGTCATCATCATGCCGCTGGCGTATGAGGCCAGCGGGCCTGTGTGGCTGTCGAGCAGGCGCAGAAGACCGCCGGCGCCGGCCGTGATGGTGGAGCCGCCGATATTGATGATGGCGCTGTCGACCAGCGACCTGCCCACGGCCGCGAGCTGGGCGAGCGGGTGAATGTGGGCGTTATCACCACGCATTTCCATGAGGCCGCTCATGCCGAAGATCGCGCCGATAACGTCATTGATGACAGAGCCGCTCACGGTTTTGCTGGCCTTCTCCATGTCGGGATCGTCTTTGTTCCACCAGTTGAAGAAGTCGTTCATCAATTTTGCGATTTCAAGGCAGTTGGCCGGGCAGGCGAGCGTTACAGGCCGGCCTTCCGCGAGGTTGGGGTTGAACTGCATCTTGCCCGAGAGATCGGCGTCGGCTTTTTTCCGTTCCCGGCGGACCTGGTCCATCACGTCGGGATAGGTTTCGAAATAAGGCATGCTGGTGATCGAGGTGGCGAAAATGCCGTTGATCTCGGCGATCTTGTTGTACCAGATGCCGGCGCCGGCCCAGCCGCGGTTAAGAATCTGGACCTGCATCTCGATATCCTGGTTGTTGGTGTTGTAAACCATCCATGCCCAGTCTATTTCCGCTTCGAACTGCGGTTTGTAAACGCCGAGCAGGGTCTGGCGGCCTAGGGCGGTGACCTGCGTATCAATGCAAGTCAACGGCCCTATAGCGCAGATGGGAAGCGATCCATGTCCGCATCCGATGTCGCATTGCAGGTGCGGCGCTCTGTTAATAGCAAATTCCATGTAGCGGTGGGCGAGATCTACCATCAGCGTGCCGTCCGTGAACCACATGCTCTTGACCAGGTTGAAGTAAAATTCCTGAATCAGGTCGGCGCCGCCAACGCTTGCACCGCCTGCTCGCGGCCTCATATAGGTGATCGGAATGCGGATATCGCCGCAATATTTTCCGACCTGTCCTTTTTCCTTGTCGAAGTTGGTGTTGTTTGGATCATAACGGCCGAAACGGATGACGATGTCGCTGTTGTTGTAGAAATTCAGCGCGGCTTCATAGCTCGTTCCGGGTGTGAGTTCCATGCGCGGAAGGGGATTGGGCATCCAGTCCTGCGGCTGCTTGACCAGATAGGGCTTGATGTAAAAACCTCCCGCCGGCGGCGGGGCGCCCTGGTAGTTTGGATCAAGCTTCCAGTGGGCGTAGGCGCAGGCGTGAACGATGGACATGGCCTGGATGATCGGCATCAGGCTGGGGGCCTGCGGTTTGGCGAGCAGGCTTTCGCGCTCGCCGGTGGGGTTGAAGCCGGCGCCGATGCCGGCCTGCAGCGTGTCGTTGAACTGAAGCCAGCCGTTCGTCGCGAAGCCGGAGCCGAACTTCGCGGCGTAGAGAACGATGTACTGCCCGCTGTTGAGGCCGTAATTGATCGGCAGCAGAAGGCCGAGCGCGACGACAAGGCGGACAGGGACCCACGCGTTCTGAAAGCGCTGGCCGAAGGGATGACCGGTGGTGGCGGTCTCGCCGACGACAATCAGCACGTAGTAGAGGAAGATCACAACGCCGACGATGAGCAGGCCGAGAGAATAGAATCTCAGCAGTTCATGGAAGGCTGTATGGAACGGCCACGGCAACTGGCCGTTGAACGGTGTGCATTGGCCACCCTCCGTACAGAAGAGGCGGGGAATTCCAAAAACCTGGTCAAGCACGACGAAGGACATGTCGGTGACGGGGCCCGCGCGCGGGTTGGGCGTCAGGAATATCGAGCCGGCGAAAGCGGGCTGGATCACGAAAATATAGATGACCATCGCCAGCTGGATCAGCAGGATGATGACGCCGGCCAACAGCGCGAAGAAAATGAAAACCTGGTCGGCGTTTTGCCTCTTGAGCACGAGATTGTTGGCGGCTTCGCCGATGGCGTGGCGGATTCCGAAGCGGCCGATATTCGCAGGGTTGAGATAAGGGTGGTTTGGCGGCAGAAGACGCACGGCGCCGTAGATGCTGGCCATTAAAAACGCGATATAGCCGAAACCGGACGCAAAAAGAACCTTGGCGCGCGGAATAATCCGCGGCAGCAACAAGATGCCAAGAATGTTCTTCGCTTTAACGCCGTTCACTTAAAGATCCACCACTACTTATATTTTACCGCCGAGATACTTAAAATTTTAGTAAATTTTGTCTCAGTTTTTATATTGTAACACTTTTTAATGCCGGAACGCATATTGCGGGATTTTAAGGATAAGCACTTGAAATTAAACGATAATTAGACGCGCCGGGCCAGGGCGGCGGGGCGGTGTTTTCGTCTAAGTTATTGAAATTATTAAATTAATCAGCTTGCGCGTCTTAGCGGCTTATATTTGATGCGGTGGGGCTGATCGGCGGCGATGCCGAGGCGGCGCTTGCGGTCGGCCTCGTAATCCTCGTAATTGCCTTCGAACCACTCGACATGAGAGTCGCCTTCGAAAGCCAGGATGTGAGTGGCCAGGCGGTCGAGGAACCAGCGATCGTGGGAGATGATGACCGCGCAGCCGGGGAAATTCTCGATTGCTTCTTCCAGCGCCGAGAGTGTTTCGGTGTCGAGGTCGTTGGTCGGTTCATCGAGCAGGATGACGTTGGCCTCGGTCTTGAGCATTTTCGCGAGGTGGACGCGGTTGCGCTGGCCGCCGGAAAGATTGCCGACTTTTTGCTGCTGGTCGGGGCCGCGGAAATTGAACGCGGAGCAATAAGCGCGGGACGGCATTTCGATTTTACCAAGCTTGATGATGTCCTCGCCGTTGGAAATTTCCTGCCAGACATTGTTGTCGGGATTGAGGGAGTCGCGGCTCTGGTCGACATAGCCGAGCTTGACGGATTCGCCGACGGTGAATGTGCCGCTGTCCGGTTTTTCGGCGCCGGTGATCATGCGGAAGAGCGTGGATTTACCCGCGCCGTTCGGGCCGATAACGCCGACCACGCCGCCCGGCGGCAGGCGGAAGGACAGGTTGTCGATAAGAAGATGATCGCCGTAACCTTTCGAAATGCCTTTCGCCTCGATGACATTTTCGCCGAGGCGGGGCGGGGCGGGGATGACGATCTGCGCGTTGCGCTGCGTGTTTTGCTGCGATTCCGCGAGGAGTTGATCGTAGGCGGCGATACGCGCCTTGGATTTTTTGCGGCGGCCTTCGGGCGTTTTGCCCATCCATTCCATTTCTCTTGCAAGAGTTTTCTGGCGCGCCGCTTCTTCCTTGGATTCCTGTTCGAGGCGTTTGGCTTTGGCTTTCAGGTAGGCGGAATAGTTGCCCTCATACGGGATTCCTTTGCCGCGGTCGAGTTCGAGAATCCATCCCGTCACATTGTCGAGGAAGTAGCGGTCGTGCGTGATCATCACGACGGTGCCCTTGTAATCGAGCAGGAAACGCTGGAGCCAGGCGACGGATTCCGCGTCGAGGTGGTTCGTCGGTTCGTCGAGCAGAAGAAGGTCGGGTTTTTCGAGCAGCAATTTGCAGAGCGCGACGCGGCGTTTTTCACCGCCGGAGAGATTATCGATCTTCGCGTCGCCCGGCGGGCAGCGCAGCGCGTCCATGGCGATTTCGATGGTGCGGTCGAGTTCCCAGCCATCGACGGCGTCGATTTTTGTCTGGAGCTCGCCCATTTCCTCGCCGAGTTTTTCGAAGTCGGCGTCGGGTTCGGCCATGGCGGCGCTGATCTCGTTGTAGCGGTCGACCATTTTCTTGATGTCGCCGAGACCCTCGAGCACGTTTTGGTGAACGGTCTTGGTTTTATCGAGCTGGGGCTCCTGTTCGAGGTAGCCGACGCGCACGCCTTCGGCGGCCCAGGCGTCGCCGGTGAATTCCTTGTCGCGGCCTGCCATGATGCGGAGGAGGGTCGATTTACCCGAGCCGTTGGGGCCGAGCACGCCGATCTTCACGCCGGGCAGGAAGCTCAGCGTGATATTTTCGAGCACTTTCTTGCCGTTGCCATAGGCCTTGCCGAGGCCGTGCATGGTGAAAATATATTGATAGGCTGCCATGGTTTTTCTTTCAATTTTTTAAAATTCAAAACGGTTTTACAGAGTTTCTGTGCGCCGATCAACTTTATTGCCCGGAGAGTATTTTCGCATGGGCGACGCAGCAACTGGCGAAAACGGCCGGGTTATAGCCGCCTTCAAGCACAGAAATTAAGCGTCCCCGGCAAAATCCATCGGCTATCGTCACCAGTTTTTTCGTCATCAGGTCGAAATCTTCTTCAAGAAGCATCTGGCGTCCGGGCGCGTCATTAAACAACACTTCTTTCGGCGGGTCATCGCGATGGGCGTCAAAACCCGCGGAGACAAATATAAAATCAGGCTTCCATTTCTCAAGCGCGGGGATGACCCGTTTGTCAAAGATTTCGTGATATATGGCCGGGTCGGCTGTTACCGGAACGGCGATATTGTTAATGGTGCCATGCGGGCCTTTATCTTCGTGGTGCATATAAGGCCAGAGCGGTTCCTGATGGATCGAGAAGAAAAGGATGTTGGGGTTTTCTTTGACTATATCTTCCGTTCCGTTGCCCTGGTGCACGTCGAAATCAACGACGGCGATCTTGCGGATGCCCCGTTTTTGCAGGGCGTAAAGGGCGGCGATGGCAAGATTGCCGAAAAAGCAAAATCCCAGCGAAGAGTTTTTTGTCGCGTGATGACCCGGCGGGCGCGTGACGCAGAAGGCGTTGCGGTATTTTCCGGCCATGATGTCGTCAACCGCCTGACATGCTGCGCCGACGCCGTAACTGACCGATGCAAGAGAGCCGTGGCTCATGCGCGTGTCGGGATCGATAGAGATCGGCGCATCACCCGGTTTCAGTTGCCGGTCTTTTTTCTTGAGATCGTCGAGATAGGTTTTGGAGTGGCCGAGAAGGATTTCATGATCGGCAGCCTGGCGGGCCTGCACCCATTGGATTTTCTGGTCGTTTTCAGGAAATGCCGCCCGCATGGCTTCGAGCACGGAAGAGAGGCGTTTCGAATTTTCGGGGTGCCCGTCGCCCGCAAAGTGGACGAGGCCTGCGTCGTTCGCATAAATCGCTGTTTTCAAAGTCATAACAGACCATTTCATGCCGGGGCGGGCATTGTCAAAACCCATTTATTTCTATTGATTTCAATATCAGGCCCATGTTATCAACAGTTTTCATAAATAGGAGCACGGTCATGAATGTTGTTGAGTTTAAAGCGCCCGCGCCGCTGAGAAGCGAGTTTTATTTTTACGGCAGACATTACGTCGAGCCGACGAAGCCCCTGCGTGTCCTGATCGCCACATCCATTCGTGATGTCGGCGTGGATGACAATGTCGGCAAGCAAATCATGATCGATGGCCGGCCCACATATATGCGGGGTGTTTTGGAAAGCCTGCTGATGGCCAGCGGTGAGGGCGGCCCTTTCAGAGATCAGTTCCAAGTTGCCGGCGTTGCCGTTGACGACGTGCAAGGACAGGACCGTCTTGATGATTACACGGCCTTGCCCCAGCAGGACCGCCAGTGGATTGTGCCTTTCGGCACGACATATAACGGGCAGCCGCTTAAAGAGATAGTTCATTCGCATCCGAGCCTGTTCCGCAAAATCGCGGGCAATCCGGCATTGAAGGCGGATGAGAAAAAGCGTTTTGAAACGGGCCTGGTCGAGCTTGCCAAAAAACTGGATGCGGATGTCATTCTTTCGGATCATTTTATGCTGAGGTTCGAGCTCACCCAGCAATTGATGCCGACGATCAATATTCACCCGGCAGTGACCAATCCCGATAACCCGGCATGCTGCCGCGGAAAAACGCCGACCAAGGATATTCTTGAGCGGGCTGCAAGGGATGGCAGCACCCGTACCGGCGCCGCGCTTCATTTCGTGAATGCCGAGTTTGATGACGGCGTGATCATCGCTGACACCGACAGGGTCGTCGTGAAGAATGACTGGGACAAAAACAGGCTGCGGCTGGAAGTTTATAACCAGGCCAAAATTCCCGTCGTGCAGTTGGGGCTTTCCCATCTGCGTGAACACTTTGATTATTTATATAAGCTGAGCCAGCGGCCACCGGCTTCGGAACCGAGGGCGCTGAGCTTATAATTACAGAGGGCAGTTTTATCCCGACTCTTCCCGCGACCGACCAGTTGGTCTAGACTGAAACCAACAGGAGGTTTCTTATGGCCCAGCAAGCGACACAGAAGAAAATCATCGCCACCGCCGAGCGCCTGATTTTGCGGCGCGGATATGACGGGACGTCGCTGAACGACGTGGTCAGCGCCGCGGGGGTGAGCAAGGGCGCGCTGTTCCATTATTTTCCGAACAAGCAGGCGGTCAGCCGCGACGTCCTGGCCAAATATGCGAACGAGCAGATTTTCGCGCCGCTGGAGAAAAACATGAGCCGCGCGCCTTCGGTGAAGCAAGGGCTGCTCGACTGGCTGCAGGAAACTTACAATGCGTATGCGCAGTGGAAATTTTCCGGCGGGTGCCTGGTCGGGAATTTCGCGCTGGAACTTTCGGATAAAGATGAAGAGATGCGCGAGCAGCTGAAAGGGATTTTTCTGCAATGGGAAAACCAGCTGGCGGGATATTTAAAGCCGCTGGCGGCGGAAGGGAAGATGAAAATGGAGCCGCGGCAATTCGCGAGGCTGCTGATCTCGGCCTACCAGGGCGCGACGATGACGGCGAAAGTGCACAAGGACAATAACCGCGCGAGCCGCGAATTCCAGGCGATCGGGCAGCTGATCGACGCCGTAATTGTAAATTAATTCATACTTTTGACTTCCGCCGGAACCGCACCATTTCTCTTTGGTGCTTAATCGGGAAAGGGGAAATCACATGACATTCAAGATTCATGAACGCGATTTACGGGGCCGGACGAAAACGGGCTGGCTGGACAGTTACCACACATTTTCATTCGGCGATTTCCGCGACCCGGAGCGGATGGGGTTTCGCAGCCTCCGCGTCATCAACGAGGACTTCGTGATACCCGGCGCGGGATTCCCGACGCATCCTCATTCCGACATGGAAATCATCACGGTGATTTTAAAAGGCGAGCTGGCGCATAAAGACAGCATGGGCAACGGCGCGACGATCAGGCCGGGCGAAGTGCAGAAGATGTCGGCGGGCAGCGGCATCACGCATTCGGAGTTCAATCCTTCGAACGACAATCCCGTGCACCTGCTGCAGATCTGGATCAGGCCCGATACGCGCGGGATCAAGCCGGGATATGAGCAGATTATCGTCGATCAGAAGAACGCGAAAGACGGCTGGGTTCTCGTGGGCGACCGCGAGGGCAGCGGCAATGTCGTCAGCATTCACCAGGATGCGAAGCTGTTCACCGCGAGCCTGAAGACGGGCGAAAAAATTTCGTACGCGTTCAACAAGGACCGTTACGGGTTTTTACAAATCGCGCGCGGAGAAATTGATCTGCGCGGCGAGACGGTCCGGCAGGGCGACGGCGTCGAGATTTCCGGCGAAGGCAATATCGAGATTACCGCGAAGGCGGATTCGGAACTGCTGTTGTTTGATTTGGGGTAGGCACCGGGTGCGCCCGGTGTCTTTCCACGACGAGCATAGCGCCGGGATTCAGGTCCGGGACATGTTTGCGCCTGCCCCCGGCGCGGATTCCAGCCGCGTAAGCCCAGCCTGAAAGAGCGTCCATGATTTCACCCTGCGTAGTGCCTTCGCGCGTGGGAATGGTGTCGTTGTTCCATGGGTCGTTTTCCGAACCGCGATAGAAACGCGTAATTTTCCAACGATGGCCGGGAAGAGGATCAGCGCCGATAACGCATTCATAAGAAGCTTCAAGGGGGGTTAAAATGCCAATATCCTTGAGGCGTATGAGATCACCCGAATTTTTAAATGCATGCGTCATATAAGAACGTACCTGGTGGGTGATGATCGTCGCGAATTGTGTGTTCAGTTGTTGCGGGAACTCGCCCTTTACAGCACTGCATGCGTTTGCAGCGAGCGACCATCTCACGAGAGCGTTCATAATTTTAGCCTGATCGATTTCTTTCGGCAGGGGGAATTGCCATTTTTGCCAGTTCCTTGGCGAAACTCTTTCTTCTTTTTTCAAGCAAGGCGTCACAAAATAAGTGATTGTCCATTCGCCATCTTTTTTATCGGCCGCAATCGCGGACAGAAAAAGTCCCGTTCCGGGCATTCGCGGCAAGTTAAGAAAATAACCAAAACTTCTCACGTTTTGCGAATTGGTATATGCAAGGGTGAGATAATGTTCCTGCTCCTTCCTGTTCACAGGCGCCGGCGGGAGCGAGGGCCCGGGTGTTCTGCCTTGCTGTTTCTCCCGCGCGAGAGCTTTCCAGATGTGATCCAGATCCCGGCTGTCTTGCGAGTCCGTCCAAAAACGGTTCAATTTTCTAATACTTTGCCTGCCGTGGTTCATGCACAGATCTTTCTTTAAATTCGACCCGCACCATAGACCATATAATTGTCATAAGTCAATATTATATTAGGATAATTATATATAGAAATTGTGTGTATGGATCGCATCGTGTGATTTGCCTATGTTTATTGCATGAAAACGAAAGACGGGCTGATCGAGGGGGCGGACGGGAAGATGCGCTGCTGGTGGCACGGGGGCGATCCCGTATACCAGCGTTATCACGACGAGGAATGGGGCAGGCCGGTCGATGACGATGTGCGGCTGTACGAAAAAATCTGCCTCGAGGGATTCCAGGCCGGGCTGTCGTGGTTCACGATTCTGAAGCGCCGCGAAAATTTCAGGAAAGCATTCGCCGGTTTCGATTTCGAGAAAGTGGCAAAGTTCAAAACGAAGGATGTCGAGCGGCTGGTGAAGGATGCGGGTATCATTCGTCACCGCGGCAAGATCGAGGCGGCAGTCAATAACGCGCAGAAGACCATAGAGATTATCGACGAGTTCGGATCGCTCGGCGCGTATTTCTGGGGGTTCGAGCCGGAACCATCAAGCCGCCCGAAGCGTCTGGATTACAAGACGATGAAAGCGATGCCCGTGACGCCGGAATCAAAAGCCCTTTCGAAAGATTTGAGAAAACGCGGATTTAATTTCGTCGGGCCGACGACGATGTACGCGCATATGCAGGCGATGGGGATGGTGAACGATCATCTGGAGGGGTGTTGCTGCCGCGAGCCGGTGGAGGCGCTGCGCAAAAAATTCAGGAGGCCGGTATGAGAATTTTAATTTTTTTGGCTTTGATTTTTGCGAGCGGGGGCGCGGCAATCGCGCAGGGGCCTTCGCAGGTTTTTGAATCAGAAAAACAAAAATTCAAGGTTGTTTCATTAGCGCAAGGACTGGAATATCCGTGGGGACTCGCGTTTTTGCCGAACGGCGACATGCTGGTGACCGAGCGCGAAGGGCGGCTGAACCTGCTGCGCGCGAAAACGTTCCAGCGCGAGGAGGTGAGCGGCGTTCCGAAAGTGCTGGCGAAAGGACAGGGCGGATTGCTGGATGTGATGGCGCATCCGGATTTTGCGCGGAACCGCGTGATATTTTTGTCTTACGCGGCGAAAGATGAAAAGGGCGCGGCCGGGACGGAAGTCCTGCGTGCGGAACTGAACGGTACGAAACTTGAAAACGGAAATGTGATTTTCCGTGCCGAGCCGAAGATGAAAAGCGGCAATAATCATTTCGGCTCGCGGCTGCTGTGGGGGCCGGATGGGAAACTTTATATCACGCTCGGCGAGCGCAACGTGAAAAAGGAAGCGCAGAATCCGTCCAATCACCTAGGCAGCATCATCCGTATCAATGAAGACGGCAGCGTGCCGAAAGATAATCCGTTCGTCGACAAGGACGGATACAGGCCGGAGATTTTCACCTATGGCAACCGCAATGTGCAGGGCATCGCGCTGCGGCCCGGCACGAAGCAGATCTGGGCGCACGAGCACGGACCGAAGGGCGGCGACGAGGTGAATATCCTGAAGGCCGGGACGAATTACGGCTGGCCTGCGGTGACATACGGCGTCGATTACACGGGGTTTAAAATTTCGGACGAGACGGAAGGGCCCGGGTTCGAGCCTCCGGTCATTTACTGGAAGCCCTCGATCGCGCCGAGCGGCATGAGTTTTTATACGGGGAATAAATTTCCAAAGTGGAAGAATAATATTTTCGTCGGGGCGCTGGTGCAGACGCATTTGCGCCGCCTCGAGATGAAAGGCGATGAGATCGTTCACCAAGAGGTGCTGCTGGAGGATATGGGCGAGCGTATCCGCGATGTGCGGACCGGGCCTGACGGATATATCTATGTTCTGACCGATCATGCCGACGGGCAGGTGTTAAGGCTGGAGCCCGCTTCCTGAAAATGTTATGGTTTTAAGCGTATGACGAAAGACCGCAAGACATCTTTTGACTCCCTGACCGAAGCGAACCGCTACCGCGCGAAATTCTCCGGTCATGGCAAGGCGCTGGGCGCGGCGGGGGTGAAAGAGGCGAGTTACGATCCGGAAAACAGCACGCATCTGCGCAAGCCCGGCGAGAGCCTGGCGATCACACCGGGCGAAGACGGCTTCAAATATATCCTGGTCGGGGCGGCGTGGGATAATATCGTCGCCAAAAAATCGGGATTCTTCGGCAAGGCCGCGAAAAAGGCGCTGAAGATCGGCGTCGACCTGGATGTCGGGTGCCTTTATGAATTGCAGGACGGCACGCGCGGCGCGGTGCAGGCTTTCGGCGAGAAATTCGGCGATTTCGACCAGCCGCCCTATATGGCGCTGTCGGGCGATGAGCGCACCGGCGAGGCGAAGGGTTATGATGAATATGTGCAGATCAACGGCGCCCACTGGGACAAGATCAAGCGCGTGCTGGTTTACTTCTATATCTATAGCGGCGCGCCGAACTGGGCCGAGATCAACCCGAAAATCATCCTCGACGTACCGGGCGAGGAAGATCTGGTGGTGACGCTGGAGACTCATAATGACGCGCTGGCGGTTTGCGCGGTGGGCGGGCTTGAAAATGTGCGAAACGGCATAAAGCTGACGAATTACACCGAATATTTTCCCGGACACGCAGAAATGGACCGGGCTTTCGGTTTCGGGTTAGAATGGGCAGATGGCAGGAAAAAGGGGTAATTCATAATGGCGGATATTCTCGATACAGAGTATGAAGGTAAGGAAATTGAACTGACGGACGGCAAGGCCAGGGTCGGTGACGATATCAATCTTACGGTCAAGGATCCGACATTGCATAAATTGCTGGTCGGCGTGGGGTGGGACCTGAATGTTTTCAATGCGGACGCGCTGGATCTGGATGTCAGCCTGTTCATGCTCGACAAGACCGGGAAGACACGCGTCGATGAGGATTTCGTTTTTTACAACCAGCCCGTAACGCTTGAGGGCGGCGTCCGGCACGGCGGCGACAGCCGCACGGGCGCGGGCGACGGCGACGACGAGGTTTTGCTGATCGATCTGCATTCAGTGCCGTTCGATATCATGAAGATCGTTTTCACTCTGACAATCTACCGTGGCCGTGAGAAGCAGCAGAATATGGGCATGGTGCGCAATGCCTATATCCGCATAGCGAATGAAAAAAGCAATGTTGAGCTGGTGCGCTACGAGTTTTCCGAAGACCTGGAAGACAAGATGGAAACCGGCATGATCGTCGCAACATTAAACCGGGAAGGCCCGAAATGGCATTTCACACCGGTCGCGGAATTCGTCGCCGAAGGGCTGAAGGATCTCGGTCCGCGCTACGGCCTCACGATCGTCCAGCAGTAAATTTTCAGAAGCCGCGTTTGACCCCGAGCAGTTGCGCGGGTTTGATTTTCGGCGATTTACGGCCGATCTTGCCGCGCTTGCCGCCGCCCCAGTCGTCATCGTCGCCGAGTTCCTGTTCGATCAGCGCGTCGATATCGGGCAAATCCCCCATCTGGATCGCCTGGATACAGGCGCGGAAGAAATTGCAGCCTTTACCTTCCCAGTCATAGATTTTGTTGACGTAGCTCTCGCCCCGGACACGAAGGTCAACCGGCGACCATAGTCCCGCGCCGCCGCCCGGCAGCATTTTCATGAGCATGATCTGCTCGACGGTTTGCCCCTTTTCATCGGGCGCGTCTTTGAGAAACTGTATTTCGGATTCTATATCCTGCGAATCCGGGCCCATGCGGACCTCGGCGCTGCAGGATATGCCCCTTGCGGCATCGTAATGGAGCCATGGCTGGGTCTCGTACGGGGCGAGGACCCGGTTGACGCCCAGTTTCTCCATCAGGCTTTTCAATTCATAACGCATGCGCCTAATCACCTTCAGGGCCGCAGATTACCTTAATTCTAGCAGAATTGTTAAGGTTTTGCTGCGGGGGAAAGATTTTTTAGAATTTTGGTGGTAGAATTGTTGCTGGATGAAGAAATCACATAAAAACGCCCGGATGGTGTGCCTTATTCTTGCCCTATTCACGATGGGGGCGGGTTTTGCCGCGCCGGTTTTAGCGCAGGCTGAAGCCCCGGCGGCCTTATCTGCGCCTTCCGCGGCAGCGCCCCAGGCCGATGCAAAAAAGACATTCGAAACCCAGGCGCGCGCCGTCAGCGCGACAACGCTGCTGGCCGGGCAGACTCCTGTTCAGCTCTGGGGCGTCGAAGCGGTGGAGGCCGCGGATCCTGCCATCAAGCTCAAGGCGCGCACGGCGCTGGATAATCTTATCGCCGGCAGAAAAATATCGTGCGAACTGAAGGCGCGGAATGGCAGCGATGTGCGGGCGCAATGTGTCAATGAAAGCGACCAGGATCTCAGTCTATATATGCTGCAGCAGGGTTATGCGACCGTCGACCGCGCGGCGGTGTATGGATCGGTTTTTGAAGACGCCTATATCCAGGCGGAAACGCGCGCACAGGATAAAGGCTTGGGCATATGGATGCCGGCAGGCACGACCTCAGGCGGCGGCGGTTCGGACGGCACGCTGATGCTGAGTTTCGGTTTCATATTGTTCCTTTGCATCATCGGCGCGTTCACATTCCTGAGCATCATCATCATGCGCGGATTCCAGAAAGTGGTCGACGCGCAGAACGACAATATCGCGATGATGACGAAAGAACGAAAACTGCGCGACCAGGAACGCGAGGTCGTCGCGGTGATGCTGGATTCAGAGCTGAAGGCCAACAAGGCGAAGATCGAGGCCTATCTCGCGGTTTACGAGGAAATGCTGAAAAGCATGAAAGATGCAGATCGTCAGCCTAAATACAAAAAAACCGGCGATATCGTGCAGCGCCAGCCGGCACTGGCGCGCTCGGTGTTCGACCGGAATACCGACAAGGTGGATGCGCTTGGGCCGCGCTTATCGAGCGAGCTCGTGCATTTTTATGCACGGATCAAGAGTAATCCGGAGTATGTCAATCTCGAGCCGCATATGGAGCTCGAAGAAGCGGTGGAAGTGGTGGAGCGTTCACTGCGGCACGCGCGGCGGCTGAACGAGCTGGCGGGACGGATACTGGATTCATTCGCCGCGAGCGGCATCATGTCGGAAAAATTCCAGGAATAATTCCACGTCATTGCGACACCGGCGAAAGCAATCCATTTTTAACCACAGCGGCCACAGGCGAAATCACCGCGCGTTATGCACAAATGGCTTCTGTGTATTCGCTGTGACGATTGTGGTTTAATTTTTTTTCTAAATTATCTGGATTGTACTTTAATGTGTTTTTTGTCTTTGAACTGTATGTCCAAATCCTGACCGGATTTTATTGCAGCGGCATCGGTGATAACGTGTCCTTGAGCATCGCGTACCAGGGCAAAGCCGCGCTGGAGCACGTTTTCAAAGGAATAGGCCCCGAGCATTTTCCCGGCATAATCGACGCGTTTTTCCCAGTCGCGCGTGAGCCTGGGTTGAAGCGCGGCGAGGTGCTCGCTCCAGCGGTCGAATATTTTCTGCGTGTGGTCGAGGAATGTGAAAACGCGCGGAAGCTTGTCGGCAGCATGATCGAGGCGCTGGGTTTTGACTTCAAGAAGACGCGTTGGGTCGCCCAGGCCGCGTGATTTTGCCTCCAATTTGTGCTGCAGTTCGGACGCAAGACGCGTGAGGCCGGAATAAAGGCGCTGGCCGTCCTGCATGATCTGCGCTTGCAGTTGCGCGCGGACGGGGACGGCCATTTCCGCCGCGCCGGTGGGTGTGGGAGCGCGCAAATCCGCGGCATGATCGATCAGAGTTGTGTCGGTTTCATGGCCGACAGCGGAAATGAGCGGAATTTTCGAATTCGCCGCCGCGCGGACGACGATTTCCTCGTTGAAGGGCATGAGGTCTTCGAGGCTGCCGCCGCCGCGGGCGACGATGAGAAGGTCAGGCCTCGGATCGATATTCTGAAAGCCATCGATCGCCGCGGCAATTTGTTCCGCTGCGCCGGGACCCTGGACGAGGACGGGCCAAACCAAAACATGGCGCGGAAAGCGGTCTTCCAGCCGGTGCAAAATGTCGCGGATAACGGCGCCGGTGGGAGATGTAACGACGCCAATGGTTTCAGGCAGGAAGGGAAGCGGCTTTTTTCGCGCGGGGTCGAACAGGCCCTCGGCGGCCAGCTTTTTTCGGCGCTCTTCCAGCATTTTCAGCAAGGCGCCCTCGCCGGCCAGCTCCATGGATTCGATGATGAGCTGGTAGTTCGAGCGGGCAGGGTAGGTGGAAATGCGGCCCGTGCAGATGACCTCCAGCCCTTCCTCGGGTTTTACAGATAATTTCGAGACCGTGCCTTTCCAGCAGACGGCATTGATGACGGCATCGGCGTCCTTCAGGTCGGTATAAAGATGCCCGGATGTATGGATTTTAATGCGCGAAAGCTCGCCGCGCACGCGGATGCGGGCATATTGTTCCTCGAGCGTTCTCTTCAGCGAGAAGGCCAGTTCGGAAACAGAAAACTCGGGGACATTCGATTTGATTGCTTCGGCTCCGGGCATAGTTTGATGATATGATTCCAGTCTGGCTCTGACAACAGGGATAATATGTCTTCTAACCTCGCGTCCTATCTATACGCCGATGAAACGAAAACAGCCGATGCGCTGCTGAGAGAGCTGCCCTGGCCGCGCCAGCGCACACACAGGATCGAAGACCGCGCCGCCACGCTGGTGCAGTTGATGCGGAATGAAAAGGTGCCCGCCGGGCAGCTTGAAACCTTCCTGCAGGAATATTCCCTTTCCACAGATGAAGGCATTGCGTTGATGACGCTGGCCGAGGCGTTGCTGCGCATTCCGGACAAGGCCACCGCGCGGGCGCTGATACGGGACAAGATCGGCAGCACGGGATGGTCGGGCAGCGGCGGGTCGGGCGACTGGGTCGTGCGCGCGGCGGGCGTGGGATTGCTGGTCAGCAGCCGTACGATGGACAGCGCGCTTTCCCTGATCAGCGAACCTGTCGTTCACGCCGCCATGGCCAAGGCGATGCGCATCATGAGCAAGCAGTTCGTGCTGGGCACCGATATCGAGGACGCGGTGCAGAACGCGATTCCATACAATCAAAAAGGCTACCGCATGTCGTATGACATGCTGGGCGAGGGCGCGCGCACGGCGCTGGATGCCGACCGTTATTTCAGCGCCTATGCCGAGGCCATTCGTTACGTAGGCGAGCGCAAAAAGCCGTCCGGCGAAAAAATGCCGGGCATGTCGGTAAAATTATCGGCGCTGCATCCGCGCTATTCCGCGGCGCAAAGAGAGCGTTGCGTCCCGGCGCTGATCGAGCGCCTGGTGGAGCTTTGCAGGCTGGCGGCGGCGCGCGATGTGCCGCTGACGGTGGATGCGGAAGAGGCCGACCGGCTGGAAATTTCGCTGGAGATCATACGCGGCGTGCTGCGTGACCAGGGATTCAACGGCTGGGAAGGTTTCGGTATGGCGGTGCAGGCTTATCAGAAGCGCGCTTCGCCGTTGATGGATGAAATCATTTCGATGGCGAAGATGCACCGGCGCCAGTTGCAGGTACGGCTGGTGAAGGGCGCGTACTGGGATAGCGAGATCAAGCGCGCGCAGGTCGCGGGGCTGCCCGATTACCCGGTATTCACGGCCAAGGCGAATACCGATCTTTCCTATCTCGCCTGCGCGCAGAAAATGGTGAATG
Source organism: uncultured Alphaproteobacteria bacterium (assembly GCA_900696495.1). Lineage (GTDB taxonomy): Bacteria > Pseudomonadota > Alphaproteobacteria > Micavibrionales > Micavibrionaceae > UBA7657. The sequence goes on from CAADGI010000012.1 coordinate 122,024, forward strand.
CCAAAGATTATATTTTTCCCATGTTCGGCACGCACAATGCCGCGACGGCCGCGGCGGTGATGGAAATCGCGGAGGACGCGAACGCGCCTTTCGAGTTCCAGCGCCTGTATGGCATGGGTGAATCGCTCTATAATATTTTGCTGCGCGACAGGGCGGCGGAGGTCAGCGTTTACGCGCCGGTGGGATCGCAGGAAGATTTGCTGGCGTACCTGGTGCGGCGATTGCTGGAGAACGGAGCAAATACCTCTTTTGTGAACCAGCTGGTGAGCGCGGATGAACCGGTGGATGTCCTGGTGGACGATCCGGTGGAAAAGGTGCGCCGCCGCGCGGACAAGCGCCATGCCCATATCCCGCTGCCGCGTGATATTTACATCGAGGAGAGGCCGCAGGGCCGCGTCAATTCGCAAGGGCTGGATCTTAATGACGCCGCGACGCTTGCGGATCTGCAGCGTGAGTTCAAAGGTTTTGTAAAGCCTTACGAAGCGTTTCCGCTGATCGGCGGGCAAGGGTACCGCGAGCGCACGCAGCAGGAAGTAAAAAATCCAGCGCAGCTTTCCGATGTCGTCGGGCAAGCCTGGATGAACAATGGATCGCTGGTGGAAAAAGCGATGCGTGTCGCACGCGAAGCATACAGAAACTGGTCGATGACGCCGCCGGGCGAGCGCGCGAAATGCCTGGAGCGTTATGCGCACCTGCTGGAATCGCACCGTGAGGAATTGATGGCGCTGTGCGTGCGCGAGGCGGGCAAGACGTTGCCTGACGCGCTGGCCGAGGTGCGCGAGGCCGTGGATTTCGCGCGTTACTACGCGAACAGGGGCCGCGCGGATTTCGTCGATGTGTCTTTGCCGGGGCCGACGGGGGAAAGCAATATGCTGCGGCTCGAGGGGCGCGGGATTTTCGTTTGTATCAGCCCTTGGAATTTTCCGCTGGCGATTTTCTCCGGGCAAATCATGGCGGCACTGATGGCGGGGAATACAGTGATCGCGAAACCGGCGGAACAGACGCCGTTGATCGCGATGTATGCCGTGCGGCTTATGCATAAGGCGGGAATTCCGACCAATGTGATCAATTTCATTCCCGGCGGCGGCGAAGTGGGCGCGGCGCTGGTGGAGCATAAGGATGTCGCGGGCGTGGCGTTCACAGGCTCGACCGATGTCGCGTGGAAAATCAACCAGACGCTGGCGGCGAAGCGAGGGCCGATCGTGCCGTTCATCGCCGAAACAGGCGGGATGAACGCCATGATCGTCGATTCATCGGCGCTGCCGGAGCAGGTGATCGATGATGTGCTGCTCTCGGCGTTCGGCACGGCGGGGCAACGTTGCTCCGCGCTTCGTATTTTATGTTTGCAGAATGAGTGCGCGGATAAAATCGTCAATATGCTGGAAGGCGCGATCAAGGAAATGAAGGTCGGCGATCCGGCGCAGATTTCCTCGGACCTCGGCCCTGTTATCGATGAGGAAGCGCATGGAAAGCTCATGCTGCACAAGGAACATCTGAAAGGTTTCGGGCGACTGATCCAGGAAGCGCCGGTGGATTCACGTCTCAAAAACCAAGGATATTATTTTTCGCCTTGCGCTTTCGAACTGCAAAACCTGCATGGGCTGACCGAGGAAATATTCGGCCCGGTGCTGCATGTCGTGCGGTATGAGCGCAGCAAGATCGATGATCTGATCGACGACCTCAACGACAAGGGCTTTGGCCTGACGCTCGGCGTGCACAGCCGGATCGACGAGTTCCAGCATTATGTCGTCGGCAAAGTCCGGGCGGGGAACGCCTATATCAACCGCTCGATCATCGGCGCGGTGGTCGGCACCCAGCCTTTTGGCGGGCTGGGCCTGTCGGGTACGGGCCCGAAAGCGGGGGGCCCGCATTATCTCCAGCGTTTCGCGCAGGAAAAAGTCATCACCGTCAACACCACTGCCGCTGGAGGTAACGCCAGCCTTGTATCCCTTGAGGAATAGTTTAAAAGTTAGCTTATGAAAGTTCTTATTATCGGCTCCGGCGGCCGTGAGCACGCGTTGGCATGGGCTATTTCGCAATCAAAATATTGCGACGAGCTTTATTGCGCGCCGGGAAACGCCGGAATCGAGTCGCTGGCCGAGTGCGTTCACATTAACGCCGAGGACATCAACGGCATCGTCAATTTCGTCAAGGAACATAAAATAAATTTCGTCGTCGTCGGGCCGGAGGGGCCACTGGTGGCGGGGCTGGCGGATGCGATACGCGCGCTCAAGATTCCGGTATTCGGCTGCAGCAAGGCGGCGGCGCGGCTTGAAGGCTCGAAGGCTTTCATGAAAGATCTGTGCGCGAAGTACAACATTCCGACGGCGGCGTACGGACGCTTCACCGATTTCGACAAGGCGCGGGATTTCATCAAGAAGAACGGCGCGCCGATTGTCGTTAAAACCGACGGTCTCGCGGCGGGCAAGGGCGTGATTATCGCGCCGACGGAGAAAGAAGCGCTGGAGGCGGCGAAGGATATGCTTTCGGGCAAGTCGTTCGGCATGGCGGGCAAGGAAATCGTGATCGAGCAATTCCTGGAGGGCGAGGAACTCAGCTATTTCGCGCTGGCGGACGGCAAGACGATGCTGCCGCTTTCTTCGGCGCAGGATCACAAGCGCGCCTATGATGACGACCAGGGGCCGAATACCGGCGGCATGGGGGCTTATTCCCCGGCGCATTTGATGACGCCGGAGCTCGAGGAGAAAATCCTGACGCGCCTGATCAAGCCGACGATCGAGGCGATGGCACGCGAGGGTTGCCCGTTCACGGGCGTATTGTTTGCAGGGATTATGGTGGTGAAGGGCGAGCCGATTTTGCTGGAATATAACGTGCGTTTCGGCGACCCGGAATGCCAGACGCTGATGGCGCGGCTGAAGGGGGATGTGCTGGAAATGCTGCGCGCGGCGGCGGAAGGTCGGCTGCACCAGGTGAGCGACGATATCGCGTGGCTGGCGAAGCCGTCGCTGTGTGTCGTGATGGCGGCGAAGGGTTATCCGGGTGAATATAAGAAAAACACCGTGATCCGCGGGCTGCAGCATGCGAGTCATGTGCCGGGCGTTTTTGTGTTTCACGCAGGCACGGCGCGCGGCGCGGGCGGAAAAGTCGTCAGCACGGGGGGGCGCGTGCTCGGCGTGACGGCGCTTGGAAATACAGTGGCCGAGGCGCAGGCGCAGGCCTACCGCGCGGTCGACAAGATCGACTGGCCGGACGGATTCTGCCGGAGAGATATCGGATTCAGGGCGATCAAGGGTTAGGGTCTGCCGGCGCGGGTTCGGTCCCAGATTCAAGCTTTGATCCTGGTTCAAGTTCACGCTGTGGTTCGATTTCCGGTTCGGTCGATGAAGGAGGAGGGGACTCTACAGGCGCAGGCGCGCTTTGCCGCTCAATTGTTTCCTGATTCACCGGCGTGTGCGGCTTCTTATCCTCGGGGCAATGGGCGAGAGTAAATATCGCTGTAAGCAGGCCGGCGCCGATCAAAAAACTGTTCTTGGCTTTCTTGGCCGCGGTTAAGTGTTGCTTTAATTGTAAATCCAGAAATCTGAGAGCCTGATCCTTGGTCGCCTCGGTGGTCCAGAAGTGCCGCAAGCGCTTGTTCGACCAAGAGCCCGTGGGATCCCTGTGGCTGCTTTCAACGATCATGTACTGGGTTGCGTTAAGATTGTCCGGATCGAATGTATAGAGGTTCACGCCCACGAATATTCTTTTCCCGAAATAAGGAATAAGAGTCAACGGACCGTCGTAAAAGTGAATCCTGTAGCCGGTTTTATGTTTGGTCATGCGAAGGACCGCATGAAGCGGGTTTTTAACAAGAGCGTCCGCGGATGTGTATTGTTTCAGCCTCGGTCCGAATTCCCTGAGAATACGATCGCGGGTTTCTTTTCTCCCTACGCGATATTTGTCGCTTTCATGGTAATCCGGCATGCATCCTCTCAAGCCTCAAAAGGCCAGAAAGTTGTATAGTTTGATATAAAAAATGTCAATTTATTTCGTAAAATATAGTAAATGACAAGTTTCAGCGCTTGTTTTTGAAATAATCTTTCAAAATCTGGCTGGCCTGGGGGGTGTCGAGATGGCGGATTTCGGGCCGGTGGTGGCAAGTGGGCTGGTCATAGAATTTGCCGCCGTGGAAGACGCCGCCGCCTTTGGCATCGAGAGCGCCGAAGATGACACGCCGGATACGGGCGAAGCTGATGGCCGCCGCGCACATCGCGCAGGGCTCGAGGGTTATATAGAGATCGTACTCTGGAATGCGCTGGGCGTTTTCGTCGTTGCATACCTGGCGGATGACAAGGATCTCGGCATGGGCGGTCGGGTCTTTGAGTTCTAAAGTTCTATTGCCGTTCGCAGCGGCGATTTCTCCGGTGGCGATGTCGACGAGCACGGCGCCGATGGGCACTTCGTCGCGGGCGGCGGCGCGCCTCGCTTCTTCAAGCGCCATGCTCATATAGTTTTCTTCTGTCATAAAAATATTTAAACCACAGAGTTCACTGAGAGCACAAAGAAAAAACACAGAAAAATTATTATTGTTTCTTCATGAAATCTCTGTGTGTTCTGTGTTCTCTGTGGTTATATTTATTAATGGATAAGAGAGAAAGAGTAGCAAAGGTGATGGCGCGGGCGGGCCTTTGCTCGCGGCGCGACGCCGAACGCTGGATTCTGGAGGGCCGCGTCAAGCTCAACGGCGCAGTGCTGAAAACGCCGGCGGTGACGGTGAGTGAAAAAGACGAAATCATTGTTGATGGCAAAGAATTGCAGGCGGCGGAGAAGACACGGCTGTATTTATACCATAAGCCGGAAGGGCTGGTAACGAGCGCGAAGGACGAGCGTGGGCGCGCGACGGTGTTCGGTTCGCTGCCGCCTGAGATGGGGCGGGTGGTCAGCGTCGGGCGGCTCGATCTCAACACGGAAGGCTTGCTGTTGCTGACGAATGACGGGGGGTTAGCGCGGCACCTGGAATTGCCGACGACGGGCTGGCGGCGGCGGTACAAGGCGCGCGTGCATGGACGCGTCGATGAAGGAAAATTGCAGGCGCTGGAGAAGGGGATCACGATCGAGGGGTTTCATTATAAATCGATCGAGGCGCGGCTGGAAAAACAGACCGGCACCAATGCGTGGATCGATATCGTACTGACGGAAGGTAAAAACCGCGAGGTGCGAAAGGTGATGGAGGCGCTGGAGCTGCGCGTCAACCGCCTGATCCGCACTTCGTACGGGCCGTTCAGTCTGGGCGATTTGCCGAAGGGCGCGGTGATCGAAGTGAAGCCGAAGGTGCTGCAGGAACAGCTCGCGGGATATTTCAAGAGCAAGGGATGAGAGTTGTTGGCGGAAAATATGGCAGTCGGATTCTGAAAGCACCGAAGAATGACGCGGTCAGGCCGACGAGCGACAAGCTGCGCGGCGCGATTTTCAATATATTGCGGAGCCGCGGCGTTCTGGATGGAGCGCTGGCGATGGATTGCTTCTGCGGCACTGGCGCGCTGGGGATTGAGGCGTTGTCGCAGGGGGCGGACACCTGCGTGTTCGTCGATAATGCCCGCGCGTCGTTCGATCTCGCGAAGGAGAATGCGGCAACGCTGAAGATCGGCGGTGAGGCGGAATTTATTTTTCGCGATGCGACAAAAATGGGGCCGAGACCGCCGAACGTACCTGCGCGGACGCTTGTTTTTCTCGACCCGCCTTACCGGAAAAATCTTGCGCCGCAGGCGCTGAACTCTTTGATTCAGGGCGGTTGGCTGGCGGCGGATGCATTCTGCATCATTGAAGTTGAAAAGGATTTTATCGCGGCGTTGCCGTCCGGTTACGCCGCGCTGGATGAAAGAATTTACGGCGAGACGAAGCTGATCCTGGCCATCGCGTCGTCGAGCGACCCCGTATAAATCAGCGAGAGCAGCAAAAGGCCGAGCGCGATGCGGTAGATCGCGAAAGGCGTGAAGGTCCATGTGCGCAGCCATTTCATCAAAAAGGCGATAGTTGTCAGCGAAGCGATGAAGGAGAATGCCACGGCCACGGCCGCGTCCAGAGTCATTTCCACGCTGCCCTGGCTGAGCAAATCCAGTGCGCCGATTGCGCCGGCAGCCGATGTCGCGATGATCGAGAGCAGGAATGAGAAAGGCGCAGCCTCGGGGCGGTTCAGGCCAAGCGCGCGGCCAGCGGTCATGGTAATGCCGGAGCGCGAGGTGCCGGGAATAAGCGCGAGCGCCTGCGCGCAGCCGATGAGAAGCGCGTCTTTCAGTTTCATGTCCTGAATCGTTTTGCGCACAGGGGCGCGGGCGTCAACGATCCAGAGCAGGATGCCGTAGAGCAGTGTGCACCAGGCGACGATCTCGACCGAGCGCAGGAAATCGGGCTGGGTTTTGTGCAGCAAAAATCCGGCGGCGAGGGCGGGGATGGAGGCGACTATCAGATATAAATCGAAGCGCGCGCCGGAATCGGAAATGTTGCCGGTGACAAGTTTCGGCACGCCCGCCAGCATTTTTAAAACATCTTTTCTGAAATACAGAAGAACCGCCAGGAGCGAGCCAACATGGACGGCGAGGTCGAGGATGAGGTCTTCCTCCCACGCGCCGTCGACCTTGCCCCCTTCGAGGACGGCATGGGTAAGCAGCAAATGACCGCTGGAGCTGATCGGCAGGAATTCGGTGATGCCCTGGACGAGCGCGAGGATGGCGATGTGAAGAAGCGGCATGATGAGCTAACTTATAATTAGGGGGCAACCTTGATTTTTTTACACCATAAAGGAAAATAAATGCATGGTCTATGTCATGGGCGCAACCGGTTTTGTGATGGGATTTGTCTTCGGGCAGATGCTGCTTTATTTCCTGCTGCGCCACCGCAAGCGCAGCGAGTTGCTGGAGGATAAGAGCCTGTGGTGGCAATATGGAATTATAAACTGGGTGTGCGCGGGTATGGGCGCGTATGGCCTGATTGAATTATATAGACTTTATTTCGGTCCTTATTGATCCTGCCCCATTGATCTTGGATGGGGATGTCCTAATATCTTTTTGAGGTTTCACCCCATAAAGGAGATAAATCATGCGTTTCATTCCCGCCTTGCTCGGTTTTGTGCTTGTTGCCGGTTTTGCCGTTCCAGCCTCGGCTGAAAAATTCATTCTCGACAAGCCGCATACGCAGATCATCTTCAAGGTGAACCATATGGGGTTCAGCCATTCCTACGGCAAGTTCACGGATTACAAGGGCGAGATCAATTTCGATGAAACCGACCCGACCAAATCGAATACCGAGGTGACGATCCAGACGGCGAGCCTCGATCTCGACGACGACAAATGGAACGAGCATATGAAGAGCAAGGATTTCTTCAATGTCGAACAATTCCCGACCATGACGTTCAAAAGCACCGGTATTGAAAAAACCGGTGACAAAACGGCGAACATCACGGGCGACCTGACATTGCTCGGCGTCACCAAGCCAGTGACGCTGGCGGTGCAGCAAAACAATATGGGCAAGCACCCGATGAAGGGCATCAACGCGACAGGATTTTCCGCGAGCGGCAAGATCAAGCGCTCGGACTTCGGCATGACGAATGGCATTCCCATGGTTGGCGACGAAGTCGATATCATTATTGAAGTCGAAGCCTACGGCGAGGATAAAAGCGTCGGTAACAATTAAGGCCTTTGCCCGTGCAGCTCAGGAACACGCCGGATCGTTTCGGTTTTATCTCGAAATTCTTCCACTGGTCGGTGGGAGTCCTGGTGCTGATCCTGCTGCCGGTCGGGTTTCTGATGACGGGCATGGAATTCAGCCCGTCGAAACTCACTCTTTATATGTTGCATAAATCCTTCGGGATTACCGTGCTTGTTCTCGTAATCGGGCGGGCGGCGTGGCGCATTATTTCACCGCGTCCGAAGAAGCTGCCGACCCATAAAGAATGGGAAGACAAGCTGGCCAAGGCCGTTCACTTCGCGCTCTATGTCTGTCTTATCCTGATGCCGCTGTCGGGCTGGGTGATGTCGTCGGCGGGCGGATTTCCGGCGACGTTCTTTGGCTTGTTCCCGTTGCCTGTGCTGATGCAAAAGAACGAGGATGTTTTTGAGATCACGCGGAATGTTCATACCGTTATTGCCTGGAGCATCCTCGGGTTGCTGGCGTTGCATTTCGCCGGGGCGTTCAAGCATCACCTGATCGACCGCGATGAAACGCTGCAGCGGATGACGAGTTACAAGGTCACGTGGTGGTGGGGTTTGCTGCTGGCTGCGGCGGCGGGGTTGCTGTGGACGTCGCCTGTCGCTCTCGGGCTCCTGAGCGATAGCGGCAAGGGCAAGAGCGAGGCCGCGAGCATTGCCGATGATAATTCCGGCAAGGAAGGACGCGATGAAGTTCTCAAGGATCAGTTGAACGACTTGGACAAGGACGCATGGCAGATCGACATGGGCGCGAGCGCGATCAGGTTCGAGGCATCGCAGTACGGCGAAAAATTCAACGGCGAGTTTAAAAATTTCGGCGGGAAAATACTTTTCGACCAGTCGAAGCTGGAGGACGCTTATGCCGATATCTGGATCGACATCACCAGCATCCAGACGGGGAGCGCCGACCGCGACGGGCAGGCGAAGTCGGCCGACTGGTTCGATACGGCCAAGTTCCCGCGCGCGCAGTTCGTTGCCGATTCATTTTCCAAAACAGGGACGAATCAGTATGTCGCCCACGGCGCGCTGACGATCCGCGGGCAGGCGGTGCTGGTGGACCTGCCCTTCACGCTGCAGTTGCGGGAATCGCCCGACGGGCAGGCGGCATTAATGGAGAGCGAAATCACGCTGAATCGCCTCGATTTCGGCATCGGGCAGGGGCAGTGGCAGGCGACTGACACCGTCGGCAATACGGTGAAGATCAGCATCACCCTGGTTGCCGATTCGCGCTGAGTTGCGCTTTTCCGGAAAACACTTTAGGAATCTGAGGCATAACCGTATTTTAGGGACTGTTCATAGAAGAACCGGTCCGTTAAGGTGAAAATGTTATGAGAACATTGTTTCATCTGTGGCTTCACCCCTTTTCGCGCAAGGTCAGGGTTGCTCTGACCGAGAAGAAACTCGATTTCGAACTGCAGATCGAAAAGGTCTGGGAGCGCCGCACGGAATTCCTGGCGCTGAACCCGGCGGGGGATGTGCCTGTATTGATTGAGAAAGACGGGACCACGCTCGCGAACTCGCAGGTCATTTGCGAATATCTGGAAGAAGTTTACCCGGAAGTGAATCTGCTCGGCCACGACCCGGTGCAGCGCGCGGAGACGCGCAGGCTGGTGAGCTGGTTCGACGTGAAGTTCAACCGCGAGGTGACGGACAACCTGATCGGCGAGAAGCTGATGAAGCAGTTCCTGAAAACCGGGGAGCCGCATGCGCCGGCGGTGCGCGCGGGCCACGCGAACATTCATTACCATCTCGATTATATTGGTTTCCTGACCGAAAAGCGCAAATGGCTGGCGGGCGATAATTTTTCACTGGCGGATATTGCCGCCGCGGCGCATCTGTCGGCCATTGATTACATTGGCGACGTGCCATGGGAAGAGCATGAGGCGGCGCGCGAATGGTACGCGAAGATGAAATCGCGGCCGAGCTTCAAGCCTTTACTGGATGACAGAATTCCCGGCTTCACGCCCTCGAACCATTATGAGGACGTTGATTTTTAAAGTTTTTAACCACAGAGCGTACAGAGTTAAAAAGAGACCGCAGAGTATTTATTATTTTAAATAAAAAAATCTTCGCGTACTCAATTTTTCTCTGTGAACTTTGTGGTGAAAATAAAAAATAAAATTAAGGGTGCGATGAAAAAACTTTTCTGCTTTGGTTACGGTTATACCTGCGATTATCTCGGCCATGAGCTGCTCAGCCGGGGCGGGTGGAGTGTTGCGGGCACGACGCGCGACCGTGAAAAGCGCACGGCGTTGCGCGCACGGGGAATCCAGGCGCATATTTTCGATCACGAGCACCCGCTTGCCGATCCGCATCTAATCCTGCAGGGCACGACGCACCTTGTTATCTCGACGCCGCCGGATGATGGCGGCGACCCGTCTTACCTGATGCACGCGGCGGATATTCTCGAGATCCCGACGCTGGAATGGGTCGGGTATTTGTCGACGACCGGCGTTTACGGCGACCGCGGCGGCGAATGGATCGACGAGCGCGCGGAGCTGACGCCTTCGTCGCGGCGCGGTTCAAGGCGCGTGCGGGCGGAAGAGCAATGGCTTTCGCTGTATAAGGATCACGGGTTGCCGGTAGAGATTTTCCGGCTGGCGGGGATTTACGGGCCGGGGCGCAGCGCGCTGGATTCCGTGCGCGCCGGCGTCGCGCGGCGTATCAATAAACCGGGCCATGCGTTCGGGCGCGTGCATGTCGAGGATATCGTGCAGACGCTGCTGGCGTCGTTCGAGCGGCCGAAGCCGGGGCAGATTTATAACGTGGTTGACGATGTGCCCGCGCCGAGCCACGAAGTTATCGCCTATGCGTGCGAATTGCTCGGGCGGCCGGCGCCGCCGCTGGTGGATTTCGAGGATGCGAATCTCGCGCCCATCACGCGCAGCTTCTACATGGACAACCGCCGCGTTAAGAACGACCGGATCAAGACCGAGCTTGGCGTGCATCTGAAATACCCGGATTTCCAGTCAGGCCTGCGCGGCTGCAAGGATGCGGAAGAACATGCCGTTGCGAACATATTTAGAGGTATGGACGGCGAAGACGCGCATAATACCGGCTGACTGTCATCGCGAGGCAAGTTTCGCGAAAAAATCAATTTTTTAACCACAGCGGCCACAGCGAATACACAGGAGACATTTGCGCAAAACGCGCTGTGATTTCGCCTGTGTTCGCTGTGGTTTTATTGTTTTCGAGTTTGTTTCGCGCTCGCGTCGCGGGGAAGGCGCACGGTGACGGACGTTCCGGCGCCGACTTTTGAATCGATCAATAACGCGCCGCCATGCATTTCCACCAGTTCCTTTGTGATGGCGAGGCCGAGGCCCGTGCCTTCATGGTCGCGCGTATAATGCGACGAGACCTGCTCGAACGGGTTGGTGATCGACGCCAGTTTATGGGCCGGGATGCCGATGCCGGTGTCGGTGATTTTCAGCGTAACGGATTCCTTGCGCTCGGCGCATTCGATGCTGACATGGCCGCCCTTGGGCGTGAATTTCACCGCGTTCGAGAGAATATTTAAAACCACCTGCAATACCGCGCGGCGGTCGGCGATGATGAGCGTGTTTTCGTCGCCGAGTTTCTCAAGGTCGATACGGACGGCGGCGTCGGACGCGCGGCTTTCCATCATGTGCGCGGCGAGGCGGACGGTTTTGGCGACGTTGACCTCTTCAAAGCCAAGTTCGTATTTCCCGGCCTCGATTTTCGACATGTCGAGGATGTCGCTGATGAGATCGAGCAAATGCTCGCCGGATTCGCGGATGCCCTGGATATATTCGAGATATTTTTCCGTGCCGATGGGGCCGAGGAGCTGGCGGTGCATCATCTCGGAAAAACCGATGATGGCGTTGAGCGGCGTGCGCAACTCGTGGCTCATATTGGCGAGGAACTGGGTTTTCGCGGCGTAGGCGCGTTCGACGGCCTCTTTCGAGTGTTTCAGTTCGCGCTCGTGCAGCGTGCGCTCGGTCATGTCCTGCATGATGCCGTAGAGCGCCGTGACTTCGCCGTTATTATCCTTGGCGCAGCGTCCCTCGCAGCGTATGTAGCGTATGTCGCCGCCGGGGCGGGTGATGCGGAATTCCATTTCGTAATTCTGCTGGCCTAATCCTGCGCGCTGAAAGGCGTGGTTGGCGCGTGCGCGGTCGCTCTTGTGCACGAGCGCCATCATGCTCTGGACTGTCGGGGCGAAATTGTTTTTATCGACGCCGAAGATTTTGTAGAGCTGCTCCGACCACTGGATTTCATCCTGGCCTAAATTCCAGTTCCAGTGGCCGAGACCGCCGATGGATTCGGCTTCGCCCAGCTGGCGCTCGCGGCGGCCCAGCGCCATCTGCTGCTCCCGCAACGCCGTGACGTCGCGGCCGACGCAATACATGCGGCCGCCGGTGCGGCGCTGACGCCATTCGATCCAGCGAGGCGCGCCGGATCTGGTCACGATACGGGCCTGGAATTCGGCGGGCGCGGTGTCTTCGGGTTCGTCGAAGCCGATATTGCGGATGGTGCTGCGGATATAGGGTTTGTCCTCGGGGTGGAAGAGATCGAGGAAATCGGTTTTCGCCGCGCCGTTCGCGCCGAAGAGGCTTTGGAATGCGGCGTTGGAGCGGGTGATCTCGCCGTTTTCATCGACGACGACCATGATCTCGCCGGAGAGATCGGACAAAGCAAGGAAATCCGCTTCGGCTTCGGTCTGGGTTTCGGAGCCGACGAGATAACGTGTCTTGTCCGGGGCGATCAGCCAGTTGAAGCGGAAATCGACGTTGCTTTTGCGATTGCCCGCGAGCGTGCGGAAGGTTTCGTTGGTGAAGACGCGCGCGCCGTCCTCGGAAATGGCGAGGCGCGCCACGTCTTCCTTGTGGACGGGGATGGATTCAGAATCCTGGTGCTTTATCTTGCGGGTCAGCGGAAACATATCGGTAAAAATAAGTGCGGGAGCGGGATGGGATGCTCTTATATACCATAATCTAATTCACGCCGGATGTAAAAGAAAAACCCGGTAAATTAACCTCTTCCTCCCCCAACTCCCTCCCTCAGGGAGGGGGTAAGGAAAGTCAAAGATTAATCGGCGTATTTTACCGCGCAGCCGTAAGGCTGGGAGGTCGGGGTTTCGACCGGCTTGCCGGCTTCGATATCGCTCAGGGCGGCAAGCACATAATTTTTCGCGGCGGCGGCGTCTTCAGGCTTGGGCGAGGGGTTATCATCGATCGCGCCTGCGTAGACGAGCGTGCCTTCCTTGTCGATCACGAACATGTGCGGCGTGGTCTTGGCATCATAAGCCTTGCCGATCTTGCCGTCCTCGTCGAGGATTTCAGCGGAGGGCGCGCCGCCCGCGTCGGTCATGATCTTCTTCGCTTCCTCGGCGCTGACGTGGCCCTGACGGCCCGGCGCGCTGGAGTTGACGGTGATCCATTCAACGCCCTTCGCGGCGGCTTCTTTCTGCGTCTTCTGCATGTTGCCGCTGCCGTAATGTTTTTTCACGTAGGGGCATTCATTGTTCGTCCATTCGAGGACGACGATCTTGCCCTTGAGGTCGGACAATTTTACGGCCTTGCCGTTGACGTCGGTGGCGGAAAAATCGGGCGCGGGCTGGCCGACGGTGGGCGCGGCAATCGCGGGCGCGGCGAAAGCCAGTATGGCGGTGGCCGTTATTGTGGCTAAAAATCTGTTCATGGGTCTCTCCTTTGCTTAGGCGTTCAATTTAATTCCCGGTCACGGCTTTGGCAACGATGCCGGGGGTTAAAATCTGCGGCAGTATGACCGGGGCGGGTCTTTCGCCGTTGCTGCGCGGGCCGTAATAGACATAGATCGGCACGCCGTTTCGTCCAAAACCGTTCAGATATTCCGTAATTTCAGGGTTCTGGTTGGTCCAGTCGCCGATTAAATATTTTACGCCTTTATCGGCGAAAAGCCTGCGCGTGGAGGGGGTGTCGATGGCCACCGCATGATTGACCTTGCATGTGATGCACCAGGCGGCGGTCATCTCGACGAACGCCGCATCGCCGCCCTCGAGGATTTGCGAGAGTTTTTGCGGCGACCATTCCTCGCCGAAAGTCATGGCTTCTTCCGGTTTCTGCGTGCCGCCCGGGATCATTATCAGCGCGGCAAGGAAAGACAGAACCGCGAATACGCGGACGATATTTTTCCAGAGCAATGCCGCCGGTTCGTGGCGCAGCAGCCAGATTCCGAACGCGATGAAGACGAGGCCCATCAGCGCGGCGAAGACGCCCATCTGGCCGGATTGCTGGCTGAGCACCCAGATCAGCCACGCGGCGGAGGCGTACATCGGGAAAGCGAGGAGCTGTTTGAAAGTGTGCATCCATGCGCCGGGCGTTGGCAGAATTTTCTGCAGCGCGGGGATGAAGGAGAGCGCGAGATAAGGCAGCGCGAGGCCGAAGCCGAGCACCGCGAAAACGAGCAGATTGATGAAAGGCGCTTGCGTCAGCGCAAAGCCGAGCGCGACACCCATGAACGGCGCGGTGCAGGGCGTGGCGACGATCGTCGCGAGCGCGCCGGTGAAAAAGGAATGGCCGGGCGTGTTGCCCTGCGTTAGCTTGTTGCCGACATTGCCGAGATGGCCGCCGATTTCAAAAATGCCAGAGAGGTTGAGGCCGATGATGAAAAAGAGCCATGCAAGGACGGTGACGATTTCGGGGCTTTGCAATTGAAAGCCCCAGCCGATCTGCGCGCCGCCGGATTTGAGCGCGATGAGCAGGCCTGCAATGATCAGGAAGCTAAGAATAACGCCCGCAGTGTAGGCGAGGCCGTGCAGGCGCGCCCTGGCCGGTTCCTTCTCGGCGATTTTGACGAGGCCGAGCGCCTTGATCGAAAGGACCGGGAAAACGCAGGGCATCAGGTTCAGGATCAAACCGCCGAGCAAGGCGAGGAAAAGGGCGACGACAAGCGATTGGGAAGTCGGCGTGCCCGGTGCAGGCACAGGCGTTGCGGCGGGCGGATTGGCCGAGAGCGCGGCGGTGAATTCATAGGCATTCATCGGGCCGCTGTCTTCCATGCTCCAGAGGAGGAGACCGGGAACTGCGCTGACTTCGTTCAATGCGCGCTGGCCGCGCTGCTGTTTGATGGTGAGGCGGCCGCCTTCGATGGTGATTTCGCTCGGCGCGGTGTTTTCGACCATGCCCCATTCGGCGGGGATGTAATCGTAACGTTTCACGCCCTGGCTCCAGGTGACGGGCATATCGATTACAAATATGCCGTTCTGCTCGGCATAGGTGGCAGGGCTGGAATTGGGCATCGGCATTTTGCCGCGTGCGTTTTCAAAATAGCTGCTGTTGTCGGCGTTGCTGGAGTCCGGGCCGTTCAGCGTGATCGTGTATGTGCCGCTTTCGGGTATACAGATTTCCTTGCACACTAGTACATCGATACCGGCGGTGAGGGTGACGGGCCCTTCGGGCAGTTCGGCAGGTGCGTGGATTTTTTGCAGCAAGATAACGCCGTCTTCGTAGCCGTAATTCAGAAGCGGGCCGTAGGGGAGTTTGTGCGGAACGGGCCATTCGATGTCGCCCGCCTGAAATCCGTCCGGCATCGACCATTGGATGCGCGGCGCGGCGCCGGAATCGCCTGGATTTTTCCAGTAGGTATGCCAGCCGGGGGCGATGGATTGTTCGATCGCCACATATATCTCGCCGCCGGGCTTCAGGACGCCCTCGGGGACGAGGCGGAGCTGGACATAAGGCCCTTCGCCGTCCTGCGCGTGAACAGGGCCGATGCTTAAAGCGAAAAAAAGGCTGATCAAACAGGCTTTTAAAAGACGGCGCATGAGTCCCCTATATGCTTGACTTGGACGGCCAGCCCGGAAAGACTGGCCCGTATGAAAGTAGCACTTTCTGATACGCAATCAAAGACGCCCGCCCTTCTCTGGGCCCCCGCGAAAAACGGCGCGGAAATCTCGGTGCTGGCCGATTTCGTGCGGTTTGTCGAGGCGCGCGGGGCGGGGCCGTTCGGCGGTTTCGACCACGCGGCGTTTCTGAAGCTGCAGGGCTGGGCGGTGAAAGAGCCCGCAAAATTCTGGGACGCGGTGTGGGATTTTTCAGGCGTGATCGGCGACAAGGGCGCGGACGTTATTAAAAAAATTCCCGGCGTGCCGTGGGCGCGGTTTTTTCCCGACAGCAAGATTTCCTATGCGGAGAATTTACTGCACCGCGTGCACAAGAAACCCGACGACCCGGCGATCATCGCGCGGACACAGAACGGGCCGGATAAAGTTTTAACGTGGGAAGATCTGTGCCACGAGGTGAGCATCTGGCAGCAGGCGCTGGAGGCGGCGGGAATCGTCGAGGGCGACCGGGTTGCCGTTTACCTGCCGAACATTCCCGAAGTCGTGATTATTTTACTGGCAGCGTCGAATATCGGCGCGGTGTTTGCCTCGGCGGGAATGGAGATGGGGCAGGCCGATCTCGTCAACCGTTTCAAACAGGTGCAGCCGAAAATCCTGGTGACGGCGGAAGGTTATGTTCACGGCGACAAGACGATCGACCGCAAAAATGTGATCGAGCATGTGCGCGGGGAAATATCATCACTCGAAAAAATCGTTGTCCTGACCGAGGGCGACCATGAATTTACGGCGGGGTTCGAGCCGCAGCCGCTGAAATTTGTCCGCCGCGGTTTCAACCACCCGCTTTATATTCTGTTTTCTTCGGGCAGCACGGGAAAGCCGAAATGTTTCGAGCATTCGACAGGCGGCGTGATGCTGAAGCATCTCAGCGAATATCTTTTGCATTGCGATATCCGCGCGGGCGACCGGGTTTTTTATCATGCAACGCCGAGCTGGATGATGTGGAACTGGCTGGCGGGTGCGTTATCGACCGGCGCGGCGATTTTGCTGTATGACGGCTCGCCCGCGTTTCCGGATGCGTACGCGCAGTGGGAATTCACGACGTCGAACGGGTGCACGCATCACGGTTCGGCGGCGCCGGTGATTTTGAGCTGGGAGCAGGCGAAGATTATTCCGCGCGAGCGTTATGATCTGTCGGGTCTGCGCATGGTGATGTCGACGGGCGCGGTTTTGCCGAAACAGGGATTTGAGTTCATTCACGCGTCCGTGAAATCGAATGTGAAGATCGGCAGTATTTCCGGCGGCACGGATATTGTCGGGTGTTTCCTCGGCGGTAATGCGTTCACGCCGACCTATGCGGGGCAGATTAACGGACCGATGCTGGGCTGCGACGTGCAGGTGTGGGACGAGGATGGAAAAGTTCTGGGCGCGGGTGAGGCGGGCGAACTGGTTTGCGTGAGCCCGTTTCCGTCGATGCCGCTGCGTTTCGTTGATGATGAAAAAGGCGAGCGTTACAGCGCCGAGTATTTTGAATTTTATCCGGGTAAGCATGTATGGCGGCACGGCGATTCCATTGAGAAGACCGCGCAGGGGCAGTTCGTGATTATCGGGCGTTCGGACGCGACGCTGAACCAGAACGGCGTGCGGATCGGGACGGTGGCGATTTACGATCAACTGAAACCTTTTGCCGACCGGATTAAAGAAGCGGCGGCGGTGGATTTCTCGCGGCCCGACAACAGGCAGACGATCACGGTTTTGTTCCTGGCGCTGAAAGACAATGCGGGCGAAGTGCCGGACGATCTAAAGGTCGGGATTAAAAAGGCGGTAAAGGATAATATTACGCCTTACGCGATTCCGACCGAGATCATCGCGGTGCCGGGCGTGCTGAAGACGCCGAACGGCAAGATCGCGGAAGTGGTGATGAAAAAAATTATTTCGGGCAAGCCGATTCCGAATGCGTCGCTTTATGGCGAGGAGCTGGTGAAGAATTTTGAGGCTATTGGCCGTGATCTGCTGAAAAAGTACGGTGGCTGATGCGTGGGTATTTCGGCATAGGCGTCGAGCAGATCAGCAAGGAATATAACGCGGGCAATCTCGTGCGTTCGGCGCATGCGTTCGGCGCGAGTTTTTTCTTCACGATCAATAGTGATCTGGATCTCTATAAGCTCCGCATGTCGGACACGGCGGATTCGTTCGATCACCTGCCGTACCATCAATTCAAGAGTGTCGACGACATGGAATTGCCGAAAGGCTGTGCGCTGGTCGGCGTGGAATTCATCGACGAATCCATCGATTTGCCGAGCTTTCGCCACCCGATCCGCGCGGCCTACGTGCTGGGGCCGGAGATGGGCAGCCTGTCACCCGCGCTAGTCAAGCGTTGCGATCATGTCATCAAAATCCCTATGAAATTCTGCGTGAATGTCGGCGTGGCGGGCGCGATTGTGATGTATGATAGATTGCTTTCGATGGGGCGTTTTGCCGCGAGGCCTGTCGGCGCGGGAGGCCCTTCGGAGCAGCCGGAAAAGCCGGTCTTCGGCACTCACCGCCGCAAGGTGCGAACGAAGAAGAGCTGAGACATGAACAGATATTTTGCGATTCTTTTAATCCTGATTTTTATCTGCCCTCAAAAGGTTTCTGCCGAGGAGCAGAAGACGCGCATCGGGCGCCAGATCGAGGCGCAACATTCCCGCCAGAACCAGATCAAACAGAACAACAAAACACGGCTGCAGAAACAAAAATCGCAGGACCAGAGAAAATACGACCGTGAAATACGCCAGCAGGAACAAAGATGGCGCCAGAACGAACAGCGCATGAACAAGATTAAGCAGGATAACAAGAGCAGGCTGAACAAGCAGAAACAACGCGCCAAGAAGCGGCTCAACAACGATACCGGTTCGTTCCGCTACAACGATTAAATTCTCAGCAATGTATGCAGCAGGCGGTGCAAGCCGCTGAATTGCGCCGGGCCGGATGTCACCACCATGTAGAATCCACCCTGGCGGTCGCAGGATTTGCCCTTGTGGCGGCAGGTTTCATCCATGACGATGAGGTCGCCGCGCTTGTGAACGCCGGTTTCATCCATCAGCGCGCCATCCAGAACCAGTGTCAGTTCCATCGCGCGCGGCGCCATGCGCGGGGCTTCGATGCCGCGACCGGCTTTCAGAAATCTTGTCTTGCTCTGCGGGCATTCGAGGGAAAGCTCGAAACTTTGGACGCCGGGGCGCACCGTGCGCCAATGCACATGCTGCACGCGGCAGGCGACGGAGCGCTTGAGGCAGAGCGGAATTGAAAGTCCTTCGGGGAACACGAGTTCGTACATTTCCTCGCGTTGCTGCGCGGCTTCGGGGGCATCGAGGCGGTTCAGGACATTGGCAAGGCTTTGCTTGCGCATGGAAACGGGTTCGCAATATTTTTCCATCAGCGCGCCGCCGAGCGCCTCGCATTCCTCGACTTTTTCCTTGGCCTGCGGCGAGAGCGCGATATGGCTCGCGACGATCAGGCTCTGCGCCTGGTCGAGAAGACCCGCCGCATAGCTCAGCAGCAATGTCTCATACGCGTCCTGCAATGCGGCTTGTTGCTGGTTCACTGCCATAACTCCTTGATTGTTTTATTTTTGCGCAGGCGTTCGAGCGCGAGACGGATCCTGGATTTGACGGTGCCGAGCGGCAGGCCGGTTTCCTCGGCGATGTCGGCATGCGATTTGTCCTCGAAGAAAGACTGGCGCAGAAGCATGGCCTGTTCTTCCGGGAGTTCGTCCAGCGCCCCGGCGATCGATTCAATTTCCTGCCGGCGCATGGCGTTGCCGCGCGGCGAGTCCGCGCTTTGAATAAGGTCGGGGTCGGTCGGCGCGACCTCGAAGCGCCCGGTTTTGCGGAGGGCGTCGATCTTGCGGTTTCGCGCGATGGTGAAAATCCATGTGCTGGCCCCGGCCTGGGCGGGGTTAAAGGAAGGGGCCTTGTTCCAGACGGTCAGCATGGTTTCCTGGGCGAGTTCGTCGGCGACGTCCTCGGGGCTTCCGCCTTTCATCAGGAAGGATTTCACCCTTGGGGCGAAGTGCTCGAACAGCTGCACAAAACTCTCCTTGTTGCGGTTCTCAGCGACATCCAGCAAAAGCCGCTCAAAATGACCCTCCCGGCCGGTCTCGGGCGGGCGGTTCGGGGCGGGGGCCTTGACGGCCCTGTCCAGGGGTTTATGTGCCATGGCTGTATTCATAGGCCTTTTTGTCTCCGGGTCCAGAAAAAACCATGGGATAACCCTTGCAGTTTTTACGGTTTCGTAAGGATTTCGGATCACTTTTTTTACTTTTTGGGCTTACACTAATAGAAGAGATATGGTTTACTCCCTTACTATCCCCCAATTTATTTATGGAAAAGGTTAAATACGGTACTGGACCCATGGTAAATAAGTTATCTCTAATATTTGGCTTGGCCCTGTTTTGCGCATTTTCAGCCCCGGCCTTTGCAGGCGAGCCGCGCCTTCTGAAAGCTTACGGCGACTGGGAAGCGTACTTCTTCGAGGAAGGCAGCAGCAAGGTTTGCTACATGGCGGCCAAGCCCAAGAAGAATGAAGGCGAATATAAATCGCGCGGCGACATTCATGCATTGATCACGCACCGTCCCGGCGAAGGCAGCCGCAACGTGTTCAGCTATATCGCGGGTTACACCTACAAGCCTGCGTCCGATGCGACCATCGAGATCGACGGACAGAAATTCGTGCTCTTTACCAAGGACGATACCGCGTGGGCGGTTGACGGCGAGGATGACGACAAGATCGCCGCCGCCGTACGCTCAGGCACCAGCATGACGGTAAGCGGCGTTTCATCGCGCGGCACCAAAACCAAGGATACGTTCAGCCTGTCGGGTTCTTCGGGCGCTTACGAGCGCATAACCAAGGAATGCGGCGGCTAAGGATACGGAATATTTTTGACTATGAAATACGTTGAAGTTTCGAAAAAAATAAAACTGGGTGTGGATGTTTCGGAAGAAGATCTGAAGCAGGCCTTGGTGACGCGTTTTCGCCGCACCTTCGCGGTGGATGATCTGCGCGAACAGCCGGGCAATATTCACCTCAGCGCCACCAGCGGCGGTCCCGGGCGCATGATGCGGCACGCGCGCGTCAATCTCAACGTCACTTTTGTAAAAACCAAGGATACGGCGCGGATCGTCATCTATGGCTATACGCAGGTCGCGAAATCCTTGCTGATTTCATACAGCATCCTGTTTTTCCTCGTTCTGGTGACCGGCCTGCTGCCCGGATCGGTATCCACCAGTGAAGACAGCGGCGCGCAGGATGCGCTGGTGTTCCTGATTTTTGGAATTTTCATATTTTATGATATTAACAAACGCCTCAGCGACGCGCAGGAATACCTGGAATCGCTGCTGGATTCAGTTGAAACCGAATTTGGGTGATTTTATCCCAAGGTCTTTACCGGACCTTGGGCTATCGGAAGTTGGAATTGAATGTTTAGTATGCTAATCGGGACAAGACTAAGGAAGTCAGTTTTAAGCAACGCATTTATGCGCGTTGTTCCGGGTAACATACAGCCAGCAGCTGGCAGCGTTACGATTTTAAAACACCGGGTTGGGTCATTGATGACATCGCTGAACAACACTATCGCGCTGCACAGGTTTTTGCGCCTGCGTCACCGCCACATCTTCACACGCCATGACCGCATTCGCCTGCGTTATGTCGCCGGTACGGCTGTCTGCGCGGCTGTCGGCCTGTTCAGCATTTTCAGCGACACGGGCGCGGCGGTATTCAGCAGGCTGTATGGCAATCCGGCCGCGTATTACGCAGCCTTGAACCCGGCCGGCGGCGAGGGCGGCGAGAATTACACCGTCTCATCCCTGGCTTCCCCGGGCCTTTCGACAGTCATCCAGGACCGCGTTTCGGACGGCATGCGCCGCGCGTCGCTGGCGATTCAAAAGGCGCCCAAGCGCGACTACCGCGACATTGAAATCGGCCGCGGCGATACGCTGGCCGGTGTGTTGCAGGAAGCCGGCGTTACGGGCGCGGATTCATACCAGGTGGTCAAGGCGCTGAGCGAGCATTACGACCCGCGCGGCGTGAAACCCGGCCAGAAGATCAGCGTTCACTTCAAGCCCGGCACCGAAGACGTCTTCACCAAGATGACGATGCAGGTCGATCCCATCAAGGAAATCACGGTCCTGAAAGATGGCGATAAATTCGCGACTGAAATGTCCGAGAAGAAGCTGGTGAAGAATACCTATGCGGGCAAGGCGGAGATTGAAACCTCACTTTATGGTTCGGCCGCGCGCGCAGGCATTCCTTCGGCCGTCATCGCCGACATGATCCGCATTTATTCCTGGAACATCGACTTCCAGCGCGACATCCAGCCCGGCGACAAGATGGAAGTGATGTATGAGGCCGAAGAAACCGAAGACGGCGAGTATGCGAAATTCGGCAACATCCTTTATGCGAACCTGACGGTCGGCGGCAAGGACGTCCAGATTTACAGATATGAGATGGCCGACGGCCGCGTCGATTATTTCCAGCCGAACGGTTTCAGCATCCGCAAGACGCTGATGAAGACGCCGATCGATGGCGCGCGTATTTCATCGGGTTTCGGCCTGCGCCGTCACCCGGTTCTGGGTTACAACAAGATGCATAAAGGCGTCGACTTCGCCGCGCCGACCGGCACGCCGATTTACGCGGCAGGCGATGGCATTCTTGAATATGCGGGCCGCTTCAGCAGCTACGGCAATTACATCCGCATCCGCCACAATTCACAGCTCAAGACCGCTTATGCGCACATGCACCGCCTCGGCAAAGGCATGAAGGTGGGCGCGCGCGTATCGCAGGGCGATGTCATCGGTTATGTCGGCACGACAGGGCGTTCCACGGGACCGCACCTGCATTATGAAGTCATGCTGAACAACAAGCAGGTGAACCCGAAGTCGGTCAATCTGCCGACGGGCGAACAGCTGACAGGCAAGGAATTCCAGAAGTTCAAATCGTATATCAATACGATCCACCAGCAATATGTCTCGCGCAGCGAAGGCATGAAATTCGCGCAGAATTTCTTCTTCCCCGGCAGCGCCAAAGGCCTGAATTGACAATTCCGCCTGCGAGTCCCCGCCTTCGCAAAGACAAGCTGCGCGAAGCAATCCAGTAAAAAAAAATGGATCGCCACGCCGCGCTTAATGCGCGGCTCGCGATGACGATGGGTTAGGGTTTAAGTTCAAGATTGGAAAGTCGCGCCATATAGGCGACAAAGTCAGGGTCTTCGCCCTGAACGAGGGTCGGCAACATTTCATGGAAGTTCGGGCGGCCGATCCAGAGCCTGATGTAATCCTCCCACGAATTCCACATGCGCCGGTAGGCGAGTTCCTTCTCCCCGTAGAGCAGGATGAAGGCGCGTTCGAACAGATTGATCAGCATTTCATAAAGAATTTTCTGCTGGCGCCTGAGTTCCGGGTCTTCCAGTTCCCGGTTATGCTGGTCGATGTCGGGATGTTCGAACAGGCGGCCGAGGATGTGATCGTAATGGTCCATCAGCTTGTCGTAGATCTCCTCCTGCTCGGCCTGGCGCTCCTTTTTCTGCTCGTGCATGAAGACCAAAATCGCGAACGGAATGCCGAAGATCGTCGCCGCGTAGCTTAAAAATTCAAAGATTTCGAGGACCTGCCAGTTCATTTTCTTAAAAACCTGAGCACAAAAATCACGGCGAGAATGGCCGCCATGGTGAACCAGAATATCGCATATTGCAGGTGATTGTTGGGGGGCGTCATTTTCGCCGAAACGGCGATGGGGTAATCTCCTTCCGTTTCACCGCCTTCCAGCATGAAAAGAGCGTCATGAAGTGCGGGAATGTTTTTAGCCCTGGCGATGGCCTGAGTATCGGGTTTATACCATTTATCGATTTCGGGCTGGTTTTCGGGCGTGAAAGGGCTGCCGTCCCATTTCCGGCGCAGCATGCCAATAATGCCGCCGCTTTGCGCGTTTCTTTGCGCGGCGTCACGCGCTTCGGCTGTTTCATGCGCGGATGTCCAGTCAGTGGGAACCCAGCCGCGATTGATGAGGATATAGGTGCCGTCTTCGAGGCGAAGCGGCGTATAGACATGGCGGCCAGGAAGGTTTTTATAGGTGCGGGGGCCGATGAGAATTTGTTTTTCGAATTCATAAGTCCCGCGCACACTGCCGCGCCGGAAATCTTCACTGCCTCTGAAGTCATCTGAATCCAGCAGAATTTGCGATGCGTCTTTTGAAAGTTCGGCATCCATCTGGCGCAGAAGATCCTCCTTCCATGCAAGGCGGTGCATTTGCCACGCGCCGAGCCCGCAGAGAATCGCGATTCCCAACAAGGTCATGAGAGTCGGCAGCCATAAATCCCGCTTAGACATTTATTCCCAGTCAGTGGCTCTGTGTTTGTATTGCAGGGCTATTATATAGGCTTTCAGGGGCCGCAACATCCCGATTGTGGCGCCTATGGCGATAACGCCCCAGAGCAGCGCATGGATCCACAAGGGCGGCTGCAGCCACGCATCTAAAATAAGAGCGCCGGGAACCAGTGAAAAGCCCAGGATGAAGATAAGGAAAACAGCAGGGCCGTCAGCGCTGTCGTTTTTGCTTAAATCCAGGCCGCAGACCGCGCATTTGTCGCGCAGATCCAGCGTGATGCCGGGTTTATAGAGGTCACCCTGTCCGCATTTCGGGCATTTGCAATGCCAGCCGAGGCGTAAGGGCTCCCGGTCCGGCAGCATGGTTTACTCTGCTGCGGCTGGCGCAGGATCGGCAGGCGCCTCGATGGCTTTGGGCGCCGCCGCGGCCTTTGCCGCCGCCGCCGCTTTCGCTGTGTGGTCGATGCCGACCACGTTGCCCCACCAGTAAACGGCGATGAACAGGAACAGCCAGACCACGTCGACGAAGTGCCAGTACCAGGCGGCGGCTTCGAAACCGAAGTGACGCTCAGTCGTAAAGTGACCCTTGGCGGCGCGTACCCAGCAGACGATCAGGAACACTGTGCCGACGAAAACGTGAAAGCCGTGAAAGCCGGTCGCCATGAAGAAGGCGGAAGGGTAGATGCCGTCGGTGAATTTGAAATGCGCGTGCGCGTATTCGTAGATCTGGAAGCAGAGGAACACGATGCCGAGGCCGACCGTGATGCCGAGCGCCTGCACGGCTTCTTTCTGGCGGCCTTCGAGAATGGCGTGGTGCGCCCATGTAACCGTGCAGCCCGAGAGCAGCAGGATCATGGTCATCAGGAAGGGCAGGCCGAAGGGCGCGATGACTTCCATGCCTTTCGGCGGCCAGACATAACCGATTGCCTCGGTCGGATAAAATGCCGCGCCGAAAAACGCCCAGAAGAATGCGACGAAGAACATGACTTCGGATGCGATGAACAGCGCCATGCCGAAACGCAGACCCACTTCCGTGATCTTATTGTGAACGCGTTCGGTCACGCTTTCGAAAATGATGTCTTTCCACCAGAAGAACATAACGGCGAGAACAGCCAGAACGCCGAGCACGACGCCTTTCAGCCCGACAGCCATGCCGCCGATCTGGACCTTGTGCATGAACATGACCGCGCCCATGGCCAGGAAACCGGCCGCGAGGGAGCCAATGAGGGGCCAGATGCTGGGACGGACAAGGTGGTAGGGGTGGGGTCTGCCTGTGCTTGCGTATTCGACGTGATCAGCCATGGTGTTTCATTATCCTGGGTGGAGGTTAGTCAATTGGTGCCCTGTATAGCAGGGTTGCCCTCATTGTAAAAGGCATCGAGGGCGTCTTCAAGCTCTTTGGATTCAACCGGATAGAACGTATAGGACAGGGTTATGGCCTTTACATCCTCCATGTCGGGGTCGTCGTTCATGGCGGGGTCGACAAAGAACATAACCGGCATGGAGACGTCTTGGCCGGGCTGCAGGGCCTGTTCGTCGAAGCAGAAACACTGGATTTTGTGGAAATACTTGCCCGCCTTGAAGGGGGTGACGTTATAGATGGCGGTGCCTGCCGTAGCCGTATTGCTGCGGTTTTTCGCATGGAAGGCCGCCAGACCCTTTTCCCCCAGCCGGACGTCGATTTCCCGGAGTTCGGGCTTGAAATCCCACATCATGTTTCGGCCGGTGCTGGCGTTAAACTTGATGGTCACAACGCGGTCGAGGACCTTATCGGGGAGGGTTTCGGCCGTGCGGGTCGTGCCGTCGAAGCCCGTCATGCGGCAAAAAAGGTTATAAAGCGGAACAGAGGCAAAAGACAAGCCTACCATAAAGAGAAAGACTGTGAATACCGCCAGCCCGGTACGGGCGTTTTTACGGATTAAGTCCTGCTGCGTCCGGAGCGGGGGGGCCGGCGGTTTCGTGTTCGGATCCGGGTTGTTCTTGTTCATAGTTACCATGCGAAGCTTTTAAATTGTTCTCGTAGCGCTGGATTACCTCTTCCCGCATGGCGGTGAAGTTCTTGCGGCGCGTTTCCAGGTCACGGCGGAATTTAACGTTTTCCTGCATATATGCAATTCTGCGGCTGTAAATATCGTAGTATTCGCCGACGCCGGGCTCGGTTCTGGTATGTCCGTCCTGGACCTCCATTTCAGCCGCCGCCGGGCGGGCGAGCAAAACCGTAAAAAAAAGCGCAAAAACAACAATATAAGGGTATCTGGACATAGGAAACCTGTAATCTGAACCTATAATCCAGTTTACCTGAGAATGCAGGGTCTATCCACCGGCAATTTTAACCATGGTAATGACCCAGAACAGGGCGATGAAGCCGAGAATCGCTGCGCCGACCGCGATATTTTTCTTGAGCTTGGTTTTATGAATGGGGCCGTGCGGCATCAATATATCTCCCTACAAGACCATAACCGCGAGGAAAAGGGCGAAGAGGTAAAAGACCGAGTAGCCGAACATCAGCTTGGCGTTTTTAAGATTTGTGCTGGCGAGGACGCGGATCGCCGTGAAGACGAAAAAGCCGCTGAGCGCGGTGGCGGCGACCAAATAATTAAAATTTTCAAAGCCGAAGAAATACGGGCTGAGCGTCAGCGGCAGGAGAATAAGCGTGTAAACCAGCATCTGGATTTTGGTGCGGCGCTCGCCGGCGACGACGGTCATCATCGGGATGTCGGCGCGCTTGTAATCCTCGTTGGCGAACAGCGAAAGCGCCCAGAAATGGGGCGGGGTCCAGAAGAAAATGATGAGGAAAAGAATGACCGGATAGAGCGTGATATCGCCGGTGACGGCGGCCCAGCCGATCATGGGCGGGAACGCGCCCGCCGCGCCGCCGATGACAATGTTCTGCGGTGTCAGGCGTTTCAGCCAGATGGTGTAGATAAAAACGTAAAACAAATTCGCGGCAGCGAGCAGCGCGCCCGCCAGCCAGTTGAGCGCAAGGCCCATCATGACGACAGAGGCCAGCGAGAGAATGATGCCGAATGAAAGCGCCTCCTCGGGCCTCACGCGACCCATGGGCAGGGGACGGAAGCGGGTCCTGTGCATTACCGCGTCGATATCGCGGTCGAACCACATATTGATAGCGCCTGCGGCGCCCGCGCCCACGGCGAGGCAGAGCATGGCGATGAAAGCGAGAAACGGGTGAAGCTGGTGGAAACCGGGGGCGATCCACATGCCGGCAAAGCCGCTGAATACGACGAGGCTCATCACCTTCGGCTTGAGAAGCAGAAAGTAATCGGAGACGCGGTCGTCGGTCATATCCAGAGACTGGGCGCGGTTCATCCTTCGTTATTTAGGGCATTCAGGCCCTGGATGCAATGTCAGTGAAAGGCAGGTTCATGCGCCGGGGTGCGGGGCTTGCCGGGGGTGCCGCTGCGCGATGAAAGCAGGCGCAGCAAGGCATCGGGAGGCGTCATGCGGGCTTCGCGCAGGCGGGCAATGGCGGAGTGTGCGTTACGGCCGGCCGGTGTCGCGCTCAGCGTATGGACTGAACTCATGCCGAACGTTTGGGACAGGCTTTCAGACAGCATTTTGTTGGCGGTCAGTGTGCTGCTGAGCAGGGAAATGATGCCGTTTTCATCAAGGCTGGATGAGCCGGCCAGATCGGTTTGTTTATCTGTTTCAATGACAGGAAAAGCTGCAAAAAAGTCCTCAGAAAGACTGATCGATCCCCTGGAAACATCCCGTTCGATTTGCTCGGCGTATGTCGTGAACATAGTCAATCAATACCATAAAAAGCACTTTAGCCACAAATTTTTGTGGCTAAAGTATTGAATTTATTTATTTTTTTATCCTTCTACTTGATCATCGGCTGGATATCGAACTGGTGGAAGGGGGGCGGCGAGGGCAGCGTCC
This sequence comes from uncultured Alphaproteobacteria bacterium, assembly GCA_900696495.1. Lineage (GTDB taxonomy): Bacteria > Pseudomonadota > Alphaproteobacteria > Micavibrionales > Micavibrionaceae > UBA7657. Next base: position 149,707 of record CAADGI010000012.1, read on the forward strand.
ATTCCAGCGTCATCGATTGCGGCGAGACGTTCCAGTAATTGCCCGGAACCTTGCGGCCGAAATTCAGCGTGTAGATCACGACGAAGACGAACCAGAGCGTGGCCGCGAAGGAAATGTAAGCCCCGATCGAGGAGATCTCGTTCCAGCCCGCATAGCCATCTTCATAATCGATAATGCGGCGCGGCATCCCGGCATGGCCGAGGAAATGCTGGGGGAAGAAGACGAGATTGACGCTGATGAAGGTCATCCAGAAGTGAACCTGGCCCATCCATTCGGGGTACTGGCGGCCTGACATTTTGCCGATCCAGTAATAGAAACCCGCAAAGAGCGCGAACACCGCGCCCAGAGAAAGGACGTAGTGGAAGTGCGCGACGACGTAGTATGTGTCGTGGAGCACGGTGTCCATGCCGGGGTTGGCGAGCACGACACCCGTGACGCCGCCGACCGTGAACAGGAAGATGAAACCGATGGCCCAGAGCATCGGGGTCTTGAACTCGATGGAGCCGCCCCACATCGTGGCGATCCAGGAAAAGATCTTGATGCCTGTCGGGACGGCGATGATGAGCGTCGCGGCCGAGAAATAGGCGCGCGTGTCGACATCCATGCCGGCCGTGTACATGTGGTGCGCCCAGACGATGAAGCCGACCACGCCGATGGAGATCATCGCGTAGGCCATGCCGAGATAGCCGAAGATGGGTTTATGCGAGAAAGTCGAAACGATCTGGCTGATGATACCGAAAGCCGGAAGGATCATGATGTAAACCTCGGGATGGCCGAAGAACCAGAATAAATGCTGGAACAGCATCGGGTCGCCGCCGCCCTCAGGCCTGAAGAAAGCGGTGCCGAAATTACGGTCGGTCAGCAGCATGGTGATCGCGCCGCCGAGGACGGGAAGCGAGAGCACCAGCAGGAACGCGGTCACGAGCATCGCCCAGGCGAAGAGCGGCATCTTGTGCAGCGTCATGCCCGGCGCGCGCATGTTGAAGATGGTGGTGATGAAGTTCGCCGCGCCGAGAATGGACGACGCGCCCGCGAGGTGGAGCGAGAAAATCGCCATGTCGACACCCATGCCCGGGTGGCCGAGCACGGAGGAGAGGGGTGGGTAAACCGTCCAGCCCGTGCCGACGCCGCCACCGATAAAGGCGGACAACAAGAGTAGCAGGAACGCAGGGACAAGCAGCCAGAATGAAATATTGTTGAGGCGCGGGAAGGCCATATCGGGCGCGCCGATCATCAGCGGCACGAACCAGTTGCCGAAACCCCCGATCAGGCCGGGCATGACGACGAAGAAGACCATGATCAGGCCGTGCGCCGTGATGAAGACGTTCCAGAGGTGGCCGTCCGGGTTGCCGGCAGCGTCCGTTATAAACTGAACGCCCGGCTCCTGGAGTTCGAGACGCATCATGACCGAGAATGCGCCGCCGATCAGGCCTGCCATGATCGAGAAGATGATGTACAGCGTGCCGATATCCTTGTGGTTCGTGGACATGAACCAGCGGACGAAAAATCCGGGCTTGTGGTCGTGTGCGTGGTCGTCGTTGTCGTGATGTGCGGTCATTTTATTTACAGTCCTCTTTAACTATTCGCCTTTTTTGGCTTCAATCCATGCGTTGAATTCTTCCTTGGGCACGGCATGAATTTCGATCGGCATATAGGCGTGATCCTTGCCGCAGAGCTCGGAGCACTGGCCGTAATAAATGCCGGGTTTCGTGATGCGCACCCAGGTTTCGTTGGTGCGGCCGGGCATCGCGTCGATCTTGATGCCGAGCGAGGGCACCGCGAAAGCGTGGATGACGGCGGCGGCAGTGGTTAGAATTTGAATATTGGTATCAAGTGGCAGGACGACGGCATTGTCGGTCGAGAGCAGGCGGACCTGGTTTTTGGCAGGGTCGATTTCTTTTTCCGGCACCATGTAGGACAGGAAATTGACGCCGTCGTTGTCGGGGTATTCATAGCCCCAGTACCATTGATAGCCGGTGACTTTCAGCGTCATTTCGGGATTCGGCGTGCGGTCGGTGAAATAGAGCAGGCGGAACGAAGGCACCGCGATGATCAGGAGGATAAGCACCGGCACAACGGTCCAGACGATCTCGATCATGACGTTGTGCGAGAATTGCGCGGGAACCGGATTGGCGCGCTTGTTAAAGCGGACGATCACGTAAACCAGAAGGAAGAGAACGAAAACCGTAATGGCGGCGATGATCCAGAGCACGAATGTATAAAGGAACTGGATGTGCTCCGCGGAGGGCGATGCGGCTTCCTGAAACCAAAGTTGCCAGGGATGCGAGTGGGTTGCCAATGCAGGCGAAGCGGTCAGGAGAAGGGCGGTCACGGCCGCAAAAAGGATTCGGATCATTTTTATATATCGTGCTGTTTTAGTTTATGAACTTACAATTATTCCCGGGGCCTAATATGCCTGATTTTTCATCGGGGATACACTTAAAATTAGCTGAAACAAAAAGCAAGTCCCTACAATTTTGTCTTTTGGGGCGGGCTGTTATCCCTCGCCCTGCATTTTTGCATAACCAAGGGCAAGGATAACGGCCGTTTCGCAGCGCAGGACGGTTTCGCCAAGGGAGAGGGGCCGGACATTGGACAGGCCGCTCAAAAAGGCGAATTCATTGTCATCAAAACCGCCCTCGGGCCCGGTCAGGAAGGCCCAGGAGGTTTGCCGGAAGGTTGAAATGTGGGGCGATTCCCCGCGTTCGCAGCACCAGAGGAGCGGATTTGGCCCGGCCCAGCCGGTTATCCTGGTTTTAAGATCGGACAGGGGGTGCAGGGTCGGGATCTCGAAGCGCTCGCATTGCTCGGCGGCTTCCATGATCTGGGCGCGGATGCGCTCCTCGTTGATTTTGCGGATCTCCGTGCGGTTGGTCAGGACGGGGTGAATGTCGGTGGCGCCGAGCTCGACCGCCTTTTCGATGATGATATCCATCCGGTCTTTCTTGATGGGGGCGAAGAGCAGGTGCATTTCCATGGATTTTTCAGGCTGTTCGCGGATTTTACCTTTAAGAGTTACGGTGCAGCCGTCGCCGCCGAATGCCGCAATGCCCGCCAGCCATTCGCCGTCGCGCCCGTTGAACAGGCGGATGAAATCGCCCGGCTTGCGGCGCAGAACGTTTTTAAGATAATGCGCCTGCGCGGTTTCAAGGTTGACCGTTGCATTGGCGGCGAAATTGCGATCAATGTAGAGGCGCGGAAGTTTTGTAAAATCAGAAGCCATAGCGCAGTGAACACGAAAACACATACCGATATCAAGCGCGAAGGGGGGGTGGAAAAGCTCCTCCCACGGTTTTTGCGGCCCTATGCGGCCTTGGCGCGGCTCGACCGGCCGATCGGCATGTGGCTGTTACTGCTGCCGGGTTGGTGGGCGATTATGCTCGCCTCGGGCGGCGTCACACGCATGGATGGAGCGGCGTGGAAAACTTTCGCGCTGTTTGGAATCGGCGCGATTGTCATGCGCGCGGCGGGTTGCGTGGTCAATGATTTGTGGGACCGGGATCTCGACAAGAAAGTCGGGCGTACGAGCGCGAGACCGCTGGCGTCTGGTGAGGTAAACGTCAGGCAGGCGATTGGATTTCTCGTTGCGCTTCTTGGTGTCGGCCTGATTATTTTGCTGCAGATGAATGCGCTGACTATTTTGCTCGGCATTTTGAGTTTGCCGCTGATCGCGATCTATCCATTGATGAAACGCTTCACATGGTGGCCGCAATTATTTCTCGGCTTCACATTCAATTTCGGCGCGTTGATGGGATGGAGCGCGGTGACGGGTGCGATCGAATTTCCGGCGGTGCTGCTGTATGTGGGCGGGATTTTCTGGACGCTTGCGTACGATACGATTTACGCGCACCAGGACAAGGAGGACGATGCGCTGGCGGGGATCAAATCGACGGCGCTGCTGTTCGGCGCTGAAAGCAAAAAATATGTCAGCGTGTTTTTTGCCATCGCTTATGTCCTGATATTCACGGCGAGCCAGAGTTTGTTTCTTGTTCCTGCGGCGCTGCATCTCGCGTGGCAATTGCATGCGTGGAAGCCTGACGACGCGGCGAGTTCGTTGCGCGTTTTTAAATCCAACCGTGATTTCGGGATTTTGGTTTTAGCGGGAATGGCAATTTAATCAATTACGTCGTCCCCGCCAGCCTTCGCTGGCATGACGGAAGATATTTAACCGCCGTATAAGGTACGTAAACGCTGCTCGGCGATGACGAGCATCGGCAGGTCGACGGTGCCCGCGCTTTGCAGCGAGGAAATCACGGGCTCGGCCTGCGCGACGAGGTCGGCATTCTTCCTGAACCAGTCATTGGCGATGCCGTCTTTTTTACCGTTCTTAACATCTTTCAGCATGCGCGTGGTTATGCCGGCCTGCGAACCGTAGAGCTGGTTAACGAGCGCGGCGGTGGCCTCGGCGTGCCATGCGTTTTCGGAGGCCATGAAGCGGGCTTGCTGGCGCATCCAGTCGAGATGGAAATGGCGGCCGACTTCGAAATAGGTGCGGGTGACGGCGCGCAGATCGGCTTTCTGTTTCAAAGTGATGCTTATGATGTCGCAGGCCGAGGAAAGAACGGGCATGAGCGCGATCTGGTGCGCGAGATCTTTCGGCAGGCCGTCGGCGATATTTGTCTGTTCGCGCTGCTTGATGCCTTCGCGCACGTCATCGGTGACGAGATCGACCAGGTGTTTGCGCAGATCAGCGATGCCTTCGCCGTAATCCTTGATATGCGCGCTGAGGTTAAAGTTGCGCGCGCCGCGCGTCAGGAACCAGGTGATGACATGTTCCGCCGTGTGGGCGATTTCGCGCATGGCCTTGAGCTGGACCATGGCCGGAACCTTGTTGTCCAGGCTTTCAATCGCGTTCCAAAGCTTGCGCAACTCGAACGCTTCGCGTGTGACGACGTAGGCGCGAGCGACTTCGGCGGCGCCGGCGCCGGTTTTCTTCATGCGCGATTTGATGAAGGTGGGGCCGAGGCGGTTGATCAGCGAGTTGGCCAAGCCTGTCGCGATGATTTCGCGGTGCAGTTTGTGACGCTTGATTTCTTTCTCGTATTTTTCCTGTAGCGCTGTGGGGAAATAAACCATCAGGCGCTCATGCATGTCCGGGCTGTCAGGGATGTCGGTGTCGAGCAACTCGCGCGTAAAGTTGATTTTCGCGTAAGAAAGAAGAACGCAAAGTTCGGGGCGCGTCATGCCCTTGCCCAGATGCAGGCGCTGCGCCACCGTTTCGGCGTCAGGAAGGCCTTCGAGCACGCGGTTGAGGCCATGGTTGCGCTCGAGTTCCTTGATGAATTCTTCCTGCAGGCTGAGCGTTTCACGCGCCTGAAGCTCGGCGAGGCTGATGGCCTGGCCTTGCTGGTAATTGTTGCGCAGGACATGATCGGCGACTTCGGGGGTCATTTTTTCAAGCAATTTATTACGCGCGGCGATATCCATCTTGTGCGTCTTGCCGCTCATGACGTCGCTCATGAGGATTTTGATGTTCACCTCGACATCGGAGGAGTTGACGCCGGCGGAATTGTCGAGGAAGTCGGTGTTCAGGCGACCGCCTTTTTCCGCATATTCGATGCGGCCGTGCTGGGTCATCGCGAGGTTCGCGCCTTCGCCCACGACCGCGGCATGCAGTTCATTGCCATTAATACGAATAGCGTCGTTCGCCTTGTCGCCGACATCGGCGTGGGTTTCGTTCGTGCCTTTGATGTAGGTGCCGATACCGCCGAACCACATCAGGTCGCAGCGGCTTTTGAGCATCACGTTCATAAGCTCGAACGGCGAAACCTTTTCGCGCGAAATGCCGAAGCGTTTCTGGATTTCGGGCGTGAGCTGAAGCGATTTTTCGCTGCGGTTATAAATACGCCCGCCCTTGGAGAGTTTTTTGGTGTCGTACTGGTCCCAGCCAAGCACGCCGTCGAACAGGCGCTGGCGCTCCTTGAAGCTTGAGGCCGTATCCGGATCGGGGTCGCAGAAAATGTGGATGTGGTTAAATGCGCCGACCAGGCGGATATGTTCGGACAGCAGCATGCCGTTGCCGAAAACGTCGCCGCCCATGTCGCCGACGCCGATGACATCGAACGGTTTTTCCTGGATGTTGTGGTTGAGCTGGCGGAAGTGGAGTTTCACGCATTCCCACGCGCCGCGGGCGGTGATACCCATTTTCTTGTGGTCGTAACCGGCGCTGCCACCCGAGGCAAAAGCGTCGCCGAGCCAGAAGTCGTAATCTTTCGAAAGACCGTTGGCGATATCGGAGAAACTTGCCGTGCCCTTGTCGGCGGCAACGACGAGATAAGGGTCATCGCCGTCACGGCGTATGACGTCTTTCGGCGGGATGACTTTTTCGCCCTTCAGATTGTCGGTGATGTCGAGCATGCCGCGAACGAGCGTTTTGTAGCATTCGATGCCCTCGGCCTGGAAGGCTTTGCGGTCGGGCTGCGGCGTTTTTACAACGAAGCCGCCCTTGGCGCCCATTGGTACGATGACGGCGTTCTTGACGTTCTGCGCTTTCAGAAGACCGAGAACTTCTGTGCGGAAATCCTCGTGGCGGTCGGACCAGCGGATGCCGCCGCGCGAAACCTTGTCGGCGCGGAGATGAATACCCTCGACGCGCGGGGAATAGACGAAAATTTCGCGGTAGGGGCGCGGCTCGGGCAGTTCCGGGATTTTCGTGGAGTCGAATTTCAGCGAGAGATAGGATTTCGCCTCGCCGTTTTCCTGCGTCTGATAATAGTTTGTGCGCAGCGTCGCCTCGATGAGGCCGGCGATGGTGCGCAGAATGCGGTCCTGGTCGAGCGATTCAACATTTTCAAGATGGCTGTTGATCTCGACCGAGAAATTTTCATTGTCGGCGATCTTGTCCTTTTTGGCGGAGGGGGCGAACAGGGCCTTGAAGCGATTCACCAGCAAGGTGGCGATATCCGGGTGCTGGGTCAGAGCGCTCTGGATGTAAGGCTGGCCGAAGGGCGAGCGGATCTGGCGCATGTAGCGCACGTAGGCGCGGAGGATGTTGATTTCCTGCGCGTCCAGCCCGGCGTTGAGAATGAGCTTGTTGAGCGTGTCGCTCTCCATCTCGCCGTACCAGATCTTGCTGAAAGCCAATTCGAAATTCTTCTTCACTTCGTTTAGCTTGATGCCGGATGTTTCAGCCGGGATGTCGACGAGGAAATCGTGAATCCAGACGGAATGCGGCGCGCCCTGCGGTTTGACCTCGAAGGGAAGCTCGGAGATGGCGCGCAGGCCCATATTCTCAAGGATCGGCAGCACGTTCGAAAGCGGCATCGGCGCGCCGGGGTTATAGGTCTTGAGGCGAAGCTGGGTGCTTTCCACGCCTTCGGGGCGGTAGAGGTCGAGAGTCATTTTGCCGGAAGCAAGACATTGCTCGATTTTTTCGAGATCAAATACGGCCTGGCTGGCGCGGTAACGCGAAGTGTAACCAACCGGAAAAGCGTCGCCGTATTTGAGAGTCAGCGCGGTGACGCGGTCTTCGTCTTTCAGCTCTTCCGCGAGCGCCGTGCGGAGGCGTTCGGCGAGCGTTTGCCCGGCTTCCTGGAGTTTCATCTCGACCTTTTCGGGGTCGTATTTCGGCGGGTTTTTCTGGTTGATGTTGATGATGAACATCACCCGCGCGAAAACGGAATCATCGAGCGTCGTGTAGAAATTCGAAAGCTGGCCGTTCAGTTCGGATTCAAGAATACGGCCGATCGCCTTGCGCAGGCCGGTGCCGAAACGGTCGCGCGGAACGTAAACAAGGCATGAAACGTAACGCTTGAAAGCGTCGAGACGCATAAAGAGGGCGATGCGCTGGCGTTCCTGCAGGCGAAGAATTTCAAGCGCGATCTCGTAAAGTTCTTCGTTCGGGATCTGGAACAGTTCATCGCGCGGGTATTTTTCGAGAATATGGCGCAATGTTTTGCGGTTGTGGGAACCCGGCAGGAAGTCCGACATTTCCATGATCTCGTCGACTTTTTCGCGCAGATACGGCACGTCGCTGACGCTGCGGGAATAGGTGACGGAGGTGAAGAGGCCGAGGAAAAGCTTTTCGCCCTTGGGATTTCCATTCGCATCATAGGTTTTGACGGCGATGGCGTCCATCGGCACGCGGCGATGGACGGTCGAGAGGCGGTTGGTTTTCGAAACCGAAACCGGCGGCAGGTCGCGGCGGAGTTGCTGCAGGTTGCGCGGCAGGCCTTCTTCATTTTCGTTAATGAAAGCCGGGGTAATGTCGTCGTTCAGCAAGCCGAGGCTCTCACCCTTGACCGTTTTGCTCTGGAGGTTTTTAGCCTGACCGGTGAACTGATATTCGCGGTAGCCGAGCAGCGTGAAGTTGTTGTCGTGCAGATAATCAAGGAAGGCGCAGTAGCGCTCGATATCCTTCGCAGCGTATTTCGTTTTGGCTCGGGCGAGCTCGTTGCGCGCGTCTTTCAGCCGCTCCAGCATGGGTTTCCAGTCGCGGTTGGCGATATGGACATCTTCGAGCGCAGTGGCAAGGCCGGCTTGCAGAGATTTCAATTGTTCATCCGAGAGCGTTTCGCGGATGTGAACGTGGATGTGCGACTGGCGCACGTAATCCTTTTTCGGCGTGTCCGAGGCGTCGACCATCTTGCCGCTTTTGTCGTAACGCACATAAACGACCGGGTGCAGCAAAAGATCGATGAGAAGATTCTTTTTGTTGATCTCGGCGGCGATGGAATCGACGAGGAACGCCATGTCGTCGTTGACGAAATCGATGACCGTCTTGCGGTAGGATTCGCCTTTCAGCACCGCGCTGCCGACCTCGAATTTACGGTCGCTGGGTTTGCGCGAACGGGCGAGGTTCCAGTGGCGCACCGTCATCTCGGCGAAGAGTTCAGGGTCGTATTGCTCGAGGTCTTCGCGGGGGACGCGGGCGGCGAGGGCCTTCAATAAATTTTTCTGGGCTTCCGGGGCGTTGGCCGGGAGGGTGGAGAGTGCTTTTTGTATGTATGATTTCAGCATCGCCGTATTGTTTTATAAGGAAACTTCTTGTGCGCTAAAATGAGGCTTGGGGGCGGGTCCGTCAAGGCCCCCGGACAGGGTTTTATTTTGTCATAATGTAATTAAATGAGCGTTTAGCCCGTCCAGGCCTTTGAGAAAAGAAAAAGGATCAATGTTGGCAGCACCAGCCAAGTCATGAGCAGGTTTATGGGCGGAACCAGCTTGCGCCTGAACATAATCGTGGCGAGCATGACGGCGCCGTATAAAATCATGACCAGGGAAAGATTGCTGAACAGTTTGGCGATATGGTCGGCGCCTTCTTCATGCGGGTAAAGCATGCCCATGAAAAAAAGGCCGACGCCGCCGCCGATCGAAAGAGCCCCGTTACGGGCGGCCCGGCGGACTTTTTTATTCAAACGCTCTTCGGGATTGTCCCACATGATTTCAAGCCTAGCAAAAAAAGCGCCTACAGTGAATCGATGATTTTCTGCAGCATGCCAGGCTCCCATTCCGCGCCGATGATTTTTTCGCGGACGTTCAGGCCGCGGTCGGTGAGGATGGTTTCCGGCAGCCGGGTGACGCCGAAGATTTTCAGCGTGACGTCCGTACGGTCGTGAGCGATGAAGACATTGTCCGTGGGCTCCTTTTGCTGCTGCAGGAATTTTTTGATGTCGTCTTCTTTGGCGTCCGAGGAGAGCGCGATGAGGACTACACTATTTTTATTCTCCGCGGCGATTTTTAAAAGCGCGGGGAATTCCACAACGCAGGGCGCGCACCATGTCGCCCAGAAATTGATGATGACGATTTTATTTTTGAAATCGCGGGCGTTGCGGGTTTTGCCGGAGAGATCGGTGAAGCTGAAATCGGGCAGCGGTTTGATTTCCGTTTTCGCGCGGGCGGGCATCGATGCGCCGTCGAAATAAATCGTGAGGCCGTAGCCGAGCGCGGCGACGGCGAGGAACAAAGCGGCGTTAAGCCAGAGCGTGACGCGTTTTTTCTGCATTCAGTTTCCAAAGTATTGCGATGAGAAGGGTTTCGCCCGCGCAGAAAAGCGCGAGCGCGAGCGCGATGCCGGTGATGAAGCCGTAAGAGTGCAGGCCGATGCCGAGCAGGTTGACTCCGAACCATGCCAGCGCGACGATGACGTTCAAAAACGCAACGGCGGCGAGAAACGCGAAGCGGTTCAGGCGGCCAGCGATGCGGCCATGCTGGATCCAGATCAGCCACAGGACGATCAGCAGCGCGCCGTTTTCCTTCGGGTCCCAGCCCCAGAAACGCCCCCAGGACTGATCGGCCCAGATGCCGCCTAAAATAGTGCCGATGCCGGTGAGCAACAGCGCGGCGAGGGTGGTTTTATAAATGCTGTCGTAAAGCAGGTTGAGTTGCTGGGCAGGCGCATTTTTCAGGCGAAGGATGAACCATGCGTGGGCGAACGTCGCGGCGAGGATGCTGATGCCGTATCCGGCGGTGATACAGAGTACATGCGTGCCGAGCCAGAAGCTGGTGTTCAGCACCGCGACGAGCATTTCCATGCTCTCGCCCCGCTGCAGCAAAAACGGCGCGAGAAAGAGCAGGAAGGCGGCGGCGCCTTGCCCCGCAAAGAGCGCGACCAGGTTTTTGCGGCGCAGGTAAAGCGCAAGCGCTGCGGCAGCGCAGATCAGGCTGACGAACAGCAACGATTCATAAAGCGTGCCGACCGGCGGGCGGTTCAGGATGATGACGCGTGACGAGATGCCGGCGATGTGCAGCGCAAGGCCGAAGCCGAGGCAGAGCAGCGGAAAAAGCATGCGGTTGCTTTTGCGGTAAAGTTCCGCGGCGAGAATGATGATGCCGAGCAGGTAGAAGCCCATCGCCGCCGGGAAGGGGCCGGTGACGTTGTAGGCTTTTTCGAGATAAATCTTAAAGGGTGTTTTGCCCCTCGCGGCATCGGCTGCTGCGCGCCAGTCCTCGGCGTCGTCGGCGCGATAGGCTACGGCCATGTTCTGCCAGGTTTTCAGGTCATCGTTCTGCAGAAGCGACTGCCACGGCGAAAGAAACCGGCCGTCTTTATTGATGATTTTTAAAGTGCCGTTGTTCGCACCGGCGGTTTTGATTTCCTGCAGCGCGAAGGCAAGGGCCGCGAGCTTTTTTTCGTCGTCATTGTATTTAGCAGGATCGGCGCCTTTTTTCCTGACGAGCTTTGCGGCGTTTTTTTGTATTTTGTCTTCATTGCTGCGGTAATCGACATAGGCGCTTTCAGTTTTGCCGGTGCCGTAAGGCGCGGGCGCATCGATGCCGAGCGGCAGCACAGCGGAGAAACTGCGCAGCAATTCGCTGTAGATCGCGACATCGTCATAAAGCCTGAGCGCCGCCTGCTGCTGGGCGGTCAGTTTTTCAGGATCGGCGCCGCGCAGGCCTTGCGTTTCCGCTGCGTGGGCCGCGAGGCCGGGCGCGAGTTCGGAGAAGGAAAACAGTGTTTTCTTTTTGTCGAGGCCGAAATGTTCGCGCACGGCAGGATTGGTAATTTCAAAAACCGGCTTTTCGGCCGCGCTCGCCGGGTCGAATAAAACTTCCGCCAGCCATTCAGTGGCGCCGTGGCCGTGCACGGCTTCGCGGCCGGAAAATTCACGCAGCATGATGCGGGCATAACTGTCTAATGGCTTGACGCGGCCTTCATGCAGCACGGGCAACAGGCTGAAGGACTCGTAATTCAGTTTAGGTTCGGCCGCGGCCGCGATATTCGTGCAGCATAGAAACAGCAGGAGCGCGGCAAGGATTTTTTTCATGCGCGTTTCTCCCGCATCACGAAGGCGAGATGCAGTAAAAGGCCTGCGGCCATGATTAATGTGCCGATATAGGGGAACAGGCGCCCCTTGTTCTCGACGACGCTTAAAATGGTGGCCTGCATTTTATCGGTTTGCTCGAAGGAGGACTGGTAGAAAGTGTAGCCTTTATAGCGCAGCGGCTTGTTCATCTCGATGCGGGCAGGCCATTCGAGGCCGTTATCGAGGATGACGATGTCGGAGCTGTAGCCGCGCGCCTTGTCGGTGCCGGGATAGATTTCTTTTTCAAAATCGCTGAGACGGATGGTGAAAGGCAGCATGCTCTGGCGTTTGCCGAAGACGATTTTGTATTCCTTTTCATTGGCGTAAAGCGTGATGGGTTCGGGCATGCCTTCGAAGGCGATGTATGTTCCGTCCTGATCCTTCAGTCCTGCGATTGAAAAACTCAGACCGGGGAGATCGGCTTCCGGTTCCTTGCCGGGTTCAATGGATTCCAGCGCCATGAACTTGGCCATGCCGTGGTAATTACCTTCGTTTTCCCGCTTCACGATGGCGCAGTTGACGCAGGTGTTCTGAACGATCAGGTCAAACGGCACGCCGGTGATACGCAGTTTCAACTGGTCGAACGGTTTTGCGATCTTGAGAACGTCGTTTTCGAAAATATAAAGCGTGCGCTGGTGGTAATCGTAGAGGTAGCGGCTCTCGGTATCCTCGGGGATGACCATGAAGCTTTCCTTCGCCCCGGTGGCGGTGAGCAATCCGCCGAACAGCAGGACAAGCACGCCGAAATGGGTGAGGTTGATCCCCGCGCGGCGGCGCGACCATTCGCTGAAAGCGAGAAACTTGATGAGAAGACTGGCGGCGATGAGGCCGATCAGCATATAGCCGCCGGGCAGGGGCAGCGGCCCCATCCAGAAAAAAAACGACGAAAAAAACTTTTTCTGCGCGGCATAAAGACCCATCGGGCCCTGGGCCAGCGTGCCCGCGACAAGCAGCACCATCAGCGGCGGGAGCATGTAGAACGGCGCATCGGCGCGCGTGACGGCCACGGCCAGTTTCCTGCACTTCTGAAGCGTTTTTTTCAACATGGGGAGCACTATAAGGTGTGCGGGGGTGACGGTGGAAGGCAAATCTGCTAAAAAAACGGGGAAAGGATTCCCATGCATACATCTTCCCAAAAGTCACTCAAAGGCAGGACCGCCCTGATTACCGGCTCGACCAGCGGCATAGGCCTTGGCATGGCGAAAGGACTGGCGGCGGAAGGGGCTGATATTATCATCAACGGCCTTGGCGATGAAGGGGAAATCGAGAAAACGCGCAAGGAAATCGAGGGGCTGGGCGTGCGCTGCGTTTATGACGGCGCCGACATGACCAAGCCCGCGCAGATCACCGCCATGGTGGAGAAGACGGTCAAGGATTTCGGGAAAATAGATATCCTGGTCAACAATGCAGGATTGCAGCATGTTTCTCCAATTGAGGAATTCCCGCCGGAGAAATGGGATGCGTTGATCGCGATCATTCTCTCATCCGCCTTTCACACGACGCGCGCCGCCGTTCCGGTGATGAAGAAAAACAAGTGGGGGCGGATTATCAATCTTGCTTCCGCGCATGCGCTGGTGGCTTCGCCGTTCAAGGCGGCTTATGTCTCGGCCAAGCACGGGTTGCTGGGTTTTACCAAGACGATGGGTGTCGAACTGGCGCAGAGCGGCATCACCTGCAACGCGATCTGCCCGGGTTACGTGCATACGAAGCTGGTCGACAACCAGATTGCGGCGACGGCGAAGGCGCGGGGAATATCCGAGGAAGAAGTCGTGAATAACGTCCTGCTGGCGGCGCAGTGGACGAAAAAGTTCGTGACCGTGGAACAAATCGCCGCTCTTGCTGTTTTCATATGTAGTGACGCAGCCCAAAATATTACGGGCACTGCGTTGCCGGTAGATGGTGGCTGGACTGCTGCGTAAGTTCTGACAATATTTTTTCACAAAATAATGTGTTGCAGCACGGTATGTATTGAAATGCTTATATAATAAGCATTTAGCAATGCTGTCCTAATTTTATTACCAAATTTTGCCCTAAAGACGCTTTAAAACAATGTTGACAGCGGTTTTGAGGTAATTTCATAATTTTACCAATATAAAAAAATAAAGTTGGACGGGTCGTTTTGAGCGTAACAGAGAGTTTTCAACGTCATAAGGGCGAAGCGCCCGATCAGCATGGCGGAACGCTAAGAAAAAGCGGCGACGAGATGATCTATCAGATCTATCCGCGCTCCTTTAAGGATTCCGACGGCAACGGCCAAGGCGACATTAACGGCATCACCAGCATGCTGGATTACATTCAAACCCTCGACGCTGATGCGATCTGGATTTCACCAATGTATCAATCACCGCCCGGGCCGGAAGGTGATGGCGGTTATGCCGTCGAGGATCACCGCAGCATCGATTCCGTTTACGGTACTCATGAAGATTTCAAAAATTTGCTGACGGAAGCGCACGGCCGGGGACTGAAGGTCTATATGGATTTTGTCCTGCCCCACACGGCGAACACGCATCAATGGTTCGAAGCCAGCAGAGACCCGACGCATCCCCAACATGAAGAATATAAAGATTTTTACGTCTGGCATAAGGGACATCACCTGATCGATGGAAAATCTTATCCCACTGAGGAGGCGATAGTAATCGCGAAAGAAAGAGGCCTTCAACTCCCTGCCGTTCCGCTGGTGCCTAATAACTGGAAATCAGTATTCGGAACCAAAGGCAAGGATGATTCTGCATGGAGATGGGATTCCAAGCGTGAGGCATTTTACATGCATCATTTTTTACCGAGCCAGCCTGCGGTTAATCTCAATCTTAATCACGTACAGGATAGAGTATTCGATGATATGCGGTATTGGATTGATATGGGCGTCGATGGTTTTAGACTCGATTCCGTTCCCTTCGCAAATTACGATCCGGAATTCCGTGATAATGAATGGCTGCACGGTGAGTATCCCTATACCGGTCTTGGGTGGGAAGATCAAAAATTTACGCGCAGCATGTGCCAGGACTCAACGAAGGAACTAATCGGTCGAATGCGGAAGCGTTTCCCGTCCGATCAGCTGATGGGCGAGGCTATTGCGGGAGATATTGGAGGAAAGGATTCAATTAAGGTGGCCGCAGATTATGTCGAGGCAGGGCTGGACAGCTGTTACACGACTTATGGATGGGCGATTGGCTCCTCCCACGCTGATTACATTCGCGGGCTACTAGAAGGAATTGTGGAAAAATTTCCCAACGGCGGCGTATGGCTGCCGGTCAGCACGCATGATTGCTACGAAAAAAGTCCGCGTACATACACGCGCATCGCCGAACATCTTGAAAGAACGGGGCAAGGGCAATATCTCGACAAAGCCTATAAGCAAACATTACAAATTTTTGCGACATTCGGCACATTCTCTCTCTACCAAGGGGATGAGTTGGGTTTGCCGAATGCGCGCATGGGCAGGGATATCCCGCTGGAAAAAGCCAGGGATCCCATCACGCATACAATGGGCCCAGATCGCAGCCGCGACGTTGTGCGTACGGCTTTCCCCAGCAATTCAACGCAAAAACATGCCGGCTTTTCTGATTCCGACGATCCTTATCTTCCAGTGGCAGGACCGCACAAAGAGCTGGCGGTGGACATCCAAAAAGGAAATCCGAATTCAACGCTGGTGTTCACGCAGAACCTTCTTCGCTGGCGCAAGGAGCAGCCTGCGCTTAAAGATGGCAAGGTAAAAATACTACCCACGATTGGCGACACGGTGGCCTTTCTGCGCGAAAACGAAGAGCAGATTATTCTTTGTGCTTACAATCTTAGTTCCGACGAATTTGCTTTCAGGCCTGCGGATGTTCTCAATCATGAAGAGTTAAGCAAGCTGGGACTGACAAGGGATTTCCTGTTTTACATGGGGCCTTATGACAGTCAGTTCGCGGGAAGGGGCAAGCCCCAGCCGGAATATGAGCATGAACTTCATCATGTGCCCGCATCGGCAATGGCCTAATTTCAGCCAGGCAGGATTTCCGATTTTTTGATGATGAAAAACCCGCCATTTACGGCGATGGAAAATTCCTGGCCATTTTTTGCCGCGATTTTTCCCGGCGGCAGGTTATGTTTTTCTTTTTTAATTTCGTGAGCGTGGACGGCGTAAATATTTCCTTCGATCATCGCGAGGCTGCCGTAATGGCCGAAGGCGCGGGCGATTTTTTCGAGGCGTTCGAGCGGCAGGTTCCAGTTTAATAAACGCATCTGGTCGCTGGGTGGCGGGAAATTCAGCGCTTCGCTTTCATTCTGCTTTTTTGCATTGTTCCAATATTTTGGCAGGTCTTTCATGATTTCGGCCATGAGTTCCGGCGCGCGCGCCGCGATGCGGCCAGAGAGGCTTTCGACCGTTTCATTATTCGAGAGTTCAAATTTTTCCTGCGCGATGATGTCGCCGGCGTCCAGCTCATCGGCGAGCTTGTGAATTGTAAATCCCGCTGCTTCCGGATGGTCGAGCAGGATGAAGGGAATGGGCATAAGGCCGCGGCCTTTCGGCAGGAAGGCCGGGTGTACGTTAACGCCGTAAGCGGGCGCGGTGTCGGGAATTTTGTAGAGATAGCCAGCGGCGATAAAAATTTCCGCGCCTTTGTCTTTCATCGCGTCGATATCCGCGCCGCGCGGCTTTTCAAAATGGACGGGGATATCCAGTTTTTTGCCGAGCGCGTCGGTTTCGCGGTTGAAGTTGAAAATATTATCGCAGGGAAAAGTGAACAGCCCGACCGGTTCGTGTCCATCCTTCATCAGGCGATGGACGATGCCGAGCATGAAATCATATCCGCAATAAACGAATTTCATAGCCAACATCATTGGCTATTTGCGAAGGCGCGGCAAGCTTTAAGGATTTAAACTTTTTCGTCGAAGGCGCGGAGCAGGTCTTTTTCCATGTCTTCCGCGACCCGGATCGTCATCAGATTGGCTTTATAAGAGGTCTCGGCGATTTTCATCTTCACGATTTCCCCGGCGAGATCTGCGCCTTCCTGCGGGTTGGCGATTTTATTGGCGCTTTCGGCCACCTGTTTTGTGGCGAAACCCAGACCCTGCAGCGCTATTCCAATGGCGTTTATCATCTTTTTATAATACCATGAAAATATTAACGGCGCATTGAGAAATGCCCTGTTCCCACTCCTGATAAGGCCTTGAAATCATGCGTTTTTCCGCGTTTTTGACCCTGTTTTTCGTTGTTTTTGCGGCATTTCCGGCTCCTGCCGAGGCGGGGTTCTGGAAGGATGTGAAGTGCTGGTTCATCATCTGCACCGGCAGCGGCGACGAGGTTTTCACCCGGCCGGAGCTTGAGGATGGCAAGACGCCGCACAATATCCAGTTTGCGGATGATCCCTGGACGCCGCAGCAATGGATTGATTCCCGCGGCAGTGCGGCGGCAGTGGTCGACGGGTTTTACAAGGCGGGAATCGTTACCGACCAGTCGCGCCACTGGCGCACGGGCGTTCCCATTCTCGAAGTCGGGCAGGGTTTCATGCGCCTGTCGGGTCAGGAGAAGCGCCGTGTCGCGAAATTCATGGATTACAGCTTTCAAAATACGGAAGGGTACGGCGGCACATATCTGCTGCGCCACAAGGCCAGCGGTGATTCCATCGGCGTCTATAACGCCGAGGGCCTTCAGCTCCAGTAATCATTTTAGATTTTTCGCACGCAGTTCTACTACTCGTTCGCGGTGGATGATGTAAAGATTGGCTGCGAGAATGATAAAGCCGCCGAGGAAGACCGACAGGCCCGGCATATAATCCCAGATGAAGACATCGAAAATCGTCGCCCAGACAAGGCCCGTATAATTCAGCATTGCCACCAGGCCAGTCGGCGCGATGCGGAACGCCGAGGTCAGAAAATATTGCGCCAGCATGGCCGAGATCCCGACGCCGAGAAGCAGCAGAAATTCATCAGGCCCGGGCATTTTGCCGACAAAGGGCATGAACAGGCCGCCGATGACGATACCGCTGAGGATGAAATAAAACGTAACGCCGAGGGAATCTTCGCTCCTGAGATAGCGCAGCATGGTGTTTGTGAAGGCATGAGAGCATGCGGCGACGAAGGCGATAAGGACGCCGATGAGCGGGAGATCTCCCGAGGGGCGCACCATTAAAATAACGCCCAACATGCCGATAATGATGGCCGACCAGCGCCGCCAGCCCATATGTTCGCCGAGCGCGAAGAACGCGACCGCAGGGGTCAGGATAATTCCGGCGAAAAGAATCACGGTCGTTTCAGCCATTGGCAGATACTGGAACGCGGCGAAGGTAATGATCAGCCCGATCGTGCCGACCACCGCGCGCAGCAATAACGCGACCGGCTTCCGGGTTTTCAGGACATTCCATTTTTTAAAAGCGGCGATGTAAATGATCAGCGGCACAATCGCCACAATGTTTCTGTAAAACGCGATCTCCGCCGGGTGGTGATGTTCCATCAAGAGTTTCGCGCAGGCTTGCATAATGCCAAAGAGAAAATAGGCCATGAGGCCGAAGGTGATTCCCCGCATGATGTTGTCCTGCTCAGGGGCGGGGACGTAGAGAATCTCCGGGATTGCCGGGTGGGATGTCTGGGAAATATCTGTTTTTTCAGTCATTTAGGATTAAGTCTTAATTATTTACATAATTAAAGATAGATTAATGCGCTTAAGAGGCTTTATAATGAAATAAAGTAACTGCACTGAGTTTGGGGGCAAATGCGTACAACGACGCCGGGAATAAGCGTCATAATTCCTTGTTATAATACCGGCCGCTACATTCATGAAGCTGTAGATTCCGTTCGCGCACAAAAAACTTCCGTGCCGTACGAAATTATTATTATTGATGATGGCTCAACGGATCCACACACGCATGAAGTTCTAACTAAGCTGAAGCGTGAACAGCCTGATATCGGTCTTTTTTATAACGGTGTAAATAAAGGTCTTCCTGCCACACGAAATGTCGGGCTGGAATATGCACGTTACTCTTACATTCTTCCGCTAGATTCTGATGACAAATTATCAACCGAACCCATGCTGCTCGAACGAGGCGGCTATCTCGACCGTACCTTTGCGGCTTTTGAGCGCGATCCGTCATTAACCATGGCTTACAGCCGTTACCGCATTTTTGGTGCCATTGACCATGTTAATAAATGTCGCCCTGCTTTTGATGAAAAAGCAATGCTTTCACGTTGCCTTATTGGTGCATATGCAGTTTATCGCTGTGATGATGCGCTGGCTGTGGGCGGCTATAAAACTGAAATGACTCATTCTGAGGACTGGTTTATGAATATCGCGTTGATGAATCTTGCGGTCAGGCGTGGCGATGAGCCCAAAGTTCATTTCATAGAAGATCCGCTATATTGCTATCGTCGAAATCGTAACGGCACTTCAATGACATCAAAGCCGAAAATGTCGATATCGCAAATTCTGACAGAAATCACGCGTCACAATCCCGCAATTTACGCAAAGCACTACCCTAGCCAAAGAGGGCAGGAACTTATGGATTCAATTATGGCTGACCGTAAAACTATTCTCATGCATGAAACCAAGGAACTGTTCTATACATGCGCGCGCCATCCAATCTCGTCTTACAAGGACCAGTCATGGCACCTGGCCATGTTCGAGATACCGCGGGTTACGCGCAAAGTGCTAAGCCATTTCGGACTTGCGGCTGATGACGGTGTTCCCGCAACGCAGAACGAAAGCGCTCATGCCGTGCCGGGCGAGGGCATTGCCACTCCGCAGACGGGCCTTCAATAAAATTACGGCGAATTAATTCCGGCTCTTGTCGACGAGCTTGTTCTTGCCGATCCAGGGCATCATGGCGCGGAGCTGCGCGCCGACCTTTTCAATCGGGTGCTGGGATTCTTTCTCGCGTAGTTCTTTCAGGCGCGAGAGGCCTTCTTTATTGCCGCCCATGAATTCCTGCGCGAACTGGCCGGACTGGATTTCGGCGAGGATTTTTTTCATTTCCTTTTTCGTCTCATCGGTGATGATGCGGGGGCCGCGCGTGTAATCGCCGTATTCGGCCGTGTTGGAAATCGAATAGCGCATGTTGGAAATGCCTGCCTCATAGATCAAGTCGACGATCAGTTTCGTTTCATGCAGGCATTCGAAGTACGCCATCTCGGGCGGGTAGCCGGCCTCGACCAGTGTTTCATAGCCGGCCTTGATCAGCGCGGAAATGCCGCCACAGAGAACGGCCTGTTCGCCGAACAGGTCGGTTTCGCATTCATCCTTGAAGGTGGTTTCAATGATGCCGGAGCGTCCGCCGCCGACAGCCGAAGCGTACGACAGCGCGATGTCTTTCGCCTTGCCGCTTGCGTTCTGCGCGATGGCGATCAGGCAGGGCACGCCGCCGCCTTTTTGATATTCGCCGCGAACGGTGTGGCCGGGGCCCTTGGGCGCGACCATAAAGACGTCGAGATCAGCGCGCGGCTTGATCAGGCCGAAATGGATGTTGAGGCCGTGCGCGAAAGCAAGCGCCGCGCCTTTTTTCAAATTCGATTCCAGAACGTCGCGGTACAGATCGGCCTGGTGTTCATCGGGCACGAGGATCATGACGACATCAGCGTCGGCGACCGCCTTGGCGGGATCGAGAACCTCGAAGCCCGCGGCTTTTGCTTTTGCCGCGGTGGCGGAGCCGTCCCGCAGGCCGATGATGACGTTTTTCACGCCGCTGTCTTTCATGTTCTGGGCGTGGGCGTGGCCCTGCGAGCCGTAACCGATGACGGCGACTTTTTTATTCTTGATCAGATTCGTATCTGCGTCCTTGTCGTAGTAGACTTTCAGCGGCGCGTTATTGGCGGGAGCTTGCGTTTTGGCTGCGTTGGCCGGCGACATCGTTTTATTCCTTGTTTTGTGCAATTTTTCGGGCACAGAACAACAGGAAACGGCCGGAAAATCAATAAAAAACTCATTGACATAACGTTAATCGCGGGGGAGAATGAGCTCTTATTTTACAAGGCGATTCATGAAATTTGATTCAAGCACCACCACGAAACCCATGACCGTCGATGAAACGGCGAGCAAGATGTTCAGCCTGCTGGTGGATTTTTGCGATGCCGTCGAGCTGAAAAGGGATACGTACGAAGCGTTCCTCGCGCTTGAGAAAATGGATAAGACCATCGAAGAAGCCGAAAAAATCCAGGCAAGGCCGCAAGATAAGCTGGATGATTGGGCAGTTCGCAATAAATGCTTCATGCTGCGCCATTATGCGCGCGAGGCTTTCCGGGAGGTCAGGAGTCTGGAGCCGAGCTGGGGAAAAATTATTGCGCTAAAATGCACAATTGAAAGCATCGTCTCCGAGATGCGGTGGCATAGCAATAAACGTATTGCAGGACCTGTGCCGGACCCGGCAGCTAATTAATTAAGGCCTGTTCATGCCCTGTTCGACCGTTTCGGTCAGCTTCAGGTGTTCTTCCATGGAGCCGAGGATTTCCTTGCCTTCCATGCCCCAGGTTTTTTCATCCATCTTGAGCTGGTAAATTGTCGCGGTGTGGCCGAGGAAATTGAAATTCTCGGCAAAGATGCAGCGGATTTCCTTGTCTGCGTCATACCAGCCGTCGGAGTCGACAACCGTCAACCGCACTTCCCGGTAGCCTTTGCCCAGATCAGGCGAGTCGCGGAAAATGTGGTCTTTCACTTCCTTGATCTTGTGGCCTTCTTCCATGAAAAGCTCGGCGCCGGCGGCGCAGCCGTTCTGCAGGCGGATGTCGGCCTGTTCGCGCGACATGCAGCCGGTGAGGCTCAACAAAGCGACTATCGTCATTGCGAGCGGCCAGCGGGAGCGAAGCAATCCAGGGTTCATGGAAGTAAAACTGGATTGCTTCGTCAGCCTTACGGCTTCCTCGTAATGACGGTTTTTCATTTGCATGGTCATTCTCCTTTTTTAATTTCTTTTTTCATCTTGCCGCGCGAAAGGGCGGCGATGCCGGTGCGGCTGACATCGGCAAGGCCGAGCGGGCGCATCAGATTGACGAAAGCATCGATCTTTCCGGCGGTGCCGGTGACTTCGAAAATGAATGAATCTAGTGTGGAATCCACAACGCGGGCGCGGAAGATATCGGCGATGCGGAGCGCCTCGATGCGCTGGTCGCCTTCGCTCTTGACCTGGACGAGCGCAAGCTCGCGGTCGACGAACGGGCCGCTGACGGTGAGGTCGCGGACTTTCTGCACGGGCACCATGCGGTCGAGCTGAGTTTTGATTTGTTCAATCACGCGCGGCGTGCCGGTGACGACGATGGTGATGCGCGAGAGGTGTTTGTCGTGATCGGTTTCGGCGACGGTGAGGCTTTCGATGTTGTAGCCGCGCCCGGCGAACAGGCCGATGACGCGGGCGAGAACGCCGGGTTCGTTGACGACGAGAATGGACAGCGTGTGCGATTCAATATTCTGCAGGGCCGGCGTGGCCCCGTAGACGCTTTTGCTGGGTTTTTCTTTTGGCTTGGCCATGTCCCTGTTTTAGCAGAGATTTGCCTCGATATGAAGGGGTTTAAACCAGCTTTTTATCGAACTTTTCTGCGTCCGCCGAGAGAATCATCTCGTTATGGGCCTTGCCGGAGGGGATCATCGGGAAGCAGTTTTCGCGCTGGTCGATGCGGACATCAACCAGTGTCACCTTGTCGGTCTTCATCATTTCCTGGATGACCTTGTCAAGCTCGGCGGGCGTTTCGGCGCGCAGGCCAATGCCGCCATAGGCTTCGGCGAGTTTGACGAAGTCGGGCAGCGAGTCGGTATAGCTTTCGGAATAGCGTTCGCCGTGCAGGAGTTCCTGCCACTGGCGGACCATGCCCATCCACTGGTTGTTCATGATGAAGACTTTGACCGGCAGGCGGTACTGCACGGCGGTGCTCATTTCCTGAATGTTCATCAGGATCGAGGCTTCGCCCGCGACATCGACGACCAATGCGTCGCGGTGCGCCATCTGCGCGCCGATCGCGGCGGGCAGGCCGTAGCCCATCGTGCCGAGGCCGCCGGATGTCATCCAGCGGTTGGGCTGGTCGAAGGGCAGGAACTGCGCCGCCCACATTTGGTGCTGGCCGACTTCGGTGGAGACATAGGCGTCGCGCTTGTCTTTGGAAATGAAATGCGCGAGGCGCTGGAGCGCGTATTGCGGTTTGATGATTTTATCGCTGTTTTTATAGGCGAGGCAGTTCTGGCCGCGCCATTCGTCGATCTGTTTCCACCATTTTTTCAAGGCGGCGGCGTCGGGCTTGCAGCCTTTCTTCTTCCAGACCTGCAGCATGGCTTTCATGGCTTCGCCGGCATCGGCGATCAGGCCGATATCGACAGGAACGTTTTTGTTGATCGAGCTCGGATCGATGTCGATGTGGATTTTAACCGAGTTGGGCGAGAAGGCATCGACGCGGCCGGTGACGCGGTCGTCGAAACGAGCGCCGATGCAGATCATGACGTCGCAATCATGCATCGCCCAGTTGGCCTCGAAGGTGCCGTGCATGCCGAGCATGCCCAGCCACTGTTCATCGGAAGCCGGGTAAGCGCCGAGGCCCATCAATGTCGATGTAATCGGGAAGCCGGTTTCGCGCACGAGATCGCGCAGAATTTTCGAGGCCTGCGGCCCGGCATTGATGATGCCGCCGCCGGTATAGAAAACCGGGCGCTTGGCCTGCGCCATCAGTTCGACTGCGGCCTCGATGCCGTCCATGTCGGGCATGGTGCGCGGTTTGTAGGCGTGCTTCATCGAGTCTTTCGCGGCCTTGTAATTGCCTTGGGCAAATTGAATATCTTTTGGAATGTCGATCACGACGGGGCCGGGGCGACCGGAACGCGCGACGTGGAATCCTTCGTGGATCGCGCCCGCGAGTTCGTTGACGTCCTTGACCAGGTAATTGTGTTTCGTGCAGGGGCGCGTGATGCCGGTGGTGTCGGCTTCCTGGAATGCGTCGGTGCCGATCAGATGCGTCGGGACCTGGCCGGTAATGCAGACGACGGGAATGGAATCCATCAGCGCGTCGGTCAGGCCCGTAACGGCGTTCGTCGCGCCGGGACCGGAGGTGACGAGGAACGCGCCGACTTTTCCGGTCGAACGCGCGTAGCCTTCGGCGGCATGGGCCGCGCCCTGTTCATGGCGGACGAGGACATGCTTGATACGGTCCTTGTTCTTGAACAGTTCGTCGTAAATCGGCAGGACGGCGCCGCCGGGATAACCGAAAATAACCTCGACGCCCTGTTCGATGATGGCCTCGATCACCATTTCCGCGCCGGTGATTTTTTTCGCGGGAGCGGGCGTGGTTTTGCCTGCCGCTCTCTTGGCTTCGGTGGTGCTCATATCGAGGTTCCTTCTTTTATTCATGGTTCAGTCTTTTACATCTGTTTTCGGCATTAAAAAACCCCGGACTTTCGGGCCGGGGCGCTTCGGGGGAACTATGGCAATAGCCTAGGCCCGGAGCGCCTCCTTAAGGAGCACCACGAGGACGAGGTTGTTCAGGCCGATGTTCAATGTCTTGATCATGGGGTTGGTTTTACATGTTTATGCCGGGGCTGGCAAGTTCTTCTTTCCTGATCAGGAACAGGCGGGGGCGTTTGGTTGCAGCCGGGGGTGGAGATGCAGGCAAGGGCTCCATGACGCTTTCTTTTTCATCGCTTTGCTGATTACTCCTCAGCATTTCTATAAATTTTTCCCGAAGGCGTTTTGAGAAATCGGGGCTATCCATAAAAAGCTGATGTCTGCCCCGGGCGACAGCATCCTTGCTCAATGCTTGGACGCCATTGAGTGATTGTTCATTAAAATCGAATATTACATCTTCGCAGTTATAAACATTTCCGCCCTTTTCATGGCTAACTGTGCCGAATTGTTCAGCCAGAACCATGTATACGCTGGTCCGTAATTTTACGTTGTATTCGTTGATGTCGTTTTTGTCGAAATGCATTTGCCTCAGAATTCTATTCATTTGCGAAAAACGTAAAACGCCTTTTGCATTCTGCGGAAAAGCAGCATCGGCAATGATATCCGGAATTTTTAAAGAGGGCTGTCCCATGGCTATTTCATACTATGTTCAAGAACATTGGTATTAAAAATACGTGTTTTGTTTTTTACCTTCGTTTGAACGCTTTTGCTGAAATCATTGAAGACATCCATGGGACTTTTCGGTCCGCCATTTGGATATTCGCCCCCGGGAAGAATGCGTTCCTCACTCGCGCGTGACAGGAGCTCGTCTATGATCATGATGGCCTCGGTGTTAAAACCGGCCTCGCGCATTCTTTCATAACGTTCCCGGATGGGACGAATCTCGGCGTGATAGCACGTAGCGCTGCCTGACCTGTTGTAAAAGGCCTCGATTATCGTTTCGCTGATCTCTTTCGGGGTGCCCATAAAATTCTCCTGATTTTTATATAAGCGATTTTATTTACATAAATATAATAATATTGTCAAGTTAAAGCTGGTTTTTGAACCAGGTGACCTGCCTTTTCGCGTATTGGCGGGTTTGGGTCCGGGCGAGGGTTATGGCGGTTTCGAGGGGGATTTTGGCCTCAAGATGATCGCGTAAATGGGCGAAGCCGAGAGCTTTGGCGAGCAGGGCAGTTTCCGGGATTTCACCTCTGTCGATGCGCGCTGCGATATTTCTGACCTCGTCCAGCGCGCCGTTATCCAGCATTTTTAAAAAGCGTTCGTCGCAGCGGCGGTAGAGTTCTTCGCGTTCCGGCATGATTTTGTGAATTTGAAAATTCCAGTTTTCCGGCGGCGCGTTTTTGGTTTCTTTCTGCCAGTCGGATAATTTTTCTCCGGTCGCCTCGAACACTTCCCACGCGCGGACGGTGCGGGCGGCGTGTTCGGGATGAAACCGCGCGGCGGATTCCGGGTCGCGCTTTTTCAGTTCTTCATGCATGGCGGCGCTGCCGATTTGCTTCAGCCGTGCGTTCGCGCGTTCGCGAATTTCCGGCGGCGTTTCGGGAATGGGCGAAAGACCTTCCATCAGCGCCTTGATATAAAGTCCCGTGCCGCCGCAAATGATGGGCGTTTTGTTTTCCGCGAGCGCGTTTTCAATTTCGCGCACGGCCATCGTTTGCCAGATCCCCGCCGAGCAGGGTTCGCCGGGCTGAAGCGCGCTGTAGAGAACGTGCGGCGCTTCGCGGAGGTCTTCCTGTGACGGTTGTGCCGTTAAAATACGCAGCCCGTCATAAATCTGCATGGAGTCGCAGTTGATAACGACGCCATCCAGTTTTTGCGCGAGACCGATGGCGAAGGCCGACTTGCCGCCGGCGGTAGGGCCGGCGACGATATGAATAGTAGTGGAATCGCCGCGATTATTGCTCAATCTGCGGCTTTTCCTTTTCCGGTTCGGCTTTGGATTTTTTATTATCCAGCTTCAGCGCGACGAAACGCACGTCGCCTTCGCGGTTCAGGAGCAGGAGCACGGAGGTGCGCTTGTTCTGGACCGCCTTGTCGACGATCTCGACGACCTTCTGCGGGTCTTTCACCGCCTGCTGGTTGATTTCGACGATGACATCGCCCGGCAGCAGGCCCTTTTCCGCCGCTTCGGACATGTCGGCGACGCCGGTGACGACCACGCCATCCACGTTGCCGGGGATGAGATAATCCTGTCTCAGCGTATCGGACATGCCCGACAGGGTGAGGCCGACGGAGTCGATTTTTTCGCCTTTGCCTTCGGAGCGCGGGCCGCCGCTTTCGAGCAGGCCATCCTCCTCGGCTTTTTCAAGTTCGCCGACTTTGACTTTCGTCGTCAGTTCCTTGCCGTCACGCCAGTAGGTGAGCGTGCTGTCGGCGCCGATCGCGGTTTCGGCGACGAGGCGCGGCAGTTGGCGCATGGCGGAAAGTTTCTCGCCGTTGAAGGAGAGAATGAT
This sequence comes from uncultured Alphaproteobacteria bacterium, assembly GCA_900696495.1. Classification (GTDB taxonomy): domain Bacteria; phylum Pseudomonadota; class Alphaproteobacteria; order Micavibrionales; family Micavibrionaceae; genus UBA7657. The sequence continues at coordinate 176,251 of CAADGI010000012.1, forward strand.
ATCGCCGGGCTGGAGCCCAGCGGTTTCAGCCGGGCCCTTGGGCGTGATGCTGGCGACCAGCGCGCCTTCGGCGTGCGGGAGGCCGAGGCTTTCGGCGATTTCGGGCGTGACGCTCTGGATGCGAACGCCGAGCCAGCCGCGGCGCGTGCGGCCGAATTCGACGATCTGTTTTACAACGGGTGCGGCGAGCGCGGAAGGAATCGCGAAGCCAATGCCGACGGAGCCGCCTGATGGCGAGAAGATCGCGGTGTTGATGCCGATGACTTCGCCCTTCAGGTTGAACATCGGGCCGCCGGAATTGCCGCGGTTGATCGATGCGTCGGTCTGGAGAAAGTCGTCATAGGGACCGGAATTGATGTCGCGCGCGCGCGCGGAAATAATGCCCGCCGTGACGGTGCCGCCGAGACCGAAGGGGTTGCCGATCGCGACAACCCAGTCCCCGACGCGGAGGACATCGCTATCCCCGAATTTCAGGGCGGTGAGTTTTTTCTTGGTGTCGACCTTGATAACGGCGAGGTCGGTTTTTTCGTCGCGGCCAATGACTTCGGCGGTGACGGTTTCATCGTCGTGGAATGTGACGCGCACTTCCTCGGCGTCGCGGACGACGTGGTTGTTGGTGACGATCAAGCCTTTTTCGGCATCGACCACGAAGCCGGAGCCGAGCGAGGCCTGCGGCGTTAACGGAGCACCGCCGCCGCGTTTTTGCATGAATTCTTCAAAGAAATCCTCGAACGGCGAACCGGGCGGGAATTGCGGCATCTCGGGGTAATCCTCGGGCGCTTCCATTTTCTGGGTCGAGGAAATATTGACGACCGCCGGGAGGAGCGGCGTGACCAGGTCGGCGAAGCTGCCGGGCGCGTTTGCCGCGAGCGGGCTTTTGGGTTGTTCCTGCACGGCGGCCTGGGCGAACTGAAAGCCTGCGAAAGAAATGACACAGATAGCGAGTGTGGTGATGAGAGTGTTGCGCATAGGGGGATGGTCCTCTGTTACCAGTTGCAGCAGTAAAATAGGCCTGCCCCTTGGCGCGGTCAACAGCGGTCAAAACAGGTGGAATGCCCTTAATATATAGATGGCCGTAACGCCAAGCACCGCCATAAGCAGGCCGAACAGGCGCAGCGGCTGGGTCGGCATGGACAGGGCCATTGCCATAAGTTTTTTAACCTGGTCAGGGAAAAGGGCGTAGATCAGGCCTTCAATCACGAAAACGAGGAAGAAAGCCGTGAGGAGCGTGAGCGTGAAGGGCGACATGGCGCGTCAGCCTATCGTCACGGCGCCGCGGGGCCGCTGGTATGGTCTTGGAAGTAACGGAAGAAATCGCTTCCCGGGGAGAGGATCAGCCTCGTTTCCGGATCGGCCAGCGTGTTCTTGTAAGCTTCCATCGAGCGCATGAAGCCGTAGAAATCCTTGTCCTTGTTAAAGGCGTCGGCGTAAATCTTGATCGCGTCCTTGTCGCCCTGGCCCTTGATCATCTGCGCATCGCGGTTGGCTTCAGCGAGAATGACGGTGCGGTCCTTCTCGGCGGTGGAGCGGATTTCCAGCGCGCGCTCTTCGCCTTTCGCGCGGGTTTCGGTGGCGCGCTCCTTCAGGTCGGAAATCATGCGACGCACGGTGGAGGTGCGAAGGTCGGCCGTGAGATCGGCGCGGACGATGCGGACGTCGACGATTTCGATGCCGAGTCTGTCCTGCATGATCTTATTGTTCACGCGTTTTTTGATTTCTTCCATGATCGCTTCGCGTTCGGAAGAGAGAAGCGCTTGCAGGGTGACGCTGCCGAGCACGCCGCGCGTGGCATCGTTCAGGATGCTTTCGAGACGCTGGTCGGCGTTGGCGGTGGTGCGCAGGGTTTTCAGGAACTGCAGCGGGTCGTTGATTTTATAACGCGCGAAGGTGTCGGCGATGATGGGTTCGCCGCTGACATTCTGGATTTCGGGCGCGGGCGGCGCTTCGCCTTCAGCAGGCGGGGCGTCCGGCGTTTCGGGCGTTGTTTCCACATCCGGCTCGATGCCTTCCGCTTTTTGCGCGGGTGTCAGCGTGTAATGCTGGAAGCTCGAGCTGGCGATAACGACCTGCTCGGGCGGCGGATCGACCGAGAGAATGCGGCGGTCGAAATAACGCACTTCCTGCACCAGCGGAATTTTGAAATGAAGGCCGGGGCCTTTGGTGAAAGTGGACGGATCGTTCGGGTTGCCGATGGGTTGGCCAAGCTGAAGAACGATGGCCTGTTCGCGCTGGTCAACGATGAACAGCGATTGCGAAGCGCCGATCAGGACGGCGGCGAGAACCAGAAGCAATACTATGGATGTCTTGCTCATTGCACGAGTCCTTCCGGCGTTGTCGTCTGAATTTCCGGCTTCGGCGCGGCGCGCACCGATGATTTGTTAAGCTCATTCAGGGGCAGGTACGGCACGACGCCCTGGCCGCCATTTTTATCGAGAATGATTTTTTGCGCGTTCTTCAGCACTTCTTCCATCGTCTCGATATAAATACGTTCCTTGGTTACGTCCTTGCCGCCGAGATAAGCCGCATAGACGGAATTGAAACGGTCAGCGTCGCCGTTCGCCTTGGCGATGACGGACTGGCGGTAACCTTCGGCCTCGCGGTTCATTTGGGTCGCGAGACCGCGCGCTTTCGGCAAAATATCCTCGCGGTAGGCCTCGGCGCGGTTCTGGACATCCTCGGCGTCCTGTTTTGCGGACTGAACATCCTGGAAGGCGTCCTGCACGTCGGGGTGGACTTCGGCCTTTTTGATCAGGACCTGGGAAATTGTGACGCCGGATCTGTATTCATCAAGATTTTGCTGGATGATCGCCTTGGTTTTCGCGGCGACCTCCTCGCGTTTATTAGTGATGATCGGGAACATTTCCGTCTGGCCGACGACATCGCGGATGGCGGATTGTGCGACCTGTTTAATGGTGTTTTCCTGGTCTTCGATGTTGAAGATGAAATCCTCGGCCGATTTGATGCTCCACTGCAGCACGATGTTGAGGTCGACGATGTTGCGGTCCGAAGTCAGCATCAGGCTTTCCTCGGGCAGGTCGCGCTGGCCGCGTTCGCCGGTGCGGTCATAGGCTTCGGTGAAGCCGATATTCATCGAGCGCAGTTCGTTGACCTTGACGGTTTCCGCCGTTTCGATCGGTGCGGGGAAGTGGTAGCCGAGGCCTTCCTTGTCGACGGTGCGGACCCACGCGCCGAAACGCTGGATCACGACGTTGTCGCCGGGATTGACGATGAAAAAACCGCTCGCCAGCCAGAGCGCGACAACGGCTAGAAGAATGACCCCGATAATGCTGAAGGAGTTGAGTTCGCCGGGCATGACGCTGCGGAAATTCTGCTGGGCGCGGCGCAGCATTTCATCGATATCCGGGGGTTCATTGCCGCCGCCGGGGGGCCTTTGTCCGCCGCCGCCCCATGCGCCGCGATCGTCATTGCCGGGCCGGCCCCAGGGGTTTTTCCTTTTATTGTCGGGTTTATCGTCCCAGCCCATGATTTTCGCGCCTGAATCCTGTTTTTGCGTGTTTTGTTTTTAACGGTTATAAGAATATCTCTTTCGCCTAGGAAAGCAAGGATAACGGGCCATGAAACCGGCTGTTTTGCAGAAGGAAATTAAAGATAAAATAATGGGGGCACTGGGTCGTGTGAACGATCCCGGGCGCGGGCGCGATATTGTTTCGCTGGGCATGGTTGCGGGTCTGCAGGTGGCCGAAGACGGCAACGTGATTTTCATGATCGAGGTCGACCCGGCGCGCGGGGCCAAGCTGGAGCCATTACGTCAAGAGGCGGAGCGCGCGGCGGCGGGTGTCGCGGGCGTGCGGAAAGTCACCGCCGTCCTGACCGCGCAAAAATCCGCGAATGATCCGCATGGCATGGAAAAAAATCCGCGCCTTGAACTGCCGATTAAAAACATCATCGCGGTGGCGAGCGGCAAAGGCGGCGTCGGCAAATCGACGGTGGCGATGAACCTTGCGGTTGCGCTTGGCAAGGCCGGTCAATCGGTCGGCTTGCTGGATGCCGATATTTACGGGCCGAGTGTGCCGAAAATGTCGGGCCTCGAAGGACAGAAGCCGAAACAGAATGATGACGGCAAACTCATCCCGCTTTCCGCGCACGGTTTAAAAATCATGTCGATCGGTTTTATGCTGCAGCAGGAAGCGCCGCTGGTCTGGCGCGGGCCGATGGTGCAGACGGCCGTTTATCAAATGCTGCGCGATGTCGCATGGGGCGCGGATGAAAACCCGCTCGATGTTCTCATCGTCGACATGCCGCCGGGTACAGGTGACGCGCAACTGACGCTGGCGCAGAAAGTGCCGGTGACGGGCGCGGTGATCGTTTCGACGCCGCAGGATATTGCGCTGATCGACGCGCGCAAGGCCGTGGCGATGTTCCAGAAAGTGAATGTAAAAATTTTGGGCCTCATCGAAAATATGAGCACGCATGTCTGCAGCAATTGCGGGCATGAGGAGCATATTTTCGGCCATGGCGGCGCGAAGCGCGAGGCCGAAAAACTCGGCGTGCCGTTCCTTGGTGAAATTCCGCTGAATGCGAAAATTCGGAAAAATTCGGACGAGGGAAGGCCTGTTTCTGAAGATATTTTTGCGGAAATTTCCAAAGTTGTCATTGCGAGCGCAGCGAAGCAATCCAGTTAGAATGGATCGCTTCGTCGGCTTTGCCTCCTCGCGATGACGGCGTTATTTTCTTTCCAGCACGTAGAACGTAAAGGGCGGATCGCCTTCGCGCGGGTCTTCCGAAACGACGTTCCAGTCGTTCCAGTCGAAATCGGGAAAAAACGTATCGCCCTCATACTCGCGGTCGATGATCGTGATGTAGAGGCGTTCCGTAACCGGCAATGTTTCCTTATAAATCTGGCCGCCGCCGATGATGAAAATTTCCTGAACGTTCATCTCTTTCGCTTTTTCCATCGCCAGCGCCAGGGCTTCATCGATGGTTTTGACGAAGAACGGGCCGTTCTCGTTGACAGGCTCCGTAAAGGCGCTGCTGATGACGATGTTGGGGCGTCCCGGCAGCGGCTTGCCGAGTGATTCATACGATTTGCGGCCCATGACCACCGGGTGGCCGAGCGTCGTTCTTTTGAAATATTTGAAATCCTCGGGGATGTGCCAGGCGAGACCGTTTGCGACCCCGATCACCCGATTGCGGGCCATGGCTGCAATTGACGAAATTGTTATTTTCGTGGCATTCATGGACCTATACTTTATAGGGGTGTTTTAAGGCTGTATATGGCTGTTTTTTGTCATTATTGACAGTTTTACTTGACATAACAAATGGACTATATTAAGGTCCAAGACTTCAAGATTCAGGGAGATATAAATGCGTTCGATTCCGGGCAAAGTCAGTTTATTGCAAGGCCGTGTACATTCATATTTTGGAAAAATTAATAAATCGCACGACGCAATGTCGATTGATACATTCAGCCGGGAAAGTTTTATTGATGCCGCACATCAGCAATTTGCCGCTGATCATGTCATAGCCGAAGTAAAATCTTTTTCCATGGGGCCAGATCGTTTTAAAGTTTATATTACCGGAGACGATCAGGCTGGAATTCAAAGCTCCCTGCGCAAAATTTTTTCCCAGCTAAATATTGAAGGTATGGTCGAAGTTGTTAAAAAGCCGCAATCCATTAAAGGCGAAGCATACAGCACATGGCTGAAAAACGATCAAAAGGTGGAACAGGTCATGAATAATTTCGGCCGCCGGCAAGTTTCATCTGAATCAGGAGCAGTTGAAGTGCATGCCCCTGCGGCGAGAGCCTAAACCGCAACCACGCCCTTGATGTGCGGGTGCGCGTCGTAGCCGACGAGCTCGAAATCCTCGAATTTGAAATCGAAAATATTGTTGACGTGCGGGTTGAGATGCATTTCCGGCAGCGGTTTGGGCTCGCGCGTTAACTGGAGCTGCGCCTGCTCGATGTGGTTCGAATACAAATGCGCATCGCCGAATGTGTGCACGAATTCGCCGGGTTTCAGTCCCGTCACCTGCGCGACCATTAATGTAAGCAAAGCATAAGACGCGATATTGAATGGCACGCCGAGGAAAATGTCGGCGCTGCGCTGGTAGAGCTGGCAGGATAATTTTCCGTCCGCGACATAGAACTGGAAAAAGGCGTGGCAGGGCGGCAGCGCCATCTTGCCGATCTCGCCGACATTCCACGCGGAGACGATCAGGCGGCGATCGTCGGGGTTAGCCTTGATGCGCTCGATCACATTCGAAATCTGGTCGATGGCACGGCCGTCGGCGGTGGGCCAAGATCGCCATTGATGCCCGTAGACGGGGCCGAGATTGCCGTCTTCGTCGGCCCATTCGTCCCAGATGCGCACGCCGTTGTCTTTCAGGTATTTGATGTTGGTGTCGCCGGAAAGGAACCAGATCAGTTCATGGACGATGGATTTCAGATGAAGCTTTTTCGTCGTGACCATCGGAAAGCCTTCCGATAAATCGAAACGCATCTGGCGTCCGAAAACGCTCAAGGTGCCGGTGCCGGTGCGGTCTTCTTTTTTCGCGCCGTTTTCGAGAACGTCACGCATCAGGTCGAGATATTGCTTCATGGGAAGAGTTTCTTTGATTCTTATTTAAAAGGCAATTTTCGTTGTTTCATCACCCACAGACGTCATTCCGGCGAAAGCCGGAATCCATCGTTCAATTCAGTGGAAACGGATAAATGGACCCCGGCTTTCGCCGGGGTGACGATATTACTTTTCAAACAAAGCCTTGTATTCGCCGTAGCCCTTGGCATCGAGTTCGGCCAGCGGGATGAATTTCAACGAGGCGGAGTTCATGCAATAGCGCAGGCCGCCCTTGTCCTTCGGCCCATCTTCGAAAACATGGCCGAGGTGCGAATCACCCGAAGCCGAGCGGATCTCGGTGCGGGCGGCGCCGAGTTTATAATCCTGATGTTCCTTCACGAATTTGGGGTCGAGCGGTCTGGTGAAGCTTGGCCAGCCGGTGCCGGAATCGTATTTATCCCTGGATGAAAATAACGGCTCGCCGGTGACGACGTCGACATAGATGCCGTCTTCCTTGTTGTCCCAGTATTCATTGTGGAACGGGCGTTCGGTGCCGTCATGCTGCGTGACGTAGCGCTGCATTTCGGTGAGGCCGTCAATGGCTTCCTGGGTCTTGGCATAGGGTGCTTTGGTCACGGGCAATTCTCCTGTGTTCGATTCTGCGGCGTTTGACTCAGCCTCCGGGGGCGGTTCCTCGGCGGGATCTGCGGCATAGGCAGGCACCTGGAACAGCGACAGGGCGGCGATGGTCAGCATCAGTGTTTTATTCATGGGATCCCTTTTAGATTATATGGATGAGGGTTTGGTTTTCTCAAGTTGCCCCTTTATACGGGTGCAAGATGCCCACCCGGCGGAATAAATTGTTAACTTATTGAAATAATTTATAAATTTTTAAAAAATGCCTATGAAATTCTTGATTTTTAAGGATTTTTCCCTATAATAAGAAATGCCGGTTCGCCGGTTATGACGCTAAACGCGGATACGTAATAGACGTTATGGACCCGGGGGCAGTGCCCGGCGGCTCCACCACTTCAGTAATAAGTATAAGTTATAAGAAATAATATTTTTAAAGCTTTTCACTTATAGCTTACGTACTGAAGCGGCGGGGCCGAAACAGGATCGACATGCGTATTAAAGGTATTTTGCGGCGTCCGGAATAGGCCTAACGTTACTGGGCCATTTGATAGTTGCAAATGACAACTCTCAGTTCGTAGCCGCTAACGACAACGTCGTTCGCGAAGTTCGTAAGGCCGCCTAATTGGGCACTTTACGTTGCTACACCTTAATCCCTTCCTACTAACCTAGGAAGGTGGGGTCCGGTGGGTACCTCGCAACAGAAACCCACCATTTTTTTTATTGCCGGGTGCGTGTAGACTTTCCTGATGACTCGCTGGCTTTTTCCTTTCATCTGGCTTTTGTGTTTTGCTGCAGCGCTGATGCCGTTCGCGGCATATGAGGCGGAGTTCATCTTTATCGCCGTGTCATTGCTTGCCGTGGCGGTTTCGTTCGCGATGTTGAAATATGATTTCACGGTGCGCGTGACGCGAACGGACGCAGCCGTGCTGATCCCGGTTTTTGCGTTCTGGAGTGTTGCGCTGGCGAGCGTCGCGCTTTCTGAAATTCCGACGATCAGCCTGATTTACTTCGGTGTGTTCAGCCTGTTTCCATTGTCTTTTTGCTGCGGCATGCTGGCGCGCGAAAAAATGTGGTTTTTTGCAGTAGCCGGGATCGGGTATGCATCATTGGCAACGGTTATTTTGCTGCACGATTTTGTGCTCGTTTCAACCGAAGCCGTGCCTTCACTGCGCATCCAGTGGCCCTTTGCCGATGCGAACGCGCTGGCAGGATTTCTGCTGCCGGGTTTTTTTGCGGCGCTGGGGTTGATGCTGGGCAGCAGGCGGCGCGCTGATTCCAATATCGGAATGATGCTTGCAATCCTGGCAGTTGCAGGGGTGATGGCGACCGGCAGCCGGGGCGGCCTGGCGGCAATGATCTGCGCGCTCGCGGTGTTTACAATTTTGTCATGGCCGCAGATCATGCACCATAAACGCTGTGTTTTTCTTTTTCTCGCCGCGATAGCGGTGTTGGCGATGATTCCGGGCCTTGTGCCCGAACACAATGCGGGCGAGCGCATAATCCTTACCCTGACCGGCCAGGAGCCGTTTTTATGGACACGGCCCGCGATCTGGGCCGGGGCGTGGCAGATCGCGCGGGAGCATTTCTGGACCGGCACGGGAATCGGCACATTTTATTTATATTATCCGGCCGTCAATGCGGGCGATTATTATTCGGCCGGGCGCATGGCGCATAACGACCCGCTGCAATTCTGGGCGGAAATGGGGGTGTTGGCCCCATTACTGTTCTACGGGTTCATTCTCGTGGCTTGCGTTTTAACCTGGCGGGCTTTGAAAAACTTCCCGCGCGATGATGTAAGACGCATGCGGATTATCGCGCCGTTCTGTGCGCTGGGTGCTTTGGTGCTTCATGCGCATGTGAACTTTCCTTTTTATATTCCTGCGACGCTGATGCTGGCGGGTATCTTTACGGGGTGCTGGTTCGTGCAGGTGCGGCAGGCCATGGCCGGCGCAGATGCCGCGAAGCCGCTGCGGCACAGGCAAGCGTTGAAAATTGTATTGATTGTGCCGCTGCTGGCGATTTTATACGGCTTCATGATTCTGCAGGCCAGCCACATAGTTTTTATGCGCGGTGATCTGCGCGGGCAGGTAGGCGATCTGACCGGATTTGCAGATGATATCAACAAGGCGAGTCGGATGGCCGGACGAAAAAATACGGATTCGTTGTTAATGGCCGCGCAGGTAAATGTTGCAAGCCTGCAGGCGCAGGGCGGCATTGCGCGTAAAAATTCGCAGCAGCTGCATGACGAGACCGTGAAGTTACTGGATGAAGTTCGAAGTCTTAACCCGCTTCTCGTTGCAACAGCGCACACGCGGGGGTTGCTGGCGGTGAGCCGTGCATTGCTGGGACTCGGCGGTGAAGGAAGCCCGGAGATTTTTTTCCAGGAGTCACTGGCGTTAGATCCGCGTTTCTTCCCTGCACGTATCGATCTGGCGCGTTATTACATGCGCAGGCATAACAAGCCGAAAGCGTTCTCGGTGCTGGAAGACGGACGAAAATGGGTCGATGCCGCCGATGCGCCGGATGTCTATTACGAGATGCTGGCGAGCAGCGCGATGGAACAAGGCCGCCATGATATAAGCCGTTTTGCGCTTGAAAGACTGGCCCGTTCCAAACGCCTGCAGGCCGCCAATTCCGCGCCGGATAGTGGAAAATTGCCGTAATTTCAAGATGTTGTTTTCGGTGAACAGGCCTGTGAACAGTCTATAACCGGGCTTGATTTTCACCGCCATGCTTGCGACATATATGGTGATGAAAGATGAAGACGACATTCTGCGGTATGACCGGATGGTGGAAGGCGCGCTGCGCGGCGTGGTCAAAAGCTCCATCCAGGAAGTGATCGAACACGGTCTGCCGGGCGATCATCATTTTTACATCACGTTCCTTACCGATTATCCCGGTGTCAAAATTCCCGATTATCTGCGCGACCGTTATCCCGGCGAGATGACCATCGTGCTGCAATATCAATTTTCCGATTTGTCGGTGAAGGACGAGGCGATGAATGTCACGCTGTCGTTCAACAACGAACCCGAGCGCCTGAAAATTCCGCTGGCGGCGATCAGCATTTTCGCCGACCCGTCGGTGAATTTCGCGCTGCAGTTCCAGCCGATGGGCGAGTCGCTGGAAGAGGCCGACCTCGCCGTGCTCGACGAGCTTGAAGGGCCCGACGATGACGGCTCGAAACCCAAGGGCGGCAAGGGCAAGAAGACGGGCGAGGTTGTCTCCCTCGACAAGTTCAGGAAAAAATAAAAAAGTTTAACGCGAAGAACCGAAGATTCGAAGAAACTATTTAAAATTTCGTAACTTCGGATCTTCGCGTTATATTTTTAAAATGTTTTGGAAGAAAGATATTAACCCTAAATCTGAACCCCTGAAAGTTCTCCTCCGGCGCGGGGCATTTTTCGATTCCGCGCGCGGGCGCACAATTCCGTTCAAATTATATTATCCATCCGGCGAGGGATCGCCCGGAAAAATGCCGGTAATCATTTGGTCGCATGGCTACGGGGGAAACCGCGACGGGGCGGGGTTTTTATCCCGTTATGTTGCGAGCCACGGATATGTGATCATTCACCTGACGCATACCGGTTCGGATAGTTCGCTATGGGAGGGCAAGCCCGGCCACCCGTGGGATGTGTTGCGCAAAAGCCCGATCACGCGCGCGATGACGGTGGAGAGATTCCAGGACGTGCCTGCCGTTTTGAATCAGTTGCCGGGATGGGCAGCGGAGAATGCAGATGTTGGCGCGCTGATGGATTTGAACACGATGGGCATGTCCGGTCATTCGTTCGGCGCGATGACGACGCAGGCCATGGCAGGCGAGAATTTCCCCGGCGATGATGACGCGCCTGCAGGCGAACTCGTGAGTTACAAGGAAAACCGTTTTAAAGCCGCCATTGCGTACAGCCCGGTGCCGATCCGGAAATTGGTCGCCGAAACGCCGGAGAAGCATTTCTACGGGCCGATTTCACTGCCGATTTTTTACATGACGGGTACGAATGATGACTCGCCGCTGGAGGGATTTACCTACGACCGGCGCGTGGTGGTTTATGGTTATACCGGCGCGGCGGAGAAATATTTACTGGTGCTGAAAGATGGCGACCACATGGTTTACAACGGCACGCGCGGGAAACTTGAGGCCAATCCGTTGCGCGAACCGCACGAGGATTTCATCAAGGTCATGAGCCTGGCGTTCTGGGAAGCTTATCTGAAAAACGATGCGGCGGCGCTGGAATGGCTGAACGGCGGCGCGAAAACGTGGCTCGGCGGCGCTGGCGAATTGAAAACGCCGTAGGGAACTATTCTGTTTCTCTTCCGTTTGAGGATTTCCCAAATCAGCAACGAGGAGAGAACCTATGAAAATCAGCGAAGTTATGACCACCGATTGCGAGTGGATCACGCCGGAAACGACCGTGACCGAGGCCGCGAAAATCATGCGCGACGGGGATTTCGGATTTCTCCCGGTCAGCAATTTTGAAGAAAAGAAACTTATAGGCACGCTGACCGACCGCGATATCGTCGTGCGCTGCACGGCGGCGGGTTTCGATCCGAACAAACACGAGGTCAAACATATCATGACCGAGAACGTGCTTTATTGCTTCCAGGATGACGATGTCGAGAAAGTCTGCCGCAACATGGCCGAGATGCGCGTGCGCCGCATGCCGGTGATGACCCGCGATAAAAAACTGGTCGGTGTTGTTTCCTTCGGCGACGTGGCGCAGGCCGCGCGCGACAAGGACATCGCGCACACGCAGCAGGACCTGACCCGCGAATGCGCGGAGAAGGACAGCAAGGCTGCGGCTTAACTTCATGAAATGGCGCACCCGGCAGGATTCGAACCTGCGGCCTCTGCCTCCGGAGGGCAGCGCTCTATCCACTGAGCTACGGGTGCATTTATTAATGCAACAGCATTAAAGCCATTATAGAGGCTTTGCCAAGCTAAAACTACGGGGTTGGTTATTGCCGCGGCTGGCCGAAGCGGCGGCGGGCAAGGCCGACGGCGCCAAGGGTGCCGAGCGCGGCGAGGATCATCAGGAGGCTCATTTCAGCCTTGCCGATGCCATAGCCGGTGTGGATTTTAAGGCCTTTCATATCCTGGGCGAGGTCATTCATGGCCTGCTTCATTTCATCCTGCCGGGTTTTCAGCGCGGCGATTTCGGCTTTCAGCGCCTTGTTCTGGGCTTCGAGTTCCTTGCCGGCCTCGATCATCGGGGCGATCAGGCCGACATAGTTGACCGACTTCGTGCCCATTTCATCGTCGGCGGTGCGAACGAGTTCGGGGAAGATTTTTTCAATTTCCTGCGCCATGACGCCGAATTCAACCTGGCCTGTTTTTTCCTGTTTCATGGTGAAGGAATAGGTTTCGACCTGGTTGAGTTTTTCGAGCATCGAGCCGCGCTCGGTCAGCGGGTGAATGTCTTTCTTCAGACGGATGTCGGAGACGTCGGCAATGGTGCCGGTGTATTCGATATCGCCGACGACGTCGAGCTTGACGTTCGGGGCGTCATTGTTGATACCGAC
>CAADGI010000013.1 GCA_900696495.1 uncultured Alphaproteobacteria bacterium
CAACCAATTTTTCCTGAAGCAGGAACTGAAAAACCAGCCATGTGTTTGTCTTCCATACCGGCATGACCAGCGCAATTTACACTATCGGCCATTCCACGCATCCCATCGGGGAATTCATCGGTCTGCTCAGGCAGCATGAAATCGGGATTCTCGTCGATATCAGGACGATTCCCAAATCGAAACACAATCCGCAATACGAGCAGGGCGCGTTGAAATCCGCGCTGAGCGATCAAGCCATTCAATATGAATACATGAAAGATCTGGGCGGTTTGCGGCATGCGAAAAAGGATTCCCCTAACGGCGGTTGGCGCAATGCATCTTTTCGTGGCTATGCCGACTACATGCAGACAAAAAATTTTGAAAAGGCGCTGGAGAAACTCTTGGAACTGCGTGAGAAGGGGCGGGTCGCCATCATGTGCGCGGAAGCCGTGCCGTGGCGCTGTCACCGTTCGCTGGTTGCGGATGCGCTTCTTGTTCGTGGTATTCCGGCCCTGGATAGCATGCCGGATGGGCGCCTGTCCGAGCACAAGCTGACCAAATTCGCGCAGGTGCAGGGAAAAGCGATTACTTACCCTTCGGAAAATTACCAATTGTTGTAGCTTGGAGAGCGGATTTCAATTAGCGATATTGCCTGAAGTTTGGGCGCGCTGCTTTTTAATTTATGGAAAAAGATACACCTAAAAAACATATCATCTGATATAAAAAAACCAAATTACGTCTATTTTGGTTTGAAATGAACGTTTCGGGCTCTATGAATATTTTCAGGTATAAAAAAATGTTATATGAGCCATGCGGGTATTTTCCTTAAAAATTCTTGCGGGACCTATATTAGAGGCATAAGGGTAATTTTTATGTCTCTTACAAAGAGGTTTTCCAATGGAACATTTATTGGGAAGTATGTTCAGGCATCATGCAGTGCCAAGCAAGGATAGGACCGAGGCGCAGAAAACATCGCCCAGACGTTCTGTCCTGGATTGGTCTGTTGGAGCCCCCTGGACCAGAATGTTTTAGATATCTTTAAAGTGCAGTTCCGATCGACGCATTTATAAACAATTCGTCCTTCAGGTCTTCCGCACCCGGTTTTTTCCGCACCACATTCCCGCCCTGCACGACGAGAATTGAATCGCATTGCGTCAGCAATTCCGGCTTGTGTGAAATAATGAAAATGGTTTTTTTCAGGCCCGCGGCGTGAATTTCATTCATGACGTCACGTTCCGTGGCCGGGTCGAGGGCGCTGGTGGCTTCGTCCAGCACCAGCACAGGGCGGCCCAGGTATAATGCGCGGGCGATGCCGACGCGCTGGCGCTGGCCGCCGGAGAGGCGGATGCCGTTTTCGCCGACGACCGTGTCATAACCCTTCGCCAGCTCATTCTCGATGAAGCCGGAAAGGCTTGCCATTTTCGCCGCCTCGCGCACGCGCTCCATGTCGATTTCCTCGGGGCGCAGGCCGAAGGCGATGTTGGCGGTGATGGTGTCGTCGCACAGGTAAATATGCTGCGAGACATAGGACAGGTTTTTCTGCCACGCCTTGCGGTTGGCTTCATTGACGGCGACGCCGTCGATGAGGATCTGCCCGGAGGCGGGTTCCAGCAGCCCGAGAATAAGATCGATCAGCGTGGTTTTGCCCGCGCCGGTTTTGCCGACGATGCCGGTCATGCTGCCGGCGGGAATTTCGAGATTGACGTCTTTTAAAATCTCCCTTCCTTCGTTGCTGTACCGGAAGCCGACATTACGCAGTAACAGGCCTCGCTGGAAATCCAGGGGCGCGGCATCGTTCATGGTGTCCTGCATCGTCGCCGCCAGCGCCAGTTCGCGCTGTACCGTATCGAGGGCAGGGCGGTAGAAACGGATGCGCGTGTAGCCCTGGTAAATGCCCTGCAGGCCCGGCATCAGGCGGTAACCCGCGAGCGTGTAAAGCGCGATCATCGGCAGCGCCTGGTTCAGTCCCTGCTGGCTCTGCAGGAGATACAGCGTCATCAGCAGCACGCCGCCGAATGCTATGACTTCCATCGCATAGCGTGGCATTTCGCCGATCACGCTGCTGCGCGCATTGCTGCTGGCGAAGCTCTCGGCGGGCTCGCGGAAATAGTCGCGGTACAGCGTTTCATAACCGCCGAGCTTGATATTCTTGATGCCCTGTATCGCCTCGTTGACGATCCGGTATTTTTCGGCCTGTGCCTGGTTGCGGCGCTGCGCTTCTTTTCTTAAAGATGATTTAAAGCCGAGAAACACCAGCACATAAGCGCCGCCGAGAATGACGCAGGTCGCGAGTGCCAGCACCGGGTCCATCGCCGCGAGGAACAGCAAAATCACGACCGAGACGATAATGCGCGTCATCATGTCGAGAAACGCCATGAGCACGGCGTTGCTGAGCGTCTGCACTTCGGCGAGAACGTTCTTGGAAATCTCGGAGGAATTGCGGTCGAGGAAAAAGCGGTATGGCTGGCGCAGGTAAATCTCAAACAGGCGGCGCGAGAGGCTTTCGCCCCACCCTTGCGTCACGTACAGCGTCACCCAGCGCGTCAGCGCCTTGATGATGTTGGTGAGGACGAGGATAACCAGAACGCCGACGCCGATGAAAAACAGATATTCCTTCGGGCTGGAAAATTCGAAGAACTCATACCCTTGGCGCAGCCATTCATTACGTGTCACGGAGTCCGGGTCGGCGAGCACCGACATGAAGGGC
Organism: uncultured Alphaproteobacteria bacterium; assembly: GCA_900696495.1. Classification (GTDB taxonomy): domain Bacteria; phylum Pseudomonadota; class Alphaproteobacteria; order Micavibrionales; family Micavibrionaceae; genus UBA7657. Next base: position 2,687 of record CAADGI010000013.1, read on the forward strand.
AGGATCGAGGCGATGCCGATCACCTCGCAGAGCGACATCAGCAGGAACAAGGCGAACAGGCCGGCCGCCTGCATACGCTCCCGGCGGCCCAGCAGTCCCAGCATTTTCTGAATCATGTTCATGCAGCGCCCAAGGCCCCTTATCCTATTGATTTGTTTAGGATGTTAACCCGTTAAAAGCAAGGGAAACCTTTGTCCGGGCGCGTTATTCACCTGATTATATTAGAGAATGCCGGAACTTTTTTGCGCGCGGCTCGTCCAATTATAATGGCCGGGCAATCAACAGGAGTAAGCGACAGCGAATTCGCGATGTGGCGCGCCGTATTCGCCTTTTAGCTGGTCGATAACGCACTCTCCATCGAAGAGCAGGAGTTGCTGCGCGGTTATCTGAAAACCGTGCCGTTCTCGGCGGCGCAAATGGATACCCTGAAAACCGATTTCGAAGCGCCGCAGAATGTTGAGGCGATGTACCGCAAAATCACCGATCCCGCGCACAAGAAACGTTTTTGTATTCTGGCGCGGGCGCTGGTCTGGTGCGAGGGCGACATGGATATGCAGGAAGAGAAAATCCTGCGCCGGGTGGCGTGTCTCAAGGATGCTCCCGACAATGATTTTTTGCGTACAAGCCGCGATCACCCGGACATTGACAATTTCTACCAGCATTACGCGCGCGCCGGCATGATCGGCCTGATGCGCTCTTCATCCGGTCTTAGAATTTCGGCTTAACGTTTTGTGCGGCTATGCGATTTACGCCCGCCCTTGCGGCTGGCGCTGCGGTTCACTTTCTTGCCGCGGCCCGAACCGGATGTTTTGCCGCCGCCGGTTTCCTTGTTGACGCTCGCCCATGCGCGCCGCTTGGCCTCTTTCGTGGAAACGCCGCGCTTTTTGTAACCTTCCTCGATATGCCCGGCCTGGCGCTTTTGCTTGTCAGTGTATTTTGCCTTGCTTCCGCGCGCCATCCTTATCTCCTTTGTAAATTGTCGTTCCTGTCCATGCGGGCGGGTCGCTTGCCGGGAAGGATTCCTTCGATGCCTCATCGACCTTGTTCTTTTTCTTTTTAGGTTCGCCGCCGTGGCGTTTTCTTTCGGCTTCCGCCCAGTTCAGCGCCTCGTCTTCTGTCAAAAATCCCTGTTCGAAAATGCGCTTGCCGTTATCCGTTTTATAAACATTCCACGGTTCGTCGCGGGTCTGGGGTTCGTAACGTACTTGCCATTCCATGGTTTCCTCCTATCCGTTAACGACGGTGCCGCCATTGGGATGCAGCACCTGTCCTGTCATGTAAGATGAATCATCGCATGCGAGAAATACGAACGAGGGCGCAACCTCGTCGGGCTGACCGGGGCGCTTCATCGGCGTATCCGTGCCGAACGTCGCGACTTCCAGCGCGCCGAAGGTCGAGGGGATCAGCGGCGTCCAGATCGGGCCGGGCGCCACCGCGTTGACGCGGATTTTTTTCGAGACGAGATTGTCGGCCAGCGAACGCGTGAAGGTCACGACCGCGCCTTTCGTCGCGCTGTAATCGACGAGTTTCGGGTGACCCTGGTAAGCCGTGATCGAGGCCGTATTAATGATCGCCGCGCCTTTTTTGAGGTGGGGCAGGGCGGCCTGGGTCATGAACATCATACCGAAAATATTGGTCGAGAAGGTGCGGTGGAGCTGTTCTTCCGTGATTTTCTCGAAATCCTGCTCGGGGTGCTGCTCGGCGGCATTGTTGACGAGAATATCGAGCCGGCCGAATTCTTTTATGACGCTGGCGACGGATTTCTCACAGAAACCCTTGTCGCCGATATCGCCCCGGATTTTGACGCAGCGCGCGCCTTCCTGCTCGATATGCTCCGCGGTGATTTCGGCGTCCTCGTTTTCCTCCAGATAAATGAACGCCACGTCCGCGCCTTCCTTGGCGAAGGCGATGCATACGGCGCGGCCAATGCCGCTGTCGCCGCCGGTCACCAGCGCGACCTTGCCTTCCAGCTTTCCCGCCGCCTTGTAATTTTCCATGAAGGATTGCGGCTCGGGGATCATCTCGGTTTCATGACCGGGCTGGCGGTTCTGGTGCTGGGGGATATTGACCATGGAAATTCTCCTGCATTTGCTTCCTGTCTTCATTCAAACGCATGAGGCAGGCGCGGGTTCCTGCTCCTGATTTTCTTCCTATAAAATTTGTGGAACCACGCGGCACACTTGCTGTTGGCTATGCACACCCCATCCAAAGGAGATTCCAGATGCAACGTTCAAAAAGCCATTCCGCCTCCGGCAAGAGCCAGAACAAACAGCGCAGCCAGGGCCAGGACAGCCGCAGCCGTTCCCCGTCCTCGTCGCAAAAGCGCGGCAGCAGCGGGCGCGCGAACAGCAACCGCTAAGTTTTCCCTCCCCCACCCGAAAAACCCGGCACCGAAAGGCGCCGGGTTTTTATTGTTCCCGTCTTGTCTGGCCGGTCCCGTCATGCGATAAAGCAGCCTCAAACAACGCAGGATTGCATCCATGAGCCTTGGCATCGAAATCATACCGGTCATCAAATCGCTGGGTTATCTGGGCGTGTGGGGCATGGTGTTCGCGGAATCCGGGATCGTGTTTTTCTTCTTCCTGCCGGGCGACAGCCTGCTGTTCACGGCCGGGTTTCTCGCTTCGCAGGATTACCTCAATATATGGGCGCTGGTCGGCGGTACATTGATCGCCGCGATTGTGGGCAACATGCTCGGTTACGCGGTCGGTAAATATGTCGGCATGAAACTCTTCGCGAAGGAGTCGAAATTCCTGAAGCGCAAGCATCTCGAGATGACGCAGCGTTTTTACGCCAAGCATGGCGCGATGGCGGTTATTAGTGCCAGGTTCATGCCGATCATCCGCACGTTCGTGCCGTTTCTCGCGGGCGTCGCGCAGATGGATTACAAGAAATTCATGCTCTACAGTGTGACGGGCGCGTTCATCTGGGTGGGCGGCTTATGTTTTTTCGGTTATTTCTTCGGCAAGCTGCTGCCCGCCGACAAGGTCGACCAGTATCTGCTGCCGATCATCGTCGCGATCATCATCGTCTCGTTCCTGCCCTCGCTCTGGCATATCCACCAGGAGCGCAAGGCAATGAAAGCTGAAAAATCGAATTAGGTTGCGGCCTCGAGGCGCATGAAATGCACTCTAACTAATTGATTTAATTATAAATAATTGGAATGGCGAGTATGGTTGCGGCGGCCAAAACGCTTATTTTTCTGCGCTATTTGCTGGAATCCGCGGCGAATTGATATAGTATTGTTAACAAGCCCTTTGTTCACAGGGTTATCCAGTTTTTTATTCACCGACTTATTCACAAAACCGATGCCGAAACAACCCGTTCGCATAGCCCCTTCGATTCTTTCCTCCGATTTCGCCCGGCTGGGCGAGGAGGTGCAGGCGATTGATGCGGCGGGTGCCGATTACATCCATATCGACGTCATGGACGGGCATTTCGTGCCGAACCTGACCTTCGGCGCGCCGGTGGTGAAGGCGATCCGCAAATCGTCCAAGAAAGTTTTCGACGTTCATTTGATGGTCGCGCCGGTCGATCCGCTGATCCCGGCGTTTGTCGATGCGGGGTCCGACATCATCACCGCGCATGTCGAGGCGGGCCCGCATCTGCACCGTACTTTGCAAACCATCAAATCGCACGGCGTGAAGGCGGGCGTTTCGCTCAATCCATCCACGCCGATTGAATCCATCCGCGAGGTGATGCCGATGGTCGATCTTATTCTCATCATGACGGTCAATCCGGGTTTCGGCGGGCAGAGCTTCATCCCGCTGTTCGATAAAATTGCTGCGGCCCGCAAGATGATCGATGCGCAAAAACACCCCATAGATTTAGAGGTCGACGGCGGCATCAACCCGGAGACTGCAAAACAGGTTATCGCCGCCGGCGCCGATGTCCTGGTTGCCGGTACGGCCGTATTTAAAGACGGGCCGGAAAAATATGCTGCGCATATCAAATCATTGAGAGGATAGGCCATGATACCGAACCTGATCCGCAAAATCCGCAAAGAGGCCAGCGAAATGGCCTGCAACAGCGTGCTCTATAACTGGTCGCTGCGCGGCGAAGCGCCGGAGCGATTAAACGTAAAACCCGCCGATGCGTGGCCGGGCAATGTCGAGTCCGGGCGCTGGCTGTGCGACGGCGCGTTTGCGCTGGCAGGCGACCAGATTTCGTTGCAGGGCGGCTGCTGGGAACCGCTCGGCGTCAGCGAGGCATGGCTAAACCACATGCATGGTTTCGAATGGCTGCGCGACCTCCGCGCGCTCGGCGGCGAGGAAGCACGACAACAGGCGCGCTGGCTGACCGAGAGCTGGATCTACTATCACCAGAAATGGTCGCCGCATGCCTGGCGCGCCGATATGTGCGGCTCGCGCATCGCCATGTGGATTTCGTACTTTGAATTTTTCGTCGAGGCGGCGGGCCCGGATTTCCAGGATATTTTCTTCGATTCCTTAAGCAAACAGGCGCGTCATTTAAGCCGCGTGCTGCAACGTGATGTTGCGGGCGTGCCGATGCTGCGCGCGATCAAGGGCCTGCTTTATACAGGCCTCGCCTGCGAAGGGCGCGAGGTCTGGGCGCAGCAGGCGCTCAACCAGCTCGATACTGAAATCACCAAGCAAATCCTGCGCGACGGCGCGCATGTTTCGCGCTCGCCGGTGCAGCATTTGCAGGCGCTGCAAATCCTCCTTGATATCCGCACCGCGCTCACCGCTGCTGGCCAGCAGCTCCCCGAAACCGTGCAGCATGCGATCGACTCCTTAAGCGCCGCCTTGCGCTTCTTCCGCTACGGCGATGGCGGTCTCGCTGTCTTCCATGGCACGCAGGAAGGGCCGCGCGAATTGCTCGACTCCGTCCTCGCGCAGGCCAATGTCCGCGGCAAGGGCCTCCATACGCTTCCCTGCGCGGGCTTTGAAAAAATTACGGAAGGGCGCACGCTGATCATGTTCGATTGCGGCCGCAGCCCGCAGCGCCCGCACGATAAAACCGCGCATGCCGCGCCGCTGGCCTTCGAAATGGCCTACGGCAAGGAGCGGATTTTCGTGTCGTGCGGCACGCATCCCAGTTCCGCCGACTGGCAGGACGCGCTACGCGCCACCGCCGCGCACAATACCGTGACTTTGGATTACCGCAATGCCTGCGAAATTCGCGAGGACGGTCATTTCTCGCGCAAGCCCCGGGTCGTCAGCATCGTGCGCGAGGAAACCAAGGGTTCCTGCCTGCTCGAGGCCACGCATGACGGCTACGCGCTGCTGAACGGCATTGAGCATCGCCGCCGCCTGTATCTCTCCGACCAGGGCCATGATCTGCGGGGCGAGGACATTCTCACCAGCCAGGCCGGCCCGGCCCGGCCCGTCAATGTCGCGATCCGTTTCCACATCCACCCGCGCGTCATGGTTTCGCTGATCGGCGCGGGCGATGAAGAGGCTTTGCTGCGTCTGCCGAGCGGCATCGGCTGGCGTTTCCACCAGTCGGGCGGTGTTTTAAAGCTGGAAGACTCCGTCTATCTCGGCGAGGACAGCCGCCCGCGCAAAACCAAGCAGCTCGTGGTCTACGGCGACATGCCGGACACCGAGTTCAAGGTCAAATGGGCGATGCAACGCGAAGGGCTTTAATATAATCTTCTGTCTTCCCCGCGAAAGCGGGGACCTTAAGACGAAGCAAGAGATCCCCGCTTGCGCGGGGAAAGCAAAAAGAGAATGTAATGCCTGGTCCTGAATTGCTGCAACATATCGAATCCCTTACTTTTAAAATAAAAAATATCGATGAAGATGCTGCAGCCTGTGCCTCAGCCTGCCTTGAATCTCTCAGCGTAGCCATCACGCAAAAAAAACCAATCTTCGGCATCGAGCCGTGGCACAAGGTGCATAAGGACGCGCCGCTGCCGCAGCCCGGCGAAATGCTGCTGCGCCTGAAAGACGCGGCTGGCGCGGCTTTGCCGCCATACAAGGCGATCATGGCGTTCTACGATAACGGCATGGCGGCGGAGATCGACACCGTTCTCGCGCTCTGCGCCGTGCAGCAATTCCGGGACAGCGATGAGCAACAGGTTTCGGTCAATGTCTCGGGCCGTTCGCTGCGGGATGCCGGGTTCATCAAAACCGTGCTGCCGGTCATCGAGGCCATGAAGCTGTCCGCCACGCAGAAAATCATTTTTGAAATCCATGAAAGCGCGCCGTCCGAAATCATGAGCCCGCGCGTGTTGGATCTGTGCCGCCGCATCGGCATCGCGTTCGCCATCGATGATGTGGGACTTTCGCTGAATGATATTTTCCGCCTGTCGCAGTTCGAGCAGATCGTCGATTTCATCAAGCTCGACCGCAAATGGGTGATGACCAAGCCCGGCGAAAAAATGTCGCTCGACAATCTCATGGCGCTGGTCAACGCGACGCTGCCCAACGCTTACTTGGTCGCGGAAGGGGTGAAAAGCGCCGAGCATGCCGCCGAGCTCCAGCGCCATCACAAGAACATTCATTATATGCAGGGCATGCATTTGCCGCCGCGCGAGGTCTTCGCGCAGGAATGGGCGGATATAAAGGCCACGGCGGCTTAAAATCACCCTTTTAGATCGTTCTTGATTTGTTCCTTTTGTTCCGGTACAAAGAGAGTACGAGTCGTTTTGGAGGACTCCGGGGGCAGGGCTACAGGCCCACCCCCCACCCTCCGAAAATGGCCGTAGTGAAACCGAATAAGCATGCCGGAACAAATACATGGCAAAAACACAACGCAATTTCGTCTGCCAGGCCTGCGGCTCCACCCACTCCAAGTGGAGCGGCAAGTGCGAAGCCTGCAATGAATGGAATTCGATTGCCGAGGAGGTCGTGCAGGCTTCCGCGCCCAAGGGGCTGGGCAAAAAGAGGGGGCGGGAGATTGAACTCGTCAGCCTCGCGGGCAGTTCTGAGCGCGATTATCCCCGCCACGTGACGGGCATCGGTGAATTCGACCGCGTGACCGGCGGCGGGTTGGTTCCGGGTTCTGCGCTCCTGATCGGCGGCGACCCGGGTATCGGTAAATCGACCTTGTTGCTGCAGGCGGTCTGTGCGCTCTCACGCAAAAACACGCGCTGCGTTTATGTCTCCGGCGAGGAATCGATCGAACAGGTGCGCATGCGCGCCCGTCGCCTCGGGCTGGGCGATGCGCCCGTGGAGCTCGCGGCGGCGGTGAATGTGCGCGATATCGTCGCGACCATGGAAAACACCGCGACGCCGGTTTCGCTGCTGGTGATCGATTCCATCCAGACCATGTTCATCGATACGATCGACTCCGCGCCCGGTACGGTGACGCAGGTGCGGACGTCGGCGCAGGAAATCATCCGCGCCGCGAAAACACGGGGAATCGCGGTGATTTTCGTCGGCCATGTCACGAAAGACGGCCAGATCGCGGGGCCGCGCGTGCTCGAGCACCTTGTCGACACCGTCCTTTATTTCGAGGGTGAGCGCAGCCACCAGTTCCGGATTTTACGCGCCGTGAAAAACCGTTTCGGACCGACGGACGAAATCGGTGTGTTCGAAATGGCCTCGGAAGGTCTTGTAGAAGTTGAAAACCCGTCAGCCCTGTTCCTCGCCCAGCGCAATCAAGATGCTGCGGGAAGTTCGGTACTGGCTGCGCTGGAAGGAACGCGGCCGATACTGGTCGAGGTCCAGGCGCTGGTGGCGCCTTCATCATTAGGTTCTCCGCGCCGCGCCGTTCTGGGGTGGGATCCCAACCGTCTCGCCATGATCGTCGCGGTGCTGGAGACGCGCTGCGGGCTGCAGCTTTCGGGCTGCGATATCTTCCTCAACATCGCCGGGGGCATCCGCATCCAGGAACCGGCGGCGGACCTTGCCGTCGCCGCCGCCCTCATCAGCGCGTCGCAGGGCAGGCCGCTTCCCCCTGAGTCGGTCTTTTTCGGCGAGATAGGCCTCGCCGGCGAGGTGCGGCAGGTCGCCCAGCCCGACCAGCGGCTGAAGGAGGCTTCGAAGCTTGGGTTTAGGCAGGCCGTCATCCCGGCTGGCAAGAAGAAACGGGCCGGTTCTCCCGCCATGCCTGCCACCGAAATAGGCCATGTGCAGGAACTGGCCGATATGTTCGCCGGGCGGCAGATCAGGCAGGTGGCTTAGGGGCCGGGAAACCCTTGCTTTTCGGGCCTTGTTTGCCTATGTATAGGTGCTCCGGACCCCAGCAGCAGGCGGATGCACCATGGTCTTCGACGTCATCGTTCTTATCATCACGATTATTTCAGCTTTCATATCTTTTTTGCGCGGCCTGATCCGCGAAGTCCTGACCATTTTCGGCGTTGTCGGCGGCCTCGCCGCGGCGTGGTATGCAGGCCCGATTCTGCTGCCTTTCATGAAAGACTGGCTTGGCGTGAAAGAAGGCGTCGAGCCGGAAAAGCTGATGGGCGTTTTGCCCTACGACATTCTCGCCGCGATCCTCGCATATGGTATAATCTTCATAGTCGTCGCGCTGGTGCTCTCGATCGTCAGCCACGTTCTCGCCGAAACCGCCCGCGCGATCGGCCTCGGCCCGGTCGATCGTACATTGGGCGTAATATTCGGCATCGCCCGCGGCATTTTGCTGGTTTCCATCCCGGTCATGGTGATGCAGCTCATTACCAGCGACGAGCAGCGCGGGGAATGGTTCAAGGACAGCAAAACCTATTTCTATGTCGACAAGGTTTCGGTTGCGCTGCTCGACATGGTCCCGGATTCGACCGTGGAGAAATTCAAGGAAGACGCCGAGACGATCAAGGAAAGCGCCGGAACCCGTGAGAAGCTGCAGCAGATGGATATCCTGAAGGGCGGCGCGCCGCGCGAGGAAGATCTGCCCCCCGCGGAAGGCGGCAGTTCGGGTTATACCGAGGAATTCCGCGACGAAATGGACCAGCTTTTTGAAAACAGGCCGACCGGTCAGGAGCGGCTTCCGGCAGACGAGGCACCGAACGAATAATGGCAACGCCGTTTGATGACGACAAGCTCCATGAAGAATGCGGAATTTTCGGCATCTATAACCATGACGATGCGTCGGCGCACGTGGCGCTCGGCCTTCATGCGCTCCAGCACCGCGGCCAGGAAGCCTGTGGCATCGTCACTACCGACGGCGAGCAGCTTTACACCAAGCGCGCGCTCGGTCTTGTCGATGACACGTTCAGCGATAAAAAAGTCATCGAGGCGCTGAAGGGTAAATCGGGCATCGGCCATAACCGTTACGCCACCACCGGCGAGACGCATCTGCGCAACGTCCAGCCGCTGCATGCCGACATGGATTTCGGCGGGTTCGCCGTCGCGCATAACGGTAATTTAACCAACGCGATGACGATTAAAAAAGAGCTCGTCTCGCGCGGCGCGATCTTCCAGTCCACCAGCGACACCGAAGTCATCGTTCATCTGGTGGCGCTGTCGCAAAAGAAAAACATCACAGACCGGATCATCGATGCGCTGACGCAAATCAAGGGCGCGTATTCACTCGTGATCCTGCTGAAAGATTCCGTCATCGGTCTGCGCGACCCGCACGGCATTCGTCCGCTGGTTCTGGGCAAAATCGGCAAAGGCCATGTGCTCGCGTCCGAGAGCTGCGCGCTGGACATTATCGGCGCCGAATATGTGCGCGAAATCAAGCCGGGCGAGATGGTGACGCTGACGAAGAAAGGCGTGATTTCACAGTTCCCGTTCGCGAAAAAGCCGTCGAAATTCTGCATCTTCGAATATATTTATTTCGCGCGGCCCGACAGCTTCATGGAAAACCGCTCCGTCTATGAAATGCGTAAACGTATCGGTGAAGAACTAGCGCGTGAATCGCCTGTCGCGGGCGCTGACCTCGTCGTTCCGGTGCCGGACAGCGGCGTGCCGTCGGCGATTGGATACGCGCAGGAAAGCGGCGTGCCGTTCGAGCTCGGCATCATCCGCAACCATTATGTCGGCCGCACATTCATCGAACCGAGCGATCACATTCGTCACCTTGGCGTGAAACTGAAGCACAATGCCAACCGCGCCTATCTGAAAGGCAAGAGGGTTGTGTTGATCGACGATTCCATCGTGCGCGGCACGACATCTCGGAAAATTGTCGAGATGGTGCGCGCGGCGGGCGCGAAGGAAGTTCACATGCGTATTTCCTCGCCGCCGACGACGCATAGCTGTTTCTACGGCATCGACACGCCGCGCACCGAGGAATTGCTCGCGCACCAAAAAACGGTGGGCGAGATTTGCAAATTTATCCGCGCGGACTCGCTTGCCTACATCTCCATCGACGGGCTTTACCGCGCGATCGATAACGTCAAGCGCAACGCCAAGAACCCGCAATTCTGCGACGCGTGTTTCACCGGCGATTACGCGGTCGAGCTGGTCGACAACATCAATCATTGCGGCAACGGCAAGGTTTCCGTCCTTAGTGAACGCAAGAAAAGCTGATGGCTTCGTTATCAGGACGCGTTGCACTGGTCACGGGCGCCTCGCGCGGCATCGGCGCGTCGGTCGCCAAGGGTCTAGCGAAAGAAGGCGCGCATGTCATTCTTCTCGCCCGCACGCAGGGCGCGCTCGAGGAAGTGGATGATGAAATCCGCGGTTTCGGCGGCAAGGCGACATTGATCCCTCTGGATCTCGCAAAGCTTGATGAAGTCGACAAGCTTGGTCCTTCAATATATGAGCGTTTCGGCAGGCTGGATATTTTCATCGGCAATGCGGCAGTGCTCGGCACGCTCGGGCCCGTCAACCAGATCGCGCCGAAAGAATGGGAGAAGGCGTTCACTGTCAACGTCATAGCGAATGTGCGGCTGGTGCGGAGTCTGGACCCCATGCTGCGCGGCTCGGATGCGGGGCGCGTGGTGTTCACGACGTCGGGGCTGGGCGAGCAGGCGATGGCGTATTGGGGGCCATATTGCGCGACGAAGGCGGCGCTCAATCTATTCGCGCAGACCTACGCGGGCGAAACGGCGAAAACGAACCTGCGCATCAATCTCGTCAGTCCGGGCCCGGTGGATACAGCCATGCTGCGCAAGGCGTTTCCGGGCGGTTTCCAGGGCGCGATGAAAACGCCGGAGGATGTCGTGCCTGCCTATCTCAGGCTGGTGGCGGCGAATTGCAGCACGCATGGCGAGATTATCTCGCTCTGATCAATCATCGCTATAGGGGTTTTTGCTGGCGCGGATCAGGAGCCGCACCGGCACGCCGGGGATGTCGTAATCATCGCGCAGTCCGTTGATGATGAAACGCTTGTGCGTCTGGGGCAAGGCGTCTGGTTTTGAAACCCAGATCGCGAATGTGGGCGGCCTCGTTTTCACCTGCGTGATATATTTCAGGCGGTTGGCGCGGCCATTGGCGAGCGGTGCGGGGTTCTGGCTTTCCTTGGCGCGCAGCCAGCGGTTCAGGCCCGCCGTCGAAATGCGCTTGTTCCAGATTTCATAGGTTTTTAAAACTGTTTCGAGCAGGCCGTCGATATTGCTGTTGTTCAGCGCGGAGATGGTGACGAGAGGCAGGTCTTTCACCTGCGCGAGCTGGGCCTGGAGGCCGTATTCGATTTCTTCCAACAATTTCTTGCGGTCGTTCGCGGCATCCCATTTATTGATGGCGACGACGAGGGCGCGGCCTTCCTCGATCACGTGCGCGGCGATCTGGACGTCTTGTTTTTCGAACGCGTCGGCGGCATCGACAACGAGAATAACGACCTGGGCGAGGCGAATGGCGCGGAGCGAATCCTCGACCGACATTTTCTCGATGTTGTTCTGCACGCGGGCTTTTTTGCGCATGCCGGCGGTATCGACGAGCTTGAAGGCGCGGCCCTTATAATTCCAGTCGACGGCGATAGCATCGCGCGTGATCCCGGCTTCCGGCCCGGTCATGACGCGCTGGTCGTTGACGATGGAATTCAGCAGGGTCGATTTGCCGACATTGGGCCGCCCGACGATGGCGATTTTCAGCGGTTTTTCCGGGTCGTCCTCTTCCTGCTCGAATTCGAAATCCTCGCGCCCCTCGATTTCGTCGAGCGCGGCGAAATCCTCGTTCGCGGTTTCTCCCGTTTCCCCGGTTTCGGTTTCTTCAGGGAAGTGCGGGGCGAGCATTTCGTATAAAAGCTCCATGCCGTCGCCGTGCTCGGCGGAAATCGGCACCGGCGCGCCAAGGCCGAGGGCGTGGGCTTCGGCGAGTCCGGCCATCGAGGCTTTTTCGTTTTCGCATTTATTGACCGCGAGGATGACGGGCTTTTTCTGGCGGCGCAGCCATTCGGCGAAATGCTTGTCCATCGCCGTCAGGCCCTGGCGGCCATCGACGACAAACAAAACGACGTCGGCCTGTTTTACCCCGGCCTCGGTTTGTTTGCGCATGCGGCCCTGGATGGAATTGTCGAAGCTTTCCTCGAGGCCCGCCGTGTCGACAATGGTCATGGTGAGACCGAAGAGATGGCCTTCCGCCGTGCGCCAGTCGCGCGTCACGCCGGGCGTGTCGTCGACGATGGCGAGTTTTTTACCCGCCAGGCGGTTGAAAAGCGTTGATTTGCCGACATTGGGCCGGCCGACGATGGCGAGGGTTAACATAGTGGTAAGTTCATAAGTGGTAAGAGATAAGTCATCTTGTAACCCAATTTTTTGAAAGCTTGTAAAGCATTTTTCCCAACTCTGTATATTCCTGTTTTAATTCAGTAATTTTTGTTGTGTCTGCATATTTAAAATCCGAGCAGAAATCCATCCAGACAATCATTTCGTTGCTTGATCCAATCGCCATGGAAATAAACCGTTTGAATTCCGCGTCTGAACTATGATGTTTCGAGAAGCCTTCGGCCAGATTGGCGCAAATAGAGCGGCTGGCCCTTCGCATTTGGTCGGCTAAACTATATTGCTCTGCCTTTGGGAGTTCCTGACTTAAAACATGAATTTTTAAAGCTGCTGCGTAAGAGCGTTTGTAAACTTCCAGATCATAGAATGTTTTTGCCATTCTTAAAACTTATTGCTTGTTACTTATATGCTGTTAGCGTTCCGTCTTCGGATAGCGTATACATCGTTCCGCCCGCGATGACCGGCGCAATCAGGATGCTGTCGCCCGCATCCCATTCGGTGATGACTTTGCCGGTGTCTGGTTTGATTTCGAGCACGCGCCCGCCGCTGCCGAATACGAACAGGCGTCCGCCGGCGAGGATGGGTCCGGTGAAGAGAACCGGTTCGTCATCCTCAAAGCGCGGCAGTTTCGTGACCCAGATGATCGAGCCGGTTTCGCGGCCCAGCGCTATCAGTTCATTATTCAGCGACAGAACGAACAAATGATTGCCCGCGAGCCACGGCGTGTTGGAGCCGCCGATTTCGCGCTGCCAGACGCGGCTGCCGGTGCGCTCGTCGATCGCCACGAGGCGGTCGCTGAAGCTGATGCCGACGACGAGGCCCTTGTCGATGACCGGATGCGCCTTGATGTCGGTGATGCTGCCGAGATTGCCGAGGCGGCGCGAGCTTGAAAGATTGTCGGACCACGCGACCGAGCCGTTTTCAACGCGCAGCGCGGTGATTTCGCCCGAGGAGAAGACCGGCACGACGATGTCGCGGCTGGCGGCGGGGCTGGCCGCGCCGATCAAGCCGGCGCTTTCGGCCAGGCCGGTGTATTCCCAAAGCACTTCGCCATTGACGGCGTTCAGGGCCAGCAGGCGGTTGTCGAGCGTGTTGATGAAAACGCGCTGGTCGAGAATTGTGGGTGCACTGCGCGAGGGGGCGCCGATTTTCTTGCGCCAGAAGACCGATCCGTCGGCGGGTTTGAGCGCCAGCACTTCGTCATATCCGTTGGTCACATACAGAACGCCGCCGCCGAACGAAACGCCGCCGCTGATGACGGGGTCGTCTTTTTCTTTTTTCTTGCGGACATTCACGCGCCAGATATTTTTGCCGGTGTTGGCGTCAAATGCCGAAAGCTGTGAATCCGTATCGAGCGTAAATACTTTGCCATCGGCGACGATGGGCTGCGCGGTCAGCGGCAGTTCATCGGTTGTGCCGGTGCCGATATCGGCGCTCCAGACACGCTTCAGCGCGCCGGTATTCAGCGCGAGATTTTGCATCGAGTGGTTTGGATAGCCGCCGGCCTGCGGCCAGAATTCATTGCGCCACGGCTCGGGCGTGACAAGACCTTGCGCGCTCAGCGCGGCGTCGTCCGGCTCCAGCGCGTTTTGCAGTTCCAGAACGGAAAGGCGCTCGCCTTCCAGCGGCGGCTTGTCGTCCTTGTCGGAGCAGGCTGACAAAAAAAGAAGAGCAAGCAGGGGCAGCAGCAATAAATTCTTATGAGTCATGTTATGATCCTTCCTTGCCGTTTTCCGCGGTCCCGGCTTTTTCCTGTTCTCTCAGGGCATAGACGTGATCGAGCGCCATTGCTTTTTGATAAAGCGGGCCGGGCACTTTTTTCTGGTCCATGACGCCGGCAAGGTAATCGCGCGCCAGCTTGTAATCTTCCTTCTGCGCGGCCAAGGCGGCGGCTTCCAGCCTGGCGTGGTATTGCCACGGGCTGTTGTTGTCGCGGGCGACTGAATCGAGATTTTTGGTCATTTTTTCATCATCCGGATTTTTGCTGAGACGCGCCTGCATCAATATGGCGAGACCGCGAATTTCGCCGGGAATGGAATTGTCATCGGCAGCCCTGGTGTAAAGCGCGAGCGCTTCCGCATCTTTCTTCTGGGAAAGGTAAGTCTGGGCGCCATTGACCAGCGCGATGCCGCGCAGACCGGGACGAAGATCAAGCTTGGCGTCCTTGATGTTGTCCGGGAAATCCTTGGATTCCGTCAGCAGCAGGAGCTGTTCCGTGTCGCGGGCCTTTACATTTGCGTCCCACGTGCGGTAGCCGGAGATAACGCCGGTCATGACAATCGTCGCGATGACAAAGAAAATCAGCGTTTTGCCGTTTTCCTTCCAGAATTTCTCCATGCGCTCCTGGCGCATGGCCGCATCGATTTCGGCAAGAATATCCGTCATGAGGTCACCTTGTTGTTACCGGCGCTATCTTAGTGATATTTCGGGGGGATTCCAGTGTTTTCAGTTACTTCCATTTAATCGAGCAACCCATGGACGCCGATTGTTTTGCCGGGGCGGCGCCGGTTTTTGCCACCTGCAGCATGGCGTCGCGCAGTTCACGGACAGTGCTGTCATTGGCCGGGTTCGGCCCGGCGCTGTCGACCCGGCCGCGATATTCAAGGCGGCCATCGGCGTTGAAGCCAAATAAATCAGGCGTGCAGATGGCGTCATAGGCCCGGGCGGTTTGCTGCGTTTCGTCGATCAAATACGGGAAGGTAAAGCCGTGCTTTTTGGCGAATTTCTGCATGTTTTCAAAGGAATCGTCGGGATAGTTTTCGGTATCGTTGGGCATGATAGCGACGCAGCCGATCCCTGCGGCCTGGAGCGCCTTGCAATCCTCGACGAGGCGGTCGATCACCGCCTTTACGTAAGGGCAGTGGTTGCAGATGAACATGACCAGCGTACCTTTTTCGCCTTTTACGTCGTCCCAAGAGAGGGTTTTGCCCGATACGTCCCTGAGGCTGAAGGGGGCGGCATAGAAATTGCTGTCTTTGGTGGGGGTGTGAAGCAAGGCCATATATCATCCTTTTTCAATGTCATTCCGGCGTAAGCCGGAATCGGGTTGCCATTTACCCACTCGATCCCGGTTTGCGCCGGGATGACAACAGGGGGTGAAAATGTTACATTTATATATGGGTTTTGAAGTCATTACCAACCCCTCTTTTGCCGCAAAAACGGGCTTTACGCAGAGCCAGTTCAAGAAACTGGACGATCTTTACTGCCGGGCGGCTTCGGCCAAAATTCTCACTTACAGGACCGTGGAATGCGACTTCGACGAGGGGGTCGCGAGCTATACATATTACAAGGCGCAGAACGAATCGCCGTATCTGCAATTCGTTCTGCGCAAAGTCGGTCCGAAGGATATGATGTACGAAGTCTTCAAGCAGGGCGAAGGCCGCATCGCCAAAAGCGGCATCTTCGATAAGGCCTATCTGACCGTGCGCGAGAAAATAGAAGAATTGTTTAAAAACGCCTAGTCGTTGCTGCGTGTCGTGGCCGATGCGCCGTCTTCATCAATCCTCATTTCAAGAGAACCGGACCCGGCATCGTTGTCACCGGTCGTGGTGCGTTCGATTGTGCGTTCGGTGCGCTCAATAACCGAGGGTGCGCCGGTATTCGCCGCGTCGTTCTGAATGAACCAGACACCGGCAACAACAGCGACGACAACGAGAGCGCCGACGATGAAGTAGAGACCGCTATGGTCGTTATTATTAACATCTGTAGCCATGATTAAATTCCTTTCTTTGATCAGGCCTCTCAAACGTTCCGCGACTTACGAAGTTCCTGAGTAGTGTAGGTCTTTTCTTAAGGCCCGATCGGTTTTAGTATGTGCGGACAGGAGCTTGAGCATGGCAAAAATCAAAGTCGCGACGCCGCTTGTTGAAATAGACGGCGATGAAATGACCCGCATTATCTGGCGGATGATCCGCGAGCGCATGATTCTGCCGTATCTCGATATCGACCTGAAATATTTCGACCTCTCGATCCAGAACCGCGACAAGACCGAGGACCAGGTCACGGTGGATGCTGCGCAGGCGATTCAGAAATACGGCGTCGGGGTGAAGTGCGCGACCATCACGCCGGACGAGGCGCGGGTGAAGGAATTCGGCCTGAAGAAAATGTGGAAATCGCCGAACGGCACGATCCGCAACATCCTGAACGGCACGGTATTTCGCGAGCCGATCACGTGCAGGAACGTGCCGCTTTATGTTCCCGGCTGGAAAAAACCGATTGTTATCGGCCGTCATGCGTTCGGCGATCAATACAAGGCGACGGATGTGAAAATTCCGGGGCCCGGGAAACTGAGGCTCGTTTACGAACCTAAATCAGGTGCAAAACAGGAGTGGGAGATTTTTGATTTTCCATCCGGCGGCGTGGCGATGGGGATGTACAATCTCGATGAATCGATCGAAGGCTTCGCGCGCGCGTGTTTCAATTACGCGCTGCAGAAAAATTATCCCCTGTACATGTCGACTAAAAATACGATCCTCAAGCAATATGACGGGCGGTTCATCGAAATTTTCAGGACTATCTTCGAGGCGGAATTCAAAGCGGAATTCGACAAGCGGAAATTATGGTACGAGCACCGCCTGATCGACGACATGGTGGCGCAGGCGATCAAGTCGGAAGGCGGCTTTGTCTGGGCCTGCAAGAATTACGACGGCGATGTGCAATCCGACGTTGTGGCTCAGGGTTTCGGCTCGCTGGGGTTGATGACGTCGGTTTTGCTGACCCCCGGGGGTGACGTGGTCGAAACCGAGGCGGCCCATGGCACCGTTACCCGTCATTACCGGTTGCACCAGGAGGGAAAACCGACCTCGACCAACCCGATCGCCTCGATTTTCGCCTGGACCCAAGGCTTGAAATACCGGGCAAAATTCGATAATAATCCCGCTCTGGCCCAATTCGCCGAAACGCTGGAACAAGCCTGTGTCTCAACCGTCGAGGAGGGGCACATGACCAAGGACCTTGCGCTGCTGATCGGCAAAGACCAGGAATGGCTGACGACCGAGGAATTCATGGGCCGGGTCGTCGCTGAGCTGGATAAACGGATATAAATGAAAAAGATTCTTCTGACATTGCTGCTGGTCCTGACGCCTTTTGCTGCACAGGCTGAATATGCGCTGCCTTATATCGGCGACATGACCGATTACCGCGCGAAATACGAGGACACGTTCGTTTATCTCGCCCGCGATTATAATCTCGGCTTCGTCGAGATGCGCGCAGCAAACCCGGCTGTTGATCCCTGGCTTCCGGGCTCAGGCACCAGGCTTGTGTTGCCGACGCGCCACCTGCTGCCGGATGCGCCGCGCAAGGGGCTCGTGATCAACCTGCCCGAGATGCGCCTGTATGCTTTCGTGAACGGCGACAACGCGCCGAATTCCTACCCGATCGGGATCGGCCGTGAAGGCCTGGATACGCCGCTCGGCACGACCAAGGTGGTGCGCAAGGTGGAAGGGCCGATCTGGACGCCGACCGCCCGCATGCGCCGCGAGAAGCCTGAATTGCCTGCCGTCATGCCGCCGGGACCTGAAAACCCGATGGGCACGCACGCGCTTTATCTCGGCTGGCCGACCTATGCCATCCACGGCACGAACCGCGCGTTTGGAATCGGAAGACGCATCAGCAGCGGCTGCATCCGTCTTTACCCGGAAGGGATTATCGAGCTTTACAACCTGATCCCCGTCGGCACGCAGGTGACCGTCGTCGACCAGCCGATCAAGCTCGCCTGGATCGATAACGGGCTTTATCTCGAGGCGCATCCGGAAATCGAGCAGGCGATCCGCATGGAGGAGACCGGCGAGATCGTGTCGGCTCGCTTATCCAACAAGGATATGGAGCGCATCATCGCCGCCGCCGGCGTCAACAAGGATCAATTGCAATGGCCGGTCATCCGCAAGGCCGTGAAAGAGCGCCGCGGCTATCCGATCCTGATCGCGCGCCGCGCCGGGTACAAGCCCGAGCATGAACAGGTTGTCGGCGCCGACGAGCCTGTGACCAAGCAGGAGAAAGCGGCGCAAAGCAAAATAATCAAGCAGGAAGCCGCGCAGGCGCTGGAAGCCATGTATGAAGGCGAGGAAAACGTTCAGGATCTGAATATCGATCCTGGCAAGAAAATGAAGCCTCAGCTCGAGAAGCGCGTGAAGAGAACGTATAACCCGTAAGATACGGGAACGACGAGCGGCGCCCACAGAAAGAGAAGTCTTTCTTTCCCCTTAAGGAAAAAATAAGCGAGGCTGAATATCGCGCAGACCAGCCACGTTATGTACGTGCCGTGCATGAACTGGGTTTTGAATGCGTGCAGTTCCAGGTCCTCGCGCGGCATTGTCAGCAGGCCGAGCTTGGTGACGAGGATGAAGCAGAGCGGCACGCTCATGAAGCCCGCGGCGTTTATGAGCAGGAAGGCCAGTATTTTCGAAACATGCTGCATGCGTTTTCCCCGTGCCGGTTTATCAGTTAATTGCAGGCAATAAAAAAGCTGCCCTTAATATTAAGGGCAGCTTTTGAATTATTGAAGCAAGAATTACTTGCTTTGGGTGCTGCGGAATACGCGCTCAGCCTGCGGAGCAGGAGCAACGGTTTGGCCCGAAGCGGTACGCTCGGATTCATACGGAGCGGCCGTCTCAACGTTACCGGTTCCCGTCGTGTCGCAAGCTGCCAGCGTCATAGCCGTACCTGCGATCATCAGTGTAGCAAGAAGTTTTTTCATTGTTAGTTCCTCATTCATAGTTGGTTTAACAAACAAAAACATGTGGCCCGGTAACGGGCAAAACCTGTTCGTTTGGACTCTTATATACAATTGAAATGAGGTTGAACACCCTGTTTTTAAAAAATTATCAGTTTTTCTTGGGATTTATTTCCTGCGGCAGGCGGAACTTTTTATAAAAATCCCAAAGCCGCCTAAAAACCTTAAATTCGCTGGTTTTTACGTACCTGCTCGAAATAGGAATCCACGGCTCCGGCCAGGGCCTGCGCGATTTTCGCGCGGTGTGCAGGCGTATTAAGCAGCTCCGCCTCCTTTTTGTTTGACATAAATCCAGCTTCTACAAGGACGGATGGAATATCGGGAGCTTTCAGCACAGCGAAGCCGGCGGAGCGGTGCGGGGAATCCAGCAGCCGCACCTGCCGCCGGCGCAGCTTCTCGATCAAGGTGTTGGCGAAAAAATTGGACTGGTTCATCGTATCGCGCATGGCGAGATCAACGAGGATGCTCGCGACATCTTCATCCTCGACGCTGAGATCGAGCCCGGCGATCAGGTCGGCGCGGTTTTCCTGCGCGGCGAGTTTCGCGGTCTGGGCGTCGGACGCGGTTTCCGAAAGGGTGTAGACGGACACGCCGGAGACATTGGATTTCTCGATCGAGTCCGCGTGGATGGATATGAACAGGTCGGCCTGTTGCCTGCGGGCGATCGCAACACGCTCGCGCAACTTGATAAAGATATCGCGGTCACGGGTCAGCGCCACGCGGTAGCGGCCCGTGCCTTCCAGTTCGGATTTCAGTTGTTTCGCCAGCGCCAGCGTTACGTTCTTTTCGTTCGTCTTGTTGACGCCGCGGGCGCCGGGATCGACACCGCCATGGCCTGCATCAATGATAATCAAAGGTTTATAAACAGAGCTCTGCAGGGTGGGCTTCTGTGCGGGCACAGACCGGGGCACTTCCAGAAGCTGCGCGCTGGTGACAAGCGTGCCGTGCGAGATATCCTTGTTGCGCTGGAACACATCTTCACTGACATGCGTGAAATCGACGACGAGCCGGTTGGGCTGGTTGCCTTGCGCGGGGATAATGAATGCGCCGCGCACCGAGACAGGTTTCGCCATGTCGAACACAATGCGCGAAATGCCGGGCTGGAGGTTGCCGTAGCGAAGCGCGGTTACACCGGAAGAGGGCGTGGTGCTGGCGTTGCCCGCGCGCCACTCGAAATCCGGCAGATCGATGACCATGCGGTAGGGATTGGCGAGCGCGAAGACGCGGAAATCCGTTTTCTGGCTGAGATCAAGCACAAGGCGGATTTTGTCAGGGTGCGCGCCGAAGCGGACCTGGTTGACGCTCAGCGCGTGCGCGCGTTCCGGGATGAAAATACCGAGCAACATAACCAAAAGAAAAAAATGGAACGGTTTCAGGACGGGCAAAATGATTACTCTGTATAAATTGAATCGGTTCTTTATAGCATGGCATTTTTCTTTCGTCATTCCAGCGAAAGCTGGAATCCATGGAAAGACGGGGGACAAATTCAGACTTTAAAGCAAGCGGATGAATGGATCCCCGCTTTCGCCGGGATGACAAAGGCGGTTATTTCAGAAGATTATTCACAAAACGTACAACAGTTTCAGTAGCCGGACCGGTGAGGCTTTCATGGAAAATGGATGCGTTGAGCGAGGGTTCCAGATTAAGTTCGGCGGTGAAGGCGTCGTGGCGCAGCGCCTCGCTGACAAATCCGGCGGCCGGGTAAACATTCCCAGACGTGCCGATCGAGAGGAACAGGTCGCAATTCGCTAAAGCGTCAAAAATTTCATCCATGCGGTAGGGCATTTCCCCGAACCAGACGATGTCGGGGCGGATGCCGCCGGTTTTGCTGCACTTCGCACAGGTCATTTCAATTGAAAGATCGTTGCGGCATTCAATATTGCTGCGGCAGAAATGGCAGAAGGCTTTCAACACTTCGCCGTGCATATGGATCAGGTTCTTTGTTCCGGCGCGTTCATGCAGGTCATCGATGTTTTGCGTCACGACCAACACTTCGCCCGGCCATTTTTGTTCAAGCTCTGCGAGAGCGAGGTGGGCGGGATTAGGATTTATTTCCGGCTTGAGCAAACCCCGCCGCCGCATGTTGTAAAATTCATGGACCATGGCCGGGTTGCGGGCGAAGGCTTCGGGCGTGGCGACATCCTCGACACGGTGGCCGCACCATAGACCACCCGCCCCTCGAAAGGTTTCCAGGCCGCTTTCGGCCGAGATGCCGGCGCCGGTCAGGATGACGATGGAGGCCTTTTCGGGAATAGAGAAGTTCATAATTAACCGTAACCCCGGCGCAGGCCGGGGTCCATAGGTTCAGTGGCGACACGGTTATGGGCGCCGGCTTTCGCCGGAGTTTCGTATATAAAACAAAGAGTTATATCGATTTTTACTTTTATGATTGTGAATTGTAACAGGGGGGTGTAAGGTAACCTCGGTTGGCTGAGGAAGTTTACGCGCTGTATATTGAAATCTCAGGGTTTCGCGAAACAGTCTCAGCAAAATTTGTGCAATTAAGTGTGCGCTTTAAGCGCCGCGCCATCAGTGTACCCCCGCTAGAGGTGGGTCTTTTTCGATGGAGCTGGCAGCCTCGCGCCAATTGGAGACTATAAATGACCAGGAAGATGTTAATTGATGCAACCCATGATGAAGAAACACGGGTTGCGGTTGTCGACGGCAGAAAACTCGTCGAGTTCGATTACGAAAGTAAGTTCCGCAAACCCCTCAAGGGCAGCATATTTCTCGCGAAGGTGACGCGGGTCGAGCCCTCGCTGCAGGCCGCGTTCGTCAATTTCGGCGGCAACCGGCACGGGTTTTTGCCTTTCGCTGAAATTCACCCCGATTATTTCCGCATCCCTATTGCCGACCGCGAGGCATTGCTTGCCGAGCAGCAGGCGATGATCGAGGCGCAGGAAGCGGCCGAACGCGAGCGCGAGCAGCAGGATATGCCTGCAGAAGCCGCCGAGGCGCCCGCAGTGCAGGCGCAGGACGAGTCCGAGGACAATGTCGAATATCTCGAGCGCGAGGATGAAACGATCGAGGAGATCGGCGGCGTCGAGGGCGGTAAAACCGCTGCGGCTGCCGATGAACATCATCACGACGAGCCCGCGGAAGAACAGCCGCACGCCGATGAATTCCAGCCCCATGAAGAGGGCGATCATGCCGCGCATGCCGATGAAGGCCCGCAGGAAGAATCCATGCCCCAGGGCGAAGGCCAGGAAGACGAGCCGCAAGAGGGCGAGCAGCAGGAAGGCGAAGGAAATAACAGGGGTGGGCGTCACCGTTACCCGCGCCGCGGACGCCGCGGCGGCGGCCGTGGCCGTCACCGCATGGCGCACCGTTCGGGCCGCGTCGAGAAATTCGGCGGCGAGGATTACAGCCAGGAAGACCGTTTCCGTTTCAACCTCCGCCGTAAATATAAAATCCAGGAAGTCATCAAGCGCGGGCAGATCATGCTCGTGCAGGTGTCGAAAGAGGAGCGCGGCAACAAGGGCGCGGCGGTCAGCACATATCTCTCGCTGCCCGGACGCTATTGCGTCCTGATGCCGAATTCCCCGCGCGCGGGCGGCGTCTCGCGCAAGATCGCGAATTACCAGGACCGCGCCCGCATGAAGGAAATCATGCAGGAAATCACGGTGCCGACCGGCATGTCGGTGATCGTCCGCACGGCGGGCGTATCGCGCACCAAGCCCGAGATCAACCGCGATTTGGACTATTTGATGCGCCTTTGGGACAATATCCGCGAGTTGACGCTGCAATCTTCCGCGCCTTCGAAAGTTTACGAGGAGGCCGACCTGATCAAGCGCGCGGTGCGCGACCTTTACGGCAAGGATATCGAGCAGATCGTCGTCGCCGGTGAGGAAGGTTACAAGACCGCGAAGAATTTCATGAAAATGATGATCCCGAGCCATGTGAAAAACGTGATCGAACATACGGACGATGTGCCGTTGTTCACACGCTATCATGTTGAGGAGCAGATCGCCGAAATCGGCGAGGCGCGCGTGACGCTGCCGTCGGGCGGTTACCTGATCATCAACCAGACCGAGGCCCTCGTGGCCGTGGACGTCAACTCGGGCAAGGCGACGAAAGAGCGCCATATCGAGGAGACGGCGCTGAAAACCAACATGGAAGCCGCCAGCGAGATTGCGCGTCAACTGCGCCTCCGCGACCTGGGCGGCTTGATCGTCATCGACTTCATCGATATGGAAGACCGCCGCAACAACTCGAAAGTCGAGCGCCGCGTGCGCGAAGCGCTTTCGACCGACCGCGCGCGCATCCAGATGAGCCGCATTTCATCGTTCGGCCTGATGGAGCTTTCAAGGCAGCGCCTCAATCCGTCGCTGACGGAATCGCAGTTTGAAATCTGCCCGCATTGCGCAGGCCTCGGCCGTATCCGCACCGCGGATGCGATGTCGATCCTCGTGCTGCGCGCCATCGAGGCCGAAGGCATCAAGGGCCGCAAAGGACAGCAGTTGATCGCGCATGTCTCGAATGACGTCGCGGTTTATATCCTGAACAACAAGCGCAAGAATGTCAGCGAGATCGAAACGCGCTATGGCATGAATATCCTGATCCGCGTCGATGAGACGCTGGGCGCCAGCAGTTTCCGCATCGAAGCTATAAAAGGCTCGGGGAATGTCGACGATGACACCCAGGAGCGGGAAATCATCCGTACGGAAACCACGCACAGGCATGACGATCATCATCATGACGATGCCGCGGACGCCCACGCCGATGAAGAGCATCACGATGAGGACGATCCGGGTGCCGGGCCGCGTCATTCCGATCATGGCGATGATCCACGCGAGGACCGCCCGGAACGCAGCGGCCGCCGCCGCGGACGCCGTGGCGGCAAACGCCGCGGGCGCCGTGAATGGCGCGACAATGACAACCGCGTCGAGAGCCAGGACGATTCCGCCGGGCAGGATTTCAATGCTCCGCAGGATAATTTCGGCGAGGAGGATGAATTCCGTGACGCGGCCGCCCACCAGGCAAGCCATGACCGTTACATATCCCGCGATCCGGATGAACAACAGCATCAACGTGGCCGTGGCCGCGGCGAGCAGGGACGTGAAGGGCGCGGAGGCCGTGGAGGCCGCAACCGTCATCGCGGCGGGCGCGGACGCAACAACAATAACGGCAACGGGCGTTACGATTCAGGCCGTGACGGCAACCGCGAGGGCAATCGCGCGCCGCGTGATGACGGCAATGCGCAGCCGCAACAAAGGCCGCAGCAAAACAGTGCGCCGCGCGGGGAAAGCTTCCAGCCCGAGGCACCAACATCTTTCGAAGCGCCAAGGGAACCACGTGAAGCCGCAAGGCCCGCGCCCAAACCTTACGAGAAAAAAGAGCACGAAAAGCTCAATGAAGCGCCGAGCGAGAAGAAGCGCGGCTGGTGGAACCGGCTGACGGAATAATTTCCCTTTAAATCAACGCGGCAGCACGACGTAATAGAAATATGTTACGTCGGGCGTGGCATTCGTGTCGGTGAAACAGCCGCTGGCCTTGCCGTTGAGTTCGAACGGCGGGCCGTCGCCATCGATGACCACGAGTGCGGCATCATAATCCCCTGTGAACGGCGTCAGCGCGATGCCTGTCGCGTCTGTTGGAATTCCGCCATCGATTTCCATGTCGCGGTTGATCTGGCTGCAAAGCGCCGCATTCGCGTCAGGCAGCAGCATAACCAGGTCATTTCCCGTTCCCGCCGCCGTTGTTCCAACAGGGTAGGCGGCGGTGCCGACATTATTTGCGCCGGTGAAAATCCATTCGCTGCCCGGAGCGGCGCTGCCGGATGGGGGGGTGAGATAATTCTGCCCGCCGCCCCCGGTTGCAAAAATTTTGCACTCATTCGGGTCCTTGTGCGCATCGCAGGATGCGTTGCTGTAATCCTGCGCGGTGACGGTATTTTCAAAGCTGATATCGCTCTCGGAAATGCCGCGCAGTTTCATCTGTTCGACCGCGGATTCCACGCCCTTGGCCCAGCGGAGAATCTGGCTGGCCTTGATGCGTTGCTGTTCGACATCGCCGCTCTGGTCGACATTGGTGCCGGACCGGCTGAGGAGAACGGTCAGCGCCGCGAGCAGCACAATCGCCACCAGGATGAACCAGAGCGCGTTGCCGTGCTGGGATGTGCGGGAGTCGGTATGCATGCGCCTTGAGTATAAACGTGGGAATGCGACGGTTGCATAAAATTTTAGATAATTTTTATTTTTTGCGCGTTGCAAAAATAAATCTCAAATCCATTTCGAATTTATTTTACTTTGTATTTAGATTTTATTGTTATGTTAAATATAAGGGCAAATCTGGCGGAAAGACCAGCGAATTAGGGACAAAGATCGGATGAAGTTTTCAGGTTGCACGGGCAGGCAGCCTTCTAAAGCAGGTAAGACAAGAGTTTCTACCTCAGTCATGCGCACTGGCCTGTATGATTTCCGGGTGATCGTCCACCCCCCGTAAGACAGAATATCCCGGGTCAAAATCATACAGGTCTTTTTTTGTCCATAATCAGCGCAGGCCATGCGCCGCTTTCCTCGTAATATTTTTTTTGCTAGAAGTTAGATGTCATTCCACATCTGAAGGGAGCGCCTACGCCCATGACCCGCACGATTTTCCTCGCCTTGTTTATGCTGGCTTTCAGCGCAGCCGTGAGCCTTGCCGCCGAAGAAGGCGCCCTCGCCGCCGAGGTGAAGGCTGAAGAAAAAGCAGCAGAAGCGCCCGCGCAGGAAGAAGTTAAAGAGGCTCCCAAGGAAGAGAAGAAAGAGGAAGCGAAAGAGACTGCGCCAGAAAAGGTCGAGCTTCCGCCTGAGGCCAGAGCGCACCAGGAAGCGGCGGAAAAAGTTTTTGCGGACATCAAGGAAATTGCCGGCAGCCTCAAGCCCGAAGAGCAGAAGCATTTCTTCCTGCTCTACAGCAACTATAACATTATCGGCACCGTGAAAATGGTGCAGGGTGATGTCGACAATGCGGTCGAAGGCTGCGGCAAGGAAAACCCCGACCTGAAAGCGGGCATGGATGCGCGGCTGAAAGAATGGCATGGCGCGATCGACCCCGTGATCGAGGAGGCCGAGGCCAATGTCGACAACATGGTGCTGGCGCAGGAATACACCAAGCCGGCCCAAATCCAGAAGGTTTTCAAGGGACTCGATAAAACCCGCGCCCTCGCCGCCAAGCAGGTCGAAAAAATACCGGTGACGACAAAAGACGCCTGCGAATATCTGCAGGAAAAAATGAGCGATACGCAGGAAAATTTCATACGTTTGCTGCGCAGCACGCTGGTCAGCGTGCCGCAGGTCGCGACGCAGCCGGCTGAGGAAAAGGCCGAAGAAAAAACGGAAGAGAAGCCGGCGGAGTCCGCCGAACCGTCCGCCGCACCGAAAGAGTGACGCGGCGTTGAAAATGCCGTCATGAAAATCCTGCAGATCATGGCCGGCGCCGGACGCGGCGGGGCCGAGACAGCCTTCGTCGATATCACGACCGCCCTGCACGAGGCCGGTGAAACCATCGAGATCGTCACGCGCGCCAATGACATCCGCGTGCCCGCGTTGCGCGCGGCGGGCATCACGGTTCATACGCTGCCTTTCGGGGGCCGCGTCGATGTGTTCACGCGCTGGAGGCTCGCCTCGATCATCAGGAAATTCCGGCCCGACATCGTCCAGAGCTGGATGGCGCGCGCGGCGTGGAAAACGCCTTCGTGGGATCGATCGATGAATATCCCGCGTTATTCGCACGTGGCGCGGCTGGGCGGTTATTACAAGCTGAAATATTTCGCCAGCGCCGATCATTTCGTTGCGAACACGCCGGACATACGCCGCTATCTGGTCGAAAACGGCATCGCGCAGGATGCGGTCACGCACATCAACAATTTCGCGCCGGAAGAAATTTCGCACAATCCGCTGAGGCGTTCCGATTTCGGCACGCCGCAGGATGCGCCGCTGCTCGCGGCGCTGGGGCGCCTGCATCCGAACAAGGCTTTCGATACGCTCATCCGCAGCATGGCGGAACTGCCGGGCGTTTATTTATGGATCGCGGGCGAGGGGCCAGAGCGCGGCGCGCTTGAAAAACTGATTGCTGAATTGAATCTGGGCGAACGCGTGAAACTGCTCGGCTGGCGATCCGACCGCGCCGACCTGCTGGCCGCCGCTGACATCTGCGTGATTCCATCGCGGCGTGAGCCGTTCGGGAATGTCTTCATCCAGGCCTGGGCGCAGAAAATACCGCTCATAACCACCGCCAGCGAGGGGCCGAGCCAGTATGTCCGGGACGGCCTGGATGCGCTGGTGACGCCCGTGGACGATGCCGGGGCGCTGGCAAAAGCCGTCTCCCGGCTGGTTGCCGATAAAGCCCTGCAAAAACAACTGATTGAGGACGGGTATAAGCGCTATCTGGCTGAATTCACTAAGGAAAATACCGTCCGGGCGTATCTTGGGCTTTACCATGCCCTGGCCGGACGGCCGACTGAAATTTGAAAACCACCCCGGTTTTATGCGATAATCTTTATAACTTAACCTTTTAAAAAACTTTTTAATTTATAAATAAAATACAGATCAAAGGGTTAAGGCGGTAAGTGT
This sequence comes from uncultured Alphaproteobacteria bacterium, assembly GCA_900696495.1. Taxonomy (GTDB): domain Bacteria; phylum Pseudomonadota; class Alphaproteobacteria; order Micavibrionales; family Micavibrionaceae; genus UBA7657. Next base: position 30,486 of record CAADGI010000013.1, read on the forward strand.
GAATTAAAAAAGGGCCAAAAAGGCCCGTATTTGAGGGTGTTGTTAATGGCGGCCAGTCCCGAGTCAGTTGAACGTCTTGTTTCCATCATGAAAGAGATGGGCTTTGAAACAGGCCCCGGTCACACGCGTGGTGTGGTCGATCCTGCATTCAAACAGGCTTTTGATCCCGCCTTGAAAGCATTGTTGCGTATCGGCATCGATGAAAAAGCGAGTAACGCACCTTTCACGCCAGGAGTAAAGGCAGAGCTCCTTAAATCGATCGAGAAGAATAAAGCGGATTCCCTGAAAATGGGTCTTCTGGAAGCGTATGCGATTGATCAGGACTTTACCAAGCTCGCGCCCAACCCGTTTGGCAAGCCGATACCGGTCATTATCGCTCCAAAAGACACGATCAGACAGAATCTTGTTAAGGCAGGGTTTGAGGGCAGGTTGCTAGAGCCGAAAAATGTTGGCGGCGTGTTGAAATTTTTTGAAAATGCACATCAATATGTTGATGACGTTGAGGCCGCTGATATTCACTTGAAAACAATTGGCGTTGCGTCTCCTGCTCCTGAAGTCAAACAAGAACCGCCTGCAAAAAGATCAGAGCCGGTTAAGCCCGTTGTCTCTATTACCCCTTCATCTTCAGAAACGACAGCGCCTGCTGTAACGCCGACCGGTGGTGTTTCGCTGGCGCGGCCGTCCGAACTGACAAGCGCGGCTACCGCCACCGGATATGTTGAAAGAACGATCGTGCACAGAGATGTGCATCACAGGGATGTGCGTGAAAGAGGTGCGGCGTCCAAGGCGACAGGCTCCGGTTCTTCCGTGAGCGGCAATATGCTGTCGCCTGAGGAGGCCACAAAAATTGTTGAAGAAACCCTCGTCAAACTCGGCAAAGGTATCAACGAGCATATCGGCGAGACCAAGGCAAAATCCGGATTGGGGGGGAGTCTCCTGTTCGAGATAAGCGAAATTCCGACCCTTGCCAAGGCCGACGGTGTTTTCGACCGGGACTCAGAAAAAGCGTTGCAGGCTGTCTTAAAAACCATGCAGAGAGATATCGGGCTGACGGACGATGAAATTTACAATTACACGCCCGCGGTCGGCCAGAAAATAGTCGGTGCGATTCAGAAGCTGGGAGATAAATTCAAGAAAAATACCAACGAGGATGAAAAAAAGAAATTCAGCGACGAAATCACGACCCTCGTCGGTTCTCTCAATACGTTGCATGATGCCAAAAAATTTACGCACGAAAAACTCTATGAAGGCCCGCCCGTCAAGCTGACCGGCCTCGGCGCATGGATCATCCAGGGCATATTCGATTTCATCGGCGCGAAATTCCCGAGGGCCAAGGGTTTGATGGACGGCCTGCTCGTCAACCTGACCGGCTACAGTTTCAGCGAATTGATGCCGGGCTCGAAGCATAGCTCCGAGCTTGCCCAGATCCGGAATGAAGTCGATCATCTTGATCCGCAGGAACAGATAAAGGCGCTTTATCTCAAAGCTGCGCAAGGCGCCGACGGTAAAACCAGCCAAGAACTGAAATCCGTCGTCATGGACGGCGTTCAGAAATTGATGGGTTACAGCGACCCCGAGCAGGGCAAAGCTTTCACGCAGGCCGTCAGCAGCGCTTTCGATGAAGCCGAGAAGCAACGCGCCAGCGCGACGCCCGCTGACGCCGCCAAAGCTTTTGCGGATACGCTGAAGACGAAGTGGGGTGATTTGCCTGCGCCTTCAGGCTCGTCGGTTCCGCATCAAAGGCCGGGCATTGAAATCTCCATCGATTCAAAACTCCAGGATTTTGAAAAAAATCTGGGCCTGAAACCTCACAGCATGGCTGAAACCATGAACAAGATGATCGCGCTCGGCGTGGAGCAGAATGGCGGCAAGGAATGGCCTGTGTTCTTCAAAGACGGAAATTCTCGTTATGTCATGGGTGTGACGAAAGATAATGTTCTCACCGCTGTGCCTGTTACAGATCAAGATATTCTTGCGTTGAACCGGGCAATCAACAATGTGCCGGGCGCCGATCTCAAGAGCCCGGCGCTGGAGATGCTCACCGGACCCCGTTACGCCCATATTCCTTTGACGGACATACGCAACAGGCTAAGCGCTGACAAAGTTCAGTTTTTCCCGGATGTTGAAAAGCAGGTCGCCAGGGAATACAAAATGTGGCAGGAGCATGTGAAGGAAGAGGCCATGCGCCCCGTGATAGATGCGCAGGTTGCCCAAATGGAGCGCGATCGCCGCGAGGCTTATGCGATGCGCGGCTTCGACACAAAAACCCGTGGCCCGATTTCTCCTGGCGGTGATGGATCGATGGCTCTTAAGGTCAGCGACGAGGTTCTCGGCCAGTATTACGCTCTCTCCAATCCCGTACTGCTCAAGGATGATTATGGGGGCCGGGGCCGGGTCAGAGTTTTATTCTGCGATGATTTCAACGGGGTGCGTGATGAAAAAGGCAGGGCGCTATCGTCGCAGGAACTGTACCTGAAAAAGCACGATTCATTCAAAACGCTCGATATTACGGCCGAATATGATCGTTTCGAAGGGGAATTCAAAAAATTCCGCGAAACTCTTCCGAGCAATATGGACAAGCATACGGCGCTTGACAGATACAGAACCCATCTCAACGATAACGGCATCGACCTTGGAGCGAAATATCCCAAAATGGCATCGATCGTTTTCAATTCCGACCTTCAGCGCGGCGGCGTGAATTACGCGTATTTGATGAATAACGGCAAGCCGGACGTTATTACCCTGTTTAAGCATATTGAAGGAACGGCGAGCGGGATGCAGCGCGGCGGCTCTTACGCCCCGGAGGAGGTTGGCTTTTTTGCAGGCATAGGCAGGAGCATCACGAATCTCTTCAACAGCAAGAGCAGCGAGACGAAGCCGACGCCGCCGGACTGGGTTATTGACCAACCCAAAATCAGCTCCAAGAATCCGCTTTATACGGAAGAGAATGGCGGCATTTATGAAGAGAGGACGCGGAAAAAATTCCCCGAAGCCTTTAAAGACGACCCTCCTGCTGCTGTCGTAGCGAAGGCGGATCCTGCAATTACGGGGCCTGTTTCCACCGATGCGCCGCCTTCATCGAAACAAAGGGCCGCTGACCTGTTTCCTGCAGCTGCCGCCGAGATGGCTGACCGTGAGAAAGAATATATGCGCCAGGATCCGGCCACCCCGGCGCCCCGCGTCAACACTGGTATGTCCCCGTAATATTCTGTATCCTCGATATATGAACGTTCTGGATCATTCACATGCAGGCATGACCGCTCAGGAAGCTGAAAAAGCCCTGACCTCAGAGCGTTATCCGCAGTTTCTGGAAGCGGTTGAGTCCTTGTATATCAAGAACAATATCAGCGGCCGCAACCTCTTTACCTCGGCCTGGCCGGAGGCGGCGCAGCTCATTTTCGGCGAGGAGCTCTCCCGCTTCGACCGCATAGGCACGCATGACAAGGAACGCCGCTCCGTTCTTGAGCAAGAGGCCGAGGACAGGCGGCTTGAGATGTACGACACTCTCCAGACGATCGAAGTCAAAAGCGTTGTCGCCGGTATCCTGCAGGCGGAATATGTAGAGGGCGTTATCGTTAAAATGGGCCGGAAGATCGCGCTGGATGTTTATGCGCGCTGGATCGTCGACCGTTTCATCGCACCGCCGCCGGAAGAAAGAACGGTGCCGGAAGTCGAGAGCGTCAAGATCGGCGACCTGGTTGTCGAGGCGCGCGCGGCCGTGCCGGCCCGCAGGCCGGCGCCCGTGCAGGCCGATCCCATGGAGCATATCCGCCCGATTTCAGTCGAGCCGCCCCCGCCAGAGGTGCAGGAAGAGCTGATCAAGGACACGCAAGGCGGCGGCATGGACATGCGCGTTGCGCCGCCCGTGCAGGAAAGCGTTGCGCCGGTGCTCGGCGGCATGAAAAGGCCCGGTCTCAAAATCATGAGCATCGCGGAAACCGGTTCCGCCGGCCAGGACAAGAACCAGGACAATCAGTAATTTTTTGGATTTAAACGGTGCAGCGCCGCGACGAGCAGCATCAGCGCCGTCAGCGCGCCTGCCTGGTGCAGCACGGCCAGCGTGATATTGACCCCGCTCAGCAGCGTTGCAATGCCAAGGCCCGCCTGCAGCAAAATCATGCCTGCGAGAGCGTGCAGCACGGGGAAAGCCTCGCGCCTCAATATCCCGCGCAGCCAGAAAGACAGGATGATGACGAGTGTTGCAATCGCCAGCCAGCGGTGCAGGAACTGGACGCCAGCCGGTGTTTCGATGATGCTTTGCCGCGCTTCGGGCGGGATCCATGCGCCGCCCATTTTGGGAAATGTTTCATTATAGATCAGCCCGCCATCGAGGCCGGCGGTGAAGGCGCCCCAGCAGATCGTGATTACAAGGAAGAGAAGCGCAACGCATCCATGCACAAACAGCGCAGCATTTTTTTCGCGGCGAGCGCCGCTTAACGTCAGGCCCATCCAGAACATCACGCAGAAAATCAGGAATGCGAGCCCGAGATGCGCCGCGAGACGGTAATGGCTGACGGCCGGGATGTCGACCAGGCCGCTCTGCACCATGTACCAGCCGAGCGCGCCCTGCAGCCCGCCGAGAATGAAAGGGACCAGCAGTTTGATTTTGTACCCTTGCGGGATTTTTCCGCGCAACCAGAAGTAAAGCAGGGGCAGGGCGTATACGATGCCGATCAGCCGCCCGAGAAAACGGTGCGCCCATTCCCAGAAGAAGATGTTTTTAAAAGCGGCAAGGTCCATCCATGAATTGACTTTCTGGAATTGGGGCGTTTGCCGGTACAGTTCGAAGACACGCTGCCATTGCGCATCATTTAAAGGCGGCAGGGCGCCCATCAACGGCTTCCACTCGGCGATCGAAAGGCCCGACTCCGTCAGGCGCGTGATCGCGCCGACGACAACCATCGCGAAAACCAGCCCGCAACAGCCAAACAGCCACGCGGCCATGATTTTTCTGCTTTCTGAAACCATAGGACAGGCATAAAGAATGAGTGTGTCCAAGGCAACAGCCTTGCTCTGGGCACCATGAATTGTTACACCCTTCCATGGCCAAATTTGATTTCGTCGAATCAGCCGCCACAGGTTACCGGTATGTATGGCGGGAACGTTACGCGCTGCTGCCGCTCGTCAGCCTGCCAATCGCCGTCAAAATGGGCTCTTACGCCGCGATTTACCTGATGGATCTCGGGGAAAATGTCCTGCGGCATGGGCTTGTGCTCATGCCCGCCTATCTGCTGGAAGGTTTTATCGCCGTTCTTGTCATACGCATGGCCATGTTCGGCGAGCGCTATCACACCCTGTTTCAACCCGGCGAGAAAGAAAATTATCCCGCGGAACTTCGCCGCACCATCATGGCGGGCGTTGTCATCTATCTCCTGACCAAGCTTGTCTCTTCTTTCCTGCTGGGATGGGCGATGGTCGCGCGCGCGGTCGAGGGAAAGCTGGCGGCAACGCCCATGCCGAAGCCTGAGCCCGGCGGCATCGAAATTTATGTGACGTCGATCATGATCATGATTTTCCTGATCTGGACGTTCCGGTTCTTCTGGCTTTACGTCCCGGCGGCGATGAATATCACGGCGCGCGCCTTTCTTACGCGCATCGCAGGGTTCATGAGTTCGGTTTACATGGCCGGGCTCTGGATGATGTGTCTGGTTCCCATTACGGTCATCCTCATCGTTATCGCGCGGTTGCTGATGACGGTTTTCCCGGGCGCTGAAGAAGGCGTAGTTTCGCCCATTTACAGCATCATCATGGCGGTCGTGCAGCCTGTGTTTGAGATGATCATCGTCCTGACGTCCAGCGTCGGCATGGCCCATGCGGTGCGGACGATGATGTCGGAGCCGCCGCGCCCGCCGCGTTTTCCGCGCTAGGGCCATCATGAAAATTTTCGTCACCGATCTTGAAGGAGTCACGCATGCAATCGATGCGGTCGAGGGATGGCGGGTCATGGAAATCATTCGCGATCACGGTTTTCCGATGAAGGCCGAATGCGGCGGGGCCTGCGCCTGCGCAACGTGCCATGTTTATGTCGATGAAAGCTGGCTGGATAAGCTCGCGCCGCCGGGCAGCGAAGAAGATTACATGCTGGACGAGGCCTATGATCGCCGCGGAAATTCCCGTTTGTCCTGCCAATTGATCATGAGCGCGGAGCTGGACGGCCTGCGCGTCACGCTCGGGAAAAACGACTAGCTGTTATTGAAGCGTTTCCTGCCAGGCGGCGAAGCGGTAATCGCCCGGCGTAATCAGTTCTTTTTTCGCGACATAGACGGAATGCAGCTTGCCCTCGATTTCCCGGGTCCAGAAGGTCAGGAATTTAAAGAGAGCGGGGTAGCGCGGGGCGAGGTCATAGCCCTGCCAGATGAATTCCTGGAGCAAGTGGGTATGGTCCGGCATGTGATAGACGATATTGGCCGTTGTCAGACGATAATCTTTAAGTTGCAGGACTAAATTCGCCATATTTCTATTTTACCATAAAGGCCCCAAAAGCCGAAAAAACCCTTGTTTTTTTTCCCCGTCTTTAATAGATATTTGGCACTCACCTGATCCGAGTGCCAGCAGCATGCGTATCAGGGGAGGATAGGCCCTGCCGGGCTAATAAATTCAACGTTTTTTGGAGGAAACAATGGCAAAGACGAAATTCCGCCCCCTGCATGACCGTGTATTGGTCCGCCGGGTCGAGCAGGACGAAAAGACCAAGGGCGGGATCATCATCCCCGACACGGCCCAGGAAAAACCGATGGAAGGCGAAATCATCGCTGTCGGCAACGGCCACGTGAACGACAATGGCGAAGTTCGCCCGCTGGACGTCAAAAAAGGCGACCGCGTCATTTTCTCGAAATGGGCAGGCACGGAAGTGACCATCGACGGCGAAGAGCTGATGGTCATGAAAGAGTCCGACATTATCGGAGTCATTGCGGCTTAACCACCGGTGTCATCCCGGCGAAAGCCGGGATCGAGTACACGCAACAAATCAACCCGACCCCGGCTTGCGCCGGGGTGACAACATAGAAATGAAAAGGAGTACTAAACAATGGCAGCTAAAGAAGTCCGCTTTTACGAAGAAGCGAGAGAAGAAATCCTGAAGGGCGTTGACGTTATCGCGAACGCCGTAAAGGTGACGCTGGGTCCGAAGGGCCGCAACGTCCTGATCGAAAAATCGTTCGGCGCGCCGCGCTCGACGAAAGACGGCGTTTCCGTCGCGAAGGAAATCGAGCTGAAGAACAAGCGCCAGAATATGGGCGCGCAGCTGATTAAAGAAGTTGCCTCGAAAGCCAACGACCAGGCCGGAGACGGCACGACCACGGCGACCGTGCTTGCACAAGCGATTGTGCGCGAAGGCATCAAGTCAGTGGCCGCTGGCCGCAACCCGATGGACCTCAAGCGCGGGATTGATCTCGCGGTTGCAAAGGTTGTCGAGGATCTCGCCAAGCGCGCGAAAAACGTCAAAACCAACGACGAAATCCGCCAGGTGGCGATGATTTCTGCGAACGGCGACGAGGAAATCGCGGCCAAAATGGCGGAAGCCATGGACAAAGTGGGCGACCACGGCGTCATCACGGTTGAAGAAGCCAAGTCTCTGGACACCGAACTGAATGTCGTCGAAGGCATGCAGTTTGACCGCGGCTATCTGTCGCCTTACTTCATCACGGATGCCGACAAGATGGTCTGCACGCTGGAAAACCCGTACATCCTGCTGCACGAAAGCAAGCTGTCGAACCTGCAATCGATGCTTCCGGTTCTGGAAGCCGTCGTTCAGTCGGGCCGTCCGCTGCTCATCGTTGCGGAAGATGTCGAAGGCGAAGCGCTTGCAACGCTGGTTGTCAACAAACTGCGCGGCGGTCTGAAGATCGCGGCAGTGAAGGCTCCTGGCTTTGGCGACCGCCGCAAGGCGATGCTGGAAGACATGGCGATCCTCACGGAAGGCCAGGTTATTTCGGCCGATCTCGGCATCAAGCTTGAGAATGTCACGCTCGATATGCTCGGTCAGGCGAAGAAGGTCAGCATCTCGAAAGAGGACACGACCATCGTCGACGGCAAGGGCAAGAAGAAAGACATCGATGCCCGCATCGCTCAAATCAAGAAGCAGATCGATGAAACCGACAGCGACTACGACAAGGAAAAACTGCAGGAGCGTCTCGCGAAACTCGCGGGCGGTGTTGCCGTTCTCCGCGTTGGCGGCGCGACGGAAGTCGAAGTGAAAGAGCGCAAGGACCGCGTTGACGACGCGCTCCATGCAACAAGAGCTGCCGTTGAAGAAGGCATCATCGCCGGCGGCGGTGCGGCTCTTCTGTACGCGACCAAGGCGCTGAAGGATCTCGAGGGCGCGAACGATGACCAGGATATCGGCATCGAAATCGTGCGCCGCGCCATCCAGGCCCCGATCCGCCAGATCGCCGAAAATGCCGGCGACGAGGGCTCGGTCGTGGTCAACACGCTGCTCGCGCAGAAAGACAATAATTTCGGCTATGACGCGCAGAGCGGTGAATATACCGACCTCGTGAAGGCTGGAATTGTCGACCCCGCGAAGGTCGTCCGCGCCGCGCTGCAGGCTGCAGCATCGGTTGCGGGCCTTCTCATCACCACCGAAGCCATCATCGTCGATGCTCCTGAAGACAAAAAGGATGCAGCCGGCGGTATGGGCGGCATGGGTGGAATGGGCGGCATGGGCGGTATGGATTTCTAAAAGCTCCTGTAGAGTTAATTCCTTAAGAATCAGAAGGGCCGCCACGAAAATGGCGGCCCTTTTATGTTTCAATATGCGTCGGCGGGGGGTATCATAAAAAATACAATTTAAGCTACAAACCAAGGCCCTTTTACCCATATAACTCTTGCAGGATCAGGGTGAAATCTTTAAAACAGGGCTAATCACAGGGATTAGGAAAAAAGCTTGCCAAAAGTGAGTTTTTTAGGTACTTAAGTACCATTAATATAAAAAAATATGTAAATAACGCGAGTTGACAGTGACTGCTATACAAGTACCCTCTCAGGATTCCACTACCCCCCCGACCAAAGTGATTGCGGGTGAAGTTTTACGCCAGATAGGCCACAATCCCAATGCTCCGAGTGTTTATTCCATTGCCAGTTTCAGCGATGTAGCTGAATTTTCGCTCAGCGCCAATCCTATTGATATCGACAGGGAATTCAGAGAAGGCAAGCGCACGTCCGAAGCCGGCATGACCCCGGCAGATAAATTGCTGTATACATTCGCGAACCAGTTTCGGGAAGACCCGATCGGCGGTGAAGATTTCATTACTGTCCGGGAGACGGATGCTGAAGGCCCCTTTTTTGGAAGCTTCCACTTTATGCGCCTGGGTGGCCGCGGCGAGCAGGAATTTCACTATCATCCTCCCGGTAAAATAAACCGTAAAGAATATACGGACAGCAGTCAGCGTGTGGTCCTGGTTTATCCGTTGCAATATAATACACCTCAAGGTCCTGACAGTATTCGAGCCGGTGACGGAATAACATTCGAGTGGTTTCAGGATGATAATTCCAAGTTTGTCTGGCCGCGCGGCGCAGATTATCCTCACATGGAGGGAGAGCCGGTCAGTCCGCTTTACCGCGCATGGATACCGCCGGGACATGTCGCCGTAGTGGCATTTGGAGCAGGCGTGCATCACTTCAAGGGAACCGGGCTGGCGATATCAGCTCATTTTCTGGATGTAAATTCTCACGACCGTGGTTCTTATCTCGGTAACACCGCGGGCTGGCAAGGCAAAAAGCCGCCACCGGATGAAGTCGAGAATGTTTCCATCATCGAAATTCCTGCCATTAAAAACGGGCATTTACCAAAAACGGCCGGGGCGGATATTTTGCGCCACATGTTCAACCATCATGGACGCATTATTCGTGAGCGGGTCGAGGCACATGTGAAAAAGAATGCCGGAGAGCCGCTCGATCAACACGGATTGGTTCAGCTTGTAAACGATCTTCGCTAGCGATCGCTCTTAATATTCAACCGGTTTTGCCACCAGGTCCCAGGCGATGTTGAACAGAACGCGGAACCCGTCGCAGAATTCCTTGTTGTTCAGAATATTCACCGTCACATCCTCACCGAAGGTAACGAACGCCAGCTTGCTGCCATAGGCATAGATCGATTGATCGTTGAAAATCTTGGCGGGGATCGCCCTGTGTTGCGAGAACGAACTGCTGATAAGATATGTATCGCCTTCGCCCGTGATGATGCGCTGGAGATCGCTTCCCAGGGCCGTCATGCGCTCCGAGTGCATGTCCCACCATTCCTTGCCGAGCCATTTATGCCAGTTTTGCGGCTTGGCGTTATAAAGGTAAACAACCCCTTCGGATTTGCCTGTCTGTTTGCAGATATCCTGGGCGGTCGCATAAATATCGTTGACCAGTGATTTCAGTCCTTCGACGCCGGACATGGTGCGGATTTCATTCGTACGTTTTTGCAGGCCTTTATTGCCGATGAACTCGATTCCGTTATCGTCAAAGGCGGTTTTGATCTTTTCCAGGGTGCTGCTGTTGGGTTGGTTGGTGCCGTTTTCAATGCGCGCTATCCCCGTCTGGGACAGGCCGGCCTTATCGGCGAGGTCAGACTGGCTCCAGTCCAGAAGGGCACGGGCGGCCCTGATTTGTTCAATTGTCGGCATTTTTTGTGCACTTCTTTCCTGTAATCCCCCTGATATATACATTTTTTATAGCTTTGTCCAGAAAGCGTCCAATATGAAAATATTTAATGAGGGCATTATTTTTATAAATTATGTCTTTTAATGCAAAAAAATGCACTTTTATCTTGACAGGTCGCCCCTACTTGTACTAAAAAGAACACGAAAGCACATATATTATTCATAACACGGCCTGTAAGGGTCTGAAATGCATAACAATATGACTTTTATGAATCCCCACACACGTAACTATTAAACCGGCGGCTCTCCCGCCGGTTTTTCTTTTTTTACTTGGCCGCTTGCCTTGGGCCGGGGCGCGGTATTAGATCGCTTTCATGCCTGAACTTCCCGAAGTCGAGACCGTCCGCAGGGGCCTGGAGCCCGCGATGCTGGGGCGGCTTATTCAAGACGTGATCCTGCGGCGCCCGGATTTGCGCGGCGCCTTTCCTGAAAATTTCCGCAAGGAAATCTCCGGCCGGAAAGTCATGAAGCTGGAGCGGCGCGGAAAATACATTCTCGCGGTGCTGGAAAACGGCGAAGGATTCGGCCTGCATCTGGGGATGTCGGGGCGTATCAAAATCCAGGACTCTTCCACGGACCAAAATTTCGGGTTGCACGACCACGTTGTTTTTATGATGGAGGACGGGACGAAAATTATTTTTAACGACCCGCGCCGCTTCGGGCAGCTCTTCAAAATCGGACCGCACTGGGAATCGGAAAAGCCGTTCGCGAATATGGGACCCGAACCGCTTGGGAAAAAATTTCTGAAAAACGGATTCGGCGTGAAACTGAAAAATAAAAAGGCGCCGATCAAAACCGTTTTGCTCGACCAGAACATCGTTGCGGGCGTCGGAAATATTTACGCGTGCGAGGCGCTGTTCGATGCCGGAATTTCTCCGCTCAAAAAAGCGGGCGCTGTAAATAATGCGCAAACCGAAAAACTTGCTCACGCCGTTCAGCATGTCCTGGAGAAGGCGATCGAGGCGGGCGGCAGCACGCTGCGCGATCACCGGAAAACCAACGGCGAGATGGGCTATTTCCAGCATCATTTTTCCGTGTATGATCGCGAGGGAAAGGCCTGCCCGGGCTGCACCTGCGATACCGCCCAAACCGGCGGAATCCGCCGCATTACCCAGGCCGGGCGCTCAACATTCTACTGCCCGAGGAAGCAAAAATGATTCGCAATATATTGATCGCCGCCGCCATGATTTTGACCTGTTATTCAGGCCCGGTTTTTGCTGCGAATAGCGCACCCGCAGCCACGCCGCCCGCGCGGTTTTTTTCCTCGATGCAGGATGTTCCTCTTGTCGCGGGCCTGAGCGAGCTTGCCGATCAAACCGTCACCTTCGACAAACCGGAAGGGCGGATTATCGAGTCGGTCGCCGAAATTGAATCGGGGTCTTTCGACAGCGTGAAAAAATCCTACGATCAGGCTCTGCCGCAACTCGGCTGGAGCAGGATCGCGGAAAATTCCTATGCGCGTGAAAACGAATTCCTGCATCTTAATTTTGAAACCTATGACGGCAGAAATTTCGTACGCGTACTGGTCCGTCCGCGAGAGGGCGCCGCTCCTTAATTATGAATTTCAGGTGCAAATGTGGCGCTTGACAGATGCCCCCGCGAGACGTACAACTTTGCAATCTTCATAGAAAAATTTGGGTTACGGGTAGTTACAAAATGGCGAATCACCGCTCTGCAAAAAAACGTTCCAAGCGCAACGCATCGCGCTCCAAAATCAATTCATCGCGCGTCAGCGCCATCCGCACTTCACTTAAGAAAGTCGAGCAGGCGATCAGTTCAGGCAACGCCAAGGCGGCTGAAGAAGCGCTGAAAAAAGTAAAGCCTCAGATGGCTCGCGGTGTTTCCAAAGGCGTTCTGAAAAAGAGCACCGTCTCGCGGAAAATTTCGCGGCTGTCGGCCCGTATAAAAAATTTGAAAAAGTCGGCGAAGGGCTAAGCCGCAAGTCATCTTCAAGTAAAACAAATTAATTACAACAGCTTGTATTGTTCTTGAGAAGTAATTCTTCAGGAAGAAAAAATATTTGCCAAAAGATTTGCAGTAAAAAAATTTCTTTTTTCATGTTCTCTATTTGGTCTTGTTGCCTGTGAATAAAATTTCGGTATGGTGATCAGACGCTGTGGATGAAAAAAGTTTTCTGAGTTTTGAGTTCGCCGCGAATTACTGTGTGAGAGTTTGAGAAACCGGATTTCGAATTTCGAATCGGTTTCCTGGAACCGGAAAAGAATGAGACGGTTCCGCGATAGGGGATTTAGCTGGGCTGGCTACAAGAGACCGAAACAAGGTTTCGCAGGGGGCACACTAACACCTTTTTATCACAGGCTGGAATTGACGAAGGCGAACACCATCGTGTGTTTGTTTGACCCTTCGTGTCGCCTTTGCGGCGGTTTTTCACCTGTGCGAACGGCAAAACGAAACATAAAACTGGAGAGAATAGACCATGTCTGAAATCGGGGGAAAAACGGCCTCATCCGTCGTGACCAATCTGCAGCTCAAAGATACCGCGCTCGAGCCCACGCCGGAAATAATGACCACCTGGAAACGCGTCCATAACAGCATGCGCCAGGAATTCGGTGAGGCGATCTTCCGTAGCTGGCTGAAACCCCTGACGCTCCAGGCCTATTATCACGGCACCATGGAAATCTCCGTCCCGACTCGCTTTATGCGCGACTGGATCCAGACTCATTATGCCGAGCGCATCCTCGAGATGTGCGGCACGGCTGACGCTGAAATCAAGCGCATCCAGTTCGTGGTGGTTCAGGCCGGAGGCGCGGACAGCGTTTTTGATTCGTCCAGCGAGCAGGCCGTTATCAATACCGTCAAGGCCAACGAAAACCGCAAAAGCCAGATCGCGGAAATCGCATCGCCGCTCGATGCGCGCTTCAAGTTCGACACGTTCGTGGTCGGTAAATCCAACGCGCTGGCCCATGCCGCCGCCCGCCGGGTGGTCGAGAGCATGTCGGTGCCGTTCAACCCGCTCTTTATCTATGGCGGCGTCGGTCTCGGTAAAACGCACCTGATGCATGCCATCGCGCACGCATTGGAAAGCCACTGGCCGGACAAGGTTGTCATGTATCTCTCGGCCGAGAAATTCATGTACCAGTTCGTCAAGGCCTTGCGCGCCAACGACACGATGAATTTCAAGGACCAGTTCCGCTCGGTCGATGTCCTGATGATCGACGATATCCAGTTCATCACCGGCAAGGAATCGACGCAGGAGGAATTCTTCCATACGTTTAATGCGCTGGTCGACCAGAACAAGCAGATCATTATCTCGGCGGACAAGGCGCCGTCGGACCTCACGGGAATTGATGAACGCCTGCGTTCGCGCCTCGCCTGGGGTCTCGTGGCCGATATCCAGCCGACCTCTTATGAGCTTCGCCTCGGCATCCTGCAGAGCAAGCGCGCGCAGTTGCAGGCCAATGTGCCGGACAGCGTGCTGGAATTCCTGGCTCTCAAGGTCACCAGCAATATCCGCGAACTGGAAGGCGCACTGAACCGAATCGTCGCCCATTCCGATGTCGCGAAACAGGAAATCACGCTGGAGACGACCCAGGAAGTGCTGCAGGACCTGCTCCGCTCCCACGACCGCCGGATTACGATCGACGAAATCCAGCGCAAGGTCGCCGAGCATTTCAACCTCCGCATGACCGACATGCATTCCGCCCGCCGCGCGCGCAATGTCGCCCGCCCGCGCCAGATCGCCATGTACCTGGCCAAGCAGCTCACGGCCCGTTCCCTCCCGGAAATCGGCCGCAAGTTCGGTGGCCGCGACCACACCACGGTCATGCATGCCGTGCGCAAGGTCGAGGAACTGATGACCGAGGACACCCAGATCGCGCAGGATGTCGATGTCATCCGCCGCGCCCTGACTGGCTAACCATTTTTGTCTCCCCCGCGAAGGCGGGGGTCCGGCAATAAAGCGCACAGCTTCGCTGTGCAAATCATAATACAGGTCCCCGTTCGGCGCTCGGCGCTGCCTCGCTGGCCGGGGATGACAATGAATTGTCAGTTTAAAGATACGGGTGGGTATCTCCCCGTCGCTAAATCTGTATCTCAATAAGCGCGGACCATTGCCTCCTTGTGGTCCGCGCTTTCTTTTTGACTCCGGCTTTGCGCCTCATTACTCTCCAACCCTATGACAAACCAATTAAATCCCTTGGCGATTTCCCGCGACGCGGTTCGCGCAATTTATGAACGGCCCCTGCTTGATCTCGTTTACGAGGCCGCCGGGGTGCACCGCGCCCATCACGACCATCACGAAATGCAGATGTGCACGCTGCTCTCGATCAAAACCGGCGGTTGCCAGGAAGATTGCAAATATTGCTCGCAGTCGATCCATAACAATGCGGCGCTCGATAAAGAACTGCTGCTCAAGACCGACAAAGTTTTGGAAGACGCGCGTAAAGCCAAGGAGGCCGGCTCGACGCGTTTTTGCATGGGCGCTGCGTGGCCGCGCGTGACGGACGGGCGCGGCTTCGACCGCGTGCTCGAAATGGTCAAGGGCGTTTCCGACATGGGCATGGAGGCGTGCTGCACGCTCGGCATGCTGACCGAAGACCAGGCGAGGCGCCTGAAAGAGGCGGGGCTGACGGCCTACAACCACAATCTCGACACGTCCGAGGAATTCTACGACAAGATCATCACGACGCGGACCTACAAGGATCGTCTTGAGACCATTGAAAACGTGGCGAAGGCGGGAATTTCACTGTGCTGCGGCGGCATTCTCGGCATGGGCGAGAGCAAGGAGGACCGCATCGGCCTGCTGCACCGCCTGGCGAATTTAAACCCGCAGCCCGAATCGGTGCCTATCAATATGCTGGTGCCGGTCGAAGGCACGCCGCTCGAAGACCAGAAGCGTTTAGACGTTTTTGAATGGATCAGGACGATTGCGGTTGCGCGTATTCTGATGCCAAAGGCCATGGTGCGCCTGTCGGCGGGCCGTCTCGAGATTTCCCGCGAGGCGCAGGCGATGGCGTTCATGGCGGGCGCGAACGCGATTTTCACGGGCGAAAAACTGCTGACCACGCCGAACCCGGACATGAACGAAGACAATGACTTGCTGAAGGAACTCGGCCTCAAACCCCGCGCGCCGCATAAAGAGCAAGACCGCGAAGCGGCTTAAGAAAGGGTTTAACACGAAGGACGCGAAGTTTTACAAAAATCATGAAGTTTGAATGTTACTTTGTGTGCTTTGTGCTTCTTTGTGATCTTTGTGTTAAAAATTTCTGAGTTTAAAAAATGAAAAATTTTCGACAGCAACTCGATGATCTGAAAGGCAAGGATCGTTACAGGTCCTTGAATTTACCAAGCGGGATTGATTTCACGTCAAATGATTATCTTGGCCTGCGCGCGCACCCGGAACTGCGCCGCGCGGCGATCGCTGCGCTTGAGGGCGGACTGGATATTGGCGCGGGCGGATCGCGTTTGCTGCGCGGGCACACGGAATCTCATGCGGCGCTGGAAGAATTTGCTGCGCGTTATTTTGGCGTGGAGGCCGCGCTGTTTTTCGCGAGCGGGTTTCAGGCCAACGCCGCGATTTTTGGGACGCTGCCCGGGCGCGACGATACGGTTATTTTTGACGCACTCATTCACGCCAGCGCGCGCGATGGCATCCAGGCCAGCAACGCAACGCATGCGCGCGTGCCGCACAACGATCTCGATGCCTATGAAGACGCATTAAAAAACGCGAAGGGCCAGCGCTGGATCGCGGTGGAATCCGTTTATTCCATGGACGGCGACCGGGCGCCGCTCAAGGAACTGTATGCGCTCGCGCAAAAATACGATGCTTATCTGATTGTCGACGAGGCGCATGGTACGGGCGTTTTCGGCGATAGCGGCAAGGGTGTTTCCGAGGGCCTGCCACATGAAAACCTGATTACGCTGCATACATGCGGCAAGGCGCTGGGCGTGGCGGGCGGGCTGGTCTGCGCGCCGCGCGACATTATCAATTATATGGTGAACAGGGCGCGGCCCTTCATCTATTCCACCGCGCCGATGCCGCTGCAGGCCGTGCTGGTGAAACGCGCGCTGGAACTGGTACAGGAAGAGCCGCAGCGCCGGCAGGCGCTGCACAAGCTCATGCATTACGCTTCGTCCATGGATTTCCTGGATGGATTGTTCGGCGATCATTTCTCGCCGATCCTGCCGGTTATCCTGGGTGATGACGGCGTTGCCGTCGATATCGCCAAAAGCCTGCAGCAAAAAGGCTTCGACATCCGCGCCATTCGCCCGCCGACCGTGCCGGAGAATACCGCGCGGCTGCGTATTTCACTCAGCGTCAATATCACCGAACAAAATCTGCGCGACCTGAATGCACATCTGTTGCCGTATTTGAGAAAGAAAGCCGCATGAGCAATTCCTGCATCATTACCGGCACCGATACGAACGTGGGAAAGACCGTTTTCAGCGCGATGCTGATGCTGGCGCTGAAGGCGAATTACTGGAAGCCGATCCAGTGCGGTGTCGCGGAAGGCGTGGACACGAAAATCGTTCAAACTTACACAGGTTTGCCGGACGACCGTTTCTTTCCGGAAAAATATATTTTTACCGAAGCGCTGTCGCCGCATCGCGCCTCGGAGATCGATCACGTTAAAATTGACCTTGAAGCGTTGCAGCCGCCGGAATCGGATGCGCCGCTGCTGATTGAGGGGGCGGGGGGGCTCATGGTGCCGCTGACGCGCGGTGCGCTGCAGATCAATCATTTCCAGCGCTGGGGCCTGCCGGTCATTCTGTGCGCACGCACGGGGCTTGGCACGCTGAACCACACGCTTTTGTCGGTCGAGGCGCTGAAGGCGCGGCAAATTCCCATTCACGGCATCGTTTTCGTCGGCGCGGAGAATCCGGACAATATCGAGACCATTGCGGAATTCACCGGAGAGAAAATCCTGGGCCGGATGCCATTTCTGGCTGAAATCAATGAGCGCACATTAATGCAGGCCTTTGCCGAGAATTTCAGGTTGAAAGATTTTCTTACACCGTCATCCCGAGCGGAGCAAAGCGTAGTCGAGGGATCTTTATCGTGAAACAGTTCGCACTATATTTCATGACCAATTGGACAAACGAAGTTCTTTATACGGGCGTCACCAGTAATCTTGAGCAACGTGTATGGCAGCATAAAAATAAACTCATTGATGGTTTCACGAAAAGATACAATTTGGACAAATTGGTTTATTTCGAGCAATTTCAGGATTCAAAAAATGCGATTAAAAGAGAGAAACAAATAAAAAACCGGAGCAGAAAAAAGAAAGATTATCTTGTTAATTTAAAAAATCCTGAATGGAGAGATTTATCCCAGGATTGGTATAGCGAAGATCCCTCGGCTTCGCTCGGGATGACGAGTAATGGATAAAATCTGGCATCCCTTCACGCAGCACGCGCTCAGCAATCCCGAGATTGAAATCGAGCGGGCGGACGGCGCATATCTGTATGCGAAAGACGGGCGCAAAATTTTGGACGGGATTTCATCGTGGTGGGTGAACACGCATGGTCATTGCCATCCCGGGATTGTCAAAGCGGTGCAGGCGCAGGCCGGGAAACTGGAGCAGGTGATTTTCGCGGGCTTCACGCATGCCCCCGCCGAGGAGCTGGCCGAAAAATTGCTGCGGGTGACGGGCAATCATTTCCAGCATGTGTTTTATTCCGACAGCGGTTCCACGGCGGTCGAGGTTGCCCTCAAAATGGCAATTGGTTACTGGCGGCATACGGGAAACCCGCGGAAAAATGTGGTGGCGATCGAGGGCGGCTATCACGGCGATACGTTCGGCGGCATGTCGGCGGGCGGGCGCGGCGTGTTCAGCGATGTTTATAAAGATTTTCTTTTTGACGTCATGCACCTGTCGTTTGACGGCATGGAGCAATCATTCGAGAAAATCGCGGCGCGGGGCGATGTCGCGGCGTTGATTTTAGAGCCGCTGGTTCTTGCGGCGGGCGGGATGAAATTCTATTCCGCCGAAACGTTGAAAAAACTTTCTGAAATCTGCAAACGCCACGACATTCTTTTAATCGCCGATGAAGTCATGACCGGCTTTGGCCGCACTGGCACGATGTTCGCATGCGAACAGGCAAACATCTGGCCCGACATTATATGCCTGTCAAAAGGGCTGACGGGCGGTTTCCTGCCGATGGGCGCGACGCTGTGCACGGGAAAAATCTATGATGCGTTCTATCAAAAAGACCGCAGCAAAATGTTCTTTCATTCGTCTTCCTACACGGGCAATGCGCTGGCCTGCGCGGCGGCGGTCGCCTCCTTGAAAATCTGGGAGAGCGAGCCCGTTATGGTTGGAATCGCCAGCATTTCCGCGGTTCAGAGGGGGGCTATGCAGCGGTTTTCTAAGCGCCCTGATGTTGAAAACGTGCGCAGTCTGGGCACAATTCTGGCTTTAGACGTCATTGCGACCCCGGCGGAAAGCCGGGGGAAGCAATCCAGTTCTAAAGATGGATTGCTTCGTCGCGATGCTCCTCGCAATGACGGGTATCTGGCCCCCGTCGCCCCCAAGCTTTACGACTTTTTCCTGCTTCATAACGTTTTGTTGCGCCCGCTCGGCAATACGGTCTATATTCTGCCTCCATACTGCATAACCGAAGAAGAACTCGAAAATGTCTACGACATCATCGACCTCGCCCTTGACCATCTCCGGGATGGCCGCGAACAACAGGCGGCATGAAGCGCCGGTCCGCGAACTTTTAACCGCGATCGTCCAGAACCCGCCCGAGCACGCGCGTTTCATGAACATGCTCTCGATGCTCGAGCATATGGGCAGCCGCAAGATCATGGTTTCGCAGATGAACCGCACGCTGACCGAAGACACGCTCAAGCACCTCGCGGAAGAAGCGCGTCACGCCTATTTCTTCAAGCGCCAGGCCGAGCGCATCGCAGGAAAAGCTCTTGATGGCTATACGGAAGAAAACACGATGGAGCGCGTGCCGGCGCTGATGTATTTCGGGCGGCTGGATGCGGGCATTTCCGCGCAGGTGACGGACGAGGAAGCTTACCCCTGGGTGTCGCTGATTATCGAGCTTCGCGCCTGCTGGCTGTATGAAATCTATAACGACGTGCTGTCGAAATCGGGGCTGAAACTCTCTCTCAAATCCCTGCTGGCCGAGGAGGATATGCACCTCGCCGAGATGTTCGGGATGTGCGGCCAGGACACCGAAAAACTGAAGGCCCTCAGCGCGTATGAAACCGAGCTTTTCGGGCGCCTCTGGAACAAGCTGTGCATAGCTTCGCCAATGGCAAAAGCCGCGTGATTATTGGCTTTGTGGCCATAAATCGCTGTGCTAGTATCTGATTCTCAAAATTAAACATAACACGAGAGTCCGACCCTCATGAAACTGAGCATCGAGCGCGCAGCCCTTTTAAGATCACTCAACCACGTCCAGAGCGTCGTCGAGCGCCGGAACACTATTCCCATTCTTTCCAATGTTTTGATGACCGCGAAAGACGGCGTCCTTGCCATGACGACGACCGACATGGATCTCGAGATCAATGAATCCGTCGCCGCCAAGATCGCCAAGCCGGGCAGCACCACCGCGCCCGCGCACACGCTGCACGACATCGTCCGCAAGCTGCCTGACGGCTCCGACGTCGAGCTGACGCTGAACGGTGAGGGCACGCAGATGGTGGTCAAGGCCGGCCGCTCCCAGTTCAAGCTCAGCTGCCTGCCGACCTCCGATTTCCCGGCTATCGGCACAGGCGAGCAGCCTGTCAGCTTCGGCATTCCCGCCGCCGATATGCGCGCGCTGATCGACCGCACCAAATTCGCGATGTCGACCGAGGAAACCCGTTATTACCTCAACGGCATCTACCTGCACGAGGCGGAGAACGAGGGCGTAAAGGTCCTGCGCGCCGTGGCCACGGACGGTCACAGGCTCGCCCGTTTTGAAATGCCGCTGCCGGAAGGCGCCAAGGGCATGCCCGGCGTCATCATCCCGCGCAAGGCGATCGGCGAGCTGCGCAAGCTTGCCGACGAGGCCGCCGATGAAATCAAGATCAGCCTGTCGGAAACCAAGATCCGCTTCGCGTTCGACCATATCGTCCTGACCTCGAAGCTGATCGACGGCACGTTCCCGGATTACCAGCGCGTCATTCCGCAGTCGAACAACAAGATCGTCGAGCTGGACCCGAAGGCGTTCACGCACGCGATCGACCGTGTTTCGACCATTTCCGACGGCAAATCCCGCGCGGTGAAGATCACGCTGCAGAACAAGCAGATGACGCTCTCGGCGTCTTCGCCCGAATCCGGCAGCGCCACCGAGGAACTGGAAGTGAACGGGGATACCGATATCGAGATCGGCTTCAACGCCAAGTACCTGCTTGACATCACCAGCCAGATCGAGGGCGAGGGCTGCCGTCTTGTGCTGGCCGACCCGGCATCGCCGACGATCATCCAGGACAACAGCGACCCGAGCTCGCTCTATGTCCTGATGCCGCTGCGCGTCTAGTTTTAAGTAGTAAGTGATAAGTTATAAGTGTTAAAATTTATTTTTATGTAACTTATTGCTTATACGCTTATGGCTTATATCTCCTCCCTCAAACTTCATAATTTCCGTTGCTATGCCGATGCGCGGCTGGATAGCCTTACGCCGGGCTTTGTCGTGCTGGCGGGGCCGAACGGCGCGGGGAAGACGAATGTGCTGGAGGCCGTATCGCTGCTTTCACCGGGGCGGGGGCTGCGGACCGCGAAAATTTTCGAAATCCAGTGCCGCGAGGCGGGCGCGCCGTGGGCGGTTTCAACGACGATCACCGATAAAAACGGCAGCGTGCAGATCGGCACCGGGCTGGATCCTCAGGCTGAAAAGCGCATCATCCGCATCAATTCCGAGGCCGTGCGCGGGCAGGCTGTGCTCTCTGATTATCTTTCCTGCGTGTGGCTGACGCCGCAGATGGATCGCTTGTTTCTCGATAGCGCCTCGCACCGCCGCAAATTTCTTGATCGTCTGATCTTCGCGTTCGATCCCGGCCATGCAGGCCGTGTGAACAGGTATGAAAACGCGATGGCGCAACGCTCGCGTTTGCTGCGCGATAATGTGAACGATCCGACATGGCTGGAGGCGCTGGAAGCGCAGATGGCGGAAACGGGGATCGCGATTGCGGCGGCGCGGCTGGAATTCGTCACGCGCCTGCAATCGGCTTCGGAAAAGGCAACGGATGAATTGTTCCCCGCGGCGCGGCTGGCATCTGCGGGCACGCTGGAGACGTTGCTTGCGCGCGGCCCGGCGCTGGAGGCCGAGGAATTGTTCAAATATCAACTCGTGGAGAGCAGGGGACGGGATGCGATCACGGGCGGCGCGGCGACGGGCCCGCACAAAAGCGACCTGCAGGTTGTGTATGCCGCCAAGGATATGAGCGCCGACCAATGCTCGACGGGCGAACAGAAGGCGCTGCTGATCGGTATCGTGCTCGCGCATGCGCGGTTGATCGCGGGAGAGCGTGGTGCGCCGCCGATCCTGCTGCTGGACGAGGTGGCGGCGCATCTTGACCCCGAACGCCGCGCGGCGCTGTACGATATTCTGGGCGGTTTAAAGGGGCAGGTGTGGCTGACGGGCACGGAGGAAAAATTGTTTGAATCCATTCAGACAACCGGCCAGTTTTTCCATGTCGAGAATGCGCGGATTGCCAATGTTGTCATCCCCGCGGCGAGGCGTAGCCGAGCTTAAACGGCGGGGATCCATAACGCGCGGCGCTTTGCGCCGCACATATTGCGCCGGGTCCCCGGTCAGCGTTTGGCGCTTCGCGCCTCACTTGCCGGGGATGCCAATGAGGAATATTCCTTCAGCAGCTTGAGCAGTTTATCATTCTGCTCGCGTGTGCCTGTGGAGACGCGTATGCAGTTCTCGGTGAGCTTCTTGGTCGAAAAATCGCGCAGGATGATGTCGTTGTCCCAGCAATATTTATAGAATCCGGCGGCGTCCGTCATCTCGGCAAGGAAGAAATTCGCATCGGACGGAAAGATGTGCCGTACCAGCGGGCTTTTGGCAAAACCTTCCGCGAGATATTCTTTTTCGGCGAGGAGTTTTTTGATGTTCTCGCGCGCGTGTTTCTGGATCAGCGGGTCCATGACATGCAGCGCGGCGTTGATGGGGCCGACCGGCATCGGGTAGACATCGAGGCATTTTCCGCGTACGAAGCGCACGAAATCCTCGTCTCCCGAAAGGAAACAGCCCATGCGCTGGCCCGCCATGGCATAGGATTTCGACAGGGTACGGAGAATGATCAAATTGGCGTGGTTCGGCAGTTCATTGACAAGTGAGCCTTGTTTCGAGAATTCCGCGTAGGTTTCATCGAGCACGACAATGCTGATGTCCTTCAGCGCATGAACGATCTTCAGGATTTCAATATGCGGGAAGGATGTCGCGGTCGGGTTGTTGGGCGAGCAGAGATAAACCAGCTTCGGTTTTTCTTTTTTCGCGGCGGCGACGATGTTGTCCGCGTCCAGTTCAAACGTGCCGTTCTTTTTGAGCAATGGCACTTCGATCACGCTGGCGGCGGGCATCGCGTGCGCGTTGACGATATAGAGACCGAAGGTCGGCGGCGTAATTAAAATTTTATCTTCGCCCGGCTCGATGAAAATGCGCGTCAGCAAAACAATCGCTTCGTCCGCGCCGCGCGTCATCACCACGTTGTCCGGCTTTACGCCGTAAAGCCGCGCGTAGCCTTCGAGCAATTTTGCGGGTTGTTGCTCCGGGTAGCGGTTGAATTTCTCGAGGCCGGGCAGTTCGAACGGGTTCTCGTTCGCGTTCAGGAAGATGCGGGATTCGTCCTTTTTCGCCTCGGTTCCGGCCGAAATATAGGCCTGCAAATCGATGTAGTGCGGGCGGACGAGTCTGCTCAGGAACGGGTTCATTTTATCCAGCCTTTTCAATAAGTTATGCACATAAAAAACTTGCGAAAAACACGCGTTTTTGCTGTATTTCGGCGCGCTCCGCATGCTATAAAAATTGATGCTGAAAAACCAGCAAAATCAACGTCCTTAAACCCAACCTATACACCAGATTATGGCTGAAATGAGTGCAGAAAAAATGACGCCGCCCGATAAATCCAAACAACAGGCGGCCAACGAATACGGCGCAGATTCCATCAAGGTCCTGAAAGGTCTCGACGCGGTGCGCAAGCGCCCGGGGATGTATATCGGCGACACCGATGACGGCTCTGGCCTGCACCACATGGTGTACGAAGTTGTCGACAACGCGATCGACGAAAGCCTGGCCGGCCATTGCGACCGCATCGACGTCATCCTGAATGCCGAAGGTTCGGTGACCGTGCGCGACAACGGGCGCGGCATCCCGGTCGATCTGCACCCGGAAGAAAAAGTTTCCGCCGCCGAAGTCATCATGACGCAGCTTCACGCGGGCGGCAAATTCGACCAGAATTCTTATAAAGTTTCCGGCGGCCTGCACGGCGTCGGCGTGTCCGTCGTCAACGCGCTGTCCGTCACGCTGGATCTGAAAATCAAGCGCCAGGGCAAGGAATGGGCGATGCGCTTCCGGCATGGCGATCCCGAGGCGCCGCTGGCGCCGGTCCGCGATCTGGCCAAGGACGAGCGCAACGGCACCGAGGTCACGTTCCTGCCGTCGACCGAAACCTTCACGAAAACCGATTTCGATTTCGCGACGCTGGAAGACCGCCTGCGCGAGCTTGCGTTCCTCAATTCCGGCGTGAATATCTATCTTTCCGACCTGCGCAGCGAAAACAAGGACGAGCACAAGGTCGTCCATTTGCATTATGAGGGCGGCATCGAAAGTTTCGTCGAGTGGCTGGACCGTGCGAAAAAGCCGCTGATCAAGCCGATCTCGATCAAGGCCGAAGACAGCAACATCACCGTCGAATGCTCGATGGAATATACCGACGCCTATCATGAAACGATGCTGTGCTTCACCAACAACATCCCGCAGCGCGACGGCGGCACGCACCTGGCGGGTTTCCGCGGCGCGCTCACGCGTGTGATTACCAAGTACGCCGAGGAAAAGGGCTTCACCAAGAAAGAGAAGGTGAAACTCACCGGCGATGACATGCGCGAGGGATTGACCTGCGTGTTGTCCGTCAAGGTGCCGGACCCGAAATTCTCCTCGCAGACGAAAGACAAGCTGGTTTCGAGCGAGGTCCGCCCTGTCGTTGAAGGCTCCATCGCCGAGCATTTCGGCTCATGGCTGGAGGAACACCCGGCGGAAGGAAAAATCATCGTCGGCAAAATCGTCGAGGCGGCGCTTGCCCGCGAGGCTGCGCGCAAGGCCCGCGACCTGACGCGCCGCAAGGGCATCATGGATGTCTCGTCGCTGCCCGGCAAGCTGGCGGACTGCCAGTCGAAAGATCCGGCGGAATCCGAAATGTTCATCGTCGAGGGGGACTCGGCTGGCGGTTCGGCCAAGCAGGCGCGCTCGCGTTACAACCAGGCGATCCTGCCGCTGCGCGGTAAAATTTTGAACGTCGAGCGCGCGCGTTTCGACAAGATGATTTCCTCGGAGCAGGTCGGCACGCTGATCACGGCGCTCGGCACGTCCATCGGGCCGGATGAATTCGACATCGAAAAAATCCGCTATCACAAAATCATCATCATGACCGACGCCGACGTCGATGGTTCGCACATTCGGACTCTTTTATTAACCTTCTTCTTCCGCCATATGCCGAGCGTCATCGAGCGCGGCTATCTCTATATCGCGCAACCGCCGCTATTCAAAGTCAAACGCGGCAGCAGCGGCGAAACCTATCTGAAGGACGAGCGCGCGCTGGATGATTACCTGCTGGAAGCCGCGGTCGGCGACCTTGTCGTCATCGACAGCAACGGCGCCGTGCGCAAGGGCAACGATTTCCGGGATATATTGCAAAGCGCCCGCAAAATCCGCAGCGCCATTCATTCCCTGACGCAGAAATCCGGCAATCGCCGAATCGTCGAGCAGGCCGCCATCGCCGGCGCGTTCGATGAGAGGATTTTCGAGGATGAAAAACTGGCGGCGGGCTATGCCGCGAAAGTGGCCGAGCGCCTGAACAGCATCGCGGGCAAAAATGAAAAAACCTGGAAGGGTGAATTCAAGCCGGCCGGCGGTTATGTGTTCGAACGCACCATGCGCGGCGTCAAAGAACGCGTGCGCCTGACGACTGACCGTCTGCGCTCGCCCGATGCGCGCCGCATGCATGAATCGCTCGAGTGGTTGCAGGACGTTTTTGCCGGCCCCGTTGAATTGCGCCACGGCGAGAAGGTGCTGGTGAAGGCCAACGGCCCCGCCGCGCTCTATGACGGCGTGCTTGAATACGGGCGCAAGGGTCTCTCCATCCAGCGCTACAAGGGTCTTGGCGAAATGAACCCGGAGCAGCTCTGGGAAACGACGCTCGATCCGAATGTGCGCACGCTGCTGAAGGTCAGGATCGAGGACGCGCAGAAGGCCGCCGACATCTTCTCGACCCTGATGGGCGACGTGGTGGAGCCGCGCCGCGAGTTCATTCAGGACAATGCGCTGAAGGTTTCGAACCTCGACGTTTAAACCCGGAATTTCCTTGACATATTAGGAATTAAATCCTAAAATCTTCTGATGATTGATTGCGAGGCAATAGTTCGTTTACAAGGCCTGTCGGAACGAACTAATAAAAAGGGGAATAAAAACAAAGGGAGATGACCACCCCTCCCCAAAAGAGACAAAACGAACTGATAAGAAATCATGGCATCGCTGGCGCAGAAATTGACGAGAATAACGGGCGAAATTTTCGCCGCGCAGGGGCTTAAGGCTGAATTTGGCGTGGTCAAGGTTTCCGACCGTCCCGACCTCGCCCAGTTTCAGTGCAACGGCGCGCTGGCGGCGGCCAAGGCCGCAGGCAAGAACCCGCGTGAGATCGCGAGCGTCGTGGCCGAGGCGCTGAAAAGGCGCAGGGAATGCTCCAAAATCGAAATCGCCGGGCCAGGTTTCATCAATATCAATGTCACCGACGAATTCCTGGCCGCGCATCTTGCTGGCTTAGGCGAAAATTCCGGCGTCGAGCAAAATGCAAAGGGCACCGTGGTGCTCGATTACGGTGGGCCGAATATCGCCAAGCCCATGCATGTCGGGCATTTGAGATCTTCCATCATTGGCGACGCGCTCCGGCGCATAATGAAGTTCGCAGGCTATAACGCGCTTGGTGACGTGCATCTCGGCGACTGGGGCACGCCGATGGGCCAGATTATTTCCGAACTGGAATTGCGCGGTCGCCTTGACAAGCCCGTGACGATGGACGAGTTGGAGGAAATTTACCCGGCCGCGTCCAAGGCCTGCAAGGAAGAGGAGGCGAGAGCCGAACGCGCGCGCGCCGCGACTGTCAAACTGCAAGACGGCGATCCCACTTATACGAAAGTCTGGAAAAATTTCATCGATGTTTCCATCGCCGGGATGAAAAAGAATTTCGACGCGCTTGGCGTGCATTTTGATCTCTGGAAGGGTGAGTCCAGCGTTCACAGCCGCATCGCGCCAATGGTCGAAAGCCTGAAAAAAAAGGGCCTTGCGGTTGAGAGTGAGGGTGCGCTGGTCGTGCCGGTTGCAAAATCCGATGACAAAAAGGAAATGCCGCCGCTGATTTTATACAAGCGCGATGGCGCCGTTCTTTACAGCACGACCGACATGGCGACGATTGTCGAGCGCGTTGAGGAAAATAAACCTGCCAAAATCATTTATGTCGTCGACCAGCGCCAGAACCTGCATTTCGAGCAGGTGTTCCGCGCCGCGCGTCTATCGGGAATTGCAGCGGATAACATGGAGCTTACTTTCGCCGGGTTCGGCACGATGAACGGAACGGACGGCAAACCGTTCAAAACCCGCGCGGGCGGCGTGATGAAGCTGGAAGACCTCATCAAGATGGGCGTTGAGAAGGCGCGGGCGCGGCTGGCGGAGGCTGGCCTCGAGCAGAACGATGATATCGCGAACAAGGTCGCCATCGCCGCGATCAAATTCGCCGACCTGCAGAATAACCGCATCGCCGATTATGTTTTCGATCTTGACCGCATGACGACGTTCGAGGGCAAGACGGGGCCTTATCTTCTCTATCAAGCTGTCCGTATCAAATCGCTTCTGAAAAAAGCCGGCGCGGATGAAAAAACGGCTGCGCGGTTCGTTATCAAAGACGAAGACCGCAAGCTTGCCCTGCTGCTGACCGAGCTGCCGGATTATTTTGCGGCGGCGCTGCGCGATTACGCGCCGCATGTGCTGTGCGATTACGCCTTCAAACTGGCGCAGGAATTCAGCTCCTTCTACGGCTCGTGCCATATCATTTCCGAGCCCGACGCGGCCCTGCGGGCCAGCCGCCTGGCGCTCTGCGACCTTACTTACCGGCAATTGGCGCTGGTTCTGGGGCTGCTGGGCATTCAAATCCCTGAAAAAATGTAAATTCCTGTCAAGTCTTGAAAGTGATTCGGTTTTGGCTATTATCGGCCAATGCTTGGAATGGATGCGATCCGGATTACGCCCGAAACATTGCTCAGCGCCTGCGAGGTCGATGAGTTCAAAGGTCTTTGGAACGCGCTCGACAAGCATACAACCGGCCTGAACTTGCTGGGCGATGTCGCAGGTCACGGCAACAACTTCACGCAGGTTCTCGGTCCGCTGAAAGATCAGGCGATTACGGTCGACATCATCCGTATTCTTCATAGTCTCCAAACAGGCGGACGCGGAGTTAGTGCTTACAAGACCGAAGCCAAGTCGCTGGAAATCATGAATGGCGCTGGCGTTGCGGGGCAGATCGAAACCGCCGCGCCGGAACAGGTCGAGAAGCTGCTGACGAAACTCGTCACATGGCTGAACAAGACGATGGAAGAAGGCGAGCAACATCCGTTGATTTCCATCGCGGCGTTTACGGCGGTGTTCCTGCAGATCAGTCCGTTCGACGAAGGCAACCTGAAAACCGCGCGTTTCCTTGTCCTGCTGCTGATGCTGAAATCAGGATATAACTATGCGCCGTATTTCCCGCTGGATAAGATCATGGCGGACGAGGGCGGAACGGTTTTCCGCGCCCTGCGTCATAACCAGGAATCGCTCGAGCACGGCACGCCGGACTGGAGCATGTGGCTGCGCTGCTTCTTCATCATCCTGCGCAAGCAGAAGGAAACGCTCGAACAGCGCATCAATGAAAAGGAAAAGGCGCTGACCCATTTGCCGACGCTTTCCGGGCGTATCATGAAACTGTTCGAGGAAAACCAGCGTTTGCAGATACACCAGATCATCAAGCTTACGCGCGGCCGCCGCTCGACGGTGAAGCTGCGGCTTGGCGAACTGGTGGATGGCGGTTACCTGAAGCGTTACGGGCAGGCGCGCTCGACGTGGTACAGCCTGGCCTAACGCACCAGCAGTACATAATAAAAATATCGCGGCGAATTATCGGTGCACGCACCTGTAGTATCGCAGAAACAGCCGGCGGACGGGACAGGCCAGTTATTGCCACGATTTATTCCATTGGTGGCTGCCGGGAATGCGCCTGTAAATTTGACGGTTGAATTGTGGCCGCCGCCGGATTCCCAAACAGCTAGTTTATTTGTTTTCGTATTTAAGAGATTACAAAGCGTATTGTTAACATTAGGTAGCAAGAGAACCAGTTCACTTTTTACCGTTCCCATATTTTCAGTGCTTGCAAAATTTGCAATACGATTATCGCCGAAAAACCACGGATTTTCATTGTTCGCTCCTGAAGGAGGGGTCTGCCAGGATAAGCCGCCCCCTGCGGGATTAAAAATCTTGCATTTATCGTCTACGACGGGCGTGTGTTCATAACCTGCGACCGTGGCATTTTCGAAAGAAATGTCGGATTCTGAACATCCGTTGCGCCGAACGCGGTCAACAGCGCGTTCCAGACGTTGTGCGTAGCCAAGAACATCCACCGCCATAAGTTCGGCCTTGCGCTGGGATATGGCTGTCGTCGTGTCGCTGCGGAAACCCCGGGAAATCGCGAAGGCCAGTGCTGCAAATAAAATCACGCCGAGAAGAATGAACAGGAATACGTTGCCGCGCTCGCCGTTTCTGGAAAGATGATTATTCGGCCGCATCAATGCCGCTTTCGTCTTTTTCATCCTTGAAGATTTCCTTGCGGGAAGCCTTGGCGGCCGCTTCGATGATATCCTGTATTTCCCTGGGCAGTTTGGGCTGTTTTGGCTGAGCGGACGCAGCCGGGGCCGCGGCGGCGGGCGGCGGTGTTGCCGGCGGTTCGGCAGGGGGAGTAACAGGCGGCTGTGTGGGCGCCGCTTTGAAAATGGCGGGTTTCTCGGGCGCGGGAGGCGTTTCTGCCTGCGTTTCCTCGGCTTCGTTGACCAGCCGCTCCCATGATTTGCTTTCGTCTTTGGCTGCGGGAGGCGTTGCGCCCGGCGCTTTGAAGAAGCCCATCGGGTTTGCCGCGCCAGTCTGGGCGGGGGGAGCAGCAGGCGGAGTTGTTGCGGGCGGCGGCGCAGGCGGCGTCGAGAACAAGGGCGGGTCCTGCGGTCTTGTCGCCGTAGGGCCGGAAGGCGCCGCCGGGGTTTCGACAACAGGCGCTTCCTGCATGTTACCCGTCAGCGCATGAACTTTGACAACCGATACGATGCCCTGATCGACGGGATCGATTTCCTTTTTCCGCGTGATCTTGAAGCCGTCGGCCATGGCGTCGATTTCAGCGGGCGTTTCGATGGCGACATCGGCGCGCTCGGCCGTCCAAGTCTTGTTGACGAGAAGGTCGCGCAGCCTAGTGATCGCGGCGGCGTGCTTGAGGACTTCTTCATCCGGGGGCGGCAGTGCCATGTAACGGGTGACGCGCATGGCCTTGGCGAAACCGGGGTTCGAATAAAAGATTTTGCAGTCGGCAACGATTTTTCCGAAGGCAATGACCGCCTGACCTTCGGTGAGGCCGCGCAGGCCTTCGTAGCTTGCGCGGTCACGGACCTGCACGCCCGCCTGGCGCGTGTCGTAATAGCTGTTGGAGCCTGCGCCGGTCTGAAAGCCGGAAACCTCGGTGACGAGGGCCTTGCCCACGGTTTTTTCAAAGAAATCCTTGGTTTCCGTCGGGTCTTCGAGTTTGCCGAAAATCTTGATGTTGCAGTTCGCGAGGATAGAGTTGGCTTCCTCGCGGACGCGTTTTTTCATGGCGGGAATGTCCTGGCCCGAGAAGACGAGGCTGAAGCCGAGCGAGCGGGCCTGCGCCGCCATGACGGCCATGCCCTGCGCGGTGTAGTAGCCGACTTCGTCGAAGACGGTCATGAACGGCGTCGAGGAGTGCGTGGGTTTGTTTTCGATGACGGTTTCGCTGGAGCCTTCAACCGTGGAGCCGAGCGTGGAACCCATCATGCCTTTCATGGTGGCGGCGACGATTTTACCAAGATTGGCGATTTCATCGTTCGATTTTTCAAGCGCCGGGATCAGGACGATGACGATGCGGCGGTTGAGCACGACGTCCACCATGTCGATATCGGCGGCCTGCGTGTCGAAGATGTAGCCGTATTCATCGCCGAGAGATTGCAGCGAACGGGTGAACTGCATGGCGAGGTAGCCGTGCTGCTGGCTGGCGGTGGTGGTGTCGTAAGCGGGGGCGCCGCCGCTCGGCGGCTTGATCGCGCCGTTTTCATCATAGGCTTCGCCGACATAGCCGGGCAGGGTGTCGAGATAACCCTTGATGCTGACGCGCGTCTGTTCGGGGATTGCCTGGTCGCGTGAAAGCTTGATGACGTTGTTGAGCGAAAGGTAATCGCGGATTGTGCGAACCGAAAGCGGCATATCCTGGTTGTCGCGTTTCCATGTCAGCGCGGGCATCAGGGCGCCGATGAGCGAGACGGCGCGCTCCTGCCACATCGCATTGTCGCCCTGCGATTCCGGCATCAGGCTGACGAGCATGTTTGTGAGATAGGATGCCGAGCCCGACGAGAACGGGTTCATAGTGTTTGATGGGGCTTTTACGTCAGTGTTGCCGGTCATGTAGTTGAGAACCATCAGGTCGTCGTCGCGGCCGAAGCGGCGCACGAGCGATGAAAGCGACGACCACAGATCGGTGTCGGCCTTACCGTCGACATAGACGAAGCCCGAACCCCAGCAGAGAGCATTGGTGACCATGGATTTGAGGCCCTCGGTTTTACCGGCGCCGGTGGTCCCGAGATAAAGAATGTGCGTGCGGGCATCGGAGTTCGTGAACCAGACTTCTTCGTTGGTCAGTTCCGCATTGCCAAGATAAAGAATACCTTCGGCCAGCCCCTTGCGCCCGCCGCCTTCATTGTTTTTGTCTTTGTATTTCGAGCCGATCGGCATTTTAAAGGGCAGAGTGCGGTCACGCATCTGCAGCCAGAAGAAATACATGAGCATTAAAAACAGGATGAGATCGCCGAACGCCAGCGCCCAGTCATTCAGGTAGACGCAGATCGCGGTAAGGAAGAAAACGATGCCGGAATAGGCAGGCTTCTGCAACCCATCGGCAATACGAACCGACATCGGGCGGACATCCCGAAGGATCGCTGTATGTTTATGCTCGTATTTTCTCTGGTCGAGGGCCATGGCCTGTTCCGGTTATTCCTTCAATTATGGCGCCCTGTTTTTCAGCAAAAATTCATCTGCCGAAAGCGGGACGCCGTTTTCTTCACGTTGTTCGAAGCCGGACTGGCCGGGCGAAGCGGTGCTCGCGCCATCGACGCTGATCGCCGGGCGCGGTGCAAGAGATGCCCAGATCATTAACAAAACCACAATCAACAAAACACCGAGAAGGCCCGCGGCCCAGCGGTTATGTTTTTTAACCGACGCGCCGGAAACATTATCCGCGCTGTTTGCGGCCGCTGCAGGGCGAATTTGGCCGTGCGCGCCTTCAAGCGCTTTTGCCGCCGCCATCAGGGCTTCGACGGCTTCGCCTTTCGTTGCAAAGGGCGCAATTTCAACGGTCTCGCCTTTGGCTGTTTTTAAAACCAGGCTGACGCCTTTGGGGCTCTCGCGCACTTCGAGCGCCGAAGCTTTGGCTTGCGTTAGATCCATCTGCCAGACCACGGGGGTCACGGCGTCAGGATAAGTCAGTATAAGTTTGCCATCGACGACGCGGGCGCTGGAATTACTTTGAATTTTTTTAGATGCAAGTTTCATTTTAAAAAGTCTCCTGATGATTGAAATGGTCTACACCGCTTTTTTTACGCCGCGCTTTTTTGAATCTTTGTAGTCGAGTTGTGGAATCGGGCGCGCGCGGATCGAGCCCATATATTCCTTGATGGTCTTTACCGCGTCCTCGACTTTCGGGACGGGAATGGGCCGTTGCGTCATGCGCTCGGCCTTGTAATGCGACATGGCGCCCATCGCTTCGGGGTGGAAGGACTGGCGGCCGAGATTGTTCAGCGGGTACCACAGCGCGCGGTCATGGGCGCGCAGCCACAGGAAGGTCGCCGGGGCGAGGACGCCGCCTTCCTCGCGCGCGAAGGCAAGCGCGCGGAGCAGGGCAGTTGTTTCAAAGGCGTGACGGTTGCACTGCGCGAGCGTTTTGCCCGCGAGATTTTTATCCTTCAGGATGCGGCGGGCATCGCGCAGAAGCTTGCCGTCCTTGCCGAGGCGAAAGCCGCTCGCGCCGCTCCAGCACATCGCCAGCCTGCCGATCATTTCATCGGCATCTTTTCTTTTGCGCGAAGCCTTGAGGCAGAACACGGCAAGCAGGATCTGTTTGTAAGGCGCAAGCTCGTTCGGTCCTTTCCAGCGTCCGCCGAGTTGCTGGCGGAACGCGGCGGCGGCGGCGTTTTCGTCGATCTTGCCATCCGGCGCGGGGATGACGTTGTAGGCCAGCCATTCTTCGGGGCCGAGCGCTTCGGCGAACATCGGCAATTCAGCGGGCACGGGCGAGCCGGGCGGGCGGGAAGGCTGCGTCTGCGGGTTGAACCTGACGAAGGGGCGGATGATTTTGAAATTCTGGCTCTGGCGCTCGATGATGCCCTCGAGGTCGTATTTCCTGCGGAACTGCGTACCGGGCCCGAGGAACATGCACCACATCGCGGCGGCGGAAAAAACCGCGACGAAAAACATTTTCATCGGCTGCATGGTCAGGGAGGTGAAATAGGCGAGGTGAGAATAAGTCAGCTCGCTTTGATGCCAGCGCAGTGTGTCCTTGAAGCCGGTCTCCCAGGTAATGGGGCGGTTGTCGCGATCGTAGGCGATGGTTTGCCCGTTATCGATGAACCATTGCAGGATCCACATTTCGGTGTAGCGGATCCAGCGCACCACGTTGCGGATTTCGTCGTCGAAATAGTACCAGAACAGCCATAGCAGAACGGCCAGGACCACAAGCATGATGCCCCAGCCAATGCCGTTTTCGTATAACGAATTTTCCTTTTTGTCCGCCAAGACTTGCCTGTTTTACCCCTTTCCGGGGCTTTATATGGTTCTGTAGTAATATAGCAGAAAAAGCCTTTAAAAACCACCTTAAGGCCCCCCGGCGGGCGGCGGGCCGGAATATGCGAAAAATGCTGTTCAGGCAGGCATTTATTTGCTAAAAGCGGGGGCCTTGGGGGGTCGTTTTCAGGCCTTGGCCAGATTTCCGGGTTTTTGACCCTTTCAGGCGCCGGCATAGCTCAGCGGTAGAGCAGCGGTTTTGTAA
>CAADGI010000014.1 GCA_900696495.1 uncultured Alphaproteobacteria bacterium
CGCCGCTTCATCAGTATTAACAACCAATTTTCTATTTTCTACATCATAACCTAGCGGAACCGTACCACCCGTCCACATGCCTTTTCGCTTGCTGGCGGCAATCTTGTCCCGAATCCGTTCACCAGCGACCTCACGCTCGAATTGTGCAAATGAGAGCAGAACATTCAGGGTCAGGCGACCCATGGAAGTAGTTGTGTTGAAGGATTGTGTGATACTGACGAAGGTAACGCCGTGGGCGTCGAACACCTCTACCAATTTGGCAAAATCCATCAGCGAGCGCGTGAGGCGGTCGATCTTGTAAACGACCACGGTCTGAATTTTCCCTGCCTTGATATCCTCCATCAGGCGCATGAGTGCGGGGCGATCCATATTGCCGCCGGAGAATCCGCCATCGTCGTACTCATCAAGGACTGGAACCCAGCCTTCAGATTTTTGGCTGGCGATATAATTCAGGCAGGCTTCGCGCTGCGCATCCAAGCTGTTAAATTCCATGTCGAGGCGCTCGTCCGTGGATTTCCGCGTGTAGATAGCGCAGTTTTTGATCATGGGTTTCATGCCTGCGCCGCCGCCGCCGTTTTTCGATTGTGTTTTTTTAAGCCGAAGAATACCCAGCCGTTCCATCGTGATCCGGTGATGACGAAGGCAATTTCCGACAGGCTCGTATAAATCCGGCTTTCATATTCAAAGCCGTTTTTAACAACCAGCACCGTGTGTCTGGTTTCCTTCCAGGTTTTAACAAGCCGGGTGCCGAGCTTGAGGCCGTGGACATCCTCGTCAAAATATCGAGGATTGCGTTTATAGGCTGCTGTAAGCGCTTTTAAACGCTGCTGCAGATCGGGCGGCAGGCCGCCCATCGTCTGCTCGCGGCGTTTATATTCAAGACTCTTAATCAGCATGGTGCGGCCGATTTTTTGATGGGGTTCAATACCCCATGCCCGCGCCCACATTTGACGTAGTTCTGGCAGCGATAAGTCTGTAAAATTTGCGTGCATGGCGCCTCCTTTTAAGGGCCATACACGCTTCCTTTCGCTATGAAGTCGAGTAAAAAAGCTATTCCTGCTCGAGAAACTCTTGCATCATTTTTTCGCGATCTTCATGCATGGTCTCAGCGCGCTGATTTACGCACTCTGCGTAAATCTCAAATTCTTCGGGGGTGAGTTGATTGCGCATATTGTCGGGGCATAAATCCTCACCAATGC
Source organism: uncultured Alphaproteobacteria bacterium (assembly GCA_900696495.1). Taxonomy (GTDB): domain Bacteria; phylum Pseudomonadota; class Alphaproteobacteria; order Micavibrionales; family Micavibrionaceae; genus UBA7657. The sequence goes on from CAADGI010000014.1 coordinate 1,200, forward strand.
CAAACACCTTTGCCTCGATAAGCTCGGATTCTTGAAATGGAACGAATCCACACATACCACCCGAGCTAGTGCGAGCATCCCAGAATTCACCCTCTCTGTAAGGGGTAACCCACACACAGCCTTCTCCCACCGACCCAAACCGCGGCTTATATAAACCCTGCAGATATTGGTAGGCGAAGGCGTATCCGCCGATAGATGTCAGAATTTCAAGAAGCTGTTCGCGAGACTCTCGAGATTGATGCAAGGCTTCACCTTTTTCGCGCGCGTAGGTACGCCCCTGCGGTAAGTTCCAAACCTCATTCTCAAAGGCAATGGCCGACATATTAATCAGTTCCCACCCCTCATTTTTGGCCAAGAGGTGAGCGGTCAGATCCTGCTCGTGCAGGCGCTGCATCACAAGGATAATCACGCCGGATTTTTTATTGTTCAGGCGCTGCAGGATATTCTGGTCGAACTGGTCATTTAATCGCTGTCGTTCACAATCATTCTGGGCGTCCATGGCGCTGATGGGGTCGTCGATGATGATATAATCAGCACCAAGCCCTGTCAGACGATCATGGACCGTCATGTATTGCCGCCCACCGCCAAAGCTGGTCATAAACCGCTTCGGATGCTCCTTGACTATTGTATGAGAAAAAATAGAGCGATATCTCGGGCTGGTCATCAGCTGTAGGCAGGATTCATGCAGATTCTGGCCCAGTGTATTGCCATGATGAAGGTAGAGCAGCTTTTTATAAGGGTCGCGCCCCAGAATCCAGGCAGGCAACACGATGCTCGTATAAAAAGATTTCAACATTCGCGGCGGCAGGTTGATGATCAGGCGCCGTGTCTCCCCGCGCTCGGCCCTAGTCAGCGCCTCGGCCAAGACGGACAGGTGCCAGTTATCCTGAAATTCAGTGCGGGGATAGAGCGCCTGAAATGAAAAGCGAGCAAAGCTTTCCAGATCATGGCGATACATATTTTTAATCAGATCAGTGGTCATTTTTTTCGCTCCCGTCATCGTTAAAATTTCTCAACAGCGTTCTGAGCGCCTTTTCATCCTCGGGCAGGATTTCGAATTCCGGCGCATCATCAGCCATCGACAGCAAAGGTATTGCCAATCGCATCATGCGCGGGTCTTTGTTGATAGCGCCGTTAATGATCTGTTCCAGCAACAGCTGACGCTTTGTAACGTAGACTTTTTTACCGCCGATAGTTACCGGAACCCGCGAGCTCAGGATTGTTTTTACCTCTTCCTGCAGTGTCGTGTTCTTTTTGGGCTTGCCCTTGGGATTACCGGACACACCCGGCTGAAACCGGGTGTGCTTTGGCGGTTTTTTGTAGCCGACTTCATAGTCGGGATTGTTGCGCTCATCGGTCATGGATTACGCCTCCTGCGCTAATTGGTTGAAGGTTTTACCGGTTTCAGCATGGACGGCGTCCCGTCCCGTCAGGCCCTGCCAGCGGCGCACAATGACATCGCAGTATTTGGGTTCGAGCTCGATACAGCGCGCCTTGCGCCCGGACTTTTCACAAGCGATCAGGGTTGAGCCTGAGCCCGCGAACGGGTCAAGGACGATGTGCCCCCGGCGGGTGCAGTCTTTTATGGCATCGGCGATCATGATCACGGGCTTTACGGTCGGATGCATTTTAAGATCGTCTTGGTTACCGAAGCTGTTGACGCCGCGGTAATCCCAGACGTTGGTGCGATATCGTCCGTGTTTTCCGAGCTCGATGGTATTGAGGTGAGATGCCGTGCCATTTTTAAACACCGCAACGAATTCATGCTTGCTGCGGTAAAATGAACCCATGCCGGCATTATCCTTGTTCCACACGCAAAGGTTTTTCAAGGAGTTGAATTTCTGGCGTCCGGCGCAGAGGAGTTCGTATAGATGTCTCCAGTCCATGCAGACGTAGTGAAGAGACCCGTCGCGGCTGAATTCAGCCATCAGGGCAAAGACGGCCATAAGGAAGCTGATGAATTCATCCTCGGACATCTCGCCGCTGGCCATGGCAAACTCGTCGTGCTTGATTTTACCTGCACCGCAGACATGGCCATCAATTTTTACATTGTAAGGCGGATCGGTGAAGCACATATGAGCGACCTCGGACAGCATCAGCGCTTTATAAGTCTGCGATACCCGGGAATCCCCGCAGATCAGGCGGTGATCATCTAAAATCCAGATATCGCCCGGCTTTGTGATGATCGCCGTTTCGTCAACGGGTGGGACATCATTAGCTGGGTCATTATCGACCGGCTCATCCTGGGCGGCATCGGTAACCAGCAGGTCGATCTCTGCTGTTTCAAATCCGATAAGCTCCAGTTCGAATTCAGGATCAAGGTTGATCAGCTCTTTGATCTCGATTTTCAGCAGGGTTTCATCATACCCTGTGTTCATCGTGAGTTGGTTGTCCGCCAGGCGGTAGGCCTTTATCTCCGCGGGCGTCAAATTTTCAACTTTAATGACCGGCACTTTTTTAAGACCGATTAGCTTTGCCGCCTCCCAGCGGCCATGCCCGGCAATAATCTCGAATTTATCATCAACGATGATCGGATTGAGAAACCCGAACCGCTGAATGCTTGCCGCAATCTGATGCACCTGCTTTTGCGGATGCTTTTTTGCGTTGTTGGCGTAGGGTTCAAGGGCATTTATATCGACATAATCCACCTGATGGATATGTTCTTTGCTACCTTTTTCAGAGCGGTCAGCTGGCTCTTGATTTCCATGCGTCATGGAAGCCTCCTTAATGTAGGGGCTGGAAATCTTGCGCTTTTCAGATTTGACTGCTTCGAGGCGCGCGACATCCAGCACTGGTTAAAATTTCAGTGATTTGGATATCGGCGCTTTATGGGCTGACCTTAGCGAGTAAGGCACTTAACGTTAGCTTTTAGAGAACTACCACGTTTTCAGTTCTCACCGATCTGGCCCCGGACTGTCACCGGCTTATGGGCACCTCTACCAGACATGGCTATTTTACCGCATTTTGAAAATTCGCTACAAGCCTAAACTTGCAATAAATTATTGAAATGTATCAGTGTGTTGCAGAATAAATGCCTGTGAAGCTGTTGAGAGGATCAGTTTTTATTAAGCCCGTGGGCGCGTGACCCCAGCTTTTGTTTATAGAGTTTTTCTATCGCCACAATTTCGCGCGGCGTCAGATTACTCGGCAGACTTTGCAGTACCGAAAATTTAAAATGACGATGATAAAGAGGGTCGTTCTGATGCAGGGCGATCAACTCTTTGTTCCCGCCGGTGCCGTTCACGGCATAATCGCACCAGCGCTGCCAGATCCCATTATTGCCGCAGGCCGAGCCGATATATTGATGGCCTGTTTTATTATCGAGGATCATATACACGCCATTCACTGCCGATAAGTGATGCCGCCACTCATAATTAGCATCCGGATTTCGCACCAGTGTTCTCATCTCATCGAATTCAAGAACAAAGCTCAAAAGCCCAGGAAAATTTCCAATAAATCCCCGCGGGAGAATTTCAATTACTTCCTTCGGCTGCCGATCATACCACTGATGCCATGAGATCGCATTGTTACCCCAATCAATCACGAGCCGATCAACCAGATCCTCGAATTCGGGAACCGCATCCAGTTCATAATAAAATTTTCCATTTCGAATTTTGCTCTTGCCCACTTTGAAGACACCGACAAAGCGAGAACGCTTACGTTCATCGCCGATAAAGGAGACGATAAAATCACATCCCTTAAAAATATCTTTTGCCTGTTCTTTTTGATATTCCAACAGCGCTTTCCGGTCTTTCACGATGTGGAGATACTGTTCCCGGCTATCTTTGTGGCGAACCAGCTTGGCCTTTTTCCCTTCCAGCATCAGTGATTGAGAATTTAAAATTTGCCGTAATGTAATCACAATAAATATCCTATTTTGGGATAATCCTAAAACGGGATTAGCTCTTAATGCGCACAACATCAACTGAAAAATGCGCATACTTTGAAAAAGTCTATTTATTCCGAGAAACATAAGAAACTCTGTAGCCTCCTAGTCGAAGCTCGCAAAAAGGCAGGATTAACGCAGCAGGATCTAGCCAATCAAATTGGCCGTCAGCAATCGTTTATTGCAAAATACGAAGGTGGCGAGCGGCGGTTGGACCTTATCGAATTAATAGAAATTTCGCGGAATCTTAAACTTGAGATCAGTTCATTGATATCCAAGCTTAAATAAGCTTAATATGTTTTCATATTATATTTACAGTTCTTATAAAAATTCTAGCATAGCATTATAAAGAATGGTTTAGCAGGTATGCGCTATGCGCCATAGAGAGCCTTTGATCTAAATCAATTTCTTTTTCCTTTTCTTATGCTCTCATAACTTTACAGCTACCAAGGAGAAAACCATGTGCGCACTAGCCTTGAAAAAAGCCCCCATCATCGCTGACAAAGATCCTGAGTTAATAGATCTTTGCTCCGAGACAGATTATTCGCAAAGAATGTTTAACTACAGGGATTTGCCCCGGCTTTTAATGAAGGAAGAGATGTCCTGTAACGCGGCAACGGATTGATAAAGCATTGTAAAAAATGCTTCTACGGCTTTATATATAAGGCATGACAAAAAACAGCCGTTATGACCGCCAAACCGTCTTGCCGGAAATCGGCGCCGAAGGGCAAAAGAAGCTATCTTTCGCCTCTGTTCTTTGCATCGGCGCAGGCGGGCTGGGCTGCCCGGCCCTGCTGTATCTTACGGCGGCGGGCGTGGGGCGCATCGGGATTGTCGATTTCGACACCGTGGATGAAACCAACCTGCAGCGGCAGGTGCTTTTCACCATGGATCAACTGGGCCGGAACAAGGCCGAAGCGGCAAAAAAGCAATTAAAAGCCCTGAATCCTGAAATTTCCATCGAGGCGAACCCGGTCGAACTGACCGATAAAAATGCCGAGAGCCTGTTTAAAAATTATGACGTCATTATCGACGGCACCGACAATTTTGCCGCCAAATTCCTGATTAACGACGCCGCGGTCAAATGCCGCAAACCTTTTATATATGGCTCTATCCTTGGCTTTGACGGCCAGCTTTCGGTGTTCGGAGCTGAAGGCGGCCCCTGTTATCGCTGCCTGTTCCCGGAAGTGCCGAAAGGCCATGTGCCCAATTGTGCGGAAGCGGGCGTCATCGGCGCCGTCGCCGGCATAATCGGAGCCGCGCAGGCGATGGAAGCCATCAAAATCATTATCGGCCATGAAAGTTTCCGCCCGCTGACCGGCAAGGTGTGGATTGTCGACCTGCGCACCCTGGAAAACCGTCTTCTTTTGCTGACCAAAAATCCGGATTGCCCCGTCTGCTCCAAATCAAGGAAAGATATTCATTTGCAATATTCGTCTCCGGTTTGCGGATTCATCCCGGAAGTGACACCTGAACAGGTGCAACAAAACAAAACCGCCCTGATTATCGATGTCCGGGAACGGGAGGAATGGGATGCAGGCCATATCGAAAGCGCACAACATGTCCCGCTTTCAGCCTTGGCTCAGGGCGATATCCCGGAACTACCCCCGGACTGCGATATCATCCTGCATTGCCAGAAAGGAAAGCGCGGCCTGCAGGCGGCGCAAATCCTGCGAGCACAAGGTTATCTGAATGTCAGTAATATGGCTGGCGGCTATGAAGCCTGGCTGAAATGCTCCTAAAAAACCATCCCGTGCCAGCGCAGGAGAAGCCGCCCTGCCACGTACAAAATCAAAAAGGCGGTTAAAACGCGCAGCATGTCGGGATTTAAGCGTACGGCCCCCATATAAGAACCGATCTGCCCGCCGGCCAAAACGGCGGGAAATAATATCCAGTAAGGCGCTATGCTCGCCAAAAGCTGCATATCGCCGAGCTTCATTGTCTGTCCGGCCAGTCCGGCAATGGAATTGACAAGAATGAAAACGCTGCATGTTGCAGCTATTTTTTTAGCATTGTCCCATCGAAGGAGATGAAGAACCGGCGCAAGAAAAATTCCGCCGCCAATGCCGACAAGACCTGCAAGCAGGCCAAGAATTATTCCAACAACGGGAGAGAAAAATTTCCAATTGTAAACTGGCAATTTTTCAAGAGTTATTTCATCAGTCTTTTTAAAGAGCATGCGCAGGCCCGCCGCCAGAAGAGACACGCCTAAAAGACCGACAAACATTGTTTCAGAAATTTTCAGATATCCCCCAAGCCACGCTGCGGGCACAGAGGTTATTATCCAGGGATAAATCCGCTTAATTTCAACATGGCCGGCCCGCGCAAACCTGTATGTTCCGCCACAAGCGACAATCAGGTTACAGAGAAGGGCAATCGTCGGCAGGATACGATAATCTGTTTCCGCTAGAACCAGCAGGGCGTTATAAGTCGATCCTCCCGCAAAGCCGACAGATGCGTAAAGAATCGCCGTGACAAAAAAGGAGAACGGCAGCCATATCATCGCGCAAGAGCTTTCCGGCTGTCGGCGCGCAGATCTACTTGAAGACTGATAGAAAGATCCCCTGCCTGTTGTTGCAACCCTGCTCGGCTGCGCCCCATATCCGCAAGATCCCGGACCTTAGAGAAAGGAATAAGGAGATTGAGATAAACTTCATTTCCGTCAAGCGCGAGCCGCGCCTCCATCGCATCTCCACGTCCCTGAGGGTTGATCGTAACCACCAGGGTTTTGTTCAGGATAGGCGTTTTCAGGTGAAGAAACTGCCTCGCCATGAGCTTGTTGAGCTCTTCTTCCGTAATTTTAAATCGCAAGTTTCTATCTTCTATTTTGACATTCATGCACGTAAAGCCTCCCGCCATTCTTCCGGTGTATTGAAATTCCCCATACAAGGCCTGAACTCTTCAGGCAGAGGAAAAGCCGGAATATCCAGTTCCTGCAAAAGCCAGCGCACCGATGAAGCAGATTTGTTATTACAAGGCTGCCTGATAAAAGCCGGGAGGGCATGATCCTGAAAATAGGCGCCGTGCTTCTGATCCAGCAACACGCACAGCATATCGGGTGTTAAAAAAGGCATATCTATGGGCACAAACAACGCGCCGTCATATTCTTGGAGAGATTTCATTACATCACAAATGGCATGAGCCGGACCGTTATAAGGCCTTGAATCCGGGATGCAGCGATAGCCCTCGATATCGCCGCTGACATAAATATCCTGAAGGCCTGCCGCTTCCAGAATCCGGATCATATAATCCAAAAGAGGCATGCCTTTATATTCCAGGAAGGCTTTATTTTTTCCCATCCGGGAAGAGCGGCCGCCTGCCAGCACAACGCCAGCGATTTTATTTCCGCCCGCCACAGCCACACGCTCCGTTTCCACACCCGCCGCTTTTCTTTTTAGGCAGGAGTTGTTCTTCTATCCGCTCCGCCTGCGCCCGCAAGCTATGGCCGGGCAGCCATTCGCTATTCCCATGCTCATAATGCTCCTGCTTCCAGACAGGCGCGCGCTTTTTCAATTCTTCAATGATATAGCGGCAGGCCTCGAAACTTTCTGCCCGGTGCGCCGAACTGACCGCGATGATGACGCTGATCCCGCCCACACCCAGTTTTCCCTTAAAATGGGCAAGGTAAATTTTGATGCCTTCCCAGATATTCTGGGCCTCAAAGCCGATTTCCTGGAATTCTTTGACGGCCAGAGTTTCATGAATATCGTATGTAATGCCGGTTACAGGATTTCCCTCATGATGATTGCGCACGGCGCCGATAAATACATCAACCGCGCCATGCGCCGGGTCGGAAACAAAGTCGTAAGCCTCCTGAATATTTAGCGGATCATCTGAGACATTTGTGTAAAGAGAAGCTGTCATGGCTACCCTCCGCAGACCGGCGGTAAAATGCAGAGTTTTGCATCCGCCTGGAAAACATGGCCATCCGTCAGGACGGCGCTATCGTCTGCAAGAACAGAATCAAAAACCAGAGACGCCTCATTCCCGCTCAAAAGGCTGCTCAAAGTTTTTTTAACAACTGCCCCTGTGCTGCCAGCCGGAACTGTAAAATTCAAGGCATCTCCGAATTTGCGAAAAGCCCCGAAAAGTTTCATATGAATTGTTATTGCATTCATTTTGCAAATCCCTGTGCGGCAATCTTGTCAAGCGCATCGCCTATAAACGGTTCAATGACGTCCCAGCACTCTTTCACAGCTTTAGGACTTCCAGGAAAAGCGATCACAAGGGTGGGCCCAACCATTCCAGCGGTCATGCGTGAAAGCCATGCGGTGTCGGTAAAATTCAGACTTTCGGTGCGCAAGAGATCACCAAGCCCTTCCAGAATCCGGTCGCTTATTTCTTCGAGGATATCGGGCGTGATATCACGCGGGCCAGGCCCTGTGCCTCCTGAGGCAATCAGCAGATCCGGCTTCAGTTCTTGGCAAATAGCACTAATTTTGTCCTTAATATCTTCCCTGTTATCGGGAATAACTTTGTATTCAAGAATTTTAGCCCCTGCAGTCTCCAAAAGCTCCGTTAAAACAGGACCGGATTTGTCCTGATATTCTCCCTTTGCTGCCCGGTCGCTCATAACAAGTACAGCGGCTTTTTTGCCCTTCAAACTTTGAGGGTCAGGAAGTTGTGCTCCCAGCCAGTCTGGAATTCCTTCGGGATTGATCCAGACTCCGCTTTTGCCACCGGTTTTAACAAGCAATTTAACCTCACCGATCTTTAAAGCGGGATCGGTGCCCTTGGTTAAATCCCAGATCGTCAAAAGCGCGGCATTTGCGCCCGCAAGCGCTTCCATCTCCACGCCTGTTTTCGCAAGGGCTGCTGCCTGGCAATAAACCGTTATGCTGCTCTCAGGCTCATTCAGGGAGCAATGAATGGTGACCTGGTCCAGAGGAAGCGTATGGCACATCGGAATCAGGTCTGGTGTTTTCTTGGCCCCTGTAATACCGGCAGCTTCAGCCAGCGCCAGGACATTTCCCTTTGGCAATTGACCGGTTTTTATTTTTTCAAATGCCTCAGCATTCATATAAATTGTACCGGCAGCAATGGCGCGGCGCCGCGTGGTCCGCTTGCGGCCCACGTCGATCATTTTGAAATTAGGCTCTGTCGCCAATGGAAATTCAATAACCTGTTTCGGTTTCATTCTATCCTCCTATCGATGCCAGGTGCGGCGTGGTGCCGCTATCACCCTGATGCAAAAAGTGACTGCTGCGTTTAAAATTCATCAGTTGCATGATTTTGTCCTGAAATTCTTCAGTTTGATCATCGCTTTGGAGAAAATCGCGCAAAGAATATCCGCCCTCACCGAACAGACATAAATGTAGAGCGCCCTTGGCCGAAACACGCAGGCGATTGCAGGTTTTGCAAAAATCCTTGGAATATGGCGCAATCAGGCCGATTTTGCCGATGCTGTTTTTATGCTCGAATTCGACCGCCGGTCCGGCGCCTTCCTTGCGTGGCAGGACATGCCATCCTCGCGACAGTAATTTCTCCGTTACTGCTTCTCCTGGAAGATGATGGGTCTGGAAATATTCCTGGTTATCGCGTGTGCGCATCAATTCTATAAACCGCAGCGATAATGGTTTGTCGGCAACAAAGTCGATAAAGCGATCGAGCTCGTCATCATTCAATCCCTTCAGAAGCACCGTATTTATTTTCACGGATTCGAAACCCGCATCAAATGCCGCCTGTACGCCCTCAAGAACTTCGCCCAGCCGGTCATGACCTGTAATTTTCCTGAACTGATCCGGACGTAAAGAATCGATACTTACATTAATGGCGCGAAGCCCTACATTAAAATATTCCTGTGCGCGTTCCGGCAAACGGTATCCATTCGTTGTGAATGCCAATTTTTTAATGCCGGGAATTTCTGAAACAGATCTTGCAATATCGACAAAATCCGGCCTGACTGTCGGCTCACCACCCGTCAGCCGGATTTTCCAGACGCCAAGACCGGCAAAAGCTCGAACCATGCGCAGAATTTCTTCATGCGAAAGAAAAGGCTCGCAACCGGATTTTTTATATCCATCCGGCAGGCAATAGGAACAGCGAAAATTGCAGATATCCGTGACGGAAAGCCGCAAATAGGGGAAACGACGGCCGAAGCCGTCCGTTATTAAATCTTGGTTCACTTCAACTCCTTTCCAAACACGGGAGGCCGCAGCGTTTCCGCATACGACCCCGGCCAGATGCGCCATATCCTTGAAGACTTAGGTCGCAAAGGCTCGGAGCTGCCAGGCAATAAGGCCATGGCAATCGCTTATATCTTCAGTATGATAGAAGACACCAATGCCGGACTTGATCTAAATCAAGACAGGCGAAAATCATTAAAAAGGCAGTAAAAATTGGATCTTATAAGGACAATACGTCAATCCGCTCTGTTTCAGAGCTTTGAAGACAAAGCTGTGGAATCGCTTGCTTCTCATTGCCGCCAGAGAAAGCTGGATAAAGGGCAGGAATTATTTGCCATGGGGGATGAGGCCAGCGCCTTTTTCATTATCCAAAAGGGATGGATCAAGCTTTACAGGATATCCAGGGAGGCAGAGGAGACAATTATTCATGTCTTTGGCCCGGGCGAATCCTTTGCCGAAGCCGCCGTGTTCAGTGACCGGAAAATATATCCCGTGAACGCCCAAGCTGTCGAAGACGTTGAACTGATTGAGATACCGCGCAACTATTTTATTCATAAAATCGAGGAGGACAGCCGGTTCGCCTTGCGGATGCTCGGCGCCATCGCAGCGCGGCAACACTACCTGGTGCAACAACTTGAACAGGTAACCAACCGCACGGCGCCGCAACGGATTGGAGCTTTCCTGCTGCGCTTTTGCCGCCGGGAACCAGGCACAAAAGAAGGTGCCCTTACAGTTAATCTTCCCTATGATAAATCCATTATTTCCCGGCGCCTGAATATCAAGGCAGAGACGTTTTCCCGGGCACTGGCAAAACTCGGCCCCCACGGCGTAGAGGCCAATGGCCGCCTGATCCTGATTAAAAAGCCTGAATCCCTTGCTAAATTCTGTGAAGTCGAATTGAAAGACACGCCTTGCTGATCGCTGTTTTTGCGCAGACCTGAATTTTGTGTTAGAATGCAGTTATTCTAAAAAATAAAAATTATGCTGGCTCTCTCAGGGAGGCGCTCAATGCATAACAGGAAGATTAATTCCGAAACCTTTCATGACTTTGGAGACGGAAACGGGCCTGTTGCCGCCCACCGTCATCTGTTCGGCAACGGCTGGGTTGCAGATTCCGCTCATGTGGATGAGACAGCTTTCGTAGGTATTAACGCCCGTGTATTCGGAAACGCGACTATAAAGGATAATGCTATCGTCTCAGATCATGCGCAGATTTCAGGATTTTGTACTATAAAGGATCATGCTTGCGTGCGTGGAAATGCGATCGTAACAGGAGCTTGCATTGTACAGGATGATGTTGAAATCTCAGACGATACTTTTATAAATCGCCATATCTGTCTCGGGGGGCATCTTCTTCTGAAACACGCCTATATTTGCGCGGATCGCAATGATTGCCTGAATTGCCCGGCTCTGCTCAATGACAATTATGGTTCCACCAAGAACAACCCATGCTTTTATTGCCTTAAAAAAATGAAATCCTGGCCACATTTAAGCCATTGGTTTACACCTGCGTGCCGTCCGGGCGCTTCTGCCAGAGCATTGAAGAATACGATAAAATATAAAGAGTAAAGCACGCAGACCACAGGCAGGCGGAGCCGATAATCCAGAAAAGGGTATAGTGAGGTAAAACAAGCGGGCCGAATACCCGCATAAGGCCCGCCACGATCATAAGTGCAAAAGAGAGCGTCGTTATAGAAGATGCAGCTATATCACGGCCTGTATGTCCGAGGGTAACCCGGCACATCATCCCCAGTGTCATGGAACCAATGGCACCCGTTGTCAGCGCATGCAGAGCGGTTGAAAACTGCACAACATCAAAGCCGGATAACCCCAGAAGAAATAATCCAATAACAAGCCACAAAAAACCTGTATGCAGTATCCAGAGCATTGGATCGCTGAAAGTCCGGAGTGTATGATAATGGCGCATGCGCAAAGCATGCAGCACGGCGGAAGCAATTGCTAGAAGACCAAAAACTGCGTTATCTGGACCGAAAAGAGCAAGAATAAGCGCCAGCGCAATCAGCGACATCAAAGCAGCAACATCCATCTTTCTCTGATCTGTCTGGTAGAGTTTATTTCCACTCTGCCTGAGTGCACCTACAGTAAAAGCAGGAATAATCCGCCCACCGATCAGGGAAATCATGATCATAATCATGAACAGCGCCATATAAAGCGGCGAACGGCTCTCTGTTATTAGAAAAGCAATATCGCAGGCGAAAAGAACGGTCAGCAGACCCAGGAATACGAAATTCCGAACGTTCCAGCTTTTTAGCAGCGGGATTGACAGGCTTACAGCCAGCGCCGGAATGAAAGCGCCTTCCAGAACATATATCAGCCATAGCGGAAGACCCATATCGAAATTCATCACAATGCGGCCCGTCAGCCACAAGACACATAAAGCGGCCAGATGAATTTGCCTGGCCGGCGCTCCTCCGGTCCAGTTCGCAACGGCTGTAAGCAAAAATCCGGCAACAATCGCTATTGTAAATCCGTAAATCATCTCATGGGCGTGCCACAAGACAGGATCAGCCAGAAGAGATGGCGGCATCACGTAACCGGCATAGAATCCAGCCCATAAAATTAAACTGATGACGCTATATAGGGCGCCTAGCAGGAAAAATGGCCGGAAACCCCGGCCAAGGAAGGGGTGATCAAACAGCGCGCGCATGTCGTCCTTCTTCCGGCTTGTAATACGGATCAAAACAGGCCGCCACAATCCGGGTAAAAGGTTTTCCATTCTCTGTAATTACAAATTTTCCGTTATCAATAACCACCATTTCATCCTTCTCAAGTTCCTCAAGCCTCTGTACATCGCAATCCAGATTTTCAATTTCTTCCAGTCCAACTTCGAAATAGCACATCATCCGCCCAATAATACTGCGTCTCTGGATATCCTCTCCCGTCAGAATACGCCCGCGTTTGACAGCAAAGATGTTATCGAGAAGAGCCTCCCTGTATTCTTTTGAATCTGTTGTATTTTGTACGTATGCACCATTAAAGCTGCTAATCGAAGAAATGCCAAACCCGATAATCGTCTCTGAAGGGTCAGACGTATATCCTTGAAAATTTCTATAAAGATTTCCAGCTGCTTTAGCCTTGTACAAAGCATCTCCTTCACGAGCGAAATGGTCTATCCCGATGGCGGAATAGCCTGCATTCCTGAAATAATCCGACATAACTTTGCTCATTTCAAAGCGTTCCCGGGCTTGCGGCATAGGATATTTCTCAAGCAATTTCTGGTGCTTTTTCATCCATGGGACATGAGCGTAGGCAAAAACCGCCAGCCTGTCCGGCAAAAGAGAAATGGCGCGCTCTGCATTGAGAAGAATATTGTCCTCGGTTTGCAGCGGCAGCCCGACCATCATGTCAAAATTGAGGCTTTTGATTCCGAATTCCCGCAGCGCCAAAACGTCTTCCTGCACTTTTTCGAATGGCTGGATGCGGTTAACTGCCTTCTGCACATCCGGATTGAAATCCTGCACCCCCAGGCTAATCCTGCTGATGCCGATGGCAGATAGATCTTTAATCTTCTCACGATCCAAGAGACGCGGATCCATCTCCATGTCGATCTCAGTATTTTTATCGATTTCGAAATGCTCTGCGAGTTTTTCGATCAGAATTCTCAAATCTGCAGCTTTGAGAATATTAGGTGTTCCGCCGCCAAAATGGATTGAGGAAACACGCGGCTTGCATGTCAGGGCTTCTCCCACCATTCGGATTTCGCGGTGAAGATAAAGAAGGTAAGCCTGTACAGGGCCGATATCATTGACAGCTCTGGTGTGGCATCCGCAGTAATGACATAAATATCGGCAAAACGGGATGTGAATGTAGAGGGATATTTTTTGCGAACTTGTTAGACTTGAAAGCAAGCCAGCGTAATAATTTTGGGGGATCTCATGATTGAAATGCGCCGCTGTCGGAAAACTGGTATAGCGCGGAACAGGCTGGTCGTATTTTTCAAGAAGACGATTTAAAGATCCATTTTCATACATACTATTACTGCACAAGCGGCGTGTCAGCTCTCTTAAGACGAAATCCGCTAATCTCTGCTTCTCCTGCAAGGATTTGCACATACTGGCTGAAAGAACGCTGCCAGCTTTGATTTTTCAGGAAATCAGCAATCCATTCCTTCACAGATTCAAATGGCAATTGCTTTCCATCGGCTCTTTTATGGACTTTTATAATGTGATAACCGACTTCGGTAGCAACAGGCTCATGGGATATTTCATTTTCTTTCATGCTCATAAGAGCGGCCTCAAAACCAGGAAGCGTCTGTCCCTTGCTGATCTGGCCAAGGCGGCCGGCGTCTTTAGCTGAAGAACAGCCCGATTCCTCTTTCGCAATCACCTCAAATAATCCGGGATGTTTTTTTAGGCGCTCAAGAGCATTTTCGGCTTTTTCCTTCGCAACATTACGCGCATTTTCATCTTCCGGCGGCGCGAGGTAAAGGATATGAGAGACTTCAAACAGAGGTGATGTAAAAAAGCGCTTGCGATTATTCTCGTAATATCTCTTGCAGCTTTCCTCATCCGGCTCGGGAACGGAAATTTCACTTGCCAGAAGATCGTCGATAATCTGATCCGCTTTTTTCAAAGCATCGTCCCGTGTGCACAAGCCCAGCGACGCCGCTTTTTGGATCAACAACTCCTTGATAACTAGAGCCTGCATCGCTTCATATTCTGCATCAGAAAGTGATTTGCAGGGTGATATTGCACCTCAGCGCTGATTTGCTCTGTACTGATTTTGACGCCGTTAACAGTGATGCCTGGAGCAATGCTCATTATATCTCCCGCTTTCTTACAATCTGGTAGGGACGAAATACAAAGCCGATGGGAGCGCTGAAAGCATGCACAAGCCTTGTAAACGGAAAGATAAGGAGAATGAACAGGCCCAACGTTATATGAAGCTTAAACACCAGCGCGACATCGGACACATACTCATGAGCGCCGCCGCGGAATGTGGCAATATGCTGCGCCCATTCCATGAATTTTACCATCTCATGACCGTCAAGATGCTTCATGGATTCCGTAATGGAATACAATCCGAGAAGAAGCTGGGCCAGGAGCAGGGTTAAAATGGCGATATCGGCAAAGGAACTGGTTGCCCGGATGCGCGGATCAAAAAGTCTCCTATGCAGGAGCAAAAGCAATCCGACAAGGCAAAATACGCCGGCAATACCGCCTGCCGTCATGGCCAGGATCTGCTTGGCACCGTGGCTGATACCGATAGCATCGAAAACAGCAACAGGCGTAAGAAGACCAACCGCATGCCCGGCCAGAATAGTCAGGATGCCGAGATGAAACAGGACACTGCCCCAGATGAGCTGCCGACGTCGCAAAAGCTGGCTGGACTTGCTGCGCCAGGAATAGGGGTCACGATCAAAGCGCAGGATGCTTCCACCGATAAATGAAGCGATAGCGATATAAGGAAAAATCTGAAACAAGAAAAAGTTCAAGATTGCCCTCCTTTACCCTGTATGTTAATCGGGCGGTTCATACGCTCCACCATTTCTCGGGCAGACGGACATTCGCCGCCCTGTCCTGTCGTCTGCGGTGTATTTTCAAAAGCGAACTGTTCTTTCCATTCTTTATCCATCTCCTCGAAGCTGTACGCCTTGCCGGAATTTTTCTGCAAAGCTTGCTCAACTGCTTTGGCATCAGGCTTTCGGCGCGCCGCTTCACAAAGAGCTTCAAAAATTGCCGAATAAAGAGATTGCCTGTTTTTTAAGCGCTCGCCGATAGCGGCAATAATATTGACCGCGCCATCGATGTTATCCTGGGCATTTTCCGGAGAAACTGTTGATAGATATTCCAGGAATAAGGGCAGATAATCAGGCATTTCATCGGTTGTAATAACCAGGCCCGCATCCTTATAAATATTCGTAAGATTAACCAAAGCCTGGCCGCGTTCGCGCGAATCTCCATGAACATGCTCAAACAAATGCAGGGAGAGAGATGGCGTGCGGTCAAAGAGAGAGACATATTCTTCCTGTAGGTCAAGGAGATCCTGCCCTTCCATCCATTCCATCAGGCGATTCAGCTTTTGCAATGACGCATCAGAAATCCATTTTTCTTTCTGCAGAATCTCGCGGCATTCTGACAGCACTTCAATTTGCTGTGCAGATGGATAAGTCAAAAGAAATCCAAGAACTTTTAACGTTTTCATTTTTCTTTCCTGCCACCACCGCAGCTGCCACAACACATATCATTGCTGTGCGGCTGCATTGCTTTTTGCTTTGGCTGCAAATTATTTGAAACATTTTCGCCGGGATTTGGATTCTTTTGTGAATCTTTCGTCTTTTGAAAAAATCCGATATTTTTAAGCGTTTTCAACATTTTTCTTTCCCTTCTAGCCACATCCACCTGAACCACATCCTCCGCTGCCGCATCCGCCGCTTTTCCGGGCCAGAGTATGTTCCAATTCCATTTCACCATGATCTCTTTGGAAAATCGTATTGACGCGATTATCCTTGCCGGACGCGCTGCGGCCGCGCCAGTTTTTCGGGCTTTCAAACAAGTCGGTTTCACTATTGCTGTGCGAGGAACAGCCATTGCCGAAGCTGAAACCGCAAGCGCCGCTGACCCCGTAAGCGTCCAGTGTCTCCTCGCGATGGCCGGTCGGAATGACATAGCGATCTTCGTAATTGGCGATTGCCATGATTTTATACATATCTTCAACCATCTCCGCCGTCAGATCGACATCGCTCAGGATTTTGGAATTATCCTGTGCTTCAATCAACTTCCCACGCATGTACTGGCGCATCGCCATCATACGTTTTAGGCCCAGCCGCACCGGCTCTTCCTTGCCGCCGGTGAGCATATTGGCAAGATATTTTACCGGGATGCGCATATCATCGAGATCCGGCATGATTCCATCCTTGGTCGGAATTTTCCCTGCCTGCGCCGCAGACTGGACCGGCGAAAGCGGCGGAATGTACCAGACCATAGGCAATGTCCGGTATTCGGGATGCAGCGGGAACGCCACCTTCCATTCCATCGCCATTTTATAGACAGGTGATTTTTGCGCACCGATAATCCAGTTCTCCGGGATACCGTCTTTCCGCGCCTGTGCGATCACTTCAGGATCATGGGGATTGAGAAATATTCCTAACTGGGCCTCGTACAGATCTTCATCTTTTTCGACGCTGGCCGCTTCCTCGATGCGGTCAGCATCATAAAGAATAACACCCAGATAGCGGATACGCCCGACGCAAGTTTCCGAACACACCGTCGGATCACCGTTTTCAATGCGCGGATAACAGAAGGTGCATTTTTCCGCTTTTCCGGATTTCCAGTTGTAATAAATTTTCTTATAGGGACAACCTGAGATGCACATCCGCCAGCCGCGGCATTTATCTTGATCAACAAGAACAATGCCGTCTTCCTCGCGCTTGTAAATAGAACCGGATGGGCAGGACGCCACACAGGTCGGGTTCAGGCAGTGTTCGCACAGGCGCGGGAGATACATCATGAAAGTGTTCTCAAACTGCCCGTACATTTCCTCTTCGATATCCTTGAAATTATAATCCTTGCGGCGATGCTCGAATTCCGTCCCTAAAATCTCTTCCCAGTTCGGACCCCACTCGATCTTTTCCATCCGCTGGCCGGAAACCAGTGAACGCGGCCTCGCCGTCGGCATGGTTTTGGATTCAGGCGCTTTCTGGAGATGATCGTAATCAAATGTGAACGGCTCGTAATAATCATCGATTTCAGGCAAGCTCGGGTTGCCGAAAATCTTGGATAAAATGCGCCAGCGTCCGCCCTGCCTGGGCTCTATTTTCCCGTTGGCTTTTCTCTTCCAACCACCATGCCATTTATCCTGGTTTTCCCATTCTTTCGGATATCCAATGCCGGGCTTGGTTTCCACATTATTAAACCAGGCATATTCAACACCTTCGCGCGAGGTCCAGACATTCTTACAGGTCACGGAACATGTGTGGCACCCGATGCATTTATCGAGGTTCAAAACCATCCCGATTTGCGCCCTTACTTTCATTCTGCGGCCTCCACCTGCGCCGGTTCATCCATCCAGTCGACGCGGTCCATTTTGCGCACGATGACGAATTCATCGCGGTTGGATCCGACCGTGCCGTAATAATTAAACCCGTAAGAAAGCTGGGCATAGGCACCGATCATGTGCGTAGGCTTGACCGTTGCGCGCGTTACTGAGTTGTGAATGCCGCCGCGCGTATTGGTGATTTTGCTGCCTGGCGTATTCACGATTTTTTCCTGCGCGTGATACATCAGCAGCATGCCCTCATTTACACGCTGAGAAACAACTGCGCGAGCTGCAATGGCGCCGTTCGTGTTAAAGACTTCAACCCAGTCATTGTCTTTAATGTCAACCTTTTTGGCATCAACCTCGCTCATCCAGACAATCGGCCCGCCACGCGAAAGCGTAAGCATATGCAGATTATCCGTATAGGTGGAATGAATGCCCCATTTCTGGTGCGGCGTAATGAAATTAAGCAGCACGGTCGGCGCTTCGTCACCATGTTTCTCCAGCATATGCTGGACTGTTTTCGTGTTGATCGGCGGACGGTAAGAAACAAATCCCTCGCCGAAATCAATCATCCAGGGATGATCCTGATAGATCTGCTGACGGCCTGTTAACGTGCGCCATGGAATAAATTCATGCACATTCGTATAGCCGGCGTTGTAACAAACATGCTCTGATTCAATGCCGCTCCATGTCGGTGAACTGATAATCTTGCGCGGCTGCGCCTGGATATCGCGGAAGCGGATCTTTTCCTCCTCTTTCGGCAAGGCAAGATGTCTGTGATCGCGGCCCGTGATCTTGCTTAAGGCCGCCCAGCTTTTCACGGCAACTTCGCCATTGGTTTCCGGCGCCAGCGAGAGGACAACTTCACAGGCGTCGATATCAGTTTCAATTCTGGCCCTGCCGTTTTTCTCGCCGTTCAGTTTTTTCAGGAATTCGACTTCATGTTCGGTATTCCAGCCGATGCCCTTACCGCCATTGCCGAGCTTTTCCATCAGCGGGCCCAGCGTTGTGAAGCGTTCATACGTCGCAGGGTAATCGCGCTCCACAACTTTCATGGCGGGAGCGGTTTTTCCGGGAATCAGATCGCACTCGCCTTTGCGCCATTCCTTCACATCCGGCTGGGCCAGTTCACCGGGCGTGTCATGCTGGATTGGCGTAAGGACAATTTCTTTCTCGACGCCCAGATAGCCCGGCGCCAGTTCAGAGAACTTCTTCGCAATTCCTTTATAGATTTCCCAGTCGGAACGGCTTTGCCAGACAGGATCAATGGCCCTGGATAGCGGGTGAATGAACGGGTGCATGTCCGAAGTGTTAAGATCGTTTTTCTCGTACCAGCTTGCTGTTGGCAGCACGATATCCGAGTACATGCAGGTTGTAGACATGCGAAAATCGAGCGTCACGACAAGATCAAGCTTCCCTTCCGGCGCCTTGTCATGCCAGACGACATCGGATGAAGAACCTTTCCCTTCCGCGCCCAGATCTTTTCCCTGCACGCCATGCTGCGTTCCCAGGAAATGTT
This sequence comes from uncultured Alphaproteobacteria bacterium, assembly GCA_900696495.1. Classification (GTDB taxonomy): domain Bacteria; phylum Pseudomonadota; class Alphaproteobacteria; order Micavibrionales; family Micavibrionaceae; genus UBA7657. The sequence goes on from CAADGI010000014.1 coordinate 20,731, forward strand.
TGAGGAAATATTCATGCCCTTTGCCGCTTGACCCCAGGATATTTGAACGCCAGACAAACATGTTGCGCGGCCAGTTGTCCGGGTGATCCGGGTCCTCGCAGGACATGCGCAGATCGCCTCTCTTCAGGCGTTCTACCACATAGCCTACCGGGTCTTTGCCTTGCGATTCGGCCTCTTTCACCAACTCAACCGGGTTTTCCTGCAATTGCGGCGCGGACGGCAGCCAGCCCATGCGCTCGGCGCGGACATTGCAGTCAATCAGCGAGCCTTTCCATCTTTGCTTATCGGCAAGAGGCGAGAGGATAGAATTCAGGGGTAAAGTTTCATAACGCCACTGATCCGTATGTGCATAGAAGAAAGATGTTGAGTTTTGCTGGCGCGGCGGACGGGTCCAATCCAGCGCGAAGGCCAATGGCGTCCATCCCGTTTGCGGGCGTAGCTTTTCCTGTCCGACATAATGCGACCAGCCGCCGCCCGACTGGCCGATACAGCCGCAGAACACCAGCATGTTGATGGCAGCGCGGTAATTCATGTCCATGTGGTACCAGTGGTTCATCGCCGCGCCGATGATGATCATCGACTTGCCCTTGGTTATATCGGCATTCTGCGCGAATGCCCGCGCGACCTGTATGACCTGAGCTGCATGAACACCTGTAATACTCTCCTGCCATTTCGGCGTATAAGGGATATTTTCTTCATAGGAAGATGCAACGTGATCACCACCCAGGCCGGCGCGGGCGATGCCATAATTGGCGCAAAGCAGGTCAAAAACCGTTGCAACAGGAACTTTCTCTCCGTTCAAATTCATATATTTCACGGGAATATTACGATCCAGGACTTCTTCCTGCGCATTGGTCTGGAAATAGCCGTGTTCGTGATCTTGACCGCCGAAATAAGGGAAACCAACGCTCAGAATGTCATCCTGCTGACCCAGAAGCGTTTTCTTAGGCCTAATTGTTTTCCCTGTTTTTGAATCGGTTGGAACAATATTCCATTTCCCATCCTCGCCCCAGCGAAAACCAATAGAACCGGTCGGCACAGTGATATGCCCGGTCTCTTCATCAATACAAACTGTCTTCCATTCGGAATTGTTTTTTTCACCTAAAGAGTCATTGAAGTCTGAGGCTCTAACCATGCGTCCCGGAACATAGCGCCCGTCACGCTTCTCCAGCTTCACAAGAAACGGCATGTCAGTATAAGTCCGGCAGTATTCGTCAAAATATTCCGACGTATTGTCGATATGGAATTCTTTTAAAATAACATGCCCCATCGCCATGCCAAGCGCAGCGTCTGTGCCCTGGCGCGGGTGTAGCCAGATATCGCCGAATTTTGAAGCTTCCGAATAATCGGGCGTAATGGTGACAATCTGGGTGCCGCGATAGCGCGCTTCGGTCATGAAATGCGCATCCGGTGTGCGGGTCTGCGGCACGTTCGAGCCCCACATAATGATGAAACCGGAATTGTACCAGTCGGCGCTTTCCGGCACGTCCGTCTGCTCGCCCCATGTCTGGGGACTAGATGGCGGCAAGTCGCAGTACCAGTCATAAAAACTCATGCACACGCCGCCAATCAGCGACAAATACCGTGTTCCGGCGGCATAGGAAATCATTGACATCGCGGGGATAGGTGAAAACCCTATAATCCGGTCCGGTCCGTGTTTTTTAATCGTATAAATATTCGCAGCGGCAATAATCTCGTTGACCTCGTCCCAGTCAGCGCGCACAAACCCGCCTAGGCCGCGCACTTTCTGATATTCAGCGCGCAAAACCGGGTCATTTTGAATCGCCGCCCAGCTTTTGACCGGATCATTACCATTCTGCGCCTTCATTCTCCGCCACATTTTCAGTAGACGCTTACGGATCATCGGATATTTCAGGCGGTTGGCGGAATAAATGTACCAGCTATAGCTCGCGCCGCGCGAACAGCCGCGCGGCTCATGATTGGGAAGATCAGGCCGCGTACGCGGATAATCAGTCTGCTGCGTTTCCCATGTGATCAGGCCGTTCTTGACGTAAATTTTCCAGGAGCACGAACCTGTGCAGTTCACGCCATGGGTGGATCGGACGACTTTATCATGCGCCCAGCGCCCCCGGTAAGCCTCTTCCCAAGCCCGGTTTTCTTCCGTAGTGATTCCATGCCCATCTGAGAATTTCTCCCGTTTCTGGGCAAAATACATCATCCGGTCAATAAAATAGCTCATAAATTACCTCTGATCGCTCATCTCATTCTGCTATGCCTGTGACAACCCCGACTTGATTGAGATCAAGAACAGCTCATTTAGCAGGAAATTTCCGCGTTCCTGCGCGTGTAGAACCACCAGGTCAGGACAAGGCAAACTGCATAGTAGGCTGTAAATACAATCAAGGCGGCATTAGGAAGTCCGGTCAGGGCGATAGCCGTGCCATAGCTTTTCGGAATAAAAAACGCTCCAAATGCGCCGATAGCTGAACTGAAGCCGATTGTTGCCGCCGCTTCCCTCTCAATTGTTTTCCTGATTTCCGCTTCCGGAGCGCCTTTCATGGCTTTCTGGCGTTCCGTCCTGAAAATGGCAGGGATCATCTGGAACGTGGAAGCATTACCCACACCGCTGGCTGCAAACAGGACCAGGAACATTCCAAAGAAACCATAGAAGGCATGAGGCTGATCCTTGTTTATGAGGAAATAAAGAACACCCAATGCGCCGGCCATCATCACGATAAACACACAAAACGTAACGCGCCCACCGCCATAACGGTCCGATACCCAGCCACTGCCTGCGCGGGTAAGTGCTCCAAGCAACGGGCCGATGAATGCAAGCTGCAGCACATTAACTTCCGGAAATTCCGTCTTTGCCAGCAATGGAAACCCTGCAGAAAATCCTATGAACGATCCGAATGTGCCGATATAAAGAATGCACATAATCCAATTGTGCTTGCGTTTAAAAATTGCCATCTGGGTCGAGAGAGAAGCCTTTGCATCGGCGATGTCATTCATCCCGAACCATGCGGCAACAGTCGCAAAAAGAATAAAAGGAACCCATATATAAGCCGCATTCTGCAGCCAAACGCTGTTCCCGTCAGCAACCTGTGATCCACCACCCAGAGTTCCAAAAATTCCTGCCGTTATAACAATCGGAGCAAGAAACTGCACCGCGCTCACACCCAGATTACCAAGACCCGCATTCAGCGCCAGCGCGTTTCCTTTTTCACTTTTCGGGAAGAAATAAGCAATATTCGCCATACTGGAAGCGAAATTCCCACCACCGAAGCCGCATAATAACGCTAGAATAACAAACATGCTATAAGGTGTCGTCAGATCCTGGACCGCTATGCCAATCCCGATGGCGGGAACCAGCAGGGACGCTGTGCTGATGGCTGTCCAGCGCCGCCCCCCAAAAATCGGAACCATGAAGGAATAGAAAACGCGTAATGTTGCACCGGATAGTCCCGGCAAAGCGGTCAACCAAAACAGCTGCTCCGTCGTGAATGTAAACCCGACCTTGGGCAACTTGACAACAATCGCACTCCAGACCATCCAGACAGCGAAGGCCAGAAACAAAGCCGGAATGGATATCCAGAGATTTCGCCGCGCTATTTTTTTTGCCCCGTTCGACCACGTGACACCGTCTTCCGGATTCCATGTTGTCAGTATCGCAGTCATAGCGCTCTCCTTTAGGCTCTTACGTGGTTTTTAAGATCGCCCAGTTCAGGCAGGTATGCAGGCTTGGCAAGATCGGGATGTTTCCGTTGTTCCATGAACCTGATTGCAAAATGCATCCATGTCAGCGCTATGGCGACTAAGATAAAGAGCAGCATGAAACAACTTGTCCATACACCAATCAAGTCATTCATCAAGCCAAAAGCAATGGGAAGTACGAAGCCACCAAGGCCTCCGATCAATCCAACCAATCCGCCGACCGAGCCGACATTGTCAGGATAATACGCAGGTATATGCTTGTAGACCGCAGCCTTGCCAAGCGACATAAAAAATCCAAGACCGAATACCAGAACGGTAAAGGGAACAATGCCCATGGCTATGGAGAAAGGGATATCGCCCTTGATACCATGCACAACATAATCAGTTGCCGGATAAGATAAGAAGAAGAGGCAGAACAATGAGCCAATAAACGTCCAGTACATGACCCGGCGCGCTCCGTATTTATCAGAAAGCCAGCCACCAAAAATGCGAAAAAGACTTCCTGGTATCGAATACATTGCTCCCAGCATGCCTGCTGTAATTATGCTTACGCCGTACACACTGACAAAATATTTTGGCAGCCAGAGCGCCAGCGCAACAAATGCGCCAAAGACAAAAAAGTAATAAAGAGAAAAGCGCCAGACTTGGATATTCTTCAGCGGTGCAAGCTGCATCAAGGCAGGCTGAGGCTTTTCACCAGTTTCCTTTTGATGACGGAGAATGGGATCGTCTTTTGAAAAAAGCCAAAAAACAATGGCTAACCCAGCCAAAGCAACAGCCCATATTTTCGCCACGGCCGCCCAGCCCAAAGCGACCATGACCACCGGCGCCAGAAATTTTGTTACAGCGGCACCGACATTGCCCGCGCCTATAATGCCTAGCGGCAACCCTTGCTTCTTCTTGTCAAACCAGCGGGAAACATAAGCAACAGATGCTATAAACGTTCCCCCCGCAATTCCCACACCGAGTCCCGCCAATAAAAACTGCTCATATGTCTGGGCAAAACTAAGAAGCCATGTTGCCAGAGCGGAAGCCAGCATCAAAAGCGTAAGGACAATGCGACCACCGTAAATATCTGTCCATATGCCCAGGATTAAACGAATAAGAGAGCCGGTTAAAATCGGCGTGCCGACCAGAATTCCAAACTGGGTCTCATTTAATCCGAGATCCTGTTTTATCTGTATGCCGATAATAGAGAAAATGGTCCAGACCGCGAAACTGGCAGTAAATGCGATCGTAGTCAGGGCTAAGGTGCGGATTTGGTCGCTTTTTGAAACTTTTATATCTGAACTTGCTGGCATTTTCCAAAAAACCCTTTATTCAAGGCTCAATTCCTTGATATTGCACCGCTTCTATATTATTTTTTGCATGTATCCTGATTTATGAACTTGATCTAAATCAAGAAGAGGAAAAATGGTCGAAAAGGCCGTAGAAGTTTATATTGAGGATTTATTAAGGCGCCAGCGTCTGCGGAAAAAAGGTGCGCCTGATGAAAACGCGACCCTGTTTCAGGGACTAAGTGATGCAAGCCTGCAGACTTTGCTTTCAAACTCGCGCATGAATGAGTTCAGACCCGGACATAATATCGTACAGCAGGGCGACACGCCTGGTTATTTGTATTACATCATGAGCGGCAGCATCAAAACGTTGCGTCACGGTACTGATGGCCAGGAGTCTACGATCCGGATGCTGCAAAGCGGAGATACTTTCATGGACGCTGTCATTTTCATGGGCGGAAATTCTCCCGTCAGCGTCAAAACCCTCGAAGACAGCCGAATCCTGATGATCCCTGCCGAAGCCGTTCGCCGTCATGCATTGCATGATCCGCAATTTGCGTGCAACCTGCTGAAAATCGTGACCAGACATTATAAAAATGCCATCCAGCAAATCGACAGCATTGTCATTAAAAACCCGATTGAACGTCTTGGGTATTACTTTTTACAGCAGCATTTAGAACAGGGAAGTGAATCGCTTGAAGTCGCGCTGCCGTTCCAGAAATCGACAATCGCCAATCATCTCGGGATGAAACCGGAAACTTTTTCCCGCGCTTTGTCGCAGATAAAAAAAATGGGCATCAATGTAGATCAGGAAAAACTTACTTTACGCGATGCCTATGTACTTTGCCATTTTTGTGACCCGGATACCGCGCAGGACTGCCCCCAATACGGCACAGAACAATGCCCGATCACTATTGATAGTGCATGCCATGGAGGCCGAAAGGGCTGTCACTGATAAATCTTTACGAGATCTCCTGCCTCTAAGGATAAATCATTTTCCTCAATAACAGCCCAGGCATTGGTATCGGTAAAAGGTTTCACCATAAAAGATTGCTGTTTCTCTTGTATGTGAGCAGTAAGCGATGCTTTCTCTGTCGTGGAGATTCGAGCCCTGACAAAAAATTTCAGATTATGATTTTTTTTGAAAGGCTTTTGAAGAACCGCATAACGCGGTTGCTCTGCAGATAGCCCTTGCATAGAACGTATCAGCGGATCGACAAAGAAACGTAAACCTGCTGCTGTGGAAACTGGATTTCCAGGAAGCCCAAAAAAGAATGAGCCGCTTCCAGGAAATTTTGCAAACAGAATGGGTTTGCCGGGACGAATGGCAACCTTGTGGAAAAAAGTCTCCGCGCCCATATCTTTTAATGCGGCGGGTACGAAATCTTCAGATCCTGCCGAGACTGCTCCCGTAGAGATAATAATATCGGTGTGACTATCCAGTCCTTCCTGTAATTTCTTTTTAAAAAGTTTTGAATCATCCCCGACGTTACCAAGTGAAGAAGCTCCTGCTTGCATCCGCTGCAATGCTGACTGCAAATACGGCGCTGTAGAATTATAAATCTGGCCTGCTTTTAGAGGAGAGCCAAGATCATCTACCACTTCCTGTCCCGTGGAAATGAAGGATATTTTAGGCTTTCTTATGACTTTGACTTTTCCTATGCCCAGAGTTGCCAGTGCAAGAACGTGGCTTGCGTTTAATTCCATTCCTTTTTCAAGAACTTTTTCGCACATGGCGAAATCTTCTCCCGCGCGGCGAATATTGTCGCCTTGGCGCGGAACCTCCTTAAATAAAATTTTTCCATTTTTTATTTGCGCTTTTTCTATGGGGATCACCGCATCGCATCCCGGCGGCAAAGCCGCACCGGTCATGATTTCGTAGCATTGGCCAGGCGAAAGCGGCTTATAGCCTCTTACATCGCCGGCGACAATGCGCTCAACAACTTCCTGCTCAGTTTTAAAATCTTCGGTTCTCACAGCGAAGCCGTCCATGGCCGAATTGTCGAAGGTCTGATTGGCGATGGGTGAAACAATATCTTCTGCATTAATCCGGCCAGCAATATCCCTGACGTCAATCCACTCATCCGGCAACAGCTTCAGCGAACCTTGCTGACGCAGAATTTCCAAAGCTTCTTTATAAAGAATCATCGTTACCTTTACATTTCTTGACCTGGATCAAGCCCAATATAGCGCACGGTCTTCATACTGCGCGCCATGCCAGTCACCACCGCATCATACAGCAACAGCGACAGATATGAAGCCAGGAAAAGAAGGCATTTTCAAAATATTCCGCATATCCTGCTAGCTCCCATACCGTTGCCCGCGCTTCAACCTGTTTTGAAATATATTGTTATGAGCATTGCGAAAAGGCGCCCTGAACTATTTGCCAGGTTGGGCCCACATAAACATACAGTTTTTTTGATCGATCCTATCAATCTCCCTTTTATTCTCCGCCTGTATCCAGATCCGGAGACACCTTCTCTGACCGCGCACCGGCGGCAGGAAAGACTATCTGGAGGTGCCCACATTGCCGGAAGTTTCCTGACGTTGCTGAATATGATTGACGGAAAACTCGATGGCGATGCCTTGTTTTTTTCAAGAGATTTGGTTGTGGAGGGCGATACCGAAGCCATTGTGTGTCTGCGCAATGCCTTAGATGACATGGAAGGTAGCATCGTCAGGGATACAGCTTCATTGTTTGGTGCGCCAGGACGCGCCTTTCTGGAGATTCTCAATAAAATTAGGATAAAGACATGAAAAAACTAAGTCGCCCTGAACTTGTTTGTCCTGCGGGAACGCCAGCGGCATTGCGCTCAGCTATAGATTCCGGCGCCGATGCGGTTTATTGCGGGTTTCAGAACGCCACCAACGCCCGCAATTTTCCAGGACTGAACTTTATGCCTGAAGAAATGGCGCAATCTGCAGCTTATGCGCACGAGCGTGATGCAAAAATTCTTCTAGCTCTTAATACATTCCCGCCAGCCGGTAAAACGGCTCTCTGGAAAGAAGCCGTTGAGACGGGAGCCAAACTGCGCATAGATGCTATTATCGTCGCGGATATCGGAATGGCCCATTATATTGCCACTCAATATCCACAAATCAGACTGCACTTGTCCGTTCAGGCGGGAGCATCCTCGCCTGAAGCCATTAAATACTACTGCCGGGAATTTAATATAAAGCGCGTCGTATTGCCGCGCATTTTAACCGTACGAGAGATCAAAGATATACATGCAGAGATCCCCTGTGAAATTGAAGCCTTTATTTTCGGCAATATTGGCATGATGGCTGAGGGGCGCTGCAGCTTGACTAACTACGTTACAGGTATATCGACAAACATGGATGGCGTTTGCTCCCCGGCTGGCAATGTGCGCTACGAGAAAGACGAAAATCAAAATCTCTCCTCAAAGCTTGGCGATTTTACAATCGACTGCTTCTCCTGCAATGAGAACGCAGGATATCCCACAATTTGCAAAGGACGGTATCTGACTCATGCCCGCAAGGAGGGATATTATGCTTTTGAAGAACCCATCAGCCTTAATCTTTCCTCGCTTCTCCCCGAACTTGTGAAAGCCGGTGTAAGCGCCCTCAAAATCGAGGGGCGGCAACGTTCGCGTGCTTATGTGCAGGCCGTCGTATCAGCTTATCGCAAGGCGGTTGATGATATTATGACAGGGCATAACATAGAGATGGAAGATCTTCTTGCCTTGACTGAGGGCCACAAGGAGACGCAGGGCGCATTCAAAAGCAAGGCATGGAGATAATAAATGATCCCTCAATTAACCATCGGCCCCATTTTTTTTCACTGGCCTGCCGAACAGAAGCGCGATTTTTATTTCAGGATCGCCGATGAAGCGCCGGTTGAAACAGTTTATATCGGGGAAACAATATGTTCAAAACGGACGCCTTTTTTTGAGCAATATTACGATGAAGTTGCGGAACGCCTGCAAAATGCAGCTAAAAAAGTTATCTACTCCACCCTTTCTGAAGTCATGATCAGGCGCGACCGCCAGATTGTCGAAGGTTTTTGCGAACTGGAGGATGCGGAAATAGAGGCCAATGATGCTTCAGCTTTATGGTACCTTGCGGGAAAAAAGCACAGGATAGGCCAGTTTATGAATGTCTACAACGAAGATACAATGGCATTCCTGGCAGGAAAGGGGGCGCATCATTTCTGCCTGCCTCCGGAATTGCCGAAAGAAGCGATTGCAGTTCTGGGGAAAGCAGATATAGATGTATCTTTGGAGATTCAGGTTTTCGGGCGCGTTTCCCTGGCGCTTTCCGCTCGCTGCTATCATGCGCGGGCGCATGGGCGCATCAAGGACAACTGTCAGTTCGTCTGCGAGGAAGATCCGGACGGAATGGATCTCAGAACCCTGGAAGGAAAGCCGTTTCTATCAATCAATGGCATACAGACTCTTTCCTACACCTTTCTTAACCTCATTCATGAACTTGAGACTTTGCAGGGTATGAATATTTCCCATTTTCGTTTGTCCCCGCACACATACGACATGATCGCTATCGCGGATATATTTCAGAGCGTTCTCGATAAAAGAATTTCCTCCGAAGAGGCGCAGGAAAAGCTGAATGCATTAAAAATTTCTGCCCCGTATTCCAATGGTTTTTTCCACAAAAAACCGGGCTATGCATGGGTTAGCAGAGAGCGTGATTGAAGCGCCCGGAGAAAAGCGGGAAAAACTCATCTTGCTCACCGGTTTCAAGGTAATGCGCTACACATTTTCCTATAACAGGAGAAAGGAGATATCCATGCCGAAACAGCCCGTTGCAACGTATATATCGCCCATTCTCCGAGATTGTTAAGCGCGGCAGATTATCCGGGTAAGTTGGCCTGATGCCCGAAGACATGTTCAGCACGCGGGCATATGCAATATTATCATTCAGACTGTAAACCGCGCTTAAAAGCTCCAAGGCGGAACGCACGCATACCAATTGATCACCACCGGCGCTTTCTATTGCGGTTGCTCCGACAGCAAAGACATTATCCGGCCTTGGAATAATATAAAGAGGATAACGTGGATGCATTAACCGGACAGGGCGCCGCAACCTGAAATTTTCGGTCTGGATCAATATAATCTCGCCCTTGATGCCGCGGAGATCAGGGTCGCTCGCTTCAGCGGCGTAACCCCGGCAATCGACCACTCTCTCGAAATCACCGAGAAGATCCTGCGGCGTAACGTTCCGTTGCAGAATTTTTATGCTCTTCTTTATCAGATATGCTCCCAAAGCTTCCATCGCCTGCAGCGGGTGAATATGGGCTTCGCGTGGCAAATAAATCCCCTGATCGAAACGATGGAGATCCGGCTCCAGCATTTCTATGCTTTTCCTGTCTACGCGCTTCCACAGTTCGCCCGCTGAATCCAAATGCCGCATAAAGCGTTCTATCATGTATTGGTCATCCCGGTGGGCGACAATCAGGCTTCCCTCCTGCCTGAAGAATACATCGGGCTTGTCTGCAAGAATTTCCTTCCAGATCTTTATTCCATTTAATCCAGCCTCTGCATAGGCAAATGGCATGGTTTCGATTTCGCTGAACGGCGCAAGCATCCCGCCCGCGATACTGCTCGCGTTCAGAGGCGGAAAAGGCTGCCGGTCAAAAACCGTAACAGGAAATCCTTTTCTGGCAATCATACAGGCAGTGAGCAATCCTGTGACTCCGGCGCCAATGACTGCGACCTTTTCTTTTTGTTTTGTCATGCGCGCAGACATCCATAAAGAATGTGCCACGTAATACGACCTTCATACATTTCGTCGAAAAGGCGGCAGGCACGGATTATCTGGCTGCCCCTAAGCGGTCTGTATCCCGGTATCGGAGTGCATGCCCCCGTCTTTTTCAAAGTATTCAAAAAAGATGCTGCATTGGGATATTTAAATGTTCTGTATTCTTCATGATAAATTCCGGGAGGTTTTGTAAAATCATACATGCCTGAGGGGAAAAGCAGTTTCTTCAAAACGGCTTTCCATTCGGGAAGACAAAATGGCCCTGGAATAGTGAAATACAAAACCCCTCCCGGCTTAAGATATCTCCGCAACCGATGAAGACCGCCTTCGACGTTCTCGAACCAGTGAAAAATCATGTTGGCTGCAATCAAATCGAAACGCTGAGATAGCGCGATATTTTCTCCGTCCTGAACCAAGAAAAACGCCTTTTTCCGTTTTAATTTATACTGCGCCAGCGCAATCATCCGGGGACTGATATCCGTAATCACAAAATGACCTTGCTTATATCTTTCTAGTAAATGATGCGTCAGGGCTCCAGTACCTGCGCCAATCTCAAGCACATCAGGACGCTCCAGCTCAGGGAGATGGCCAGCAAGAGTTTCTGCAATATCGTTCTGAACGTCACAATACAAATCGTAAGTTCCCGCGCTTACGTCAAAATTTTTGGTTACTTCATGCTTCCAGCCGGAGACCATCGACAAACTCTCTGATTTTCCCTGCGCACCAGGGAGCATCTGTCCAAGGAAGGGCATGTCCACCATTTTTTTGCACATGAAAATTATAACCGTTCCACTCCCAGCGCATGAGGGGTAACGGCAATATGGGATCTGCGCCTCCTGCAAGAACCAGCACAGGACAGGATAACGAACTCAGTTCCCTACCCGCATTCCAGGATATAAGCCATTCCAGGCCCTCCTGCAGTCTTTCAGGATTAAGCCCGGAATTGGCAGGCGAAATACCGCATTTCTCCCAGAATTCCACCATCCGGGTTACAGGATTCCTTTTCAGTCTCTCTTTCATGGCGCGAAGAGTACGCTCACAGATAAAATGCCGAAAACAGTGGAAACCGTTAATGGTGATCAGTGCTCGTATATTGGGAGAATGCTTTTTCAGAGCCCACATCGTTCCGAGAGAGTGTGTGACATAAATCGAAGGTTTCAAAAAATCATAGCTTTCGGGTTTGTGTCCAAGCGACCCTGTAAAACCCAGATCGACATGAGAAACAGCATGGTCTTCAAAAAGCGTGAGCATTTTTTTCCAGAAACCTGGGCCGCTCCCCCATCCGGGAACAAAAGTAAAATGTGGCGTCATTTTTTAACTCGCTGAATTAAAAGAGCCTTTGATTAATAGCGAAAACAGCATCTCGGGAAATTGACCTGGGTCAAATTCATAATACCGCATATAGGGTAACCTCACTTCTTAAGACACAATATATTGTGTCTTTCTTATATTCCTTCCACCTGCTTATCCCCAGAAAGGGCCCGCCATGAACGCCATACTGACCGCCGCTATCCGTGAAAAATCCACACCCAATCCGAAAATTGAATCGCTGAAAGAATCGCTGGCCTTGTTACCGAAAAAAGATTCGGAAGATCAGATCGTCACGCTGTATGGCGGGACACAGGTAGATTGCAGCGAGGCCGTGAGCGAGTATATCTCCAAATCCGACTGGCGCATAAATGCCAATGCCAATACAGGATATTCCAACGCAGGCCTTATTAATAATGTTGCTGGCAAAGTCATCGCCAATTTCTGGCTCGATGAAGTTTACGCGCCGGAAGAAGGTGCCGCTCATCGCCGCGGCGATATCCACATCCATGACCTTGACTGCCTGACGGGTTATTGTGCGGGCTGGAGTCTTCGCGCGCTTCTCAATGATGGATTTGATGGCGTAAGTGGCCGTGTTTCTTCGCGTCCACCGCGTCATTTCCGGGAAGCTTTGGGCCAGATGGCCAATTTTCTGGGCATTCTGCAATCTGAATGGGCGGGAGCGCAGGCATTTTCAAGCTTCGATACCTACCTCGCCCCTTATGTCTTCCGTGACAATCTTTCTTTCAGGGAAGTCAAGAAAGCTATACGTCAATTCGTCTATAATCTGAACGTTCCCGCACGCTGGGGCCAGTCGCCATTCACCAATATCACGCTGGATATAACCGTTCCTGAAGATCTGCAAAACCAGTTCCCGACATATAAAGATCTGCATTTCTTCAAGGGAATCGATGATCCCGATCTTCTGGCGCGCGCGCAACAACGCGACATGGGTATTCGCAATTTGGAAGATCTCGCATTCAAACACTTCGTCCCGGAAATGGAAATGATCGCCATCGCTTATTACGAGATCATGACCGAAGGCGATTCCACGGGCCAGCCTTTCACCTTTCCAATCCCGACGGTGAACATCACAGAGGATTTCAACTGGGATTCTCCTGTCGCTAAAGCAATTTTCGAAAACACGGCAAAAGTTGGCTCCTCTTACTTCCAGAATTTCGTTGGTAGCCAGTGGACGAAAAATGACAAGGGAGAAAAAATTCGTAATCCGGAGGCCTATTCCCCCGGCGCAGTGCGTTCTATGTGCTGCCGTCTTCAACTCGATCTGCGAGAACTTCTCAAACGCGGTAATGGCTTGTTCGGTTCGGCCGAAATGACCGGCTCGATTGGCGTTGTCACGCTTAATATGGCGCGGCTGGGCTACCGGTTCAAAGGCGATCATGCAGGATTGATGAAGGAAATCGACCGGCTGATGGATATCGGCAAATCGACACTCGAGAAAAAGCGCGCGTTTGTGCAGAAAATGTATGACCGCGGCCTATATCCTTATACCGCGCGTTATCTTCCCTTCTTCCGCAACCATTTTTCAACGATTGGCGTGAACGGTATGAATGAAATGGTGCGCAATTTTGCGAATGATGAATATGACATCACCGATGAACGCGGTATAAAAATTTGTCTGGAAATCCTTGATCATATGCGCGAGCGCATGGTTGCTTATCAGGAAGAAACGGGCAATCTCTACAATCTCGAAGCCACGCCTGCGGAGGGGACAACTTATCGTTTCGCCAAGGAAGACAAAAAGCATTATCCCGAAATCATCCAGGCTGGCTTTGGCGAAAATATTTATTACACCAATTCGTCGCAAATCCCGGTTGGGCATACGGAAGACCCGTTCGAGGCATTGGAGCTGCAAAACAGGCTGCAGTGCAAGTACACGGGCGGAACGGTCCTGCACCTGTATATGAATGAAAAACTTTCCAGCGCCGAAGCCTGCAAGCGGTTCGTGAGGAAAGTCATCGAAAGTTACCAGATGCCATATATCACCGTAACGCCGGTTTTCTCGACCTGTAATACGCATGGCTATCTGAATGGTGAGCAACCCGAATGCCCGAAATGCGGCGAGAAAACCAATGTCTGGACAAGGGTGATGGGTTACTTCCGTCCCGTGGACAGCTTCAATACCGGCAAGAAAGGAGAGCATCGTGAACGCAGGCATTTCCACGAGGATCACGTCGACACCGGCGATTTGTTCCGCAACATCTGATGCCCCGGCGCTAGCCCTACCCATCTATAGCGTCACGCCGTTCACCCTTCTCGATTTTCCGGGACGGACAGCGTGTATCGTCTGGTTTTCCGGCTGCAATATGCGCTGCGGCTACTGTCATAACCCACAAATCGTCAAGAGCAAAGGCAGAGGCAATATCGGACAGGTCATGGATTTTTTGCGTAAGCGCACGGGACTGCTGGACGGTGTTGTCCTTTCCGGCGGCGAAGCCTCCGTCTATCCCAGTCTTCCGGATTTTATCATGAAAATCCGGGATTTCGGCTACGCCGTAAAATTGGATACCAACGGCCTTCGCCCGGATATCATTCGGGATTTTCTGGAACAGGGATTTCTTGATTATGTTGCCTTAGATTACAAAGCCCCACCTGGAAAATTCAAAAAAGTGACAGGCGTAGACAAGTATAAATATTTTTCTGAAACATTGCGGATGCTCTGCGCTCAGGAAAATGTTCCCTTCGAGATCCGGACAACCGTGCATACAGGGTTAATGAATGAGCAGGATGTGACGGATATTATTCACGACCTGGACAGACTGAGGTACAGAGGTTCCTATTACGTGCAAAATTTTCGTGCGGACAATGACCGGCCCACGCTTGGCCTGCTGCCGCCCCAGGCTAGGATCCTCAAACTTGATAAATTGCCAAAACCTCACAATTTTTCGCTTCATTTCCGAAATTTTTGACCTGGATCAAGTACAAACACTCCAAATGAGCCTACCGTCACGGCGAAACGCAATCCATCCCTGTAGAATTTACACCGGCACCCCCTGTTGCCGGTGTTTTCTTGTGCTTCTTGATCTTGGTCAAGGCCGGGCATGCGATAAAAAAACAAAATGGCGCGTCGGCTAATCCATTGGAAGCTTTATATGACCAGTTATTTTTACCGTACATTTGCGTTTTTTGCTCTTTTGCTTACCTTTACTGCACCGGTCTTTGCACATGAAGCTGAAGATGCGCTCATCAAAAAAGGCGCTTTTTACGGCGATATCAGGTATCGCTATGAAACGGTTGATCAGGACGGCCCGGCGCCCGTCACAGACTATGCAACAGCATCAACCATACGCGCCCGGCTGGGTTTCAAAACCGGTGTATACAGGGATTTTCAGGCGCTGTTTGAAACAGATCTGGTCGGCAGGCTGGGCGATGAAGATTATAACGATGGCAAAAATGGCAAAACACAGTTTCCTGTTATCGCCGATCCTGCAACGGCAGAACTAAATCAGCTTTGGCTTTCATGGTCCGGACTGCCACAAACAACAGTTAAAGCCGGGCGGCAAGCTATCAATTTAGACAACCAGCGTTTTATCGGCAGCGTTGGCTGGCGCCAGAATGATCAGACCTTCGATGCCGCTTCTATTGAAAACAAGAGTATCGAAAATCTTGCTGTGTCCTACATCTATGTGCGGACGGTCAATCGCGTCTTTGGCCATGAACACCCGCAAGGAGACTGGGATGGTCATACCCACCTTGCTCATGCTTCCTACGCTTTTGCGCCATGGCTGAATATAACGGGCTATGGCTACTGGCTGGACTTCGACATTGCTCCTGCCTCTTCAAATAAAACTTACGGATTGCGGTTGACCGGCGATGTCCCAGTTAATAATGTATGGACGCTTTTCTATGAAGCTGAAGGCGCAAAACAATACGATCATAGTGGCAACACAGCCAATTACGATGAAACTTATTTCCTGCTATCACCCGGAATTAAAGGTCATGGCCTCACTCTTCAGGCCGGATATGAATTGTTGGGTGGCGATGGCACAAACGCCTTTCAGACCCCGTTGGCTACGCTTCATGCGTTTAACGGCTGGGCCGATAAATTCCTGACAACACCTGTAACCGGCCTGGAAGATTTCTATGGAAAAATTTCCTATAAAATTTCTGGTTCGAATGAATGGATTAATGATACAACCCTGACCGCCGTCTATCATGATTTCAGTGGCGATAGCGGCGGGGACTATGGCTCTGAACTGGATTTGTCTGTAGGAAAGTCATTTAAACTACCCGACACAGGGCAGCCATTTAAGGCCGTGGATATACTTTTAAAATATGCGGATTACGAAGCTGATGACGCGCCCTTTACAGATACACAAAAAGCATGGATTCAAGTGGGTGTAAAATTCTAATGGCAGAATATCTTAAAAAATTGCATTTTAGTGATATCCGCAATGCCGGAAATCGCGTTTTTTGGGCATGGATTGCCTATCAAACCATCAAGGGCACTCTGACAACCTCCCTGATATGGATCCCTTTGATTTTTGCGTGGATGAACTGATGCATGGCTTATCTTCCTTTGGCTTTTACTTTTCCTTGCATATAAAGCGCATAAAGAACCGGGATTAATATAAGAGTCAAAATTGTCGTTGACACCATGCCTCCAACCATCGGCAGGGCAATTCGTCTCATAACGTCTGATCCCGGCCCTTCGGTCAGGAAAATGGGAATGAGGCCAAGGATGATAACCGAAACCGTCATCAGCTTGGGCCGCACGCGCTGCACCGCGCCGTGTTTGATGTTTTCGATCAGGGCGGCGTAATCGGCAGGCGGGTGGTCGCGCATCTGGTGGTCGATATAGATCAGCATGACAATGGCGGTTTCAACAGCGATACCCGCCAACGCGATAAAACCCACGGCGACAGCGACCGACATATTGTAACCGGCCAGCCACACCCACCAGAATCCGCCGATGACGCCAAACGGCACCGCCAGCATGATCAGCAGCGTTCTATCCCACCTTCCAAAATGCAAATAAAGCAGTGTCAGAATAATCAGCAGCGTGGCCGGGATAGCGATGGTCAACCTTTCCCGGGCCTCCTGCATCTGCTCGAACTGGCCGGAGAGTTTCAGGCTGTAACCGGATGGCAATTTTACGGTTTTCAGCTTTGCCTGCAAATCGCTGATATAGGAGCCGATATCCCGGCCCTCGATATCTACGAAACCCCAGCCGTTCAGCCGGGCATCTTCCGAGATAATCATCGGCGGGCCTTCAGCGATGCGGATATCCGCGAGATTGGCCAGCGGAATGGACGCACCGGAAGATGACGGCACCAGAATATCGTCAAGGTCTTTGACATGCTCCCGGTACGGCCTGTCATAGCGCAGCATGATGGGGTAGCGTTCGCGGCCTTCCACGGCTTCACTCAGTTGCATTCCGCCGAGCGCTGTCTGGATCACCATCTGCACGGTGGCTAAATCTATGCCGTAGCGTGAAATCCGTTCGCGGTCGGGGATAATCTCAATATATTTCCCGCCCTGTACGCGGTCGGCCACGGCGCTGCGCGTTCCGTTCACCTGCCGCGCCAGTTGCTCTACATCTTTCGCCAGCCGGTCAATTTCATTCAGGTCAGGACCAGCAATTTTTATTCCCACCGGCGTCCTGATCCCGGTAGTCAACATGTCGATGCGGATTTTGATCGGATAGCCCCAAACATTGCGCATGCCGGGAAGCCGCGCAACCTTGTCCAGTTCGGCGATTAGTTTCTCCGGTGTCATGCCGCTTCGCCATTGATCACGGGGCTTGAGTTCCGCCCATGTCTCAATCATGTTCAGCGGCGCGGGATCGGTTGCGGAATTGGAGCGTCCCGCCTTGCCGAAAGCCAGCTCCACTTCCGGCATGCTCATGATCTGCCGGTTAGTTACCTGCAGGATTTCACGCATCTTGGCGGGCGTCGCCGATGGCAAAGTCATTGGCATGTAAAGCAGGCTGCCTTCATACAGCGGCGGCATGAATTCCGAACCCAGTCTGCTGACCGGCAGGGCCGTGCTTAAAAGAGCGAGCAAAGCCAGCAGCACTGTCATCTTCGGAAATTTCAGCGCCGTATTCAGCAAGGGATTGTACAGACCGATGAAAAAGCGGTTGATAAAATTCTCCTCTTCGCGCTTTATTTTTCCACGCACAAACCAGAGCATCAGCACCGGTACTAGCGTGACTGATAAAAGCGCCGCGCCCGCCATGGCATAGGTTTTAGTGTAAGCCAGCGGCGCGAACAGCCGGTGAGATTGTCCTGTCAATGCAAAGACCGGCAGAAATGACACGGTGATAATCAGCAGGGAGAAAAAGAGTCCCGGCCCGACTTCCTTTGCCGCTAGCAATAAAGCCGCCTGCCGTTCTTCCTTTGACGAGTCGGCGGGAAGGCTTGATAATTTCCTATGTGCATTCTCCACCATGACAATCGAAGCATCCACCATTGCACCTATTGCAATCGCAATACCGCCAAGTGACATGATGTTGGCGGTGATACCCTGCGCCTGCATAACAATAAATGCTGCTAAAATGCCCAACGGCAAAGTGATGATGGCGACAAAGGCGCTGCGGACATGCAGCAGGAATATGAACGTGACCAGCGCCACCACCAGGCTTTCTTCCAGCAGCTTGTGTTCAAGATATTTAACAGAGCCTTCGATCAGCTTGCTGCGGTCATAGACCGTGACCAGTTCCACGCCAGCGGGCAATCCTTGTTTTATGAATTCCAACCGCTCTTTGACATGTTCGATCACCGTATGAGCATTCGCGCCGGGGCGCATGACGACAAAACCGCCCACGGCCTCACCTTCGCCGTTGAGTTCGGTGATGCCGCGCCGGATCGCCGGGCCTTCCACGACATTGGCTACATCGCCAATTGTCACCGGCGTTCCGTCCTTGCTGACTTTCAGAACGACTTTTTCAAGGTCTTCAACGCTTTTGGCATAGCCGAAGGACCGGATCATGTACTCGGTTTCCGCCATCTCCAGCGTCCGCCCGCCTGTTTCCCGGTTGGCGCTGCGCACGGCTTCCATCACGTCCGTTAAAGGAATTTCATAGGCATGCAGATCGTGCGGCCTGAGCAGGACCTGGTATTCCTTGGCAAAGCCGCCGACGCTCGCAATTTCCGCTACGCCATCGACGGTTGCCAGTTCAAAACGCACAAACCAGTCCTGTAAACTTCGCAGTTCCTGCAAATCATGCTTTCCGGTGCGGTCTACAAGCGCATATTGAAATACCCATCCAACGCCCGTCGCATCCGGGCCGAGTTGCGGCCTGACGCCTTCCGGCAACTGCCCAGCGACCTGCGAGAGAGCTTCCAGTACCCGGCTGCGCGCCCAGTACATGTCGACGCCATCCTCGAATACGATGTAAAGAAAGCTGTCGCCGAACATTGAAAAGCCCCGCACAGCCTTGGTTTTTGGCAGGCTCAGCATGCGGGTGGACAGGGGGAATGTCACCTGATCCTCGACGATCTGCGGCGCTTGCCCGGGCCAGTCGGTGCGGATAATGACCTGCGTGTCGGAAAGATCAGGGATGGCATCCAGCGGCGTCTTTTGCACGGCGACAATCCCGGCAGCCAGCAAAATGAACGCGCCGAGCAATACAAAAAACCTGTTCGCCGCCGACCACTCGATAATCCGGGCAGCGAAGGATTCGGAAGGATCGTGTAACTGATCAGTGATCATGGCCATCTCCCTCTATTGCTTCTTCCATGCTCGCCAATCCACCGCGAAGCGAACTTTCGGAATCGATCATAAACTGACCGGAGGTAACAATGGATTGTCCTTCCTTGAGGCCGGAAATAATTTCCGTCATGCCATGCGCCGTGATACCGGTCTGCACAGTGACAGGTTTAAAATAGCCATCGCCCAACGCCTCGATTACATGCCCGCCATCTTTGCCGTACAGAACTGCTTCTGCGGGAATGGCAAGGCGAGATTGGCTACCGGCTTCGAAAACAACATTCACAATCGAGCCTGTTTTCAATTTTTCATCGGGATTGTCCAGCACCAGCCGCGTCATTCCCTTGCGGCTTTCCCTATCGGTCATGGGATAGATGGTGTCAACAACGGCATTAAGGCTTTCGCCGGTTTCGTCTACCGTCACCATTGCGGGCGTCCCCACAGAGAGAAACTGCAAGTCTTTCACCGGCACATGGGATTCGATCCACACCTGCGAGAAATCCTGCAAGGTCAAAACTGTATTCATCTGATCTTCCGGGTCAACGTAAGACCCTTTGCGCACGTTCAGCACGGTAATGGTTCCATCTGCAGGCGCATAAAACGGGGTTTCATCCAGCGCTTTCCCTTTTTCCCTGAGCTGCGCAATGGCTTTTTCATCCATGCCGTACAGGCGCAGCCGTTGCTCGGAATTGCCAATTACGTTTTTCCCCTTGATGCTTGCCAGGTAGTCTATTTGCGCCACAAGCAGGTCGGGGCTATAGAGCGTAAACAATAAATCGCCTTTTCTAACCGTGTCGCCCACGGCGCTGACCTTGAGATCATAAATCCAGCCGCTTTTCCGCACAGCGACTATGTATTCACTCCTTGTGCTAGGCGTTATGGAGCCGAACGCATGAATGGATTTGCCGAATTCCTGCATTTGCGCGGGAGCCGTTCTGACGCCCAGCGCCTGCCGGTAGGCCGGTTCGATGAAAAGAGCGCCGCTTTTATCCCCGCCAGCTTCGTCTTCATAGAAAGGAACAAGTTCCATATCCATGAACGGCGACTTGCCGGGCATGTCGAATTTCTTGTCCGGCACCATCGGGTCGTACCAATACAGGATTTTTTGTTCGCCTTTGCTTTCCGGCTTTGATTGGGACGAAGGTTCAGATTGATCTGCAGGCACCAGATCCATCCCGCAGATCGGGCATTTGTCGCCCTTTTTTCCATGAATATGTGGATGCATGGGGCAGATATAGACTTCCTCGGCAGACTGAGCGCTTTCCGCTGTTGACGGACTGGCCTTGTCCGGCATGGACATGGAAGGCATGGACTCTTCCGCCGCCATCGCAACAGCAGACGCGAAAGCCACTAAAGTCAGAATGAAAATAAAAACACGCATGATAAGTCTCCTTTTTCAGTTTGGTTGAAATCCAAAAGCAGAAAAAGGCAGGCTTATTCGCGGAAGCGCTGCGTGGTCAGGAGGATGGAGGGTTGTGTTTGTGAAACTTCGGGCCAATCCGGCGGAGGGCCGCGTATGGCATTACCAGCAGAGGGCGTAAAACTGTATTCCGGCGTTGTCGCTGCCCATCCGATCAGAAAAATCTTTCCGTCCAAATCCGGCGCTTTCAGACTGGCATGACCGGCACCAGACAAATCCGTTTTTGAGCAATCCTTGAAGAATACATGGTCGTCCGACTTCTCTTTGGAACCGTCCATGCCCATGCCTTTGCAGTCCGGCATGTCCATCATCGGGAATGCCTGCGCCTTGCCCATGCCCATAAACGGCCCGCACGCCAATCCGGGCGTGAGCATGACAAACATCAGAAAGCCAAGGAGAAATTTTCTCATGTATTTATTATATGGCACCCCGGTGAAAAAACCATGAAGTAATGGGGCGGCCCTCTGTAAATTGGGGACTCCGCCCGCCCTAAGTCCTGTTATTTCAGCCTTTCTGGCGCTCAGCAGTTTCAAAACATGGAAATAGCAGGGTGGATTGCCATATTGAGAGCATCCAATCCTAAATTCCCTGAAATGACGGTTTAATTCCCTGAGAGCGCTGGTAATTTTCCCTGAGTGAGGCTTAGGGAATTTTCTCATGAAAACGGCAGAAAGCCAGCATCTCTGGCATATCCAAAAACCCCAAATTAGGCTCAAATCATGAAAATTGCCTGAAAACCGGCTTTTGCACGGAAAATTGGGGATTCGAACTCCATTTCCCATATGCACGCTTATCGTATTGACGGCGAGGCCAAGGTCATGGACCAACTATGTGCCGCCACAGCCATCTTTTGAAGCCATCCACATTTTCGAAGCTAGCGAACGGTTCCTGCAAGGAATAACAAAGGGTTGGCCCTCGCATCTCCAAGTTCGAAAACACGAAACCCATCAAGGCACGTTTAACCTCGGTTTTCGAACTTTTGAAAACCTCAGGGGCTTTGGATGCCAGAGATACCAGCGTGGTCAGGGCTATCTTAAATTCCTCGTTCCCTTCCTGATGCTCGGTTTGTAGGGCGGTAATCTCCTGCCTTCTGGTTTGAAGCTGTGACAGCTTGCGATCATAAGTACCCTTATCAATGGTTTCGTTAATGAGAAGGTCTGTCAGCCTGTCTAGCTGGTGGTTCACCTGTTCCATCTCCGCGTTCAGGGTGTTGATGCTGTCATGGTGGTATTGCTTTTCGTTCTCATGCAGTTTGTTGATGTGGGCAATGATCTCAGGCAGGAGAGCCGGAGGAACTTGGATCGAGGCAAAAGCCGCTTCCACCTGTTTGAGAATGTCTTTCTCCTTAATCCATAGCTTGCGAGAGGGAGCCTCTGGATCACGGCAAATGAGGTAAACGTATTGGGAATGACGGTTGCCTTGCCCGTATTGCCATCCACGGCATTGAGGTAGCCCAAGGGAGCCATACCGCACCATTCACCGTTGCGAACCTTGAAATGGATACTGCGCCGCACGTTGTCGGAAAGTTGATCCGTGTATGACTGCGCCATGACAACGCCCATGTTCCACATGAGTTTCTGGGAACTGTTTGCATCCTTGGACAGGACATTGCCTTCTTTAACGAAGTGAAGCTCCAGAACGTCCTGCTGCATGAGATCATTGAAAACAGGTGTTTCCCTGAAACTGCGCTGTAACCGATCCACCGTATCGACAATCAACGCCATTTTCTCTTTCTGAGATTTAATGAAATGGATCATCTGATTGAACTCAGGACGCCGCTGTTTTGTGGAGGATTCGACAAGCGTATAACGCCGTATAATTTCTGCGCGCCCCCCAAATCAACACGAAATCCAGTAATAATCTCATCAAAAATAAGAATGACTTTATAAGTTTGAGCTAAAAACTGAAAGAGTGCAGTGGCACGATAAAGGAAATTTTGTAGTTGAATATGAGAGCTATAAAAAACCCTCCGGTATTGCCACGACCAAAGCAGATTATTGGGTTCATGAGTTGCGATCAAAAGAAAACGAAACTCTGGTTTATCTAATGTTCCCTACCCCTATTTTGAAAAAAATCTGCAATGACCTTATGAATGAAGGAAATGAAAAAGAAAGTAATTGGCGGCGTGGCGGAGAAGGCAATAACATGGAAATGGTTTTGGTGCAGCTTGGAAAAATTTTAACACTATTACAGAATTTTTCAGGTAAAGGCGATGCGGAATTTTTGACGCGTCGACAACGCAAAGAAAATTTATAACGCATGCTCTGCCAAGCTAGGGAAATATTATCTGGAGACTGCCCGCACATTCCATTTTTAATTTAAGATATTTTCTGGATCAGGATCGATTTTGACGGGTTCCAATTCAATTTCATTTATTGACTGGGCTTCCGGCTGCGCCTCTGGTGGCTGCGCCGCTGGCGCCGCCAAATCATTAATCTGTGATCGCAAGGTGTAATTCTCTTCTTCAAGGGCGCGGACGCGTGCCGCCATAGCCCTGTATTCCTTGGCGTCTTCCATGCTTCTTGGTACGGGCAGGGGAGTCTGCTGCATGCCGCTGGCGTGCAGCCGGGCCCGCTCGTTCTCGAGCAGTTCGATTTTTTCAGCCATAGTCTGGAGCATCAGTTTTTGATCCCCGCAGGGATTCTGCTGTGGTTGTTGGGCATTGGAAGGGGAGGCGCACAAACAAATGGCAAATAAAATGCCCGCCTTTATATTTTTTATGTTGGAAATTTTTTTAATCATTCTTAACAATCCATGCAGAATCGGCTTTTGTCCAGTAACCCGATGTTCCATATGAGTTTCAAAGCGCTCACCAGCATGTCGGCATCGATCTGGTGCTTTTTGAATTTGGAAGCGTATAAGCGCTCCTCGCCCTCTACGAGATTGATAATATCGCCTTCACCGAGTTCAAATTGTTCCCGGTAAAGCGACTGAAGGTCTTCATTCGATTTTATTTCTTTCATAACGATCAGGTATTCTTCTTCAAGCGCGCTGATCTGATTATAGGATGTTTTGACTTTCTGCTCTAGGTCGCGTTCCAGCTTTTGTTTGCGCGCGTCGATTTCCTTTATCTGGCTTCCGACCCCGTTTTTCGTGGCGTCGCGTGCAAATCCGTCAAAGACTGCATAGTTCATCTGGAGCATGGCGCGCGCCGTGTCATCCGCGCCTATCTCGCCGCCTGCATCATTGGTTTTGGTGTAATCGGCCAGAAAACTTAAGGTAGGGCGGTACTTTCCCTCCGTTTTACTGAGTTCATGCTTGAGAGCGGCATGGTCCGACTCGTTTAGCAATATTTGCGTGTTATTCTTTTTTGCCATATCGACAAAAACCGGTAGATCGATCGAAAGTAAATCTTCCACATCCGGTAATTTGGCATTAAAGGGTGGTATGGGGCCGGTTATGTATTCCAGTTCAACAAGCGCATCGGCAAGCGAGGCGGCGGCATTGTTCCTTTCCGATTCCGCGAATGATACGCGCGATTCCACATATTTCGATTTGGATTGGTTTTCCGCTCCGGCCTGCACCATCAGGTTTATTTTTTCCTGAATGCCTTTCATGCGCTTGTAAAATATCTCCGCTTCATCGACCGCGTTCTGAAGCCTGTAGATGTTCATATAAGCTTCGGATGTGTCGAGGATGATTTGTTCATAGGTCATTTCAGTCTGGATATCCGAAGAATGACTTAATTGTTTCCTGCGACGCACTTCCTCGACAGTCTGGCCGCCGTTATAGATTGTCTGCGTCATGCTGACATTGAACTCATAGGAGTTGTCTATGTGACCCCGGCGAGGATCGTCCTGCGGCACGGAAAAACTGGCCGGGTTGTTATATTCACGCCCGGCGCCGAGCGTGGTGTTCACTTGCGGGTAATAACCGGAGCGCGCCTCATCGACGGCAAAGGTGGCCTGCTCTTTCAGGGCCGTTGCGACGTTAATATCCGGGTTGTTGCTCAGGGCGAGCAGCACGGCGGTCTCTAGCGACATCTGGAGCGCGTCCCGTGCGTAAAGCATTGGCGTCGGCAGGAAGGCCGCGGAAAATAAAATAACCATGAAAGGCAATTGGCGTTTGAAAATCATGGCTCTTCAACCACCTTTATTACGACCCAATTGTTGCTTTTATCGATTTCTTTTGGCTCGGTATATTTAACGGAAATATTGTTATGCGGAATATTGAGGTTAAGCGCGATATTTCGAATATTGAGCGTGCGCGCGAGTCCAAGTTCCCGTGAAACGGAAATTGTCGGCGCGTTCGGGTTGTCGCCCGCCATAAGCGTGACGTAAAATTTGCCGGCGTCTTTTCCTTTTATACGGGTCTCGAGATATTTTTTTATTTGATCTGTGGTTTCTGGTGAAAGGCTGATGTCGTTGCGTTCGAAAAATATTACAAGGCCGTCCTGATTTTCAGAAAAGGTTTGCGTCAGATTTCCCGCAAGATCGGCCTTGATCTGCTCTATGGCATCGCTTAGCTCGGTGTTTTCCTTGACAAGTTTAACGTTGTCTTTCGAAAGCTCCTGTATTTCCTGCTGCGCTTCAAACTGGTTTTTCATTTGGTCAAGGGTGATTTCGCCGCTTTCAAGCATCTCTGCGTATTTGGATAGTTCCTGGTTTACCTGCTCGACAATTTTCTGCTGGCTTTGCTGGGCGACATCTTTTTTGAATTGCATGCTCATGACATACATCACGATCGAGACGATCATGATGAAAAAAAGGAACATCATGATGACGGTTGATAAAATATCAACGAAGCCGGGCCATGCTATTGCGCTAAAGTCGCCGTCTTTCGATTCCATGAATTAATCTCCTGTGGGAATCGCAAATTTAATCAGAGTTCTGGCCGGTCTTGGAACTGCCATTTCCATGCGCATCGAAAATATTCATATAGGCCGCGACATTCTTTTGCTTTATTTCTTCCATGAGCGTATTGAGCTGCCAGATCAGGTTTGAAAGCTCCGCAGCGCCGTTTTCCTGCTGCGGTCGGCCGCTCACCTTTTCCATTTCGGCGACCAGCCTGTCCTGAACCCGGTTCATAGATTGCAGCGTCACATTGAATTCCTGCAACTGTTCGCCCAGGGTCGCCATTTGCCTGGCTTGCTGATCGGAGTTGCCATGGCTGAGTGCGGCATCCCTGGAAATAATGTCCCTGATCTGTTCCAGGCTTCCGTGAATGCTTGCATTCAATCTCATTGAGGGCTCGACATTGCCCGCCAGGACCTTCATGGAATCTTTGACGTGGCTTACGCCGGCGCCCATATTTTCCATCGCGACATACATGTCCTTTTGATAGTTGTTGATCTTCTCGATCTGCTGGGCGTTTTTGATGATGGCCTGCGAGGAACGGGACATCGCCATAATGATTTTCCCGATCTTCTGGTTCGTCTGGCTTGAAAGATAAACAAATCCCGCCAGCCATGTTTTCAGGTCGTCAGATTTGGGCACGGCCATGCCCGAAACCTTGTTCGCAAGCGCCGGGTTCATTTGCGGGATGCGATTATCGATCCAGCGCGATACGCCTTCTATGACATGATTTTGCGCGTGCGTGGAAAAGAAATTCAGGAATCCCAGGATAAGCGATCCGCCGATCCCGAACAGGGACGCGCTGAATGCGATACCCATACCCTGGAGCGGGGCGGCGATGCTGCCGATGAACTTGCCCAGGTCGTCGCCGGGATTGCTGGCCTGGGCCGCGGCAGTAGCTGCCTCGGTCGCTGCGCCGCCATCGGCGGCGAACCCCCCTGCGACCTGGTTCAGCGCGCCGCCGACCGCCGTGATGGTTTCGAGCAGTCCCCAGAATGTTCCAATAAGGCCCATCATGATCAAAAGACCGGCGAAATAACTTACGACATCGCGTTCGTGTTTTACGCGGCTTCCGAATTTGGATTTGATCAGGCGCGAGTCATTGTCGCTGAAATTAAGATGCCCGAATACGCTGAGATTTTCCAATGCCCGGTACATGTTCTGGATATTGAACAGGGATGCATCTCCACTGAGGCGGTCGGCAAGCTTTTGGACCGCCTGGGGCGTGACTTCGTGACTGTCTTCAAGTTTTTCAATTTCTTCAAGAAAGCCGATGCTCCGGTACAGATCGTAATTATTCTTGAAAGCCTTGAAGATGGCGAAGCCGATGACGATAAAAATCGCGGTATTGAGGGGAATGTTCTCATGATAGCTCTCCCCAATTCTTTCGCGGAGAAGAATAAGCAGGAAGGCCAGCAAGCTGACTGTGGAAATCATGCTGGGCGTGATAAAATCCAGGAAGCGCCGCCGTATCCGTACCGGGAGGTGAAGACCCGGGTCTTCGGCTTGTTCGGGAGAGCTGTTTTTTTCTTGGGTCATGATCGATCCATCTCGTTCGGATGAAGACTTGCGGAGAGTACAGAAATTAATTATTTATTAGAAAAGACTAAAATTTTTTTCCAGACCTGTAAAAGCTTTTCCACCGCTTTTCCCCTGTTATTACAGATATTTATAAATCTCTGCCTTCACTTCAGTCCTGAACGAATTGTTAACTTTAATTTCAATTTATTCGATCAGAATAATAATAATAAAATCAATTTCTTGGGTCATATATGGCTGACAATACAGTGAATATCAGCATGCCCACAGATGCGGGGACGCAGCTGACCACGCATTTGCGCCCAAATGAGACATTGAATCTGTCCGGCATTTCCCTGAAAGATCTGACCATTGATATCCTTGGCCCGGACATTATTTTCAGCAACCTGCAGGCGAATACGAAAATTATCTTTCCCGGTCTCGGGCTTATTTTATTTTCCGAAACAGAAGCCCCTGAAATTATCATTAATAATCAGGTTATTAGCGCGGACCAACTGCTGGGAACGGTAGGCAAGATTCAAAACATCACACAGAAGGATTACCTCAGTTTCACCAGCCTTGAGATCAATCCCAAGGATACGGACGAAAAAGAAGAAAAAGAGAAGGAAGAAAAGGAAAAAGAGGAGAAGGGAGAGGCCGAAATGCTGGCCCAGGAAGACCTTCTGATGGTAATAGCCGCGCAGGCGCCGCAAAAGCCGAATCCGGATACCCGGAAAGAAACGGAGCGGGACGACCGCGAGGAATTATTTAAAAACCGCGATGAATATACGGTTGATGCCGTTGGTCCGCCGCCATTGCCAATCAAGATATCCAAGCCTGATTCGGCGGCGCCTCCACCCATAGAGCCCGAGCCCCAGCCGGACGATAGCCAGTCGGTACGCACAACGTTCGATTTCGATGTGCGAATACTTCAGGTTGCGCGTACCAGCGGCATAGAAAATGTAAACTCTGTTCCCACAATCGTTATTCGCGGCGGCGGCGGATCCGAAGCATCGGCCTATGATCCTGACAACAGCCAGCAATATTCCACAGAATTGATCGATACGGTCAGCAATCCGTCGGATCTCGTTATTTACGCGGATAATTCGAATTATTTTTCTGAAACACAGGCTGCGCGTGTCATCCAGATCTCACCCAATCTGCCTGATGGCTTTATTCTTTCGAATATTTCGATTTCAGGGTTGCCCGCAGGCTTTGAAATTGACGGGGCGGTATATTCCAATGGCGTTTATACCATCACTAACCCGACCTTGGATTCCCGGGACGACCTCAATCTCATTCTGACTTATGATATCCCCGGAACGCAGGCATTTTCATTCGTATTCGATGTTTATGCCGAATACGATCCCGGCAGCGGCGTTCCTGAGCCTGCCTTCACGACGCTGGAATACCAGGTTACGCAAAAAATCGAGCTCAAGGACGTAACCGGACCCGGCGATATGAATTATACCGACGCCGACGGTGATCTTGTCTGGGTTCTTGCCAATACGCCTAATGCCAACCGCATCACGACGGGCGACGGTGATATTACAGTTTATGGCGGCAAGGGAACCGATGAAATCATCACCGGCGCAGGCGATGATACAATCCAGGGTGGGCGCGGGCAGGATTCCATGGATGGCGGCCTTGGCAACGATACGGCCGATTATTCCGATACGGTGGCCGACATTATTATTGATCTTGGCGATGCGCCTGACGCGAACGGCTTCATCACCGCTGATGTGGATAACGGCGCTGAGCAGGACCTGATCAAAAACTTTGAAAATGTGATCGGCGGCAGCGGCAATGACAGCCTGTCCGGCGATAACGGCGACAATTTCCTGGATGGCGGCGGCGGGGATGATCTTCTGGTGGGCCGGAACGGCGACGATTTGCTTGATGGGGGCGATGGCGCCGATACGGTCGATTATTCCTATGTAACATCCGGGGGTATCCAAGTCGAACTGCTGGATGCCGCGGACTCGGTGGTTACCATCGAGCCGGGCGATGAAGATACGCTGCGGGCCATTGAAAATGTTATCGGGACCGATTTCGATGACGAACTGACGGGATCGGATGTCGCGAACATCCTGAATGGCGGTGATGGGCAGGATATTATCGCAGGCGGTCTCGGAGATGATATCATCGATGGCGGCGATGGCTTGGAAGATACTGTCGATTATTCGGCAGCCGCGGGCGCTGTTGTGCTTGATCTCTCCGCCGCTCCGGATGTAAACGGTTTTGTAACGGCAACGACGGGCGGAACCGAAACGGATCTTATTAAAAATATAGAAAATATTTACGGTTCGTCTTTCGGCGATACGCTGACAGGCGATAGCGAGGGCCAATTGATCCGCGCCGGTGCCGGTAATGACACGGTTTTTGCAGAAGATGGCGATGATACGGTTTATGGCGGTCTGGGCAGCGATGTCCTTGATGGGGGGTTGGGAACTGATACTCTCCATTTCGACGATCTGACGGCTGCGGGCGTTGCCATCGACCTGACGGCTTTGACCGCGACTTACTCCATCGATGCGAGCACTGATAATTTCTCGAATTTTGAGATCTATTACCTGACCAACCTGGCCGATACAGTTACCGGTTCTGCAGGCATTGATACGGTTTATTCGCAGGGCGGAAACGACCTTTTCTACAGCAGCGCGGGTGATGATTACCTGGATGCGGGCGCGGGCGCGGGCGATACCATTGATTATACAGCGGCGGGAAGCGCCATAACTGTTTCCCTGAACACGAATTCCGCAACCGGGATCGGAGCTCATACGCTGCTCAATTTCGAGAATGTCATCGGATCGGGCCTGAACGATAGCATTGCAGGATCAAACGTGGCGAATACCCTCACCGGCGGTGCGGGCGATGATATAATTCGCGGTATCGGCACAACCGGTATCGATATCATCGACGGCGGTATCGGCACCGATACAGTATCGTTTGATTATATCGCTGCTGACGGCGTGAATGTGAATTTCTCCACGCTGGATATAGACGGTTATTATACGGTCTATAATCGCGTTTCGGCTGCGGCTTTTGCGCGGGTGCTGGGAATCGAGATTTTCGAAGGCTCCGGCCAGATTGATACAATTACAGGCGATGCGAATGCCAATATCATTTATGGCCTTGCCGGCGCCGACACTATTAATCTGCAGGCTGGGAACGACACCGGTTATGGCGGCATCGGTAACGATACGATTGCCGGCGGCGACGGCAATGATACGATATACGGCGAAGCCGGCCTCGATACTCTCTCAGGCGGATTGAATGATGACTTGCTTTATGGCGGTGATGATAATGACACGCTCAATGGCGACAGCGGAAACGACCTGCTGGACGGCGGCGCCGGAACCGACACCGCAAATTATTACAACCAGACAGGTATTATCGGAAGCCTGACGATCGACCTGCGCACGCCGGGCAACCTTGTTATAATGCACGGCGCGGAAACCGATACGTTGGTCGATATCGAACGTATAATAGGCTCCCAATTCGCCGATACGTTTTACGGCTCGGCGGGGAACGACTATTTCACTGAAAACGCTGGCAGCACGAGTAATGACCTCGTCTATGCCAGCCTCGGAACTGATTATTTCGATGTCGGCGGTGGCGCGTCGGACACGATCAATTACGTTGATGCCGCGAATGGCGTCACTGTGAACCTGATAACGACCAGCGGCTCGGGTTGGGGCACGCAAACTTTGATCGGGTTTGAAAATATTACCGGCTCCGGCTTCGCCGACAACATCACGGGAAACGATTCCGCCAATATCATTCTTGGTGGCGCGGGTGATGACATTATCGCGACCCGCCTGGGCAACGACACGGTCGACGGCGAAGGCAACAACGATACTATTACCTATGCATGGTCCACGGGAACAGCCGTAACTGCAAATATGGGCACAGTGAATGGCGGCGGTTATTTCACGGTAACAGTAGGCGCCAAGAGTGATTTGGTTCGTAACGTCGAGAATTTTACAGGCGGCAGTCTTAACGATACTATCACCGGGAATTCTGCAGTGAACATCCTCGACGGCGGTGCAGGCAATGACACGATGGATGGCGGATCGGGCGATGATACTATACTTGGCAACGCTGGCAACGACACGCTGAGCGGTGGTGCCGGCAATGACATCATCGACGGCGGTGCGGATATCGATACCATCAATTATGGAGCGCTTGCCGGCGCGACAGCTGTTAATTTCGATCTCGGTACGCTGGTGGGCGGCTATTCTAATGTTACGATTAGTGGACTCGCAGAAACCGACCGTATCGTCAATGTCGAGATTATTTACGGCACTGCAGGTATGGATATAATGAGCGGCAATGCCGGCGCTAATACATTTTATGGCGGCGCAAGCAATGATACGGTAAGTGGCGCGGCGGGTAACGATGCGCTTTATGGTGAGGCCGGAAACGACACGCTGAACGGTGACGACGGTAATGACACGCTTTCCGGCGGGGCAGACGATGATACTCTGAACGGCGGAAATAACGACGACACGCTGTTCGGTGGAGCGGGAAATGATGCGATAAACGGCGGCGCCGGTACCGATTATGCGGATTATTCGGATGCCTCTGTCACTACGGCTGTAACCGCAAGCCTTCTCACGCTCACGGCCACAGGAACTTCGAGCGGTAACGACACCTTCACCGGCATCGAAAATCTGCGCGGCAGCGCTTATAATGACAACCTGACCGGTGACGGCACCGCGAATACGATTTACGGCATGAACGGCGACGACGAGATCAATGGTGACGGCGGCGCGGACACATTATACGGCGGCGATGGAGTCGATACTATTCGCGGCGGCGATGGTGCTGACACTATGTATGGCGATGCCGGAAACGACGTGCTGATCGGCGGCGCCGGCAATGACACGATGGATGGGGGCGCCGGTTCCCAGGACGCAGCCGATTATTCTGCCTCCACCGCGTTTATAACCGCGAACCTTTCCCTGGCCACCAATAATATCTCCGATGGCCTGGGCGGCACCGACACCGTGACGAATATCGAAAAGATCATCGGCAGCGCTTACAACGATATTTTCACCGATGCCGGGACAATCAATAATATTTTCGACGGCGGCGCTGGTAACGACACTTTCTATGCGGGCACCAACGCAACGGCGGGCAGTAATACTTATAACGGCGGTGCCGACACCGATACGATCGATTATTCGTCTTACGGATCGGCCTTGACCGGTACGATCACCGGCGCGGGCGGCTTCATATCCGCTTCCGTGAACCGTATTGACGGTTCGTTCGATACACTTTCCCAAATCGAGCGTATCACTACTACCAACAGCAACGATACGTTCACCTTGGATACTGATTCCCTGATCAATATGGATATATTCAATGCCGGGGGCGGATCCAGCGACAGGGCGGTTATCACGAATGGGGCCATGGGCAACCTGAGCGCGCAGAATATCGACGGCGATACCATGGCCGCGCTCTTCCTTAATATCGAGGAAATCGACCTCCGCGGCACCAGCGTTACCGGCCCGGATACGTTCGATATCAGCGGCCTCCATGTTAAAGCCATGACGGATGCCAATGATTTGCTGAGAATCCGCGCCTCTGCCGGTCTTAATTTTACGATCAATAACGAGGGCGGGTTTAACGTGACCGGCGACAGCACGGTTGGCAATCTTCGGACTATCGTCTGGAATAATGCCGGCGATACCGTCACCCTTCAGATTGAAACGGTTTAAAATATCATTGGGCGAACTTTATTAGGTTCTTACCAGGCTGCTTTTTTCTGGTAAAATACGAATTTTCTGGCAGTAACTGGGCATCTAACCCGCGAGCGGAAATTAATGACCGATAAAACAGAGAATACGCTCGAATATTGTTTTGAACGGTTTGTGGCGTTGCATGGCCGGAATATCAGGTGCGCCGATTTCCTTCCCTCCGTGCCGCGAGATCCTGGTCCCGTAAACTTGTCCGATATTTCGCATATCTGCAAAAAACTGGGGTTTAACGTGATGTCAGTGACGGCTACCGTTGCCGGCCTGCGGCGCCGCGCCACGCCCTGTATCATGCTGATGAAGAATAATGGCGCTTACCTGCGTCTTCCCGGCCAGGAAATTCCCGCCCATGTCGAAAATTCTTTTTCAGGACACGTTCTCGAAATTACCATGCCGCATGAAGGAGCGGTGGATACGCGTCATTTTCATCACGGACATGCCCTCGACTGGTTCTGGAAGCCATTGCTCGAATTCACGCCGCGTTATGTCGATGTGATTGTTATATCGGTCTTTATCAATATTTTCGCAATTGCCCTGCCTGTTTATACGATGAACGTTTACGACCGCGTCATTCCGAACTTCGCGCAATCGACGCTTATCGCTTTATCTGTCGGCATACTCCTGGCGATATTTTTCGATTTTCTCCTTAAGACAATGCGCTCTTATATTCTCGAGCATGTGGCGGCGCACACCGCGGCGAATTTTGATACGGTCCTGCTGGAGCGTTTTTTTAGCACCAGTCCTGCGAGCCTTACATTATCGATCGGCGAGAAAGTGAATATCTTCCGTGAGCTTCAGGGCGTGCGCGATTTCTATTCTTCGCGTTTGGTGCCTGCGGTCGTGGATCTGCCTTTTTCGCTTTTGTTTATGACCGCGATTTATATGATTTCACCGCCGCTGGTCTGGGTGCCGGTGACGGCGGCGGTCGTCATCATGCTGACGAATCTGTTCGTCCAGATTCCGATCAAGCGTGCCACGCGCCAATCTTTTGAAGCCCAGCAGGCCAAGACGTTCGTCTTGTTTGAAATGCTGGCCGGCATTGAAACCATACGTATGTTCAACGCCATGGGCAACCGGCTGATGCGCTGGGCTGCGACAACAGAATCCTCTACGGCCTATGCCCGCCGCAACCAATTTTTATTGACGGCGACAGGAAATTTTTCGCTGATGATGACCTATCTCGTAAATGTGTTCATCGTCATCGTGGGCGTATATTGCATTCACCAGGGCATTCTCAGCGTCGGTGGATTGGTGGCGGCGACGATTCTTGCCGGCAGGGCCATTGCGCCTTTCGTCAATATCGCGGGCGTGATTTCGCGCATGAAAGAGACGAACGATGTGCTCCGGGCCATTGATGGCATTTTCCAGGCAGGGGAGCTTGAGCGCAAGCGCGTAACATCGATAACCAATACCGCCATGCCGCATCGCATGGCCGGAAAAATTGAATTTCGTAATGTAAATTTTTCTTATCCGAAGCAGCCTGATTTCGCGCTTTCCGATATTTCGGCGACGATCCTCCCTAAACAGAAAGTGGGGTTGCTCGGGAAGTCCGGCTCAGGCAAAAGCACCTTCACCCGTCTGATCACGCAGGCGCTCGCGCCTGCTTCCGGTTCCGTTCTTCTTGACGACCAGTTCATAGAATCAATTCATCCTGTCATTCTGAATCGCAATATTGCCGTCGTGCCGCAGCGGTCGTTTTTCTTTTCGGGAACGGTGCAGGATAATATCGTGCTCGGCGATCCCGAGATAGATCAGGCGCGGCTGGAGCAGGCCGCGGCCCTATCCGGTCTCGATGTCCTGCTGCGTCAGTCAGGTGCCGGCTTCAATACGCAGGTTGGCGAAAATGGCGGATACCTCTCCGGCGGGTTGCAACAGGCGATCGCATTGGCCCGTGTATTCGCCCGTGATCCGGCTATCGTGATATTCGATGAACCTTTAACTGGCATCGATCACACGCTGGAAAGCCGTATCAAGGAGAGCATGAAATTTTTTCTTCAGAATCGTACCTTTATTATGATCACGCACCGCACCACTTTGCTTGCGCTGGTCGACAGGCTCATTTTCCTTGATCAGGGTCGGGTCGCAACCGAGGGGCCTCGTGACGAGGTCATGCGCAAAATAGCGGGGCAGGGATAGAAGACACATGGATTATATTAGGCAAAAAAATGACTGGAACCACCGTCCGCTTTTATTCCTTGTGGCGTTCATGATCGTCAGCTTCTGGGTATGGGCGTCTGTATTTTCGATCGAGCAGCATGTGCGTGGCACGGGACGCATCGTTCCTGCCGGGCAGGCGAAGATCGTTCAGAATCTTGAAGGAGGCATTATCGATGAAATATTGGTTCATGAAGGCCAGTCGGTTGAAAAAAACCAGGTCTTGATGCAAATCAGCAATAAACGCGCCGAGTCTGATCTCGAAGAACAGAAAATCGGCATGGAGGGAAAACAAGTCAAGCTGGCGCGGTTGCGTGCCGAACAGCAGCAGGCTGCAAGATTTGAATATAACGCCAAAAACGCCGCGCCCGACCTCATTGCCAACGAGGAGCAAATATTCAACAGCCGCAGGAGCGCCCTGAACGAAAAACTGGCTGCACTGAATGAGCAAATCACGCAGAAAAAACTCAAACTGGCCGATCTCGACTCGCAATTATCGAATATTTCTGCCGAGCGTAAGATCGCCCAGGATCAACTTGATATCAATGAGCGCCTTAAAAAATCCGGTGCCGTTTCTCAAAGCCGTTACCTCGAGGCCAAAAGCCGCGTGACAAATTTTGATACGCGGCTGGAGCAGATTAAAAAATCAAGGCCGGTTCTGTATGCCGAGATTGATGAGATAAAAAACAATATTGAAGGCGAAAAACAGGACTTTGCCGCCGAAGTTGCGGAAGAAATAAATAAAACCGAACTTGATATACGCCAGCTTCAGGAACGGATGAAGACCCAGGCCGATCAGGTCAATCGCACGGCTCTTGTTTCGCCGGTAAAGGGGATCGTCAATAAAATACATGTTACGACGCTCGGGGGCGTAATCAAGTCGGGCGAGCCGCTCGTGGAAATCATACCTATGGAAGAGGACCTGATCGTCGAGGCCCAGGTCCCGGCCCGCGACAGGGGAAAAATCTGGACCGGGTTGCCAGTCATGGTTAAGGTCACTGCTTATGACTTCGCGCTTTACGGTGGTATTGAAGGTAACCTGGTAGAGGTCAGCGCCGACAGCTTTACCGATGAGCGCGGCAATGTTTTCTATCGCGTGCGTATCAGTCTCCAGGGCAAGCAACTGCAGGATAAACCTCTTTATCCGGGTATGATCGTGAATGCGGATATCATTTCAGGAAAGATCACGATTATGAACAGTATTCTGCGCCCGTTCTGGCGCATCCGGGAAGCCGCCTTGCGTGAGGCGTAATCATTTTGAACTCTGCATATAATGTCATTGTTATAGGCGCAGGCGCGGCGGGATTGATGTGTGCGATTGAGGCCGGCAAGCGCGGCCGGCGGGTACTGCTGCTGGACCATGCGGAGAAAATTGCCGAGAAAATTCGCATTTCGGGTGGCGGGCGTTGTAACTTCACAAACATTCATGCGCGTCCTGAAAATTTTCTGTCGCAGAATCCGCATTTTTGTAAATCGGCGCTCAGCCAGTACACGCAGCAGGATTTTATCGCCCTGGTGAAACGGCACGGCATCGCGTTTCATGAAAAGAAACTGGGGCAGTTGTTCTGCGATGACTCATCGTCGCAAATTATCGATATGCTTTTGAAGGAAACGGCAAATGCGGGCGTCCTCCTTCGCGTTAAAACCAAAGTTGAAAATATTGCGGCAGTTTCGGGCGGATTTAAAGTCGAAACGAACCGCGGCGGGGAAGAGACTTGCGCTTCGCTGGTTATTGCGACCGGCGGTCTTTCCATTCCAAAAATAGGCGCGACGGGCTTTGGGTATGATATCGCCAAAAAATTCGGATTGAATGTCATCCCGCCGCGCGCGGGATTGGTGCCGCTAACGTTTGACGGCGCGATCCTGAAAAAATGTAAAGCGCTATCCGGGCTTTCGGTCGAGGCCGACGTCAAATGCGGGAGAAAGATTTTTAATGAAGGGCTTTTATTCACGCACAGGGGATTAAGCGGTCCTTCCATTCTTCAGATTTCATCATACTGGCAGGACGGTGAGGAAATTATTGTCGACATGGCGCCGGGAAAAAATATCTCCATTGTTCTGAAAGATAAAAAGAAAAGGCAGGCCAAACAGAAAATCAGCACTGTTCTGTCCGAAATATTGCCCAGGCGTCTTGCACAGGGTATCTGCGATGAGATGGGGTGCGGCGGCACAATGGGTGATCTGTCGCGTGCGCAATGCGATGTTATCGGCGCGGCTGTGAATGAATGGCGGATCAAACCGACAGGCACGGAAGGCTACAGAACGGCCGAGGTGACGCTGGGCGGGGTTGATACCAGGGAATTATCGTCACAGACCATGCAGGCCATAAAGCATCCGGGCCTGTTCTTCATCGGCGAGGTCGTTGATGTCACCGGTCACCTGGGCGGGTTTAATTTTCAGTGGGCATGGTCTTCAGGCTATGTCGCTGGACAGCACGTTTGACCAATATACTTGGGCGCAATTCGCTTGCGGGGCCTTTCCGTATGCATTACAGCTTGAGTATGCATATTTCCGTTTCATCTGCAGCTATGGGTAGATTTTGGCGCGTATTTGAACTTCCCGTATTTTTTACGGTTTTTGCGCTGGCCCTCTGGTTTTCAAAACCCGGCCTCGAAAAAATTTATGAATTTAACGGCGATGATATGCGCTATATCGGCTATGCGGTGTCCATGCATGAACACGGCGTATACGGGTATGCGGACAAAAACATCACAACAAACGCGCCGCCGCCCGGCAATGCGAACGCCCCGATTTATTCGACACTTATATATGGGGCGATGCTTCTCGATGATGCATTCGCAAACAGTCTTCTCTGCATAGCGGAGCAGGGAATCAAGAATCAGTGCCCGCAGAATTTCAAAAGCCTCTTCATAATCCAAACCGCGATATCGGTTTTGTGCCTTTATCTTATATATGTGCTGGCATTCAGCTATAGCGGAAATAGAAGCATTGGCTGGATCGCGGCGGTGCTGGCGTTGGCTTCGGGAATTTTCCAGGAATTCTCTTATATGATCATGACGGAGATCCTTATTCTTCCGGCATTCTGTGTCTTGCTTATATGTTGCCTGCAGTTGTACCGGCATAAACAATATAGATGGGTGGCGCTGATCGGGCTCAGCCTGGCATTTCTGACTTTAACGCGGCCATCATATCTTTATTTATTTTATGCCTTTGCGCTGTTTTTTATCGTGCTATGTGCTGCAAAGCGGGATCGCGGTTCATTTATAAAAACCGGGATTTTAATCGCCTCTTTCGGTCTTGCCGTTTTGCCATGGGCGCTGAGGAACAAGGCGCATTTCGATTCCTACGCGCTCACCTCCGGGGGATATGCCGAAACCATCCTGACCCAGCGCATAAGCTACAACCAGATGAGCTGGAAGGAAGTGGGCGTGGCGATGATCTACTGGCTGCCTGATTTTGGAGACTCCCTTGCGCCTAAACTTTTTCCTGAAGAGCTGTACAGTAAACTCAGCTGGGACACGGATTCATATTATAAGCGTTATCGCAAAAATAAAGACGACTATGCCAGGATGCTGGGCGGCGAAGACAAGGTGGTGGGCTATCTTATCCGTGAAGAGGTTTTGACGCCGAAGCATTTTGCAGTCAGCGTGCCACTGGCCATACGCGGTATCTTTATCGCGAAATACTGGGGCTTGGTCGGCTTTATCGCCGCACTGGCCTTGGGAATCCAGGCCTTCCGTCGCAGGGACTGCGGCATCCTGATCATGGCCGCGCCGCTTCTTTTCATGGTGGCCTTTCATGCGGGGCTGTCGGTCAGCATTCCGCGCTATAACCTGCCTCTAATCGCGCTTTATGCCCTTGCTATGGCATGGTATATCAACCTTTATGCTGTCAAAGCTCTCGCAAAAATCCGCCATAAATAAGCCTGCGCTCTGGGGTGTTTCCCTTGTCGTCAGCCTCGGTCTGCTGGCATTTGTATTCATGCAGGCCGATGTCGGGCAGGCGGCTTCCATGCTCGAAAATCTTTCCCGGCCTTTTCTCGGCGTGGCGTTTATATTTCTGATTATGGAAGGCATTGCTACCGCCCTTCGCCTTTGGCTGTTTGCTGCAAAAAAACCTTGTTTGAACGAGGCGCTGCAGGCCAATGCCTGGTACGTTTTATTGCTGGTTATTCTGCCCGCAAGACTCGGGGAGGTCGCCGCCGTGGTCGTTCTTGAGCGCTATCTGGGTCAAAAATACGGCGCGGCGGCAATGAGCATCGTCATGCAGCGCCTGTATGACATGATTGTTCTCGGCGCCATTTTCCTGATCGCCTTGCTCGGCTTGGGAGATTTTATCGACAGGACTTTCATGAGCGTCGTTTCTTTGGTTTTAATACTCATTGTAATATTTGTGCTTGCCCGGCTGGAGTTCTTTTTGACCGTGGCGGCTCTTCTTGTTAAAAAGGCGCCCAAAAAACTTCGCCGTCTTGTCCTGCAGGCGCGTCTATACAGCCGCCACGGTTTCAAAACCCGCGACATCCCGCTTGCGCTGCTTCTTACGCTCGTCAAATGGACCAGCAATCTCGCCGCGCTGATGTTTTTGTTCATGTCGCTGCATCTGGGGCTGGGCATATTTGAAAATATAACGGTGGCCGCAGCCTATAATTTTCTCGCCATCATTCCCCTGCAGACAATTGGCGGTATAGGCATCGGCGAGGCAGGTCTTGCTCTTTTGCTGACAGGCACCGGCCTTGACGTTTCCGCGGCGGCAAGCGCCAGCTTGATGATCCGCTTTGTGATTTTGGTTTTTCCGTTTATTTTCTGGGTTATGGTGATGGGCGGTCTGAATTTGAAAAAGAGGCTCGGCATATGAGCGGGTCCTTGAAAATCAGCGGGGATAAGGACGTCGATGCGCGCTATAAATATCTGCGCAACCGCCATGGCGCGGTTAATTCGGCGGCCAATGGCTATCGTCTCGATCGCATTTTCAAAAGAGATCAGGAGGCGCTGCTTTCCGCCATCGACCCTCAGAACGGGCCGTTTCTGGACATCGCCTGCGGCTCCGGTCTTATGCTCGCGCCCCTGCTGAATAAAGGTCAGGACGTCTATGGCCTCGATTTTAATGCGGATGCGTGCGCGGCCGCTCATGCCAACGGAATAAAAATAATACGCGGGGATGCTTTCAATATCCCGCTGCCCGATGCGGTTATCGGCCACATCGTGAATTGCCAGTTTTTGAACCAGCAGCCGGCCGCCCAGGCTGAAAAATTCATTCAGGAATCCGCGCGTGTTTTGAAACCGGATGGCAAGCTTGTCATTCTCTGGCGCCATGCGCGCTCTTTTATTCATATTTCCGCGCATGCCGTCTTTACGATCATGGATAAATTCTCGGGCCAGCCGCCTTTCCCGCAATATGCGCATAGCTTTAATGAAATCGAATCTTTCGCCGCGAAGGCGGGATTGAACGTTGAGAAGAAAGCCGTAACATTGCCGTTTTTCAGTCTGCAGATGATTTCTCCGGATGCTCCGGGCGCGAACATCATCGGGGCCTCCCAATTCATCGTGTTAAAAAAATCATGAGCATTTTTGAGCTTGATAACGGGCACGAAGAAGCCTGGGACGATTTTGTCGGGAACGATCCGAACGGCACATTTTTTCATCTGACGGGATGGAGAAATGTGATGAAAAATACTTTCGGCTTCAAAACTTTTTATTTGATGGAAAAGGTCGGTGGATCCGTGACGGGCATATTGCCTCTTGCCATGGTCAGGCGTCCCCTTTTTGGTCCTGCGCTCATTTCCTCGCCGCTTTGCGTTCATGGAGGAGGGCTCGGAAGCTCTGCCGGGCTTGAGGAAGCCGCCGTAAAAAAGGCGGAAGCGCTTGGTGTGAAATATCTCGAACTCCGCGGCCGGCCGCAGCATGCGAAAAACATGGCTGCAAGCAGTACATTCTTCAATTTTCAGCGAACCCTTTCAAACGATCACGATGAAAACCTGAAAGCCATTCCGCGCAAGCAGCGAGCCGAAGTGCGCAAGGGCATCGCCGCCGATCTTGAAACAAAAACCGATCAGAATTTCGATCTTTTTTACAAAATTTACGCAACCAGCGTTCGCAATCTCGGCACGCCCGTTTTTCCCAAAAAATATCTTGAAAATCTTATCGATATTTTCGGCGATGCCGTGGAAATCATGACTGTTTCTCATCAGGGCCGGCCGCTTACCAGCGTTTTCAGCTTTAAATACAAGGACCGGATGATCCCTTATTATGGCGGCGGCCTGCCGGCGGCGCGTGACCACAGCGCATATCCCTATATGTACTGGAAACTGATGGAGCGCTCGGTGGATAACGGTTTCCGGATTTTTGATTTCGGCCGCTCCATGCGGGACAGCGGGGCATTCGCTTTCAAGCGGAATTTCGGATTCGAGCCGGAGCCTCTGCCTTATCATTATCATTTGGTGAAGGCCGCCAGCGTGCCGGATGTAAATCCCGACAATCCCCGCAATAAATTCCTGATTTCCGCCTGGAAAAAACTGCCTTTGCCGGCCGCCAATATTTTAGGCCCGGTTCTGTACAAGGCTATAGTGTAGCGGGATCGACAATTTTTAAATCGCTGCCGAAATTCCGGTCGCGGAGCGGCGCGTCAAATTTGAAATCTTCAACCAGCCTGCCGAGTTTTTTAAATGTATCCTTCCTGTTGAACCACAATAGCAGGCTGACGGGCATCGATGCGCCCCTGATACGCCAGTTTTTTTCTTCAGCGTCAAAATCATAAGGGTGCCAGTATGTCCACAACGCCGCGCGGCTGTCGGATTTTTTAAGCTGGTCGCGAACGATTGGAAACGGCAGATAACGGAAATAAAAACCGCCCAGATAGGGCATCAGAAACGGTCCGATCCTGCCGACCGGCGCGGGAATCTCAAGTAAACCATTACTCCAGCGAAACGGCGTTTGCGGCGCGCCAGGAATGCCATGCAGGGGATTCGTCGCGGGCAAAACGCTTGAGGAATAGGCAAAACCCAGCTCCTTTAAAATATCCACCGCCCAGATGGTCTGCCGGGTCAGCGAAAAAACCGGCGCGCGGTATCCGTGCACTTCCTCACCGATGACATCTTCAATCGTTTCTTTCGCGCGCCGCGTGTCTTCCCGGAATTCTGCCGGATTTTGCTTGTTCAATGTGATGTGGTCATAGGAATGATGGGCGATTTCATGCCCTGCGGCATGCACCTTGCGAACAGTCTGCGGGTCTTTTTTCGCCAGCGAGCCCACCGTAAACACCGTTGCTTTGACATTCCACCGCTCAAGAAATTCCAGGATTTTTTCCGTCATTTCGGGATAGCGCACGGGCAGGGATTCATCGGGACGATGATCTTCCAGGTCCAGCGTAAATGTAATTGCCTTGCCCATTACACGTTCGAATATTTCATCTTGAAATACTGGCGGAAGACGGAATTCGGCACATAACGCATCAGCGAGTCGCGCAGGATATGATTTTTTGCGCTCATCGGCACATACCATTTCACCGCGCCGCGCGTCGCCGGCATAATCTCGTTGATAATCGGGCGCATCTCCGCCTCATAGGCCTTGAAAGCGGCGTCCGGAGTATCATGGGAGATGATGGCATTGCACAGCCTGCAGGCGCCGGCAAAAGCCGCCGCCGCGCCGCGCCCTGAAAATAAAGTCAGGCAATGCGCCGCGTCCCCGACCAGCACACTGCGCCCTTTATGCCAGACCGGCATGTATATCTGGCTGAGGACATCCATGTAGGGAGGCCCCTCTTCAGGACAAAAAGGTAAAACCTTCTCGGTAATTGAGCCGCTTCCGGCGAAAGCTTGCAGCAAGGCATCCCGGCGTGCTTCTGGTGGCGGCAAGTTTCTTGCATCATTGGCCCACACAAACACGGCGCCCAGATCCCCATCCAGCGTGTTGAATACAGCCATGTAGCGATTGCGTTCCATATGAGTCTGGAATTCCTTCTCGAGCCCAAGGACATTCGGCAGGCGGAACGCGGCGCAATGCAGATCGAGATAATTATGAGAGACATCGTTATCGTCAAATGCAATGCCGCGCACACCGGAATGCACGCCGTCAGCGCCGATAATGATGTCGAATTCTTCCTGCCTGCCGGAAGCGAACGTAACGTGCGAACCCTCAATCGCCGTTATCATATCCCCGAGGCGAATATCGGCGCGCTGTTCCGCATGCTGGTGCAAAACATGCGCCAGGTCTCCGCGCATAAGCTGTATGATATCCAGCCCTTCCATCATTTTGCCGTAGTCCAGGGCTAGGAGCTTGCGCCCCTTTTTGTCATGGTAACTGGAGGACATGATGCCGAGGTCAAAGGGCTTCAGCGCCGGGATGAGCCCCATTTCTTCTGCGAAAATATAGGATTGATGGGACAGGGCGACCAGGTATCCGCCCGTGCGCGAGAGCTTGTTTTTTTCAACGACGGCAACGTCAAAATTGTTATCAGACAAACGGATCGCCGCAGCCAATCCCCCAATGCCCGCACCGCTGACGAGAATTCTTTTCATCATGCCAGCCTAATCGTTTTGCAGGCTTTCTTCAATTTTGATTAATCACTTTCAACGTTATCTTCCTCTTTAAGATACGGAAGCTTTGAATGATTGCTGCGGACTTCCTCAACAGCCTTTTCCCATGCAACCAGCCGTTCGGCGCTTGCCGGGTGTGTATCCGTAAGTGATGCCCTTGACCGGTCATTTC
Organism: uncultured Alphaproteobacteria bacterium; assembly: GCA_900696495.1. Lineage (GTDB taxonomy): Bacteria > Pseudomonadota > Alphaproteobacteria > Micavibrionales > Micavibrionaceae > UBA7657. The sequence goes on from CAADGI010000014.1 coordinate 64,711, forward strand.
CACCGGGCAACTTTGACAACACCACCAGGGTATTTTTCGCACGATCGAGATCATAGCCTGCACGCGCGAGCAAATACGCCCCGAGCAGGTCGGCTTCGCGTTCTTGTTCCTTTGAATAGCTGATAGAGCCCATCTCCGCGCCAAACTCCATCATATCCTGAACGGCCGCGGCATCCTGCTGCTGATTATAAGCGGTATAGTATGGATTGTTGGCGCTTGATGCGCCCACGAGAACAGCGGCGAGAAGTCCTGTTACAGCAGCGCCCGTGGCGATATTTTCTTGTTTTTCTTTGTTGTGGTGTGCCAGATGATGGCCCATTTCATGCGCCACGACTGCGGCTATTTCATCGTCACTTTCCAGATATTGCAACAATCCGCGATAAACGGTAATTTTATAGTCTTCGCTTGCATACGCATTCATCTCATTGCCCCCGCTATAGGATATTTGGAAAAGACAGCTGATATATCCGGCATGGTCGCATAAGGGCTGCGCATTTTCGACCAGGCGGTTGTGAATAGCTGCCAGCATTTTTTCATATTTGGAATCGCTGCGATGATACATTTTGAGCGGAACGCGGTTTGCATACATTTCCTCCTGCATCGCCTGCAGAGCCGCGTCATCGACTGTCGGCAATTGATAGGCCGATCCCGTGCATCCTGCTAAAACAGGAATGCACATAAGAATAATGAACAGGCGCATAAATCCCCCGGTGTGTATTTGAGAGTTGAACAGGATATTTGCATTTATGGCACATCAGTCAAGCGGAATTGCATTTAAGTGTGCGAAGCAACCTGGGGATGTATTGCTGGTATGATACTTGGAGAAAAATGGTGGGCAGTACAGGGATTGAACCTGTGACCCCTAGCGTGTCGAGCTAGTGCTCTACCGCTGAGCTAACTGCCCACTCTGCGGTTGAGCCAGTATCTCTAAAGGGATAGGGGGGCTAATTCAAGGAAAAATACGGCCACACCTGAATTATTTACATAAAAATAAACGCCCAAATCTGCGCACTGGTTTCACGGGATATCATAAATCAGACATTTCATGTCTTATATCCTTTCGCGTTTTGAGGAGGAGCTTCCTCAAAGCAATCACGAAGGTGTAAGTTCCGGAGAAATGTTCCTGAAACCCGCTGTTTTTTCTATGCGATCAGTATGTTCGCAAGCACATCGTCCACGCCGGAATTTTTCACAGTCACCAGCAACTGCGACTCTGCAGAAACTGTGACATCCGCGCCGTGCTGAACGATTTCAAGATATCCGCCTGCAACGGCGCTGTTCGCATCCGTGAAGCCGTTGTCAGCGAGCAAGGCGGTGATATCAAGCGTGTCGCCGCTGCCGAAATCAACGATCGTATCGCCGCCGTCCAGAAGATCTTCATACCTGAATATATCCGCGCCGGCGCCGCCGCTCAGCGTATCCGCCCCGCGGCCGCCAACCAGCAAATCATTTCCAGTGTCGCCATAGAGGAAATCAATGCCGCTGTTGCCGTAGAGTTTATCGTTTCCATACAGCCCGTAAACACGGCCATTGCTGCCATCTGCGATATAAATGGTGTCATCGCTCGCTGATAAATTGGCGACGCTATTGCCGCTTAGATAGACTTTATGGCTTGCGCCTGTTGCGCTGGTGTCGAGTCCGCCAAGCCCGCGAGTGCCAAATGTGATTGTTACTTCACCATGATCGCTCGACTGAAGGAAAGAACTGTCGAGGATAAGTTTGGCTCTTAGTCCCGTATCGCTCACATCGATATTGTCAATTCCGTCCAGATTCGCATACAGGCTGCTGTTAAAGCTCAGCGATGTTGATTCAAATTTCAATGTATCGAAACCGGTTTTGAGATCAATCCTGTCGCTCGCCGTCAACTGCGCGGTATAAGCCCGGATCGTTTCATTGGCCGATGTCCCGGCAATTGTCTCAATTTTAGACGTCAGGCTCGTAATCGGCCCGGCAATCGGCGGAATGATGGGCGGCAACTCCGAAGGAGGGGGGACGGGATCCGGTGAAGATGCAGGTGCCGGCTCCGGCTCTTCCACCTGTGAAATTATACTATCCGGTATTTTGGTAAGGTTGTAATCGTTGTAAATAAAATGCGCAGCCGTAAGGGCCGACTTGCTGACGCCCTCAAGATAGGCGATTGTTTTCCCGCCGACTACAAGATTCACCCCGCCTGAAACCGAACTTATTGTCACTTTCGAAAACAAGGTCACACCGGAAAAACCGTTCAAAACGATATAGTCACCGCTGGTCCCGGTCTTGAAATCCTTGATCGTATCGACGCCTCCGTTGACTTCGAACACGAATTTATCACGTCCCCCGCCGCCGATCAGCGTGTCATTCTTCAGGCCGCCGATCAGGATATCGGCCGAACTGCCGCCATGCAGCGTATCCTTGCCGTCATTGCCATCCAGCCACGAACCGCTGTTCGACCCGTGAATCACGTCGTCTTTTGATCCCGCGCTCGCCACTTTGAACAACGTCGTATTACGGTCGAAATTCGTGTAGGGATGCATGCTGCCGCCGGGGCTGACGATGCGCCAGACTATATCGCCCATGCGGTAGATGCTGCTGTCCACCGTCACCTCGTTATTGTAATCCGGCCCGCCGTGGTAATTGATGTCGCGGTTCGTCGACAGAATATGCACCTTGTTTCCAACTTCGGTGTTCCAGCTCGAAAAAACAAAAGCATGCCGCACATTTTGAATGTCGAGATTGTCAAACGTGCCGTAATAGGTTTCAGCAACCTGGATGCCGTAACCGTTGCCGTCATCGCCCTTGTTGTGCGATCCGTCTATTTTTACCGTATCGACTTTTGGCGCGAGGCTGCTGCGGAATTCAATGCTGTGCGAGGGCGCATTCGTTACATTGACGTTCTTGACCGCCGCGTCCTGCGTTTTGTCCATATAAATGGCAATGGTTCCCGCGTCGCGTGGCCGCGCATTGGTCATGTCGTCCGGATCCGGCGTTCCGAGATTATAAGTCAGGCTGAAATCCGACAGCGTCACGCCTTCCACCGGCTTGATCACTTTTACGGTCGAGAGCGAGGCGTTGATAGCATGCGTCACGGCCGTCTTCAGCGTAACTGTATTGCCGCTGATCGATTTGATCTCGGTCAGCGTCTCATTGATGGGAAATTTGCTTGCATCGCTCGACGAAATATTGTCATACCCGTTTGCATCCAGCCAGCTCGAGGTATTTTTCTGCTGAATGTGCAGAACATCGCCAGCTTTCAATCCCGACGTGCTTTTCAATGTAATGCTCGTGCTTCCGGCGCTGGCGCTGCTGCTCAGCATGCCTGAATAGGAAGAGTAGGAACCTTTGACATGAATGCCGTCGCCCGCATCACCCGGAAAATCGAAGACCAGCTTCGTGTTGCTTTTTCCTTCGCCTTTAACCGTGATGTCGTTGCGCGTGATTTCCAGTGTGTCCGTGATCGTATGCGTGCCGCGCTTGAACAATATCGTCGATCCTGATGCGGCCTGGGCGATGACGCTTTTAATGGAGGATGTGGATGTGCCGGTCGAAATTGCATAGGTAAGGGTTTGGGCGTCATAGCTGACGCCTGCAGGAAGGGGCATGTTTTTCACCTCGGATTTTGCGTTATTTAATTGGGATTAATTTCCCACCGCTTGGAACTATATTTTTCTGATAGAAATCATGTTTTTCACTTCTTCAATTTTGGTTCCAGAACAGTAAAAAAATATTTAAGCGATGACCAGAATAAGTTCGAAAAACTTTCCCTGCATGTGGACGAAAATAAATTTTCAATCTGGATTCAGTCCGTTATCGGAAGAATGGTTTTTCAAATTTTTTTTGATGAAATTTTTGAAATGGGAACATGTTCTTAGTCGCGCCGTGCTGGAAACGGCAGCGCGGGCAGATTCATCTTCACGAATAAAAAAGATGAAAATAATCCTATAAAACTTGTCTCAAATGGAACTTAGTTTGCGCCGCATTCATTGATATTACGCCTCATCGGAGTAACAGTTATGCCTGCAGTGAATAAGCCTGCCTGGTGGCCCGGCTTTGCAACTTTTTATGGATTTGCAGATACGCCTGACACGACCATGGATTCCGGGCAGATGCTTAACCGGCTCAATCTGCATCTCTATCCCGCGCCCTCGCAATACAGCGCGCATCTGAAAAACACGCAAGGCAGCGCGCCCTCCACCGCAAAACTTGATTTTGTCGTTTTAACCGCCGCTCACGATTTTATCGCGGCGCAAGGCGGTTCCGATTATGTTGCCGCCGGCGCGGGCGATGACGTTATCTATGGCGACGCAGGTAATGATATTTTGCGCGGCGGCATGGGCAACGATCTGATCGTTGGCGGTAACGAAGGCGATCCTGCCACCGACCGCGACACCGTCAGCTATATCGGTGCCGTTGCGGGCGTGACCATGTTTCTCAACAACCGCACGACATACGTCGCCACGGATGGAGATGGCTCCTACGACATGCTGATCGGCATCGAGAATGTCATCGGCACCGATTTCGCCGACCGCATCGACGGCCAGGATGAAGTTAACAATACGATCATCGGCGGTCTCGGCGCCGACCGTTTATATGGCGGCGGCGGAAACGATCATCTTCTCGGCGGCGCCGGCGCCGATCGCCTGTATGGCGAGACGGGCGCCGACATCATTAATTCAGGCCTTGGCCGCGACAACATCTATCTCGGCGTCGACACCGATGCCGATAAAATCGTCATCGATGCAGCGATCCTGAAGGATATCGCGAACAACCGCGACAATATATACGAGTTCACGACAAGCGATAAAATCGATGTTAGCGCGCTCCTGCGGGAAGTTGGCTATACGGGCCCCAATCCCATTGCTGACGGCTATATAAAACTCGGCGTCATCAATGGCGATGACCTGCGAATTCAGTTCGACCCCGACGGTTCCGGCAGCGCCGCCGTGCAGCATCTTGTGACGCTGGTTGATACGCCGCTCGCCAGTTTCACAACCGCCAATCTCATAACCAACGCGCCCACGATCTTATACGCCGCCATTCTCGGCCAGTCGAATGCCAAGGGCCTCAGCACCGGCGGCGCCGACGGCGTATCCGGCGCCAGCCGCCTGCGCGATGGCCTGCTCGCCATGACGGACTATGATGAAGTCATTACGCTTCAGCGCGACGGCGGCACGCCCATCGACATCGCCGTTGGCGGCACGACCGTCGATGGCAACCGCAACACCAGCTATAAACCCGATCAGATCTGGTGGTATCCCGACCAGAACCGGCCCGGCGAAGTTCTGCTTCGCGCCATCGACCTCATGGCCACGCAAATGGCGGATCTCCGCGCCCGCGGTGTGGTCACGCCCATCGTCGTCTGGGGACAGGGCGAGGCTGAAACGCGTCTCCTCGGTCGCGGGCCGAATTTCGAAGCCAATGTCGATCGTTATATCGAAGCTACTTATGACGTGTTCGATTATATAAAGGCGCGTCTCGGCGACGATATCCGGTTCTATATCATGGAAACCGGGCGTTATAATGTCGACGCCGCCCGTGCTGCCGGCGAAACCGAAAACGAAATTGCGCTCGTGCAGCGGGGCCTCGATCTCCTCCACACCGCGCAGGAAGACATGGCGCTGGAACGTGACGATATTCATCTCGCCGCGAATTACAGCGACCTCCGCATGCTGCATGATACCGATCCCGTCACGTACCCGACAGATGTCTGGCACATGGATTACGACGACCGTGAAATCATCGGCGACCGCCTTGCCGGGTTCATCACCGCCGATTTCGGCACCAATCACGTGATTCAAAATCCCGGCCCTTATCCCGTGCGCGCGCTGGCCGATCTCACCATTCATCCTGCCCCGAGCAATGGCCCGGGCGTCATAAACGGCACCGGCGGGGATGACCGCCTCACCGGCGTCGCGGCGGGCAGTGAAATCCACGGTCTCGCCGGTGTCGATAAAATCATTGCGACAGGCGGCGTCAATATTCTCGAGGGCGGGCAGGGGAAAGACAGCATCACCGCCGCTTCCGGCCGCGACACGATTGTCTTCGGCGCCGATCTGCTGCCCGATGTTTCGCTTCATTCTGATTTCATCACCAAATTCCAGGCGGGCGAGGGTGGCGACCGCATCGACATCAGCGGCCTGCTGGCTGGCATCGGCTACACGGGCTCCGACCCGATCGCCTACGGTTATTTCAAGCTTGTCGCCGACGGAACGCGCATGAAACTGTACTTCGACGCCAACGGTCCCGGCGGTTCTAGCCCGAAATACCTGGCCACGCTGGCCGATGTCGACATCGCGAGCTTCTCGGTCGAGCACAATCTTCTCATCCAGCCTGAGCCCGCGCCTCCGGTCATCAGCGGCCTCGATATCGACGGCACACTCGCGCCCGATCTGGTTATCGGCACGCTCGGCGATGATAATATCGAGGCATTGGACGGAGACGACATGATCGTCGCGGGCGCGGGCGCCGATACGCTCTATGGCGGCGCAGGCTCCGACTCTTTCATTTTCGACAAGAGCGTCTGGGACGAGGCTTTCGCGCCATCATCACCCCCACCCGGCCTTGAATATGCCGACATCATCGAGGATTTCATCGTCGGTCCCGGCGGCGACGTGCTTAATATAGACATCCTGCTCGAACTCGCCGGGTACGGCGGCGCCAATCCTGTCATCGATAATTATGTCCGGATCGAGAATAGCGGCAGCGATGCGGTTTTCTCATTTGATACCGATGGCGGAGGCGCCGCTCCGGCCGTTGCGCTTGCGCTGCTTAAAAATGTCGACGCCGCCAGCTTCAGTTTCGATGATAACCTGAGCCCGCCTTCCGGCTCGCCGCCAATCGCTTAGTCTGTAAATAATTGATATAAAAAGATAAAATATACCTTATACGCCATGCGCCGTTAACGATTAACCCTTTAAAACCCCGCCGTTTTTCTTGGCACGATTTTCCAAAACCCTGTATAGTCGATTCCAAGCACACATATATAAAAAGTAACTAGACCGGGGATCACCTTTCCATGGCATTTAAAAAGACAACTGAAGGCCGCGTGTTTTTTCAGGGCTCCGGCAACGGCAGTTCTGCGAATGACGGCCGCACGGCGGCAAAAACTCCGGCCCCGCGCCAGTCCGTTGATACCCGTCCCGAACCCGGCTCCGCCCATCAAGGCCCGACGCAGCTCCAGATTCTGGCGCTCCTGCGCTCGCTGAATGAAAAACTGAAAGCCACGCAGGTCGAGCGCAACACCATGCGCGCCGAGCTCGAAAATTACCGCCATGCGATGGACAGTCTTCAGACCAAGGCCAATCGCGGCGAACGCGCCGAGCAGATGGCGAAAGAAACGATGAAAGAACTGGAGGAGACGCGCAAGCTGCTCCTCGATCTCGAAGAGCGCCAGTCGGGCATAGAAAAGGAAGCCAGGGCAAACTCTGAAAAAATCCGCGTCGGCGCCGGCAGTTACCGTGATCTCGCAAAACGCTTGCAGACGTCCGAGCAGAAACAGGAAGAAATCGTCCGCAAGGTCGAGGAAGCGAGCGCCCAGCAGGCGAAGATCATGCGTCAGATCGAAAAGGCCATCGAGGACCGCACGCGCTTCATGCGCAAGATCGAGCGTATCGAGGAAACGGTTGTCCAGACCCGCGATGCGCTGAACGCCAAGGCCATGGTCCTTCTCACCGGCCAGAACGTTGCCGGTTCCGTATCCGCAGATATCGATGATGTGTTCAAGGCGCAAGAGCCCGGCATTCCGACCGCCATTCCCAGCACGGAAGCCGCGCCTGGAACACGGAGCAATGCGCGCGGGCTTCAGGCCGCGGCTATTTTGCTTCTGGTTGTCGGCGGCATTCTGGCGGGTTGGGCCGTCAGTGAAATCCGCCAGCCCGGAATAAGCAATACGCAGGAATATCAGGCCATCGAAACCGCGCCCCCGGCAGCGGAGGAGACGAATTTAACCGAGCAGGCCGACGCCATCGTCGATAAATGGCGCGTCAGCGAAGATACCAGCGCTTTTTCCGGCGCTGAACAAACGCAAAACCCCCCCGCCGCCGTTGCCGAACCTGATGCATCGGATGATATCGGCATCGATATCACCGACCAGATAACGCTTCAGAAAATGCTCGAGGAAAATCCCGATGCGCTGGCCGCTGAGCTGAACAAGCTTGAGCCGTCTGATATCGCCGCCGAGCCGGAAACCGCGCCGCAGGAACCGTCCGCCGCGCCTGCTGCCGGAGAAATCAAGACCGCCAGCCTTCCCCCGGCTGAAGAAACGGCTCCCGAAACCGCGCCGGTGGCTGCAACGCCCGAAGCCGCGCCTGCCGCGCCGGTCTATAAAAAATCGGATGTCGATGTCCGCTCGCTCATGAGCGCGGATTCAAACCTTCCTGAATCCGTCAAAAGAATAGAGGAACGCGCGTTCGACGGCATGCCCGAAGCCCAGCACGATCTCGCCGCCATTTACACCGCCGGCCACGGCAATGTGAAACAGAACTATGAACGCGCGCTTTTCTGGTTCGAACAGGCCGCCAATGCGGGCGTGGCGAATGCCGCCTATAATCTCGGCGTTCTTAATCATCAAGGCCTCGGCACCGCGCCTGACCTCGCCAAAGCGATTGACTGGTACGCACGCGCCGCCGATCTCGGCCATCCCGAGGCGCAATATAATCTCGGCATCGCTTACATCGAGGGCGTCGGGGTCCCTTACGATCCGTTCAAGGCCAACGCCTATTTCGAAAAGGCCGCGTCACAGGGCATCATGGAAGCCGCCTATAATCTCGGCCTGATCTACGAAAACGGCCTGCTCGGCAAGCCACAGCCTGAGGAGGCGCTGGTCTGGTACAAAACCGCCGCCGACAAGGGCAGCCCCGAGGCGAAAGCCGCCCTCGAACAGCTCGCAAAAACGCTGAATATCGGCGTCGATGAAATCAACAAGATGGTCGATGACGTGCGCGAGGACAGGGAAGCCACCTCTCCTCCAACCCCGGTCGCGCCCGCGCCGCGTGAAGAAACCCGCAGCGATGTCGCGCCGCCCCCGCCCGGCAACGACCGCGCCGTGCTGGCCCAGATCCAGGAACATCTGGTGGGCATCGGTCTTTATCCCGGCCCCGCCGACGGCGCCGACAGCCCGCTCTCGCAGGACGCCATCCGCACCTACCAGAAACTGAACGGCATGGACGTTGATGGCGAGGCAAGCGCTGCGCTGCTGGTTCACATGCTTTCGGAAGATAAATCGCCGCGCCAGTCTGACGCGCACGAATACAATTAATAACGCTCCGGCCTGTTCAGCCAGCCGCTTTTCACCCACCAGTCCGGATTGTCCGCCGCGATGGACTTTGCCGCTTTGCGCGCTTTGGCCTCATCGTCAAACAGGCCGAAACACGTCGCGCCGGAACCCGTCAGCCGCGCCAGCATGCAGCCGTCCTGCACATTCAGGATATTCAGCACATTGCCAATCTCAGGCACAATCTCGCTGGCCGGTTTCATGAGATCGTTGCGCTGCTGCGCGAGAAAGGAAATCAGCTCGCCGGGTTTTTCAAGGCTGGCTGGCAACGCCATCGGCTCGCGGTAAGAACCGTTGAACCGCGAGAAAATCTCGCCAGTCAGGCAGGGCTTGCCCGGGTTGACCAGCACAACGGGTATTTCATTCATCGCCGGCGCCGGGTCCAGTATGTCGCCGATGCCGCGAACACGCACCGGCGCGCATGTTAAACACGCAGGAATGTCGGCGCCGAGCCGCGCCATCAGGCCCTGCAGATAATGCGTCTGGCGCGGAATTTTCCACCACTCCAGCAAGCCCCAGATCACCGCCGCCGCATCCGACGATCCGCCGCCGAGGCCCGATGCGATCGGCAGGTTCTTCGTCAGCTTGATCCGCACGTTCGGAATTTTCTGGGCCGCCAGCGCCAGCGCCCACGCCGCCTGCACGACAAGGTTGGACGAATTCGGCGAATGGTCGCGGTCCTTCGGTCCGAAACCTCCCGCATACGGCCCCTCGATCCTGAATTCGAATTCGGTCGCAGGCTCGATCTCGATTGAATCGCCTATATCCGCGAACGCCACGAGCGAGTCCAGCATGTGATAGCCGTTATCCAGCCGCCCGGTGATGTGCAGGTAAAGATTGATTTTCGCCGGGGCGAAGATTGTCAGGAGTCTGGTTTCCGTCGCGCTCATGAAAGGCCGTAACCTCTAGGGGCTCATAATCCCGGAATCCGCGCCGGTGTTCGGTCCATGCGTTGTTACCGGCTCTGCCGAATGCGCATGTTTGACCGGCGCGGCCGTTATCAGGCCCTGCGCGAGCTTCTGGTCGATCATCGCATTCAGGGACTGGTCCTCGGAATAATTCCGCGCCCGCTGCCACTGGAACCGCGCTTCAAGCTTGCGGCCCGCCTGCCAGTAGGCGTCGCCAAGGTGATCGTTGATCACAGGGTCGTACGGCAGCAACTCCACGGCGGCTTCAAGCGAAGGCACCGCTTCCTTGTAATTCGCCATGCGGTAATAAACCCATCCCAGCGAGTCGGCGATATAACCGTCCGTCGGGCGAAGCTCCGCCGCCTTTTTAATCATCGTCAGCGCTTCATGCAGGTTCACGCCCTGATCGGTCCACGCATAGCCCAGATAATTCAGCACATAAGGATGATCCGGCTGGTAGGAAAGCGCTGCGCGCAAATCGGTTTCCGCTTTATCCCACTCGCCCAGCCGCTCCAGCGACATGCCGCGCGCATAAAGCAGGTGCCAGTATTCTTTCGGGATTTTATCGCCGAAACGCGCCGCCGCCTCGTTATAGCTCACCAGCGCCTTTTGGAAATCTTCCTGGCGGCGGTAAATGTCGCCGATGCGTATTAAAGATTCAACGTCATTGTGATTTTTAACGAGGGAGTTCAATTCCGCCAGCGCCTCATCGGTGCGCTTCGAATCTTCCAGCAGGTCGGCGGCGCGGCGGCGCGATTCAAGGTAATATTCGCTTTCCGGCTTGACGCTGCGGTAATAACCGATCGCATCGTTCATGCGGTCGTTGCGCGACGTGATCGCCGCCAGCAGAAGCTGTGTGTCGGTCATGGCCGGATCGAGGTAAAGCGCGATATTGGCGAACACGCGCGCGCTATCGTCGGCATGCTCCTGATACAGAAGCTCCGACATGTTATAAAGCGCCATGGCCACGCCTTGCTCCGGCGATGTCACGCGCTCAAAGCTGTCCGGAATTTTCCCTGTCTGCACGTCGGCCAGTTTTTTGCCGAGTTCGGTATCTGCGGGTCTTTCCTGCAGAAGTTTCGTGTAGAGCCCTATGGCCTGTTCCGTTTCGCCCGCATGCGCGTAAATATCGGCGATGCGCTCGGCGTCCGCGGGCGCCTTGCCCTCCAGGATTTTTTCAAGCAGCTTTTTGATCTCGTCTTTCTTGCCCATGTAATCGGCAAGCAAAATTGCATGATACATATGCGCGGTGTTGCCGGTCAGCTTGTCGCCGGTGTAATTGCCGAGCCCGGCCTGTATCCAGCTCTCGAGCAGCGGCATGATGAAATCGGAAAGGCTGCCCTCCGGCATGGTCTTCAGATATTTGTCTGCGGCGGCGTAATCCTTGTTGTGCATCGCGCCGGTCGTCAGGAACAGCAATGCCAGCGCATTGTCTTTTTCCACTTCCGCGACTCGTGCGGCCAGCTCAACGGATTTATCGGTTTCACCCGCCCCCATCGCCAGGATCATGGCGCGTTTCAGGACCTGCGGGTCATCCGGCGTTTGTATCATTACGCGCGTCAGATAATCGCCCGCGCGTTTCCAGTCATGATGCTGCTGTGCGAACTGGCTGCTGAGGTAATCGCCGAAAACATTCGGGCCAAGCTCGCCAATCGTGTATTCCTGGCCTGCCATCGTCTGCAGGCTCGCCAGGCGCGACGTCGTCAATGCGCTATAGCTGTAAAAAGCCGCGCAGACGCCTAGAATCCCGCAAAAACCAATCCCAACTTTCCTCATATCCATCCCTTGTAATTGTACCAGAAAAAGGTTTTTTAAGTCTTACATATTGGGGTAATTCGGCCCCCCGCCGCCCTGCGGTACCACCCAGTTTATGTTCTGGGAGGGGTCTTTAATATCGCAGGTTTTGCAGTGTACGCAGTTCTGGGCATTAATCTGGAGTTTGGCAACCCCTTGATTACCCTTGACTATTTCATAAACTGCTGCCGGGCAGTATCTCTGGGCGGGCTCATCGTACAGGGGCAGGTTCACTCTTGTCGGGATGGTCGGGTCGATCAGCTGCAGATGGCTGGGCTGATCCTCGGCATGGTTGGTATTCGAAAACGAAACCGACGTTAAAATGTCAAAAGTCAGCACCCCGTCCGGCTTGGGGTATTCGATCTTTTTGCTCTCGCTCGCCTTCTTGAGCTGGCTGTGATCGGCATGGTTTTTCAGCGTCCACGGCGCAAGGCCGCATGTCACGGTTTCAAACGCGGCATTGATCAGCCCGATCCACATGCCCCGGTGGAAACCGGGCCGGATGTTGCGCACTTTTTTCAGTTCGCTCCACACCCATGAATTTTTCAACTTCCCCGAATAAGTGGAAACTTCGCTGCCAAAATCAATCGCGCCTTCCGCGATCGCTTCGGCGGCGAGCATGCCCGATTTCATCGCCGTGTGCGTACCCTTGATTTTCGGCACGTTCAGAAATCCTGCCGTGTCGCCGATCAGCAATCCGCCGGGGAATGTCAGTTTCGGCAACGACTGGAATCCGCCTTCGACCAATGCGCGCGCGCCGTAGGTCACGCGCCGCCCGCCTTCCAGCATTTTGCTGATCGACGGGTGCGTTTTGAATCGTTGCATCTCCTTATACGGGTGCAGGTAAGGATTTTGGTAATCGAGTCCGATCACGAGTCCCAATGCAATCTGGTTGTTCTCAAAGTGGTATATAAACGATCCACCATAGGTTTTTGAATCCAGCGGCCATCCGAGCGTATGAATGATTTCACCGGCGCGGTGCTTCTCGGGCGGCACTTCCCAGATTTCCTTGATCCCGATCGCGTATGTCTGCGGATCGGAATTTTTCCTGAGGTCGAATTTTTTGATGAGCGTCTTGGTGAGTGATCCGTAACACCCTTCCGCGAACACGGTCTGCTTCGCATGCAGTTCCATGCCGGGCGCAAAGTCGGCGGTTTTTTCGCCTTCCTTGTTGATCCCCATATCGCCGGTGGCGACGCCGATCACCGCGCCGCTCTCATTATAGAGAACTTCCGCGGCGGCGAATCCCGGAAAAATTTCCACTCCCAACTGTTCGGCTTGCACGGCCAGCCATCTCCCGAAATTACCGAGCGAGATAATGTAATTTCCGTGATTGTTCATTTGTGGTGGCGTTATAAACCGAAACGCGGATTTTTGCGTCAGGAAAATAAACTTATCGGTTGTGCACTTCACATTCAGCGGCGCGCCCCCCGCCTTTCCTAAAGTATCTTTCCAGTCTGGAATCAATTCATTAAGCGCGCGCGGCTCGAGCGCCGCTCCCGACAAAAGATGCGCGCCGACTTCCGAACCTTTCTCCAAAACGCAAACCGGCAGTTCAGGTTTCAATTGCTTGAGACGAATCGCGCATGAAAGTCCCGACGGCCCGGCGCCGACAATCACGACATCATATTCCATGCTTTCACGGTCAGGACGTATGGAGGAGGGCATGTATTTTCCTTATCTTGTGGCTCTCCTTACTTTAACGTATTTTGAAGACGTTCCCTAGATTCTAAGACAGGTTTTTCGCAACTAATGGCCAACGCCCAAGCCTACAAAGCCGCCCTTGAATGGCACCTCGATAACGGGGTCGATGAGGCGCTGGATAACGAGCCCGCTGTAAAATCCCTCTCCCCTGCGGGGAGAGGGCAGAGCCGCGAAAGCGGCGAGGGTGAGGGGGCTTTGCAAATTAATCGTAAACCGGATATTTCCTCCTCACCCAACCCCCTCCCCGCAGGGGAAAGGGCTTCGTTTCTTGGCCGCAGCGACGCGCGCGCCGAATCGGAAAAACTCGCTGCCGCCGCCTCGACGCTGGAGGAGCTTAGAGAAACCATCGCCGCCTTCGACGGCATCGCCCTCAAGAAAACCGCCACCAACATGGTCTTCTGCGACGGCAACCCGCAGGCCCCCGTCATGCTGGTCGGCGAGGCTCCCGGCGCGGACGAAGACCGCCTCGGCAAACCCTTCGTCGGCGTCAGCGGCCAGCTATTGGACAGAATCCTCAAATGCATCAATCTCGACCGCAAGGCGGAAGATCCGGCTCAGGCGATTTATATCTCCAACATCCTTAACTGGCGCCCGCCCGGCAACCGCACGCCCAGCCCCGCCGAAATCGACGTCAGCCTTCCCTTCATTGAAAAACACATCGCGCTGGTCAAACCGAAGCTCTTGATTCTCTGCGGCGGCGTCTCGGCGCAGGCCCTCCTGAATACGGAACAGAGCGTTTCGAGACTCCGCGGGAAGTGGCATGGTTACAAGCCGTCTTCGCCCTTCCTGAAAGACGTAGCGCCAATCACCGCGATTGCTACCTATCACCCGGCTTATCTTTTGCGCACCCCGTCGCAGAAAAAAGCCGTCTGGCAGGACATGCTGGCCCTGCAAACCAAGTATCTGGAAATAGGACAAAAAACCTAGTTTTTGACCCGAAAACTGGACAAAAAAAGCCCCTTGGTGTATTCAGGGCGCCTTATGCAAGGAACGAATATAACGAACATAGCGCGGCTCGGTGCCGCCGTCCTGGCTTTGGGGTGTGTGTCCGGCCCCGTTATGGCGCGTACCGATGGCGTTGTCCCGGTGCCCCCGGCCAAGCCTGCCCGGCAAAAAGCTGCGCCTGCTGAGACCCCTGCCGCCGCCGAACCCTCAACCGTCCAGGATTTCGCCCGCAACCTTTTGGGCCTTAAGGAGGTCGCCCCGGTCGCGGCTGAAAAACCGGCCCCGCGCAAAGCGCCCGAACCTGTGATCTACCCGGACGAGGCCATGTCCGATGCCGATGCCCGGACCTACCAGGCCATCTTCAAATACCAGGAGGAGGGCAAGATGGAGGCCGCCGACCGCCAGATCGCCCGCCTTCATGACCGCCGCCTGATGGGGCATGTCCTTTACCAGCGTTACATGCATCCCGATTACAAATCCGGCTTCGACGAACTGCATGACTGGCTGGTGATCTATAGTGATCACCCCGGCGCCGAAAAAATCTACCGCATGGCCAATGGCCGCATGCCCGAGGCTTTTGACGGCCGTATCGCCAAACCGGCGGATGCCGAGATCATCGGCCCGCATCTCGAGCCCACCATGATCGTCGGCAAAACCTACGCCTCGCCGCGCAAGCGCTCCGGTGAGGAATTGAAAACGGTTGAAAAAACCCGCAACGAAATCCTCACCCTTGCGAATGATTACAAAGCCACCGCCGCGCTTTCAAAACTCCAGTCCAATATAAAATTATTCGACTCCGTCGAATACGACCAGATTCAATCCAAAATCGCCGCCGCCTATTTATATTCCGGCAATGCCAAGCGCGCGGGCGAACTCGCCGCCGCATCGTTAAAGCGCTCCGGCCAGTACGCGCCGATGGCGGGCTGGGTCGCGGGCCTTGCCGCATGGGAAAACGGCCAGTACAAAAAATCCGCCGCCGCGTTCGAGGTTCCCGCGCGTTCGGATTACGCCTCCGGCTGGACCGCCGCCGCCGCGTCTTACTGGGCCGCGCGCGCGCATATGCGCGCCGGAAATGTCCGCGTCGTCAGCAAATGGCTGAAGGCGGGCATGGAGCACCCGCGCACATTCTACGGCCTCATCGCCACGCGCTCGCTCGGCCGCGATTTCGATTTCAACTGGAAGGTCCCCACCTTCACGAAAAACTATTTTGACGTTCTCATGAAAACCCACCCGGGCAACCGCGCCATCGCGCTCGTCGCCGCCGGCCAGCCGCACCTGGCCGAGAGCGAACTGATCCGCATGAAGCCCGAAGACGATAATATGCGCGATGCGCTCCTCGCCTATGCCGGTTACGCCGATCTGCCCTCGCTCGGTATGCGCCTTGCGAGTTTGGTTTCCGACGAGGCAGGCGCTTATTACGACGCCGCGCTTTATCCGACGGGCCCCTGGAAGCCGGCGGCAGGGTACAAGATCGACCCCGCGCTCATTTATGCCATCACGCGCCAGGAATCGAAATTCGATCCCATGGCCAAAAGCTCGGCGGGCGCCGTCGGCCTCATGCAGGTCCTGCCTTCGACCGCGTCTTCAATCGTCGATGACCCGTCGCTCACGAACCCGCAGGAAAATCTGGAAGTCGCGCAGCGCTATCTTGAAAATCTTCTGAAAGATAAATCCGTGCAGGGCGACATGGTCATGCTGCTCATCGCCTATAACGCCGGGCCCGGCAATCTCGCCAAGTGGAAAAAACAATGGCCGGAAGTAAAAGACCCGCTGCTGTTCATTGAATTGATTCCGTCGTCCGAAACGCGGTCCTATGTCGAGCGCGTGCTCGCGAATTACTGGATCTACTGCCTGCGCGACGGCCAGCCGACCCCGACGCTGGATGCGCTTGCTACAGGAAAAATCGCGAAATACGCGGAACAGGTGGCCGAACAAAAAGGCCCGTACGAAACGGCGCTAGCGCAATAACTCTAACATTGCTGCGTGAATCTTTTTATCACCCGCCGCGACAACCCTGCCATCCGATTTGATCGTCAGTTTCTTCCCGGCCCAGTCGGTGATAATCCCGCCCGCGCCTTCAACCACGGGAACCAGTGCACAGAAATCATATGGTGATAAGCTCGCCTCGAAGCACGCATCCATGTTCCCGCTCGCCAGCAAACCGTACATGTAGCAATCGCCGCCCCACGCCAGCATTTTCGCCTGCTTCTCGATTTTTTCGTACACCGGCCCGGTCTTGCTGAACATCGCGGGCGTCGTGCTTGCTACGCAGGCCGATTTGAAATCGGAGCAGGGCCGCACCTTCACGATTTTTCCGTTCAGCGTCGTCTTGCCGTCCGCGCCAATCCATCTCTCTTTCGAAATCGGCTGGTCGATAATGCCCAGCACCGGAACATCATTCTTGCACAGCGCAATCAAGGTCCCGAATGTCGGCCGCCCGATGACAAATGATTTTGTCCCGTCGATCGGGTCGATCACCCATGTCAGCCCATTCCGGCTTTCTTTAACGCCAAACTCTTCGCCGAAAATTCCGTCCTCCGGCCGCGCCTTTTCGATGGCCGCGCGGATAGCTTCTTCGATGCTCCGATCAGCCACCGTCACCGGGCTTTCATCCGCCTTGGAAATCACCTCGAAAGGCTGGCGGAAATACTTCCGGGCGATTTCGCCCGAAAGATCGGCCAACCCATTGGCAAGCGTCAGAAATTCCTGCATAAATAGCCTCTACACATTTGTCATCCCGGCGAAAGCCGGGATCTGGTTGCCGATAACTTACCGGATTCCGGCTTGCGCCGGAATGACGATTTAGGAGTTAAAAATGAAAAGCGTCAATGACATACGTTCGGAATTTTTGAATTTTTTCAAAGGGAAGGGCCACGAAATCGTGCCCTCGAGCCCGCTCGTGCCACAAAACGACCCGACCTTGATGTTCGCCAATTCCGGCATGGTCCAGTTCAAGAACGTCTTCACCGGCGTCGAAAAACGCCCCTACACCCGCGCCACCACCGCCCAAAAATGTGTAAGAGCAGGGGGTAAGCACAACGACCTCGAAAATGTCGGCTACACCGCCCGCCATCACACCTTTTTCGAAATGATGGGCAACTTCTCCTTCGGCGATTATTTCAAGGAAGACGCTATCGCCTTCGCGTGGGAACTCGTTACTAAAAATTTCGGCATGAACCCGGAAAAACTTCTTGTCACCGTCCACTCGACGGACGAGGAAGCCGCCGCCATCTGGAAAAAAGTTTCCGGCTTTTCGGATTCCAAAATCATCCGCATCCCCACCAACGACAATTTCTGGATGATGGGCGATTACGGCCCCTGCGGCCCGTGTTCGGAAATCTTCTTCGACCAGGGCGATAAACTCCAGGGCGGCCCGCCGGGTTCGCCCGATCAGGACGGCGATCGCTTCCTCGAATTCTGGAACAACGTCTTCATGCAGTTTGAGCAGGAACCCGATGGCAAGGGCGGCTACAATAGAAAACCTCTTCCCAAACCCTCGATCGACACGGGCCTCGGCCTCGAGCGCACCGCCGCGCTCATGCAGGGCAAATCCTCGAACTACGACATTGATCTCCTGCGCAATATCATCGAACACAGCGCCGACCTGACCGGCGTTTCGCCTGACGGCAAGGATGCGCCGAGCCACCGCGTCATCGCCGATCACCTGCGCTGCTCCGCGTTCCTGCTTGCCGACGGCGTCATGCCCTCGAACGAAGGCCGGGGTTACGTTCTTCGCCGTATCATGCGCCGCGGCATGCGCCATGCGCATCTGCTCGGCGCGAAAGAGCCGCTGATGTATCGCCTGTTCCCGACGCTGCTTGGCATGATGGGCGCGGCCTATCCTGAACTCAAACGCGCCGAAAGCCTTATCACCGAAACGCTGAAACTCGAGGAAACCCGCTTCAAAACCACGCTTGAGCGCGGCCTGAAACTTCTCGACGAAGAAACCAAAAATCTTTCCAAGGGCGGCACGCTTGCGGGCGACGTCGCATTCAAACTTTACGACACCTATGGCTTCCCGCTCGACCTCACGCAGGACGCGCTGAAAGCCAAAGGCATCGCCGTCGATGTCGCGGGCTTCGAAAAATCCATGGAAAAGCAAAAGGCCGAGGCGCGCAAATCATGGGCGGGCTCGGGCGATGCCGGTACTGAAAAACTCTGGTTCGAAATCCTCGAGGAAGCGGGCCCCACCGAATTCCTCGGCTACGAAACCGAAACCGCCGAAGGCCAGATCAAAGCCATCGTCAAAGACGGCAAAAAAGTTCAATCGCTCAAATCAGGTGAGGAAGGCATCATCATCGTCAACCAGACGCCGTTCTACGCTGAATCCGGCGGTCAGGTTGGTGACACAGGTTTCCTCGTCTCCGCCGCGTCCGCCGACGGCAAAACCCCGTCTGTAACCCTTCCCATAACAGACACCAGAAAACAGGCCGGCTCTCTTTATTTGCATTATATAAAATCAAACGATAATAAAACTGAGGGGGAAATCAAAGTAGGGCAAGGGGTGGAATTAAAAGTCGATAACGCCCGCCGCAGCGCCATCCGCGCCAACCACTCCGCCACGCATTTGCTGCACGAAGCGCTCCGTCAGGTTCTCGGCGATCACGTCGCGCAGAAAGGCTCGCTGCAGGATGCTGGCCGCACGCGCTTCGACATCTCGCACCCGAAAGCGATCACGAAAGAAGAGCTGGAACGCGTTGAAAAAATCGTCAACGACGAAATCAAGGCCAATACGGATGTCATCACCCGCGTCATGCCGCTCGACGAAGCGCGCGACACCGGCGCCCGCGCGCTCTTCGGTGAAAAATACGCCGACGAGGTCCGCGTCGTCGCCATGGGCACCCAGGCCAAAGGCGCCAACCACGTCTTTTCCGTCGAACTTTGCGGCGGTACGCATACCAAAAAAACCGGCGACATCGGCCGCTTGAAAATCACATCCGAATCCGCGCTTTCCGCCGGCATCCGCCGCCTCGAAGCCGTCACCGGCGCCCGCGCCGACGCCTATGAGCAAAACAAGGCGCAGGCCTCTAAAGACGCCGCCGATAAACTCAGCAACGAGAACAAAAAACTGATCGCCGAGCTTAAATCCCTCGGCGGCGCCGCGCCTGCGTCCGAAGGCGATCTCGACCGGGAAAACCGCAAGCTCGAAAAACTCATCGCCGATCTGCGCCGTAAATCGGCTACGGATTCCGCCGACGAGATAAAAACCATCGGCAACGTCAAATTCATCGGCAAGGTTCTCGAAGGTTTCCCCGCGAAAGACCTCAAACCCATGGCCGACGATCTCAAGGCCAGGCTCGGCTCCGGCGTCGTCGCGCTCATCTCAACCGACGAAGGCAAGGCCTCTATCGTCGTCGCCGTGACGAACGATCTCACAGGCAAAATCTCTGCCGTCGATCTCGTCAAAATCGGCGCGGAAGCGCTGGGCGGCAAGGGCGGCGGCGGTCGCCCCGACATGGCGCAGGCCGGCGGCCCCAATCCGGGCGCGGCGAACGATGCTGTCTCAAAAATCGAAAAAGCGCTGGCGGCCTAAGGACCCTCAGTGATGCAAGGTTGCTGTATGTTCGGGAAGCCGAAAAGGGCTCCGGTACGGCGTCTTGTTTGGAGGTTCCAGCACGCCGGAATTCATTACACCTGTCAGTAAATGCTGTACCTGACCGCGTGTGGTGGAATTTTTTGGTCCCTCGTTCAAAATCATTTTTATTATCTCTTCGTGACTCTTGGGAGCATATTCATGCGCCAGTTCAGGATTCAGGAACCGGTTGAACCCGTTATCCGCGAAAACCCTGTTATAAATTTCAATGCCGACGCGGGTTGTAAAATCGCTTCGCTCTTTCGCGCGTCTTGAGTGCCCGGTGATATTTGAATCATATGCAACAGAGGAATGCAGGGCCGAAAGCCATGTTCCGGTTTTTCTGCTGAGCGCAATAATCTGGTTCCTGGTTTGCCTGTCGACATCCATGTGGTTTTCATGTTCAATTTTGATCTCGGCATCCATTGGAAAGCCTTTATACTCTCCGCTCGTGATTGTTTGCTCCCAGATGGATTTATGGTCCCGGAAACCTGTAATTTCATGAGGTTCCCAATAAGAATTCTTCCTGGCAATTGATCTTGTGTCTTTTTCAATCGCCTCGATCGCTTTGGCAAGGGGCGCGAGATCCTTTTTATCTTTGTGGCCTTTGACCGGCGCGCCGTTTTTAAGGACGACCATCATGATGCCCAGGTAATCGGCATTTTTACCGGGATTCTTTTCCTCTGCTTTTCTTTCGGCGGATTCGAGCGATTTTATGCGGGGCCCGATAATCGCGATCTGCGCATTTTTAGGGAGATGATTGCGTTCGCAATAATCATTGAGCCAGGCGCGGAAAGGAACCGTTTCCTTTTCATAGCTGTCCGCGAAAACGCTGTGCGGGATTTCAACAAAGGAAAAGCCGTTTTCATCGCAAAAATCACGGACGCTTTGAGAGAGGCCTGGGGCCGCGTGCGTTGCGAGCTCTATGTAATCCCGGGGGGTGAGGCCGGCAATAGGTTGCTCGCGATCATCCCAACCCTTTTTATGGTCGTAGACCTCGGCAGCAGCCGTCGCGAAATTACTTTTATTCCCAGCCAGTGTCATTTTTTTATCTTTATTGTACTTATAAAAGTACTTATCCCTTGTTTTAAGGCAACAATAAAACCTTCTTGGATTCAAGGGGAAAACATTATTTCAAAAGATTCGCTCCCCAGGAAACAGTGCTACCTTACCATAAAATTTACCATAATGCAAAAAACACGGCGGGAGGCAGGGGGGTTGCGCTGCCGGGGCGGGGCCTATATATAACGCATCCACGAAACGATTTGACCCATTAAGGACCAAAACCATGGCGCTGGAACGCACCTTTTCGATCATCAAGCCTGATGCCACCCGCCGCAATCTGACCGGCGCGATCAATACCAAGCTCGAGACCGCAGGCCTTCGCATCGTCGCCCAGAAGCGCATTCATATGTCCAGGGCCCAGGCTGAAGGATTTTATGCCGTGCATAAGGCACGCCCCTTTTTCGGCGAACTGACCGAATTCATGAGCTCCGGGCCTGTCGTGGTCCAGGTTCTGGAAGGCGAAAACGCCGTCGCGAAAAACCGTGAAGTCATGGGCGCAACCAATCCGAAGGAAGCAGCCCCCGGCACGATCAGGAAAGATTTCGCGCTCAGCATCGGCGAAAATTCCGTTCACGGCTCTGACAGCCTTGAAAACGCGAAAATAGAAATCGCTTATTTCTTCAAAAACGACGAAATCGTCGGCTAATCGTTTACGCCAGCCAGTTCCGGATCGCCGCCTTGGTGGTTTCCGCGGCTGTGGGGAGTTTTTCAATCTCCGGTTCGGCCTTTTCAGCCTGGTCGTTATGCATCGCCTTTTCTATGACGTTGGCGATGGCCGCAAGCTCCTTCATGCCGAAATTGGCGGCCATGCCCCGCAATTCATGCGCGCTTTCATAAACGCCCTCTTTATTCCCGCTGGCCGAAGCCGCGAGCAGCGTGGCGACAATCTCGTCTGTCTTTTGTATGAAACCGTCGAGCAATTCTATTAACTGGTCTCTGCCGAGCGAGCGCAGCAGCCCGTCCAGCATTTTTACATCGAACACGGCGCTGAAATCCATTTTCTCCGTCGGTGCCGCTTCCTGTTCCTGCAGGAATTTATGAAGCGGCGTGATATCTTCATGGGCTTTATTCACCTCGTCATCTTGCGCATATTGTGGCGGCGGCATTGCTATGACTTCTTGTTCCGGCGGCGCTTTCTGCTGCGGCTCATGGCGCGGCGGCGCGGCGCTGCCGGTAGAATCTGCGGGTTTGTTTTTGCGCACCTCGTTAAGCAGGTGTATCAACTGGTCGTAATCGATCGGCTTCGCCATGACGGCGTTGAAGCCCGCGCGGTGGAATGACTTTACATCTTCTTCATCGACATTGCCCGTCAGCGCGATCATCGGCGTTTCCGCCAGCCGTTTATCCGGCATCATGCGGATGACTTTCGCGGTTTCAACGCCGCTCATGCCGCTCAAATTGATGTCCATGAACACCGCGTCGAATTCCCCGCGCCCGAAAATATCCAGCCCCATTTCGCCGCTGTCCGCCAGCGACACCATGTGATGCTGCTTCTCCAGGAAATTCTGGAGAACCTTCCTGTTGATCTCGTTGTCCTCGATCACCAGCAGCCGGAGCGGCGGGCCCGACGGGACCAGGTCCTGCGTGGCGTAATCTTCGATTGTGCCGTCTTCGCTGGCTTCCGCGCTTCCTTCTTTCATCAGGAGCGAGAAAAAGAACGTGCTGCCGACTCCAATTTGACTGCTCAGGCTGATCGTGCCGCCCATGGCGGTCACAAGCTTGCGGCAGATCGCCAATCCCAAACCCGTTCCGCCATATTTGCGCGAAACAGACGCGTCGGCCTGTTCAAACGGGGTGAACAGCTTCTCCTGCGCTTTTTCCGATATCCCGATGCCCGTATCTTCGACGGCCAGGTAAATTTCGTAATTGCCTTTTATGCCGTCCTTTTTGTTTTCCAGCCGCGTCGCGCGCAGGCGAATGGTGACGCTGCCGTTTTCGGTGAACTTGATCGCGTTGTTGACGAGGTTCAGAAGGACCTGCCTTAGCCTTGTCGGGTCGCCCATCAATGCGACAGGGAAATCAGCAGGAATATCGCTTTGCAACATCACGTTGCGGTCGGCGGCATGGCCCGCCATCAATGTCACGACGCCTTGCACCAGTTTCGGCAGGTCGAAATCGATCTCCTCGAGCTCCATATTGCCGCTCTCGATCTTTTCGAAGTCGAGAATATCGTTCAGCAGCACCATCATCGTGTCGCCGGATTTCTGAATCGTCAGCAGGTAATCGCTCTGCTCCTTCGAAAGCTTCGTGTCGCGGAACAGCCGCAAAATCCCCATGATGCCTGTCATGGGCGTGCGGATTTCATGGCTGACGACCGCCAGGAACGCCGATTTCGCGCGGTTGGCATGGTCGGCCATTTCCTTGGCCCGGCGCATTTCCTCCGTGCGCTGCATTTCCTGCTCGCGCAGCTCCGCCATCAGTTCGCGCTCGCGCTCGATAACACGGAGCAGCCTCGCCTGATCGGCTGTTTCCTTCGATTGCTTGAGTCTTGCTAATGACTGCGCCGCGCGGTTCTCGCGTGAATAAGCCACGCGTTCCGCCTCGCGCATCTCCAGGATCTTCTTCGAAAAACCGCCGGCAAAAAACAGCGCCTGCGGCACCAGCGAAATCCAGTAGGCATTCAAAAGAAGCACATTGCTGCCGAAAATCTGCGCGCCGGAGAGCAGGGTGAGCATGCTCCCGAAAAACGCCATCAGCCAGCCGCTGGCCAGGTAATACCCCGCGAACTTTCCATTCTGCGCATGGCTGAACGCCAGCGCCGCCAGCGCCAGCATGCCTATGGTGCAAGGCAGGAAGGTCAAAAGCTCGTTGAAAATTGTCGACCGGTCGGGCAGGACGGCGGCGATCAGGGAGCTGACGACGATGAACGAGCCCAGCGAAAGCACGACGGCATTGTCGCTGTAATCCTCCGCCGATATGTCCAGGAACATCCACGTCATGACGATGCCGATCAGGAAGCAGGTCGGGTATAACAACGCGGCGATATAGCCGCCCGGCGAAAAAGGGATGAAGAAAACGACCAGCAGCAGCACGAACATGATCATGTTCATGGCGTAATAGGCCGAAAAAAGCCCGAAGACGGGCTTTTTCTCGAGATAGGCCGCCGCTGCGAAGAATGTCGCGGCTGCGATGAAGAAGGCGATCAGCATCCACGCGGCGATCTTCGGCGCCGTGAACCCGTTCATCTGCTCATGCTCGCTGATCAGCTTCGGCACGAATGTCGCCGGCAGGTTGCCTTCGGTTTCAATATAAACGACGAAAAGCTCGGATTTCTGCAGGCTTATTTTGACCGGGATGCCGGTGCCCCGCAGGGATTTGCCGAGCGATTCCGGCCTGTCGTCCTCGCGCAGCGCGCGGACGAAACTTTCGTCGCGCGTGTGATTTTTAACGACCAGTTTTTTGACCTTGCCCATCCGCCCTTCGGTGAACGTCCCGAAATCGAGGATCCAGTTTTCCTGTTTCGAGTTGTTGGTGATCGAAAACACCAGCCATGTCGGGCCGGGGTCGACGCCCAGATTGATGATGTCGGAATCCTGCCGCCCGCCGCGCAGATTGTTTTCATGGCGCGTGGCGACGATCTGCTCGTTCAGCCTTTTTTCCTTGTCGAAGGTGATGTAAACGTCCGCGCCGAAATGAAGTTCTTTGGTGTTTTCGCCAAGCTCGATCCGCGCCGTGCGCGTGATCTGCGCCGAAACCGGCCACGCCGTAAACAGCACCGCCGCGGCCAGCAGGGTAAAAGTCAAAATTCTTAAGTTTGGCATGGGTATAGGTGACATTGCGAAACGGAAAACTCCCCTTCGCCATTATAATTAACTTTTGTATGAAAGTGGTTAAGTTTTTAGAAATCTATAAAAAGCAGCGCCAATACAACCAGGACGATGACAACGGCGGCAATGCCCCATTTTCCGGCCTTCGTGGCGTTATGCCACATCTCCTGCGCGCGCTGGATTTCCTTGGGGTCTGCTTCGACGGGGGTATGCTGGGCCATGGATTATCTCTGAACAATTATCCTCGTTTTTATAAATACCTTAAAAATAAACAATTTCAAGAATATTAACGCGAAGTCCCGAAGTTTCGAAGTTGATATTTCTTCGTTTCTTCGGATCTTCGCGTTTAACTTTTCTTTTCTGCAATCATCCGCACCGCCTCGACATAGGCCTCGTGCTCCTCGGTCAAAACCCTTTTGGCCAGGCTCTCATGGGTATCGCCGTTTTCAACTTTCACGCGCTTTTGCAGGATGATTTCGCCGCGGTCGACATCCGGGATCACATAATGAATGGTCACGCCGCTCTCGGCATCTCCGGCGGCCAGAACCGCCTTGTGCACATGCTCGCCATACATACCTTTGCCCCCGTGTCTGGGCAGCAGGGCAGGGTGCGTATTGATGATCTTGCCTTCCCACTTGGCGATGAATTCCGGTGTCAGGATTCTCATAAACCCGGCCAGGCAAATCAGGTCGACATTATATTTGCCGAGAACATTATGCAGCACCTTCTCGAAATCCCCCCGGGTCGCATATTTCGTATGATCAATCGTTTCGGCGGGAATGCCCGCTTTCTCCGCCCGCTGCAGCCCGAATGCACCCGGCCTGTTTGAAATCACGGCATTGATTTTCGCCGGGTAATCCGGCTGCGCGCAGGCCTCGATCAACGCCTGCAGATTACTGCCGCTTCCCGAAATCAAAACTGCCAGATTGAGTTTTTTCATTTTAAATTATTTTAAACCACAGCGATCACAGTGAATACACAGGAGCCTTTTGCGCAAGACGCGCTGTGATTTCGCCTGTGGCCGCTGTGGTTTAAATTTTATGCCCACGTTTCTAGATTATCGATGATAACTTCCGCGCCGTCGCGTTTGGTAATCTTGCCGATCGTGTAGACTTTCTCGCCCGATTTCTCGAATGATGTCTTCACCGCGTCCGCCTGTTCCGGCTCGACCACAACCACCAGGCCGATTCCGCAGTTCAGCGTCCGCGCCATGTCGGCGGGCTGTAATTTCCCGGCCTCCCTCAGCCACCTGAACACCGGCAGGAATTCCCAGCTCTTGGCATCGAGGTGAGCGCACACATCATCCGGCAGGATACGCGGGATGTTTTCATACAAACCGCCGCCCGTGATATGGGCCATTCCTTTAATTGAGGCCCGGTTGTTATTATCTCCGGATTTTCCCTTGATTTTAATGGCTTCCAGCACGGGTTTGACGTAGATTCTTGTTGGTGCCAACACCGCGTCCTTCATCGATTTCGATGGTTCAAAGGGTGCTTTCCCTTCCAGCGTATAACCCTGTGTAGTGCTTATAATCTTCCGGACCAAAGAAAACCCGTTCGAATGAACCCCACTGGACGCCAGCCCAAGAATAACGTCGCCCTCCTTGATATTCTTTCCGTCGATCAGCCCATCGCGCTCGGCGGCGCCAACGGCGAATCCGGCAAGGTCGTAATCCCCCGGCGCATAAAGACCTGGCATCTCGGCCGTTTCGCCGCCAATAAGTGCGCACCCCGCCTGAAGGCATCCGGCCGCGACTCCGGCGATGACCTTCTCCGCAACATCGTTTTCCAGCTTGCCTGTTGCGAAATAATCAAGAAAGAACAGCGGCTCGGCCCCTTGTACAATAATGTCGTTCACGCACATCGCGACGCAGTCGATTCCGATCGTGTCATGAGTATTGGTATCTATCGCGATTTTTATCTTTGTGCCGACGCCGTCTGTCGACGAGACGAGGACAGGGTCCTTGAAGCCCGTGTTCTTGAGGTCGAACAGCGCGCCGAAACCGCCGATGCCGGAAACGACGCCGCTGCGGTTGGTCTTCCGGATATGGGGCTTGATCCGCTCTATCAGCTCGTCTGCCGCGTCAATATCAACTCCGGCTTGTTTGTATGCGCTTTCTTTCATTTTGCATCTTTAGTGTGGGGGAGTTATAACCATCATTCCACCCCTAACAGGATGTCCGATGGCCATAATCTATAAGACTTTTCGTGCAATCCGTACAGTCCTTTACGCGATTTTTGCATGTTTTTTGCTGGCCCCGGGCCCGGCGCTGGCCGAGGCCGATCTTTTCACGGTGGAAGGGGTCCAGGTCGACGTTACGGCGGATAGCGCCCTGGCCGCCCGCGACCAGGCCTTCGACAAGGCCCAGGTGGATGCTTTTCTCGTTCTCGCTGGCCGGATGCTTTCCGAATCGGAACTGACCGCCTTCACGCCGCCCGATGCCGCCACCGTTTCCCCCATGGTCCAGGACTACGAAGTCACCGCCGAGAAACTCTCCAGCGTTCGCTACATCGGCACCTATACGATCCGTTTCCGCGCCGCCGCGGTCGAGCGCTTCCTGAATGTTCAGGGTCAGTCCTATACGAACGTCTCCAGCGCGCCGTTGGTCATCCTGCCTTTTTATCAGGCGGGCGGCCGCACCTATTTATGGTCGCCTTATAATATCTGGATGCGGGCATGGAACCGCACCGATCCGCGCGGTCCTCTGGTCCCGGTCATCGTCCCGATGGGCGACCTCGAGGATGTCAGCGATATCAGTGACGACGATGTCTTCAGCTACAATCCTTCCAAACTCGCAAATCTCCTCAAGCGTTACGACGCGGGGGATGCCGTCATCGCCGTCGCTGCGCCGGACGGCAATCTCGCCCGCGCCAGGGAAGACGATCCCGCCAACGGGGCCATTACCGTCAGCCTCTACCGCACCGACAACGGCCAGCCCGAACATGTCCGTGAAATGGTCGTCGAAGCGCAGCCCGGCGATACGCTCTCCAAGCTTCTCGGCCGCGCCGTCGGCGAAGTGCAAACCGCTCTGAAACAGAACTGGAAAGAAAAGACCGTCGTCTCCACCATTCGCGAAGTGCCCCCGACCGGCAACGCCGTCGTCGCGCGCGTGAAAATCGCCAGCCTTGAGGAATGGGCGAGAACCCAGCAATCGCTGGCCCGCGTCAACGCCATCACCCATACGACCTTGAAATCCCTCTCGCCGCGAGAGGCGCTGGTCGAGCTGTCTTTCCGCGGCGACGAGGAAATGCTGCGCCAGGCCCTCGCGCAGGCGGGCATGACTTTATCTCACCCGAAATTCGCGGGCTACCAGTCGCCCACCGACGGCAACCACCTCGTTTATGATCTCGTCATCGGCGGTCGCCCGGCCCATCAGCAATCCCAGCCATCCTCCTACCAATCGCCGCAGCCGCCGGGATATCAGCCTTCCCGTCCGCTGCCGCGCGACCGGATCGGCGATTCCTCTCCGAGCGGTTATCCCATCCAGCCCCGCGAACAGCCGCAAGGCTACACGGGCCGCTTTTAGGGAATAATCCATGACGGCGCAGCGCCATTTCATATTCTGGGGCCTGGCTTTCGCTTCATTCGTGCTGTTGCTGTTTGTCTTCAGCGAAATCCTGCTGCCTTTCATTCTAGGCGCGGTCATTGCCTATCTTCTGAATCCCGCCGTCGACGCGTTGGGCCGCAGGAAAATCACGCGCGGTCCCGCCGCGCTGCTCATTCTTTCTGTTTTTTCGGTGATCGTCGGCATTCTGCTCGCGCTTACGGTGCCGGTCGTCTGCCGCGAAATCGTCGAGCTTTATAACAACATTCCCGCTTATCTCGACCGGCTTGAGGCTTTGTTCGCCCCGCACCGTGCGCGGCTGGAAGCGTTTCTCTATCCCGGCGGCGCGCCGCCTGTGACGGATATCGTCAAGGAACATGCGGGCGCCGCCGCCGCTGCCGCCGGTGTTATCGCGGGCGGCGTCGCGCAGGGCGGCCAGGCCTTCCTGCACATTATCGGCGTTATTGTCGTCACGCCGATTGTTGCTTATTTTATGATGAAGGAGTGGCCCCGCATCATCGCATGGGGCAGAGACCTGATGCCGCCAAAACGCCGCGACACGATCATGACTCTCTTCCGCGAGATCGACACCAAGCTCTCGGGCTTTATCCGCGGGCAGGTGACCGTCGCCCTCATCCTCGCCGTGTCTTACGCAGTCGCGCTGACGCTTTTGGGTCTCAAATACGGTTTTCTGATCGGTCTCGCCTCAGGCCTGTTGTCCATCATCCCCATGGTCGGTTCCGTCGGCGGCCTGTTCGTCGGCACGCTGGCCGCATGGCTGCAGGAAGGCGAGTGGCAATATTGCGTCGCCGTGGCCTCCGTTTTCATCATCGGCCAGATTATCGAGGGCAATCTCCTCACCCCCAAAATCGTCGGCGATCGCGTCGGCCTCCACCCGCTCTGGATATTCTTCGCCCTCATGGCGGGCGCAAGCCTGCTCGGTATCCTTGGCATGCTGATCGCGGTGCCCGTCGCGGCCGTCATCAGCGTCCTCGCCGCCTTCGCCATCCGTCAGTACAAATCCAGTCCCTTTTATAAAGGGGATAAGCGTGGGTGAGGCCCTCCAGCAGATCCCGCTTGATTTGGGAAGCCGTCAGACGCTGGGCCGCGAGGATTTCCTCATCGGCTCCTGCAACGTCGCCGCCGTCAGCATGATCGACCGCTGGCCCGAATGGCCCGCGCCGCTGATGATCATTTCCGGCCCGCCGGCATCGGGAAAATCCCACCTCGCCGCCGTGTGGAGAGAGCGCGCCAGCGCCGAAACGATACGCCCCGAAATGCTGCTCTCGCGCACGGCTGAACAGATTTCCGAGGCGGGCAGGCACCTCGTCATCGACGGCCTCGACCCATGGCTCGGCGACCGCCAGGCCGAAACGACTCTCTTCCACCTCTACAATATTTTCTGGAGCGAGAAGCGCAACATCCTCGCCACCATGCGCATGACGCCCGCCCAGACCCAGTTCGCGGTTGCCGACCTCGCCTCGCGAGTCCGCGCATCCTTAACCGTCCCGATCCAGCCGCCCGACGACATGCTGCTCGGTTCGGTCCTGATCAAGCAATTCAGCGACCGCCAGATGTCCGTCAACAACGATGTCATTCAATATATCCTGCCGCGCATGGAGCGCTCCTTCGACGCCGCCCGCACCATCGTCGACCGTGCCGACAAGCTCGCGCTCGCCCGGAAACGCGGCATCTCCGTGCCGCTGCTGCGTCAGGTCCTCGCCGAACTTCAGGAAGAATAAAAAATAAACGCGAAGTAACGAAGAATATTAACCACAGAGTTCACAGAGAAAAAACAGTGAGATTTTAAAAAATAAAAAACTCCATGGTCTCTTTTAAAAGCTCTGTGTTCTCTGTGGTTAAAATTTTCTACTTCGCTACTTCGTAACTTCGCGTAAAAAACTAAGATTCTACTAAATCTAAAATTTTATTCTCGCCCGGCCGCAGATCCGCCCAGCTTGCCCTCGGCACATCCAGAACCGTGAGTGTCGCTGGCGCATAGCCCACCGACAATTTATTCATCAACTCATGATCCTCGCGCGCCATGCTGGCCGCGAACTGGTGAATCGCCGGGTTATGTCCGACCACCAGGAGACTGGCGCACGCATCATCCACCCCGCGGACCAGTTCAACGAGTTCATGGTAACCGCCCTCGTAAATGACCTTCTCATATTCGGTCTGGATTTTCCCAAGCCCTTCGAGCAACTGGTCGAGCGTCTGCCGCGTCCTCGTCACCGGCGAGCACAGGATAAAATCCGGCGCATAATTTTTCGCCTTCATCGTCTCGCCAAGCGCCCGCGCATCCTCCAGCCCCTTGGCCGTTAATTTACGCTCACGGTCGCCGCCTTCGCCTGCGGGCGCTGTTTCTGCATGTCTTAAAACAAATAATTTTTTCATGTGTTTTAATAATTTTTTAAACGTGAAGTTACGAAGGGACGAAGTAAAAAATTTTTAACCACAGAGAACACAGAGTTTAAAAGGAGATCATGGAGTTTTTTATTTTTTATAAATTCTCTGTTAACTCCGTGGTTGATAATCTTCGTAATTTCGTTCCTTCGCGTGAAGTATTTTAAAATTTACAAATCACCTACGTTATACTTCGTAATCTTGCTATTCTTTAACCCCACCGCGATCTTTCCCGCCTTCAGCGCCAGCGCCTCGCGCCCGAACACTTCAAACCGCCAGCCCTTCAACGCCGGGATGTCCGGGTTGTCTTCCATCGCGACCCGCTCGATATCATCCTGGTCCGTGATCAGCTTCGCCGCCACGCCGTGCTCCGCCGCCTGGATTTTCAAAAGCATCTTGAGTATATCGATCGTCGCCGCCGCCTGCGGCGAAATGATTTTGCGCTCGCTCGGCTTGGGCCATGTGCTCTTGTCCGATGAAATCGCCGCATTGATGGTATCGAGCAGCGTTTTGCCGATATGACCGCCCGCCATGTCCGGCGTCACGCCGCGGATTTTCTTGAGCTGCTCCACCGTCTCCGGCATCTGCGCCGCCATGTCGGCCAGCGTCTCGTCGCGCATGATCCAGTTGCGCGGCAAATTCTTGTCCTGCGCGCGTTTTTCGCGCCACGCCGCCAGCTCCTTCAAAACCGCCAGCATCTTCGGCTTTGGGCTCCGCAGCTTGATCCGCTCCCACGCCAGTTCCGGCTCGTTCCTGTAGGTGGCGGGATCGGCGAGGATTTCCTCCTCCTCGAACACCCATTCCGTGCGCCCGTTCTTCTCAAGTTCCTTGCGAAGCTTGTGGTAAATTTCCGCGAGGTAAATCACGTCGCCCAGCGCGTAATCGACCTGCCGCTTGCTCAAGGGCCGCTTCGACCAGTCCGTGAACTGCACCGATTTATCCAGGCTGTGTCCCGTCAGGCCGCGCACGAGGCTTTCATAACCGATGGAATCCCCGTACCCGCACACCATCGCCGCGATCTGCGTGTCGAAAAACGGCGTCACCACCTGGCCGGTCAGATTGTAAAAAATCTCGAGGTCCTGCCGTCCCGAGTGAATCACCTTCAGGATTTTTTCATCCATGAACAGATCGAAGAGGGGGGCAAGGTCGAGATTGCCATCTATAGGATCAATGGCCGCGGCATTGCCGTCCGGGTCGCTTACCTGGACCAGGCACAATTTCGGGTAATAGGTTTTTTCGCGCAGGAATTCCGTGTCGATCGTGATGTACGGAAAGGCACTGAATTTTTTGCAGAGCTTCGTCAGCTCCTTTTGGTCGGTAATAATCATTACCGTTGTTCTACAGGGCGTTAGCCGCTTTTTATATAGGAATTAATTCCTTTATCTTTTTTTAAATTTATCGTAGAATTTTCCATCGTCATTGCGGGCCTGCGAAGCAGGCGAAGCAATCCAGCTTTTCTGGATCGCCATGCTCATGTCTGCGCGTGATGAAAATAAGGAGGAGGGGCCCGCCCCTGGAAAATGGCCGTAGTTAAGTCCAAAAACAGCTGGAAATCAAAAGCTTACATCGTTATAACAACCCCATGCACAGCTACCGCACACATAAATGCAACGAACTTCGTAAATCCCATGTCGGCCAGCAGGCCCGCCTCTCGGGATGGATCCATCGTATCCGCGACCATGGCGGCGTTCTTTTCATCGATCTGCGCGACACGTACGGCCTGACTCAATGCGTCGTCGAGGAAGGCTCGTCCCTTTTGGCTGCCGTTGGTCAGTGGCGCAATGAATCGGTCGTCACGGTGACAGGTCAGGTCAAGGCCAGAACGCCCGAAACCGTCAACGCCAGGATGCCGACCGGCGAGATCGAGCTGGAGATTACCGAGGCGACCCTGCAATCGCCCGCCGCCGTCATCCCGTTCCAGATCGCCGAAGACGACGGCGCCGGGGAGGATGTCCGCCTCCGCCACCGTTATCTCGACCTCCGCCGCGAAAAAATGCAGCGCAACATCAGGCTCCGTAACGCCGTGATTTTCTCGCTCCGCAAGCGCATGTGGGAATCGGGCTTCCAGGAATTCCAGACGCCGAACCTCACCGCGTCCTCGCCCGAAGGCGCGCGCGATTATCTCGTGCCCTCGCGCCTGCACCCGGGGAAATTCTACGCGCTTCCCCAGTCGCCGCAGCAATTCAAGCAGCTCCTGATGGTCGCCGGTTTCGACCGCTATTTCCAGGTCGCGCCCTGCTTCCGCGACGAAGACGGCCGCGCCGATAGGCTTGCGGAGCATTACCAGCTCGACGTCGAAATGTCATTCGTCACCGAGCAGGAAGTCCACGACACCATGACGCCCGTCATCAAGGGCCTGTTCGAGGAATTCGCCGACTGGACCGGCACGAAGCACCGCGTCGAATGGTTGCCGAAGCTCACCTATAAAGACGCGATGCTGAAATACGGTTCCGATAAGCCCGACCTCCGCAACCCGCTCGAAATCGTCGACGTCACTGCCGTCTTCGCGCGCGATGATGTCGAGTTCAAGGCCTTCAAAGGCACGATTCAAAAGGGCGGCGTCGTCCGCGCCATTAAGGCTCCGAAAGTTAGCACGCAGCCGCGCAGCTTCTTCGACAAGCTCAACAGCTGGGCGCAGGGCGAAGGCGCTCCCGGCCTCGGTTATATTTTATTCGAACCTTCTTCTTCCCTCCCCCCAGCGGGGGGAGGGCAGGGTGGGGTGGCTGCTGTAGAAGGCAAAGGCCCTATTGCCAAATTTATTCCTCCCGCTGCAATAGCCGAACTTTGCAAACTGGCAGGTGCGGAACCCGGCGACGCCGTGTTTTTCGTTTGCAACATGGAAGGCCCTGCCGCGAAATTCGCTGGTCTCGCCCGCGATAAAATCTGCGACGATATGGGCATCCGCGAAACCGGTGTCTATAAATTCTGCTGGGTCGTCGATTTCCCGATGTATGAATTCGACGAGCGCGCGCAGAAGGTCGAGTTCTCCCACAACCCGTTCTCAATGCCGCAGGGCGGTCTGGAGACGCTGGAAAAAACCGACCCGCTCAAAATCCTCGCGCACCAATATGACTGCGTCTGCAATGGCTTTGAGATTTCATCCGGCGCGATCCGTAACCACCGCCCCGACATCATGGAAAAAGCTTTCGCGCTGGCGGGTTATCCGAAAGAAGTGCTGGAGCGCAAATTCTCCGGCATGCTCAATGCCTTTAAATTCGGCGCGCCCCCGCACGGCGGCTGCGCCTTCGGCATCGACCGTCTTGTCATGATCCTGGCGCACGAACCGAACCTCCGCGAGGTCAATGCATTCGTCATGAACGGCCAGTATGAAGATCCGATGATGAACGCGCCGAGCGAAGCCACGCCCGAGCAATTGAAAGATCTCCACATCAAGGTCGATCTGCCCAGGACCGTCAAAAAAACCGAAGCGGCATAGTTATTTTCCCGGCGGCGGAATCGGTACCTGCAAATTGATATCGAGGATGTTTTTACCTTGTTGCAGCGTTTCCTGGTTCAGCGTCAGCCACTGTTCATGAGCCGTTTTTTCCAGCGTATCGATATAATCCCGTAATTCGCTCATTGAGCCCCAGGTTTTGACCCGCGATGCTTCTGTCGTATGAATCTTTTTCTCATCAAATCCGACATCCCATCCAGGCGCATCATGATCTTTAACTTTGATACCCATTTCTTTTGAAATCTCGTTCACTTTTTCTCTCATCTCGGCGTTGAACGTATTGCTGTTCAGGCCGAAAAGATCGAACTTGATATCCTTGTTATTGATCTCGATCGAACCGCGGATCATCGCGCCGTAGATTTCCATGATTTCGCGCTCGTTGCCGGTAAAAACTGTTTTTGTGTAATCTTTAAAATCCGCGTGCTGTAAATTATGCGGCTTCACTGCATGCGGATCGTCACGTTGAACCGGGTCATCTTTCTCAAAAATGGTGTATTTCCCATCAACCACCAGGCCAACCAGTCTTCCGCTGCCGGTCATTTCCAGTTTACCGTCTTTCGGCTCCAGCCCCATTCCGTGCACGCGTTTTACCACTTCGCCGGAAGGATTTAAAATCTCGATATAATTATGATTGAAGACGCTGCCAATGCCCGCGGTTATGCCCGCACTTTCCAGTCCTTTGTCGATGCGCGAGCCTTTTCCGAATAAATGCAGATCGATCGGCTCCGCCCCGTAACGGATCTGCCAGCCGTGCTCGCCTTCGTTTACATCATTGAAAATTTCATTGACTGGATTGGCCACGATACACCCGTTTTGTTTTAAATTTTCACATGAAAGATTTAAGGGCCTGTTAAGGAAGACCCGGTCCGCGAGGGGGGCGCGCACCGGGTCCGGGGTGTGTTCGCCTGCCTTGGGGTGGGGTCAGGGGTGGCGGCAGACGGGTGAAAAATCCACAGTTATATTACATAATGCAATAACCGTTCCAGCCTGGCTCTTGATTTTATCCTTTTAGAACATAGATTTAATGAAATCAGGCAGAGGATAATTTGCCGCCTGCCGAAATCGCCGGGCTTGAACCCGGAACTCTTTGCCGCTGCTGAGGTTTTGGCTATGATGACTTTCCTGTCCTGTCGAAGTAAGAGCCCGATGCGCCGTTTTCTCCCGCTTTTCCTGTCTGTCCTTCTGGTTGCGCCTGCATATGCCGCCCCTGCCGTGGATATAGCGGCTATTGAGAAACATGCCGGTATCGCCGCGCACAAGGCGTTGTATGACATCAAGCTCACCGGCATCAAAAGCGGCTCGCAGATCGTCAATATCAGCGGCCAGATGCTTTATGAGTGGCAACCCTCCTGCGAGGGCTGGCTGGCCAATCACCGCTTCAACCTGCTGTACGAATATGCCGACAGCGAGCCGATGCGCATCACCAGCGATTTCTCAACCTTTGAATCCTTCGACGGCAAAAGCCTCGATTTCACCTCGCAGAGAAAACGCGACGGCCAGCTGTTCGAGGAATTCCGCGGCCGCGCCACATTGGCTGCCGACGGCACAGGAGAGGCGATATACACATTGCCCGACGGGCTGGAATTCGATCTCAAGAACGGCATGTTCCCCATGATGCATACTGTGAACGTTCTTAAATCGATCAAGGATGGAAAAAAATTCTTTCATGCCACCGTCTTTGACGGCGCGGATGATGAAGGTCCCGTGGAAATCAATGCGTTTGTCGGTAAAAACCCCCCGCAGCCGGATATCAAACCGTCGAAAAAAATAGACGCCGCGCTGCTGAAATCGCCCGCTCACACCGTGCGGCTGGCTTTTTTCCCGGTCAAGGATTCATCGCCTACATCGGATTACGAGATGGATATCAGCCTCCACGATAACGGCGTGGTGAGCGAGATGTTCATTGAATATGACGATTTCTCCATCACCCAGAAGCTGGTGGCGCTGGAACCCGTCAAAAGCGCCTGTTCCAGCGAAAATACGTCCCAAAAATCCGGCCAATAAGCAGTTCTCATCCTGCTCTAAAACCTATATAATTGAAGATGTTGGGAAAATAATCCGATTCTGCGGATGGGGGCCTTTTGAGTAATAGCTTGGGTAATAGCAGCGCAGTGGAAAAAACGGTTTTGATCGTTGAAGACAACGAACTGAACATGAAGCTTTTCCACGATCTTCTGGAGGCGCATGGAATTAAAACCGTCGAAACCCGCGACGGCACCCAGGTCGTGGATCTCGCCCGCCAGTCCAAGCCCGATCTCATTCTCATGGACATCCAGCTTCCGGAAGTTTCCGGGCTGGAGGTTACAAAATGGCTTAAGAGCGATAACGAACTGCGCCACATACCCGTCATTGCCGTGACGGCCTTCGCCATGAAGGGCGACGAGCAGAAAATCCGGGAAGGGGGCTGCGAGGATTACATCTCGAAGCCCATCTCCGTCTCGAAATTCCTGGAAGTCATCGAAAGCTATCTAAAGAAACCCGCCAACTGAGGACAGAAATTTAAATGTCGGCACGCGTGCTGGTAGTTGACGATATTTTACCCAACGTGAAGCTGCTCGAAGCCAAGCTGACGAGTGAATATTATGATGTTCTGACCGCCACCAACGGCAAGGAAGCGCTGGAAAAAGTCGCCGCCCAAAGCCCCGACCTCGTGCTGCTCGACGTCATGATGCCCGGCATGGACGGGTTCGAGGTCTGCACCAAGATCAAGCAGAACCCCGCGCTGGCGCATATTCCCGTCGTGATGGTTACAGCCTTGACCGACGCCGAGGACAAGGTGCGCGGCCTTGAATCCGGCGCCGATGATTTCCTGAGCAAGCCCATTAACGATACCGCCCTGATGGCGCGCGTACGCTCGCTGGTCCGCCTCAAAATGGCGCTGGATGAATGGCGTGTCCGCGAAAACACCGCCAACCAGCTCGGCGTCGTCGAGAAACAATCCAACGTCATGATGGAATCGGCCGACAATGCGCGCGTCCTTGTCGTCGAGGACAAGAATTTCGAGCAGCGCAAGATCGAGGAAACACTCCAGCGCGACCAGGACATTGTTACAATCACCGAAAACGGCGCCAAGACCATGGAGCTTGTCGCCGCGCAGGAATTCGATGTCCTGATCGTCAGCCTCAATCTCGCCGGCGAGGACGGGCTGCGCCTTTGCTCGCACCTGAAATCCAACGAGCGCACACGCTCGATTCCCATCGTCATGATCGGCGGCGAGGAAGACATGCCGCGCATCGCGCATGGTCTCGAGATCGGCGCGCATGATTATATTCTTCGTCCCGTCGACCGCAACGAATTGCTCGCGCGGGTGCGCACGCAGGTAAGGCGCAAGCGCTTCCAGGAGCGCCTGCGCTCGACGTATGAAATCAGTCTCTCGATGGCGCTGACCGACAGCCTCACGGGCCTTTATAACCGCCGCTATCTCGAAGTCCACCTTGAGAAGCTGCTGAGCAAGAACCAGGAATCCAAAAAATCGCTCGCCGTCCTGCTCATTGATATCGACCATTTCAAGCACGTCAACGACAAATACGGCCACGCGGTCGGCGACGAGGTTCTTAAGATTTTTTCCCAGCGGCTCCTCGGCAATCTCCGGAGCTTCGACCTTGTCGCCCGTCTCGGCGGCGAGGAATTCGCGGTTATTCTGCCCGACGTATCCGAACAGCGCGCTTGGATGGTCGGCGAGCGTCTGCGCACCTCGATTTCCGACGTGCCTTTTGTCGTGACCGGGCATCCCGAAGGCATCAGCATAACGACATCCATCGGTGCCGCGCTGATCGATCACAACCAGCATACGAAACATGAAGTGCTGGAGCGCGCCGACAAATGCCTCTACGAAGCGAAAAAGGGCGGGCGCAACGCGGTGGTTTTCGAGGGCAAGGGCAAGCTGAATCCCGACGACTTTAAAGAAGCCCAGCGCCAGTTCATCAGCTGATAAAAAAAGCGCCCGGCGGGGCGCTTTTGTTTGGGAGCCTTGATCCTTATTTCTTGCCCAATTATTTCTTTGAGGGCGGCATTTTCTTTTCGACAAACTTGACGTGCTTGCCCTTTTTGCCGGTCTCTTCATTGACGGCCCAGGGGTCGAATTTGTTCATTTCAAGCTTGTACTCCGCCCGCGCGTTGCGCTTGGCGTAGTAACGGTATCCGGTGCCGGCTTCGCTTTCGAGGCGGACTTTTACGGCTGAGCCTTTCTTGGCCATGTGCTTAACTCCTTGAATTTGGAAGCGTTCTTATGGGGTATTTTACTTGCGCTGTCAAGCTTTCGGTAGATGGCTAACGTCGATGCTTCGGGCCTCTTTTAAATCCCTTTTTGCCGTATTTGCGCTTGTTTTTATTGGCTTTTTCCCGGTCGCGGCGGCCCGGCTCATGGGCCCGGCTGCGCTTGAACTGGACGCCCGGGATATCCGCCCCGCGTTCATGGCCGATCAGTTGCAGAACCGTGCTTCCTGTTAAACCATCAGCCTCCATCAGCATGACCGTGACCGGCGCGCCCAAACGGAATACCCGGCCCGAGCGCCGCCCGACCAGCGCATGCGCCTTTTCGTCATGCACGTAAAAATCCTGGGGCAGGGACCGCATCGGCACGATTCCATCCGCGCCGTTTTCCTTTAGCTCGACAAACAACCCGAAACGCGTGACGCCCGTGATGACGCCTTCGAACTCCGCGCCGAGACGGCTGGAAAGATACGCAGCGGCAAAACGGTCGACCGCGTTGCGCTCGGCTTCCATCGAGGCGCGCTCGCACGTGGAAATATTTTCACAGATCTGTTCCAGTTTCGCGGCTTCGCCGTCATCCAGCCCGCCGGGTCCAAGCCCGTAAGCGCGGATCAGGGAGCGGTGCACGAGCAAATCCGCATAGCGCCGGATCGGGGAAGTGAAATGCGCGTATCTATGCAACGCGAGGCCGAAATGCCCGATATTTTCCGGCGCATAAACCGCCTGCGCCTGCGTGCGTAAAATTACGGTGCTGATCAAGTGACTATAGGGCAGTTCCTTCGCCTTCATCAAAATCTGGTTGATCTGGCGCGGTTGCGTGACCTGTCCTTTCGGCAGCGAAAGTCCGAATGTTTCAACAAACTCCCGCGCGCTCTCGAGCTTTTCCGCGCTCGGGCGGTCGTGGATGCGGTAGACGCACGGCGCCTTCTTCGCTTCCAGCGCGCTGGCCGCCGCGACATTGGCGAGGATCATGAACTCTTCAATCAGTTTATGCGCATCCACCCGCGCGCGCATTTTGACGCCGGTCATGTTGCCGTTTTTATCGATCAGAATCTGTCTTTCAGGTAAATCAAGCTCCAGGGCGCCGCGCTCACGCCGCGCCTTGTCGAGGATATGAAACGCTTCGTAAAGCGGCTTGATAACCGGATCGAGCAGGGGCTTCGTAACATCATCCGCCATGCCGTCATAGGCTGCCTGAACTTGCTCATAAATCAGGCGCGCCGCCGAACGCATCAGCCCGCGCACAATTTTGTAGCGCAGCAGCTTGCCGTTGCCGTCGATCCACATATGCATCGCCAGGCACGCGCGCGGCACATTCGGTTTCAGTGAACAAAGTTCATTCGACAGCGCCTCCGGCAGCATCGGCACAACCCGGTCCGGGAAATAGGTCGAGTTGCCACGTCTAAGCGCTTCTTTATCGAGATCGCTGTAGGGCCGAACGTAATAGGCGACGTCCGCAATCGCCACGATCAAATGAAAACCTTCGTCCGTCTTTTCTGCAAACACGGCGTCGTCAAAATCCCGCGCATCGATGCCGTCAATCGTCACCAGCGGAATCTCGCGTAAATCTTCTCGCCCCTTGGTGTCCGGCACATCCATGCCTTCGGTCTCTTTAATCACCTTGTCCGGCAACTTCTCGCGCAACCCCGCTTCGGCCAAACTAATAAGGCTGATCGCTTTGGGGTCGTCGCGCCGTCCCATGATCTCTGCGATCCGCGCTTTCTTGCGCATGCCTCGCCCGGGCAATATTTCCGCGCTGACGATGTCGCCGTCCTTCGCGCCGTTCAGGTCTTCAAAAAAAACTTCATATTCATGCTTGGCTTTTTTATCGGTGGGAATGAGTAACCCGCCATGCTTGTTGGCTTTCAGCAGGCCCATGATGCGGCCCGTTTCAGAATCGAAACGCTTGATGATCCGCGCTTCGTAATGATTTTTTGAAACCTGCTCAAGCCGCGCCAGCGCCCGGTCGCCTTCCTTCAGCGCCGGGTGGCCTTTTTTCTCCGGCATCACCTCGATGCGCGGCGGCTTGCCTTCGCCTTTCCATTCAATGGGCTGTGCGAATACGTCGCCGTCAATGTCGATATTATTGATCTGGATGACGACCACTTCGGCCAGTCCTTCCGGCCTGCCATAGGCGCCGCCGGCGTTCTTGACGATCGCGCCTTCCGTCACCAGTTCTTTCAGGATTTGCTTGAGCACAATGCGCCCGTCGGTGCCGCGCACGCGAAAGGCCTGCGAGACCTCCCGCTTGGTCACTGGCTTGGGGGAGGTCTGGATAAAATTCAATATGTCTGATTTATTCACGTTTACTCGGCGCTTTTCTTTTTAGGGGCCGCTTTCTTCTTTTTGGGCGCAGGTTTGGCTTTTGTTTCTTTTGCCTCCGGCGCGTCTTCTTTTTTCTTCTGGAACCGCCCGCGCGGTTTATAGCCCTTGGCTTCGCGTGCGGCAGCCTTTTCCGCGGCGGCGACCAGAACATCGACGGCGCGGTTTATACCTACAGTTAGTACGTCATCGTCCTTTGGCAAGGATGTGAACTTCCCCGCATGTTTAAGGAACGGCCCGAAACGCCCCACGCCCGCCTGGATCATCTCGCCCGTTTCCGGGTGCTTGCCGACATCGCGGGGCAGGGCCAGCAATTTAAGCGCTGATTCCAGCGTGACTTCACTGATCAGCGTTCCCTTCGGCAGGCCCTGGCGCTTCGGCTTCGGGCGGTCGGCGGGCGCCGGTTTTTTCGGCGGCGCCTTGAATTTTTCGCCCCTGGCTTTGGCGGCGGCGCGCGCTTCCTTGATGCGGGCCTTCTCGGCTTTTTCTTCCTCGATCTCTTTCAGGACTTCCGGCGGCAGGTCGATCTGCACATAAGGCCCATAAGGACCGCGGCGCAAGGAAACAGTCCGGCCCGTGCCGGGCTCCTTGCCCAGAATCTTCGGCTCATTGCTCAGCGCGGCCAGTTCCGGGTCACTGCTGTCGTCGCCCGGAATGACGAGGGGCCGCGTGAATTTGCATTCAGGGTAATTCGAGCAACCGATGAACGCGCCGAATTTCCCGAGCCTCAATCCCAGTGTCCCCGTGCCGCACGCTTTGCAGATTTTCGGCTTTGGATCTTCTTTCGTCACCGGGAAGAAATGCGGGCCGAGCTCCTCGTCGAGGTGATCGATAACCTGCGTGATGGTCAGGTCTTTCGTCTGGTCAACGGCGGCCTTGAAGTCGATCCAGAACTGGCGCAGCGCTTCTTTCCACGCCACTTCGCCGCTGGCAATCGCATCCAGCTCTTCCTCGAGATTGGCCGTGAAATCGTAATCGACGTAACGCGCGAAAAATTTCGACAGGAACGTGGTGACAAGGCGGCCCCGGTCCTCAGGAATAAACCGGCGTTTCTCAAACAGCACATATTTCCGGTCGCGCAAAACCTGGAGAATGGAGGCATAAGTCGATGGGCGCCCGATACCAAGCTCCTCGAGTTTCTTGACCAGCGACGCTTCGGAATAACGCGGCGGCGGCTGGGTGAAATGCTGGCTCGGCACGACATCGACAAGCTTGGAAGGCTCACCTTCGTTCATGGCGGGCAGGCGGCGTTCGCTTTCGTCGCTGTCCTCGTCCGTATCATCGATATCTTCATGGTAAAGCGTCAGGAACCCGTCGAACGCGACAACGGAACCGGTCGCGCGCAGCACCGCGTCATCTGTGCCGTCCGAAATATCCACGCTCATCTGGTCGAGCACGGCATTTTCCATCTGCGAGGCCAGCGTGCGTTTCCAGATCAGATCGTAAAGCTGCCACTGCTCCTCGTCGATTTTGCCTTTTAATGATGCAGGCGTGCGCGACAGATCGGTCGGGCGAATGGCTTCGTGGGCCTCCTGCGCATTCTTGGCTTTCGACTTATATATACGTGCGCCCTCGGGCAGATATTTATCGCCGTAATCCTTTTTAATCACAGAGCGGCATTGCGCGATGGCGTCCTCCGACAGCGTCGTGCCGTCGGTACGCATATAGGTGATCAGCGCCGTCGCTTCGCTATCGATCTCGATTCCTTCATAAAGCCGTTGTGCGAGGCGCATTGTGTGCGCGGCGGTGAACCTCAATTTCCGCGCGCTTTCCATCTGCAGCGACGAGGTAATGAAAGGCGGGTAGGGGTTGCGGCGAACCTGCTTCTTCTCGATTTTCTGCACCGAGAGATTTTTCTGACGGATGCGGGCCACGGCCTTCTGCGCCGCGTCTTCGGAATTGATATCGAACTTGTCGAGCTTGTTCCCGGCTAGATGCGTCGGGCGCGCGGTGAACGGCGCGCCGTCCTGCGTTTTAAGCTTTGCCTCGATGCTCCAATATTCCTGCGGGATGAATTTTTCGATCTCCGCCTCGCGCTCGCAGATCAGCCTGAGCGCCACCGACTGCACGCGCCCCGCCGAGCGCGAACCCGGCAGCTTCCGCCACAACACCGGCGATAGATTGAATCCCACGAGATAATCCAGCGCGCGCCGCGCGAGATAGGCCTCGATCAGTCTCTGGTCCAGAGGCCGCGCATGCTCGAATGCTTCCTGCACTGCCTTCTTGGTGATCTCATTGAAGGTGACGCGGTGAACTTCCTTGCCCGCCAGCAACTTGCTCTCTTTCAGAATCTCTCTCACATGCCATGAAATGGCTTCCCCTTCGCGGTCGGGGTCGGTCGCGAGGTATAGCGCTTTGGCGTTCTTGAGCGCTTTTTTAATGTCGTTGACGTTCTTGTCCGCCCGCTCGCCGAGCTGCCACTTCATCGCGAAATCTTCATCGGGCAGGACGGAGCCGTCCTTGTTCACGAGATCGCGCACATGGCCGTAGCTGGCAATGACCTTATAATCATTCCCCAGGTACTTATTAATAGTCTTCGCCTTGGCGGGCGATTCAACGATGACGAGGTTATCGGCCAATTAATCTATTCCTGTAACAGACTGACTTTATTGCCGGGATGACGCTTCACCCGGCCCGCCAGCTCCATTTCCAGCAGCACGGTCTGTACCGCTGAAATGCTTAATAGACAGGTTCGGATCAGTTCGTCAACCGCCACCGGGCTATAGGACAGGTGCCCGAGGATGATATCGGTGGCGTTTTCAGGCGGGTCCAAATCCTCCGGAATAGGGCCGTGGAAGCGCGGTTCCGGCGCTTTTGGCTCATGCATCGACTTACCCGAAAAGGACCTTATGGCCTCGAGGATATCATCAGCGCTTCTTATAAGTGTCGCCCCCTCGCGGATCAGGTGGTTGCCCCCTTGCGCGCGCGGGTCGAACGGGTGGCCCGGAACGGCATAGACGTCACGCCCCTGTTCCCCGGCCAGACGCGCGGTAATCAGCGACCCCGAGCGCATCGTCGCCTCGATGACGACCATCCCTTTCGACAGGCCGGAAACGATACGGTTCCGACGCGGAAAACTTTGCGCGACCGGCGGCACGCCGAGCGGGCTTTCGGCGATAATCAGGCCCTGTTCCTTGATTTGTT
Source organism: uncultured Alphaproteobacteria bacterium (assembly GCA_900696495.1). Taxonomy (GTDB): domain Bacteria; phylum Pseudomonadota; class Alphaproteobacteria; order Micavibrionales; family Micavibrionaceae; genus UBA7657. Next base: position 108,795 of record CAADGI010000014.1, read on the forward strand.
CATAAAGATTCTTATTTTCCTCGGGATAAATAATGTCGATTCCGCCGGCGACGGCGGCAATCGTGCCCGTCCGTAGCGATCCCGTATGCGCCGCGGTGTCGATCCCGCGGGCAAGGCCGGAGACAACGACTTGTCCGTTTTCTCCAAGCTCGCGCGAGAGTTTTTCCGCGAATTTCCGCCCGTTGAGCGAGGAATTCCGCGCGCCCACCACGCCGACGCAGCCCTTATGCGCAAGTTCGATATTCCCGAGGATTGAAATCACCGGCGGCGCGTCATCGATCGCGGCGAGGGCGAGAGGGTATGATTCCTCTCCCGCCGTTACGATATCGCCGCCGATTTTCTGCAGCGCCTCATATTCCTTTTCAACCGCACTCATGTCCGGCGCCTTCAGCGGTTTTGCCCGCCCGCCGCGCCGCGAGAGTTCCGGCAATCTTTCCAGCGCGCGTTCAACCGAACCATAGGCGCCCACCAGCCGGTAAAACGTCATCGGCCCGACATTTTCCGTGCGGACGAGGCGCAGCCAGTTCAGTTTCTCGGTGACAGAGACAGTCTCAGCCTGTCGTTTTGGCAGGGTCATTCTTCTTCCCGATTTTTGGCTCTTGGCCTTTCAGAAGACGCAGAATGTTTTCTTTATGCTTGTAAAAAACCAGCGCGGCCATGAAGGCGCATATATAAGGCAGGAAATCCACATGGCTGTTGACGTACCAGATGGTCGATCCGTCCGGTGAAACCACCGTGTTTGAATAATCTTTTGTAAGGTACCACGCAATCGCGGGTGAAAGGCCGATAGAGGCCAGCGCCGCCAGCGACGACATGCGGAAAAGCAGCGCCGTCGACAGCCATGTCAGGATGACGATGAAACCGAGTTGCGGCAGCAGCGCGAGAAAAATCCCGATCGTCGTCGCCACGCCTTTACCGCCCTTGAATTTTAGCCAGACGGGGAAGAGGTGGCCGAGGAATGCACCGACGGCGGCATAGAGGGACGCATCATAGGTCATGGCCGCTTGCGCAAGGTAAACGGCAAGGGCGCCTTTCGCGCCATCCAGAAACAGCGTCAGCGCCGCGAGTTTTTTATTCCCGGTGCGCAAAACATTCGTCGCGCCGATATTCCCCGAGCCTATATTCCTGATATCGCCGTAACCCGCGTATTTTGTCAGCAGCAATCCGAACGGGATTGATCCGATCAAATAACCGATTGTACCGATGACGATATATTCAAGCATCGCTGATCAACCTGTCGAGAACGGCCATGCGCGTCGGGATTCCATTCGCGACCTGTTTGAGAATAAGGCTGCGCTCCGGGTCTTCCGCGATGTCGTCCGAAATATGCACGCCGCGCACCAGCGGGCCCGGGTCCAGCACCACCGCCTTCGGGCAGTACGCGTCAACCACGGAACGTTTTAAACCAAATTCATTGAAATAGGCCGTGTCGGATTCAATCAGGCTTTTCTGCATGCGCTCTTTCTGCAGCCGGATCGTCATCACCGCATCGACGCCTTTCAGGCCATCGGCGAGGCTGTTATAACGCTCGATCCCTTCGGCGGGGAGTTTCTCAGGCATCAATGTCTTCGGCGCAATCACGCGCACATTGACGCCGAACTGGCGAAGTAAAATCATGTTCGATGCCGCGACGCGGCTATGCGCGATATCACCGATAATCGCGAGCGTCAGTCCTTCTAGCTTGCCGAATTTCTGCCGCAGCGTCAGCGCATCCAGCAGCGCCTGCGTCGGGTGCTCGCGCCAGCTGTCGCCGCCATTGATGACCGGGCAGTCCGCGCGCTTCGCCACAAATCCCGGCGCGCCGTATTCGCTGTGGCGGATAATCACGGCATCGGGCCGCATCGCGTTCAGCGTGTCGATCGTGTCGAGAAAACTTTCGCCCTTGGACAGCGAACTCGAATCCGGATTCCATGTCACGACATTGGCGCCCAGGCGCTGCGCGGCGATGATGAACGAGGTCAGCGTGCGCGTCGACGCTTCAAAAAACAGGGTCAGGATAATTTTATCCTTGAGCTTCTCGCGGTCCCAGCGCCCTTCCTCGATCGCGCGCGCATAATAATCGGCGCGGCCCAGAAGCTCCTCGATTTCATCCTTGCTCAAATCGCCGATGCCCAGGAGATGTTTCATAATTTATTTCCCATTTGGCAGCTTCGCTCTTTCGATCACGCCGGCTTTTTCCAGTCCGGCCAGCTTATCTGCGCTTAATTCAAGCATTTTTTCAAGCACTTCCTGCGTATCCTGCCCCAGCACGGGCGGCGCAAATGCATAAGAAACGGGCGTTTTCGAGAGTTTAAGGGGGCTGCCGACCAGTTTTATGGATTTTGGCGCGGCGGTATGCTCCATCGAAATTTCCATGCCCCGGTGCTGGACCTGGTCCATCGCGAACACCTCGTCCATCCGGTTGACGGGGCCGCCCGGCACATCGGCCTCGCGTAATTTTTCGATCCACTCGGCGGAATTTTTTGTTTTGACCGCGCTCTCGATCATCGGGATCAAAATTTCGCGGTTCACGACGCGCGCCGTGTTTTTGGCAAAGCGTTCATCTTTTGCCCATTCTTCATGGCCGAGAATTTTGCAAAACCGCGCGAACTGTTCGTTGTTACCGACTGCGACAACAATATGCCCATCTTTGGTTTCAAACGCCTGGTAGGGAACGATTGTCGAATGCGCGTTGCCGTAGCGCGGCGCCGGTTTGCCGCTCGTCAAAAAATACTGCGCGAGGTTTGTCAGCGAGGCGAGCGTGCAATCCACCAGCGCAACATCGACCATCTGCCCTTCGCCGGTTTCCTCGCGCGCATGCAGCGCGGCTAAAATTCCAATCGCGGCATGAAGGCCCGTGATGATATCGCTGAGCGCGACGCCGACCTTCATCGGCGCGCCGCCCGGCTCGCCCGTGCTCGCCATCAATCCCGCCATCGCCTGCGCCATCAGGTCGTAACCCGGCTCCTCCGCCAGCGGCCCGTCCTGCCCGAACCCGGTGATGGAACAATAAACCAGTTTCGGATATTTCTTCTTGAGATCGTCATAGGACAGCCCGTATTTCTTCAGCCCGCCCGCCTTGAAATTCTCGATCAGCACATCGCAATTGCCGAGAAGCTGGTGAATGATTTCCTGTCCTTCTTTCTTGCTGATATCGACCGCGACGGATTTTTTATTACGGTTGATCGAGAGATAATAGGCGCTCTCGCCCGTGTCGTTTCCGCTTTTATCTTTCAGGAACGGAGGACCCCAGGTGCGCGTGTCGTCGCCGCTGCCCGGCTTCTCGATCTTGATGATCTCCGCGCCGAGATCGCCCAGCATCTGCGTGCAGTAGGGGCCCGCCAGCACGCGGCTGAGATCGAGCACGCGGATATTTTCGAGCGATTTTTTCATCATGGCCATAAAACCTGCACCAGATCATGAAACTGGATGATGCCCGCGATAACAATCCCCGCCGCAAAGCCCGGCCCGGCGGGCAGGGAGAGCGAACTCATCTTCGGCATCGTTCCCGTCACGCCCTTCAGGCGCAACGCGAAAACCAGTCCATGGATCAATCCCGCAAACGCGCCCACCGTCAGCGCGAATAAAATATAATAAGGCCCCAGCCAGATCCCGGCCGCGCCCAGCAGCTTCACATCCCCGAGGCCCAGCGTATCCTGTTTGTAAATCCTGTTGGCAATCTCCCTGATGAGATACAGAAATCCCGCACCGATAAACCCGCCCAGCGCCATCTCCTGCAAGTCAAGGTAATGCCACGCGGTGGCAAGATGAAAAACCGCCCCCGCCATCGCAAACCCCATCACATATTCGTTGGGCAGCAACCCGTCCCTGAGATCGATGACGGAAAGGACGTAAAGCAGGATAAGAGCGCTGAGGACGGCCAGAACGGCGATGATCTCGAACATGGAATCTAGACTAGAATACTGTGTGTATAACTACAACCGGGTGTTTGGGGGTGTTTAATTGCCTGATTTTGGTTTAAAATGAACCGGTTCTTCTCGTTAAACAGGGTCGGTTTCCGCCGGTCCTGACATTTCGTTTACAGGACTATGATGGCGGATTCCCAGGCAGTCAGGAAAAAGATACTCGTGGTCGAGGATAACGATTTCGTGCGCATGCAGATCATCCGTTTCCTGGACGAGGCGGGCTTCGAGGCCGTGGAAGCCCGGGACGGCAACGCTGCTATGGCCGCCATAAATCCCGATATCGCCATGGCCATCGTCGATGTGCGCATGGAGCCGATCGATGGTTTTGAATTCATAAAGGCCGTGCGCGCCCGCGAGATGGAAACGCCCGTCGTTCTTGTGACCGGCGACAATAATCCCGACCTGTTGAACGAAGCGAACAAGTGGGGTGTGGCGGCGGTCTTGATGAAACCTGTCCAGCGCGATAGGCTGGTGAAGACGGTAACTCGAACTCTCCACTCTCAGGAACGTGCCTCGTGATGTCTCCCGGCCTTAGATATAAAGCAGGTTTTTTCGGCAAGGCAGCCATGCTGATTGGCGCGTTTTCGCTGCTTTCCTCCTGCGCTCAGGTGGATGTTCCCGGCGCCCGCAACGCCAAGATCCCTTCGCCGACCATGGCGAACGAGCGTCCCGAGGCTGTTAATGAAAAGCCCGACAGCGTGCTGTATCTGCCGCTGGGCAGCGATGTTCTGGTGCCTGAGGCCGAGGGCGGCGACTCGCTGCCGGATGAAATCGTCGGACCGTTCGAGCTGCGCTCGGAAACGCTGGCCGGCGCGCTTCAGCTCATCCTTGCCGATTATGAATTGCCGCTGGCTTTTGAGACCAATGAGGCCCTGACTCGCACCATCACGGTCGCCAACCTGCGCGGCCCGCTGAATAAGGTCGTCGAGCGCGTTTGCGGCCTTGCCGATCTGTACTGCTCGTATGAAGACGGCTTGCTGGTGATCAAGGAAACCCAGACCTTCACCGTCACGGTTCCGCCCGTCGGCGGCGAGACGGATATTCTCTCCGCGCTGGCGACAGGCCTGCAGGCTATCACCGGTGCTCCTGCCACCACCGAGCCCGGTACGCGCACGATCATTTACGAGGCGACCAACCGCACGGCCCAGCTCGCCGAGCGTTACTTCCAGAAAATCCGTTCCAATACGGCCCTTATCGTATTTGAAGTCTATATCTGGGAAGTGGCGCTGAACTCCGATAATGCCACCGGCATCGACTGGCAGGCGATTGATACGATCGGTAAATGGAATGTCGGCATCGACTTCCCCGGCGGCACCGGCGCCGATTTCACGCCGGTCAGCATCGGTCTGCCGACCACGGGCGATGTATCCTTCGCCGGCAATCAGGTGTTCCAGTTCATTTCGAATTACGGCGCCGTGAAAACGATCTCGCAGCCGCAGATCACCGTGCTCTCCGGCGCGCAGGCAACGCTGCGCGCGGCCGATACGGTCAATTATGTTTCCTCGCTCAGCCGTTCGGTTGACGATGGCGAGGTTACGGTTTCCACGGAAACGGACTCCGTCGATACCGGCTTCACTCTCACAATCGCCAGCGCGTGGGACAACGCCACGATTTATGGAACGATACAGATCGAATTGCAGGAGTTCCGCCGGTTCCAGGAATTCGATGCCGATGGAACGACGCTGCAGCTTCCTGAAACGACGGAGCGCGAACTTTCCACCCAGATCCGCATCCGTCCCGGCGATTCACTGCTGATCGCAGGCCTCGTGCGCGAAAATGACCAGTTCGATAAATCCGGGCCCGGATTCCAGGAGCCGATCATCGCCACATCGCGCAGCGCCACCGTCACCAATACCGAGCTTGTCTTCCTGCTGAAGCCGAAAGTCATCGTCTATACGGCTGAAAACAATAGAGAAATGATGAATCGTGGTCTTGGCGGCGTAACCCCGGCATCCATGGACCCCGGCGCTTCTGCCCGGTCTGCGGTTAGGGAAAATGAATTCGATAGCGGCACCATCCCGGATGCGCTGTTAAATCCCGGCGGCTAGTATCTGATTCAAAACATTAAATAAAGCCCGGTCGCTTTTTAGGGCTCCGGCTTTTTTCTTTTTTATGATAGAATCAGAGAAACGGCGCTCTTGGGGCGCTGTATTCTGTTAATTCCAGCCTGTCCTTTCATGCGCTCGCAGATTTCTAGGATTTTTCATTTAGGTCTTTGTGTGCTCGCTCTCTCGTTGAGTGCGGGTGGTGACGCGTATGCGCAATATGCAGGCTTTAACGATCCCGGTGCCCGCTCGGGTAATGGTGCTGCTGCCGGTGGCGGCCTTGTTCCTGTTCTTCCCACGGTTGATGGCGGCACGGTTCCGACCGGCGCAACCGCGCAGGTCGTTGTCCGTTTCCGTAACGACGGCGGGCAGCCGGTTGAGACCGGCCTGATCCGTCTTTATCCGTCTTCAACGGTCTCCGCGAACGTGGCTCTCAACCAGTGCGAGGAAACGCCCCTGGCGCCCGGCGCGGAATGCGCGGTCGCGCTTTCGGTCAAGGGTCTGCAGGCCGGTTCATGGCGCGTCGAAATGCTGATGTCGCATAACGGCAAGACGCGCCTCGTCTCGGCGACTCTCTCCGGCCAGGTCGAGGCCGGCGGCGAAGGATCGGAAACGCTCGCGAGTGATATCGAAGCCATTCCGGCGGAAGTTGATTTCGGCAGCATGGATGCAAGCCAGACGATCACTGCGCCCATCATTCTGCGCAATATCACCTCGACCGCGCTCGACATCAGCGCCATAAGCATCGACGCCAGCGACCAGTCCGGCTATGCGCTCAAAACGGAATGTAAAGAACTCGAACCCGGTCAGGCCTGTATCGCAATCGTTTCCTGGTCGCCGAAAACGAAAGGGCGCTCTTCGGGCGTGCTCGTCGTTCGGCACACCGGCCCTACGGCGCTCACCAGCGTGCCGCTCGTCGGCGAATTCAAGCCGGAGAGCGTAGAAAAAGCGGAAGTGTTCCCGCAGGCCGTGCCGGGCCGCGGATTGCTCGTCGCCTCGCAAAGTGAAATCGATTTCGGCACGGCCGTGCAGACGGCCTCGACGATTACCGTTTCGCTCGTCAACGCGGGTGACGCGCCCGTCACCATTCAGGACATCCGCATTTCCGGCAGCGATAACGGTCTCAGCTTCAAGGATAACGGCTGTCTTGCCGCCACCGTGCTTGAACCTATCCAGGCTTGTCCCCTGACCATCACCTGGTCGCCGACGCGCGTTGGCTCCCTGTATGACGACATACAAATTCTGCATGACGGCGCCCGCGGCGTTCTCGTTCTTCCCATTCGCGGCGGCTCCGAACAGCCTGTCAGCCAGGATCAGAAGGCCATCGTGCTCAACGGCGGCAGTGCCGTTCAGCTTCCGCTTGATCCATCGCTCGATCCGAACGCCTCGGCGGACATCGCCGCCGCCGCCAAGAAAAACGCGGCTGAAGCCGGCTTGTCTTCTTATTCGGTATCGGTGCCCAATGCCGCCAGCGTACTGGATGGGTATAAAATCACATCGTTTTCACCGACCAGGGCGATCATAAACGGCCCCGGCGGCAGCCGCATTGTTTTCGATAATGAGGAGATTGTGCTCGGCGGAGTCCCGTGGTTTGTGGCGATTCAGAAGAATGGCATCGAATTCCTTTATCAGGGCCAAAGAATCTTGCTTCTTTTCGACCGTTCTTTATCTTCTATTAACCGGGTTTCGTCATCATCAAATAAGAATAGTAGTGCTGGTGGGAATTCTTCTGTAAATAGCGCGCCCGCCAGCCCTGGGGCAAACGAAACCGGTGGTTAATTTATGTCCGATGCGACGAACGATCAGGATACCGACAGGCGCAGCAAGGGTGATTCCGAACCGCCCGGCGGCGTAGAGCGCCGTCGCAGCGCCGCGCGGAAAAAAATCCGTTCTTCCGAGGGCCGCGAACGCTATCTTGATATGGTCCAGCGCGAACGCGCGCTTTTGCTCGAGCAGGGAATTCCGCGCTCCACCGAACAGCTTCTCGATATGGCCGGCGCTGTTGCGCCTTCCCAGACCGAGGAAGAAGAAGGCATCAAGGACCGCGCCACGGGCGACCAGCTCCGCGCCGTTCTTCCAGTCCAGTCATGGCTGCCGCTCTCCATTCACCTCATCGGTCTTCGCGACGGCGTGTTGCGCATCGCGCCTCTGCACGATCTCAACGACCGCCAGATTGAAAATCTTTTCTCCACCGCCAACCGTTCCGGCTTCCATGTCGAGCGCGTCGAAATTGAAGTCTGGGACCGTAAGGAACTCACCGACACGCTGCGCTCGGTGCACGATCTTTCCGCCGACCGCTGCGAAAAGACTCTCGCGCTCTGGCTCGCCGACAGCGACAACGGCCTTCTGCTCAACCAGTTCCAGCGCGACCTGATGGCCGAGGCGCTCCAGATGCGCGCCTCCGATATTCACCTCGTGCAGGACAACAATCCCGATGCGCCGAACTGGATCAAGTACCGCATCGACGGCGACCTGATACCGATGCACCTTCTGCCCGCCGAGGCGATGGCGCGTCTGACGACTCTTCTCAAGCGCGACGCCGGCCTGAACTTCGGCGACCGCACAACGCCCAAGGATGGCCGTTTCGGTTTCACCTGGCAGGGCCGCGCCATCGACGTCCGCGTCGCCGCAGGCCCGCAGGCGCAGGACGGCGAAAAACTGACCCTCCGTCTTCTCGACCGCGCTTCGCTTAAAGGTTTCGATGAATTGTTCCGCCGTCACGAGGATGTCGGCGATTACCTCGCCAAGCTTCTCTCGCCGGAAATCAAGGGCGGCGGCGGCATGATCCTGCTCTCCGGTCCGACCGGCTCCGGTAAGACGACGACATTATATGCGTGCGTCCAGCAGATCGACCGCCGCAGGAAACACGTTCTCACCATCGAAGACCCGATCGAATACGAACTGCGCTATGCGACGCAATGGCAGGTCCGCCCCGGCATGCCGGGCGGTTCTTTCGCCGATCTCATCCGCGCCGCGATGCGTCACGATCCCGATTACATCATCATCGGCGAGATGCGCGATGGCGACACGGTGGAAACCTCGCTGCGCGCCGCTGAATCCGGCCACACCGTGATTTCAACAGTCCACGCCGATACGGCGCTCCAGACATTTGAACGCTTACGTTCTCTGATGCCGTCCGAGCGTGAACGTTCTTCGACCTATACATTGTCGCAACAGGTGCGCGCCATCCTGAACCAGCGCCTCCTGCGCACGCTCTGCCAGGGCTGTTCGCACAAAGCCAAGGTGAGTGAAGTTCTCAATCAGGAAGAGATGGACGCTTTCGGATTCAAGGAAGACGTCAAGATCCGCCGTCATAACACCAGCGGCTGCGATCTTTGTAACCGCACTGGAATTTCCGGCCGCACGCTGCTTCTGGACGCCATTCTCATTACCCTCGGTCCGGCGCAGAGAAACCATATTTACGAAGCCCTGATCGGCAACGTGAACAAGGTCATCAACGAAGAGGGCGTCGTGGTTCACACGCGCCGCGAAGGCCTGGTCGATCTTGTCGTCAGCGGCCTTGTCGATCCGAAAGCGGCGCTCTCATATTTGGAAGAATAATTCCATGCAGCAGTGGGTTGCTGAAATCGCGTACGAGACGACATCCGGTCCGAAACGGGTGACGGAATCCTTTTACCTTCCATCCAAAGACGACGTGCGTGATGCCATTATCAAAAAAGGCGGCTACGCGCTCGCCATCCGTCCGCATGAGCGCTCGCCCCTCGAACGCATATTGGCGCGCTCCACATGGTGGCAGGTCCAGCTTCTGCGCGGTATCCAGTTCCGCTCGACCTCGACATCGCCCGGCGTTGCGCTGTGGAAAATCATCCAGGCCGAAACCTCGCCGCGCCGCCAGAACATCATGGCGCCGGCGCGCGAGGCGCTTGCCCGCGGTCTTGGCATCATCGACGCGCTGAAGGCGCTGAATATTTTCGATCACGGCACGCTCGCCATTCTCGCCGGTTCCGAACGCGCCAACCGCCTGGTGGAGGGTATCCCTCACGCCATTCATTCTATTACGCAGAAACGTAAAAACGCGCGCGCGATCATGGGCACCATGGGCTGGCTGGCCTTCGACGTGTTCTCGATCGTGTCTTCTCTCTGGGCCGGTAAGGACATGGTTATAAAATGGTTCACCGACAACCCTCCGACCAATCCCGAGGAACTGGAAAAATTCACCGTCGTGGTCTGGCGCCTGGGTCTGACCTGGGACATCCTGATCTGGTTCTCCGTCGGCATGGGCGTTTTCATGGGCTGGTGCGTGTTCTCGTTCTGGGTCAACCGCGGCAAAAAAGACTGGCCCACCGCGCGCGTCGTTCGCGCCATCCCGCTTATCGGTGGATATCTTCGCGACCTGGCCTTCGCCGATTCCATGTCCGCCGCCGCGCGGATGCTGCGCGGCCTTGTGCCGATCAACGATACATTAGAACAATCTGCTGAAGCCTCCTCGGCCCCTGACGTGGCCATGTACTGGGAAGAATCGCTGAAAGACCTTGGCCGCGGCGTTTCGCTGGGCTCGGCCCTCGACCGGGCGCCATTGACCCGCAACGAGCGCCTTGAACTGGCGAGCTTGTCGGACCTCGGCCAAGTTGCTACAGTAATGGAGTCTATTTCTGAAATGCGTTCGCAGGCCGCCAAGACAAAACACTCTCTTATCGTCTGGCTGGCTTTCGCCCTCACCGGCGTCTTCCTCGCGGTCGCTTTTGGTTCTGCAATTTACGCCCTGACGGTCATGAATATGAGCATGGATTCGATGATGGGTGGCTTGATGCAAGGAGCGATGTGAGCTTGGTCATTGGAGCGAAGGACAAAGACGCCTTTGAAAAAGGCAAGCCTTCTGAAAAAAAGGGCCGGAGCGGCATGTCCCGTCCGCGTCCCGGCATGGCTGATTTTCTTGCCGGCGAAGCCAAGGATTTCGTCAGCGAGCTTTATCCTTATCTTCCCTTCGAGCTTATCGGCGGATCTGTTCCGCACATTCCCGGCACGGAAGAGGAAGCTGTGTGGAACGCCGCCGCGCAGGCCTGCAGCACCGAGAAAGTTCACTTCTGCTATTCGGTCGACAGCGGCAAGGTCTGGTATCTCGCCTGTCCATCCATGTCGCTCGCTTCGAACCCGCACAGCTGGTGCCCGCTGGCCGCGGCTTTGCCGGGCAACAGCGAATACTGGGATCACGAAACGGTTTACCTCTATGAACAGGAAGGTATCGCTTCCGCACTGAGATGGGATCCTGAAACGGGCCGCATGCAGGTTTTCCTCGGCGCTTCGCGTACGATTTTACCGCGCGTGCAAAGCATGGACGCCAACTTCGTCACCATCAATCCCGAAGTCGCCGATGTCGTCCCCTGGCGTAACAAACAGCTCAAGACCGAAAAACTCTCGCGCGCGACGGCACGCATGTTGCTGTTCTCGGGAATGCTGGTGGCGTTGATTGCTGCCCTTGTGCTGGTATTTAACCTGATCGGCGCCGGCATGACGCAGCGTAACCTCACCACTGTGCAGCAGGAAACCGAAGCGGCATCCAATGAACTCATGCTCAAGGCGCACAGCGCCATGCAGAGCGATACCATCAAGCATATCGTCCGCATCCAGGAATTGCTGGACGCGCTGGCGGCCAAGGACGGCACGCTGGTCCGGTACGAGGTTAAAGGCGGCAAGGTCGAATGGGAGGCGCTTGTTCCCAAGGCTTTCGCGGCGGAATTCGGCCAGCCCACCAAAATCGATGAAAAAGACGGCCGTATCAGGATCAAAAATTCAAAGTAGGATGTCAGGGACCAAGTGGGGCATAAATGATTGATTTAAAATCCTTAAAATCATTCGACTGGCGCGCTTTGAAGAAATACGCGGATCCCAAGGTTTCCGAGGATCTTAACGCTTTTCTCGAAAAACTGCCCCAGCACGCGGGCCAGAGCATGCTCGTGATAGCCGGGATCGCTTGGGCCTCCGCCGGGGCGCTGGGCCTCTATGCAACCATACAGATGCAGAAAATGACGGAATTAAAGGCCAAACTGGCGGAAGCCGAGGCTCTGAAGCCGATCGTCCCGGTTATTAAGGATATTCCGGTCAACCCCAAGGAAGTCGCAGAATTTGTTGATAAAATTAAAACCATCTATACGGGCCTCTCGATTAAGGAGAATGGGGCGTCTATTCTGGTAACAGCCGAGAACACCGCCGCTTTCGGCCAGTTCCGGGAGGCCATAGGCCATATCCAGAATGGGGGTACAGGATGGCGGGTCAGCATTGACAGATTGTGCGTGGGGCGCGAATGTGAGAGGGTGCCGTTAGCGGCAGCCCTCAAGATTAACAAGGTTTCCGTCGATAAGCCGGGATGATATAGTGATCAGAGTTAAACGGAGAAAATACATGCTCGAGAATACCCAAAACTGCCAGCGTAAAATGGAAAGAGGAAACGTTCTGTTCCTCATCCTTATCGCTGTGGCCCTGTTCGCAGCGCTATCATACGCTGTAACGCAGTCAAGCAGATCGGGGGGCGGGGATGCCGGTAACGAAACCAACCTGATCAGCAGCGCCCAGATCACCCAATATCCCTCATCGATCAGAACGGCGATTATCCGCATGATGGTTTCCAGCAACGTTGCTGCCGACCAGTTGCAATTCAATCCGCCGTCCGATTACGCATCATGCACCTCAACCTCACGCTGTGTGTTCCACCCCGATGGCGGCGGCGCGACCTATGTCGAGGCTCCCGAGAATGTCGTGACGGGATCAAGCTCGCAGCCCTGGATATTCAACGGCCAGAACGAAGTCGCTCTTGTCGGAACGACCGCCCCGACTGCCAACGACAACGAAACGGCGACGACGGTCGAAATCATGGCGATCCTGCCGAACGTTGAAACCGCTATCTGCAACAGGATCAACGACGAGCTTGGCATCGGCCCGGCCGCCGTGGCTGAAACCGGTATCGACGTCACGTCGAAACTCGGTGGCGGTGCTGGCTACGTGACTGCCCTTGCTTCCGGCGGCAGCGGCGGAACCATCGGCGATGCGACGACCAGCACCCTTAACGGTCAGGCCTTCGGCTGCTTCTCGCAAGGTGGTGTGAACTACTACTACCACGTTCTGATCGAGCAATAAGTCACGCGGGGAAGGGGCGTTAACGTCCCTTCCCGCATTTTCTTTTCTACAGGATCGAAAACATGTCACAGGCGCGCTTCCGCAAATACGAGAGAGGAAGCGCGCTTGTTTATATTTTGATCGCCATTGCGCTGCTGGCCGCCCTGACCATTACCTTCATGGAGCCCTCCAGCCAGCAGACCTCCACCCAGAACACGTTTAAAACGCTCTCGGAGGTCGAAAGCCAGGCCAACGTCATTCGCGCCGCGCTGCAGGAATGCGTGCTGTCCTATCCCAAGGGCGACCGCTGCATCAAGGACGCCGTGCCGCTGGAGGCGCACTGCACGAATGCGGCCGGGACCGACCCCGGCGCCCGCAGGAATTACCCCATCAATCCCGATTCAACTTTCTACACCAATGCCACGCCGGACCGGTCCGGCGACCACCAGGTGCGCCACCTGCGTTGCCCCGGCAATAATCCCGGCGAAAATAACGACCACGATAATCACGAGCTGATTTTTACCGGCGCGGAGGGTAAATTCCTGCCGCCGCCGCCGGAATTGTTCGGTGAATGGGAATATTACAATGGCGGAGACGGCATTTTCTTCTGGACCGCTACCGCCAAGAGCGATGCCTTCCTCATGACGGCCCTGACCAAGCTCGATGAAAAATTCGCGGAGTGCGAAGCCGATGTCGTCGATGCCACGGGCGGCGCCGAGGAGCTCGACAGCGATGGCGACCTCGAATGCCCTTCCGGCAGTGTTTGCTTCCGCCTCTGGATGGTGATGAACAACACCGAGGCCGTTTTCAACGGCGACACTGACGGCGACGAAACGAACAGCAATCCGCCGGATCAGAGCGATTGCTCTTCCGCCGACTAATCCGGGACTAATCGTCCGGCTTCAATGTCTTGATTTCTATTTCGGCGCGCGCGAATTCCGCAACGATGTCATGCACCAAATTCTCCGATGGCTTTTTCCGCTCGGCGTTGTCCTGCAATTCACTGGCCATATCGCCGAGGATGTTGCAGCAGGCCGATCGCGCCGCGCCCTTCAGACTGTGCGCCGCTTCTTTAAGCTCGTGAAAATCGTGCTGGTCCTGCGCCTTCTGAATGCGGGTAATCAGCGGCGCCGTCATTTCGCTGAACATGTTGAGCATCTCAATCGCGTTCTCATCAAACGCGCCCATCAATTCGCGCATTGCCGCTTTGTCGACCGCCGCCGCGCTTTTTTGTACGGGTTTGGCCCTGGCAATTTCTTCCTGCGGTATCTCTTTCAGAAGGCCCCAGCGGATCAGCAGCCTTTTGAACTGGCCGAGTGAAACCGGCTTCAGCAGACATTCATCGAACCCGTGCCTTAAATAGGCATCGCGCTGCGCCATCTGCACGTCGGCGGTCAGGGCGATAACCGGAAAATGCCCGCCATTCGTTTTCTCTTTCTTCCTGATCGCATCGACAAGGCCGTAACCATCGACGCCCGGCATGTGCAGGTCTGTAATCAAAATACCGTATTTGCCGGTCTCCAGCGCATCCAGCGCCTGCCTGCCATTCTCGACAAAATCCGCCTCGACGCCGACCTTTTGCAGCTGGCGTTTCAGAATTTCCTGCACACTGATCGTGTCTTCGGCGATCAGCAGGCGGGTCGGCCCCTCGATATTGATGTGGCTTGTCTTCGTTACGGCGTTTTTCACCGCTTCGCCGAGGCCCGCGCGGCTCGCCGGTTTTGTGAGATACGTCACCCCCAACGCCTGCAAACTATGCTGCAATCCCACGTCATCGCGCACCGTGTACATGATCAGGCCGATATTCGGCCTGATATGCATGATCTCCTTGATCAGGTCGATGCCGAGGCCGTCCGGCAATCCCTGGTCGATCACCGCGACATCGAACGGGCGGCGCTGCACGAGCTGGTAACCTTCCATGTAGGAGGGGCAGCTCTCGACCGTCGCGCCCATCGAGCGCAGCGAATTGACAATTTCCTTCGCGCCGCGCGGGTGATCCTCGACCGACAAAACGGAAATACCGTCCAGCTTCGGCAGCTCGATCGTTGTTTTATTGACATCCACTTCCTCGGTCGGAATTTCAAACCAGAAAACCGATCCCTGGCCTTCCGCGCTGGTGACGCCGATCTTGCCGCCCATCAATTCGGTCAGTTTCCGGCAAATTGAAAGCCCGAGCCCCGTGCCGCCATATTTCCGCGAGGTCGAATTATCGGCTTGCGTGAAGGACTGAAACAGCTTGGCGCAAACCTCCGGGCTCATGCCGATGCCCGTATCGATCACTTCGAAACGCAATCCCAGCTTGCCCGCCGGGACCGTGATATTCTTGAGCTCGCGCGTGACCCGTACCGTGACGCTGCCATCCTTCGTGAATTTCAGCGCATTGCCAGCAAGATTCATAATGATCTGCCGTAACCTTTTTGGATCTCCGATAATCACAAACGGAACGTCGGCGGCAATATCGTCCTTCAGTTCCACGTTGATGCCATGCACCTTCACCGCCAGCGCTTCGAGAATGCCGCGCACCAGCGTCCGCACCGGGACCTCGAATACGTCGAGTTCCATCTTGTTCGCGTCCATCTTCGCAAGGTCGAGAATGTCGTCCAGAATTTCGAGCAGCCCGCTCGCCGCGCTTTGCGCCGTGCCGACCATCGCGCTGATGCGCTCGTCCGGGCGTTCGTCGGCGATCAGTTCCAGCAGCCCGTAAATCGTCTGCATCGGCGTCCTGATCTCGTGGCTCATCGTCGCCAGGAAATTGGATTTCATTTCCGCCATCGCGTCGGCCTTCTCGACAGCGGCGATCAGCTCTTCCTCATGCTCCTTGGTCGCGGAAATATCCGCGCCCCACAAAATAAAGGCCTCTTCGCCGTCCCATGCGCTTTCGGTAATCACGAAACTGACCCAGCGCTTGCCGGTTTTATAGATCCGGCTGGCAGGCATGATGTAAGTCTTTGGCGGCGTTACGCTTTTTAACTTTTTAAGAAAGACCGACGCCTCCAGGTCGGGCCACACATTGTCGAAATTCTGCCCCTTCACCTGCTCAGGTTTGTCCGCCCCGGCCATATGGGCGAAGGAGGCATTGGCATAGAGAACCTCGTTGCCCATGCGGCTTTTGCGCAGCACGCACACCGCGAGGGGGATATTGTCGTATATCGAGGAATCCTGCATGAAATACTGACGAAAACCTTGCTTTCAAAGCCATTTATAGATTATCACACTCTATCCAAACCGTCATCCTGGCGAAGGCTGGGGTGACAGAAAAAAGTTGTTGGAGACTATTATGGGATACAAAATCGCAGTCGTCGGCGCCACCGGCAATGTCGGGACGGAAGTCCTGAAAATTCTGGATGAGCGCAAATTCCCGGCTGACGAAGTCGTCGCCCTGGCCTCGGCGCGTTCCGTGGGCAAGGAAGTCTCCTATGGCGACCGCAATCTGAAAGTCCAGAACCTCGCGACCTTCGATTTCAAAGGCACCGATATCGTGTTCTCCGCCGCCGGTTCCGACGTCTCGAAAGAATTCGCGCCGCGCGCGGCGAAACACGCCATCGTCATCGATAAAACCAGCCTGTTCCGCATGGAGCCGGATATCCCCCTCATCGTGCCGGAAGTGAACCCGGACGCGATCAAGGACTACGCAAAACGCAACATCATCGCCGTGCCGAACTGCTCGACCATTCAAATGGTCGTCGCGCTAAAGCCTCTCCATGACGCCGCAAAAATCAAGCGCGTCGTGGTCGCGACATATCAATCCGTGTCCGGCACCGGCAAGGCCGCGATGGACGAGCTCTTCAATCAAACGAAGGGCATCTTCATGAACGATATCCCCGCGCCGGACGTTTATCCGAAGCAGATCGCGTTCAACGTCATCCCGCATATCGACAAATTCATGGATGACGGCATGACGAAAGAAGAATGGAAGATGGTCGCCGAGACCAAAAAAATTCTCGACCCGTCCATCAAGGTCTGCGCGTCGTGTGTGCGCGTGCCCGTTTTCATCGGTCACTCTGAAATGGTCAATGTCGAGTTCGAGCGTGAAATTTCCGCGGATGAAGCGCGCAAAATCCTGCGCAAGGCCCCCGGCATTACCGTTATCGACACCGATAACGAACTTTCATACGCCACTCCCGCCGAAACGCAAGGCGACGACGATGTCTATGTCAGCCGCATCCGCGAGGACATCTCGGTCGAAAACGGCCTGAACTTCTGGTGCGTGTCCGACAACCTCCGCAAGGGCGCGGCGCTGAATGCCGTGCAAATCGCGGAATTGCTGGTAAAAAACCGGTTGAAAGCCCGCGCCGCGGCTTAAAACCCCCATTGATTTCACAGGGAAAAAACCTATTATAAGGGTGCTCGGGGCCCTTGCCCGCGCGCGCCTTGAAAGAGATAAAATGTCCGCCAATTCCAACAGGCCTCTCTCGCCGCACCTGCAGGTTTACCGCCTGCCGCTTCTCGCCAATCTGTCGATTTTGCACCGCATAACCGGCGCGGCGCTGTCCATCGGCGCGCTGATGATCGCGTGGTGGCTTGTCGCTGCGGCGTTGGGCGAGGGGCCATACAACACCGCCATGAATTTTGCGCGCTCGCCGCTTGGCATTTTCATGATGTTCGGCTGGAGCGTCGCGCTCTATTACCACCTCTTTAACGGCATCCGCCACCTGATCTGGGACACCGGCCGCGGCTTCAAACTCAAACAAGCCTACATGTCCGGTTACGTCGTGCTGCTGCTCACCGCGCTGGCGACCGCCGCCACGTGGTATGAAGTTTATAACTAGGAAACCCTGATGGCCCTCGACGCTGTAAAACACTGGAAAGTCCTTCGCCTCACGGCGATTGTAGCCATTCCCCTGTGCGTCTGGCTGGTGCTGAATATCGTCGGCCTCATCGGCGCGCCCTACGAAGTGTTCATCGCCTGGCTCACGGCGCCCGTGAACGCAATATTCATGATCCTGTTCATCATCATCACGTTTTATCACGCCATGCTCGGCGTCCATGAAATCCTCGAAGATTACGTCCATGCCCCCGGCCTCCTGAAAGCCTCGATGACTCTCAAATGCCTCGCTTTTGCCGCGGTCGGCGCCATATCCATTCTCGCAATCGTGAAAGTCGCCTTCCTATGAGTCAAAGTTACAAAATCATCGATCACGAATATGACGTCGTTGTCGTCGGCGCGGGCGGCGCAGGCCTTCGCGCTGGTTTCGGCTGCGCGGAGAAGGGCCTCAAGACAGCATTCGTCACCAAGGTTTTCCCGACCCGCTCGCACACCGTCGCGGCACAAGGCGGCATCTCCGCCGCCCTCGGCAATATGGGCGAGGACGACTGGCGCTTCCATTTCTACGACACCATCAAAGGCTCCGACTGGCTCGGCGACCAGGACGCCATTGAATATATGTGCAAGGAAGCCATCCCCGCCGTCATCGAACTCGAACATTACGGCGTCCCGTTTTCGCGCACGGCAGAGGGGAAAATCTACCAGCGCGCTTTCGGCGGCATGACCACGCACTACGGCAAGGGCACGGCACAAAGAACCTGCGCCGCCGCCGACCGCACCGGCCACGCCATCCTCCACACGCTCTACACACAAGCCCTGAAACACAAGGCTGAGTTTTTCGTCGAATATTTCGCGCTTGACCTCATCATGGATGGCGACGTGTGTCGCGGCGTCACGGCGTGGAATTTGGACGACGGCACAATCCACCGCTTCCGCGCGCACGAAGTCATCCTCGCCACCGGCGGCTATGGCCGCGCCTATTTCTCCTGCACCTCCGCGCACACTTGCACCGGCGATGGCAACGCCATGGTGCTCCGCGCGGGCATCCCGCTGCAGGACATGGAATTCGTCCAGTTCCATCCGACCGGCATTTACGGCGCTGGCTGTTTAATTACCGAGGGCGTACGCGGCGAGGGCGGCTACCTCACCAACTCCGAGGGCGAGCGCTTCATGGAACGCTACGCGCCTTCAGCAAAAGATCTCGCCTCCCGCGACGTCGTCTCCCGCTCGATGACCGTTGAAATCCGCGAGGGCAGGGGCGTCGGCGAGCATAAAGACCACATCCACCTGAATTTGATGCATCTCGATCCCGACATTATCCATTCGCGCCTGCCGGGCATCGCGGAATCCGCGCGTATTTTTGCGGGCGTTGATGTCACGCGCGAGCCGATTCCCGTTTTGCCGACCGTGCATTACAACATGGGCGGCATCCCGACCAATTTCAGAACCGAAGTCGTCAACCCGGCGGCATCCGATCCCAACCGCGTCGTCAACGGCCTGATGGCCATCGGCGAGGCCGCCTGCGTCTCCGTTCACGGCGCGAACCGCCTCGGTTCCAACTCGCTGTTAGACCTCGTTGTCTTTGGCCGCGCCGCCGCCATCCGCGCCGCCGAGAAGGTCAAACCCGGATCGCCGCATAAACCGCTGAAATCCGAGGCCGGGCTGGACCGTCTTGATCGCATCCGTCACGGCAAGGGCAAAACCCGCGTCGCCGACCTCCGCCTTGAAATGCAGCGCAACATGCAGAACCACGCCGCCGTATTCAGAACCGGCGATACGCTGGAAGAGGGCGTCAAGCTCATCGACAAATCCTTCGCGCAAAAAGGCGACATGCAGGTCACTGATAAATCCATGATCTTCAACACCGACCTTGCCGAGGCGCTGGAGCTGGACAATCTATTGTCTCAGGCCGTCGTCACCATGCATTCCGCTTCCAACCGCGAGGAATCCCGCGGCGCCCACGCGCGCGAGGATTTCAAAAACCGTGATGACAAGAACTGGATGAAACACACCGTTTCCTGGATAGACGATAACGGCAAAGTCAAAATCGACTACCGCCCCGTCATCCTGCACACCCTGACCGGCGAGGTCGAACCCATCCCGCCGAAGGCGAGGGTATACTAAGTTATTTAAAAAATCCGCGTTTTGTGCTAGTTTTTACGCGGGTTTTGTTGGTTGTTTATTAGTTTGTTAAAAACGGCATATGGAACGAACTAAGTGAAAGTTGTTTAAAATCAAAGAGGGAGACCACCCCCTCCCGAAATGAACCCAAACAAACTATATAGAACCCCATGGTCCAGTTTACGCTCCCGCAGAATTCCAAAATCCTCCCCGGCAGAAAAATAGACGCCGCAGGGAATGCCTCCCGTAAAAAAACCTTCCGCATTTACCGCTGGGACCCGGATACAAACGAAAATCCGCGCCTCGACGAGTACACGATCGATCTCTCCAAATGCGGTCCGATGGTTCTCGATGCGATCATCTACATCAAGGACAAGATCGACTCGACGCTGACTTTCCGCCGCTCCTGCCGCGAAGGCATCTGCGGTTCCTGCTCGATGAATATCGACGGCACGAATACACTCGCCTGCACGAAGGCCATTCATGACTGCGGTGACAACACCAAGATCACGCCGCTGCCGCACATGGCGGTGGTCAAGGACCTCGTGCCCGACCTCAAGCATGTTTACAAACAATACGAATCCATCGAGCCATGGATGCAGAACGACGATCCTGTGCCGGAAAACGGCCGCGAACGCCTGCAGACCCAGGCCGACTCCGAAGCCCTCAACGGCGCCGACGGCCACGGTCCCGCCGGCTGCATCCTCTGTTTCTGCTGCTCCACCGCGTGCCCCAGCTACTGGTGGAATTCCGATAAATTCCTTGGGCCCGCTGTTTTGTTACAGGCCTGGCGCTGGATCCGCGACACGCGCGACAAGGCGAAGGCAAAGCGTCTCGAAAAACTCAAGGACCCGTTCAGCATGTATCGCTGCCACACGATCATGAACTGCACGAAGACATGCCCCAAGGGATTGAACCCCGCGCAGGGCATCGCCGAAATCAAGAAGCTCATGGTTTCGGGCGAATAAAGTACCGGCCATGTCTCTCATCCTCGACATCACCCGCAATTCCTCCATTCCGCTGCGCCTGCGCAAAAAACTTGGAAAATTTCTCAATGTTCCCGAAGCCGAAGATTTTGCCCTCGACGTATTCGGCCAGAGTTATCACGGCACGACGAACACCCATCTCGATTGCAAGGTTTACCGCTATGGCATGCATGAACCTTCGACCATTCGACTGATGCGCAAACTGCTGCAATATTGCAGGAAAAACAAGCGCGAGGCGGTTTACCTGGATATCGGCTCCAATACCGGCCTTCACATGCTGGCGGTTGCGGATGTGGCGGATGCCATTCACGGTTTTGAGCCATGGGAAAGAGTGCGCCAGCACGCGGAGCGTAATATCGCCGCCAATAATTTGCTGCATTTGCATTTATATCCGTTTGGTTTGTCGGAAAAGGACGGAGAGTTGCCGTTCCGGCTCCCTAAAGGAAACAATCTCGGCACCGGCATGTTCCTGAAGGAAGGGGCAAAAGCAGATATCATGTTCGAGGTGCGCGAAGGCGACCGTTTTCTCATGGAAAAAGATATACGCCCGGCCGTCATCAAAATCGACGTGGAGGGGCATGAGAAAAAAGTGCTGAAAGGACTGGCCTCCACGATTAAAAAGCACCGCCCGTTCGTAATTTTCGAATTCGGCGAGCATTCAAAAAAGGATTTTCGTACCGACCGCAATCTCTCGGCGATTTTCGATAAAGGGTATTTCTTTTACGGCATCCAGCGCAGCCGCGAACAGCCGGTTCTCGCGCCATTCAATCCGAAAAAGAAATGGGAAAATATCCTGGCGAGCCCTGTCGTTTACGAGAATATCTAGGGATCGAAGGTCTTGAACTGAATATCCGTCACGCACGTCGCGTTATACATCTGGATGACGTCTTCCTTGCTGAGCATCAAAATCTGCGTGCAGGTGGACATTCCCTCGACGGGCACTTCTTCTTTTTCAATATGATCGGCCACGGGCATCATGCCGCTTTCAAGCGTGCGGGTTTTCAGTGTCGCCTTGCGTCCGTCTTTTGAGATTTTTATATCGGATATTTCAATCTGGCTTTCGTAATTATCCATCGTATTTCCGGATTGATGAATGCTCTCGATGAAGTCCGTTTTATCGACGCTCATGGTTTTCTCCTGAACGTCGAAACCGGGAATGGCGTAGCGCATCGTGCTCTTGAACCGCGCGTCGGGATGAAGATGTACATCGAGATAGTTGCCGATCTGCTCATCATCCATATCGGTTTCTTTGCCGGATGTGATCGTCGTTGTCTGCTCGATGAAGCTGCGGATATTCTCATCCGTGAGCTGCGGGACGGCCTGCGCCTGCGCCGTGCCGATAGTCATGGCCAGCAGAATGCCTGCAATAAAATTTATGGAACGCGCCATCCAAAGCTCTTGAATTTAAGCCTTTTTACCCGGCCACCCTGCGCCGGGCTTATATAATAATTATCGGTAAAAAAAGTGAAATTAACCCTAATTTCCGAAGGTTATAAACTCGCCCTTTAATCATTTATTATCAATGATTTAGATATCTATATCGAGGCCCATATCCAGCGCCGGGGCGCTGTGGGTCAGGGCGCCGACGGAAATGTAATCGACGCCGGTTTCGGCAATGGCGCGCACGGTTTCCAGCGTAACGCCGCCCGAGGCTTCGGTGACGATTTTACCCTTGGCGAGGGATACGGCTTTTTTCAGGTCGGCCGGTTTGAAATTATCCAGCATGACGATATCCGCGCCGCCATGCTTGAGAACGGCCTCGAGCTGCTTCAGCGTATCGACCTCGATTTCGATTTTCAGGCCGTGGCCGGCATTGGAGACTAAATCCAGCGCTGCCTCAATGCCGCCCGCGACAGCGATATGGTTATCCTTGATCAAAATCATATCATCCAGACCGGAGCGGTGATTATGCCCGCCGCCGCAACGCACGGCGTATTTCTGCAGCGCGCGCAGGTTCGGCACGGTTTTTCGCGTGCAGGTTATTTTCGCATGCGTGCCTTTGATTTTTTCAACATATTTCCCGGTCAGTGTTGCAACGCCCGACATCTGCTGGATGAAATTGAGCGCCGTGCGTTCGGCGGTGAGCAGGGGCCGCGCAGGTCCCTCGATCTCGGCGATATCCTGTCCGGCCTCAACCGTTTCGCCGTCATTCGCATGCAGCGTGATTTCAAAATCGCCGTCACTGAGCGTAAAAGCCGACAGCCCGACGATAAGACCGGCAATGATGCCGGGCGCGCGGGCGCGCAGCACGGCCTTTGCGCTGGCATCGGATGGAATAAGAAGTTCGGATGTGACATCGCGCCCGTGGCCGAGATCCTCCATAAGGGCCTCGCGCACCAGTTTTTCAATGAGCAGGGCATTCATCAGCTGAGTTCCAGCATGCGTTCGACGGCGCGGCGGGCGCGGGGAATGATTTCGGCGGGAACGGTAACTTCGGGCGTCTCGCTTTGCAGGCAGGCCAGGATTTTCGGCAGCGAAATGCGCTTCATGTACGGGCACATCTGGCATGCGCCGATCATCTCGACTTCCGGGTTGGCGCTGGCGATGTTATCGCTCATCGAGCATTCGGTCATCAGCACCGCCTTCTTCGGCTGGTTCTTCTTGATGTAATCATCCATCTGCGCGGTCGATCCCGTGTAATCGGATTCCGCGATGACTTCGGGCGGGCATTCAGGGTGGGCGAGAACGATCGCATCGTCGTGCTGTGCGCGGACGCGCTTGACATCCTGCGCCGTGAAACGTTCATGCACGATGCAGGCGCCGTCCCAGATAATGATTTTGACATCCGTCTGTGCCGCGACATTTTGCGCCAGGAATTTATCCGGCGTCATGATGACGGTGCTGTGGCCTTCCTTGCCCAGCGCATTGACGATCTTGAGCGCGTTCGACGACGTGCAGCAGACATCCGATTCCGCCTTCACTTCCGCCGACGTGTTCACATAGGAAACGACCGGGATGCCGGGATATTGCGCCTTTAATTTACGCACGTCCTCGGCGGTGATGGATTCCGCGAGGCTGCACCCGGCCTTCATGTCGGGAATAAAAACTTTTTTGTCAGGGCAAAGAACTTTCGACGTCTCAGCCATGAAATGCACGCCGCACTGGACGATGATGTCGGCCTGCGTCTTGGCGGCTTCCTGCGCGAGCTTGAGCGAGTCGCCCACGATATCGCCGACGCCGTAGAAGATATCCGGCGTCATGTAATTATGCGCCAGGATGACGGCGTTCTTTTCCTTCTTCAGGCGGTTGATTTCATGGATGTAGGGCGCAAGGGTCTTCCAGTAGTCTTCGCGGTATTGGCGAGCTAATTTCTGGTACGCCGGAGCGGTGCTTTTCGCGACCTCGTCCGTATACCCCAACCCCTTTACTTGTGTAAGCGCAGCCATATTTGTTCTTTATATGTTCGCCATTATTTTATAAGTTGATGTATGTCACACACAAGGGGGGTCAAGGTCAAGGAATATGGCTGATTTGTTCGTAGCCGATAAACAGGAAAACGAGGCAGGGCAGCAGCTTAACAGGCCGTTGCCCGAGCGTCTGCGCCCCCGCGCCCTTGAGGATGTGGCCGGGCAGGAGCACCTGGTGGGGCCGGACGGCCCCCTGAACGCCATGCTGGAGGGCGGGCGCCTGTCGTCCTTTATCCTCTGGGGCCCGCCGGGCTGCGGCAAGACGACGCTGGCCCGGATCATGGCCGACCATACCGACCTCCATTTCGAGCAGATTTCGGCGATTTTCTCCGGGGTGGCGGATTTGCGGAAGATTTTCGACTCCGCCCGTATCCGGCATAAAAACGGCAAGGGCACGTTGCTTTTCGTCGATGAAATTCACCGCTTTTCGAAATCGCAGCAGGATGCATTCCTGCCGGTGATGGAGGACGGCACGATCATCCTGATCGGCGCGACGACGGAAAATCCGTCTTTCGAACTAAACTCCGCGCTGCTCAGCCGGGCGCAGGTTTTCGTGCTGAAACGCCTTGATGACGCCGCGCTGGAAACGATTTTAGAGCGCGCGGAGAAAGAGGCCGGGAAAAAATTTCCTCTTGATGAACGCGCCCGCGAAACGCTCAAAGCCATGGCCGATGGTGACGGGCGTTATGCGCTGTCGATGGCCGAGCAGGTTTTAAATCAGTCCAAAGAACTGGATACCGAAGGGTTGCTGAAAATCATCCAGCGCCGCGCGCCGCTCTACGACAAGAAAGACGACGCGCATTACAATCTTATCTCCGCCTTTCATAAATCCCTGCGCGGCTCCGATGCCGACGCGGCGCTGTACTGGATGGCGCGCATGCTCGCGGGCGGTGAAACGCCGGAATATATCCTGCGCCGCATGGCGTGTGTGGCATCCGAGGATATATCGAATGCCGATCCGCAGGCGCTGCAGGTCGTCATGGCCGCGTGGCAGGCGTTTGAACGGCTGGGATTGCCCGAAGGTGAACTCGCCATGGCGCAGGCCTGCACGTATCTCGCGACCGCACCAAAATCCAACGCGAGCTATATGGCGTTCCAGGCGGCGAAACAGGTCGCAGGCAAAACGGGATCACTCATGCCGCCGAAAAATATCCTCAACGCGCCGACGAAACTGATGAAAGAACTCGGCTATCACGAAGGCTATAAATACGATCACGATTATGACGGCGCGTTTTCAGGCCAGAATTTCTGGCCCGAGGATCTGGGCCCGCAGGAATTCTACGATCCGCCGGAACGCGGATTCGAACGCGAAATCAGGAAACGCCTTGATTACTGGGCTAAATTACGCCGTTCAGTTTCCAACAAGTAAATCCCGCTCAGGATAATGATGGCTGCGCCGACAAGCATCCAGAGATCCGGCACATCGCCGAAAATCATCCAGCCGAAAATTAGCGCCCAGAGCATTTCGATATAAAGGAACGGCGCCACCACCGAGGATGCCGCAATCCTGAAGGCCAGTGACACAGTCGTCATGCCCAATGCCGCTGCAATGCCGAGCAGCAGGAAAACGGCCATATGACTAGCTTCCGGCATAATGAAATCCGCAGCCATCAGCGGGAAGGCCAGAACTGCAACGCCAAGGGTCGGGAAAAAGCCGGCGCTGAACGCGCTTGGTTTATCCAGAAATCGCGCCGTAAAAAACAGCAGCGCAATCATAACCGTGGCCAGAAGCGGCAGGAAAAGCATCGGGTCGAACCCTTCCGTGCCCGGGCGCATGGCGATCATGACACCGATAAACCCCGCAACAATCGCCAGCCACTGCGATTTAGTGGCCATTTCCCTGAAAAACCAGAAAGCCAGCAGGGTGACCATGAACGGCTTGGTAAAAATCATGGTGTAGACGTCGGCGAGCGGAAAAATCTTGTAACAATAGTTCAGGATCATCGCGAGCATGAAATTGAGCGCCGACCGGCACAGGTTGATTTTAAGGTTTTTCCGGTCAAACGTGCCCTTCATGCCGCCCAGCAGGGGGGACAAAATAACCAGCAAAACCACGGCCAGTATGTTCTCGATGCAGATAACCTGCGAAACCGTGTAATATTGCATAAGCCACTTGGCGCAGATATCCGCCACGGCAAAGGCCGAATAGCCGGTCAGGGCCAAAAGAATTCCTTTATATGTAGGGCTTAAAGAGCTAAACATGTCAGGACATTAAGGGGTTAAACCTATGAAAACAATACTCGCCATTGCCCTCGGCGGCGCCCTGGGATCGGTTTTCCGCTACGGCACCTATATCGGCGCCGGCAAACTGCTGGGCATGGATTTTCCCTGGGGGACCTTGATCGTCAATATTGCCGGTTCTTTTTTGATCGGGGCTTTGACGGGATTGTTTGCGTTCGCATGGCAGCCCTCTGAAGAGATGAAATTGTTCCTGATCACGGGATTTCTCGGCGGCTTTACGACTTTTTCCGCCTTCTCGCTTGATTTCGCGAATTTATGGAATGGCGGTGCAACGGCTATGGCTGTTTTATACGTTGTCGTGTCCGTAAGTGTTTCGATTGTTGCCTTGTTCGCGGGCCTCTGGGCTGTGAGGTTCATCACGCCATGAGCAATGTCCGTCACTTGAAAGTCGCCGATGACGACGACGGCCAGCGCCTCGATCGCTGGCTGAAGCGTCACGTGCCGGAACTTCCCTATACTCTCGCGCAGAAACTGATGCGCCAGGGCCAAATCCGCGTCGACAGCAAGCGCGCCAAGGCTGAAACACGCCTGAAAGCCGGGCAGGATGTGCGTATTCCGCCGATTGCCACGATCGGTCAGCGTCAGAAAACCCGCAAGGAAATCTCTGACAAAGACCGCGCCTTCATAAAATCGCTGGTGATTTACGATGATGGCGATGTGATCGCGCTCAACAAGCCCGCCGATCTCGCAACGCAGGGCGGCACGAAAATGAAACGCCACATTGATGGCTTGCTCGACGCCCTGAAAAATAAGGAAGGCGTAAAACCGCGCCTCGTTCACCGGCTTGATAAGGATACGAGCGGCGTGCTCCTGCTGGCGCGCTCGGCGCAGGCCGCGCGCGTTCTCGGCGAAACATTCAAAGGCCGGGACATTAAAAAAATATACTGGGCGATTGTCACGCCGACACCGAAAATTTTGAAAGGCACAATCCGCGCAGCCCTCATAAAGGGCGGTGGCCCCCGCAAGGAAAAAATGCTCGTCGATGAAAAAGACGGCAAAAAATCCCGCACCGATTATTCGGTGCTGGAAAATGTCGGTGACGATGCGGCCTTTGTCGCGTTCTGGCCGCGTACGGGCCGCATGCACCAGATCCGCGTTCATGCGCAGGTAATGGGCAGTCCGATCATTGGCGATGGAAAATATGGCGGATCGGCGGCCAAAATCGAAACCATGGAGCACGCCAGGCGTCTGCATCTGCATGCGCGGCGCGTTATCCTGCCGCATCCCATGCGCAAGGGCGTCATCGATATAACCGCGCCCTTGCCGCCGGAGCTGCTGGCGAGCTGGAAGAATTTTGGATTTTCACCGAACGACAAGAGCGATCCCTTCGAGGATCTGGAGAATTAAACAATGAGCGAAGCCACTGTTGACGAAAAGCCGCAGCGCAGAAGATGGCTGGGGACGACTTTCAAGGTTCTTTTCTGTGTTCTTGCCGGTTTGATTCTGATTTTCGCAGTTCTTGCCAATCTCGGCGGTTCGAGCGATGCGCTTAAAAAATCTATCGAAGAGTTTGTTGCGGAAAATACCGGCTATGATGCGAAAGTCGGAAAATTAAATAATATGAATTTCTTTCACGATATTGTTCTCGATTTCGAGAATACCGAATTTTTCCGCCGTGGCCAGATCGATGTTGTCATGACAGCTCAAAAAATTCAGCTTGCGTTTGGTTTCTGGGACGTGATGGCCAGAACCGGAAAAATAAAAAAGATGAATATCGAGGGGTTTCGCGCATTGCCTGAAACGCTTATGGATAAAAGCGTGCGCGTTGACAGCCTGGCAATCGTTGATACTGAAAGCGGCCCGCGTATGGAGAGTGTTGGCTTGATTGGCGATCGTTCTTTTTCTGTTTCATACAGTATGGAATCGTCCGGTCTTGGCGGCGGTAAGAAATACAGTTTCGGCCGCGAACGCGATCTCAGCATAACGTTCGGTGATGCGTCTTTCGCAGGCCATATGAAGGAGACTGACAAAAAAGGCATGATTTTCGAAAACATCGAAGTGAAAATAGGCGAAAAGCAGCTTGCAACCGGCGATATCGTCATGACGCGTGAGGACAACAATGTTAAAACCACCGGCAATATCATAATGAAAGAACATGGAACGGATATAAAGCCCGATATCAGCCTGCATTTGAAAGGCCAACGTTTCGGCGTGAGCAAGATTGACGGAACTCTGAACAGCACGCAGTTTCATACCGATGATTTCTCGACAGGCTCGGGCTATGACAGCTTTATGAATGTCGTCGAAAGCGCTTTCGGCGCGGCTGACGCATCCGGGACCGCAGGTCTTGAGCTTGACGCCGGGACATTCTATCGCGGCAAGGTTTCTGAGGGCGGATATAAGGGCCCGCTGCCGCTGAAAGGCTGGCGCATCGATGTCGGCGCCATTAAAAAAACGCCTTGATATGAAGCGTTTTTATAAATTCGTCAGCCTCGGCGATGGAAAAAAGGGATGCAGTATTCTTCTCGACGGCAAGCCGGTCAAAACCCCGTCGCGAAACCTGCTTGAAACGCCGCACATGGATCTTGCAAATGCTATCCTCCATGAATGGAACGGGCAGGGCGATAAAATCATGCCTTCGGAAATGCCGCTGACCCAGCTTCTCAATACATGCATTGACCGCGTCGGCAGCGAGCGCCCGGCCATGACCGAAGCGCTGATGAAATACCTGGATACTGATTTGATTTGCTACCGCGCGTCTCTACCGCCGGAAATGGCGGCGGCGCAGCAGGCGGCATGGGACCCGTGGCTCGGCTGGTTTGAAAAAGAATTTGGCGTTGCGCTCGCGACAACGATCGATCTGCAGGCGCTGAAACAGCCCGCAGCCGCACATAACGCCCTTCGTGAGTATATCGAAGGGCTCGACGATGACCGGTTCACCGTTTTGCAGGTGGTGACGCCCCTGTGCGGGTCGATTGTACTGGGCGCGGCTTTCGTGCGGGCAGCTTTAAACCCGGAAGAGGCCTTTGCCTGCGCCCGGGTCGAGGAAAACTACAAGGCCGGGCTTTATGACGAAAAAACCTACGGCAAGGACCCGGCCCAGGAGAAAAAGGACAAGGCCGAAATGGCCGATCTGGATGCCTGCGCCAAATATCTTGACCTTTTGTCCGGGCCTGACTAGGTTCGTTTTTCCTACAATAAAGGAAATCGACCATGCCCGATGTATGGGAGCTAAATGTCCAGTTTTGCGAAGCTCACGGCGGGAATGTGATTGCTGCGCAGATTATGCTTGAGGAAAATCAACGGGCGGAGGTCTTGCGTCAACTTCCTGTGTTCCCTTCTAATCCCGAAAATTCCTAACCTGGGTGCTATGCCCGGGAAAACAACCGGGCCGTTACCTTGAAACCTCTCCTAAAAAGACAAGTTTTCTCAGGCGTAACGACCGGTTGAAGAACCGACTTGCGAATGATGAGATAAACTATGCCTGAAAAGGTTGGATACAGAGACGTCTGGAATTTCTCGCGGCATTACTGGCGCAAGCGCCCGAAAACCGCGATGCTTCTGGTCGTCCTCATGATTACCGCGACGCTCGCCGATACGATCTTCCCGATTTACACGGGAAAAATCGTCGACGCGCTCGCCGGGCATGAGCCGGGCGACCAGGGAGCGCTGCGCGAAGTGCTGGGTTATCTCGGCATTTACATCGCGCTCAGCGTCTCTTTCCATACGCTCCGCTGGCTGTCCATCACCTTATGGGCATGGTTCGCCGTGCGCTGCCTCTATGAAATCGTGACCGATGCGATGCGTAAGGTTCAGCGCTTTTCGTCCGACTGGCACGCCAATACATTTGCCGGCGGCACGGTGCGGAAAATCACGCGCGGCATGTGGGCGTTCGACGTTTACGGCGACACGATCTTCATGGGTCTGCTGCCCGCCATCGTTATCATGTTTTCGATGACGGCGATGCTCATGGTAAAATTGCCCTGGGTCGGGATGTTCACGGCATTCATGATCGCGCTTTATACTGCCGTCAGTATCTGGATGGCGCTGAAAATCCTTGCGCCGCGTTTCAAGGCTTCAGCCAAGGCCGACACGAAAGTCGGCGCGACGCTGGCTGACATCATCACCGGCAACGCCACGGTCAAATCGTTCGGCGCGGAAATACGCGAGGAACGCACCTTCAGCCGCGTCGCGACGTTGTGGCGCCTGCGCTCGCAAAAGGCCTGGGTGACCGCCGAAATGGCGAACTTTATCCGCAACCTGCTGCGCATGGTGATGTCGACCGGCATGCTCGCCATGACCATCTGGATGTGGAAGAACGGCCGCGCCACGCCGGGCGACATTGCGCTCGCGATCACGAGCTATTTTATCGTCGGCGGTTACATGCGCGATATCGGCCAGCACATTTCGAACCTGCAGCGCTCGATCAGCGACATGGAAGATATTATCGGCTTCTGGAAGCGCGAGGATGAGGTGCGCGATCATCCCGGTGCCAAGGCGATCAAGGTCACTCAAGGCGAAATCGTTTTCGACAAGGTCAATTTCGTCTACAAGGCCCAGAGCAGGGCGCTGTTCGAAAATCTTGACCTGACGATCAGGCCGGGCGAGAAAATTGCGCTGGTCGGGCCGTCCGGCTCGGGAAAATCGAGCTTCGTGAGATTAATCCAGCGCCTCTACGACGTCAGCAGCGGCGAAATTCGCATCGACGGCCAGAACATCGCCAGTGTTACGCAGGAAAGCCTGCGCCATAACATCGCGCTGGTGCCGCAGGACCCGATCCTGTTCCACCGCTCGCTGGCGGCGAATATCGCGTATGGCAATCCCGATGCAAAAATGAAGGATATCATCGACGCGGCCAAAAAGGCCTATGCCCATGATTTTATTGAGAGTTTACCGCTCGGCTATGACACGCTGGTGGGCGAGCGGGGCATCAAGCTTTCGGGAGGCGAACGCCAGAGGGTCGCTATCGCGCGCGCGATTCTGGCCGATGCAAAAATTCTGATACTTGATGAAGCGACCTCAAGTCTTGATTCCATCTCCGAGCATTTGATTCAGAAAGCGTTGGCGCATCTGGTGCAGGGAAGAACGACAATCACGGTCGCGCACAGGCTCTCGACCATCCAGGATGCAGACCGCATTCTGGTTTTTGATCGCGGCCGCATCATCGAACAGGGATCGCATCGCGAATTGCTGGCGAACGCCGAGTCCCATTACCGGAAACTCTACGACATGCAGGCATTCGACCTGATCGGCGGTATCCCGTCAGGAAAGGCTGCGCTTTAAAACCACGCTTTCGGGTTGGCGACGCGGTAGCCGCGCATGGCGCGCGTCAGCCCGCGAATATACCGGACCACGAAATAAATCAGGATCGGCCCGGCGGCTATCACGCCGCCAATGATGAAGATCATGAGATTGGTCTGCCAATAATTCGCCCAGCATGGCATGGACATGAAATCATTGATGTATTTTTCCATCGCGGTCGGATCGCTCATGCCTGAGGCCATGGACAATATCATCTCGGCACAGGGCTGCAGCGGCGCATTATCGAGCGCTTTGAGGAAATAAACGCTGGCCGCGCTCGTGGTGATCAGCGCAAAAAGGCTGCCGATCCAGATCGTGCGGATAACGAAAGTCATATGATTTTCGATCAGGCTGCCATGCTCGGCATCCGTGCGCAGGACATAGGCGACTATTAATACGCCCAGTATGAGAGCTGCGGAAACAATCGCCGCACTCCACAGCGGCACCATGGAAAAGACAAGGCCCGCGCCGAACGCGCCGTAAAGCCTGACGATTTTTTTCTGGTTTGCGTCTGTTACGGGATCCATCATCGCCGTCCGAAAAGTTTTTCAATGTCTTTTAGACTGAGTTCAATATAAGTCGGGCGTCCGTGATTACACTGGCCGGACATCGGCGTTTTTTCCATCTGGCGCAGCAGGGCGTTCATTTCATCGGCATTCATGCGCCGCCCGGACCGTACCGAACCGTGGCAGGCCATGGTCGAGAGAATGGCGTTGATACGCTGTTCCACGCCATCTGAATTCTCGTTTTCCATGATCTCGTCGGCCAGATCGCGCAGCAATCCTGCTATATCCGCGCGGCCCGAAAGTATGGCCGGGATGGCCTGCACGGCCACGGCGCCCTTGCCGAAGGATTCAATTTCCAGTCCGGCCTTGAACAGCGTCTCCCGGTTTGAAAGCAGGGCGTTGGCCTCCGCTTCGTCCAACTCCGCGATCTCGGGCGTCAGCAATCCCTGTCTGTGAATTCCACCATCCGCAATCTGCGTCTTGAAACGCTCATAAACCAGCCGCTCATGCGCCGCGTGCTGGTCAACAATCACAAGGCCGTTTTCGCTCTGTGCGATGATGTAGTTTTCATGAATCTGCGCCCGCGCAGCGCCGAGCGGATAGGCATCCTGCACTGCTTCCGAAACGATTTCCGCGCGCGCGGATGGCGCGATATCCATGCGCGCTTCATAAGCCGGGGTAACAGCTTCCGCAAGATTACCATAGGCCGTCGGAGCAGACCGCGACAACGGCATCGGTGCATTGGCGGGCTGAAGCTTGTTCAATGTCTGCATCGAAACATGCGACGACGAACGGAAACCGCCTTCATGAATCGCATGACGCAAGGCGCTGACAATCAAGCCGCGCACGTTCTGAACGTCACGAAACCGCACCTCCGCCTTGGCCGGGTGAACGTTGACATCCACATCCTGCGAAGAAAGATTTAAAAACAGCGCGACAATCGCGTGCCGGTCGCGCGCCATGACGTCGGCATAGGCGGCGCGCACGCAACCATGCAACAGCTTGTCGCGCACGGGTCTGCCATTGACGAACAGATATTGATACTGACCGGTTGCGCGGTGCAGCGTCGGCAGTCCGGCCAGCCCCGCGAGTTTCACGCCATCCCGCTCCGCGTTGATTGTGAGCGCGTTATCGCCGAATTCACGGCCAAGAACGGCGGCAAGTCTCTGGCTCTGCGTTTGTCCTGCCGGGAAAATCAACGACTCCCGCCCATCATTCGCCAGGCGAAAACCGATCGCCGGAAACGCCATGGCAAGGCGGGTAATGGTGTCTTTAACCGCCAGATATTCCGCGCGCTCGGATTTAAGAAATTTCAGCCGTGCGGGCGTCGAATAAAACAAATCCCGGACTTCGATTTTCGTGCCGGAAGGATGGGGCGAAGGCGAGGGAGCGCTTTTTTTCCCACCTTCAGCAATAATCTCCCAACCTTCTTTATCCTGCCGCGTCGAAATTTTCAGGCGCGATACGGACGCGATCGAGGGCAGGGCTTCGCCCCGGAAACCCATATGCTTGATGTCCAAAAGATCGTCATCGGGAAGCTTTGACGTCGCATGACGGTCGAGCGCGGCATTCAATTCCTCGCGGTTCATGCCAAAGCCGTTATCGCTGACGACGATCAGGCTTTTGCCGCCTTCGCGTATATCGACATCGATCTGGCTCGCGCCCGCATCGATTGAATTTTCAACCAGTTCCTTGACGGCGGCGGCAGGGCGCTCGATCACTTCCCCGGCGGCAATCCGGTTGATCAGTGTTTCAGGCAGGTAACGTATACGCATGGCCCGACTCTAGCGGAAAAACGCGTATAAAGTCAGCATCAGGATGAATTATTGCAAAAACGGGGGTGTGGATAACTCAGATGGCCTTGAAATCGATGATCGCGTCGTCGAGTTTGACGTCTTCGAGGATGGCGCCTTTGAGAATCGCGCCGGTCAGGTCGCTCCGCCGCAGGTCGCAACCCCGCAACACAGCATGGCTTAAGTCCACACCCGTGAGTATGCAGTCGCGCAAATCCGCATCGCTGAAATTCGCATAGCGGAAATTCGCGCCGCTTAAATCCGAGCGCTGCAGGCGCTTCGATCCGTCGGAATTGGTGAACTGCAGAGGACAGAGCATGACACCTGAAAGATTGGCCCTGGTCATTTGCGCGTATTTGAATGTCGAGCCGCGCATGTCGGATTTTTCGAGATTGCAATCCCGGAAATCACTGCGGTCGAACGTCGCGCTCTGAAGTTCGGCATGGCGCAAATCCTGGTTCAGAAAATTCGCGCCCACGGCATAAATCGCAGTGAGCGGAAATGTCCGTAGATCAATCACCGAGCGCAGATCGTAGCCGCTTAAATCCAGCTGGCGTCCGCGTCGCCCCGCTGTAGAAACCCAGAGCGTGTGTTCCTCCAGAAGTTCCGGCAGGGATTTTCCAAGATTTTCGAGCTTGTCGCCCATGTCGCGTTCGAGCACCGCGCCTTTCATGTCTATATCCTGTGCTTCCACGTCATCCATCACTGTTCCGGCAATAATTGAGGAGCGCATATTGGCGGCAGTGAGATCCGAACCGCTCATGTCGCTGTCAGCAAGATTTGCGTTCTCAAACACCACGCCGCGCAAATTCGCATTGGTCATGGTGACGCCGGAAAGGTCGGCATCGGTGAAATCGGCGGAAACCGCCTGCACGCCGGTCATGTTGGTATCGGTCAGCTTGGCGCCGGTCAGGACGGTTTTTGCGCCAACACCGCCCGAACGGCGGCGATCGGTCAACACGCCTTGTTCATTGCGTTTCATGATCTTGCCTTCGCGCATGTCGGCTTCTTTGAGGATCGCGCTTGTCAGGTCGGCACCTGCAAGATAGGCGCCGCGCAGATCCGCGCGCGTCAAGTTGGCATCCGACAAATCGGAATTCCTGAGATCACAACCGAAAAAGCTTGTGCCCGCGAATTTACATCCCGTGAGCGAGGCATGGATAATCAGGCAGCCCGCAAAATCGGCCTGCGAGAAATCAGCGCCACGAAAATCGAGGTGGGAAAGATTGCGGTATTGGAGAACGCAGCGCGCGCCACCCTGTTCGCCGCGCAGAAACATCGCGTGTTTCTTGATGGCTTCATCCAGAGTCTCCTGGCTGACGGATGCCAGGTCGGCCGGGTCGGGTACGTGGTCTCTCATGCGCCTTTCGCGGTCCTTCGCGCTGTCGGGATGTTCTTCCCTGTTGATAAATTTTAAGGCAGGAAGGGTTAAAATAGAACGAATATTAAGATTTACTCTTCAAGTATTTGCATTAATGCGAGCGTAGTCTGGTCGGCGGTCGGGTGCGCGCCGGGCGCCAGGATTTCATTCGCAAGTGTCTTTCCCAGCTCAACGCCCCACTGGTCGAAGCTGTTGATATTCCAGATAATTCCCTGAACAAACATGCGGTGTTCATAGAGCGCGAGCAGCATGCCGAGATGCCATGGATCAAGACGGTCGAGCAACAAGGTCGAGCTTGGCCGGTTACCATCGAATTTTTTATATGGCTTGTCGGCCTTTTTCCTTCCTTGCATCAGGGCCTGCGTCTGCGCCAGGGCATTGGCGTTCAGCTTGCGGTGATGATCATCAAGATTATGATCCGGATTTTTTACAATAATGAAATCGGCCGGAATAATATCCGTGCCTTGATGCATGAGTTGCATGAAAGCGTGCTGCGCGTTCGTGCCGGTCTCGCCGAATATGATGGGGCCGGTTTTATAATCGATATCATTGCCGTCACGATCCACCGATTTGCCGTTCGATTCCATATCCAGTTGCTGGATGAAGGCAGGAAATTTCCGCAAATTATGCGCATAGGGAAGAATTGCATGCGTGCGAAAATCCATGAAATTCCTGTACCAGATTGCAAGCAACGCCATAAGAGCGGGAATGTTTTTCTCGAAAGGGGCTTCGCGGAAATGATCATCCATTGCCCTGGCGCCGGCCAGCAACGTTTTGAAATTTTCAAAACCTGCTGCGATGGCGACCGGCAGGCCGACCGTGGACCACACGCTCGTGCGGCCGCCGATCCAGTCGCGCATCGGCAGGACATTTTCCTGGGCAATGCCAAAAGCCTTGGCGGCTTCGGTATTGGATGAAACGGCATAGAAATTCTTGGTTGTTTTTGCCCAGTCTTTAGCCGTTATTGCGTTTGTCAGCGTTTCCATCGTCATGAATGTCTTTGATGTTACGATGAAAGCCGTATTGGCCGGTTTCAGGCCTTTCAGGACGGTCGTGATGCGTGCGCCGTCAACATTGGAAACGAAATGAATGCGCGGCCCGTCATTAAAGGACTGCAATGTTTCATAAACGATGCGCGGGCCGAGATCCGACCCGCCAATACCGATATTAACGATATCGGTAATGTTTTTATCGTCTCGAATTTTTGCGCTGACTGATTCAATTTGGCCAAGGGATTTTTGAACGAAATCCTTGATATTTTCACCATCGATTTTAACCGAGCGCTCGCCTGAGCCGCGCAGCGCAAGGTGAAAAGCGGCGCGATTCTCGGTTATGTTTATTTTTTCACCGGCAAACATTTTGTCACGCCATGAAGCAACATCTGAGGTTTTAGCGAGGTCAACAAGCATCTTCAAAGTTTCAGAGGTGACAATATTGCGCGAGTAATCGAATAGCAGGCCGTCAGTGCGCAGGTGCAGGGAATTAAAGCGGTCTGGGTCTTTCGCGAACAAATCGCGCATATGCGTGCCGCTCATTGACTTCGCGTGCGCCTGCAAAGCCTTCCATTCCCGCGATTGCTGCGGATTATTCGACATTGGGCAATTTCTCGATCGGCACGGCGCCGGGAAT
This sequence comes from uncultured Alphaproteobacteria bacterium, assembly GCA_900696495.1. Lineage (GTDB taxonomy): Bacteria > Pseudomonadota > Alphaproteobacteria > Micavibrionales > Micavibrionaceae > UBA7657. Next base: position 145,886 of record CAADGI010000014.1, read on the forward strand.
ATTTTCAGGAATTCCCGTCAGAACCGTGATCATTTTACTGGAATCGAGCAATTCCCTGGCCACGCGCTGCACGTCTGCAGCCGTGGCGTTTTTAATTCTATTCTCGCGTTGCTCAAGATAATCGACCGGCATGTCATCCATCTGCAGGGAAAGCAGGAGGCCCGCGATATCACCGGTCGAAGTCAGGCTGAGCGGCAGCGAGCCGATAAGATAGGATTTGGCATCCTGAAGTTCCTGTTCGCTGATCGGTTCATTTTTCATTTTTTCCCATTCAACCTTCACCAGTGAAATCATTTCGGCGGTGTTCTTGGTTTCGGTGGATGTCGAAACCTGCAGCCCGTCGAAATGTTTCATGTCGATGAAATAGCTGTAAATGCCATAGGTCAGGCCGCGTTTCTCGCGGATTTCCTGGGTCAGGCGCGAGCCGAAACCAGATGACCCCAGGACAAAATTCATAACCTGCGCAAGCTGGTAATCGGGATGATGCCGGTCGATGCCCGGCTGCATCATTTCAACGATGGTTTGCGGGATTTCTTTTTTGAATACGAAAATCTTGCCCGTATTCTGCAGCGTAAGGTCGGCGGCAGGCGCAGGCGGCGTAATGGTTGGCAGGCCGCCGAACACTTGATCAAGTGTCGCGGCAAGTTCCTCTTTTGTCATGTCGCCTGCAACGGCTACGACCAGATTGTTTTTACCGATATTGTTCTTATGAAAGGCGCGTAAATCCTCCGGTCCTATTCTCTCAAGGCTTGAAAGCGAACCGCCGCTATTCTGCGCATAGACATGGCCCTCGAAGGCCCTGTCATTCATGATGCGGGCCGTTATCCAATCCGGGTCGGTGAGTGAAGAGCGGATGCGGCTTTTATTGGCTTCCCGCATGCGTTGCACAGGCTCTTCGTCGAAACGGGGCTTCGTCAACGCCAGAGCCGTCAACTCAAAAGCACGCTTTTTATTCTGCGTCAGGGTTTTGAGCGAGCCCGAAAAATCATCACGGTCAGAACCAAAGCTCAGGGCAATGGAAAGATCGCGCAGTTCTTTCTGAAAGGCCTGTGAATCCAGTTCACCCGCGCCTTCATCCATCGTATTGGACAGCATGCGCGAAAGACCTTGCTTGTCGGCGGGGTCGAGTGCGCCTCCTGCGCCGCGAAAACCGAATTGCATGGCGATGACCGGCACGCTGTGATCCTCCACGAGCCACGCCTTGATGCCGCCGGGACTCGTGACCTGCTGGATGTCGAGCACCTTGTCCCGTGCATGGGCCGGAAAGGCGATGAACAAAATCAGAAGCGCGGGAATTACTCTCATGGCGCCGCCTTTTCAGCCGGCGCGGGCGGTATTTCTTGAGGTAATAAATAGCCTGTCACAGGCGGCCGTTTCTGCGTGTTGTCAGGATCGAGATATTTTTTGGTGACAGCCAGGATATCGTCAGCCGTAACTGCCGCGATATTGTACGGCCAGTATTCAACGTCGTCGATCGTTGCGCCCGTCGCCAGTGAATAACCGAAAATCATGGCCGGACCGCTCAAACTATCCCGTGCATAAACCGCCTCGGCCTGCATACGCGTCAGCGCTTCGCTGAGTTCCGCTTCGGGAATGCCGTTTTTAATCAGCAGCCTGATTTGTTCGTCCAGCGCGGCAATGACGTCTTCCGGCTTCTGGCCGGGCAGGGGGGCGGCATAAAGATCCATGTCGCCGTCGCTCCACATCGAGCCCTGGTACGACAGCCCGGCGCTGGTCGCGATTTTTTGCTCGACTACAAGCGCCTTGTAAAGTCTTGAGGTCGGCCCACCAGCCATGAGTTCTTCAAGAACCTGCAGCGCGAGAGACTCTTTCGCGTTCTGGTGGTGGCTCGGCACAATGAAAGCCTTTTGCACAAGCGCCTGGTGCACGGTTTTATCTTCAAGGCGCACAGTGACGGAGGCTTCCAACGGCGGAACGGCAGCCCTTGTGCGCTCCGGCAGGGGGACGGGCCGAAGCGGGCCGTAAATTTTTTTCGCAAGATCATAAACCTGCTGCCCGGTCACATCGCCCGATACGACGAGGATCGCGTTGTTCGGGCCGTACCAGCGGTCATAGAAAGCCTTGCATTTCTCCCATGTCAGCGCCGCCATTTCATCGGCCCAGCCGATGATGGGGTTGCCGTAAGGGTGATTGATATAAAGTGCGGCGTTAAGTTGCTCGGCGAAACGCGCGCGCGGGTCATTATCCGTGCGCTGGCGGCGTTCCTCGAGAATGACTTTGTTCTCGGAAACAACTTGCTCCGGCGGCGGATTTAAACCACGCATGCGGCCTGCCTCCATTGTCATCACGGTTTCAAGCTGGTCGACAGAAATCGATTGGTAATAGGCGGTGTAATCCTGTCCGGTGAAGGCGTTGTCATTGCCGCCGAGCGAGCGGATTTTTTCGGAGAACTCGCCGGGCTTGAGCCCTTCGGAGCCTTTGAACATCAAATGCTCGAGAAAATGCGCAACGCCGGAAACACCGTGATCTTCATCCGCGGCCCCGACCTTGTACCAGACCATGTGGGTAATGACGGGCGCCCGGTGGTTGGGAATGACGACGATCTCAAGCCCGTTATCGAGCTTGAATGTTTCGGCGTTGAAAATTTTTTGACGGACCGGTGCTTCTTCCTTTACGGCCTCTTTTTTAACAGCAGCGGCATAAGAGACGGGAAGCGCCAGCAGAAGCGCCGCGGCCAGTGAAACGGCTATGCGGCCCGGGCGCTGCAATTACTGCTCCACGGAGGGAGTTTCACCTTCAGTGACCGGTTTGCCTTTTTCTTTGTTGTCCTTCAGGCGCGCCGCTTCTTCCTTGGCGTTCACCACGTTGGCTGGGGCTTGTTCCGGGCTGTTCATACCAAGAAGGCGTTTAACGACCGGTTTTTCTTTTTCGTTAAGGACAGCCGTTTCCGAGTCAATCTTCCGGCGGATGGAGGGATCGGCTTTTGCGGCGCCCGCCTTGTTCAGGAATGTGGCATCGCTGCCGGTGGCCTGCGCTTCGTAGGCGGCCTGACCGTCAGCGCCGAACACGGTCTGGCGTGCGGCTTGCTCCGGGCTTTGTTCCTGCGGGCGCGGCGCGCCGGGTGATGGGGGGCGCAACGTGTAATTCGGCGGCATCGAAAGGGGTGCGCGTTTGACGACGGCGAATTCATCGGGCGATTTTTTGGTCAGGCCAAGCTTGTCCTTGGCCGAAGAGCATCCGGCGAGCGCAATCGTTGCAACAAACAGGAGAGGAATAATTTTTATCTTCATTTCGGACCTTAATATTTATGCGAATAAAGGAATGAGTGCAATATAAGCACACCCACGCCTATGACAATACCGCTATCGGCTATATTAAAGGCCGGCCAGTGATAGTCAAATGCGTGGAAATCCAGAAAATCGAAGACTGCGCCGTATCTTGCCCGGTCTATGACATTGCCCAGTGCCCCGCCTATGACAAGTAGAATGCCGATTTCCTGCATGCCGTCCGGGCTGTAAAACAGCCAGGCAACAAAAAACAGGGAAATGACCAGAGCCAGCACGATTAAGATCATCGGTCCGAAATCGGATTGCTGATTGAACATGCCGAAGCTGATGCCCTTGTTCCAGACACTGACAAGGTTGAAATGCGGGATCACGGCCAGTTCGGTCGGGGCGAGGGTTTTGGGCCCGGATTTATACCAGGCGATAAAATCCGGCGGCGGCGTGGCAGCCTCACCTTCCACGTGGGGACGAAGCACATGCTCCATGACATACCATTTGCTGGCCTGATCGGCGGCGATAAAAACAAGCGAAAGAAGCAATATTAGGAAAGGACGCATGATCAATGTTTTCCTGGCTTGAGGAATAGTTGGAACTTCATATGACGTTGCAAAACATTTTTAAAGTCAAAATCTGGATGGGCGGCGATTGTTTCGGCAACGGCCGGGCCAAGGCGAAGTGTTTTTAATCCGTTCAGAAATTTATATTCGTCTGCCGGAATTTCCACGATTTTGACATCAAGGTGCGGACGGTGAATAAGCAGGCATACGCCGCCCGAATTAATATCAGGAGCGTTCATTTTTTCATCAAGGCAATAGGCGCGTATTGCATGTAATGGCCATGAGGATTGCAGAAGATGAACGGAATCCCTGCATTTTAGTTCCAGATATTCCAGTTTTTCCGGCGGAACAGCCGCAATATCCTGTGCGCTGAGAGCTTCATCATCTTTCGCGTGATACGCTTGGTTGCCGAGAATTTCCAGCCTTGCCACATCCGGCAAATAAGGCAGATGTGTCGCCGGGGCAAAACCGGCAACAAATTCATCAAAGTTACAGCCATAAAAAGTGAGGCATCCTGAGGCCGGCGGGTGGGCGATAATATAAGCGTGGACCATCGAAGAAAGAAAATCGCGGCCTACAAGTTTTTCCAGCAGCGGGAAATTGGCGATCAGCGCATTACCAAGCCCGCTTATGACATTGTTACGGTAGACATCGAGCCTATTCGACAACGGAATATCGTTGGCTTCAAAAATATCCACGAACGCTTCGCCCGGATTTTTCGGCGCTAAAATCATATCCTTGAACTGCGCTTGTATTTCATTCAGCCGCATGGAGAAGCCTTTCTTTCGCAACATTGCGGATGATGGCGCGGGCCTTGTCGGCTTCGGCAACGAGGGTTTCCAACGTCGGAAAATCCTGGTCCCATTCGATTAGCGTCGGTATAACCCCAAAACGCCGTACCGCGAATTCATAGAGGCCCCAGACCTCGCCGCGCACCGGGTGATTGTGCGTGTCGATCAAAATCGTTTTGCCTGCGGCGTTGTGCTCGCTGTGACCCGCGAGGTGCATTTCACCGACATGGTGCGGATTTATATTCCCGATATAGTCCCACGCGTCATAACCGTGGTTATGCGCCTGAACGTAAATATTGTTGATGTCGAGCAGCAATCCGCACCCCGTCATCTCGGCGGCACGGTTCATAAATTCGTATTCCGTCATGTCGTTTTCAGCAAACGCCACATAAGTCGATGGATTTTCGACAAGGATTTTGCGCCCTAAAAATTCCTGCGTGCGCGTGATGTTCCGGCAGAGTGCATCGAGCGTCTCATGCGTATAGGGCAGGGGCAGAAGGTCGTTCAAATGCGCATTGCCGCTGGCGCTCCATGATGCATGATCGGAAACATTGAAGGGCTGGAATATATCGATCAGCTCTTTGAAATTCTGCAGATGCGCTCCACTGACGGGTTCTGTCGATCCAAGCGATAATCCAACACCATGTAAGCTTACTTGATATTTCTTCCTGGCCTCGGAGAGAAAATGACGGTGCGTCCCGCCGCCGAAATAATTTTCCGGGTGAACCTCAAGCCAGCCAAGCTCCAGCTCGGTTTCAAGAACGTCCTTGTAATGAGGGTAACGCAGTCCAATTCCCACCGGCTGTTCAGGTAACGCAGCCGGCGGGAATTTATTCAAAGTGCTTCCATGATTAATGCGCGTGGCCATCATCGCCGGGCACGGCAGCAGGCTGAGATTCAACTGGTTCTCCAACCGGAATTTCCTTAGCGGCGGGTGCGCCTTCCACGGGCGCTGTCGCAGCGGTTGTGATCGGCGTTACGGAACCGCCGGCCAGCTTGTCGCAAAGGCCCTTCGGTACGGCGACCCATTCATCGCCCAATCTGTCGCTGGGGGCGGAGCCCGCGCAGGCATGCGATCCGCCTGCGGCGGCGCAATCATTCTGTCCGGCTTTCACGACGCCGTAGCACTTTTCCTTTTCATTCTGGGCGTGGGCTGTGCCAGCGCCTGCAACCGTCAGCGCCACGGCGCTGGCAAGCAGGACATTCAGAGTTTGCTTGGAAACCATAAGTTTCTCCCTTGAGTGTTGGAATGATCTGTGAGGTTTATACGCCTCTTTGCCAATATTCATGCGAACATTGACGAGGCATGGTTACACACCGTAATAGAAAATTGGAGTCGGAATCGTCCCGCTCCCGGAATAACCCCAAGGCAGACTTATGCAAATATTCAATATGTATAAAAACCTGCCTTTAGAGGCCTCGGGCGCGGTAGTGGCTATTGGTAATTTCGACGGCGTTCATAGGGGGCATCAGGCCTTGCTGGCTCAGGCGGCGGCCACAGCCAAACAAACGGGCCGCAAGCTCGCCGTCCTGACTTTCGAGCCTCATCCGAAAAGGCTGTTCCGTCCTGATGAACCGCCCGGTCGCTTGACCCCGCCATCCCTAAAAGCCTGGCGGCTTGAGCAATCAGGGGTCGAATTTTTATATTCGCTCGCCTTTGACTGGGATTTCGCCAGCCAAAGCGCCGGTGATTTTATTCAGAAAATCCTCAAAGATGGTTTGAAGGCGTCACATATCGTCGTCGGCGATAATTTCCGTTTCGGGCAGTTGAGAAAAGGCGAGGCGAAAGATATCGAGGCGGCGGGAATCCCGGTCACCAGCGTTGCGGGCGTTGCCGATGAAAATGGCCAGATTTATTCCTCGAGCTTAATCCGCGATGCGCTGCGGCAAGGTGATATTGCCGCGGCGAACAGCATGCTCGGCTGGGAATGGGAAATGCGCGGCGAAGTGATAAAAGGGGACCAGCGTGGGCGGGAGCTTGGCTTTCCGACCGCTAATTTCCCGCTCGGCCAAACCATTCACCCGGCCTATGGCGTTTACGCCGCGCGCGTGAATATCGAAGGCGAAAAAGAATGGCGCGGCGCGGCGGTTAATATCGGTATCCGGCCGATGTTCGAAATTCCGGAAGCCGAGGTGGAAAGCCATATCTTCGACTTCAACCGTGAAATCTATGGCAAGATTTTGCGCGTCCAGCCCGTCAAGCGTCTGCGCAGCGAGGCGAAATTCAATTCTCTCGAAGAACTCAAGGCGCAGATGGAAGATGATTGTAAGCAGGTCCAGAAGATATTAAACCAATAATCAATGTCACCCCCGCGAAGATGGGGGTCTGGCAACAAAAACCGGATGCCCGCCCAAGGCGGGCATGACAATATTAGGATGCCATGGAAATTTTTATCTCACTCGTCACCAATTTGTTTCCGCTTTACGTACTGATCGGCGCGGGGTTTTTCGTTGGCCGTTACGTCGGCCTCGACAAGCAGACCATGGCCAATCTCGTCATGTATCTTTGCATACCGGTTGTGGCGTTCGGTTTCGTTGCTGATCTTGAGCTTAAACCGGCCTACGCGCTGCTTCCCGTAATCACGTTCCTGATTCAGCTCGTGATCGGTTACGTGATGCTCCGCGTCGGAAAATCCGTCTATGGCGACGCACGCGCCAACCTGCTCGCCATGTGCACAGCGATGGGAAACTCAGGCTATTTCGGCCTGCCGCTGGTGCTGCTGCTGTTCGAGGACCGCTGGGTCGGCGTCTACATGTTCATGCTGCTCGGGTTTCTTTTATACGAAGGCACGGTGGGCTATTACATCGCGGCCCGCGGCAAATTCACCGCGCGCGAAAGCCTGCTGAAGGTTCTGAAATTTCCGTCGGTCTACGCGATCAGCGCCGGGCTGCTGATCAATTTCATGGATATCCCGCTGCCAGATTTATTCATAACCTACTGGACCTATTTCAAGGGCGCTTACGTCATCCTTGGCATGCTGATCATCGGCGCGGCGCTCTCGAAACTGCAACGCCTCGTTCTCGCGCCGCGCTTTCTCTCGATGGTGGTGCTTGGCAAATTCATCATCTGGCCGCTGATGACCTATGGCTTCATCCTTGCCGACCGGACGTATTTTCACATGTTCGAGGAGCCGGTCCTGATGCTGATCATGGTTGTTTCGCTGGTGCCCCCGGCGGCCAATATCGCCGCCTTTAGCGCTCAGTTCGACATCGTCCCCGCAAAGGCCGCGACCACTATCATGCTGACCACCGTTTTCGCCCTGTTTTATATCCCGGCCATTCTGGTCCTGACGGGCATGCATTAACGTAATTGTTGCGCTTTGCATCCCGCTGGCGCATAGTGCCCCCATGTTCATGAAACGTGACATTATCCGAATTACGTCCCCGGCTCTTATCTAAGAGACCGGGTTTCCGGGTATTGTCTGGCCGCACTTGTTCTGACCCCCGAAAATTTGTATAAATTCAAAACCTTAACTTAAGGAACTAAAGTGCCATGAGCGCTGATAACAAAGATAAATACCGCGACACCGTTTTCCTGCCGAAGACGGACTTCCCCATGCGCGGCGAGCTTCCCAAGAAAGAGCCTGAAACCGTCAAGAAATGGACGGATATGAAGCTTTACGAAACGACTCGTAAGCAATCCGAAGGCAAGCCGAAATGGGTCCTGCATGACGGCCCGCCTTACGCCAACGGCAACATCCATATCGGCCACGCGATGAACAAGATCCTGAAGGACGTCGTCGTCCGCTCCTGGCAGATGATGGGCTATGATTCCCCTTACGTTCCGGGCTGGGACTGCCACGGCCTGCCGATCGAATGGAAGATCGAGGAAAAATACCGCGAGGCCGGCAAGGACAAGGACGATGTCGACCCGCTCGTTTTCCGCGACGAATGCCGCAAATTCGCCGCGCACTGGGTCGAGACCCAGTCGAAGCAGTTCCAGCGCCTCGGCTCCGTCGGCGACTGGGACAACCCCTACCTCACCATGACCAACCACGCCGAGGCCTCCATCGTGCGCGAGATCCATAAATTCGCGCTCAACGGCGGCCTCTACCGTGGCGCGAAACCCGTCATGTGGTCGACGGTCGAGAAAACCGCGCTCGCTGAAGCCGAAGTCGAATATAAGGAACACAAATCCGTCACCGTCTGGGTGAAGTTCCCGGTCATGAAAGCGGGCAAAAAAGAACTCGAAGGCGCGAATTTCGTCATCTGGACGACGACTCCGTGGACGTTGCCTTCCAACCGCGCCATCGGTTACGGCCCCGATATGGACTACGCATTGTACGAAGTGAAATCCGTCGCCGAGGGCGGCAAGGCGAAAGTCGGCGACAAGATCGTCCTTTCGAAAAAACTTTCAGAGCAAGTCCGGAAAGACGCCAAAATTTCTGAGCTGGCCGAACTGGCCTCGTTCAAAGGCAGCGATTTCGCAGGCACGATCACCAACCACCCGCTCAACGGCAAGGGCTATGATTTCCCGGTGCCGCTGCTCGCTGGCGATTTCGTCACCGAAGACACCGGTACCGGCTTCGTCCATATCGCGCCGAGCCACGGCGTCGACGACTTCAATCTCGGCCTCGCCAACGGCCTCGAGATGACCGACAACCTCGACGATGACGGCACATTCCGCGCGCACATCCCGCTCTTTGCAGGCCTCGAGGTCTATACCCAAAAAGGCGAACTCGGCCAGGCCAACTTCGCCGTGATTAAAGAGATTGATTTAGCCGGGTATTTGCTAGCCAAGGGCTCGCTCCGCCACGAATACCCGCATTCATGGCGTTCGAAGGCTCCATTGATTTTCCGCGCCACGCCGCAATGGTTCATCGCCATGGACAAGGAATTCAGCGATGGCGCGACGCTGCGTCAACGCGCTCTGAAAGCCATTGGCGACACGCAATGGGTGCCGAAGCAGGGCGAAAACCGCATCCGCGCCATGATCGAGCAGCGTCCCGACTGGTGCATCTCAAGGCAACGCGCCTGGGGCGTTCCCATCGCGCTGTTCGTGCACAAGGTCACGCACAAGCCATTGCTCGATGAAGACGTGTTCAAAAAAATCCAGGACACATTTGAAGCCGAGGGTTCCGACTCGTGGTGGAAACGCCCGGCCTCGCATTTCCTGAATGGCGATTACGACACCGAGGATTACGACCAGGTGTTCGATATCGTCGACGTCTGGTTTGAATCCGGCTGCACGCATGCCTTCGTCGCCGAGGACCGCGAGGAACTCCACAGCCCTGCCGACATGTATCTCGAAGGTTCAGACCAGCACCGCGGCTGGTTCCATTCGTCATTATTAGAGTCTTGCGGCACACGCGGGCACGCGCCCTATAAAACCGTGCTCACGCATGGCTTCGTGCTCGACGAAAAAGGCTACAAGATGTCGAAATCCGAGGGCAACGTCGTCGACCCGGCCAAGGTCATGGAAACTTACGGCGCCGACATATTGCGCCTGTGGGTGATGACGTCAGATTATGCCGAGGATGTCCGCATCGGTGAGGATATGCTGAAGACAACCGGCGACCTGTACCGCCGTGTGCGCAACACGTTTAGATTTTTGCTCGGTGCATTGGATGGTTTCACCGCGCAGGAAAAAATCTCTGAAAAAGACTACGCGAAAATGCCGGAATTGGAGCGCTATATGCTCCACCTGCTGGCGGAGAATGACGCGTTCGTGCGTGAATGTATCCAGGATCATGATTACGGCCGTCTTGCGAACAGGCTGCACCATTTCTGCAACAATGAACTTTCGGCGTTTTATTTCGACATCAGAAAAGACCGTCTTTATTGCGACGCGCCGGATTCATTCGAGCGCCGTGCCTGCCGTACAGTCCTTGCGCATATTTTTGAATATGTGACGGCATGGTTTGCGCCGCTGCTCTGCTTCACGGCGGAAGAGGCATGGCAACATAGACCGAAAGGCGTGTTCGAGAATGCCGATAGCATCCATCTGCGCGGTTTCCCGGCAGTGCCGAAAGACTGGAAAAATGACGCGCTGAAAACGAAGTGGGAAAACATTTCGAAAGTGCGTTCGGCAGTTCTTGCAACGCTGGAGCCTAAACGTGCTGATAAAACCATCGGCTCATCGCTTGAAGCGCACCCGGTTATCGAGGCCGCGGGTCTTGATGGCATCGACATGGCTGAAATTTGCATCACATCGCAGGCCACGGTTGAAAAAGGTGCGGAAATAAAAATCACCTTCAACAAGGCAGAAGGCGATAAATGCGGCCGCTGCTGGAAAGTCCTGCCTGAAGTCGGCGGGAACAAGGAGCATCCCGCGCTCTGCAAGCGCTGCGCCGAGGCGGTGAAACAGCAAAAGGCGAAAGCCGCCTAATCAAGGATGACATCCCTGCGAAGGCGGGGGTCTGGCTTTTTGCCGGATGCCCGCCTTCGCGGGCATGACAGTCAGTGATTATTCACCCTTGGCTTCGGCGTTTTCTCTCGCCTGTCGTTCCTGCCGCTTCAGCCAGTCATTGATATGTGGCTGGCCGGTTTTCTTTTCATACTTCTCGTAATATTGCTGGTGATAGTCCTCGCCGAGCCAGAACGTCCCGGCAGGTTCGAGTGTCGTCACGATCGGCTTGTCGTATTTTTTCGATTTGTTGACTTCATCGATCACGCCAACCGCAATTCTCTTCTCATCCTCATTCGCGTAAAAAATCGCCGAGCGGTATTGCGTGCCGACATCCGGCCCCTGACGGTTTAATTGCGTCGGGTCGTGTGCCTCGGTCAGGAAAAAACGCACCAGATTCTCATACGAAATTTTTTTCGGGTCGTACGTCACCTCGACCGCTTCGGCATGGCCGCTTTTGCTGTCGTGCGTGTCTTCGTATTTCGGATTCTCAAGATGCCCGCCGATATAACCCACGCGCGTGAACAAAACGCCATCTACCCTGCGGTACTCACTCTCGGTGCACCAGAAACAACCGCCGGCAAAAATCGCCGCCGGGTATCCTTCGGGTTTCGTGTCCATGAGGTCCTTTCCATTCGCGGCCATCGCAGCGGCCGGGATCAGAAGGCCGATAAACAGCGCGGAAATCAATATTTTTAAGCTCTTCAGCATGCTCTAACTTAACATAGGATTTTTGTCTTTTAAATCGAGGCTTAACCAAGCCATATTGAATACGAGATTGCCTCGCGTTACCCTTTAGGCATGAACAAGCACGGCTCCACCAATTTCGACGACCGCAGGCATGACGCCAAACCTTCCCTGGTTATCCTTCATTACACCGGCATGAAGAGCGCCAAGGCGGCGCTGGAGCGTCTTTGCGATCCCGAGAGCAAAGTCAGCGCGCATTACGTGATTGAGGAAAGCGGCAAACTTCATTCGTTGGTGGACGAGGAGAAGCGCGCCTGGCATGCGGGTACATCCTATTGGGATCAAATTGTCGACGTGAATTCGCATTCCATCGGCATCGAGATCGTCAATCCCGGTCATGAATTTGGATACAAGGCTTTTCCTGATAAGCAGATCGACGCCGTCATTGAACTGTGCCTTGCGCTCATTCAGAAATACAAGATCAAGTCATACAACGTGCTCGGCCATTCCGACATCGCGCCGCGCCGCAAGGAAGACCCGGGCGAGTTGTTTCCCTGGGAACGCCTGGCCGAGGAATTTGTCGGGTTGTGGGCCTTTTCCCGTGAAATGGATTTCGACGCGGCCAAAAAACTGCTGAACGACAAAAAGGTTTTTCACGATCATCTGAAGGCTTACGGCTACGACCCTCGCGCGCCGTTCGAGGAGGTTCTGAAAGCCTATCACCGTCATTTTTATCCGGAAAAATTTAAGGAAGACGAAGACCCTTTGAAGATCGACCTTCTAAGTGCCGCGCGGCTCGAAGCGCTGCTCCGCCTGAAGAAAACGGTCAAAACTTGATCATTTCAAAGATTTAAGTCATATTCCCTCATGTCAGAAGATCGGATGGCCGCTCCGAAAGGGGAGGAAAGTCCGGGCTTCATGGAAATACAGCGCCGGGTAACGCCCGGGCGGCGCAAGCCGACAGACAGTGCAACAGAAAGCAAACCGCCCTGCGTAGCGTTAGCGAAGCAGGGTAAGGGTGAAAGGGTGGGGTAAGAGCCCACCGCGTTCCCGGTAACGGAAACGGCACGGTAAACCTCGCTGGAAGCAAGACCAAATAGGGACTGCAGGTTATTGACTTAACAGGCGCATTTTCACGCCGCAGTCCGGGTAGGTCGCTCGAGGTGTCTGGTAACAGCCATCCCAGATGAATGGCCGTCCCTTCGCAAGAAGGACAGAACCCGGCTTACAGATCCTCTGATATTCCTTGTGAAAGGCCGCTCGCGTAAACGGGCGGCCTTTCTTCATTTCAGCCCGGTTTTTTCCTTTTATTTCAGCCATCAGGGGATAAGTCGCTGAGAGCGACAGTGGCTACGTTGACGCTCCATAAAAACCCATGCTATCCCATAAATATCCATGAACTTCCATTAATGGCGGATCGGGGATAATTTTTTACATAATTAAAAAGGGGAGAGAAAAAAACTCCCAAAATCTTTGCTTAAGGGTCGCGATCAGGGCATGGCTTTGTTTCTTTCGACATATCTGAACAAGGTGGACAAAAAGGGCCGTGTCTCGGTCCCGGCCCAATTCCGCTCGGCGCTTGCATCGGAAAATTTTCAGGGCGTCGTCGTATTCCGCTCGAACCACCACACCGCGCTCGAGGGATTTTCCTGGTCCTTCATGGAAGAGATCGGCCAGCGGCTCGATCATTTCGATTTATTCTCGGACTCGCAGGACGATCTCGCGACGGCAGTGTTCGGCGACAGCGTCCAGCTTCCTTTCGACGGCGATGGCCGCATCGTTCTGCCCAAAGAGCTTCTCGACTTCGCAGAAATCGACGGCAGCGCCAATTTCGTCGGTCTCGGCAAAAAATTCCAGATCTGGAACCCGAAGACATTCAAAAAACGCCGCGAGGATGCGCGCACGCAGGTCAAGGTGCAGGGCCTCACGATTCCGAAAGGGGGCAGGGAATGAGCCATGTTCCCGTCATGCTGAACGAAGTGCTGTCGCATTTGAAACCCGCGGACGACGAGGTTTATGTCGACGGCACATTCGGCGCGGGCGGCTATACGCAGGCCTTTCTTGACAGCGCCGATTGCACGGTTGTCGCAATCGACCGCGATCCTTCGGCGCAGGAACGCGCGAAAATTTTGAAAGCGAAATACGGCGACCGGCTCGTCTTTATTCATGGCTGTTTCGGCGATGTAGAGGATTTGTTGAAAAGCGCGGGCTTCGAAAAAGTCGACGGCTTTGTCCTCGATCTCGGCGTTTCTTCCATGCAGCTTGATCAGGCAGAGCGCGGCTTTTCCTTCCGCTTCGACGGACCTCTGGACATGCGCATGGATACGGACGGCGGCAGGACGGCGGCGGATATCGTCAATTCCACGCCTGAACGCGAACTGGCCGACATGATTTATAAATATGGCGAGGAACGTCATTCGCGTCGCGTCGCAAAGAAAATCGTCGAGCGCCGCCGCGAGAAAAAATTTGAAACCACTTCGGATCTCGCAGATGTCGTACGTTCCGTTGTGCCGCGCAGCGGTGACGATATCGACCCGGCCACGCGTACCTTCCAGGCCTTGCGCATTGCCGTAAATGACGAACTGGGCGAACTGGAGCGGGCGCTCGGTGCGGCGGAGAAAATCCTCAATCCTGGCGGGCGGGTGATTATAGTCTCGTTCCATTCGCTGGAAGATTCCATGGTGAAGGATTATCTGCGTGATAAATCCGGTAATGCGCCGGGCGTTTCAAGGCACGCGCTTATTCAACCCGAAAAAACCGCGCCGGTTTTCGATCTCAAATCCAGGAAATCTGTCCAGCCTGCGGATAGTGAAACGCGCGATAACCCGCGCGCCCGTTCAGCAAGGCTTCGGTCGGCTATAAGGAGGGTGGCATGAAGAAGATCCGCCTCCGCACGGTTTTCATTTATGCGCTGGCCGTGCTGGCGGGCTCGATGCTGCTGCAGACCTCGCAGAACGTCCAGCAAAGCGAGGCCGAGCTGGCCGCCATAACCGCCGACGTCAACCGCGAGCGGGATTCTATCCGCATCCTGAAAACCGAGTGGGCGTTCCTGAACAACCCGGGCCGGCTCGAGACGCTGGCGCGGCAATATCTCAAGCTCTCCCCGCCCGATCCCGGGCGCATCGCAACCGACGGCGCGGAAATTCCCGCAAAAACCGAGCCGCCTGTTGAATCTCCCCTGCAGGCGCAGCCCGTTTCCTACACGCCTGTCCCTTCCGTAAAGCCAGCCCCGCCGCCCATAAAAAATCCCCCTAAAGAAAAATCCCTGAACGATCTCCTGAAACAAGTCACGCGGGAGGGCGCTGAATGATTTTTCTCAAACAGGCACGCCGCCATGCCATCAAGCTGATCGGGGAGAAAAGCTCCTCGCTTGATCTTGCGCGTGGACGCCTTGTCCTGATGGGCGCGTGCTTCATCTTTGCCTATATGTTTTTAGCTGCGCGCGCTGTCGATCTCATGGTCATCCAGGGAAAACCGGCGGCGCTCGCTGATAACGGCGTGGTGCAGGAAGAAACGGCTGGCGCTACGGGCATCACCCGCGCTGATATAACCGACCGCAACGGCGAGTTGCTGGCAACCACGATCAAGACGGCATCGCTTTACGCCGATCCACATTTGATTTCTGATCCGCAAAAAGCCGCAGAGCGCCTTGCGCAGATATTTCCCGATCTCGAATATGGCGAAACGCTGCGACGGTTCCAGAAAGGCGGACGTTTCGTTCATTTGAAATACAGCCTGACCCCGCAGGAGCAGCACGAGGTATTGAAGCTTGGCGAGCCGGGCCTGGCGTTTAAATACGAAGACCGTCGCGTCTACCCGCAGGGACCGCTGACCTCGCATTTCGTCGGCTATGCAGGCACCGAAAACCAGGGGCTGGCAGGAATCGAGAAAAGTTTCAACGAATTACTGGCGCAGGGCAAGCCGGTAGCGCTGACGCTGGATGTAAGGTTGCAGCACGCCCTGCGCCGCGAGATGGAAAAGGCGGTCGACGATTTCCGCGCCGTCGGAGGCGCCGGGATCATCATGAATGTGAATACGGGCGAGGTTCTTGCCGGGGTTTCATTGCCTGATTTCGATCCCAACGCCGCGATTGATGAAACCAGTAAAAAAATGTTCAACCGCGTAAGTCTCGGCACATATGAGCTGGGATCGGTTTTCAAGATTTTCTCAACGGCGGCATTTCTTGAAACTCATAACGTAGGCATGAATGCCAGTTTCGACGCGCGAGAGCCCATCAAGCGGGGGAGATTTACGATCAATGACTATCACGCCGAAGACCGCGTGCTGACGATCCCAGAAGTTTTCATGTATTCATCGAATATCGGCGCCGCGATGATGGGGCAGGCGGTCGGGACGGACAGACTGAAGGATTTTTATGAAGATATCGGCCTGACAGAAAAAATGAGTTTTGAAATTCCCGAAGTAGGAAAGCCACAAGTGCCGCATCCATGGCGCGAGATCAATACGCTCACGGCGTCTTACGGTCATGGCATCGCGACAACGCCGCTGCAGATGACGGCGGCGGTTTCTTCGATCGTCAATGGCGGCTATCTGGTGGCGCCGCATTTGGTTCTAAACAAAAAGGCCGAGGAAAACGCGCAGGATGAATCGCTGCGCGTCGTTTCGCCGCAGACTGTTCACCGCATGCGCCAGCTGATGCGCCTTGTCGTGACGGAAGGCACCGGCGGGCAGGCCGATGTGCCGGGCTACCGCGTCGGCGGTAAAACAGGTACGGCGGAACAGCAAAGTGGTCGCGGCTACGACCAGTCGCAACTGCTTTCATCCTTCGTCGGCGTGTTCCCGGTCGAGAAGCCGGAATACGCGGTTTTCATCGTCATCGACGGTCCGAAACCGACCAAGAAAAGCTACGGCTACGCGACGGGCGGCTGGGTTGGCGCGCCGGCGGTGGCGCGCGTGATTGCATCCATGGCTGCCGTTCTCGGTATCAAGCCGGAAAAAACATCCGAACAGGCCGATCTGTCGGCATCCCTGAAACAATATGTGACGGTCAAGGGCCATGATTAGGTTCGACGTCAAAAAACTCAAAGGCCTGACGCAGGATAGCCGCGCGGTGAAACGCGGGTTTCTGTTTGCCGCGCTGCCGGGCTCGAAGATGGACGGACGAAAATTCATCGAGGATGCGATTCAGAATGGTGCAAGCGCAGTGCTGGCGCCGACCGGCGCGATGCTGCCGGAAGGAGCAAGCGGTGTCGAGCTGATCACCGACGACAATCCTCGTAGAAAATTGGCTTTACTTGCGGCGGAATTTTATGGTGCGCAGCCGGGCTTCATCGCTGCCGTCACTGGGACCAATGGAAAAACCTCGACCGTTCATTTCGCGCGCGACCTTTGGAAGCTGCGCGGTTTGAAGGCGGCAAGCATCGGCACGCTCGGTGTGCGCATGGATGACGCGGTACGCTCGGGGTCGCTGACGACGCCTGATCCTGTGTCCTTGCAGGCGGAACTCGCTGATCTCGCTGCCGTGAAAGTCACGCACCTGGTGATGGAAGCCTCAAGCATCGGCCTGCACCAGCACCGCCTCGACGGTGTGCAGGTGAAAGCGGCGGCATACACGAATTTGAGCTGGGATCATATCGATTACCACGCCGATATGGATAACTACTTCGAGGCCAAGGCGCGTCTCTTTGCCGAGATCCTCGATAAATCCGGCACGGCCGTGCTGAACGCCGACACGCCGGAATTCGCAAAGCTGAAAAAACTGGCGGAGAAACGCGGTTGCGATGTTATTTCATACGGACATGCAGGCGAAGACATCAGGATTGTTTCCGCAGAACCCGCGCCGGGCGGCAATCAGCTAAAACTGGAAATTTTTGGTAAGCCTCACGACGTGCTATTCCCAATCGTCGGCGCGTTTCAGACCATGAACGCGCTCTGCGCGCTCGGTATCGTTCTCGCCGAAAACCCCGATGACCCTGAAGCCACCAATTTTTACGTGCAGGCCCTTTCAAAGTTGCAGGGGCCGCCGGGGCGTTTACAACTCGTGCCCGGTCATGCGAAAGGCGCGGCGGTCTATGTCGATTACGCGCACACGCCGGATGCGCTGAAAAATATTCTCGAGGCGCTCCGCCCGCATACAAACGGAAAACTGGTATGCGTCTTCGGTTGCGGCGGTGACCGCGATCGCTCAAAACGCCCGGCCATGGGCGAGATCGCATCGAAACTTGCCCATGCCGTTATCATCACCGACGACAATCCGCGCTCCGAAAATCCGGCAAGCATCAGGAAAGAAATTCTCAAGGCCGCGCCGGGCGCGAAAGACATCGGCAACCGCCGTGAAGCAATTCAAGAGGCTGTAAAAAACCTGGACGCGGGGGATGTGCTGGTGATCGCCGGCAAGGGCCACGAGCAGGGGCAGATTTTTGAAGACCGTACTGAACCATTTGATGATGTCACAGAAGCCGCAAAGGCAATAAAGGAGTTAAAAGCATGATGAACGTTGATAACCGCTCTTTCTGGAGTTTCCTGAAGACGCCGACCGTAACGGTCAGTGTCAAAAGGCGACACGAGGAGCCTTGCGCGGTCTTCCGGGTCAAAAACCTGATCGATCTCGGGGGCGGGCGGCAAACGGCCATGCTGGAGGGGTATCTGCCCGATCATGACGGGCGAAAAAACGTTAAAAAGAGCCGGTTGGCAATGCCCAGTAAAATCGGTAATCTCGACGTTGTTTATACGACAAAGACGATAACGCCGGTTTCCCACGTTTATCACGTGATTGGCCAGATTTTGCGCAGCCCGAATACGGACAAAATCGTGCCGGATGTGCTGGCGCCGGGGGATTTCATCGTGTTCGTCAAAAAAGCGCGCCAGAAAATTGCAATCGAGGCGCTGCGGGTCATGCCAAGCGGAAAGACAGCTTATGCTATATAATTTACTGACGCCCTTCGCCGACGAGTTCCTTTTTTTCAACCTGTTCCGTTACCTGACTTTCAGAACCGGCAGCGCGATCATGACGGCGCTCGTGATCTGCTTCCTGATCGCACCGGCGATGATCCGCTGGCTCAAGAAAAAACAAAAAGAAGGCCAGCCGATCAGAAGCGACGGGCCGCAAACTCACTTTGCAAAAGCAGGCACACCCACGATGGGCGGGCTGATGATTTTAATTTCGGTGACGATATCGACCATTCTCTGGGCGGATCTTACGAATAAATTTGTCTGGTACGCGCTGTTGGTAATGGTTGGATACGGCCTGATCGGCTTCGGCGATGATTACCTGAAATTGACCAAGAAAAATACGAAAGGCCTGCCGGGAAAATTAAAGCTTCTTCTACAGTTCATAATTGGTCTTAGCGCCACGATCGGCATCATGGTCACTATGCCCGATACGCTCAGCATGCATATCGCTATACCGTTTTTCAAAGAATTGTTCATCAATATCGGCTGGTTCTTCCTTGCATGGGCGCTGTTTGTGATCGTCGGCTCGTCGAATGCTGTGAATTTGACAGACGGCCTTGACGGTCTCGCGATTGTTCCGGTAGCGATTGCCGCCGGGTGCTTCGGCCTGATCGCCTATCTCGTGGGGCGCGCTGATTTCGCGGAATATCTCAACATTCCCTATGTGCCGGGAACGGGTGAACTGGCTGTTCTCTGCGGCGCGTTGATTGGCGGGGCTATGGGATTTCTCTGGTATAACGCGCCGCCCGCGATGATTTTTATGGGCGACACAGGTTCGCTGGCCATGGGCGGCGTATTGGGCACAATTGCTGTTATCACGAAGCATGAATTGGTGCTCGCGATTATCGGCGGCGTATTCGTTCTTGAAACTGTGTCCGTCATTATTCAGGTTGCATCGTTCAAACTGACGGGAAAACGCGTTTTCGCCATGGCGCCCATTCACCACCATTTTGAAAAAAAAGGCTGGTCTGAGCCCACGGTCGTCATTCGTTTCTGGATTATTGCCTTCATTCTCGCGCTGATTGGCCTCTCGACGCTCAAACTGCGATGAAAGAACTTGCCGCGTATGTAGAAAAACTGGAAGACCGCCCTGTGGCGGTCTTCGGTCTTGCGCGCTCGGGCTTGTCGACTATACGCGCATTGAAAAGCGCGGGTGCGGAAGTGATCGCCTGGGACGATGATGAAAAAGCGCGGGACAGGGCAGAAAAGCTCGGCGCAAAACTGGAAAAGCTGAATGAGAAGAACTTAGCCGTTTGTGCGTTTTTGCTTCTGGCGCCCGGCGTGCCGCTCAATCATCCCGCGCCGCATTCCGTTGTAAAATCCGCGAGGATTGCAGGCATAGAGGTAATTTGCGATGTTGAGCTGTTCAGCCGGGTTTACGATAACATCCGCACGATTGGTGTAACCGGGACGAACGGTAAATCGACAACGACGGCGCTTATTCATCATATTATAGAGACCTCGGGGCGCCCGGCGGTAATGGGTGGCAACATCGGCGTTCCTGTATTCGATCTCGAAATTAAAGACAAGCCGTTCGTAGTTTTCGAATTGTCATCTTATCAACTGGATTTGTGCCCGGATTTCATCCCGGAGATTTCAGTGCTGCTGAATATAACGCCGGATCATATCGAGCGGCATGGCACGCTTGAAAACTACGCGGCGGCAAAGAAAAAAATAGTTATGGGTCAGGGCGTGGCGATCATTAACGCCGATGATGCGCTGACGCGGAAGATCGCGGAAGAGGCGAAAGCGGCGGGTCACCGCCTTGTTATTCCGCTGACCCTCAACGATGAGAAGGCCGGCGAAATCAAAAAGCACCTGCAATTAAAGGGCGATCATAATCTGCAGAACGCAATAGCCGCCTATCATGCCTGCAGCGCAGCCGCATTGTTCGATGAAGAGATTTTTGCCGGGATGCGAACATTTCCCGGCCTGCCGCATCGCCAGTTCCCCGTGCGCACCATTAATAATGTCACCTATATTAATGACAGCAAGGCGACGAATGCCGAGGCTGCCTCTAAAGCATTGCATTCATACGATAATATTTACTGGATCGCCGGGGGCAGGGCAAAAGAGGGTGGTTTGAATGGGCTTGAAAAACTGATGGGCCGCGTACGCGAAGCGTATTTGATCGGCGAGGCGATGGACGATTTTGCAGACTGGATGAAAAAGAATAATGTCGCGCATCAGAAGAATAAAACTTTGGATGCGGCAGTACATGCAGCATATGCGGCTGCCCAGAAAAATTCCCCCTCAGTCGTTTTGTTGTCTCCTGCTTGCGCGTCATTTGATCAGTTTTCTTCTTACGAGGAACGCGGCGATGTTTTCACAAAACTCGTGAATAATCTGGAAGAAAGCGCCGCGGCATGAGCATGTTCTCGAGAACCGATACATCTTTCCTGGGGCGCTGGTGGTGGACGGTGGATCGCGGTCTGCTTGCGGCTTTTATCCTGCTCATCGTTTTCGGGATTGTGCTCGTAAGTACGGCAAGCCCGCCGGTAGCAGAAACACTGGGTCTTGATTCATATCATTTTCTTAAACGTCACCTTGTGATGTTGTTGCCTGCGGTTGGCTTATTAGTTGGCATTTCCATGCTCAGCCCTCGCGCGATATGGCGCATGGCGAGTATATTGTTTATTGCCAGTATCGCCGCCATGATCTTCGTGCTGTTCCATGGGGTGGAAATTAAAGGCGCGCAACGCTGGATACATATATTTGGTTTTTCACTGCAACCCAGCGAACTTGCGAAACCATCTTTCGCCATCGTCGCGGCATGGTTTATGTCGCGGCAGAAAGAGAATGCCAAATTCCCGGGTAATCTCATTGCTGCGGGCCTTTGCTTTACCACCGTGGGATTATTGATGCTTCAGCCCGATCTCGGCATGACGATTGTAATTACCAGTATCTGGGCGTCGCAGATTTTTCTCGCCGGTTTCCGCTTTCGCATTCTCGCGATCTTCGCGGCGGCGGGTGCAATGTGTCTTGGGGGCGCCTATCTCTTTTTCGAGCACGTACGCTATCGCGTCGACCGTTTCTTCAAACCTGAAAGCGGCGATAACTATCAGGTAGACCGATCGCTTGAAGCCTTCCAGAATGGCGGCATCGGCGGCATAGGGCCGGGGCAGGGCACGGTGAAAAGCACGTTGCCCGACGCGCATGCCGATTTTATTTTTTCCGTGGCGGGGGAAGAAATGGGATTATGGTTCGTGCTGATCATCATAGCGGTTTTTGGATTTATCGTGTGGCGTGGACTTAACCGCCCGACAACCAGCGACAATATATTTTCCGTCCTGGCGGTGGGCGGATTGTTGACGATGTTCGGCCTGCAGGCGCTGGTGCATATGGGTTCGGCGATGAACATTTTGCCCGCCAAGGGCATGACGCTGCCCTTCATCAGTTATGGCGGCTCGTCCATTCTCTCGCTCGGATTCTCTATGGGCGCGGTTTTGGCCCTGACCAGGCGGCAGGTTCGGGGCAGCGTTGCACGCGCAGGCCTATCATCAAAGACGCGTGTTCTGGAGGCAGGCAACCAGTCATGAAACAGGATAACATCATTCTTCTCAGCAGCGGAGGAACGGGCGGTCATATGACCCCCGCGCAGGCCTTGGCGGAGGATCTGCAGTCGCGGGGATTTCACATTGAACTCGCGACCGACGAACGCGGCATGAAATACCGGCATATGTTCGGAGATATTCCGGCGCATGTTCTGCGCTCGGGCACCTTCGCGGCAGGCGCCATGGGCAAGATCAAGGGGGCGGCCAATCTAGGCATGGGGTTCGGACAGGCGCTGATGCTGATCCTGAAACTGAAACCCATGCTTGTCGTCGGCTTCGGCGGTTATCCATCCGTGCCGGCAGTTTACGCTGCGCAGAAATTAGGCGTGCCGACGATCATCCACGAGCAGAACGCCATTATTGGCAATGCGAACGCCTTTCTTGCCCGTAAGGCGGCGCGCATCGCGCTCTCGCTCCCGGTTGTTCAAGGGCTTGATGACAGCGAGCGCATGCGTTCGGTCGTCACCGGCAATCCCGTGCGCCCCGACATCGCGGCGCTCTATACTCAACCTTATCCCAATCTTGGACACGAAACCCCTCTGCGGAGTTTTGTCATGGGCGGATCACTCGGCGCAAAAGTATTCAGCGATATTGTGCCGCAGACTCTCGCGAAACTCTCCGCCGAATACCGTCAGCGGCTTTATGTCGTTCAGCAATGCCGTAGTGACGATCTGGAATCCGTACGCCGCACATATGAAGTAGCCGGCATCAAGTGCGATTTAAGATCGTTTTTCGATGACGTGGCCGGGGAACTGGCAAAAGCGCATCTTGTCATTGGCCGCTCGGGTGCCAGCACGGTGGCTGAAGTCACCACGGCGGGCCGTCCGGCGATTTTCGTGCCATACCCGCACCATAAGGACCAGCAGCAGAAAATGAACGCCGAAACCGTGGCCGACGCGGGCGGGGCGTGGGTCATGGCCGAAGGCGGTTTCACCACCGAGGCCCTGCTTGCAAGAATCGAGACTTTCCTGCAAAATCCCTCCACTCTCTTCCGGGCGGCTGAAAAATCGAGAAGCTGCGGGAAACCGGACGCCGCGCGGAAGCTCGGCAACCTGGTCACCGCGATGGTCAGCGGCTGGGGAGACTGATTTTTTCTGAAGGATAATTAGCCATGATGCGCGGCATACCTGCGGATATCGGCATATTACATTTTATCGGGATCGGTGGCATCGGCATGAGCGGTGTTGCCGAAATCCTCGCCGTGCTCGGCTATACGGTGCAGGGGTCCGACCTGTCCGATAGCGCGAATGTCAAACGCCTGAAGGAACGCGGCATAAAAATTTTCATCGGCCATGACGCAAAAAATATAGGCGATGCGAAAGCCGTGGTTATTTCATCTGCTGTCAAAAACGATAATCCGGAACTTCAGGCCGCGCGCGCGAAAAACATTCCCGTCGTACGCCGTGCCGAAATGCTGGCTGAGTTAATGAGATTGAAATCCGCTGTTGCTGTTGCGGGCACGCACGGCAAAACGACCACGACATCCATGGTCGGCCAGATGATGGAGATTGCAGGCTTTGACCCGACCGTCATCAATGGCGGCATCGTCAATGCTTACGGCAACAACATCCGCCTCGGCAAAAGCGAGTGGATGGTGGTGGAGGCCGACGAGAGCGACGGCACCTTCACGCATTTGCCCGCGAGCGTGGCGGTAGTGACGAATATCGATCCAGAGCACCTCGATCATTACGGCGATTTCGAGAAAGTGAAGGACGCCTACCGCCAGTTCATCCATAATATTCCGTTCTATGGCTATGCCGTCCTGTGCATGGACCATCCGGAAGTCCAGGCGCTGATTCCCACGATCCAGGACAGAAAAGTCATCACCTACGGCTTCAACCCGCAGGCCGATGTGTTCGCCTCCAATATCCGCAGCGGTGCGAACGGCAGTGTTTTCGATGTTACCTTTGCCCCATGGCTGAATAAAAACAAGGAACTGGTTTTGAAGGACGTGCACCTGCCTATGCCGGGACACCATAACGTCCAGAATTCGCTTGTCGCGTTGGCAGTGGCCTGCGAAATGGGCGTGGCGCCGCCGATCATGAAAAAGGCGCTGGCCGGTTTTACCGGCGTCAAGCGCCGTTTCACAAAAACAGGTGAGATGGCGGGCGTAACCGTGATCGATGACTATGCGCACCATCCGGTCGAGATCGAAACGGTTTTAAAAACCGCGCGGATGATGGTCAGTGAAAATGGCGGGCGCGTGATCGCCGTCATGCAGCCGCATAGATTCACGAGGCTGCATGATCTGTTCGAGGATTTTTGCACATGCTTCAACGAAGCCGATAGCGTCATCGTTGCGGATGTCTATACAGCGGGCGAGCAGCCGATCGGGGGCGCAAGCCGCGACTCACTGGTCGAGGGCATCCGCAAGCACGGCCACAGGCATGTGCTGCCGCTGTCCGGCAGGGAAGACCTCGCGCGGCGCGTGGCGTCAATGGCGCAGCCGGGCGATTACGTGATCTGCCTCGGGGCGGGTGACATTACTTATTGGGCCTATGCGCTGCCCGGCGAGCTTGAGCCGCTTTTCGCCCGCGCCAAAGGGACCGCGGCGTGATCATTCAGAATGCGTCTCTCGGCAAGGAAAGCTGGTTCGGATGCGGGGGAAACGCCGATCAATTATTCAGGCCTGCCAATGCTGATGAACTCGCAGAATTTCTGAAAAACCATGACGGCGAGATCACCGTTCTCGGCGGCCTCGCCAATACCATCATCCGCGATGGCGGCATACGCGGCGTAACAATTCAATTGGGAAAGGAATTTTCCGGGATCAAAGTGCTCGGCGATTATATCGAGGCGGGAGCGGGCGCGCTGAACGGTTCGGTCGCCGCCGCCGCGGTGAAAGCGGGCATCGGGGGCCTCGAATTTTTATCCGGCATTCCGGGCTGCGTCGGTGGGGCGTTGCGCATGAACGCGGGGGCATACGGGACGGAAGTGAAGGATGTCCTGACCGGCGTGCATGTCGTCACGCGGCAGGGTGAGATTAAAAAACTTGTGCCGGAACAATTGCACATGACCTACCGTCACACAGACCCGCCGAAAGGCGTGATATTTACCGGCGCAATTTTCAAGGGCAGGCGCGAAGATTATGAAACCGTAAAAGCGCGTATGAACGAAATTAAAATCAAGCGCAACGAAACGCAGCCGATCCGCGAAAAAACCGGCGGCTCGACTTTCGCCAACCCGTCTGGTGAATTGAAAGCATGGCAGGTGGTTCAGAAAGTCGGCGGCCATGAACTGAAAATCGGTGGAGCACAAATGTCGCCGATGCATTCGAATTTTATGATCAATACGGGCGATGCCACGGCTGCCGACCTCGAAAATCTCGGTGACGAAATCCGCCGCCGCGCAAAGGAACAGCTGGGTATTAATCTTCGCTGGGAAATTAATATCGTCGGAGAACGCTAGATTTTCAGTTTCCGCTCGTACAAATCAGGCAGATCATTCTCAATCAAAATCACGTCGCCGTCCTTGCGGTTTTGGTCGAGCCACGCATTCGCCTGCTGGAACGTGTCGACTTCAACAATGGCTTTGTCGTTACCGGTGGCCTGGATGCCCTGGATGAAGGTGGGGATGCGCTTGCCCTGAACGATAATGATGACGTCGCAGGTTTCACCGGCCTTCTTGCCGATTTTTTCATGCTCCTCATTGTGCGCCTCGCCAAGCTCGACCATGCCGGGCGTGATGAGAATCTTGCGGCCCTGACGTGCCAGAACCGGCAACAAATCGAGCGCCGAAGCGAATCCGACAGGATTGGAATTAAACGCATCATCAATCAGCGTTGTACCATCGCCGGGTTTTTTAACCTCGAGGCGGTGCGTGATCTGCGGCACGGATTTGAGCGCGGTCACGGCATTTTCCGGCGGAATGCCTAAAGTGACGGCAGCTGTGAAAGCGAGTGCGATATTTTGTGCATGGTGCAGGCCATAGAGCGGCGCCTCTAATCTATAACTATCGCCATTCCAGCGCAGGAATACCCGCAAGCCTTCAGGGAGTTGCTCGGCGCGTTCAATGATCGCATCGCTGGCCGGTGTTTCGCCGACGATTGTGAAATGCGCGCGGTTCTCGCGGGTTTTGATTTTCGCATATTCGATATCGAGCGGTTTTTCTGTGACGATAATCTTGCCTTTTTTATCGAGCACAGCCTGCGCCAGTTCGAACTTAGCCTTGGCGACGGTTTCGATGGTTTTGAAACGCTCGTAATGCGCATGGCCGACGGCGGTGATGATGCCCATATCCGGCGGGGCGAGGCGGCAGAGACGCTCGATCGATCCCGGCCCGTAAGCGCCCATCTCGACCACGAAGAATTTGTGATTGTCCTCGAGTTGCTCGCGGATAATGCGCGTAATACCCATCGGTGTGTTGACGCTGCCCGGCGTAATGAGCGTCGGCGCATGGGTTTTCAGGATATGGCCGAGGATATGCTTGACCGAGGTCTTCCCGAACGAACCGGTGATGCCGACAGTAACGGGCTTGAGATCGACGAGTTTCTGGTGCGCCTGGTCCCAGTATTTTTTCTGTACGTAATTTTCGTAAGGCGTAAGCGCGAGATTGGCGACCAGCATTACGAACGGAATAAGCTGGACGTTCAAAATCCAGAAGAACGGGAAATAGAAAACGAGGAACCACGTCGCCATCAAAGCGGACAGGACAACCGTCAGGAACAAAATGCGTTGCGCCCGCGGCGTGATGACAAGTTTTTTCTTCGCCGCATGACGCGGGTCGTCCTCAAGTACGGCTGCGGCGGCAAAGGCAACGAAAAACAGGAAAATGTACCATGGAGAAGGAAACAGCAGCCAGAACATGTCGATAATGAGAAGAACAAGCGTAAAGCGCGTATCTATGGCGGCGCTGCGCGTCATCCAGCGCAGGAAACGCCCGGTGTCATATTCTTCCTGCTGATAGATATGAAGATAGGTCGCGGTGCGTTTCGTCGCAAAGGCAAGCCATGCGGCATAGACTAAAAGAACACCGAGTGTGCTAGCGAGTACGGGCATCTATTCTCTCCATGAATTGCTTGAGTAAAGGTGCGACCTGGTGGCGTCCTTCGCCGAGAACGCTGTAATGATCCTGCCCGGGAAGCACGGTCAACTCCGCCCCGGGGATGAGTTTTTGCAATCTTTGTCCGATTTCAGGAGGGGTTTCGGTGTCATTCATGCCGTACACTAATGCCGCGGGGCAGGAAACGGTTCGCGCCACGTCCGACAAATCCTCGCTGATGGTTTTGACGAGGATGGAACGCATCGCCCCGGCATTTTTATAATCGGCGCTGCCGAATTTGGAACGCAGCCAGTCTTCGGACAGGCCAAGCGGAATGAATTTCTTCAAAATTTTAAAAACGAGAATGCGCGTTTTGAAATAAATTCCCTGCCATAACGGGCGTTTACGCTTCAATCCTGCGCCGGCGATTAAGAAAAGCCCGGAGACCAGATCGGGGTGGCGGGAAGCGAGTTGCAGCCCCACGCGGCAGCCGAAAGAATGCCCGATCCACAGTACGGGACCGTTTGTTTTCTCCCGGATGAATCGCGCGGCCTCATCGGCATAGTCGGCGGTGCTCCAGGGCGCAGGGGGCATCGGGCTGTCGCCGAAACCGGGGAAATCGACAAGGATATGGGTGCCGAAAGATTCAAGTCCTTCGGCCAGCGGGCGGAAGGCCGCGCGGCTCTGGCCCCAGCCATGGCCCCAGACCGCCACGGGAAAATCCTTTTTCCCAAGGGTTTCAAAGCTTATGAGGGGCGCTTCGGAAGGGGCCAAATTGTCTTTAATCACTGTGTTTTTCATGCTTTAATGTGTGCCGTAACTGTCATAGCACGCCCGGACGAATAGTAAAATCATGCAATCCGAAAAAGGAATAAAATCTCAAAAACGCATCGCGGTGTTTTTTGGCGGCCGCTCGCCTGAACACGACGTCTCGGTGGTAACCGGTTTGCAGATTCTGGGTGCGATCGATCCGAAATTCGAGGCCTTTCCGGTTTATATAACGACGGACGGCGTGTGGCTGACGGGCGATGTGCTGAGGAAGCGTGAAAATTACATGCTTCATGCCAATAACCGGGCGCAGACGATTGAGGTCACGCTGGACGTGACAGCGGGCAAAACCGGGAGATTGGTTCCAAAAAAGACCGGGCTATTCGGCAGCGGCAAGGCGATTGAATTCGACGTGGCCATTCCGTCTTTCCATGGATTGTTCGGTGAGGACGGCAATCTGCAGGGCCTGTTTGAAATCGCGGGCGTGGCTTATGCCGGGATGCGGACACTGGCCTCGTCGGTTTTGATGGACAAGGCGGCGACGAAAAAGGCGATGCAGGGAATCGGCATTCCCGTGTTGCCTTATGCGGTGCTGAAAAGACCTAATGAAGGCTACATGATCGCCCGCGGGAAAATCGAAGAGGCGCTGCGCGAAAAGAATATCGCCTTTCCCTGCATCGTGAAGCCAGCGCATCTCGGAAGTTCCATCGGCGTGGCCAAGGCGACGAACGCCGGGGAAATCGCAGCCTGCCTGCCGGCGATTTTCGAATATGACGAGGTGGCGATTATCGAGCCCTTCGTGCCCAACATGGTCGAATATAACGTCGCGGTGACCAAGGCCTTCGGCGGCGTGAAGACATCAGCCATCGAGCGCCCGAAAAACAACGAGGAACTGCTCGACTTCAAAAAGAAATATCTTTCAGGCGGCACGAAAGGCCAGAAGGGCGGCGGCAAGCAGCCCGGGCAGGCCAGCCAGGGCATGCTTTCCCTGACGCGCGAAATCAACCCGAGGCTCGACCCGAAAACCGAAGAGAATATCCGGGGCTGGGCGGTGCAGATGTATGAAGGCCTGGACGGCACCGGTGCCCCGCGCATCGATTTCATCGGCAATTTGAAAAGCGGCGAAATCTGGCTGAACGAAGTGAATCCCTGGCCGGGCTCCATCGGTTATTTTCTGTGGGAGGCCGCGCCGGAACCGAAACTGTTCTCGGAGCTTCTTACGGCTCTCATTGAAGAAGCGATTGAGGAGCGCAAAAAACGTAACTTTCCGAAAGATTCCGTTCCCGTCGATGCGCGGCTTTTCAGGAGGCCGGTGTAATGGCGACCTATAAAAGCAAATTCACAGTGAACAAGCGGCGCAAAGGGCCGTTGGCGTTTCTCATGCCGTGGCTCAAGCGTTTTGGCATCGGGCTGGCCGTCGTCGCCGTATCGTTCTGGGCGGGATCTTGGTTTTTCCTCAGTGGCAATGCTGACAGGACGGGAAATTGGCTGACAGCGCAAACACACGAAGCGTCCGCGGGTATGGGATTCTCCGTGCAGAATATTTTGGTCGAGGGGCGCGTCTACACCGATCCGGAAATTCTGAAAGCCATCATCAATACTGAAAAAGGCGACCCGCTTTTCGCCTTTGATCCCGCCGCCGCGCAGGAGCAAATCAAGCGCATCAACTGGATCCGCGACGCGCATGTCGAGCGCCGTCTGCCGGACACCATATATGTCGGGCTGACGGAGAAAAAACCGCTGGCGCTCTGGCAGACGGATGGCACGCTTGAATTGCTGGACGAGCAAGGCAAACCGATTACCCGTGAAAATCTCGGGCGTTTCAGAAATCTGGTCATTGTCATGGGCGAGGGCGCACCTGAACGCGCGCCGGAACTGGTGAAAAACCTGCAGGCCGAGCCGCAGATTTTATCACATGTGAAGGCGGCAAAATGGATCGGCGGGCGACGCTGGGACCTCGTGTTCCGGGATAATATCACCGCGAAACTGCCCGAAGGGGAAACGGGCCTCGCCTTGCGGAAACTCGCGGAAGCCGTGGAAAAAGAGGGGCTTTTAGAAAAAGATATTCTTTCTGTTGATCTGCGCGAAGAGAGCCGTATGATCGTGGAGCCCGCGCCCGGGGCGGCGCAGGACTACCAGGCGAGTACCAAGGCCGGCAGCAATATCTAGGCACTTATTCAATACATGAAGCACAAACACAAACCCAGAGGCTCTCTCCTCGCTGCCCTCGATATCGGCAGCAGCAAGATCACGTGCTTCATCGGCCGCGTTGCCGATAATGAAGGCGGGTTTGAAGTTTTAGGTGTCGGGCATCATGCATCCAAGGGTGTCAAGAACGGCACGATCACCGATCTGAATGCCGCTGAAAATGTCCTGCGCCAGACCGTCCACGCCGCCGAGAACATGGCCGCTAATGTCATGAAGGGTTACCCGCTGCGCGAGGTGGTTGTGAATTTGCCGGGCGTGCACGCGGTAAGCCACGCGCACCGGGCGGACTTGCAGATCGCCGGACATGAAATTACCGATAACGACGTGCGCCGGGCGCTGGCCAAGGCGCAGGAAAACGTCATGAGCGACGATTTCGAACTCATTCATACCGTGCCGATCAACTATCACATCGACGGGCACGAAGGCATCCGCGAACCGCGCGGCATGTTCGGCCAGAATATGAGCGTCGATATCCATATGGTGACGGGCGATATGTCGGCGCTGCGCAATATCGCGACCTGCATCGATCGTTCGCATCTCGATATCTCGGCCTTCTGCACGTCGTCTTATGCCTCAGGCCTCGCATGCCTCGTGGAAGACGAAATGGATCTGGGCTGCACGCTGATCGATATGGGCGGCGGTGTAACTTCTTATGCGGTGTTTCATGGGGGCTCGATTATTTACAGCGACGCTATCCCCATCGGCGGCCAGCATGTCACCAGCGACATCGCGCGCGGCCTGACGACCTCGCTGGCCGATGCCGAGCGGCTGAAAGTTTTGTACGGCAGCGCGCTGGGCGCGGGCCATGACGAGAGCGAACTGATCGACGTGCCGAGATTAGGTGAAGATGAACGCCATCAGCCCAACCACGTGCCGAGATCGTTGCTTGTCGGCATCATTCAGCCCCGCATCGAGGAAATTTTCGAACTGGTACGGGCAAGATTGCATGACAGCGGCCTCGGTCCCGCGCTGGGCCGCCGCGTGGTGCTGACTGGCGGCGCGTCGCAGATCGCAGGACTTCGAGACATCGCCCAGCACGTGATGGACAAGCAGGTGCGGATGGGCCGCCCCATCCGCCTCAGCGGTTTGCCTGACGCCGTCAGCGGCCCGGCCTTTTCCACCGCCGCCGGGCTGCTCACTTATGTCTCAGAACGCGCCGACGAAATGCCCGCGACAATCATGGAGCAGGCCGAAGCGGGAAGCGTGTGGGAACGCGCACGGTTGTGGCTTCGCGAAAATTGGTAGAGATTCGCTAAATTATCCACAATATTGTGTGTATAAGCCTGTGAGTCCCGCTATATATAGACGTTTGATTTGAAAAACTGAATCAAATGAATCATTTAGCGAATTTCCTTGAATCTTTTTGTCAGCGCCGGATAGCATGGAAGTAGCACGAATCTGCGTAAAACTCCTGAATCTCCTAACTTTTTCCCTTTTCTGAATTCCCGAAGTTGTTACACTTTTCGCAATTCCTACCACGAGGCTGTTCTTCAGCTTTGTAACCCGTTCAAACCCGACAAGGGGGCCAAAATGATCAATATCAAAATGCAGCCGAAAGCAACGCAGAAGCTTTCCCCGAAAATCATCGTCATCGGCGTGGGAGGCGCGGGCGGAAATGCCGTCAACAACATGATCTCCTCCAACCTCGAAGGATGCGAATTCCTGGTCTGCAACACGGACGCCCAGGCCCTTGAGAACACCCTTTGCCCGCCGGAGCGCCAGATACAGCTCGGCGCCCATGTCACGGGCGGCCTCGGTGCGGGATCGAAACCTGAAATCGGAAAAGCCGCGGCGGAAGAGTCGCTGGAAGACGTGATGAAACATGTCGAGGGCGCGAACATGGCGTTCGTGACCTGCGGTATGGGCGGCGGCACCGGGACGGGGGCTGCGCCTGTGATCGCAAGGGCATGCCGCGAGCGCGGAATCCTGACGGTCGGCGTCGTGACCAAGCCGTTCCATTTCGAAGGCACGCACCGCATGCGCATGGCCGATGGCGGCATCGACGAGATGCAGCAATATGTCGATACGCTGATCGTTATCCCCAACCAGAATTTGTTCCGCGTTGCGAACGAGAAGGTCGGCTTTGCCGAAGCCTTCCGCATGGTGGACGGCGTTCTGCAATCCGGCGTGCGCGGTGTCACCGACCTGATGGTCCGCCCCGGCCTGATCAATCTCGACTTTGCCGATATCCGCACCGGCATGATGGAGATGGGCAAGGCGATGATGGGCACCGGCGAAGGGCAGGGCGACAAGCGCGCCGTGCAGGCCGCCGAAGCCGCGATCAACAACCCGCTGCTGGATGATATCTCGATGAAAGGCGCGCACGGCGTCATCATCAACGTCACCGGCGGCTATGACATGACGCTCTTTGAAGTCGACGAAGCCTGCAACCGCATCCGCGATGAAGTCGACCCTGACGCCAACATTATCTTCGGCGCGACGTTCGATGAGTCGCTGGAGGGCATCATGCGCGTATCCATCGTTGCCACCGGCATCGAGAAGGAAGCCATGCAGAAAACCCGCGGCGGCAGCGGTGTAAACAAACTCAGCGCCGTTGGCAAAGTGGGTCTGGAGCGTGCCAGGCCCCAGACTGAAACCCATCAACAACAACAACCCGTTGCAACAGGCCGCACCTATCCCCCGGCAACGCAGCTTAACGCGCCGCCAGCTTACTCCGCCGCCGGCAATATCCGCGGTATCACCGCGCCGCCCGTTGCTACGTCCGTTGTCGCGCCCGTCGTCGCCTATGCGCGTGAGCAGGAAGCGCTGGCCTCTGCTGCCCCGGCTGTCGATCCTGAACTGGAAATTTATGAGCAGCGTGAATTCGCGGTTGCATCGGAGCCTCAGCAGGCCTTAAGCGTGCCGCAGAATACCGCACTGCATGGCGAGCGATACAAGGGCGCATTTATCCCGCCAAAACCGGTCGAGGGTGGCATCGATCCCGCGGCTTCCTTGATTTCTCCGCAGGCCTACACGCCGCCGTCACCGCAATCCTACGCGCAGACGAATACATCGCGCGGCGGCTTGCAGCTTAACCCGCCCAAGCTTCCGAACCCGGCTGATCGCAAGCGCACCCCTTCCTTGTTCGAGCGCATCACCGGAACGGTTCAGCAGCACCTGGAAGGAATCCGCGAGGAAGTCGCGCCGCGTGAACGCGCCGCGCCGCCGCGCTCGCAGCCCTCGATGGGCGGGGCATTGCCGCAGCAGGGGCCTTCGCAGGGACGTCTCAATATCGACGCTCCCGCCGCTAGACCGCGTGCCCAGGCCGACGAGGAGTTGGACATCCCGGCCTTCCTGAGACGCCAGGCGAATTGACGCCAATTGGCGTCATCCCGGCGAAAGCCGGGATCTGGTTAGAAGCGTAATAAAAGGCCCCTTCGGGGGTCTTTTGCTTTTGTAACACAGGGCAACAATCTGTGATTTGTTGCGGTGCAGGGAATTCCTATATTTTAGCGTAAGAATTAAATACATGAATATGCGCTAAGGTATTGATGCAACACACTATTCAAAAAGAGATCGCGGCTACGGGAACCGGCCTTCACTCGGGTGCGGCGATTAATATCGCCCTGAAACCCGCCCCGGCAGGCCACGGCATCGTATTCGTGCGCACCGATCTTCCGGGCAATAACCGCATTCCCGCCCTCTGGAATAATGTGACCGATACCCGCCTGTGCACCGTAATCGCCAATGAGTCCGGCGCCAGCGTCGGCACCATCGAGCACCTGATGGCGGCCCTGCGCGGTTGCGCGGTCGACAATATCCTTATCGAATTGAACGGTCCGGAAGTGCCTGCCATGGATGGTAGTTCCAAACCCTTCGTCGACATGATCGACAAGGCCGGTATCGCCGCACAGAACGCGCCACGCCGCGCCATCCGCATTCTGAAAGAAATCGTGATTGAGGAAGCGGGTAAAACCGTCACCCTGAAACCCGCCGAGGAATTCATTTTCGCGGGTGAGATTAATTTCGACCACCCGGATATCGGCCGCCAGCGCTACGAGATCAAACTGCTGAATGGCAATTTCCGTCATGATCTGGCCGACTCGCGCACTTTCGGCTTCTTCCATGAAGTCGAGATGATGAGAAAAGCCGGTTTGGCTCTAGGCGGTTCGCTGGAGAACGCAATCGTCCTGGGTAAGGACAGCGTGATGAACCCGGAAGGCCTGCGCCACAGCGATGAATTCATCCGTCACAAGCTGCTGGATGCCATCGGCGACCTGTATCTGGCCGGTGCGCCCATTCTCGGCGCTTATGAAGGCGTCAAGGCGGGCCATGCCATGAACAATGCCGTCCTCCGCCAGCTGTTCGCCACGCCGGGTGCGTTCGAGATGATCGAACTGCAGGATGTCAGCATCCCGAAAATCCGCGTCCTCGAAGTCGCTTAATTTTCATAAATTCAACAATTTCCAGCCCTGAAAATCGGTGAAAACCCGCTTTTTCACTGGCTTGCCGCGAAATATAAACTAAACTGGAAACTCACAAAATCTGTGGAGTCCGAATGCGCCAGACCAATAATTCCAGCCGTTTTTTCCTGATGCTGCTTTTGATCCCGGCGCTGGCCGCCTGTTCGTCGGACAAGGACGACAAGTTCGAAACGGAAAAGCCGGTCGACGTGCTCTATAACCAGGCCGCCGCCGCCATGGATGAAGGCCAGTACGACACCGCCACGAAATATTTCGAAGAAGTCGAGCGCCAGCACCCGTATTCGCAATGGGCGACCCAGGCGCAGCTGATGTCGGCCTATTCCTCCTATCTCGACCAGCGTTACGACGAAGCCGTTCTTGCGCTGGACCGTTTCATCGAGCTGCACCCCGGCAGCAAGGACATCGATTACGCCTATTACCTGAAAGCGCTCTGCTATTACGAGCAAATCTCCGACGTCGCCCGCGACCAGGAAATGACCGAAGAAGCGCTGAAGGCGCTGGAGACGCTCGTGCGTCTTTACCCCGAGAGCCAGTATGCACGCGATGCGACCCTCAAGCGCGACCTGACGCTCGATCACCTTGCCGGCAAAGAAATGGAAATCGGCCGCTATTACCTGAACCGCGGCCATGTCAATGCCGCGATGAACCGCTTCCGTACGGTGGTGAAAGATTATCAAACCACCACGCACGTCGCCGAGGCGTTGCACAGGCTGGTGGAGGCGTACCTGAAGCTGGGCCTCAAGGAAGAAGCCACGAATATTGCGGCGGTGCTGGGTTATAACTATCCCGGCAGCGTCTGGTACAAGCGCTCCTATGAATTGCTGGATGACGAGCAGCGCAAGCGCATCATCGAGAACCGCGATTTCGTCGACCGTACGATCGATTCCATTTTCAAACCCGACTAGATTTATGGGCCTTGTATGCTGGCCAGCCTGAGTATCCAGAATGTCGTCCTGATCGACCGGCTGAACATCGATTTCCGGGACGGGCTCTGTGCGCTCACGGGTGAAACCGGCGCGGGTAAGTCGATCCTGCTGGATGCGCTTGGTCTCGCGCTGGGCGCGCGCTCCGAGAGCGGCCTCGTGCGCAAGGGCGCGGATGCGGCGCAGGTGACGGCCGAGTTTCACGTCGGAAAAAATCATTATTCGGCGGCGATTTTGAAAAATTCAGACCTTGAGCCGGATGAAAACCTGATTTTAAGGCGATCGGTCAGCGCCGATGGGCGTAGCCGCGCCTTCATCAACGACCAGCCGGTGAGTATCGGTCTTCTGAAACAGATCGGCGAAACGCTCGTGGAAATTCATGGCCAGTTCGAAACACAGGGGCTTTTGAACCCCGCGACACACGGCGAAATCTTGGATGAATATGCCGGGATCGGCGTAGGACTGACCGGTTTGTGGGCTTCATGGAAAGCGGAAGCAGAAAAATTTGAACAGCTCAAAACCGATGCCGAAAAATCGCGCAATGAAGAAACATATTTGCGGCAGGCTGTCGAGGATCTCGATGCCCTTTCGCCAAAAACGGGCGAGGAGAGCGAACTCAGCGCCCTGCGCGCGCGCCTCATGAACCGCGAGCAGGCGCTGGAAGCGCTGGGAACGGCCTATGACGCGCTGAACGGCGAGAATGACCCGGTGCGCAAGGCGTCTTCCGCGCTGGCGCGCGTGGCGGGCAAGATGGCGGGCGCGGCCGATCAAATTATAATTGCTTTGGACCGCGCTTCTGCGGAGATGCAGGAGGCGGGAGCGCTGATTCAGTCTCTTTCTGCCGATCTGCAGGAAGGCGGGCATGATCTGGAATCGATCGATGACCGTTTGCACGAACTCAAGGCGCAGGCGCGCAAGCATAATTGCGCGGTGGACGATCTGGCGACGATGCGCGAAACACTGGCCGCAAAACTGAATCTTATCGAACATGCCGACGAAGCGCTTGAAGAACAGATGCGCAAGGTCGAGAAAGCGCGCAAGGCTTATGCCGCTCAGGCGGAGAAGGACTCGGCACAGCGCGCCCTCGCGGCGGCGAAACTTGATAAACTGGTGGCGAAAGAATTGCCGCCCCTCAAACTCGACAAGGCCAAATTCGTCACCAAAATTGAAACGCTGGCTGAAAAAGACTGGGGTCCGGACGGCATTGACCGCGTGCGGTTTCTGGTGGCGACCAATCCCGGCGCGGAACCGGGCGCGCTTAATAAAATCGCCTCGGGCGGCGAAATGGCGCGCTTCATGCTGGCGCTTAAGGTCGTAATGGCCGAGGTGGGCGCGGCGGAAACATTGATCTTCGACGAAGCGGACGCAGGCATCGGCGGCGCGGTGGCCGATGCGGTCGGCGAAAGACTGGCGCGGCTGGCCGGAAAACGCCAGGTTCTGGTGGTCACGCATGCGCCGCAGGTGGCCGCGCGCGCCGGGCATCACTATATTGTTGCCAAGGCCGGGACGAAAGACGTGAAAACCAGTGTCCTTCAGATCGATCAAAAACGGCGCCGCGAGGAAATCGCGCGCATGCTCTCGGGCGCGAACGTAACCGATGAAGCCCGCCGCGCCGCCGATAAATTGCTGGAGACGGGCACGTGAAAAAGGCATCGCTGGATTTGTTCGATGCCCGCTACCGTCACGGTGAACTGGTCAGGCAGATCAGGCATCACGACAAATTATACTATCAGAAAGACAAGCCGGAAATTTCCGATGCCGAGTATGACAAGCTGCGTATCGAGCTTGAGAAGATCGAGGCGGAATATCCGGACCTGATTACGCCCGACAGCCCAAGCCAGACGGTCGGCGCTGCTCCGGCAGAGGGTTTTAAAAAAGTTAAACATTTGAAGCCAATGCTTTCTTTATCAAATGTTTTTACTGAAGAGGATGTTTTAGGTTTTTATGACCGTATACAACGTTTTTTTAAGCTTACCAGTCATGAAAGGATTGAAATATGGGCAGAACCCAAAATTGACGGTCTTTCTTGCTCTTTAAGATATGAAAAGGGAGAACTGGTTTTAGTTGCTACCCGCGGTGATGGATACGAAGGTGAAGACGTAACTGCAAATATATATTCTATTAATGATATTCCCAAAAAACTCTCACTGACTGACGTGCCGGATTTATTCGAAGTTCGTGGTGAGATTTATATGAAACGAAGTGCATTTAAAAATCTAAATTTAAATCAGGCTGCGTTGGGTAAACAAATTTATGCAAATCCAAGAAATGCGGCAGCTGGCAGTCTGAGGCAACTTGATCCATCGATTACAAAAAGTAGAAGCTTAAACTTTTTGGCATGGGGTGTTGGATATTCTTCAATAAGCGAGTTTGAAATAGCTTCGCATGAAAAACATAATGTTCTCAAAAAATCTTCAGTTATAAATTATTTAAAAAAATGTGGTTTTCCTTTACCTGAATTTTCTCGAACTTTATTTTCGTTGAATGAGGTTATTTCTTATTACAAGGAAGTTCTCGAAAACAGAGCAGAGCTTGATTACGAAATCGACGGAGTGGTTTATCAATTAAACGAATTGGAATTACAAGAAAGAATGGGCTTTGTTTCTCGTTCTCCGCGGTGGGCGGTGGCGCATAAATTTCCTGCGGAGAAAGCTGTAACGATTTTAAATAATATCGACATCCAGGTCGGCCGCACGGGAACGCTGACCCCCGTCGCGCGGCTGGAGCCTATAACAGTTGGCGGCGTGGTGGTCTCGAACGCGACGCTGCATAACGAGGACGAGATCGAGCGCAAGGATGTGCGCATCGGCGACCATGTCGTCGTTCAGCGTGCCGGTGACGTCATCCCGCAGATCGTTGAAGTTCTGAAAGACAAACGCACGGGCAAGGAGAAAAAATTCAGATATCCCGATACATGCCCCGAATGTGGCTCGCTGGCCATCCGGGAAGAGGGTGAGGTCGCCAAGCGCTGTACGGGTGGCCTGATTTGCCCGGCGCAGGCCAAGGAGCGGCTGAAACATTTTGTTTCAAGGCTGGCCTTTGATATTGAAGGCCTGGGCGAAAAAATCATCAAGGAATTCTGGGAAAAAGAACTGATAAAATCACCCGCTGACATTTTCCGGCTGGAGAAAAAGAATAGGTCCATGGAACCGCCGCTCGAGGAATGGGAAGGATGGGGCGAAAAATCGGCGGAAAATCTGTTCCGTTCGATCGAAAATCGTAAAACCATCTCACTGGAGCGCTTCATTTACGCGCTCGGCATCCGTCAGGTTGGCGAGGCGACGGCAAAAAAGCTCGCGTATAACTACCTCACGGTTGAAAACCTGTGCGAGGCGATGAAAGCGGCGCAGGATAAGGAATCTGAAGCTCATAATGACCTTGTTTCAATCGAGGATATCGGTCCCAGCGTCGCGGAGGATCTGATCGCGTTTTTCGCAGAGAAGCACAACAGGGAGGTTTTAAGCGACCTCGAAAAAATCCTGACCATCCAAACTTATGAACGGCCGGACACCAGCGGCAGCAAAGTCGCGGGTAAAACCGTGGTGTTCACCGGCACGCTCACACAGCTTACCCGCCAGGAAGCGAAAGCAGGCGCAGAGCGTCTCGGCGCGAAAGTGGCCGGATCGGTTTCGGCAAAAACCGATTACGTTATTGCGGGTGAAGACGCTGGCTCAAAACTGAAGAAAGCGCGCGAATTGAATGTCGCGGTGCTGACAGAGGATGAATGGCTGAAGCTTGTTAAGGGCTAGACGATGTCCTGCTCGTCGCGCAGTTCATAAAGTTTTTCCATCGCCGTTTCAATTTCAGGCGGGTAGTCACGGCGCTCGATGAATTCGCTGCCGCCGGTATTGCGAGTCATGGCCATTTCAAGCGAGCGAACCAGCAATTCGGATATTTTGAGGTCTTTTTGCTGAAGGGAAAGTTCCAGCGCCGAAAGAATGCGATCGCTGAGGCGGATTCGGTCTTTCTCGTTATTGTTCATGTCGCTCCTTCTTCACCTTGAGCAGGACTCACATTTTGCCTTGTTCTCAGGTGGTTTTCAAGTTCTCCCTGATCAGCAGCAAAAAAGCCCGGAGAAACTGGTTACGCGTGTCGTCGCGTTCCATAAGGATTTCATGCCCCGATTCGGGAAGCTCCAGCAGGCGCACACGCGGCAGACGGGATGCTGCAATGCGAATAGCGTTATTATCAACGATGTTTTCCTTGCCC
Source organism: uncultured Alphaproteobacteria bacterium (assembly GCA_900696495.1). GTDB lineage: Bacteria > Pseudomonadota > Alphaproteobacteria > Micavibrionales > Micavibrionaceae > UBA7657. The sequence continues at coordinate 185,490 of CAADGI010000014.1, forward strand.
GCGACACCCACCAGGCACGGCGTATGGATCGCTTCCAGGATGCCAGGGCGCTGCAGGAAACGGCACGACGCGAACGCGTTATAAACCCAGCCGAAGGTCGCCCCGCCGCTTCGCAATTCAGGATTGCCACGCAGCCACGCATGATGGATTTTGGCGCGCAAGGGGTCGAAGGAAAAAACCGCTTCGCTGTCATTTTCATCCTCTTCGCTCCAGTTCTTCTGGCCGAAGGCGTATTTTTTTCCTGCAAGAAGATAAAGAACGAAGGACACGGCCGCAGCAGCCGGGACTTTGCTGACTGCCGGGATGCCGAACATCGGCGAGGTCATCGCCGCTGCGGTAAAGACGCCGGGATATTTATAGAGGAAACGCGTACCGATATTCGCTCCCATGGAATGGGCGAGCATCAGGATCGGAATGCCTGCCGGTTTGACATGGGCTTTGATGAATTCGTGCAAATCGTCGGCGTGGCGGATGAATGCGCGGGAATGACAGCGCTGCGGATAGCGTTCAATAAAACGCTGGGAAAGCCCCTGGCCTTGCCATTCCAGAATCCAGACACTTAGATTGTTTTTAAGAAGATCGCGTGCGGTTTCAAAATATTTCTCGGCATATTCATTCCGGCCGGGCAATAGGATAACGGCGGCAACAGGTTTTGCGGGGGAAACAGTCCCGAAACGCAGGCTGCAACCTTGTTTGTTTTTAAAAAAGCCCCATTGCCAGCCCTGAGGTTCGAGAAACCGCTCTTCCAGCTGTGGAACGACGAGGGGCATTATTCCAGCGCCTTGATAATCGATTCCGTCATCGCCTTGGCATCGCCCAGCAGCATCATCGTGTTGTCGGCGAAGAAAAGCGGGTTGTCGATGCCCGCGTAACCCGAACCCATCGAGCGTTTCACGAATAATACGGTTTTTGCTTTCTCGACATCAAGAATAGGCATGCCGTAGATCGGCGAGCCGGGATTATTTTTTGCGGAAGGATTGGTGATGTCATTCGCGCCGATGACATAGGCGACATCTGCCTGCGCGAAATCGCGGTTTATGTCTTCCATCTCGAAGACTTCATCGTAAGGTACGTTTGCTTCGGCGAGCAGTACGTTCATATGGCCGGGCATGCGGCCCGCGACCGGGTGAATGGCGTATTTCACCTCGACGCCTTCTTTTTTCAGGATATCAGCCATCTCGCGTAGCGCGTGCTGGGCTTGCGACACCGCCATGCCGTAGCCGGGCACGATCACGACTTTCGCCGCGTTTTTCATGATATAGGCGGCGTCTTCCGCCGCGCCGATTTTTGCGGATTTTCCTTCCGCGCTGACGCCCGCGCCCGCGCTCTGCTCGCCGCCAAAGCCGCCAAGAATGACGTTGAAGAACGAGCGGTTCATGCCCTTGCACATGATATAAGAGAGAATAGCGCCCGAGGCGCCGACCAGCGCGCCGGTAATAATGAGAAGGTTGTTGTGCAGCGTAAAGCCAATGCCCGCCGCCGCCCAGCCGGAATAGGAGTTGAGCATCGAAACAATCACCGGCATATCCGCGCCGCCGATGGGGATGATGAGCAGCACGCCGAGTAGCAATGAAACGAGCGCGATGCCCCAGAAATAAACCGGGTCCTGCGTCACGCACAACGCGGCGACAAGAACGACAAGGCCGATACCGAGCGCGGCATTCAGCGCATGCTGGCCCTTGAATACAACCGGCTTGCCGGAAATCGTGCCCTGCAATTTTCCCCACGCGATAATCGAGCCTGTAAATGTGACCGCGCCGATCGCAAGTCCAAGCGACATTTCAACCAGGCTCTGGAGATAAATGCTGCCGGGAAATCCTATGTGGTATGCCTCGGGATTGTAAAACGCAGCGGCGGCAACGCACACGGCCGCAAGACCGACCAGTGAGTGAAACGCAGCCATAAGCTGGGGCAGGGCGGTCATCGCGATTTTGTTGGCGATATAGGCCCCGATACCGCCGCCGATGGCGATGCCGGCAATAATGATGCCATAGGATTTTATATCAGGCAGGCCGAGCAGCGCGAGCGTGGTCAGGATGGCGAGCCCCATGCCAATCATGCCGTAAGTCAGGCCGCGGCGCGCCGTTTCCGGGTGGGATAATCCGCGCAGCGCTAAAATAAACAATATGGCGGCGAGAAGATAGGCGAGCGGGGCGAAGGTCGCGATCATGACGCTTTATCCTTCTTCCTGAACATCGCCAGCATGCGGCGCGTGATAATAAAACCGCCGAAAATATTCACTGAAGCAAGGACAACAGCAAGAAAGCCCATCCATGTCGAAAAGCCGCCCGATGACGCGCCCACCGCGATAATCGCGCCGACGATAATGACGGATGAAATCGCATTCGTAATGCCCATCAGCGGTGAGTGCAACGCCGGCGTCACGCGCCAGACCACGTGATAACCGACAAAACAGGCGAGAACGAATACGGTGAAACCGGTGACGAGGAATTCCATTATTTCTTCTCCGAAAAGATTGGATGAATGACCGTGCCGTCGCGTGTCAGGGCAATGCCCTTGATAATATCGTCATCCCAGTTGATGTTCATCTGCCCGTCCTTGACGATCAGCGTAAGAAGATTCAGCAGGTTTTTCGCATACAGGGCAGACGCATTGCCCGCGATGCGTCCCGGCACATTCTTATGCCCTAGAATGGAAACGCCGTTCGCATTCACAACTTCGCCTGCTTTTGAGAGTGCACAATTGCCGCCGCTCTCAACCGCGAGATCGACGATGACCGAGCCCGGTTTCATCGATTTCACCATCGAGGCCGTGATGAGCTTCGGCGCGGGCCTGCCGGGAATGAGAGCCGTGGTAATAACAATATCCTGCTTCTGGATATGCTCCTCGACCAGCGCCTGCTGTTTCTCCTGATATTCCGGCGACATTGGCTTCGCGTAACCCGCCGTGGTTTCGGCCTGTTTGAATTCATCATCTTCTACGGCAATAAAAGATGCGCCGAGCGATTTAACCTGTTCCTTCGCCGCCGGGCGAACATCCGTCGCGGAAACAATAGCGCCTAAACGTTTCGCCGTTGCAATAGCTTGCAGCCCTGCAACACCCGCGCCCATCACAAAAACTTTCGCAGGCGGAACGGTTCCTGCCGCCGTCATCATCATCGGGAAGGCGCGGTTGAAATATTCGGTGGCGTCGAGCACGGCCTTATATCCGGCGAGATTCGATTGCGACGAGAGAACATCCATCGACTGCGCGCGCGTAATGCGCGGCACCAACTCCATCGAAAACGCATTCACATTGGCAGCCGCGATTTTTTTCACGAAGGCTTCGTTGTTATGCGGCGACATCAGGCCGATCAGCAACGCGTCTTTTTTGAGGCCGTCCAGATCCTTTTCACGGGCCTGGACCTTGAGAACGATGTCGGCGTTCCGAGTCGCTTCAGCAGCCTGTGCAACCATAACGGCGCCTGCCTCTTGGAACATTTCATCAGTGATTGAGGAATTACTACCTGCCCCTTTTTCTATAATCATGGAACAGCCCATTCCGCACAGTTTTTTCACGGTTTCGGGCGACGCCGCCACCCGCGTTTCGAATTCCGCGGTTTCTCTAGGGATTGCAATGGTCAGGGCCAAGATTTTTAACTCCTGAATCGGCTTGAAACCCCCTGAAGATGCACGAACTTCCCGGGCTTGTGAAGGCCCGCATGGGATAGCGCACAACTTGTACGGGATCGCGCTTGAATAAAGGCCCGGTTTTCTTTAGATTCAATGATATAAGTTCGTTCCAAGTTCCCTCTCAAGTTTCCTGGCCCCTCCGGTCGTTTTATGCAGTTTCGCAAGTATCTATTTTCTGCCTTGTTAATGGGCGTCGCCGCGTTTGTGCCGGTGACGGATCTGCATGCGGAAACACTCGAGCAGGCCATTCAGACAACGCTTCAGAACCACCCAAGCGTCACGACGGCCAAAGTCGGATCCAGCATTGCCGAAGAACAAAAACGCGAGGAGCGTTCGGGGTATTTTCCCACCATCGGCATCAGCGGGCAGGGAGGGCGCATTTACGGCGACAACAGCACGAGCCGCGGCCTGACGACCACGCGCGGCGCGGCCTATTCCAATTACTGGGAAGGCTCGTTCACCGCACGCCAGATGATTTATGACGCGTCCGAGACTGGTAACCGCGTCAAATCCGCCAAGGCAAAAATTGAATCCGCAAAAATGAATATTGCCGATGTGTCCGAACGCCTGTCATTCAGCGTTGCGCAAGCTTATGTGGATTTGCTCCGTGCCCGTACGGGTCTTGCGATGATGGTCGCGCAAGCGAAAAAAGTCGCCGACTACCAATCGCGCATCAAGGCCATGGTCGATGACGGCGCGGCGGATGAGGCGGAATACCAGCAGGCGCGCGATATCAACGTCATCCTCGATAACATGATCGCGGAATATGACGGCCAGGTTAAAATGGCGGAGGCGTATTACACCGAATTGACCGGCAGCCCTCCGTCGGGAGAGCTCCAATCGCCTGTGCCGCGCATTGACCTGATCCCTGCCAGTGCCGACGAGGCCATTTTATACGCAAAGGCTAACCATCCGGCGCTGAAATCGGCGGCGCTGATGCAAAATTCGGCGGATTATGACGCAAAGGCCGAGAAGGCAGGACTGTATCCCGATGTAGACGGCGAGCTTTCCTATCTCGAGAGCGAGAAGGACGACGAGATCGGCGGCGAAGTGACGGATGCACGCGCTGTGGTGCGCATGAACTGGGAATTTGAAACCGGCGGCGCGCAGATGGCGCGTATTGAGCAGAAAAAACTCAGGAAAAAAGAGGCCGCTTCGAAAACGCAGGAAATGGAGCGCCAGATCGAACGCACTATCAGGCTCGGTTACGCGGAATATGCCGCGGCTTTGCAGCAGGCCGACAGCCAGGAACGCCGCGTCGGGCTGAACGAAACATTGTTCGGCACCTATAACGTCCAGTTCGAAGGCGCGCGCATAACATTGCTGCAGCTCATGCAATCCGACAACCAGCTTTTCACCGCGCATCTCGAAAAAATGAATGGCGCGTTCAGGGTTATGGCGGCGCGTTACGCGCTTCTCGCCGGTATGGGGAGATTGCAGGAATCCCTGAATATTGGCGCAATCCCGGTCGCTTCGGCCGCGCCGCAGAAACCCGCCGGAGGCGCGCTCCTGACGGGGCCCGCGACGGATGAGCAAAAATAATGCACCCGAAAAAATAAAAGCATCGGCTCCACACGAAGGGGCCGAAATTGATGCGCTGCTGGAATGCCTCGTATTCCTGACCGCGCATTTTGGCCATGCAAGATCGGCGCAGGCCGTGACGGCGGGCCTTCCCTACGATGAAAAAAATATGGGTCCGGCGCTGTTTTGCGAGGCGGCGGAACGCATGGGCCTCAAAGCGCAGGTCGTCAAGCGCGCAAAACCCGAAGCCATCCCCAATGCCGTCCTGCCCGCCGTTTTGATTCTTGAGAACAACCACGCGCTGGTGGTTCTCGAAAGAAAAGGCAGGGATGCGCGGGTTTATATTCCCGAAACGGGCTCGGTGCGTGATGTGGCGCTGAAAAATCTGCAGAATGACTATTCCGGTTACGCTATTTTCATCCACCCGCGCGCGGAATTCAGCGATCCTGCCGCCGCCGCGCACAAGGACGAAATTTCCGGCCACTGGTTCTGGAGCCTCGTGCGCGAAAATCGCAGCATCTACGGCGCGGCATTGCTCGGCGCGGTATTTATCAATCTTTTCGCGCTGGCCAGCCCGATTTTCATCATGAATGTCTATGACCGCGTCATACCGAACAACGCGATTGAAACGGGATGGGCGCTCGGCATCGGCGCGCTCACGGTTTTCGTTTTCGATTTCATTATGCGTACATTGCGCGCTTATCTGATCGATCTCGCGGGCAGGCGCATCGACGTCATCGCCGCGCGGCGGATTTATGATCACGTTCTGAACATGCGCCTTGCGGGCCGCCCTCGTTCAAGCGGCGTTTTCGCCAACATGCTGCGCGAATTCGACTCCGTGCGCGATTTTTTTACATCAGCGACGATTACGGTTCTCGTCGATTTGCCATTCTCCATCTTCTTCCTGTTCGTCGTTTACCATCTCGGCGGCGGGTTGGCCTTTATTCTCGTGGCGCTGATGCTGATCGTCATGCTTGTCGGTCTGGCCATACAATTAAAGCTTAAAGCCCACGTCAAAAACGCCATCCGCAGCGCCGAAAGCAAGCATGGCCTGTTGGTCGAAACCATTCAGGGCTTGGAAACTGTAAAAGCCACAGGTGCCGACGGGCGTTTTCGCGCGCGCTATACCGAATATGCAGGGCAAAGCGCCGCGCACGGGCAGGATTCGCGTTTCTGGTCCGGGCTCGGTATCAACATCGCCGCTTTCGTGCAGATGATCGCTTCGGTCGTCGTCGTGCTGGCCGGCATGTACATGGTGCAGGCGGGCGATCTCAGCATCGGCGCCCTGATCGCCAGCGTCATCCTCGGCGGCCGCGCTCTCGCGCCGATCGGCGGCATTGCCAATCTGATGACACGTTATCACCAGGCCGGAAGCTCCCTGAAAACCCTCGACAACATCATGGCGCAGCCGGTCGAGCGCCCGCCGGAAAAACGTTTCCTGCATCGCCCCGACCTGAAGGGAAAAATCGCGTTTGAAAAAGTCTCGTTTTCATACCCGCAGGTCAAAAGAAAAGTTCTCGACAATGTTTCCTTCTCGATCAATGCAGGCGAGAAGGTCGGTATTATCGGGCGCATTGGCTCGGGTAAAAGCACCATCGCCCGTTTGATGATGAATTTGTACGAACCCGACGAAGGCACGATTTCCGCCGACGATACTGACTATCGCCAGATCGACCCCGCTGACTTGCGCCGCCGCACGGCCTATATCGCGCAGGATGTCGTGCTGTTCAGCGGCACGGTGCGCGACAACATCACCGCCAGCGTCCCGCACGCGAGCGAGGAGGAAATACTGGAAGCCGCCAAAATTTCCGGCGTGCATGAATTTATTTCCCGCCACCCGATGGGCTATGACGCGCCTGTCGGCGAAGCCGGACAGGGACTATCCGGCGGACAGCGTCAGGCCGTGGCGCTGGCCCGCGCGATGCTGCTCGACCCTGCAATCATGGTGTGCGACGAGCCCACGAACGCCATGGACGTGCAGGCCGAAGAATCTTTCAGGAATTACATCCAGAACCAGATCGAAGGCCGTACGTTGATCCTCATCACGCACAAGCAAGCCATGCTGCCGTTGGTCGACAGGCTCATCCTGCTTGATCAGGGACGCGTCATCATGGACGGCCCGCGCGATCGCGTCATTGAATCGCTGCAATCCGGGAAAATCGAGGTGCCGCGATGAGCCGGAACGTGCGCGATACGGATTTCATGGCGGAACTTGAAGCCGCGACCCATATGCGTCCCGCCGCACCGGTGATGGCGATGCTGTTTTCGATTATGGCGCTGGTGCTGTTCCTGCTCATCTGGGCGGGCGTGTCGCAAATCGAGGAAATCACGCACGGGGAGGGACAGGTCGTGCCCTCGCAGGAAGTCCAGGTCGTGCAGAGCCTTGAGGGCGGCATCCTCGGCGAATTGCTGGTGAAAGAGGGGCAACAGGTAAAAAAAGGCGAAGTATTGCTTCGCCTCAGCGATGTGCAGTTTTCGTCTGAAAAGGGCGGCACCGAGGCCAGGTTTTTGGGCCTGAGCGCCAAGAAGGCGCGCTTGCAGGCCGAGGCCAACGGAACAGAATTCGTGGTGCCCGCCGACATCACCGGGAAAAACCCCGAAATCGCCGCCAATGAGAAAGCGCTCTATAAGTCGCGCCAGCAGGAACTGAAAAATTCCTATGGAATCCTGGAAGACCGTATTAATAAGGCCAGCGCGGATTTATCCGCTGTGAAGGCCACGGTTGGTGGATTGTCGGAAAGCCGCCGCCATTTGCAGAAGGAACTCGACCTCACGCGCAGCATGGTGGAAAAGCGCGCGGTCTCGAAAATGGAACAGATGAAGCTCGAGCGCGAACTCAGCGATATCAGCGGCCAGATCAATGCCGAGAGCCAGCGCCAGAGATCGCTGGAATCCGAAGTCCAGTCGGCGAAGAAGGAGCGGGAAAATCAGTCCGACAAATTCCGCTCGCAGGCGCTCGGTGAACTCAATGCCGTCGAAACCGAAATCTCGCAATTGCAGGAAAACCTTAAAACGCTGGGCGACCGCGTCGACCGCGCGGAAGTGCGCTCGCCCGTCGACGGCATCGTCAACAGCATCGCCGTTAAAACCATCGGCGGCGTCATCCAGCCCGCGATGAAATTGGCGGAAATCGTTCCCGTCGATGATGAACTGAAAATCGTCGCTCGCGTGCCGCCGGATGAAATCGCCTTCATTCGCCCGGGCCAGGATGTAAAGGTAAAAGTTACGGCCTATGACTCGCAGAAATACGGCGCGCTGGACGGCAAACTGGTGCGCATCGGCGCCAACAGCGTCACCGACCACCAGGGCAACGTGTTTTTTGAAATTGAAGTGCATACCGATAAAAATTTCCTCGGCACGACGGAGCATCCGCTGCCGATCACGCCTGGCATGGTCGCGCAGGCGGAAGTGATCACGGGCAAGCGGACGATTCTGGAATATCTTCTGAAACCCGTCCTGAAAGCCCGCGATAAAGCGTTCACGGAGCGGTGAAGGGCGCATGGAAGGCCTTCTGACAAACCGCTGGTTACAGACTTCCCTGCTTCTCACGCTGCTCTGCGTTTCGATCGCGTTCAGTTTTTCGAACACGCGCTGGCGCGAACAGATCCGCAATTTCACCTTCGATAATTACAATATGATGGAGCCGCGCGTTCCGTCAGACGATACTGTCATCATCGATATCGACGAAGCCTCGCTGAAAAAAATCGGCCAGATGCCGTGGCCGCGCAATGTCATGGCCGATCTCGTGATAAAACTCAAAGAAATGGGCGCGAAGGTCATCGTGTTCGACATCGTCTTTTCCGAACCCGACCGCAGTTCGCCGTCCTTTATCGCCGAAACGCTGGGCGGCATGCCGGAATTTGCTGATGTAATGCAAAACATTGGCAATATTCCAAACAACGATGTCCTGTTCGGCGAGGCGATCAAAAATGCCGGTAACGTCGTAACAGGGTTTTCATTCACCAATGAAAGCACGGATAAAACCCCGCTTCAGAAAGGGATTTTTCGAGGCAAGAACCTTGAAACTTTTGTGCCCGGCCTTGCCGGCGCAACCATCAACTTAAGGGAAATCGGCAACGATGCGGCAGGCAATGGCAGTTTCTTCGTGTCCACCGACACCGATGGCATCATTCGCCGCGTGCCGATGCTGGTGGCGCACAAGCGCCCTGGTTTGAACATCAACAGCATCTATCCCTCGCTCGCGCTGGAAGCGATCAGGGTTTATGAAGGCGAGCGCGGCGGCACGGTCAAGCTGGCGGATGAGCGCTATGCCGCGCTCGATCCGCGCCGCTTCGGTGTCGAGGAAATCGAGATCGGCAAGGGCAGAAAAATAATCCCGACGAACGCGCGCGGCGAATTCCTGGTTCATTTCGCGAAATCAAACCGGGATTGGTACATTCCCGCGCATTCAATATTGGAAGGCACATACCCGGCGGAGAAAATAAACGGCAAGATCGTTCTTATAGGCACCAGCGCCGTTGGACTCAAGGATATCCGCTCGACCCCGCTCGACACCTTCATCGCGGGCGTCGAGGTCCACCTCAATATCATCGACCAGGTATTACAGGGTAAATTCCTGAGCCGACCGATCGAGGCGGAAGGGGGCGAGGCGGTCTCGATCTTCGCCATCGGCCTGTTCATCATCATTTTCTCGTCCTTTATCGGCGCGGTGGCACAGGCCCTTACGGTTATCCTCGTCATCGCCGCTGCAATTTTTATCGGCTCCTATGCATTCAGCACTTATGGTCTGCTGATCGATGTCACTTACCCGTCCTTCTGCGTGCTGGCCATCTTCATGCTCTCGCCGATTCTCACCTATTTAAGAACCGAAAAAGAGCGCCGCGCCGTGCGGCAGGCTTTCGGCCTCTATATCTCGCCGGATTTCATGAAGGAACTGACGGCGAACCCGGAAAAGCTCCGGCTCGGCGGCGAAAACCGCGAACTGACAATCATGTTCACCGACATCCGCAAATTCACGTCGATCTCCGAAGGCATGAAACCGGAAGAACTGATCCAGCTCATGAACGATTTCCTGACGCCGATGTCGGATCTCGTCATGCAGAACCGCGGCACCATCGACAAATATATCGGCGACGCGATGATGGCGTTCTGGAACGCGCCGCTCGACGACCCCGATCACACCCGCCATGCCTGCAGGGCGGCCTTGGGCATGCAGGCGGCGATTGAACCTATCAACGCCATGCTGGAAGCCAGGGCAAAGGAGCGCGGTATAACCCCGGCGCTGCTTCAGACCGGCATAGGCCTGAATACAGGGATGTGCGCTGTCGGCAATATGGGATCGAAACAGCGCTTTGCCTATTCTGTGCTGGGCGACGCGGTCAATCTCGCCTCGCGGCTTGAAAGCCAGACCAAAAATTATCAGGTGAATATCCTCATCGGCGAAAAAACATGGGAAGGCGTCAGGGATTTCGCCGGGCTTGAGCTCGACCTGGTGCAGGTTGTCGGACGCTCACAGCCCGTGCGTATTTATACCCTGCTGGGCGATGATAAATTCATGGCGAATGATAATTACGCGAAGCTGCGCGAAGTCCATGACAGGATGATCGAGGCCTATCAGAAAGGTAATTTTGAGGCGGCGATGAAGAGCGCGGAGGAAGCGGCTAAAATCCAGACCTTCGGCCTTGCGCATTTCTACGATATGTATAAAGCCCGCATCGTTGAGCTGATCAGAAACAAGCCGTCCAGGTGGGACGGCGTTTATATCGCGAAATCCAAATAACTAAACGCTTATTTTACGGCCCTGTTCATTCACGAATTTCGTGACGTCGGCCTCGCTCAGGGGCTTGGCGAAATAATAACCTTGTGCAAGGTCACAGCCCAGGTCGCGCAGCACTTTTGCCTCGTCCTTGCTTTCGACGCCTTCGGCGATGACATGCATCTTCATGTTCTTGCCGAGCGCAATGATCGATTTCACCAGCTCCATGCTGCTTTCGTTCTTCTGCATGTCGCGGATGAAGCTCTGATCGATTTTAAGCGTATCGATGGGAAAATAATGAAGATAGCTGAGCGACGAATAACCGGTTCCGAAATCATCGATGGAGATGCCGATGCCGGCCTTGCGGCACATCAGCAGCGTATCCTTGGCATTGTCCGGCTGCCCCATCAGCAGGCGCTCGGTGATCTCGAGATGGACGAAATGCGGATCCACATCGGTCTCACTGATAGTCGTGTAAATCGTGTCGATGAAGTCTTCGGAGGCGAAATCGGTGCTCGAAAAATTCACGCTCATGGAGAGTTCATTCGAAAATCCGGCGCGGCTTTCAATACGCTTCAGCGCCATGCAGGCCTCGCGCAGTGCCCAGCGGCTGGCATCGACGATCAAACCGGATTGCTCGGCGATCGGGATGAAAAGGCCGGGAGAAATATAGCCGCGCTCGGGGTGATTCCAGCGCATCAGGGCCTCGAAGCCCGCAACCTTGCCTTTTTGCAGATCAATGATCGGCTGGTAATGAAGCGCGAGCTGTTTTTTCTCAAGCGCCGTGCGGAAGTCATTGGCGATCTTGACGCTTTCAATCGCATCAGTCTGTCCGGCGTAGGTAAGCTCCTGCGCTTCGACCGGCGGCCAGCCGCTGCTCTCGTTGCTGATTTCTGCGCGGGTGAGAGTATCACGGTAACGGGTCAGGATAACCTGCGACGTCATGCGCAGGATCGGGTCGGCCTTCTGCAGGCGATTGGAAAAATCTTCTTTGGTGATTTCAAGCAGGACGCAATTCTCGACGGCCTGAACCGTGGCGGTGCGGGGGGCGTTATCGACCAGCGCCATTTCGCCGATCATGGTGCCGGGGCCGCGTGTGCCGACATTCTGGACCTTGCCGTTACGCCCTGTAACCAGGATTTCCACACGGCCGCTCTCAATAATATAGGCGCTCTCGCCGGGGTCGCCCTGGCGCATGATCACTTCGCCGCTTTTAAAAGTTTTTTTGGTTGGAATTGCCGACGCCATTAGTAGTGTATGTCCCCGTTTTTATTAATTGTTTTATAAGATTATGACAAACAATATATTAGTAATTGGTTAATAATGGGCAGGTTCCACACTGAAATCAATGATCAACTTAGAGATATGCTTGACAAACTTGAACCCGAAACGCTAGTGTCCGCAAGCTTTTTTACACCATTTGCAGGGCTATAACATGAAAGTCGTAAACTCGCTGAAAACGCTTAAGAAAAGAGACCGCAATTGCCGCGTTGTCCGCCGCAAGGGCAGGGTTTACGTCATCAATAAAATGAAGCCCCGCTGCAAGGCCCGCCAGGGTTAACAGCCTCACTTACATTTTTTTCATTTTTGCCTGATAGTCTTTGAAGCGCCTGCCCGATGTCAGGCTGATTTGGTATAACCCTTTCGCCTGTCAAAAACCGTGAAATCCAAGCAGAATCCCGCTTGCGCGTCACAGACGGGTATGAGAATGTCTGCACATGTTTTCCAAGCTTTTCGGATTTATGTCGGCCGATATGGCCATCGATCTCGGCACAGCGAACACGCTGGTCTACGTGAAAGACCGTGGAATCGTCCTGAACGAGCCGTCAGTTGTCGCTATTTCCGTCGTGAACGGGCGTAAGCAGGTTCTGGCCGTCGGCAATGAAGCAAAGCAGATGCTGGGCCGCACGCCGGGCAGTATCGTGGCGACGCGCCCGCTGCGCGACGGCGTTATCGCCGACTTCGAAGTCACCGAAGCGATGATCAAGCATTTCATCAGGAAAGTGCATAACCGCCGCAGTTTCGTGTCACCCAAGATGGTGATCTGCGTGCCGTCCGGTTCAACGGCCGTCGAGCGCCGCGCGATTCAGGAATCGGCCGAGAGCGCCGGCGCAAGCGAAGTGTATTTGATTGAAGAGCCTATGGCTGCCGCGATCGGAGCCGGTCTTCCCGTAACCGAACCCACAGGATCGATGGTCGTCGATATCGGCGGCGGTACGACGGAAGTCGCGGTTATTTCTCTCGGCGGAATCGTTTATGCGCGTTCGGTTCGCGTCGGCGGCGACAAGATGGACGAGGCGATCATCGCCTATATCCGCCGCGTGCATAACCTGCTGATCGGCGAAAGTTCGGCCGAGCGCATCAAAAAAGAAATCGGTTCGGCCTGTCCGCCCGCCGAAGGCGAGGGTAGAACTATGGAAATTCGTGGCCGCGACCTTATGAACGGCGTGCCGAAGGAAATCGTCGTCACCGAGCGCCAGATGGCGGAAGCCCTGGCAGAGCCGGTCGGCCAGATCGTCGAAGGCGTAAAGGTCGCGCTTGAGCATACCGCGCCTGAACTGGCGGCGGATATCGTTGATAAGGGCATCGTCCTGACCGGCGGCGGCGCGCTGCTGACCAACCTCGATTTCGTGCTCCGGCATGCAACCGGCCTTGCCGTGGCGTTGGCCGACGATCCGCTGACCTGCGTGGCGCTTGGCACTGGTCACGCCCTTGAGGAGCGCAAGGCGCTCCGCAACGTCCTGATAGGAACTTATTGATAAACCCGCTGGCCGTTTGTTTCAGGGGCCATTTTGCGGTAAAATAAAAGCTGGACCTTGCGTTCGCCCCTGATCTTCTTTAGTCGTAAATTAAGAAGATTATTCAAATAATAACGGGATTCCATTGAAACGCCGTACCTGGTCAAAAAGCCTTTCACGTATCTCGCCTGTGCCGCTGGCGGGCGGAGGATTTGTCTCTTTTATTTTTGTTCTTGCCGCTATTGCGACCTTGTTTTTTTCCGCTGTTAATCCACAAGGAATTAGCACGCTGCGCTCGGGTGTGGCGGATATTCTTGGGCCCACTCTCGGAGCAATCAGCAGGCCGCTGCAATCAGCCGCTCTGTTCGTGCGTGATGTTTCCGGCCTTTCGGAATTGCAGGCGCAGAATGCCAGACTTGAACAGGAGAATATCCGCTTGCGCGAATGGTACCAGACGGCCCTGCAACTCGAGGCCGAGAATAAATCGCTGCGCGATCTTCTGCATGTGAAGATCGAACCTGAAAACCGTTTCATTACTGCGCGCATTCTTGCTGACGCAGGCAGTACGTTCGTAAAAAGTTTGCTGGTCGAGGCGGGAACGAAAGACGGTGCGGCAAAAGGGCAGGCCGTAATTTCCGGCGAGGGACTCATTGGCCGCGTGATTGAATCAGGGCGTGGCGTTTCACGCGTCCTGCTGGTGACCGACATCAACAGCCGCGTGCCGGTTCTGGTCGAGGACAGCAGCCAGCATGCCATTCTGGCAGGCCAGAACACTGTAAATCCGGTGCTTTTACACTTGCCGCCGGGCAGTTCCATCAAGAACGGCGCCCGTATCATAACCTCCGGCTATGGCGGTATTTTCCCGCACGGTTTGCCGGTTGGCCGCGTTTCTGTGGGCGAGGATGGCGTCTACAAGGTCCAGCTTTTCGCCAATTTCGATCGGCTGATTCATGTGCGCATTGTTGACCGCAATGAAGACCCCAATTTACGCAGCGGAAATCCCGGCGGAGAACTGGATTAATCCCTCGTTTCAGGTAAATTAGCCCCATGGGATACTTCTCCACATGGTCGGAACGCGCCGAGGCGGGCGCAAGACTTGTTGCTCCATACAGTCTGATGGCGCTGCTGCTTATCTTCAGCATCATTTCATTTTCATTTCCCGTCACCGGTTCCATCAAGGCGCCGCTCCTGCTTATGGCGATTTATTACTGGGCGATTTACCGGCCGACGCTTATTCCGCCATGGTTGGTGTTCAGTGCCGGAATTCTGGTCGATCTCATCAGCGGCATCGGCGCAGTCGGTGTGAGCGCGCTGGTGTTCGTCATCGTGCAGTGGGTGGTCACGGACCAGCGCCGCTTTTTAATGGGACAGTCTTACCTGATGATCTGGATCGGCTTCATGATCGTCAGCATCGCCAGCGGCCTGATGCAATGGATGATTTTTGGAATGCTGAATGGGGTCTGGCCGCCGTTGCAGCAACTCGCATTTTCAATACTGCTGGGCGGCGCGCTGTTTCCCCTGATTTCCACGCTGCTGCATCTGACGCATAAAATTTTGCCCGAGCCCCGCGGCTTTACGCTTAAGTCCAAAGGCAGGTAAGCTGTCATGAAACGCTCAGCCGAAAACGAGAAATTCACACGCCGGGCCTTTTTTGTCGGCGCGGCGCAAGGCGCGTTTCTTGTTGTCCTCGGCGGACGGCTCGCATGGCTGCAGATCGCGCAGGGTTCGCGTTATAAAACACTGTCCGACGAAAACCGGATCAATACCAAGATACTGCCGCCCACGCGGGGACAGATCGTCGACAGGTTCGGTGTGCCCCTCGCTGTCAACAACCAGAATTTCCGCGTCCTGATCATCCCCGAGCAGGCGGAAAACCTGGAAAAATCATTGCGCGCGCTTCAGAAATATATCGATGTCGAGGAGTCGAGTGTCCAGACGGTTTTGAAGCAGGCGAAGAGAAGCCCGAAATACGTACCGCTGGAGATCAAGGATGATCTGAGCTGGGAAGAAGTGGCCAAGGTCGAGGTTAACCTGCCTGACCTGCCGGGACTATCGACGAACGTAGGGGAAATACGCGGTTATCCTCTGGGCGAAGCGACAGCGCATTTAATTGGTTATGTCGGCGCGGTGAACAAAAATGAACTGACGGACGATCCGCTTCTCAGCGTTCCCGGTTTTAAAATCGGCAAAAGCGCCATCGAGAAAACCCACGATCTTGCGATGCGCGGCAAGGCGGGATCTTCCGATGTCGAGGTCAACGTGATCGGGCGCGAGGTGCGCGAACTTAAGCGCATCGATCCTGTTCCCGGCGAGCGCGTGATGCTGACGATCGACGGAGAACTGCAGCGTTTTGCGCAAAAGCGCCTTTCTGAACAACAAAGCGCCTCGGCGGTGGTGATGAACGTTCATTCCGGAGAGGTTTACGCTCTCGCATCCTACCCCGCTTTCGACCCGAACGTTTTTTCACGCGGCATTTCCGCGGCTTTGTGGGAAGAGTTGCTGGCCAATCCCGGCTTCCCGCTGACAAACAAGGCGATCGCCGGGCAATATCCGCCCGGTTCAACGTTCAAAATGATCACGGCGCTGGCAGGTCTGAAGACTGGAAAAATAACAACTAACCGCACTGTTTTTTGTCCTGGCCATTACATTCTGGGCAAAGGGCGTTTCCATTGCTGGAAAAAAGGCGGGCATGGCTATGTAAGCCTGGCGGATGCGCTGGCGAAATCATGCGACGTTTATTTTTACCAGATGGCGAACGAAATGGGGATTGATGCGATCTCGGAAATGGCGAGCCAGTTCGGCCTCGGCAAAAATTTCGGGTTTGACCTCTCGGAAGAGCGTCCGGGGCTGGTGCCGACGCGCGACTGGAAAAAAGCCAGATTTAATGAAACGTGGCAGCCTGGAGAAACCATCGTCAACGCGATCGGGCAGGGATATTTCCTGGCAACGCCGCTGCAGCTCGCGGTCATGACGGCGCGGCTGGTCAATGGGGGCTATGAGGTAAAACCGCGGATCACAGGCTATATCGGTGATAAAAATATAGCGCCGCAGAAATGGCCGAAAATGAAAATACCCGATGAGCATCTCAAGCTTATGATGCAGGGCATGAACAAGGTCGTTAACCATGAGCGCGGCACGGCATATGGGTCGCGGGTCAAGGATCCGCCGGAATTCGCGTATGGCGGCAAAACCGGAACCGCCCAGGTCAGGAGAATTACAATGCAGCAACGCGCCGCCGGTGTTAAAAACGAGGATCTCGCTTGGCGCGAACGCCACCACGCGCTGTTCGTCGGCTATGCGCCGCTGGACAAGCCGGTTTATGCGTGCGCTGTTGTGGTTGAACACGGGGTCGGAGGTGCATTGACGGCGGCGCCGATCGCAAGAGATTTGCTCGTGGAAGTGCAAAAGCGCAACCCGGCAGGGACGCCTAAAACTGTCCAGACTGCTCCGGCATCTGAAACTCAAACCAAGACCAAAAAACCGATATAGGAAAACAGCGCATGCCTAAATCGATCATATTGCAGTCCGAACAGGGAATTATTCACAAGTTGAGAAATCTCGACTGGGCGTTTATCGCGCTCATCGTCACGGTGGCGAGCATCGGGTTCACGGCGCTTTATTCCGCGGCAGGAGGAAGCTTCGAACCGTGGGCGGAAAACCAGATGAAGCGTTTTTTGGTGATTTTTTTCGGGATGTTGGTCATTGCGCTTGTCGATGTGCGCTGGTGGTACAAATTTTCGTGGTGGCTGTACGGCATTGGTTTTGTTTTGCTGGTATATGTCGAAATCATGGGCCATGTCGGAATGGGGGCGCAGCGCTGGATCAATCTCGGCTTCATGAAGCTCCAGCCCTCGGAGTTGATGAAGGTCGCATTGGTTCTGACGCTGGCGCGTTATTTTCACGCTGCGACGCCGGAGGATATGAAACGGCTGAGTTTCCTGATTATGCCCGCCCTTCTCATCGGGGCGCCTGTCGGGCTCGTAATGCTGCAGCCTGATCTCGGCACGGCGCTGATGACCAGCTTTGCAGGCGTTGCCATAGTGTTCGTTGCCGGGGCGCCGCTCTGGATTTTTATCGGCGGCGCGGTGGCGGTGGCGGCGGCAATTCCCGTTGGTTGGCATTTCATGCATGATTATCAGCGCCAGCGCGTGCTGACATTCTTGAATCCGGAAAGCGATCCGCTGGGATCCGGCTATCACATTACTCAATCTAAAATCGCGCTTGGATCGGGTGGATTAAAGGGCAAGGGATTTCTCGACGGTTCGCAAAGCCATCTGGATTTTCTGCCTGAAAAACAAACCGATTTTATTTTTACGTTGTGGGCCGAGGAATGGGGCTTGGCCGGCGGCGTCGCGCTTTTGCTCCTGTTTGGTTTGATTATCTGGTATGGGCTGTGGATTTCGCTGCGCGCCCGTCACGATTTCGGACGCTATCTCGCCTTCGGCCTGACTTTCAATTTCTCTGTATATATTTTCGTCAATATCGCGATGGTGATGGGTCTCATCCCGGTGGTCGGCGCGCCCTTGCCGCTGGTATCCTATGGAGGGACGGCGATGCTTGCCGCCATGATCGGCTTCGGTCTGATTTTATCGTGCAATCTTTACCGCGATAGCAAGGTCACGCGTATTTAAAGTACGCCGCGGTCTTCCAAAAGCGCCTGTAATTCACCGCTCAACGCCATTTCCCGCACAATGTCGGCGCCGCCGATAAATTCGCCGCGTATATAAAGCTGCGGAAAATTCGGCCATTCGGCAAAATCCATCAGGCCCTGACGAAGCTCGCCATCGCCGAGTATGTCGATATCGCGGAACTGCACGCCCGCCTGCGAAAGAACCTGCACGATGAAAGCGGAAAAACTGCATTGCGGGAAAGCGGCCGTGCCTTTCATGTAAAGAACCACATTATGCGACGCGATTTCGCGTTCGATGCGTTCAAACATGGCCCTTTGCATGAGAGCCATTTTACTTCTCCAGGGCGACGGTCTGTATCGCGACGGCGACGTTATTGTTAACATGCCCTCTCAGCGCGGCATGGACCATGCGGTGCTGCTGAACGCGGGTCTTTCCTGCGAAAGCGGGAGCGGCGACTGTGGCTGTATAATGCGCGCCATCTCCGCGCACATCCTCGATGCTGACCTGCGCGTCCGGAAGAGCGTTCAGAATAAGAATCTGGAGGGTGCTGGCATCCATATTTAACACTCTGGGCATGTTTTTCGGTAAAAACAAGGAGCCGCAAACTGAATTCACATGAAACTATGTTACGATCTATGGTTGATTTTTGTTACAAAATTTTAAAAAAATAAACCCCAAAACCATTTTGCGCTTGGAAAGCTGGCGGCATTGGGCTAGGAATCAAACATTCATTTAAAAAAACAACAGCCAGCGGACGCCCTCTGAAAACATGATTTTCAGCAGGAAGCAGGGCCGGATGGCGGGTTGAACAGGAACTAAAAAGCCCCGGTCTTGCCGGGGCTTTTTGAATTTTTAAGGCTATAGCTTCAGGGCCTACGAGCCGCTTTCGTCGAGGATCTGGTCTCTCGCGTCCTCGCGAATCCTCTCCAGTTCCGATTGCAGGCCGTGATCGGTGATTTCCACGCCCTTGGCGGCCAGGTCGGCCTTGATTTTGGGCATAATATGCTGAAAACCGGGTTTCTCGATATTGGCGCTGATGATATCGCCCGCATAGCTGAGGGCTGCATCGCCGGAAAGTCCTTGTTTTTCAGCGGCCCAGAGCCCGAAAAGCTTGGCGCAGCGCGCGTCTATTTTAAAATTCAGCTTTTCGTCATGTGCAAATTTGTTTTCAAAAGCATTCTCGCGGTCATTCAGTTTCGCCATTTTAGCCTCTTCTCCCTGGTCGTTTTTCCATACAAAAGTGCAAAGTGCACGATTTGTAGCATTGGAATCATGTAAAATGCAATGCTATATAAGGGGATATAGGGAAGGGATGAGATGTTTTCCATGTCACGACGCAGAGTTATTTATGAGGGCAAGGCCAAGAACTTGTATGAGGGGCCGGATCCCAACACGGTCATCCAGTATTTCAAGGATGATGCCACGGCTGGCAACGGCGCCAAGCATGCCGTCATCGCCGGAAAGGGCGTATTGAACAATCGCATTTCCGCGCATCTGATGACCAGGCTCGAATCGATCGGCATCCCGACGCACTTCATCCGTTCGATCAATATGCGCGAACAACTGGTGAGAAAAGTTGAAATTATTCCGATTGAACTGGTCGTGCGTAACGTTGCTGCCGGTTCTTTGGTCAAGCGCCTGGGCATCAAGGAAGGCACGTTTCTGGGTCGTCCGCTGGTTGAGTTCTATTATAAAAAAGACGCGCTCGGCGACCCGATGGTCAGCGAGGATCACATCATTACGTTCGGCTGGGCCGACCCGTACGAACTGGATGAAATGGTGGCGATGGCCTGGCGCGTGAACGATTATCTCAACGGTTTATTCGCAGGCATCGGTCTGAAACTCGTGGATTTCAAGCTCGAATTCGGACGCATCTGGGGCGATCACGGCGAGCTTTATATCATTCTCGCCGATGAAATCTCGCCGGACAATTGCCGCCTCTGGGATATGAAGACGGGTGAGAAGCTGGACAAGGACCGTTTCCGCTTCGATCTCGGCGATCTCGTTGAAGGTTATCAATATATCGCGCAGCGGCTCGGTCTTATCCCTGAGGGCGGCATCATCAAGGCGGGCGGCATCGACGAACAGGCGGCTGAAAAACTTGGCGTCATCGAAAATGATCTCGCCCGCGAAAGACAGCTCCGCGAAATCAAGCCTTCAAAGCCGAGAAAACATTAATGTCGTCATCCCCGGCAGCGAGCCGAAGGCGAGCGTGAACGGGGTGAACGGGGACCCGGAACATAAATGCCGCGAAGCGGCCATCCATTAAAAAAGACCGGACCCCCGCGCAAGGCGGGGGGTGACAAAGGTTCCGGGGATGACGTCAGTTAGAGGTTTCATTCGCGAACTGCTCGCGCGAAATCCGCTCTTCCAGCGAATAATCGGGGTCGAACAGCAGCGTCTTGGAAATGCTGCGCGCCTCGCGCACGACGACCTCGCGTACATCGCGAACCTCTTTCGAATCCGCCGTCGCGGAAACCATGCGCTCCACCGGCTTTAAAATCTCGAAACGGATTTCATGCTTGTTATGGATGAGCGCGCCCGTCCAGCGGCGCGGCCGGAACGGGCTGATCGGCGTCAGTGGCAGAACATTGGCGTCGAGCGGCAAAATCGGGCCGCCTGCCGAGGAGTTATAGGCCGTGCTGCCAACCGGCGTTGAAACCATGACGCCATCACAAACAAGCTCCGGCACACGTACCTTGTCGTCGATATGGATGCGGATTTTTGCCGAATTGTGGCTTTCCCGAAGCAAAGAAACTTCATTGAAAGCGACTTCCGTATGCGGCTTTCCGTCCTTGTCGATGGCATCCATTTGTAAGGGATGAATGACAAAACGCGTCGCGGATTTGATGCGTTCTTCAAGACCGTCAACGATGTGTTTATTCAAAAGAAAACCAAGCGTTCCCAGATTCATGCCAAAGATCGGCGCCTTATGATCCACGTAAGTGTGCAAGGCGCGGAGCATGGTGCCGTCGCCGCCGATAACGACGATGACTTCCGCATCCGCGGGATCGGCATTGCCGTATTTTCCTTTAAGCTCCTCAAGAGCTTTTTGCGCGCGCGGTTTTTTCGAAGAGTGAAAAGCGATTTTCATGATGAGGAAACGGTTGCGGAGTTGTTTTTATCCCAGCCTTCGGGATCGTTCAGGAAGGATTCGACCGATGCCAGAGTCTCGCTATCAAAATAGCCCTCTTCGCGGGCCGCGTCCAGAACATCGCGCCAGGTGCATAAGGCATGCAGTTTTACGCCCATCTCCTGCATATTTTGCGCGCTGCTGGCATGGCCGTGGCTGAAAATAACCAGCAGATGCTCGATAACCGCATGGGCGGCGCGCAGGGCATCGATGAAAATTTTCACGCTCGTGCCGAAATTCTGGACGTCTTCGATAAGGACGATGTTCTTGCCTTCATTCTCCATATGTCCCTCGATCTGGGCCATCCGGCCGAAGCCCTTCGGTTTTTTCCGGATATACAACATCGGCTTCTGCATTTTCTGCGAAAGAAACGCCGCGTAGGGAATGCCCGCCGTTTCGCCGCCGGCGATGTAATCGATATTTTTAGCGCCGATTTCCTGCTCAAGAATTTCCGCGGCGAAGCTCATAAGCGTCTCGCGCTCTTTAGGAAATGAAATCAGGCGGCGGCAATCGGCGTAGCAGGGGCCTTTGCGCCCGGATGTATAGGTGAACGGTTCGCGGGCGTTCAGAAGAACGGATTTCGTTTCGAGAAGAATTTTTGCCGTTTCGCGGGCGATTGTCTTTTTGTCTGCCATCACAAACCCTTAAGCCGGGAAAGCCCGCTATTTGTGCATGTTTTGGCGTAGCTTTGCAAATTATTCCTGTCCGGGGCGTGAATTACTGGCTAACCCACAGAATCCGGGCCATCCAGCCGACTTCATCCAGCGTCAGCGAGCGGTCCTCGAAAGCGGGGTTCAGGGATTTAAGGCTGATTTTACCCGCGCTCTGGCGGATGAGTTCCTTGGCCATGACCTCGCCGTTCTTGGTTTTGACGATGATGCGGTCGCCCTTGCGGATTCTCTCCTGCGGAGAGACGACGATAATATCGCCATTCCGGTAAAGAGGCTGCATGGAATCGCCGTTGACCTGCAGCGCGAAAATGCTTTTGCTGTTCTGGTATTCCGCGTTCGGAAATGCGACCTCGTCCCAGCCATCGCCCGAAGGATAACCGTCCTCATCGAAATAGCCCGCCTTGCCCGCCTGCGCGAAGCCGACCATGGGAATCGTGCGCAGGCCCGAATTTTCGTTGTCGTTCTCGCCGATCAGCCCGATGAAATCGCTCATCGTCGCGCCGGTGACGGAAAGAATCTTTGAAAGGCTCTCCGTGGAAGGCCAGCGCGGTTTCCCGTCCGGGCTCAGCCGCTTGCTTTTGTTGAATGATGTGGGGTCTAGGCCCGCTTTTTTGGCAAGGCCGGAGGCGGAGTAGCCGCAGCTCGCGGCGAGGCGGTCGATTCCCCGCCAGATATCTTTATGCGAAAACATAGGATTACAGTCCCATTATCCTTCCTGAAAATAAATAAGAATAAATTCCTATTTTTTCCTTGACGTCCCAAAAAATTTGTATCATAAACGAGAACATAAAGTGAACAAAAAGATTAAAAGGCCATGACCTCCTATTCTGAATATATACCTAAACAACACACGGCAGCGGGAATTGTTCCCTTTGAAAGCGCTGAGGAGGCATGGTTCTGGTTTATTAATGCCCAGCAGGCCCGCAATGACGGCGCACGTTATGCGGCCGGGCAGGGAACCGTTCTTCGCCCCTGCGAACCTGTGGATATCCTCAGGATCCTCGACCGGCTTTACCGCCAGCGCCGCCTGCTGCGCGATCATTTGATGGTTTTACGCTATTACGGCCGCCGCCGCATGCCGCCCGATTCCCGCCGCGTCCGTGAAATGCGCGCCTATAAAATCTGGAGCGAAGCCCTGGCGCGGCTTGAAAGCGCGCTGGTTGCCAAGGGCATCGTTTTGCCGCCGCAGAAAATTCCCCTGAACGACAGCTTCGATTTATTCATGGAGGCTGCCGAATGAGCGCGCTCTCCAATACAGAAAAAGCGCCGGATGCATGGGTCGTCTTCAGCGGCCAGTGCGATGACATTCCATGGCTGCGCATCTTGCGTCCCGGTTTCCGGCATTGCTACGCGTTGTTGAATGATGGCAAGCACTGGGTCTGTTTCGATCCGTTGTCGAATTACACCGATATCAATGTTCACGAACTGCCCGCCGCGTTCGATTTGCCGTTATGGCTGAAAGATCACGGCCACACCGTCGTAAAGGCAAAAGTCAAACGCGGCGTAAAGGAAGCGCCATGGATGCCACATACATGCGTCGAGGCGGTCAAGAGAGTCATCGGGCTGCATGCGCGCTTCGTCATCACGCCGTGGCAGCTTTACCGGCATTTAACCCTTCAACACGAAAACAGCCAGAGAAAGGAAACATAATATGGGCGGAGTCATAGGCAAGGCCGTTACTGAAACGCGTGCTGCCGAACAGGCTTATATCAAGGCATCTACGCCACCATCGCCTGAACAGCAGGCGAGCGATGCAAGGCGGCGCGATTTGCTGAATCGCGATCGCGGAATTTTTGGAACCATCCAGACGGGTTTTCGCGGCCTGCTTGGCATGGCAACCCAGAACAAGATTCGTAAAACGCTGTTGGGAGAATAATATGGAGCAGACACTGGAAAATATTTTCACCCGTTTTGAATCCGCCCGTAAAATGCGCGGCAACTGGGAGAGTCTGTGGCAGGAATGTTACGACTACGCTTTGCCGCAGCGGGCCGGATTCCTTTATGAGCAAATCCCCGGCGCCCGCCGCACCGACCGGATTTTCGACGCCACCGCCATGGACGCCGCCGACCAGCTCGCGGCGAGCCTGCTTGGTAATCTTACGCCCGCGTGGTCGCAATGGTTCGGCCTTAAGCCCGGCCCGGACCTGACGCCTGAAGAAGCCGAAAAGCTTGCGCCCGTCCTCGAAAAAGCGGGACGCACGATGCAGGATCATTTCGACCGTTCCAATTTTTCGGTCGAAATTCATCAATGCTATCTCGACCTCGTCGTCGGCGGCACCGCCAGCCTTTCATTCGAGGAATCGGACCCGGGAAGTTTCTCGGCTTTTCGCTTCGCCGCCGTGCCGCTCAGCAGCATTATATTAGAGGAGGGCGAAAGCGGTTTTCTCGACGGCGCCTTCCGTGCGATGGAACTGAACGCCGCGCAAATCCGCGCGCGCTACCCCCAGGCTGAAATCCCGCCCCACATCCTGCGCAAGGGCGAAAAAGACCCGCAGCTTCAATTCAAAATCCTCGAAGCCGTGATTCCAGATGGGCTGGTCTACGCCTATAAGGCTTTCCTCGCCGAAAACGCATCGCCGGTTTTGCTCGCCGAGGGAAAATTTGTTGAATCACCTTTCATTTCATTCCGCTGGCTGAAATCGCCGGGGGAGATTTATGGCCGCTCGCCGGTCATGAAGGCGCTCCCTGACATCAAGACCGCGAACAAGGTGGTTGAACTCATCCTGAAGAACGCTTCCATCGCCGTGACCGGGATCTGGCAAGCGGACGACGACGGCGTTCTCAACCCGGCCAATATCGAACTTGTCCCCGGCAGCATCATCCCCAAAGCCGTTGGCTCGCAGGGGTTGCAGCCGCTCGATATGCCAGGCCGCTTCGATGTTTCGCAGCTCATGCTCGAAAATTTGCAGGCCCGCATCCGTCACGCTTTGCTGGCCGACCGCCTCGCGCCTGTCGCCGGTCCGCGCATGACGGCAACCGAAGTCATGGAGCGCTCCTCCGAAATGACATTGCTGCTCGGCGCGACCTATGGACGGCTGCAAAGCGAGCTGCTCACCCCGCTCATCCGCCGCGCCTATGCGATCCTGCGCCGCCGTGGCGAAGTGCCCGACATCGCGCTCGATGGCCGTTTAATCACTATCGACTATCGTTCGCCTCTCGCCCGCGCGCAGGGCCAGCGCAATGTGCAAAGTACGCTGTCATGGATCGCCTCTGTCATGTCCATGGGCCCGGAAGCTGTTCAGGCCGTCGATATGGCGCAGGCCGCGCGTTTCCTCGGCGACGCCCTCGCGGTGCCGCGCAACTTGATAAGACAAGGAGAAAGCAATGTTTAAAGCCTTCGCCCGCCCGCCATCGGCGCTGGCAAGCAAGGGATTGATTTATTCCCTGCCGGAGCCGCCGAAACCAGAAATGCGCGAGATTGAAAAATCCTACGCCCGCCTGTTTTCCACCGACGATGGTCGCAGGGTTCTCGCGCACCTGCAGACCATAACGTTTCACCGCGCGCTGGGCGCCGCAACGCCCGACGAGCAGATCCGCTATGCCGAAGGGCAGCGTTCGCTGGTCGCCACCATTTTGCGGCTCATCGACCGTGGCCGTAATTAATTCCAACCAAAAAGGAGACTGAAGTATGACTGAGAATTTACTGACGAATGAAATCCCCGAAAAATTCAAGGACCCCGAAACCGGCGGCCTGAAAGCCGACGCGCTCCTGCGTTCCTACAAGGAACTCGAGAAAAAACTCTCGCAGGGCGGCGGCGCGCCGAAATCCCCGGAGGATTATTGCATCGACTGTTCGCACGGCATGTTCGAACCCGACGTCGAGGTAAATGCCCGCATGCACGCGAAAGGTTTTTCGCACGAACAGGCGCAGGAGCTGTATAATCTTGCTGCCGAGAAAATGATGCCCCTGATTGCGGAAATCGCTGCCGAGTTCCAGGCCGACCGCGAGGTCGAGCGCCTCATCAATCATTTCGGCGGTTTGGAAAAATGGAAAGAAGTCTCTCGCCAGTTGCTGGCCTTCGGCCGCCAGAATGTCTCGCCGGATGTGTTGAAAAACCTGTCAGGCAGCTACGAAGGCGTATTGGCCTTGCATCGCATGATGAAATCGGAAGAGCCGGGCCTCAAACGCGGTGTTTCCGTCACTGCCATCGAGGAAAAAGACCTCCATTCCATGATGCGCGACCCGCGCTATTGGCGCGACAAGGATCCGTCCTTCATCGCGAAGGTGACCGACGGATTTCAGAAAATTTACGGGAATAAAAACTAGAAACGAGAAAGCCCTCCACCGGAGGGCTTTTTTATGCCAGGTGCGAATCCGCAAATTCGGCCGCGAGGAAATCGTCGACGACCGTCTGGAACGATTTCTTGATCTGCTGGGTGAGAGGAGCGAACTTGAACGCAACCTTGTCATAGCTTTTGCGGATGACCCTTGCTTTGTGCGGCACGTCGATCACTTCGTTGCGCAGGCGGAATTTCAAAGTGACGGCGATTTCATCATTGATGCCGAACGGCCGGCTGTCGCCGTAAATCAGCACGCCGCCGGGCGACCAGTTCTCGACCGGGTAGGTTTTGCCATCGATGACGCTGACGCAATGATCCGCGCTGCGGCGCTCGAAAAGCCGGCGCTTCGCTTCGTTAAGGGAAGAATCGGATTCGCCCTTGAGCTTGGAAAGAAGTGATTCAAACATAATGCGCATGGTCCCCCTGACCAGATTTCAAGTTATGTTAACATATCCGTGCTTCTATAACCTAAGAAAAATATAGGTTTTGCATAGAATATGCGTAGCCCTAAAAATAATAAAAAATCATCCGATTTTCCTTGACATCATAGGAATTATTTCCTATTACTTAATTATCAAAGCCCGAATTGCAACCTTTTGCAGCCATGCATATGGCGAAAAGGCATCGCGGCTTTCCCTCAGCGAACGACGACAACCCATCTTCCCGCGGCCCGCATTCGCTTCCCGGACGTATCGGCCTTCGGACATTTCGTCCCTGACAACCGTCCCGCACCGGCATCTCAACCCATCCCTTAACCCCAACAAGGAGTTTGATATGTCCACCACATTCGACCAGGCATTCATCAAGCAGTTCGAACGCGAAGTGCATGAAGCCTATCAGCGCCAGGGTTCCAAGCTGCGGAACGCCGTGCGCATTTCCAATAACGTTAATGGTTCTTCCGCCGTCTTCCAGAAAATCGGCAAGGGCACAGCCTCGACAAAATCGACGCACGGCATGGTGCCGGTGATGAATCTTGACCATACTAATGTCGAGGTTACGCTCGCCGATTATTACGCAGGCGACTGGGTCGACCGTCTCGAGGAACTCAAGAGCAACATCAACGAGCGCCAGGTGATCGCCAGCGCCGGTGCCTATGCTCTGGGCCGCAAGACCGATGAACTCATCATCACAGCGCTTGCAACCGCGTCGACGCACACCGTCGCCGAAGCCAACACCGGCCTGACCAAGGCTAAAATCCTCAGCGCCTTTGAAACGCTCGGCGAAAACGACGTGCCTGATGATGGCCAACGTTTTGCTGTCGTCGGCTGGAAGCAATGGACCGAACTGCTCGCCATTCCCGAATTCGTCAGCTCCGATTATGTCGGCGACACTGGCCTGCCGTTCGCTACGGCCATGCAGGCGAAGCAATGGCTCGGCACGGTCTGGATCCCGCATTCGGGATTGCCGATCGACGGCAGCGACATCCGCTCCTGCTACTGGTTCCACAAAAATGCCGTCGGCCACGCATCGGCCTCCGACATCCAGACGGACATCACCTGGCATGGCGACCGCGCCGCGCACTTCGTCAACAACATGATGAGCCAGGGCGCAGGGCTGATCGACCAGAACGGCATCGTCACGATCTTCTGTGATGAAACGCCTGACGCTTAATCCTTTTTCGTCATTGCGAGGAGCGAATGCGACGAAGCAATCCAGAAAACGTACCACCAAACTGGATTGCTTCGCTCCCGTTGGTCGCTCGCAATGACGATTGGAAAGAAATTTGAAATTAAGAAGGAGATTTTAAAATGGCTTACTCAGCATCCAATCTCAGCGTGCTCGCTTACGCGAATAATTTCACGCTCTGGCACTACACCACCACCGACGCCAACGTTACGGACTCGGGATACTTCAACAGCGCAGTCAGTATGCTGCGCAAGGGCGATTTCATTATCGTCAACGTCGACACCGACGGCACCCCGGCCAACAAATTTTATGTTGTGACCGGCAACACGGGCAGCGCCGTATCCCTGACGGTTTACTCGTAACCGTCCGTTCCCTGAGCGGCGCGTAAGGCTCGAAGCGTATCCCCCCAATCAACGCTCGCCGCCCTTCTGCCGCGTGTCGACAACCTGTGGCGGGCGATGGTTTGCAAAAACCCTCGTCCGCCACTTTTTTAACGATTTACGCTTATATCTTTTAATTCTATAATAATAAAATGCAGAGATTGGATCTGAAGATCATGGTTCCTAAAGCAAAACGGACTGCATTGTTTTTTAGCATCTTGTTTTTGATTTTTGTGCTGCCTTATTTGGCTGTTCTATCGACTGCTTCAGATTTTAATCCCGATTTTCTATCCATTGACAGCTGCCTGGACTCGGGCGGTGTATGGGACGAACAAAATCGTCAATGCAGACATTGAAATCTAAACTTTAAATCATAAAATTTCAGGAGACTTACAATGGCACTCAACGATGTTGCCCTGTGCAGCCGCGCGCTCATTCGCATCGGCGCCGCACCAATCACTTCTTTCGACGACGGCACGGCGGAATCCGAAATCGCCGGCGCTTTGTTCGGTCCCGTGCGTGATGCGCTTCTCTCGGCCTATGCCTGGAGTTTCGCGACCGCGCAGGCGGCGCTGGAGGAGCTCGAAACCCCGCCGCTCGCCGATTACAGTAACGCCTTCGACCTCCCCGAGGATTTCCTGCGCGCTCTCTCGGCGGGCAGCGGCACCAAGGGCAGGGGCCTCAATTACCGCATCGCGCGCGGCGGCCTGCACACCAATTCCACCGACGTGATGCTCACTTATATTTTCCGCCCGGAGGAGGAGGAATTCCCGCCTTACTTCGACCAGGCGCTGATCACGCGTCTCGCCGCCGAATTCACAATCCCCGTCACCGAAAATACCGGCCGCGCCGAAAC
The DNA here is from genome assembly GCA_900696495.1 of uncultured Alphaproteobacteria bacterium. Taxonomy (GTDB): domain Bacteria; phylum Pseudomonadota; class Alphaproteobacteria; order Micavibrionales; family Micavibrionaceae; genus UBA7657. Next base: position 214,675 of record CAADGI010000014.1, read on the forward strand.
GCTCTACAAGATCGCGGACATCGAATACCAGCGCGCCCGCCAGATCGACGCGCAGCAGGACACGCCGAATAAACTCGAGAATTTCAGTCTTATTGACGCGAGGAAATAATGACCCGCATGCATGAACAAAAAACGACATTCACCGCCGGTGAATTGTCGCCCGAACTGCTGGGCCGCGGCGATCTCGCGGCATATCAGAACGGTGCGCTGGAACTGCGCAATGTCTTCATCAACCCGACCGGCGGCGTGAAACGCCGGGCAGGGCTGGCCTTCATCGATACAGCCGAAGGCGATGGTAAACTCATCGCGTTCGAATTCAACACCGAGCAGACCTATTTGCTCGTCCTCACCGACGAGGAAATCAATATCTATGCCGACGGCGTGCTGGATGAGACGATTCCCGCGCCGTGGACGCTGACGCAAATCCGTCAGCTCGCCTGGACGCAAAGCGCCGACACGATTTTATTCACCCATCCCGACGTCGCGCCGAAAAAACTGACGCGCGGCAGCGGCGGCACATGGACGCTCAGCGACTGGGCGTTCTTCACGGACGGCAACAACGTGATGCACCAGCCTTATTTCAAATTCGCGGACACAGCCATGACCCTGACGCCGGGCGGCACCACCGGCTCGGTCACGATCACGGCATCCGCTTCCGTGTTCGATGCGGGTCACAACAACACGCGCCTGCGCGTCGGCGGCAAGGAAGTGCTGATCACGGCTGTCGGCTCGGCGACCAGCGTGACCGTGACGGTCATCGAAACCCTCGCCGGCACCGGCGCGACCCTCGACTGGGAGGAGCAGGCATTCAGCCCCGTGCGCGGCTATCCGGTAACATCCGCCTTCCATCAGGACAGATTGGTTATCGGCGGCAGCCGCGATCTGCCTAACCGTTTATGGTTCTCGCGCTCGGGCGATCTGATGAACTTCAATCCCGGCACCGGGCTCGACGACGAGGCGATCGAATTCGCGATCCTCTCCGACCAGGTCAACGCTATCCGCGGTATTTTCTCGGGCCGCCATTTGCAGGTCTTCACCTCCGGCGCCGAGTGGATGGTCAGCGGCGACCCGCTCACGCCTGCCGAAGTGCAGATCAGAAGGCAAACCCGCATTGGTTCGGTCATCGAGCGTTACATCCCTCCGGTCAATGTCGACGGCGCGACCATGTTCATCGCGCGCAGCGGGCGCGGCATCCAGGAATTCCTTTATACCGATCTCGAGCAAGCCTACCGCTCGACCGATATCGCGCTGCTGGCGCGGCATATGATCCTCGATCCCGTCGATCAGGATTACGACCAGAAAAACCGCCTGCTTTACGTGCTGCGCGGGGACGGGCAATTCGCGACCTACACCGCGCTGCGCTCTGAAAATGTCGGCGGCTGGACGCTCCACACCACCGAAGGCCTCATGAAATCCATCGCCGTGGTAGGCGACGACGTTTACGTTCTCGTCAACCGCGACGGCGTCTACACGATCGAGCAGTTCGATGAAACGCTCAACTTGGATTCAGCGCTGACCGGAACGTCGGAAACTCCCGCCGATACGTGGTCCGGCCTCGGCCATCTCGAAGGGCTCGGCGTCGTGGCGCTCGCCGACGGCTTCGTCCAGCCCGCGCAGACAGTCACCGGCGGCGAAATCACGCTGGATGAAGAAGCAAGCGAAGTCGTCATCGGCCTGCCTTACGCCCACATCATCGAGCCGCTGCCGCCGAGCGAGATCGGCATCGCGGGCAGCCGGCTGAAACTGCGGCTCGTGCAGGCGATCTACCGCATCCAGGAAACCGCGGCGCTGAAACTCGATGTCGGGCGTGGGCTGAAAGACATCTCGCTGCTTCGCATCGGCGAGGAGGAAAACCCGGCCGAGCCGCCGCCCCTCGTCAGCGGCGACATCAAGGTCCGCGCCCTCGGCTGGCAGTCGGACCGCACGCGCGGCCTCTGGCGCATCGAGCAAAGCGCGCCGCTGCCATTCACGCTTTTATCGGTCAACGCCGAAATCAAGGTCAACGACTAACAGCAAAGGAAAATCCAGATGGGATCAGCAACAAAAGCAGTCGGCATCCTGCCCGTTCTGTCAACATTCATCCCCGGCGCGCAGGCTTTCGCTCCGGCTCTCGGTTTGATAGCCAGGTACGGCATGATGAGGCATGAAACGCGCGCGCAGAAAAAAAGGGAAAACCTGCGCTACAGCAACGAGCAGCGGCAACTGGCGATGAACGAACGCATCCGCGCCGCGGATGTCCGGTTCGCGGAAAATGAACGAATCCAGACTCTCCGCCGCGCCGTGGCGCGCCAGCGTGCAAGGTTCGGCGCGCAAGGCATCGGCAACAATGGCGGCTCGTCCGAAGCGGTTTTGCTCGGCCTCTTTGAGGAGAGCGAACAGGAAAAGCTCAAGCGCGAACAGATGGACAATCTCAGAAATCAATCGGCGCGGCTGGACGTGGAGGGAAGACACTCCTTGAATCTTCTGGAACTGACGTCGCAGGCCGAACGACGGAACCTGGAATTCTTATATTCGAATTGATCGATCAGGAGAGTATCAATGGCAAAGCAGGAAACATTTGGGCCGCCGCGCCCTTATGGACCATACAGACCCGTAATAAATTTAGAAAAAGAGAGAGAAAAATATCTCAAGGAAGACAAGCCGGCGATTTTTCAAATCTCCGACCGTAGGCTCCCGGCCAATGCCGTCAAGCGGACGGCTATGCAGTCTTTTAATGAAGAGAGGAAAGAATTTCTTAGGAATTTTGCTTCACCATCTGCCGGCCGGGCTGCGGTTCAGAAGCATGATAAAACCATTCTCAAATATTCTGAAAAACACAATATTGACCCTGATCTTGTAAGAGCAGTTATGTATGCTGAAAACACGCGCGGATGGTATGGTAAAGCAGCTGAAGCGATTAACTTGTCCGATAGTATTTTACCTATGAACATAAAAAAGCAAAAGTGGTCCGGCCTTGTTAACAAGAAGCAAGATGACATGCATAATGCTGATGTCAATATTGAGGCAGGAACGGTTTTATTAAAAAGAATCCGTGATAGGATAGAGCGCCCTACGCCAGAAAAAATTGGTTCCATATGGCATTATACCGGCAAGGAAAATATAGATGAGTTTGGAAATTTCATTGGTGAAGTCTATAAGAAAAAACCGTGGCTTGAATTGGGCGATTAAGATTTGCACTTGGTATGTTATCTTCATGTCCGCTTTTTGTTCGGTATTAATCGCTATAATTTGGCTCTTACACTTAGATGAATACCATTGGCCAGAATATTGTATGGTCGTGAATGGTAATCAGGCGCACGACTTTATGGTTGATGATGTCGCTTGCAAGATTAAATGGTCATTTTTCATGCAACCTTTAATACTTTCTGCGCTGTGTTATCTTATTTTAGTAGGACCGGTTGCGCTTGTGGGATTTCTTTTGAAAATATTTAATAATAAAAATGCCACGATACACTCTTAAAATTGCAATTTTTTTATCTTGTATTGTCACGGCCTTGGTTGTTGCATACTTTGCCTACACGCACGGCCTGTGGCGATTTAATTATCCAACGCATGAGCAATATTCTGTGCACGGGCTTGATGTCTCGCATCACCAGGGCGACATCCGCTGGAATGAAATCCCGCAGGACCGTTTTCGCTTCGTTTATATCAAGGCAACCGAGGGCGGCGACCACAAGGACAAAAAATTCCTGCAAAACTGGAGTGAAGCCCGCGCCGCCGGTTTTAAGACGGGGGCTTATCATTTCTTCACTTTATGCAGGAAAGGCGCTGAGCAGGCCGCGAATTTTATAAATTCCGTACCGAAGGAATCCGGCGCCCTGGCGCCGGTCATCGATCTGGAATTTGTGGGCAACTGCAGTGAGCGACCATCGCGCGGCGCCTTTTTAAAGGAGTTGCAAGATTACGTTGATGCGGTGGAGAAACACTATGACGCGCAACCTGTTTTATACACGACATATCAGTTTTACAGGCGATATTTGAAGAGCGCAGAATTTGAATCATATCCGCTCTGGGCGCGCGATGTTTTCAGAGAGCCGGACGCGTCTGTTTTTCCGGAGTGGAAAATATGGCAGTACGCCGACAATGCGCGCATCCCCGGCATATCCGGTCCCGTGGATTTGAACGCTTTGAATCCGCATTCTGAATTTTAAACTATTTTCTATTTCTTCACTTTAAGCCCGCTGATTACGCGGGCTTTTTTTATTGCAGGATAATTATGCAGAAAGAAACGATGGAAGAGGCCCTGCGCGGTTTTGCCGCGGAGTTGCCGGGCGCCATGCGCGAAGCATGGCAATCATATAAAGACAGCCAGCACCCGGATCTCACCGAAAAGGAAATCAAAAAAATGAAGCTGCGGCAGGATGCCGGCAAGGCGGCGATGGCGCACATGATGTTGATATTGAAAGCAACAAAAACAGCCGGCGCCATGGATGGCGGCGGCGATGAACTCGCCGGTCAAATAGAAAAAGCGGAAGCGGAAATCAATGAAATCCGCCAGCAGCAAAAGAGGGATGAATGAGCCGATATGCAATCCGCGAGGCGGATTTTCATTTGTTTATGGTTCTGTGGAATCAACAGATGAAATTCGGCACCCCGGTTTTGCATTCAAAAATGGCGGACTGGCTGGAATGGAACTGGAAGAAGAAAAACACGCATCTGCTTATGATGGCGTTCCGTTCCAGCGGCAAGAGTACGATCATGGGGCTTTTTGCGGCGTGGCTTTTGTATCGCGACAGGGATTTGCGTATCCTTGTTTTGGCGGCGGACTCCATCCTTGCGCGCAAGATGGTGCGGCAGGTGAAAAAAATCATCGAGCTGCATCCGCTCACGAAGGAGATGAAGCCGGACGATCCCGATCAATGGGCGTCCAGCCGCTTTACCGTGAAACGCATGATTCAATTGCGCGATCCGTCCATGCTTGCGCGCGGCATCACGTCGAATATCACCGGCAGCCGCGCCGATATCGTGATCTGCGACGACGTCGAGGTTCCCAACACCTGCGACACGGCGCAGAAACGCGAGGATCATGCGTTCCTGCACGGCTATGAACGGCTTGTCCTGCCCGTGCTGGATGAAAAGGGAGAATCCGCGTGGCCGGAAAAATACACGACCTATCTGCTGGACCGCATCAAAACCCAGACCGGCCCGAACAAATTCGCGTCGCAAATGATGCTGAGGCCCGTGAATATCATGGAAGGGCGGCTCGATCCGGAATTGCTGCAAGTCTATAGCGAAGAACTCGATTACACTAAGGAAATTCAATCGCTTTTTTTGAAAGGGGAGAAACTTGCCGGCGCCTCGGGCTGGTGGGACCCGGCTTATGGTTCGCCGCGCGGCGATAATTCGGTGTTTGCGATCGTCTTCACGGATGAAAAAGGAAATTTATATCTGCACCGCATCGTTTATCTCGAAACCGGCAAGCAGGACGATCTCGACGAGGCAACGATGCAATGCAGGCAAGTCGCGCATATAGCAAAGGAAAACTACCTGCCCGCGCTTTCTGTCGAAAATAACGGCATCGGAAAATTTCTTCCGCCAATCCTGCGCAATGAAATGGCGCGCTCGAAAACGCCTTGCGCCGTGAAGGAAATAAGCAATACGCGGCCCAAGGATATCCGCATTCTGGAAGCCTTTGATGCCGTGCTCGCGGCGCGTCGCCTGTTCGTTCACGAATCCGTTTTGAAAACGCCCTTCATGACGGAGATACGAGAATGGCGCCCCGGCATGGCGCGCGGTCAGGATGACGGCCTCGATGCCGCGGCGGGAGCGATTTCGCAGCAACCTGTGCGGCTGCCGAGAATTTACGGCAAGGGCGCGCAGAACTGGACGAAGGCAAAGAAAGCGCATCGCGCTGAAACGGATTTTGAGGTTTAAAATCATGATGGATATTTCAAGCGATCTGGCCTGGTGGATCACGGTGTTCGATCTGCCGGCCATGGCCGGCCTCTTCTGGCTCATCTGGCGGACGCGCCAGGAATCCGAAAACGCCGTCGACGATCTGCGCGCGCTGCTGGCGCGGCGGAGCGACCAGCTGCGCGAGGCGCTGAACGCCTTCAAGCTCGAGGTCGCGAAAACCTACGCCTCGCAAACCGACCTCCGCGATCTTGAAGGGCGCCTCACCGGCCACCTGCTGCGTATCGAATCCAAGCTCGACGCCACGGCGCTGAAGGCCGAGGCGCTGAAAGCCAAAACCTCCGACTAGGAAAATCAAAAATGAAAAAACCGAAACTGATCGCGCTCAAGATGGGCGCGGGGAAAAACGAGCGCGTTAAGGCAAAACAAGTAAAGGAAAAAGACATGAATGATTTTTACCGCGGCATCGAAACCGACGTGCTCGCCCGCACGCTCTGGGGCGAGGCGAGGGGCGAGGGCACAGCCGGCATGGAGGCGGTGGCGGGCGTCGTGCTGAACCGGGTGAAAGTCGCCGAGGAAAATAACGGCCGCTGGTGGTGGGGCGCCAACATCATCCAGGTCTGCCAGAAACCGTACCAGTTCTCCTGCTGGAACCGCGCCGATCCGAACTTCCAGAAACTCCAGGCCGTCGACGAAAGGGACCTGTACTTCGCCACCGCCCTTCGCATCGCCCGCCGCGCCGCCGAAGGGCAAATCCCGGATTCCACCAACGGCGCGACGCATTACCACGCCCGCGGCGCCGACCCGTACTGGGTGCGCGGCGAAACCCCCGTCGCCGCCATCGGCAACCATATTTTCTACAGGCTCACGGAAGGATAAACAGAATGTTCAGGCAAATAACCGGCACCATCGGCGACATGATGCGGAATTTCGAAGACGACGTTCTGCAGGTCAAATCCGCGCTCGAAAAACTGGGCCGATTCGGTTTCGCAAGCCAGCCCGAACCGCATAAATACATGACGAAGGAACTCGACGGCTCCATCCGCGAATACCAGCGCGATCGCGGCCTGAAGATCGACGGCTGGCTGCGCCCCGGCGGCGAAACCGAGCGCAGCCTTACACGCGAAATACAGGACAAAACGACAACGCGGAATATTTTTCTGCCGACCCGGGATCCCTCATTCCTGCCACCGCGTTACGAATTCCCAACTAGCACGCTGCCGCACTTCAACAAGGATAAGGTCGCCGTCGCCCTGGAAAATTACGTGACCGCTAAAAACCAACCCCAGCCCGCCGCGCCGCAAACCACGCACAAATTATCTGCGCAAAACAAGCCGGCTGAACCCTACGGCCCGCCTGCACCCTCTCAACAAAGAAAGAAAATTATTATTAATGACCGTGCTGTAGGCTTTCCGATAGCATCAAATCCAGATGCCAAAGAAAATAAGCCATGGTATGAATTTCCTAAGTTAAGTCAGGTAAAAAAATACGAAAGTTCAATAGAAGAACGAGCAAAAAAGGCAGACGTTGATCCAGACTTAGTTAAAGCAATAATGTATGCGGAAACAACGCACGGATATTATGATAAAGTTGTTGACCTGGTAGATATGAATAAAAGTATTCTACCAATGAATATTCATACAAAATATTGGAAAGATTTAGGTTTTAGCCGGGATGATTTGCGCGATCCGGAAAAAAATATTCAGGTTGGAGTTGCGCTGCTTAAAAGAATTAAGAAACAAGTTCCGGATGGTGATATCAAAAAGATTGCAACATTGTATAATAATCTTAATGCTGAAGAAGTAAGTGATTATGGAGCTAGAGTTGCATCAATATATAAAGAAAAACCTTGGAAGCGTAAGTAAGGCCTTTTTATTTTTTGGCTTTTTCTTGGCCTGTGTAGTGGGATTTTTCATGAGCCTTATAGCTGTCGCTCATAATCCGCAAGGCGAATACACTTCAGATTTTTGGTCTCTGTATCTTGTTTTTATATTATGGTGCTTCTTTATCTTCAGCCCTTTCTTTTTAGTTTTCCTTTTGGCGAAGATCGTACAGAGATTTTTTCAGAAATAATTATTGGATGTAGTCATATTCTATGAGTTGCTCATATATATCGACAAGTATGGAACTCAATAAATCCACGTACATGGAATTATGCATAGAGTGATATTGTGAGCCACACTGAATGCCCCTTTTTTTATCGTAACAGCGATCATGCGAGTTATATAAATTCCAGTAAAGGCGCCCATACGAAAAACGCAATTTCTCCAGATCATCTTTAGTTTCGTTTCTATACTGTTGGTCCTCAAGGAAAAGAGTTTTGTTCGTCAGTTCTGTAATATGATCTTCCAGGCAAAGCGCCGTATCTAAAATTCCTTCTCGCATTATTACATTTTTCCCGCTTAACGGCATATTCGTCAACCTCCGCTGATGCAGGAAGAGCGAAAGAAACCAGTGCCAAAATAACCAATAAAAACTGTCTCATGGATAGAAATCCATCCTATAGTTGCACCGCCTGCAATTACCTCAAAAGTTGTTTTCTTCAATCCCTGATAAGCCGCCCGTCTGCGGCAAAGGAGTTCTATTATCATGCTTCCGCAAATCATCGCGCAGATCGGCGTGCCCGTTCTTGTCGCCATTCTCTCCGACGCGCTCGGCAAAATGAATTCGCCGCTGAGCCAGACCGCCGCCGATGCGCTCGGCAAAATCACCGGCGCGATCCAGACCGGCGAAATCTCGTCCGAGCAGATCGCCGAGGCCAACCGCCACGCCGAAAAAATGGCCGAGCTGGAAATTCAGCAAAACCAATTACTGCTCTCCGAAACCGCCCAGAGTCTCCGCGCCGAAATCGCTTCCGACGATAAATTCGTCCGCCGCATGCGTCCCACTTTCGGCTATTTCATGGCCGTCACCTGGGCGGCGCAGATGCTCGCCATCGCCTATGTCATCGTTTTCCAGACTGAAAAATCCGCCTTCGTGCTGAACGCCATGGGCAACCTCAGCGCCATTTGGGCGATGGGGCTCTCGGTGCTCGGTATATACGTGTATAAACGCAGCGAGGAAAAGAAAAAACCCGCACATGGTCCCGAAATTATCGGCTGGAACAATGCAAAACCATGATATGATCCCCTCATGAAAAAGATCGTCGATTTCATCAGGCTTGAATCGTTTTCGGGGGTTTTACTTGTTTTCTCCGCCGCGGTGGCGATCATCATCGCCAACACGCCGCTTTACGGCCTTTATGATTACATCCTGCACAATGTTTATTTCCGCATTGGTTTTATCAATAAAGACGCAGGCATGGATATCGAGGTCACCAAGTCGATCCTGCACTGGATCAACGATGGCTTCATGGCAATTTTCTTTTTCCTTGTCGGGCTGGAGATCAAGAGGGAGTTCGTCGAGGGCGAATTGTCCACTCCGTCGCAGGCCCTGTTGCCCGCGCTGGTGGCGGTTGGCGGTATGGTGGTGCCAGCCGCGATTTTCTGGTTCATCAACCGCGATATCCCCGGCAACCTGTCCGGCTGGGCCATTCCCACGGCGACGGACATTGCATTTGCGCTCGGTGTGCTCGCGCTCCTCGGGAGCAGGGCACCCATCCAGATGAAAATTCTCCTGACCGCGATTGCGGTGCTGGACGATCTTGGCGCTATCATCGTTATTGCCCTCTTTTATTCCGGCAATATATTTTTTGGCTCTTTTTATATGGTGATTGCGCTGCTCGCCGCCTTGCTCATGCTGAACCGCTGGCATGTGATGCGCACGGCACCTTATATCATTCTCGGCATAATTTTATGGCTGGCGGTTCTGAAATCCGGCGTTCACGCGACATTGGCAGGTGTGGCGGTTGCAATGTTCATCCCCGTGCGCAGCATGAAAGACCCGGAACATTCCCCGGTAGAGAATCTCATTCATACGCTTCACCCGTGGGTCGCATTCCTGATCCTGCCGGTTTTCGCTTTTGCCAATGCGGGCGTGCCATTCACCGGCATGGGCCTGCATTCATTGCTCGACCCATTAACCCTCGGCATCATCGCCGGGCTTTTCATCGGCAAGCAGCTCGGCATCTTCGCCGCATTATATGGCGCGGTTAGATCCGGCCTGTGCCCGATGCCGAAAGACACGACCTGGAAACAGCTCTACGGCATGTCCATCCTCTGCGGCATCGGCTTTACCATGTCGCTCTTCATCGGCGGGCTGGCATTCACAGGCATCGCGCAGCAGGCGGAAATCAGGATCGGCGTCCTCGCCGGCTCCATCCTCTCCGCCGCGATTGGTTATGGAATCATCCGCCGCTCCACCCGAGCCCAATGACATGCCCCTGAAACAATGGTAGAATCACCGCTCAATGACGGGGGTTCTTATGTTCGGTAAATCATCAAAATCTGTTCCCATTACGGTCGCGCACGGCGACGGCATCGGGCCGGAAATCATGGACGCGACGCTGAAGATCCTGAAAGAGGCGGGCGCGAGGCTCGACATCGAAACCATCGAGATCGGCATGGGCGTCTATAACCGCGGCGTCAAGAACGGCATCGAGGACTCGGCCTGGGAATCGCTCCGCCGCACGCGCGTATTCCTGAAGGCCCCGATCACCACGCCGCAGGGCGGCGGCTTCAAATCGCTGAACGTCACCATCCGCAAATCGCTCTCGCTGTATGCCAACGTGCGCCCGTGCGTGTCCTACGCGCCCTATGTCGACACCAACCACCCCAACATGGACATGGTCATCATCCGCGAGAACGAGGAAGACCTCTATGGCGGCATCGAATACCGCGAGTCTCAAGAGGTCATGGCGTCGATCAAGCTGATCTCGCGCCCCGGCACCGAGCGCATCGTGCGCTACGCCTTCGAATATGCCCGCGCCAACGGCCGCAAGAAGGTCACCTGCATGACCAAGGACAACATCATGAAATTGTCCGACGGCCTGTTCCACAAGATCTTCGACGAGATCGGCAAGGAATATCCCGATATCAAGCAAGACCACATGATCATCGATATCGGCACGGCCAAGGTCGCCAACGCGCCGCACATGTTCGACGTCATCGTCCTGCCCAACCTCTACGGCGACATCCTCTCCGACGTCGCGGCGGAAGTGACCGGCTCGGTCGGCCTCGGCGGCTCTTCCAACATCGGCGAGAGCTTCGCCATGTTCGAGGCCGTGCACGGCTCCGCCCCCGACATCGCGGGCAAGGGTCTCGCGAACCCGTCCGGCCTGCTGCTCGGCGCGGTCATGATGCTCGTCCATATCGGCCAGGGCGAAGTCGCCACCAACATCCACAACGCCTGGCTCAAAACCATCGAGGACGGAATCCACACCGGCGATATTTTCCGCGCCAAGACCTCGAAGGAAAAAGTCGGCACCGACGGTTTCTGCAAGGCGGTGCTCGAGCGTCTCGGCCAGAAACCCGAACGCATGAAGATCGTCGATTACAGCGGCGCCAGCGCCGGCGGCATGACCATGCCCCCGCTCAAGGCCTATAAAGATGACGTCAAGGAACGCGTCGGCGTCGATATCGGCCTCAACTGGGGCAATACCGTCGAAAAACTTCTCGAAAAAGTTTTGCCCTGCGTCACCGACAATCTCGAGCTTGCAATGATCTCGAACCGCGGCACGAAAGTCTGGCCGGATGGAAATCCTGAAACCTTCTGCTCCGACAACTGGCGGTTGCGGTTTAAGGGCAAGGACGGCTCGACCGTGAGAACCTCGCAGGTCATCGCCCTGATCGACCGCCTGAACAAAGCCGACATGAACTTCACCAACGCCATTATGCTGAACAAATTCAACGGCGTTCCCGGCTTCACGGTCGCGCAGGGCGAATAAATGGTTAAGAAAGGCGTGCAATAGATATCTGGATCGCGCGCTGGGCTGTGCTGTATAATGGATTTAATGAAAAGATTTCTGCTGATCGTCCTGCTTGCGGCTTTTGCGCCTTATCCTGCTCTGGCCCAGAAGGATAATACCGGCATGCTCGTGAAGGATATGGGCAATCCCGTCATCCTGAGATATGAGCCTCCGCCCGAGCCGCAGATCCAGCCCGTTAAATTCCTTAAAAAAGATCCGCCGCTCAACCTGCGTGAGCGCGTCGACCGGCTTTTGCATGGCATCAAGGCCGCCGTCCCGCCTGAATACGACCACTACGGCTATGAACTGCGGCGCTACATGGCGCATATCTCCGGCCCTTCGGTCTTCAACAATCCTGAAAGAATTAAGGAAGAGCTGTCCAACATTAAAAAAGCCGATATCATTCTTAAATACTGGCGCCAGGAAATCATGCGCGAGAATACCGAGATTGTAAAACTGATCGACGAGCAGAACGCGCCCACCAATACGCGCACCAGTTTCAAATATAATTCCGGGACGGCGATGGCGTTTCTGTCCGAATGCCATACATGGATTCAAAAGAACAGGGAGTTGCTCGAATTCCTTCTCGCGAACCAGGGCAATTTTGTTTATGCCGACGGCAGGTTCGAATTTCCGAGCATGGCCGACCGTGATACTTTCGCTGCAATATTCATGGCCGCCATCCAGTCCCGCAGCTACGTCAATGAATACGTCCCCTTCGCAGGGATGGTTTACTAGGATTTTCCCGCCGCTTTCAGCGTATTCGCCATCAGGCACGCGATGGTCATCGGCCCGACGCCGCCCGGCACCGGCGTGATCGCGCCCGCGACGTTTATAGCGCCGTTGTAATCGACATCGCCCGTCAGCTTCCCCGTATCGAGGCGGTTAATACCGACGTCAATGACAATCGCGCCCGGTTTGATCCATTCGCGCTTGACCATTTCGGGACGGCCGACGGCGGCCACGAGAATATCCGCGCCGCGGCAAACTTCGTCGAGATTTTTCGTTTTCGAATGCGCCTGCGTTACCGTGCAGTTCTCGGCCAGCAGCAGTTGCGCCATCGGCTTCCCGAACAGCAGCGAGCGACCGATCACCACGGCATTCAGGCCCGTTAAATTTTTCTCGACGCTTTTGATCAGCAGCAACGCGCCCTGCGGCGTGCACGGCACCATGCCCGGCAGGCCCGCGACAAGTTTGCCGACATTCGAAATCGTCAGCCCGTCGACATCCTTTTCCGGCGCGATGGTCTGTACGAGTTCATCTTCGTCCTTCGACAAACGCTCCGGCAGCGGCAACTGCATTAAAATCCCGTGCACTTTCGGGTCGTGGTTCAATTGCCTGATCGTGTCGCGAATTTTGGAGGACGAAACATTCGCGTCCATCTTGCGCTCGAAACTCTCGATGCCGACTTCCTTGCACGCCTTGATCTTGTTGCCGACATAGACATGCGAGGCAGGGTCGTCGCCGACCAAAATCACGGCCAGGCCCGGTTTGGTTTTCATGCCCGAAACCTGCCGCGCGATATCGGCGCGCAAATTTGCGGCGAGAGATTTGCCGTCGATGATGCGCGCCGTCCCGGTCATGGCGGCCTAGTAGATGATGCTGATGAGAAGGCTCTTCAGGATCGTCAGCAGAATGATGACGATCAATGGCGTAATGTCGATGCCCCCGATCGGCGGAACATATTTCTGGATCGGCTTGTAGACCGGGTCGGTCAGTTTTTTCAGGAGCTGGACGAGATTCTGCGCGCGCTCGTTATTGGCGTTGATGACTTCGAAATTGATCAGCCAGCTGACCGCCACCTGCAGCAGGATGATGCCGACATAAATCTGATAAGCCAGGATGATAAGGGTATAGATGATTCCCATTGCATGTTCCTTTGCGTTGTCCCTCCCTGTATTTAGCACACTTGACCGCCCGCCGCAAAGCCGCTGCCGCTACATTTCCTAATGTTTTCTAAGGGTTTTTTGGTGTAAAATGATTGAAAGGACGGGTTTAAAAAGGCGGCAATGCGTCAATTTTCTCTTTTGGTTGCAGGAATATTCATGGCGCTGGCGGCAATGCCTGCCGGACAGGCATGGGCCCAGCCTGCGCAGCCCGCAAACCCGTGCCCGCTGGTCAAGCCGGCCCAGATCAACGTCGTTCCCGCCACCGAAAAGGTCCGCTACGATTATTCAAAAACCATGGCCGAGCTTCAAAGCACCGAAGTGGACACCATCAATCCATACGGGTTTTCGGGCGTGACTTCCGTGAACGGCTATATGAAGGGAACGGTCAGCATCAAGCCGCAGGTCCGCATCTCCCGTCAGGCCAACGCGCGGGGCACGTCTTGCCTGTGGTATGACAGCATCGATGTGCGGATTGAAATCGCGCCCACGATTGTTATCGCCAGGGAAATCTATCAGGATTCATGTTTGCGCAAGGTCACGCTCGATCATGAAATGAAGCATGTGAATGCCGACCGCCAGATCGTGAATAAATACGCGAACATCATAGGTCAGAAGATTTACGCCGCCATCGAGGCGCGCGGATTCCGCACGCCGCCGGTGCCGAACGAGCATGTGCCCGGCATGAACGAACGCATGAGCAAGGTGATCGCGCAGGTCGTCGAGCTTGAGCATAACAAGATGCAGCTTGAGAGGATGGAGATCCAGCAGGCCATCGACAGCCTCGAGGAATATACCCGTATCAGCGCCTTGTGCGAGGAATCGCGCGCGAAGCTGCCCGCCTGGGCGACATCCGCGGCCAAATCCAAAGCCAAGAAAAAATACCGCTGAAAGTGAAAACCGCTGCCTGGTAGGGGGCAGCGGCTTCAAATCTGTGTGAGCTAACCGGCAACAGAGGGAACCGTATAAATCCATATCTTTTGCCTGTAATACCACTATGGCTTCAAATTATGGCGAAAAAATGAGCAGAAATGGCCGTTTTTGGGGTATTTTATAAACGACTGATTTTAAATCATTTTTTGCTGGTTAACACGTTAATACTTATCCCCCCTCATTTAAATTGACATATTAAATGCAATTTTTTTAGTATGTGCCTTTACTAATATGGGAGACGGGTCCGCATGCCGCTTTACGAAATTTTCGATACTTCTGTACGCCGCCGGAAAGAAATCAGCAAAATAAAATCCGTCCGGGATTTTTTGCAGACATATATCGATTATACGGCAGAAAGAAATCAGAGAAACCGCGGCGCATTGCGCGACCTGGGAATAGCCCTCGAAAGATATAAAAGCAACCAGGCGAATGGACTTCTGGCTTTCGATCGCTTTCTCAATGCATGGGGATCGAGCGGTTCGAAAGAGGTTCAGAACATAAAAACTTATGTCATTGAATTAAAAGGTGACCCCGAAGCATTTAGCGTTCTGCAAGATATTTACGCAAATTATATAAGGAGCGAGTCGGATCTGCATCTCGCTTACGGGGATAAGGACGCTTCCGAAGGGCAGATGATTGGTGCATTCGATTATTACCGGCAAGCGAAAAACATTGATCCATCCAATGCGAGAGCGCTTACCACTTACGCCCGGGAGTTAATGATAAGAAAAAAATTCGCTGAGGCTGAAGATATTTTGCGCTGCGCTTTAAACCTGAGTCCCGAAGATCCGCGTATTCTGTTGACGATCGGCGTCTGTCAAATGGAAAGCAAGCAGATGCCCAAAGCCATCGAGACCTTTAACAAGCTGGTCCAGTATAGGCCTCAATACGCGCCGACTTATTTGTTGTTGGCTGAAATATATCAAAGCGGCGGACACACGAAAGATGCCAACATATGTTACATGCAGGCTGGAGAATTCGCTTTGAGGGGCGATCCGTATCTGGACCCGGAAGAGGCCAAGGTTATCCTGGATATTGCAATGGCTCGTTCCCCGAAAAAGCGCCTGATGCTGCCCGCGCCCAAGCCCGATCCGGGCGCCGATGCCGCCGGTTCGGGGCCGGGACCCCTTTATTAATCCCTTTTTAACCCTCTACCCTTAGTGTAAAATCACACGTGGATTTCCTGCGTGTGTTTCCCCCTGTCATTCAATGACATATTCAAAGGATTTCACTATGACCAGCACCGGCCACGACTCCCTCGGCACCCGTAAAACGCTTAAAGTAGACGGCAAGGAATATGATTATTTCAGCCTGAAAGCCGCCAGCGAAAAAATCGGCGATATCAGTCAATTGCCCTACACGCTCAAAGTTCTGCTCGAGAACCTTCTGCGCTTCGAGGATGGCCGCACCGTGAATGCCGACGACGTCAAGGCGCTGAAATCATGGCTCGACAATAAACGCTCCGACCGCGAGATCGCCTACCGCCCGGCGCGAGTTTTAATGCAGGATTTCACCGGCGTTCCCGCCGTCGTCGACCTCGCCGCGATGCGCGAAGCGATGGCCGCTCTCGGCGGCGACCCGCAAAAAATCAACCCGCTGGTTCCTGTCGACCTCGTGATCGACCACTCGGTCATGGTCGATGAATTCGGCAATCAAAAGGCCTTCCAGAAAAACGTCGAAATCGAATTCGAGCGCAACCATGAACGTTATGCGTTCCTGCGCTGGGGCCAGAAAGCCTTCAAGAATTTCCGCGTCGTGCCGCCCGGCACCGGCATCTGCCACCAGGTCAATTTGGAATACCTCGCGCAAACCATCTGGGTCCAGCCCGATGAAGGCGCGAAAAAAGGCAGGCCCGTAGCGTATCCTGATACGCTGGTCGGCACGGACTCGCACACCACGATGGTCAACGGTTTGGCTGTTCTCGGCTGGGGCGTCGGCGGTATCGAAGCCGAAGCCGCGATGCTCGGCCAGCCCGTCTCGATGCTCATCCCCGAAGTCATCGGGTTCAAACTCAAGGGCAAGATGAAGGAAGGCACGACGGCGACCGACCTCGTGCTCACCGTCACGCAGATGCTCCGCAAAAAAGGCGTCGTCAATAAATTCGTCGAATTCTTCGGCCCCGGCCTCGACAATCTTTCGCTCGCCGACCGCGCGACGATCGCCAACATGGCGCCGGAATATGGCGCGACATGCGGCTTCTTCCCGATCGACGCCGAAACCATCAATTACCTGAATTTCACGGGCCGCGATCCGCACCGCGTGAAACTGGTTGAACAATACGCGAAGGAACAGGGCATGTGGCGCGACGCGTCCTCGCCCGATCCGGTCTTCACCGACACGCTGGAACTCGACATGGCGACGGTCGAGCCTTCGCTGGCCGGTCCGAAGCGCCCGCAGGATAAAATCGAACTCTCGAAAGCGGCGCCCGCTTACCTCGAACATCTCAAGACCGCGGCGGCCACGTCCAAAGGCAGCGTCCCTGTCGATGGCGAAAGCTACAAACTTGAAGACGGCGCGGTTGTCATCGCGGCGATCACGAGCTGCACGAACACCTCGAACCCGTCCGTCCTCGTGGCGGCAGGTTTGCTAGCCCGCAACGCGCTGGCGAAAGGCCTGGCGCGCAAGCCGTGGGTGAAAACCTCGCTCGCGCCCGGCTCGCAGGTGGTCACGGACTACCTCGACAAGGCAAATCTTTCAAAGGATCTGGACGGTCTCGGCTTCAACCTCGTCGGTTACGGCTGCACGACCTGCATCGGCAATTCCGGCCCGCTGCCCGACAATATCGCCAAGGCAGTCGAGACGGGCAATCTCGATGTCTGCGGCGTGCTCTCGGGCAACCGTAACTTCGAAGGCCGCATCAACCCGCATGTGAAATCGAATTATCTGGCCTCTCCGCCGCTCGTCGTCGCCTATGCGCTCGCGGGCAACATGAAAATTGATTTATTTAAAGACCCGATCGGCAAAGGCAAGGACGGCAAGGATGTATTCCTGAAAGACATCTGGCCATCAAACGCCGACATCGCGAAAACGATCCAGCAATGCCTGACGTCGGAAATGTTCAAGTCGCGCTACGCCGACGTGTTCAAGGGCCCGCCCGAATGGCAGAAAATCGGCGGCGCCGCAGGCGGCGAAACCTATGGCTGGCAGGACAATTCCACTTACGTCAAAAACCCGCCTTACTTCTCGGGCATGCAGGCCAAGCCGCGTGACGTGAAGGATGTAAAGGGCGCTTATGCTCTCGCCATCCTCGCGGACTCGGTCACGACCGACCACATTTCCCCGGCCGGTTCGATCAAGAAAGACTCGCCCGCCGGTAAATATCTCGTCGGCCATGCCGTCACGCCCGCGGATTTCAACTCCTACGGCGCGCGCCGCGGCAACCACGAAATCATGATGCGCGGCACCTTCGCCAACATCCGCATCAAGAATGAAATGGTGCCGGGCACCGAAGGCGGATTCACGAAACATATCCCGAGCGGCGAACAGCTCTCGATCTATGACGCCTCGATGAAATATCAAAAGGCCGGGACGCCGCTGATCGTCGTCGCCGGTAAGGAATACGGCACGGGCTCGTCCCGCGACTGGGCGGCGAAGGGCACGACGCTGCTCGGCGTCAAGGCCGTGATCGCCGAAAGCTTCGAGCGTATTCACCGCTCGAACCTGGTGGGCATGGGCGTTCTGCCGCTACAGTTCAAGGATGGCATGACACGCCAGACATTGAAGCTCGACGGCACCGAAACCTATGACATCGCCGGCATCGAAAAGGGCCTCAAGCCCCGCCAGGATGTGAAGGTCACGATCCACCGCGCGAATGGCAAGACCGAAGAGGTCACCGTCTTGTGCCGGATCGATACGCTGGATGAAATCGAATACTACAAGAACGGCGGCATCCTGCATTTTGTGTTACGCAGCATGACGAAGGCGGCTTAAGTTTTTTTCCCCGGCGTCGGCAGGATTTTCTGAGCCAAAGCTTCGGCCTCGGCGACGAGCGGGTGGAATTCCGGCTTCTCCGGCCTGTAATGCACGTCGAACGTTCCCTCGAGATTCATGATCTCCCCGTTGAGGCGGGCCAGGCGCCGCCCGGCTTCCTGCGTGTGTTTTTCTTCGATGGAATGGCGCGCGATCATGCCGCGGCGGATTTTCTCGCCGTTCATGCCGACAGTGAAGGCAAGCTGGATACCCTCCAAAAACGCGGCCGCCGAGCCCAGCACCTGCGGGAAATTCAGCATCATGCCTTTTTTGCCCGCGACCGAAAAATTGAAGGTCGTGGTCTTGTGCGGGCTGCGGATGATAAGGCCGACGCGGCCCTGTTTCTGTTCGAGATTCACGTTCAGCGCGATATTGCCGTCATATTCGATGCGGACGGCGCGGCCCGTCTTGCGGATGACGTCTTCGGCCAGCTCGATGGATTTCTCATACCCGGCCTTCGACGTGACGTTGCAGTTTTCGATGATGTCGAGCAGCGCATGGCGCTCGCCATTTTCAAAAATGACCTTGCCCTGTTTGTAGACGGCAATCCAGCGCTGGGGGTTGAAGCTTTGTTCGTAATCGCCCGAGGCCAGGTCCCACGCGGATTCCCAGTCGTACGGGCTGGCGCGGTCGAGCAGGGGGCCGCCGCTGACGAAGGACTGGATCATGCGCGCCGCCATGCGGATGCAGCTATGCATGTTCTGGGCGCGCACGGTCATGATTTCCTGCGTCTCGCCCTTTTCGTTTTTAAGCGCGATGACGACACGGTTGGAGAGGGCGATGGTCATGCCCTTGCCGTCCTTGAGGCTGGCCGAAGGATCGTGAATAACGAATTTTTCACGCAGCAGCTCTGTAACCAGTTCTTTCATGCAGGCTCGCCTGTTGTAGCGCGTTAATACTACCGGGAGTTTATTCCGCAGGCCAGCGCGTTTTAGGCGGCCAGCGACGGCGTTTCACCGCAATCGCGCAGCGCCGTCATCAGGCGGCGGGTGGCGGCCAGGCGGCGCTCGAGGCCGAGGCGGCGGGGCATGTTGCAGACAATGCTGTTTGAATTGAAGCGGCGTGTGATTGAACGGGGAAAAGTGTGGTCTGGACGAGGAGCCAGTTGTTCCAGCTCTCTCTCCAGACCGTAAATAACACCCTCTAGTTTTTTTATTTGAAGGGTCTTGCCCATCTTTGCCCTCTACTTGAGGCTTATCTTAGAGAGGCAAAGTAAAAATCAATTTAACTATAGATTGGATTTTAACTAATGGATTTTTTACTTGTATGGTATTTGTCTAAAATTTTATCTATTTGGATAAAACCGTGAGGAGGGGGTGACAACGCGTTGTTTTCAATTTAACTTTCAAGACGGAGAAAAGAGTCGCCATGCCCCGCGAAGACCGCCGCATCAGTTTCGAGAACGACGAGGTTTACAAAGCCGTCTATGCGCTGTGCACGCAGAAGCAGATGAAAAAGCCGATTCCCGGCACGGTTGTAAAAATCAGCGAGGGCCCCGGCGAAAGCGGCGCCATCTTTCTCGACTACGAAAATCCCTTGGACAAGAGCGCCGAGCAGGCCGAGTACACCCGCGACTTCATCGCGGCGGCGCTGATGCTGTTTTGCCGTGGCTGCGGCATCCCGCTGCCAAAGACGGCGAAGAAATCAGTCATGATTGTTGAGAATGCGCTGATCCTGCGCGTACAGATATAGTTTTTCATTGTCACCCCGCGAAAGCGGGGGCCCAGACTTTTTTGCCACTCTTTTTAACGGCAGGCCGCTTCGCGGCGCTTATGTTCCGGGTCCCCGTTCACGCTCGGCTTCGCCTCGCTGCCGGGGATGACATTACAGCGCCGACGGGCTGGCCTTGTAGATATCAAAAATATCGATGATCTCGAGAATGCGCTCGATCTCGCGCTTGCATTGCAACGCGTGCTGCTTGCTGGAGACGGGCATGAACATGGTCGATGGCTCGAACATGTCGCCCTTGCTCGGGATCATCATGAACACATATTTGCTCCGGAAAAAAACCGCCGTCAGCTCGGCCTTGCCGAAAACTTCCGAGGCTTCCGAAAGCTCCTTCAGCAATTTATCGCCGACCAGCAGCGCCGCGTCTTCCGGTTTGTCGGAAAAAACCACGAAGCGTTCCCACTCGGGATTTGCGGTCTTTATATGAACCTGCGACAGCCGCGCCCAGCGCGTGCCCGCCGAACGTTTCGCCATCGCGCGGTCGGCGGTAACAATCGTATGCCCTTCGAAAACCTTGTGCGACGCTTCCAATAAAACAAAGATGCCCTTGAACACCGGCTCGGCCGAGCGTCCGGCGCGCAGCTGCGCCTCGCTGAAAATAACCTTGGCGCCCTTGTAGCTGCCCATGAAGCAATCTTCGGCCCTGTAGTAATCATGCGCGGGCACGACGCCGGTCTTGCCGATGACATCGCGCGGAATGCCGCGCGAGGGATAGAATTTAAACCCGCCAAGCGCCTCGGCCATCTTGGGCATGAACAGTTTCTTGTAATCGCGCAGGTAATTTTTGATCGGCGCCTCGCTCCATGAATGCATAAGAACAGGCACCAACAGGGCCGGGATCATGCATAGGGCGGCCCTGAACAGGTCGAATTCCACGAAGAAAAACCAGCCGAACGCCGCCGCCCCGAGCAGGGCCAGCGCCATGCCGAAACTCATGGTCATAAAGGCCCGGCTGCCGTGCTGGCGCATATAGCGCATGCGCATATTCTCGGATTCCTTAACCACTTCATCCAAAGCAGCCGTAAAGCGGCTTTCATCCACCCGGCGGATGGCTGAGAGGTCGGTGATCTGGGAAGGCTGGATTTCGTATTCGTCTTTCTTGGGCCCCATCATTTAAGGTTACAGGATTGCGCCTTTTCTGTCATCCGGGGACAGACCGTCCACAATTACGCCGTCACCCCAGCGAAGGCTGGGGTCCATTCATCCGTTTGTTCAGAGAAATGAACTATTATCCCCGGTCTTTCCATGGATCCCTGCCTCCGCAGGGATGACGTGGAAAGATTAATATAATTGCCGAAAAAGCTACCATTTTCCGTACTTTTCCTGTACAAAGCCCCCGTTTGTAAAAAAAGGCTTATTAGAGAGTGTTCATATGACCCGGCCCACCATCCGCAATATCGCGATCATCGCGCACGTCGACCACGGCAAAACCACGTTGCTCGACTCGATCCTGAAGCAATCCGGCTCGTTCCGCGAGAACCAGCAGGTCGCCGAACGCGTCATGGACAGTAACGATCTCGAAAAAGAGCGGGGCATCACCATTCTCGCGAAATGCACGTCCGTGAACTGGGACGGCGCGCGCATCAATATCGTCGACACGCCGGGCCACGCCGATTTCGGCGGCGAGGTCGAGCGTATCCTCAGTATGTGCGACGGCGTTATTCTTCTGTGCGACGCGGCTGAAGGCCCGTTGCCGCAGACGAAATTCGTGTTGTCCAAGGCGCTGGCGCTTGGCATCCGCCCGATCGTGATGATCAACAAGATCGACCGCGGCGACGCGCGCCCCGACGACGTGCTCAACGAAGTCTTCGACCTGTTTGTGTCGCTGGACGCGAGTGAAGAGCAACTCGATTTCCCAATTCTCTACGCATCGGGCCGCGAAGGCTGGTGCACCGACAGCCTGGACGGCCCGCGCGAAAACCTGCACCCGCTGCTGGACCTCGTTCTCAAGCATGTGCCCGCGCCGAAAGTCGATGACAAGGCGCCGTTCTCCATGCTCGCCACGCTGCTTGAATCCGACCCGTTCCTCGGCCGCGTCCTGACCGGGAAGGTTTATAACGGCGAAGCGAAAGTGAACATGCAGGTTAATGCGCTCAGCCTCGACGGCAAGAAGGTTGAATCCTTCCGCCTGACGAAACTGCTGGCATTCGACGGTATCGAGCGCAAACCCATCGATGTGGCCTATGCGGGCGACATCATCTGCATCGCCGGCATGGAAAAAACATCCGTCGCCGATACGATTGCCGATCCGTCCGTCACCACGCCGATCAAGTCGCAACCGATCGACCCGCCGACCATCGCGGTAACCATTACCGTCAACACGTCGCCGCTCGCCGGAACCGAAGGCAAGAAACTGACCTCGACCATGATCCGCGACCGCCTGATGGCCGAAGCCGAAACCAACGTCGCGATCAAGGTCAATGAAAATGCCGGGCGCGATGCGTTCGAACTGGCTGGCCGCGGCGAACTTCAGCTCGGTGTCCTGATCGAGACCATGCGCCGCGAGGGATTTGAGCTTTCCGTCTCGCGCCCGCGCGTCGTCATGAAAAAAGATGAAAACGGCCAGATGCAGGAGCCATATGAAGAAATCATCATCGACGTCGATGATGCGTATTCCAGCACCGTCATCAATAAAATGAACATGCGCAAGGCGGAAATGACCGACATGCGCCCCTCCGGCCACGGCAAGACGCGCATTAAATTCCTCGCGCCGTCACGGGGTTTGATCGGTTACCGTTCCGAATTCCTGACCGATACGCGCGGCACGGGCCTCATGAACCGCCTGTTCTCGCACTATGGGCCCTATAAGGGCGATATCGAAGGCCGTCGCAACGGCGCCCTCATTTCCACGGACCAGGGCGAAGCGGTTGCCTACGCGATCTTCAACCTGCAGGACCGCGGCTTCATGTTCATCGGCCACGGCGAGAAGGTTTACCAGGGCATGGTCGTCGGCGAGCACAGCCGCGACAATGATCTCGAGATCAACGTGCTGAAGGGCAAGAAGCTGACGAACGTCCGCGCCTCCGGCGCCGATGAGGCCGTCATTCTCGTGCCGCCGCGCCGCATGACGCTCGAGGAAATGATGTCATACATCAACGACGACGAACTCGTTGAAGTGACGCCGAAAAGCCTCCGCCTGCGCAAGGCCCTGCTGACCTCGAACGAGCGCGAAATCGCCAAAAAGAGAGAAAAAGCTGCCGCTGCGGCGCAGTAAATTCCCTAAATGCTTTCCCCGCGAAAGCGGGGATATTCCTAAGGCCCCCGCTTTCGCGGGGGAGACAGTTTAGGCCTTGAAAGAATGTTTTCCCGGTCCAGATCGTATATAATATGGATATGACCCGGATATTGACCTTATTGGCGTTTCTGTTGATTTTCACGGCTGCCCCGGCTTTTGCCGACACGGTCGTCAAGCGGGGCAACACTACCTATATCTATAAAGGCGACAAGCCGCCGATCGTCATCGATACCGGCAAGCGGAAATACATCATTTCATCCGACTCGGAAAAGATGCGCGAGATTCTTCTGCGCGCCGACCGCATCAAAGTTGTGCGCAGGAAGAAAGACTGGCGCGAGGATTACTACGGGAATTATTACCGCCATCATAAAAACATCCGCGACCACGAAGACGATCCCCACAGCACGTCTTATTATTCCGGTTATGGCGCCGGTTATCTTCTGAAAAAAGACCGCGACTAGGAATAAATCCATCTCCTGAAAATAAACGAAGGGTTAAAAATTCTGCCGCGTACAAATTGCGTGGAAAGAAACAATCAAGCTTTTCCCGTTTGTACTCGATAGGAGATTTACGCATGACTTTCAAAAAACTCGCCCTCGCAGGAGCATTTCTCGCGCCGCTGGCTTTCGCCCAGCCCGCCGAAGCGGGCGAATATTGCCGCGAATACCAGAAATCCATCCGCGTCGGCGGCCACATCGAATCCGGCTACGGCACGGCCTGCATGCAGCCTGACGGATCGTGGATGATCGTATCGACGCGCGGCACGGTCGACCCGTTCGACGATCTGCGCCGCCAGAATGTCGTCCTCGTCACCGACCAGCGCCCGGTTTACTACAATTACGGCCCGTCCTTCCGGCCCGTGACCTATTACCCGCGCAAGCATCACCACTATAACAATTACTATTACGGCCGCCCCAATTCCGGCCTGTCGCTCAGCTTCATCTTCGATGACGACGACAACCGCCGCCGCTGGAATAACCGCGGCTGGGACCGCGATGACCGCTGGCGCGGTCGCGGGCACGGCCATAACGACCGCCGCCATGGCGGCAGGCACGGCCGCGATTAAACAAGTTCCCCCGGGGAAGCCGGCCCCACACTCATTGGCACTCATCGGCTTCCCTCTCTCTGGCGCTCCCGCTGCTTCCCCGGCGGGGGCGTTTTTTTGCCCGAAAGATAACCGGCCCGTCCTCAAGGGACAGGGCCGGTTTTTCGGGGCAGGGTAGAACTTGATGAATGCTTAGGCGGCTTCCTGCATCGCCTCGCGGTTGATGCCGCCCTCGGCCAGGTCACTGAGACGGCGGTCGGTCGCGCGCTCCTCTTCCAGCGTTTCAGCGAGGATGGACGCGGCTTCCATGTGGCCCAGCGTGTTGGCCAGCGAAATCAGCGATCCATAAGCGGCGATTTCATAGTGCTCGACTTTCTGCGCGGCGGTGATCATCGCGGCGTCGCGCACCGGGCCCTCGTCCGTGTTCTTGATCAGCTCTTCAGCCTCGGTGATCAGGCCTTTCATCGCTTCGCACTTTTCCGATTTTTCTTTGATGGAAAGAAGCTCGAAAATCTTTTCAATGCGGCGGACCTGGCCTTCCGTCTCCTCAAGGTGGCTGCGGAAACCTTCCGCGAGACGGGGGTCGGTGGCTTTTTCGGCCATCTTCGGCAGCGCTTTCGTCAGCTGCTGCTCACCGTTATAAATGTCAAAGAGTTCATCTTCGAATAGCTCTTCCAGGTTCTTCATTTTCATGTTTCTTCTCCTGCATGGGGTTATCTCTATCGCCAACGGGCAGGGGGGCGAAAAGTTTCATGGCCCCGGAAAGACCCTGAAAAAGGGCTGAAAACCCCCGTTTTTAGCCAAAAAAGCGTGAAAAACCCTTATTTTATGCATTTACAACCCCCTTTCTTTGGGCTGTAATACCGTCAATTACAGGATTTTTCACAACGAAGGAAAGGTGCTCACCATGGCAACACAACCGACTATTACCCTTAAGCAAATCTCTGCTGATCTCGCCGACAAGCATGGCCTGTCGAAAAAGCAGGTCCAGGAAGTTATGGACGACATGATTACGCTGTTCGGCAAGAACCTGAAAAAGGGTAACCGCATCCGTATTCCGGGCCTCGGCATCCTCCAGGTGAAGCAAACCAAAGCCCGCCAGGGCCGTAACCCGGCGACCGGCGAAACCATCCAGATCCCCGCGAAGAAAAAAGTTGCCTTCCGCGTGGCGAAAGATCTGAAAGAGTCGGTCCTGAAATAAGAGACTCTCCTTCGAATGCGAAAACGGCGGCCGAATGCGCCGCCGTTTTTTATTCTGTCATTGCGAGGCTGAAAGCCGAAGCAATCCAGAAAACTATTTAACCACAGCGATCACAGCGAATACACAGGAGCTTGAAGCGCAAAACGCGCTGTGATTTCGCCTGTGGCCGCTGTGGTAAAATGGATTGCTTCGTCACTACGTTCCTCGCAATGACGAGTTAAACAAAATCTTTTTTCCTGAGCCAGTAAACCTCGCCCTCGCTGTTTTCGGTCTCCAGCCACAGGAAGGGCAGGTGAGGCCAGGCCTTTTCGACATTATCCTTGCCGCGCCCGATCTCGCACAGAAGCCCGCCCTTTTCGGTCAGGTGCGCGGGCGCCTGTTCCATGATCCTGCGAACGATATCGAGGCCGTCTTCACCGCACAGGCCCAGCGCCATTTCCGGCTCGAATTTATGCTCCGGCGGCAAATCGTCCATCCCGGCCTGATCGACATAAGGCGGGTTGGTGATGATAAGGTCGTATTTTTTGCCCTCAAGCGGCTCGAACAGGTCGCCGTTATAAAGCGTGATGCAATCCTCGAGCCCGTGCTCCTTCACATTTCGTTTTGCAACTTCGAAAGCGCCAGGCGAAAGCTCCACCGCGTCGATATGCGCTTCCGGGTAAACATGCGCGGCGAGAATGGCAAGGCAGCCGGAACCGGTGCAAAGATCAAGAACATTTTTAATTTGCTTCGGAAATCCCGGCGGTTCAAACCCGTCTTCATGGTTGATGAGTTCAGCGATAAAGGAGCGGGGAACGATCACGCGCTCATCGACATAAAACGGCAACCCCTGCAAATAGGTTTTGTTAAAGAGGTAAGGGGCAGGGATGCGTTTTTCGATCCGGGTCTTGACAAGGCTTTCAATATTCTCTTCCTCGGCTTTCGTCAGTTCGCGTGGCCAGATTTCCTCGAGCACGGCATCGACCGGGTAGCCGAGCGCCTCCATCGCGATAAAGGCGGCTTCGTCAAAGGAATTATCCGTTCCATGGCCGAATACGAGGCCCGCCTCGTCGAAGCGTTCCGCTGCATTCTCAATCACTTGGCCCAAGGTTTTCATGCCGCATGAAATAGCATACTGGCCGCGTATTGACTACAGGAACCCTGCGGCCCAGTTTTATAAAATGAAAACAGCGTTTTTATTGATCCCGGCGCTTATGCTGGCCGCCTGCGCGCAGGTCACGGCGACGCGCGGCTCCAGCTTTACCGACCCGGCTTTTGCCGGCGGAAGATTTTCTTCGCTGGTGATCGATGCCCGTACCGGGTCGCTGACCGAGCGCGAGTCCATCGAAAGAAGCGCCGCCGCGGAGGCGCAGCGCATCGGCATCCCGGCCACGGCCTCGATCGATATCGTGCCGCCGACGCGCGACACCGGCGAGCAGGCCCGCCGCCGCAAGATCATGAACACGGGCGCCGCCGCTGTTCTTGAAATCCGCCCGCGTGAAAAACAGATCGTCCGCGATTACATTCCCGGCACCCGCTACCGCGACAGCGCCTGGCATCACCGCGGCTGGCGCCATGGCCGCCACGGCTATGACCATCCGTTTTATTTTGACGATCCGCCCTTGATTCTCGAGGAACCGGAATCGCATTACGAGGCAATTCTTTTCACCCTGCCGCATTACCGGAAGGCATGGGCGGGGGATCTTGCGACACGGGGGCCGACAGGCATGGGCTTCGATGAGGTCGCGGCGAATTACGGGCGCGAACTGATCGAACGCCTCGCGGCGGATGGCCTGCTTGCCGCGCCCGCGCCGTGAAAGGGAACCAATTGCGTATCCGCCTATTAATGTGTATAGAGAGATCAGATGAAAAATGGAGCAGAAATGAAAAAATCCCTGTTATTGACGGCTGTTCTTGTTAGCGCAATGTCCGGCGCGGCGATGGCCGCGACAGAAAAAACCGTGACCTTCAACGATCCCGAAGGGCTCGAAACCGGCACGGCGATTCTGACCGATACCGGCAACGGCTTGTTGATTAAATTGAACCTGCGCAATCTGCCGCCGGGGCAGCATGCCTTCCACATTCATGAGAACGGCATTTGCGACGGCGCGGCGAAATTTGAATCAGCCGGCGCGCATTACAATCCCGACGGCGACGAGCACGGCTATCATGCGCCGGAAGGTCATCACGAGGGTGACATGCCGAACCTGACCGTTCTTCCGGACGGCACGCTGGACACGGAGATTTTCAACGAAGAGGCCGATCTGGATGAAATGCTCGCGGATAACGGCACGACGCTGATGATCCACGAAAAAGCCGACGATTATAAAACCCAGCCATCCGGCAATGCCGGCGGCCGCATTGCCTGCGCGGTTGTGAAATAAAGGCTTCAAATGAATTCCTGAAATAAAAAGCTCCCGCAATCCGTGAGGATCGCGGGAGCCGTCAAGATAAAAACAATTTATTCGTGAGAATAAATCATTTCTTATCTATGTTTTTCCAACGGGCCTGCGCCTAAAAGGTTTCAGTTTTTTTTAAAAAATTTTATGCAGTTTTATCAAGTAGTTCGCGCGGTAAATGAAGGATCGCGCCTTCCGCGCTTGCCGCCCGCCGCCGCCCGGATTATAATGAGAGAGTAATCATTCAACGCGGGAGGTTTGCTTATGGCGATCAACTATCTTGAACTGATTGACGGCATGAAATTCCCGGCCACGCGCGCCGAGATCGTGGAATACGCGATTGAAAACGACGCGTCTCATGAGGCTTTGGATGCCTTCCGCGCGATGCCGCAGCAGCATTTCCCGACCCTCGCGCATGTCAGCCGCGCCATCGGCCTCTTCGACCGCCTTCCCGGCGACCTCGACGTCCAGAGCCAGCAGGCGGATTAAGCGCTACAGCCAGCGCCGGACTTCATCCTTGTAATCGGTATAAACGGTGCCGAATTTTTCGCTGAGATAATTCTCTTCCGGCACGATGACGCGCTGGTCGAGGATGTAGAACAGCACGAAACCCAGCAGCAGCATCGCCGGCGCGTCGGCCAGCAGCGACAGGCCGATATAGCCCGCCATGAACGCGACATACATCGGGTTGCGGCTGTATTGATAGGGCCCGCTCGTGACGATCGCCGTCGCCGGCTGGTTCGGCGGCACCGGCGTGCCCGCAATGTCGAACAACTTCTTCGCCCACGCGATAATGCCGAAGCAGGTGAGCAGGAGAACGAGGCCGAGCCACCCCCACGCGTGCCCGAAATTCACCGGGAACAGAAAGTCGAGCACGATCCCCGCGATCACGTGCAGGAAAATCAAGATCGGCGGCAGCATGATGACGTTGGGGGTGTCTGGTTTTTGCTCTGTTTTTTCTTCGGTCATTTTCCCTCCACTTCCGATTTTATGGATCCCCGCTCAAGGCGGGGGTGACGAAGATAAAGACGTCATGCCCGACTTGACCGGGCATCCATACATAATTGCTATGATGCTATAGTCTCAAACAAATCCTGCCAATCGGGATTTTGTTTCTGAATAAGCTCGATTTTCCACTTCCTGTCCCATCTTTTCAGCCGCTTTTCGCGTTTTATCGCGGATTCTGCGTTTTCATGAACTTCATAATAAACGAGCTTGTCCAGGTCGTATTTTTGGGAAAATCCCTCGACGACTTGTTTTTATGCTCCCAGATTCTTTTTGGCAGATTGGACGTTACGCCGACATAAAGCGTGCCGTAAATTTTATTGGTCAGGATGTAGACGCAAAAAGTCTTTTCCATGCTGCCCCGGGTTATGGATGCCCGCGCGGAAGCGGGCATGACGCAGTAAGTTATTTCTTCTCATCCCCCATCTTCAGCGCATTGATGAACGCGCTTTGCGGGATTTCGACGCTGCCATACTGGCGCATCTTCTTTTTGCCTTTTTTCTGCTTTTCGAGCAGTTTCTTTTTCCGCGTGATGTCGCCGCCGTAACATTTCGCAGTGACGTCTTTCCTCAAGGCAGAAATATCCTCGCGCGCGATGATCTTGCCGCCGATGGCCGCCTGCACCGCGATCTTGAACATCTGGCGCGGGATGAGGTCTTTCAGCCGCTCGCACATGCCGCGCCCGCGCGTCTCGGCGTTCGAGCGGTGCACGATCATGGTGAGCGCGTCGACCGGCTCGTCATTCACCTTGATATCCAGCTTCACCAGCTCGCCCTCGGTGTAGCCGTCGAGTTCGTAATCGAACGAGGCGTAACCTTGCGAGATGGATTTGAGGCGGTCATAGAAATCGAACACGACTTCGTTGAGCGGCAGGCGGTAAACGAGCATCGCCCGCGCGCCGGCATATGTGAGTTCCTGCTGCACGCCGCGCCGGTCCTGGCAGAGCTTGAGCAGGCCGCCGAGATATTCATCGGGCGTCAAAATCGTCGCCTTGATCCACGGCTCCTCGATATGCTTGATCTTCATCACGTCGGGCAGATCGCTCGGGTTATACAGATCAAGCACCGTGCCGTCGGTCTTGTGAATTTTATAAACCACGCTCGGCGCGGTCGGAATCAGGTCGAGATCGAATTCGCGCTCCAGCCGCTCCTGGATAATCTCCATGTGCAGGAGACCGAGGAATCCGCAGCGGAAACCGAGGCCGAGCGCTTGGCTCGATTCCATCTCGTAATGCAGCGAAGAGTCGTTCAGCGCGAGTTTGCCGAGAGAGTCCTTCAGCTTTTCAAAATCGCTCGCATCCGCCGGGAAGAGGGAGCAGAACACCATCGGGATCGAGGGCTTGAATCCGGGCAGCGCCTCGGCGCAGGGTTTTTTGTCGTCGGTGATCGTGTCGCCGATGCGCGTGTCGTGAATGTCCTTGATCGCCGCGGTGATGAAACCCATTTCGCCGGGGCCGAGCGCATCCAGCATGACTTTCTTGGGCGTGAACATGCCGACGCGGTCGATCTCGCGCACCGCGCCCGCTTTCATGAATTTTATTTTCTGGCCCTTGCGCAGGTAGCCGTCGACCACGCGCACGAGAACGACGACGCCCAGATAGGGGTCGTACCATGAATCGACGAGCAGGGCTTTGGTCGGCCGGGTATATGGGTTATCCCCCTCACCCTCCCGCTGCGCGGGTCCCTCCCTCTCCCCGGAGGGGAGAGGGCCGGGGTGAGGAGGTGGAAGTTTCGTGACAATCGCTTCCAGCAATTCATCAATGCCGACGCCCGATTTGCCCGAGCACAAAACCGCTTCCGATGCATCCAGGCCGATCGTGTCTTCCACTTCCCGGCGCACTTTTTCAGGCTCGGCGGCGGGCAGGTCTATTTTATTGATGACGGTGATGATCTCGTGATTGTTTTCGATGGCTTTGTAAACATTGGCCAGCGTCTGCGCCTCGACGCCCTGCGATGCATCCACGACGAGGAGAGAGCCTTCACAAGAGGCGAGCGAGCGCGAAACCTCGTAGGAAAAATCCACGTGCCCCGGCGTATCCATCAAATTGAGTTGGTATTCGATGCCGTCCTTGGCCTTATAAGCCAGCCGCACGGTCTGGGCCTTGATCGTGATGCCGCGCTCTTTCTCGATGTCCATATTGTCGAGAACCTGCTCGGTCATCTCGCGCGCCTCGAGCCCGCCGCAGGTTTGAATCAGGCGGTCGGCGAGGGTGCTTTTGCCATGGTCGATATGGGCGATGATGGCGAAGTTGCGTATATGTTCTAAAGGCTTGGTCATGCGGCCTTATGAATAGGGGGAAGTTGCGCCAAATACAAGCTTCTGATAAGAATTTGGGGCAGATTTCACCCTCGAAAGGATGCCTCCCATGGCCGATAAACCCGAAGCTCCCAAGCCTCCCAAAAAGGAGAAGACAATCGAGGACATCCTGAACCGGGATAGCCAGATGATGCGCAGCCCCATCCTGTGGTTTTTCCTGCTGGGCCTGCCTGTCGTCCTGTGCTTTTACATCGCCTTCGCAAACGACGATGCAGGACCCGCCAAGGAACCGCCAAAAATCATCGAGTACACGCCCGAAGGTGTGGTGAGCGCGCCGGCTGTTTATGATGATAATGAGCCTCCCGGCCGGGATATGGCGACGCCCTGCGATTTCAATGAATGGCTGGGAAAACCGGCCGATGCGGCGCTGGAGGCGGCCATAAAGCCGTTAAACCGCCCTTACAGAATACTGCCGCCGGGGTCGATGATCACCCAGGATTTCAGCCCGAGCCGCATTAACTTTGATCTGGACGCGGGTGGGAAGATCATCCGCGCCTGGTGTGGTTAAATTTTAGGGGTAGTCAGGGTTAAATCTGCGTTATTGTCCACCTTAAGAACATTGCCGCCCCCATGATCAAGGCGCACAGTGGGCGAACCGTCATCAAATACGCGTGCCGCAAAAGATGCCTTGTTGAATTCGTTATAAAGATTGTTCATTACACACTCCTCTTTATGTTAAATATTGTACCGCTCTATTTATTAATGCCTTATTAATTTTTTTATATTTTTAACTACTGTGAATTATTAACGGGACATAGGCTCCCTGCGCTGCTTCTCCTGTTTCAAAATCAATCAAAACCATCAAAATCTGGTGCGTGTTCTGCATATACTTGGCGACATCTGGACTTAAAGGTAATCCCACATCGCGAACTTCACCATTATCTATTACAAAGTCCAATTTGTTAGTTTTCAGATCAAACTCAAACCACGAAACTTCTTTTTTAAAAGGACGGTCATAAAACAAAACCACCCGGTTATCCTGTTTTATTGCCACCTCGATATCGAGGTGTTTTCTTTTTTCGTCGGGAACTACGAAGTCAGTCAGGTTACCGACAGGCGGGCGTTCCGTATATGGCGCAGAGGGTTCGGTCATGGGTTCCAGCATATCACTGTTGTAACGTTACCGTTACCCTCTTTTTTACCCGCCTTATAAATATCGTAACACACCATTTTTATTCTTCGCAAAATTTATATTTTTGAATTTCTATTTTTTTTCTTTGTGTTTTATAAGAACGCTCGTTCCGTTCACGGATTCTCCATCTTTCGTCTGCACGATCATGATTTCCTGCGCCTTGGTGAAGTAGGGGCGAACGAGCCACTGAATCTTCACGCCGAGATCCATGCGCGATCCGTTTTTCATCACCACGTCGACGCTGTAATCGGACGGATCGTATTCGAGATAATCCAGGCTCTCGTAATCGACGACCTTGCCGTGAAAAATAAAAACCTCGCGCGTCACCTTGTTGCAGTAGATGTCCATTTCCTCCGGCAGGAAAAGCGCAGGCTTCGACGATCCGGATTTGCCTTTCGGATCCCAGTCTTTTTTTATCGAACTTTTTTTGCCTGTATCTTCGGAAGACATGATCAATTGCGCCAGGACAGCTTCGTGCGGGATACCGGGTGCGATGTCCCTGTGTAACATCATACCATCCGCCTTTCCGGGGATAAAGCGCTAGTTTTGCTGCGTTTTTGACCTGTTTTGTCCATTAGCGCGGCTCCAGGGCCAGATCGGCGAATGTCTTGCCTTGGTCGAGGGCGAAGAGATGATTCTTGTCGCCGACCTTTGTAATAAAGCTGTCGCCGCCGACATGGCTGACGGTTTCAAACTCAAGGTCTCTGGCCATGCCGCCGTTGGCGTTGAGGCGGTCGTAAGGCACGTTGATGTTGCCCTTGATCTTGGCCGCGCTCTGGGTGACCGTGTCCTCGCTGACAATGCCCTTCGATATATAGGTCTGGCCGTTATCCGTGCGGATTTGCACCACGGGCTTGCCGGCTTTCATATCGATGGCGATCGCTTGCGCCGCGTTTTCGTCATTCGTATCCCAGTAAACGACGGTCGATTTTGACGGCGTGCCGCCGCTGTGGGATTGCGAATAGACGGGCTGGCCGTCCGCAAACCGCGGCAGATAGTTCCGTTGTTCGGGCGTGCGTTCGCCGCTGCCGGCCTGCACGACACCGGTCGCGGGCTCCAGCTTCGGCGCGGGATCCATGCCCGTGTCCAGCCACTTGCGGAACAGCATGAAAGTGAGAACGAGGGAGCCCAGCTTCAGGATCGAGCCGACGATCGGAATCTGGCCGACCCACATTTTATCCCAGAACGGGCTGATGAGTGTCGATGCGGCGATAACCGCGCCGATGCCGGCGCCGACGTCGCGGATCATCGTGCGGCCGCCGCCGCCCGGTTTGTTGCGGATGTGGGAATAGGCGTTGCCAAGCCAGTTGAAGCCGCTCGACACGGCGGAGCCGAACGCGTCGCCTAGTGAATTGACGCCGGACCCGCTTTCATCGGTGCTTGTATAGCCTTTATAAGAATTCCACCAGTCGCCGACATGATCGCCCAGGCTTTTTTCACTGCCGTCCGGGGTTCTGGCCGGTTCGCTGGCTTTGGGTTTGATTCTGTCCGCGCCGGGTTTTTTTCCGTCGTCTTTGTGACCGTCCTTGCCTGCGTCTTTTTGCTTCGCCAGTAATTCTTTGCGCGCTTTTTCCTGCTTCGCGGCTTCTTCTTTTTCTTTTTTCAGCTTTTCCGCTTCTTCCGCTTTGCGTATGTCATCCAGCCGCTTCTGTTCCGCTTCCGGGTTCTCCGGAGGAATATCGGTTCTCCGCACATGCGACAGGGCGGGGTTATCGGCTTTCGCGGCGCCCGCCAGCGTTTTCAGCATCTCGAGGCCGCGCTTGTCGGTTTCCTGCAGGTCCGGGCGCAGGAAAGCGATATCGCTGGCGAAAGCATCGTGTTCCGCCTGAAGCTGGGCAGGAAGCGTTTTTTTATTCGCATCCCAGCCTTTTTGAACTTCAACATTCAGCGCGCGAACCCGGTCATGCCAGATTCTGACTTTGTCGCCGTACTCATGCTGTCTCCGGTTTTCCTCTTCCTGGAAAGTCGGGACGCGGGTCGGCCAGCCATGCGTCATGTTATTTCGAAGCTGGAAATCCAGCGTCTCCGTGGCTTGTTTCAGAATATCATTGGCGTAATTGCCGAGCCCGAGATTCTTGACCTGGGCTTCAAGCGCGATGCGCTGCTTCTCCAGGTTTTTAACTGTTTCCTGCCTGCTTTCCGTCCATTTGCCGTCGTCTGCGATCGAATTCGTCAGGCTGGCAACCGTGCGGCCGAATATGCGCAGATCTTCTCTGGCTATTGCTCGGGCTTCTTCCGTCTCTTTTTCTATTTTAGCTTGCTCCGCTAATTTCGGATCAGCTGAGCCGTCTTTTTTAACTTCTTTTTCGCGCACTATTACCGGCTTCGGAGTCGTTATCTTTGAATCATCTGAATCCCGCGCGGATTTCAAGTTTTTACCTTTGTCCTTATCCTTGTCGTCGTCCGCCTTTGTTCCAAATACACTGAATGTCGGAATATAGCTGAGAGGATTTCCTATATCGCCAAGTACGGTCTCCTGTGCGTCCTTGACGCCTTCCTTGAATCCTTGGGCCGCGCCGGTCACGCCGCCCGCGTTCAAGAATTTCTTGGTGTTCCACCAGGTTTCACCCCAGCCCTTCGCAGCGCCCCAGACAGTTTTGCCTGGGATCAGGCCGAACTGCAGGAGTTGGTAAGCTGTATAATCTTTCCTCTTCTCCCAGGAAATGTCATTGCCGTTCGAGAAATCATATATGAGGCCCGCGGCGCCCAGAGTGCCGTAAGTGATCAGGCCCGGCGCGGAAGCAATGCCGCCAGTCATCATCCGGACCGGCGATTTGATCCAGAACGGGGAGCGATTGTAGAGGCCGCCGTTTTCCGGCTTATTTTCTTTCCACCAGAGATTATAAACGGGAGTTATATAATCAGGACGGCTTGGGTCGGGGATGGTTTGGCCTCCCAGCCAGAAAGCGCGCGCGCGTGCGAGATTGTTGTTCATGGGAATAACAAAGTCCATGCTGAAGCGGGTGGGAGAAATGTAATTATTTGTAGCCCTGTATCGCTGCGCAATTCGGAAATAGGCCGAATAGGTCTGGAATAATTGCTCCATCCGTCTTTGACCCGTTGGCGCAGGCGAGTGACCCTGGTTGGCGTCGATCATCACCTGGTCCAGGAGCTTTCTGAAATTCTGCCAGTCCTTGTCGGTTTTTGATGCAAGAGTGCCTGGAAGATTTTGAAGCGCGGATTTATAAGAATTATCCAGCTCCTGCCTGATGACTGTCGAGGGAATGATTTCCGGGATGCCGCCGTCCAGTGCAAAGCGTGCGCCTCTATTTTCACCCTGGCTATAACCCAGATAACGCAGGGCATAAAGCAGTTCATGCTCTTGCCCCATCATATAAGCTTCCCAGATTTTACCGGCCATGTTGGCACCCAATGTACGGGCGTCATACTTTTGACCTTTCAGCGGCACATAGAAATTTTCCAGCTCAAGCCATGTACGTTCCATGTTGTGCGGTTTGCCCGGGGCGGGGTTTGGCATTGTAATCGGGATAATTCTGTTCGCAGGGTTAAGATAAGTTTCAGGCATGAAATAGCCTTCCTGCAAACTCCTCTCCAGCCTGCGCTGTGTTTCGAAAAAGGCTTTGCCTTTAAGAGAGCCTTCCTTGCTAAGAGGACGATGGCTTGAAAGTTTGCCCGTCAATCTCATTTGAGATTCTTCGTAAAGTAGGGTCGCGGAATCCTTGAATGGGTTCGATGCGGCCCTCAATCTTTTGGCAAGATCTTGTTGGGTTTGCAAAAGTAATGTTTCTGCATCTTTCTTGCTAAGGGTGGCTGCTTGTTGCTGCGCATCATCGATTAATTTTTTAAGATGGGTCAGATTTTTATCAAGAGCAGGTTTTTTAGAAGCAATATCTGCTACCGCCTTCGCGACGTCGTTTCCGACTGTATCTATATATTGGTTGAGGGCGTCAATCTGGCGCTGGATTATGGAGCGCACATTGGGAGTCAATGCGCGGGCTTCTGCTGTGAGCTGCGAATGAGCGGCATTGAATTTTGCAGCGGCATTGGGAAGGCTGGATGTCAGATCGGAAGCTGTCTTCTGAATCCGCGCTTGCGCGTCGCTTAAAGTTATTTTTCCCATTTCAAGATCGGCCGCGATATCTTTCAGCTTTGTGCCGATGCCCAGGACACTGCCCAGTCCTTTGCCGTGCGCGTCAGAGGCCATGATATTGTCATCTATTGCCTTGATCACGGGCCTGATATAACGGGCGCTCTTAATGGAGAACATGGGGGTATTGTTGAATATCCCTTGGAGCTGCGTGAAAGGATATTTTCCAGGAAGCGCATCCACAAACCTGTAAACAAAATTAGGTTCATACGGAGGAATGATCCTGCCGCCCACCGGCGCTACTGTCGGCGTTCCCGGCGTTATGTTGCCCGTCCATTTGCCTTTCAGCCACGAGCCCGTGTCTCTCAAAACTTTACCGGTGGCGCCGAGGCCGGCGCCGAATCCAAAGCCGTATAGGGACTTTTCGCCGATCTGCGATGTATCCAGATCATGCTGGTATTGATAGGCCTTGCCATCGACCTTGAATTTCTGCATCTGGACTTTTTGCTCGACATAATTCTGTGTGCCGCTGGCGACCGCGCCTTCGACGCCGGCAGCCGCGAGGCTTTTCATGCTCATGGTTTTGACGGACTGAACGAGCAGGGTTTTGAGCGTGGCCTGCATGGCGGCTCTGGCGGCCTGTACGGCGACCGTGCCCGCGCCGCCGGTGAAAGCGCCGATTCCGACGCCGATCAAATTCGTGGCGTCGGTCATGCCCTGACCGAGGCCGTACAACGTGCCCATGCTGAGGAAGGAACCTTCCGTATGCTCGAAAGCCTGCATCATGTAGAGGAACGCGGCGCGCTGTTCGTTCGTGGTTGATTTTTTCTGGAGCTGGTAGAGTGTCGCGGTGGAGCTGTCGCCGCTGCCGATCAGGTCAGCCGCAGATGCCGTAGTGTTGTTGAACCAGCGCATGGTGGTGATGCCGAATTCGCCGAGCTGGGCCTGCGCGGCTTTGGATTTGGGATCGATATTTTCGCGCTCGCAATGTTCCAGCCATGTCTCGCCGTTCTTCATCTTGTAGACGAGCGCCGCGGCATCGAGGAAGGACTTGTTATTTCTCAGGGAATCGACAGGCTGCTTGGGCTTTTCAAAAATCGTGTGGTCATAGCCAAGCTTGGCCTCTTTCCAGAATTTGGCCGGAGTCGTACCTTCTATATCAACCTTGGCATCTAACATTACACTTGCCTCTAATACACAAACCGCTTTTTATTCTTTGACCTTTTTATCGGGTCCCTTGCCGGGCTCTTGTTGTCGGTCTTTTTAGTTTTTTAAATTTTTTAATTCTTTTCCAGCGCCGGCTCCGCGAAAATATTTGTCTTTGCTGCCGGTGCCGCCGGTTCCGGGTTGACCGCTGCGCCGTTATAGCTTGCCTTCAAAAGACTGTGCTGCACGTAATAAACCGCGCATGCCGCCGCAACGCCCATCGCTAACCTGATATAAGTATTCTCGCCGGGACCGAAGAAATAGGTGAGCGCCAGTGCAACCGTGCTCGGGCCGAAATCCGTGCCCATTTTCTTCGCGAGGTTCATCCATGAATCGGCATTATCCAGATCGATGCCCGGATTATTATCGGTGTCATCGCCGGGTTTTCCATTAAGCGCTTTTTCTGCCGCGCCTTTTGCCAGGTTAAAAGCGCCTTTGGCGACAGTTCCGGCTCCGCCGTCTGTCGCATTGTTAAGGGCGCTCCAGCCCGTCCAGGCGCCGGTGCCCATTAAAGCCGCTTTAATTAACCACCACATGTTCAAACACACCTTTCAAAATGCAGACGCGAAAGGCTCCGCGAGCCTTACTTGCCTGCCGAAGGATATGTGCTTGAAACCTTTTTATGTTCGGGAGAAAAACCGATGGTTTTCAATCTGCATACCCTCTTATTAAACCGCTGATAGTCTTGTAATCTTTTTATACGTTAATCACATGATACCTATTTTTGGGAAAACCTGCAAATTTTTCTTCAGCCAAAAGTTAATGAAACGTTAATGAAACCCTTACGCAACAAGGGTTTCCGCGAAGTGCCCGATTCAATTGAGGCTAGTGGCGGAAATGGCGGACGCCGGTGAAAACCATGGCGAGGCCGCGCTCGTCCGCGGCGGCAATGACTTCATGGTCACGGATCGAACCGCCCGGCTGGATGACGGCGGTGACGCCGGCCTCGGCGGCGGAGATCAATCCGTCCGCGAACGGGAAGAACGCGTCCGACGCCACGACCGAACCTTTTGCCAGCGATTCTTTCAGGCCCGCGCCTTTTGCCGCTTCGCCCGCTTTCCACGCCGCGATGCGCGATGAATCGACCCGGCTCATCTGCCCGGCGCCGATTCCGACAGTTGCGCCGCCCCGGGCATAAACGATCGCGTTCGATTTCACATGCTTGGCGACGGTGAAGGCGAACAGCATGTCGTTCAGTTCCTGCTCGCTCGGCGCGCGCTTGGTGACGACTTTCAAATCCTTCTTGGTGATATGCGCGCCGTCGGCATCCTGCAGCAGGAAACCGCCCGCGATGCGCGTGATGATGCGGGGCAGGGCCTCGCGCTTCGGCATTTCACCTGCGGCCAGCACGCGGATCTTGTCTTTCTTCTTGAGCACTTCAAGCGCGTCTTTATCAACCGAGGGCGCAATGATAACCTCGACGAAAATCTTGGTAATTTCCTCGGCCGTGGCTTTGTCGAGCGGGCGGTTCAGCGCGATGATGCCGCCGAACGCGCTGACAGGATCGCAGAGCAGGGCCGATTTATAGGCGCTGAGCATATCCTTGCCGCTTGCCACGCCGCACGGGTTCGCGTGCTTGATGATCGCGACAGCCGGGTTTTCAAATTCCGAAACCAGTTCGAACGCCGCGTTGGTATCGTTCAGGTTATTATAAGAGAGTTCTTTGCCTTGCAGGAACGTCGCCAGCGCCGCGCCGGGGCGCTGGCCGCCATCCAGATATAATGCCGCCGTCTGGTGCGGGTTCTCGCCGTAGCGCAGAACCTGCTTGAGCGTTCCCGCGACGCTGAAATTCTTCGGGTATTTGCCGCTTTGCGAGGCAAACCAGTTCGAAATCGCTGAATCATACGCCGCCGTGTGGGCATAGGCATTCGCCGCGAGCTGCTTGCGTAAGGAATACGACACGCCCCCATCATTCGCTTTCATGTCCTCCAGCACGCGCGCGTAATCATCCGCGCCGGTGACGATCGCGACGAAATCATGGTTCTTCGCCGCCGCGCGCACCATCGCCGGGCCGCCGATATCGATATTCTCGATGCAATCCTCGAAGCTCGCGCCGCTCTGCACCGTTTTCACGAACGGGTAGAGGTTGATGACCACCATGTCGATGTCTTCGATGCCCTGCTTTTTCATCGCCTCGACATGGCTGGCCTCGTCGCGGCGGGCGAGAATGCCGCCATGGATTTTCGGGTGCAGCGTTTTCACGCGCCCGTCCATGATCTCGGGGAAGCCCGTATGATCGGAAACCTCGGTGACTTTAATTCCCGCCTTGGCGAGCAGGGAAGCCGTGCCGCCGGTAGAAAGGATGTCGACGCCCTGATTGCTGAGCGCCCGCGCAAAATCCTCGATCCCGCTCTTGTCAGAGACGGAAATCAGGGCTCTTTTGATTTTTACGGCGTGGGAATCGGGCATGGCTTTCGCGGCTCTTTGCATGGGCTTTCAGGGCTAAAGGTTGTGAGGATTTTGTAAGGCCAAACCGCGCTTTTGGCAAGCGCCCGCCAGAACTTAATTGCGCACTTATTCTTTCGGGATCAACCCGGCCAAGGTAAACTTCGCCTTGATGACTTCGCTGTCGAACGGTTTGACGATATATTCGCTGGCGCCGGCCTTCATCGCTTTCTGGATGTTCTTCGGCTTGCTTTCAATCGTGCAGAAAACGACCTTGGGATGCTTGCCGTTTTTCATCTCGCGGAGTTTTGTCAGGAATTCCATTCCATCCATCACCGGCATTCTCCAGTCCAGCAGGATCGCGTCCGGCATCGATTGCCTGCAGGCGTCATAAGCCTTTTGCCCGTCTTCCGCCTCGCTGCATTCAAAACCGAGCTCTTCCGCGATACGGCGCGCGACCTTCCGCACCACGCGGCTGTCGTCTACCACCAGACATGTTTTCGAAACATTCCCCACGCGAAGATTGTACACGATTTAAAGGAAGGAATTAAGCCTTGATGGTGATGCTGACAAAACCCTGGCCGCTATCCTTGGCGGTGACGGTGAATCCATGACGTTCCGCCAATAGACCGGTCATCATGGCATGGACGTATTTAGGGTCGAGATGCTGGGCATCCAGCTTGAGGGCGAGGGCCTCTTCGGTCTGGCCGCGTAAGCTCGCGTTCTCGCCCTTGGCGACGATCGCGGTTTCGGAATTGGCGCCGACGACGGAAATCGTCCCGCCTTTCGGCAGGCATTCGATGCCGAGCAAAATCCCGCAGATCAGCATCTTGCAGAAACCTTTCGGAGGCGCAGCGCCGCCGATGCCCGCATTCGGGTTCCATTCCTGCTTGATCTTCTTGTCCTGGCTGATGAGGAATTCGATAGCCTTGTGGACATCTTCCGGCTTGATGTTGGAATCCGCGCCACCGATGCCGTAGGCCATGCGGAACGCCTGCAGTTTCGCCGAGGCCTGCTGCGCGCTGAACGCAATCAGCGCCGTGGCTTCCGGCCCCGCATCCGCGCCCATATCCTCGATCAACTCGACGCCGTTATTCACCGCGCCGATCGGGCTGATGAGATCGTGGCAGATTTTCGAGGCCAGGACTTCGAGCATCGCTGCGTCGACGGATTTTGTGCTCATAGAATTTTCCTTTCTGACTGACCACGAATGGAACACGAATTATGCGGATTTTAAACGCGAAGGTACGAAGTTACGAAGAAATAAATATAAAAACT
Organism: uncultured Alphaproteobacteria bacterium; assembly: GCA_900696495.1. GTDB lineage: Bacteria > Pseudomonadota > Alphaproteobacteria > Micavibrionales > Micavibrionaceae > UBA7657. The sequence continues at coordinate 256,118 of CAADGI010000014.1, forward strand.
AAAAACTTCATTCCTTCGTTACTTCGCGTGAAATATTTTTTATGTATTATTGTTCAAATTCGAGATCGTAACCAAGTTTTCTGAGTTCTTCCACCGCCATGGCCTTGAGGGAGGCAAGCGCTTGTGGACTGTTGCCCTCGGCGCGCACCGAAAGGCAGCTTTGCGTGTTGGACGGGCGCACCAGCCACCAGCCATCCGCGTTTTTAACGCGTATCCCGTCAATGTCGCTGAGCTCGACATTTTTGTCATTTTTCATCGCCGCGATGATTTGCGGGACGATTTTAAATTTTTCCTCTTCCGGCACATCGACGCGGATTTCAGGCGTGCTGTGGGTTTTGGGCAGATGCTTCGTCAGGCTGGAAAGCCCGCCTTTCGCGCGCGCGACGATATTGATCAGCCGCACCGCGCAGTAAAGGGCGTCATCGAAACCGTAATATTTATCGGCGAAGAAAATATGGCCCGAAAGCTCGCCCGCGAGCGGGGCCCTGATTTCCGCCATCTTGGCCTTCACCAGTGAATGGCCAGTCTTCCACATGACCGGCGTGCCCCCTAAACGTTTAATCTCGTCGAACATGACCTGGCTGCATTTGACGTCGCCGATGATCGGCGCGCCCGGCCGCTCGGCGATAATCTCGGCGGCATAGAGGGCAAGCAGGGTATCGCAGCGTAAAATGTCGCCATTTTCGTCAATGACGCCAATTCTATCACCATCACCGTCAAAAGCGATGCCCAGATCGCATCTGTTTTCCCGGACCGCTTTTTGAAGGTCGACCATGTTCTTGTCCACGGTCGGGTCGGGGTGATGGTTCGGGAAGGTGCCGTCAACTGTTTCATGTAGAAGCGTATGTTTTCCGGGTATTTTAGCTACAATGTCGCCAATAACCTCACCCATGGCGCCATTGCCGCAGTCCCAAGCTATGGCTAAAGGCTTGGTGCCCGGATCGTTGCCGGTATAGTCATCCATAACCCGCTTGATGTAATCCTCGTGGATAGAGACGGAATTAATAAATCCCGGTTTTTCCGGTTCATAAAAGTCTCCTTTAGCAGCAATGTCGCCAATAGCCTGAATCATGCCGCCATAAACCGGCTCTTTTTGCAGCGTCATCTTGAAGCCGTTGAAATTCGCCGGGTTATGCGAACCGGTGACCATCATACCGGCATCGGTTTTGAGGAATTTGACGGCGAACCAGAGCATGGGGGTGGGCCCCAGGCCTATCGCCGTAACGTCCATGCCGGTGGCGGTCAGGCCATCGATAAGCTTTTCTGCGAACCCTGGTGAGCTCAGGCGGCCGTCATAACCAACAGAAACGCTCTTGCCGCCCTTGCGGTGCACGAACGTGCCGAACGCCCGGCCCAGCGCATAGGCGTCTTCGGCCGATAAAGTCTTGTCGACTTCGCCGCGGATATCGTATTCGCGGAGGATGCTGGGATGGAACGTGTGAGCGGGAGCTGGCATCGGTGCCGGGTTACTTTTTCTCTGAAGCATAAGCCTGAACTATTTTCCTAACCTGCGCGCCTATGCCTTTGTCATTGATCATATAAGCGATATTGGCCTCGATGAACCCGAGACGTGAGCCGCAATCATAATGCTGCCCCTCGAACCGCAAGCCGTGGAAAGGTTGCTTGCCGATCAGTTTCGCCATCGCATCCGTGAGCTGGATCTCGCCGCCGGCGCCGGTTTCAAAAGCGGAGAGATGATCGAACACGTCCGGCTGCAGGATATAGCGCCCGATGATCGAAAGCGTCGAAGGCGCTTTCTCGGGCGCCGGTTTTTCAACAAGGCCCTTCACTTTCACGTTCTTTCCGTCGTCGGAGGCAATATCGAGTATCCCGTACTTGGATGTGTCCGCTTTAGGAACGTCCCGGACCGCCACAATGTTCCCGCCATGCTGCTCATAAGCTTCAACCATCTGTTTCAAACAGCCTTTATCGTGACGCACGATGTCGTCGGGCAGGAGAACTGCAAACGGCTCGTCGCCCACCAGTTTCTTGGCGCACCAGACGGCATGGCCCAGCCCCAGCGGCCTCGGCTGGCGGGTCAGGAACAGCTTTCCCGCGGGCATCTCGGAATCACGGACTTTTTCCAGCATGTCCTGCTTGCCGCGGCTCATGAGAACCTGTTCCAGCTCCGGCTGGAAGTCAAAGTGCTCCTCGAGCATTTCCTTATAACGGCCTGTGACAAAAATGAATTCCTCGATTCCTGCTTCGCGGGCTTCCTCGAACACATGCTGGATCAGGGGCCGGTCATTGATCGGCAGCATTTCTTTCGGCATGACTTTTGTCGCCGGGAGAAAGCGTGTGCCGAGCCCGGCTACAGGGAAGACTGCTTTTTTAACAGGTTTATAAGCCATCGCCCGTATGTCTCGCATTTTTAAGGATTTTTGGCAAGTAGAGGCCCTATTTCAGCAGGGTGTCGCGGGCCTGGTTCAGCTTGGCGGCCATCCAGTCGGACCCTTCACTGTCCGGGTGGACCTTCATCATGAGCTTCTTGTAGGAATCGGTGATCTGGTCCTTCGTCGCGCCGGGCTCCAGCCCCAAAACTTCAAGCGCCTCTTTTTCGGTCATGATCCCGTCAGGCGAGGGCGATTGGTCGCCAACCTGTTTGCCGCGCCGGTAGGCGATATAAAAGGGCAGGATGGCACCCGCGAGAGCGAGCGCCGCCGGGAACCGGCCGGTCAGGGCGAGGACCAGGATCGCGATGCCGATAATGACGGCGAAAACCGAAAGCCCCAGCGCCTTGATCTGTTTCACGTCTGCGGTCAGGAAAAAACGGTACAGGCCGTAAATGCCGATAATCAGGCCGATGGCGAGAATGAGATAGGGCATGGCTTTCCTTTCTTTCCAACAATAGCAACACCATTGCCGATTGTCATGCCCGCGCAGGCGGGCATCCGGCAAAGAAAGACCGGACCCCCGCCTTCGCGGGGGTGACAAGAAAGCAGGGTTACGGTTAAGCTTATTCAATGAAAAATGCCGTTCAAAAACTGGTTGATCTGCGCGCCGTTCTTAAAAAACGCGGCCTCGCCGGGTTTATCGTTCCCCGCATCAGCGAATACCAGGGCGAATTCGTCGCCGCCTATGCCGAGCGCCTCGCATGGCTGACGGGCTTCACTGGTTCCGCGGGCGCGGCGCTGGTGCTGCAAGGCAAGGCCGCGATCATCACCGACGGGCGCTACACCATCCAGCTCGCGCAGCAGGCCGACAAAAGCCTCTATGAATTCCTGAACAACCCGCAGACCACGTCGGCGAAATGGCTGGCGGAAAATGCGAAAGAGGGCGATGTCATAGGCTATGATCCATGGCTGATGACCGCGAAGCAGGTTGCCGACTACGCGAAAATCCTCGGCGAGAAGGGCATAAAATTCGAACCCGTCAGCGACAACCCGGTCGATGATGTGTGGAAAGACAAGCCCGCTTTTCCCAAAGAAAAAGCCGAAATCTTTCCGGCAGAGTTTGCAGGCGTGGATTCCGCCGCCAAAAGAAAATCGATCTGCAAAATTCTCAAGGAAAAAAATCTGGATGCCTGCATCATCACCTTGCCGGATTCCCTGATGTGGCTTTTGAATGTACGCGGCAACGACGTCGAACATACCCCGGTTGTTTTGTCCTTCGGCATTTTACACGCAGACGGGAAGACAGAATGGTTCGTTCACCCGGAGAAAATAACGCCGGAAGTCAAAAAGCATCTTGGCGCGGATGTTGAAATCGTTGCGCCGGATAAACTTGAGGCGCGATTGAAAGCGCTGGGCCGCGCGGGGCTGGATTTCAGCCGCTCTCCCGTCTGGTTCAAACAAATCCTTGGCGAGAAGGCCGTAGATTTCAAGGATCCCTGCATCGATCCGAAAGCGATTAAAAATCCCGCCGAGCAGAAAGCCCTGCGCGCCGCCCACGAGCGCGACGGCGCGGCGCTGGTGAATTTCCTGTGCTGGCTGGATAACAGCAAATCGCCGCTCACCGAGCTCGATGTCGTCGCAAAGCTGGAGGAATTCAGGAAAAAAGAAAATTCCTATCGCGGTCCGAGTTTTTCAACCATTTCCGGTTGGGCGGCGAACGGCGCGATCGTCCACTATCGCGCCGATGAAAAAACCAACGCAAAAATCGCGCCGCCCGGCCTGCTGCTGCTCGACAGCGGCGGGCAGTATGTGGACGGCACGACGGATATCACGCGCACCATCGCCATCGGCAAACCGACCGAAGAAATGCGGGAACATTTCACGCTGGTCCTGAAAGGCCATATCACCGTCGCATCGGCAAAATTTCCCGAGGGCACGAACGGCATAACGATCGACGCGCTGGCGCGCGCGCCGCTGCAGGGCGCCGGCCTCGATTACTCGCACGGCACCGGCCACGGCGTCGGCTGTTATCTTTCAGTGCACGAGGAATCGGCAAGCCTCTCGATGCGCGGCACCGAACCCCTGAAAGCAGGCATGTTTCTCTCGAACGAACCCGGCTATTACAGGGAAGGCGCTTACGGCATCCGAACGGAAAGTTTGGTGTTAGTCGTCGAGGCGGGCAGGGATAAAGAGGGCAAAAAACTTCTCGGCTTTGAAACCTTCAGCCTCGTGCCCATCGACCGCGCGCTGATCAAAAAAGAAATGCTGAGCGAGGCCGAGTTGAACTGGCTGAACGCTTACCACGCGCAGGTTCTGAAAATCATCGGCCCGCGTCTCGATAAACCGGTCAGGGCGTGGCTGGAGCTTCAGGCTGCGCTTCTTTAGGCGCCGGCGACAGATTGATCGCCGGTTTCGGGTCCGACTCCTTTTGACCGGGTCTCAGCTTCGAAGGAACGGCCGGCTGGTCTTCGGGGCGCGTCGTGTCGATCGGCGCGGGAACGTCCGCGGTCGGCGTTGCAGGCTGCACCGCTTCATGCATCTTGTCGGGCTGGAAATTCACGAAGCTCATCAGATTGGAGACAAGGCTCGAGGTGAAAAGCGCGTTCGATGTCATCGTTTCCATGACGATCATGTTCTTCCCCAGGTGATAGGACCGCAGGCGCACGTTTGAAATATAGGGAAGGTTTTTCGGCGGCTTGATCGGGTACGTCGTCTCCATGAACGGGTATTTAAGCATCCCTTCTTCTTTCGGGTCGCCGATGCCTTTCGCGAAACGGATTCCCTTGGTGGCGGAGCGGTATTTGTTGATATGACGCTTGGTCAAAATTTCCTGTATGGCGGGAAAATCCAGGTCGGTATTGAACTTGTATCCGTAAACATTGAAATACACGTTTTCATTACGGACGGGATCGTGGAAAACCGCCGCGACGATTTCATTTTTGTCGTCCCACGAGGCCTTGGGCGGGTCCGTGAAATAAGGCGGCGCTTTCTCGCCCGGGTACAGCATGGTGAACATCCCGGTCGGCGATTCCATCGTCAGCCATTTCTCGCGCACCCTGCCTTTGACGACTGAAACGCCCGGATCGAAGATCAGCGTATCCATGAAATCACGCGTCGCGAAGGAATTCATCAAATCGTCGGAGCCGATGATGATCTGCTGCAGGCGCGTGTCGTCGCCGTAAAGGATGCGCGCGCGGATCGTCTGCTGGCCGAATTCCTTGTCTTTATAGCTGATCATGATGTCGCCGCCCCAGTGGCCGTTATAGCCCTCGGTGTCTTGGTGTTTCACCACGCCTTCGAACTGCGAATAATAATTGATGTAGTTCTGGAACTCCTCGTTCAGCAACTGGCCGACATTGTCGGCCGTCAGCGGCGGGCCGAAGGTCTGGTCGAATTTGACGATGTAGCTTTTCATCGTGTTCTGGTAGGGACGCTGGTCGATCAGCACCGACGTTTCCTCGCTGTGCACGGCAAGACCGTCATCGACCAGAAACTGGGTCGAGGAGCTTTTAAGCCCTTCCGGCATGCGGACCTGGTAAACGCCCGACGGCGAGGTAAAGGTCATCCAGTCTTCGGCCTCGGCGAAGCTTAAGGGGACTGCTACCGCGAAAGACAATGTAAACAGGCCGAGCAGGGAGCGTTTTATGCCGTGGGTCATCGTTACCTCTATGAAAAGCACCGTCCTTCCAGCTTAGCAGAATTCCGGGCATGAAAAAAACCGCCAGTAATTATACGGGCGGTTTTCTTAATACTTGCGGAGTTTATTGGCTCCCAAATTGGCTCCTAGAAGCCGTCGCGCTCTTTCTTCTTGCGTTCAAGCTTGCGCCAGCGACGGACCGCTTCGGACTTCTCGCGGGCCTTGCGCTCGGAAGGTTTTTCATAACTTTTACGAAGCTTCATTTCGCGGAAAAGGCCTTCGCGCTGCATCTTTTTCTTAAGGGCGCGCAGGGCCTGATCGACGTTGTTATCTCTTACGTTTACTGTGACCACGGGGGATCAACTCCTTTCAGGGTTTAAAAACCCGACATTCCTAGCCTTCCGGGCAGGGGAAGGCAAGGAAAAACTGAAAAAACGGCCTGAATTGTGCTTTTTCCGGCGTCTTAAGGCGCTAACGGTCCTGAAAGCCGGCTAGGACCGTTAAGCATCAATCCATGCCGGAAGGGGATGGTGATTTCAATTCGCTTATCGCCATTTTTACCGTGGCCCTTTTTTTCACCTCGGAGTCAGTAGTGCATAAAAGGACAAAGTTAGCTCTTGCGTGGTAGAGGGCAGGCCCGCTTTTGTTTATTAAAAAATTAGCCGCTTCCCAGAGATCGGGACGCTCGCGATGCTGATAGATGAAATCGTAGAAATTGTCCGAGCTTTCAAAACCGGGGTACTCGCACGTTTCTTTTTTTAGTTCTTCTTTTCTTTGCTTACTCATAACAACTCCTTACGCAGTGATTTTTTAGAAAATATCGCATTCATACGTTATGACAGGACCCGTGGCGCGTCTGGAGGTTCTGCCGCCGCGTCTGAAAAATTGCTGCAAGGCGGGCTGCACGGCTCTCACAAGTTGGTCTCCGTTGGGACATGCCTTCAATTCCTGAACGATAGCTTTGGCAGCTTCATCCACGGTGTCAGAAGTAACTTCTGTACTCTTAAAAACAAGCTCGGCCGCTTTTATTTGCAGTTCAAGATCGTGGCTCTGCTCGACGATAGCCATGGCCATGCCGGTGCGATACTGCACGCTTGCCTTTTTAATCCGCGCTTCGGCCATTGGCCAGAAACCGGGATCGGTGGCATCGGTAAGGGTATTGGCGCACACGGTTTGATAAAATTCGATCGGATCGACGGCGCCTTCATATTGTTTTCTACGCATAAAAGCCTCTTTTTTATTAGAGGCCTTTTATAAGGCGCCGGTCTGTAATATGTCAATAAAAGAAATCAGGCCGCTTTTACAGCCTTTAAATTAAGCGCAGCCTCGAGCAGGGCGCGGGTATAGGGCTCTTTCGGGGCGGCGAAAATCTCCGCCGCCGGGCCGGATTCAACGACCATGCCGTTCTTCATAACGATCAGGTCATGCGCCATCGCGCGGACGACGCGGAGGTCATGGCTGATGAACATATAGGCGAGGTTATGCTTCTCCTGCAGTTCGCGCAGCAGATCGACGATCTGCGCCTGCACGGAAACATCGAGCGCGGAAGTCGGCTCGTCGAGCACGACGAATTTGGGCTGCAGCACCATCGCGCGCGCGATCGCCACGCGTTGCCGCTGGCCGCCGGAAAATTCATGCGGGTAGCGGTGGCGCGTCGCCGGGTCCATATGCACGGATTCCAGCGCGCCGATCACGAGTTGCTCGCGTTCGCTGGCCGAAAGTTTTTTGCGGTGGACGAGCAGGCCCTCACCGATGATCTGGCCGATCGACATGCGCGGGGAAAGCGACCCGAACGGATCCTGGAACACGATCTGCATGTCCTCGCGCAGCGGCTTCATCTGCCCGCGGCCGTATTTTGAAATATCCCGCCCGTCGAAAATGATTTCGCCCTGCGCGTTCAGGAGGCGCAGCAATCCCAATCCCAATGTCGTTTTGCCCGAGCCGGACTCGCCGACCACGCCGACCGTCTGCCCTTGCCGCACCGTGATCGAAATATCATCGACCGCCTTGACCCATTCCTGCGTCTGGCCGAAGAAATCTTTCTTCAGCGGGAAATGGATTTTGACATGACTGCCTTTTAAAACCACCGGCGCGCCGAGATTGGTCTTTATCGCTTCGCCGCGCGGCTGCGCCGAGAGCAACATCTTCGTATAAGGGTGCTCCGGATTCGCAAACAGCGGTTTCGCCGCTTTCTGCTCGACGATTTTTCCCTTCTGCATGACGCAGACATAATCGGCCATTTTCTCGACAATCGATAAATCATGCGTGATTAGCAGCAGCGCCATGTTAAGGCGCTTCTTGAGATCGTTCAGCAATTCAAGAATCTGCGCCTGCACCGTGACATCGAGTGCCGTTGTCGGCTCGTCAGCGATCAGCAGTTCCGGATTGTTCGCCAGCGCCATCGCGATCATTACGCGCTGCCTCTGTCCGCCGGAGAGTTCATGCGGATAGGCATCGAGCCGGTTTTTCAAACCTGATAAACCGACGAGATCGAGAAGCTCGAGAATTCTTTTCTTCGCATCCTTGCGCTTCATGTTCTGGTGCAGGAACAGAACTTCGCCGATCTGTTTTTCAATCGTGTGCAGCGGGTTGAGCGCGCTCTGCGGCTCCTGGAAAATCATGCCGATCTGCTCGCCGCGGATGTTGCGCATGAAGGAATTCTCCTTGCCGATCAGTTCCTCGCCGTTGAATTTGATCGAGCCCGCCGGGTGCGACGCGCGCGGGTAGGGCAGGAGCTGCATGACCGAGAGCGCCGTCACCGATTTCCCTGAGCCGGACTCGCCCACCAGCGCCACGGTCTGGCCTTTTTCGATGTTGAACGAGACATTATCGACCGCCCGGAAGACCCCTTCGGACGTACTGAAATCGACGCAAAGCCCCGAAATGTTCAGAAGATGCTGATTCATAAGGGGATTTTAATGTATATTTTTCAGGACTCCTACAGACATTTGTTGCATATTCCATCGGGATGGGTATATTGTCATAATGAAAAATCTGGGTAAATTCACTTTTGGTGTAAAGCGTCTTTTCGGTTTCGCGTCAAAGCAGGAAATTTCTGCGCAGGATGCTGCGGATCTTCAGGAGCTATCCGAAAATTTTTTGAAAGCCTTGTCCAGAAAGGGTTATAGGGGGCCCTCAGCCACGATTGAAAACATCAACGAGATTTATATTCACCCGGTTCATCCTAAAGTTTTGACAATAGAAACCAATCTTCGCAATCCGGGCGGAATTTGGATTCCAGTCACCATCGATTTCATGGAAAGCGCATGGGGCAGTACGAGACTCAAACGCGCGGTCGAGTTACTGGGTTTTAATCTTGTTTCCACCGTAAAAAGCCCGATTCTTGTCGGTCTGAATCCAAGGAATTTTTCCGTTACCAAAACCGGGCGACAGTCAGGGCCGAAACAGGATATTTACGCAGCTTCCTGGCACCCCGACTTTTCTATGGAAGTGGTGATGGTCGACGCTCCTCATAAATGGTGTGCGAAAGAAGCTTTGAAAGTTGGCCGTGATGCGCCTGCGGCAAGTGAAGCGGTCATCGAGGCGCCGCAGTCAGCCAGGATGGAGTTGACGCAATGATCGCGCTGAAAAAAATTTTCAACTATCCGTTCACTGTAACTACGGATGAAGCCAACGCTGCGGTTAAAGTCGACCGCGATGCCATTATGAATTGGCTCGACCAACATAAAATCGACATTAACAATGTTATAAAATTATATATCGCCGAGAAAAAACTCGAAAGACTGCGCGCCGCTGAAGCGCCGATGGCTGTTCCGCCGCGGATCGTGATCCGTATGGATGCGCAAAATTCCTATAAAGAAAAAGAAATCGATTTTTTCGGCGGATGGTTCAACACATTGCAGGCCGCGTTTGAGGATATAACAGAGATTGATGTGGGTTTTGCCAGCGGTTTGGAAAAAAGGCTGAAGCACACAATCGAGGCGATGAGTTTCGTGGAGCTGGAACTGGCAAATGGTCAACATGTCGGTTTCAATCCCCGTAAATTCACTGTTTTGGAAAGGGAAGCCGGGTCCATCAACAGGTATATTTACAGCCATGTCGCGGATGAAAAAGGATTCACAACTGCCGTGAAGGGCTATTACAAGGATATTCAAAAGAGTTTCGACGATTATAAAATGTTGATGGCTTCAGCGGAAGCTTACAGAGAGAAAGTGCGGCAGGAACGCTGGGGCGGCAAGCTGACGCCGCATGTTAATCCGTATCTCAAAGCTTCAAAAACTGATAGACAGCCGCAGTAATCCGCTTCTCCACGCCTTGTAAATCTTTCAGGCTGAGTTCATCGAGCTTAACTTTTTTCGTCTCGGCGAGTTTCACGATCTTCCCCGTGACGTGGTGGGCGTCCCGGAACGGCAGGCCCAATTCCATCACCAGCCAGTCCGCCAGCCGCGTCGCGGTGATGTAACCCTTCTCGGCGGATTGCAGCATCGCCTTGGTATTGAACGTGGCGGTCGACAGCATGCCGTTCGTCGCCTCGATGCAGAGCACGATTGAATCGTAGGAATCGAACACCGGCGGCTTGTCCTCCTGCATGTCCTTGTTATAGGCGAGGGGCAGGCCCTTCATGATCGTCATCAGCGCCAGCAGATTGCCGTTCAGCCGTCCGGTCTTCGCGCGCACGAGCTCCGCGGCGTCGGGGTTTTTCTTCTGCGGCATGATGGACGAGCCCGTGCTCCACTTGTCGCTGAGCGTAATGAAACCGAATTGCGGCGTCGCCCAGAGGATGATTTCCTCGGCCAGCCGTGAAAGATGCAATCCCGTCTGCGCGGCGGCGAATAAAAATTCGTTGGCGAAATCCCGCGCCGAGACGGCGTCCATCGTGTTCGGCATCGGCCGCGCAAAGCCAAGCTTCTTCGCGGTGAAATTCCGGTCGATCTTGTACGGCGTGCCCGCCAGCGCGCCCGAACCCAGCGGCATTTCGTTGAGCCGCTTCGCGCAATCCGCGAACCGCGTCTTGTCCCGGCTGAGCATTTGATAATAGGCATCGAGATGCATGCCGAGCGTCACCGGCTGCGCCGCCTGTAAATGCGTGAATCCGGGCATCACGGCCTTGCCGTGCTTGGTGGAAAGTTTTTTGAGCGTGGCCTGCAGCGCCCCGATTTTCCCAATCAGGTCTTCGCACGCATCCCGCGTCCAGAGCCTGAAATCCGTTGCGACTTGGTCGTTCCGCGAACGCGCGGTATGAAGGCGCCCGGCCGCGTCGCCGATCAACTCGCGCAGCCGCGCCTCGACATTCATATGGATGTCTTCGTATTCCTCGCGGAAGGGAAATTTGCCGCTCTCGATTTCCTTTTCGATTTTGTTCAGGCCGGAAATAATCTTGTCCGCGTCGGCCTTGGGGATGATGCCCTGGCGGCCCAGCATTTCGGCATGGGCTTTCGATCCGGCAATATCCTGCTTCCATAAACGGCGGTCGACGCCGATGGAGACATTGATCTGCTGCATGATGTCGTCGGGCCGGTCTTCGAACCGCCCGCCCCACATCTGGTTGGATTTGCCGCTGTTTTTGTTGGGCTTTTTCTTGCTCATGGGGACTTACACTACACGTCTCCGCTAATTTTGTCATGCCCGCCTTGGGCGGGCATCCGGTCTTTTTTGCCGGGCCCCCGCCTTCGCGGGGGTGACAAGCCGAGGTGCGGGGGATGAAGTCCGGGGAATTCTTACCAGTTCGTTTGGTCGTTTTGAGAGGAGGCGGCTTTCCCGGCCTCGCTGCGCGGGCCGGTGGAGCGGAGCCACGGCTTCTGGGAGCGGATTAGCTCCCGTTGTTTTTGCCGTTCTTCTTCGGTCCATTTCCTCATAGGGAAGTATAGGAACAAATTCCTAGTATGTCAAGACTTATATCCAGAACTGTCATGCCCGCGCAGGCGGGCATCCGGACCTTTTGCCGGACCACCGCCTTCGCGGGGGTGACAAGGAAGGCGCGGGGGATGACATGTGGTTATTTGCAGATTTCCTCGTACAAATCTTTCCAGTCCGGGTTCATTTCTTCAATGACACGCATTTTCCACGTCCTGTTCCATTTCTTCAGGCGCTTTTCACGCAGAATGGCGTTCTCCGGGTCATTGAAAATCTCGTAATAAACGAGATTTTTGACGTCATATTTTTTGGTGAAGCCATCCGCAACGGAATTTTTATGTTCCCAGATGCGCTTTTGCAGGTCGGAAGTCATTCCGACATAGAAGGTGCTGTTACGGGCTTTGGCTAAAATGTAAACGTAACATTGCTTTTCCATTTTTTGGCCGGATGCCCGCCTGCGCGGGCATGACACTATGCTGCTTTAGCCGACTTCTTCCCGCCCTTGCTCTTGCGGTGCGTGTGGTTTTTCAGCCGCACGGCGTTGATGCGGATGAAGCCCTGCGCGTCCTGCTGGTCGTAGCCGCCGGCTTCGTCCATCGAGGATTGCTTGGGATCATAGAGCGCGGCGGGTGACGTGCGCGCGATCGGGTAGGCGTGACCCTTGAAGAGCTGCACATCCACCGAGCCGTCGACGCCTTCTTGGCTTGCGTCGATGCATTTCATCAGGAATTCGAACTCCGGCGAGAACCAGAAGCCGTTATAGATCAGCTCCGCCACTTTCATCGAGAGGCCGTCGCGGATGCGCATCACTTCGCGGTCCATGACGAGCGGCTCGAGGTCGCGGTGGGCGTTGAGCAAAATCGTGCCGCCGGGCGTTTCATAAACGCCGCGCGACTTGATGCCGACGAAACGGTTCTCGACCATGTCGAGGCGGCCGATGCCGTGTTTCGTGCCGAGCTCGTTCAGGTACATGAACAGCGCGAGCGGCTTGGTCTCGGTTTTGCCCGAAGTTTTGTTTTCGACCTTCACCGGGATGCCGTCCTTAAACGTCAGCGTGATGATTTCCGGCTTGTCGGGCGCGTTCACGAGCGAGGCCGTGCGCGAATAGACTTCCTCGGCGCAGGCCGCGCCGGGATCTTCCAGAATGCCAGCCTCGTGGCTGATGTGCAGGAGATTGTCGTCCTCGGAATAGGGCTTCGCGCGCGAGGCCTTGATCGGAATCCCGTGCTGCTCGGAATAATGGATCATGTCGGTGCGTCCCCGGAAGCGCGAGAGGAATTCCGGCATCTTCCACGGCGCGATGACCTTGATGTCGGGCTTCAGCGAATAATAGCCGAGCTCGAAACGCACCTGGTCGTTGCCCTTGCCGGTGGCGCCATGCGCGACATATTGCGCCTTTTCCTTCTCGGCGATTTCGATCTGGCGCTTGGCGATGATCGGCCGCGCGATGGAAGTGCCGAGCAGGTAGCGGCTTTCATACACCGCGTTGGCCTTGAAGGCGGGGAAGATGAAGTCGGTGACGAATTCTTCCTTGAGGTCCTCGATATAGACTTTCGACGCGCCGACCTTCAGCGCTTTTTCCTTGGCGGCGGCGAAATCCTCGTCCTGCCCGACATCGGCGATATAGGCGATGACGTCGTAATTTTGCTCGAGCAGCCATTTGAGGATGACGCTCGTATCCAGGCCGCCCGAATAGGCGAGAACCACTTTTTCTTTAGCCATTTTAGTTTCCTCTCAGTTTTGTCATGCCCGCCTTGGGCGGGCATCCGGTCTTTTTTGCCGGGCCCCCGCCTTCGCGGGGGTGACAGTTAAATGGTTTAAACCTTCACGCCCGAATTCTCAAGGCACCAGGCCAGCACGGCTTTCTGCGCGTGCAGGCGGTTTTCGGCTTCGTCATAAATGACGGATGCGGGCGTGGCAAGCACCTCGTCGGTGACCTCTTCATTGTGGTGGATCGGCATGCAATGCATGAAAATCGCGTTCGGCTTGGCCTGTTTCATCAGCGCTTCGTTGACCTGCCACGGGAAGAATTTATCGATCGCCTTGCCCTCCTGGCCCATAGAAACCCAGGTGTCGGTGACGATGACGTCGGCGACGGTCGCGGCCTCTTTCGCGTCCTTTATATAGGTGACGTTCTTGAGCGCGGTTTTGGGCTTCAGGTCTTCAGGGCAGGAGACGGCGAGCTGGAAATCCCAGATCGGCGCGGCCTGCGCGAAGGTGCGCGCGACATTATTATAGTCGCCGAACCACGCGATTTTTTTACCAGCGACGGAGCCGAGCTTTTCCTCGATGGTCATCAGGTCGGCCATGATCTGGCACGGGTGCGAATGGTCGGTCAGGCCGTTGATGATCGGCACGCTGGCGTGCCTGGCGATTTCGAGCAGCCTTTCATGGCTGGAGATGCGGAACATCGCGGCGTCGACAAAACGCGAGAGCACTTTTGATGTGTCCTCGATGCTTTCGGCGCCGGTGATCTGCATTTCCTCGGCATTCATGACGAGCGTATGCCCGCCGAGCTGCTTCATCGCCACTTCAAAGCTCATGCGCGTGCGGGTCGAGCGTTTATCGAACACCATGGCGAGGCTGAGCCCCGCGAAAATCTGCGGCGGCGAGAATTTCTGTTTCTTCATCGCGTGCGCGTTTTTGAGTATCCCTTTCAGCGTCTCGCCGGGGATGTCGTTAAGGTCGATGAAGTGCCTGGGTGTGCCCATAAAAACCGCCGCAAAAAGCCTGCTGTAAAAATGCAGTTTTGCTTCCATTCCTCTGGATTGTCAAACAGTTAATTCATAAGTTCAGGCGGCGGGGGAGAGGCTGAATTCCGTCCTGATTTCCTTCAGGTAATCGGGGTTGCCGAGCAGCCCGCCGGGCACCCGCACCTGGTTGACGCGGTTCACCATGCAGTGAGGCCCGCCGCCCGCGCGGAGAATCTCGCTGAGGTCGACGGTATGGACGTTATAATCGCGCTCCCTGAGGTTCTCGGCAAGGCTGCGGCTGCTCTCGGGCAGGACGATGGTGTTTTCATCGACGATGATCAGGTTGCACGCGAAACCGTTTTCCGCTTCGTCCCGGCTCACCAGGATCAGGTCCGATTCCCAGTTCAGCCCGTAGCGGGTGAAAGCGTTATAGACGAGCGTTTTGCAGGAATCCTGGGTGATGCCATCGGGACAGAAAACCACTTCGCCGCGCGGCAGGAACGAGCAGGATGTGTCGAGGTGGTAAAATGGCTTGACCACTTCCACGCCCGCCGCGCCGGGATTTTCGGCGCCGGGAACATTCATGCCCATATACGTGGCAAGCTCGGCGAGGGCCCCCGGTTCCGAGCGGCCCTCGTTGGGCTCGAACGTTCCATTCTTCGGTTTGTAGCCGCCCCAGATGATGTCGCGCGCCATGTCGTAGAGATGGTCGCCGCCTTCGAAATAACGATGCGCCTGCCTCTGCGATATGACGATTTCGTCGCAGATATTGGTGAAGGCGGCTGTCAGCGCTCTTTGCTGTTCGGGAACTTCCGGCTGGCGCTTGCCGTGATAAAACCGGCTCCAGAGCGTTTTGAGATGAAATTGCCCGTCATCCTCGCGCGAGAGCATGGAGAAGGAAGGGTCGGCGGTGTAAATCTGGTCGATGAGGCCTTCCGTTCCATCCGACCGGATGACATGCGCACCCAGGGAAACCAGGCAGTCGTGTAAATCCTGGGCCTGCTTGAGGGCGAGGGCCCGGTCGTAAGGCTTGTCGTTACGCCCGGAGGCAACCATGTCGTTTTCGACATAGTTGTAAACTTTCTGATGAACTTCTTCCCTGGGATCAAAATATTCCGCGCCCGCCATGCAGAAAACGGGAGTCAGCACAGGATGAAACGGCCTTGGGACGCTGTCGTTACTCAATTGATATCACCTTAAAATACCCAACGGCAATATACATAATACTTACAGTGAAAAGCTACAATAAAATTATTCAGCTTCTTTCAATGTCTTGGCCAAGATGTCGATGGCGTCCTGCGCCTGCTTTTCCGTGACGATCAAGGGCGGCGTGATGCGCAGCGTGGCGTCGCCCGCCTGCGTGGTGAGGAGGCCGTTATCCTGCGCGCCGCGGATGAGTTTCTTGATGTCGATGGTCGTGTCGACGCCGAGCAGGAGACCCGCGCCGCGCACATCGGTGATTTTATTGGAATCGCGCTGGAGTTTTTTGAGGCCCTCCATGAAAAACTGGCCGGTCTTGCGCACGGATTCAAAAAACCCGGGCTTGAGCATTTCCTTCACCACTGTCGCGGCGACGGCGGTGGCGAGCGGGTTGCCGCCGTAAGTCGTTCCATGCGTGCCGACCACGATGGCCGAGCCGAATTTCTTCTTCGCCATCATGCAGCCGACAGGAAAGCCCGAGCCGAGGCCCTTGGCATAGGTGCCGACATCGGGTTCGACGCCGAAATATTCATAGGCGAACAGGTGGCCGATACGGCCCATGCCCGCCTGCACTTCGTCGAAAATAAGTGCGACGTTGTTTTCGTCGCACAGCGCGCGCAGGCCCTGTAAAAATTCCTTTTCCGCGACCTTGATGCCGCCTTCGCCCTGCACGGGCTCGACGATGATCGCGCAGGTTTTGTCGGAAACGAGCGCCTTGACCGATTCAAGATTGTTGAACTCGGCGAAATGAACGCCGGGCAGGTAGGGCGCGAAGAAGGGCTGGCTGTGGCGCTTTTCCATGACGCTGGCGGAGCCATAGGTGCGGCCATGGAAGCTTTTGCGGAACGAGATGATCTCGTTGCATTCTTTCGATTTGTTGTCGTAGGCCCATTTGCGCACGAGTTTCAGGGCGGCCTCGACGGCCTCGGTGCCGCTGTTGCACCAGAAGATTTCATCGAAACAGCTGTTCTCGATCAGCAGGCGCGAGGCTTCGAGCTTCGGCAGCGTCGCGTAGGAGGCCTGGCAGGTCATCATCTTCGCGGCCTGCTCGTTGATCGTTTTCAGAACGGCCTTCGGCGCGTGACCGAGCGAGGCGACCGCGATGCCCGCCGCGAAATCGATATATTTCTTGCCGTCCGTATCCCACGCGTAAATGCCATCGCCATGGCTCATAACCACCGGCTGCGCGGTGTAGGTGCTGATGAGAAGCTTTTCGCTTTCGGCGATGATGTCTTTGGCGTTTTGCTTAGTCATTTTTAAATCCTCAATTTTCTTTTTTTTACCCTCCCCCTGAGGGGGAGGGAAGGGTGGGGGTGTTCGGTGTTTAAATTATGCACCGTAAACCCTCCCCCCCAACCCCCTCCCTCAGGGAGGGGGGATTTTTAAGCCCTTTTCCCCTGACGTTCGATTACCTTCTGCGCCTCGACCTCGTTGGCGTAGGCGGCGCGTTCGGATTCATGGAACAGCATCGTGCCGGGGCCGACCGATTCATAAATTTCCTTCTTCAGCGCGTCGGGACGCAGGCCATTGATCAGGTGGATGCGCCGCACGCCGCCCTCGAGCGCCGCGAGGCAGTTTTCGAGCTTCACCTTCATGCCGCCGGTGGCGATCCCGTTTTTAATCAGGCCGGGGATTTCCTGCGCGGTGATGATATCGGCGGCCTTGCCGTCGATCTGCACGCCGTCGACATCCGACAGGAACATTAATTTATGCGCCTTCGTGCCGGTGGCAAGCTGCGTGGCGATGGTGTCGGCATTGATGTTCAGAACCTGGCCTTCCGGCGTCATGCCGACGCAGGAACAGGCGACGAAATTGGCGTTGCGGAACAGGCGGGCGACGGGGCGGCTCTCGGTGCTTTTGACGTCGCCGACGAAACCGTAATCGACCGGCTTTTTCGGGCGCAGCTCGAGGCGCATCCAGTCATGGGGGATGGCGTTGAGGGCGATGCCCTCGACGTTATGTTTTGCCATGCTGCTCGCGATATTGAGCGAGAGCGTGCCGCCGACGACCTCTTGAATGACTTCGAGCGTGGCGGCGTCGGTGACGCGGCGGCCCTCGACTTTTTTGACCTCGATGCCGCGCTGCTGGAGTTTTTCATCCACGAGCCGGCCATGGCCGTAGATCAGCAGGATTTTAATCCCGTGCAGCGTCAGGTCGCGGATGTTCGAGATCAGGTTGTCGAGAATGCCGCGGTCTTCGACGATCTTGCCGCCGACCTTCACGACGAAAAGATTGTCCTTGAACTTGCTCTCGTAGAACGCGTCGATGAAAAAATTCGGTTTTTTGCGTGCCATATTTAATTTCCTTTTAACCACGAAGCTCACGAAGAACACGAAAAAAACATTTAATATCTTCGTGAACTTCGTGTCCTTCGTGGTTCTAACTTTAAGGGTACAAAGGCCCTAAGTTTATTAATCCTTCGGTTTCTTTTAATCCAAACATCAAATTCATATTCTGCACGGCGCTGCCGCCCGCGCCCTTGACGATATTATCAAGCGCGCCCTGTACAAGAATTTTGCCGTCGCTTCCATATTGAAAATTCAAATCCACAAAATTTGAACCAACAATGTTAGCTAGGGCAATTTCATTCTGCAGACGTACAAAGGGTGCATTACCGTAGGTTTTTTCAACCAAAGCCATAAGGCTGTCATCCCGGCGAAAGCCGGGATCCGGTTGCCGTTTACCCGACCCCGGCTTCCGCCGGGGTGACAAGGGGGATTTCAGTGTGATGAACCCTTGCGCAAAAATGCCGCGCGTGAACGGGCCGCTGGTCGGGATGAAATTAAGTTGCTTCTCCGTGATGCCCGCCGCGCGGATGATTTCCGGGATATGGCGGTGCTTGTTGATGTTGTAGCTTTTCATGTTGTGGTTGCGCACGGGGTGGTGCGTGCCGTCGGACGGCGATTTCCCCGCGCCGCTCGATCCCGTCACCGCGAAAATATCGGCCTGTTTGATGTTGTCTTTAAACGGATAGAGCAAAAGTTGGCCGAGGAACGCGAAGCAGCCGGGGTTCGCGACCGTCGAGGCTTTCTTGATCGAGGCGGTGTAGCCGACTTCCGGCGCGCCGTAGACGACTTTTTTCAGCAGCGCGGGATATTTGTGCGCCTCGTAATATTTTTTGTAGGTGGCGGCGTCATCGAGACGGAAGTCAGCCGAAAGATCGATCAGCTTCGTCTTGCCATGCAGCGCGGCGACGACATCCTGCGCGGTCCTGTGCGGCAGGCAGAGGAAAACCACGTCGCTGTCCTTCGCGACCTTGTCCTGCGCGGTGTTGGTGACTTTTAAGCCCAGATGCGCGAGGTGCGGATAGATATTCCCGATCGGCTCGTTCATATGCTGACGCGACGTGAGATATTTGATTTCGACGTGTCTGTGCGCGAGCAGGAGCCGGAGCAGTTCCAGCCCCGTATAGCCCGTGATGCCGATGATCGATGCCTTGATCATGGCATTTCTCCATCTGTCATCCCCGCGAAGGCGGGGATCCGGTCTTGTTTATTGTAGGCCGCTTCGCGGCAATTATGTACCGGATCCCCGTTCACGCTCGGCTGCGCCTCGCTGCCGGGGATGACAATACAGGATATATGCGCGCTCTGAATCATACCGCCCACCGTGCGATGACGAGGTCCAGCCAGTCGTTGCGCGGGCTGAACGCATTGTAGGTCATAAGGCCCGTGGCGTTCTTGATGATTTCCTTGCCGACTTCGTTGTCGGTGACAGGCCCGGAGATGATGTCGAGCGGCAGGCCGATCTTCGCGCAATCTTCCGCGAGCTTGATCGCGCCCACGGGATCGCGCGCGCAGCCAAGGTGAAGGCGAACGTTTTTCTGGATCTGCGGGTCTTTCAAAATCGGCAGCACGCCGTAGCGGCCCAATATGCCGTCGCCGAATTCGACGATGATCGCGTCGGGCTGCGAGGCGGTGAAATAATTGAGCGCGCCCTTGGCGACTTTCACCATCATGTCGTCGGATACGTTGGCGGTGGAGGGGATGCCGCAATCGACGAAGGAAACGGATTCGTAAACGCCGTAATCCTCCATTTTATAGAGGTCGCGCATCGCGCCGACGCCCGTAACCTTCGCGCCCGCCAGCCGCATGCCGATGCGGTGCAGGGTTTTGATGACTTCGGACGCGACGGTGGTCTTGCCGGAATCCATCGACGAACCCGTGGTGATAATTAAAGGAATATCGTTCTGCAGGTCGTTCGCGGGCTCGAATTTTTTCGCGTGGCCGATATTGAGGAGCTTTCCCTCGCGGGCGATGCCGCCGAGAACGCGGATGCGCAAAGGCTCGCCCACCTCCTGCACGTTGGCGGAGGTGCACACGCCCGCGATGCCGCCGAAATTCAGCAGGTGAATGACGTCGTCGGCCTTCAGTGACTTCGGCAGGTGACCCGCGAAACCTTTCAGCGCCGCGCGCTCGCCCAGCGCCACCGCGATGATGTCGTCTTTTTTCAGCTTCGACATCCGGCCCGTCGGCAGCTCAAGTTCGTTATAGATCGACTTGTCCTGCAGCACCTGCGCGGCCAGGACCGTGCCCATTTCGGTGCTGACCCGGCGGGTGACGTCTTCGTGATAGCCAAGATTGAGGTTCTTGGTCACCGAGCTGATTTTATCGAGTTCTACTTTTTTCATTTCTTTACTGTCTTTCCCGCGTAAGCGGGAATCTTTCTGTTATTTCAGATCCCCGCTTTCGCGGGGAAGACACCTTTATTAACGTTTGAAACATGCATTCCTTTTCAACGGCTTGCAAGACCAATTAGAGCCCCGAAGACTTTCAAAACGAACTATTTTTTCTGGATAAAAAATGACAGGGGAAAACGTCCGCTTTGAAGTCTAGCGGGTACGTCGGCGGCTCGTGGTTGCGGTGCCTTTATTTGTCATAGGGGCCATAAAGCGGCAAAGGCCCGGTTTTGTCAAACTTTTTGTCAGTTCATCCGGTTCATGAGCTTCGCCCGGCGCTCCCGGCGCCCGGTTCCGAAGACGATATCCGGCGTGGCCGGAAGGCACAGCCAGCGCCCGGCCTCGATTTCCGCCTGCATCGCCTTGCTGTCGAAAATCCGGTAGCCCATGACCACCAGGAACTCGGCGGCTTTCCTGAGCCGGATGGCGGAGGGGCGGTTGTCCGGCGTGGTCAGGACCGGCGTCTGGCCCGGCTTGAGGACATAGGTGTAGGGCATCATGGCGAACGAGGCGTTCAGGGGCAGGGAGTCGGCGGTCGCGGCTTCGGCCTCGTGCAGGATGATCAGGGAATCGTCCGGTCGCTCCGGCCCGCCGAGCAGGACTGCTTTCTCAGTCTCGGGCTTCATATCCTCGAAATTCAGGGTGCCTTCAAAACTTTTATAGCCGATGTCCGGGTGCTCACTTGTGATGTCGAAAGCAACGACGCCCTCATCATCCTTGTAGAACACGAACCACACGCCGGGTTCATGCTCGTTGTCATGCGAGGCGAGGAGGGAGCCGATCCCGAGCGTCACAGGCTCGTCTTCCGCGGATCGAACGCGTCGCGCACGGCCTCGCCGATAAAGGTGAGGAGGGTGAGCATCATGGCCAGCGAGACGAACGCGGCGATGCCGAGCCACGGCGCCTGCAGATTGTTTTTGCCCTGCGCCAGCAATTCACCGAGCGACGGCGAGCCGGGCGGCAATCCCAATCCCAGGAAATCCAGCGAAGTCAGCGCGGTGATCGACCCGGTGAGGATGAACGGCATGAAGGTCAGCGTCGCCACCATCGCGTTGGGCAGCACATGCCGCCACATGATGACCGGGTTTGAGACGCCGAGCGCGTTCGCGGCGCGGACATAGTCGAAATTCCGCGTGCGCAGGAATTCCGCCCGCACGACATCGACGAGGCTGACCCATGAGAACAGCAGCAGGATCAGCAGCAGCGTCCAGAAGCCCGGCACGAACATCGCCGAGAAAATGATGAGGATATAGAGCGAGGGCATGGAGGCCCAGACCTCGATCACGCGCTGCATCGACATGTCGAGCTTGCCGCCGTAATAACCCTGCACCGCGCCCGCCGCGACGCCGATGATGGAGCTGATGAGCGTCAGCGTCAGCCCGAACAGCACGGAAATCCGGAAACCGTAAATCACCCGCGCGGCGACGTCGCGCCCCTGGTCGTCGGTGCCGAAGATATTGTCGCGCGTCGGCGGCGAGGGCGCGGGCTGGGTCAGGTTGTAATTGATCGTGTCGAAGGAATAGCGGATCGGCGGCCAGATCATCCAGCCCTTGGCGTTTATAAGGTCGGACACGAAGGCGTCGCGGTAATCGGCCTCGGTTTCGAACTCGCCGCCGAAAACGGTTTCCGGGTAGGCCTTGAAGACCGGGAAATAAAGCCCGCCGTCATAGCTGACGAGCAGGGGTTTATCGTTGGCGATGAAATCGGCCCCCAGCGCGATAATGAACAGCACCATGAAGATTTTAAGGCTCCAGGAACCCCGGCGGTTGGCGCGGAACTGGGCGATGCGGCGGCGTGTGAGGGGTGACACGGACATGGCCGTTATGCTAGGCATCAGGGCAATTCTTGACAAGGGCGGCAACATTTGTCATAATTTTAACCCTTGATTAAGCCAAGAGTTCCGGAGAAGAAAAAATGTCTGAGAAACCTATCGTGATTATGCCCTGCACCTATCATAATTTTAAGGCGATTTCCGAGATTTTCCTGCGCAGGATCGAGAGCAAGGGACTCATGGAGACTTTGAACCATGCCGATGAGATCACAGTTATCACTGTCGGCCCTGACCGGGTGATGACGGATGAGTGCCGCGAGGTACAGAAGCAGAACCGTCAGAATCTTTTCAACGGGTTGAAGGAAGCGGGCATGCTGCCGGAGCATTTCATGAATAGCCTTGCCTGGCGATTTAAAATCCCGGTGGCGAATGCGAAGGAAGAGTCCGCAACTGCGCCTGCGCACGTGTTCGCGCCCGTGATTTAAAAAACATTCACCACAGAGTTCACAGAGAATAAATAGGGTAAACAGAGATTTTTTATATTTCTCCGTGAACTCTTTTAAAACTCTGTGTCCTCTGTGGTGAAAATTTTAAAGAAGAAATTTGAACTACGCTCCTCGCAATGACGGCTATACCGCCCTTGCCTCGAAATCGATGCGCGGGTCGACGAGGACATAAACCACGTCGCGGACGATGGTCATCAGCAATCCGATCAAGGCGAATATATAGAGCGTGCCGAGAACGACCGGGTAATCACGGTTCATGATGCTTTCATAGCCGAGCAGGCCAAGCCCATCCAGCGAGAAGATCACCTCGATCAACAACGCGCCCGTGAAGAAAATATGGATGAAGGCGGCGGGAAAGCCCGCGATCACGATCAGCATCGCGTTGCGGAAGACATGGCCGTAAAGCACCTGCTTCTCCGACAGGCCCTTGGCGCGCGCGGTCAGGACGTATTGCTTGTTGATTTCATCGAGGAATGAATTTTTCGTGAGCAGTGTCAGGCTCGCGAAGCCGTGAATGACCAGCGCCAGGATCGGCAGCGTCATGTGCCAGGCGTAATCGAGGGCCAGTTGTATGAAATTCATCTCGCGCCAGTTTTCCGAGACGAGGCCGCGCAAGGGAAATAAATCCCAGTAACGCCCGCCCGCGAACAGCACGATCAGCAAGATCGCGAACATGAAGGCGGGGATGGCGTAGCCGAAAAAGATAAAGGCCGAGGTCCAGAAATCGAACGCGGTGCCGTCTTTCACGGCTTTTTTAATGCCGAGCGGAATCGAGACGAGGTAGATAATGAGCGTCGACCACAGGCCGAGCGAAATCGACACCGGCATTTTTTCGAGCACGAGATCGACGACGTCGATATCGCGGTAATAGCTCTGGCCGAGATCGAAGCGCGCGTAATTCTTGAGCATGATCCAGAAGCGCTCGGGCGCTGGCTTGTCGAATCCGTAAAGCGCCTCCAGCTCCTTGATGAATTCGGGGTCCAGCCCCTGTGCGCCGCGGTATTTGGATGATTGCCCGACCGCGCTTTGCATTGAACTCGCGCCCACGTCGCTGCCGCCGCCGGTGAAGCGGGACGTCGCGTCGCCGCCATGGCCCTGCAGCTGCGCGATCATGCGCTCGACCGGCCCGCCCGGCACGAACTGGATGATGATGAAGCTCACGAGAACGATGCCGAACAATGTCGGCAGCATCAGGAGCAGGCGGCGGAAGATATAAGAGGCCATGCCTCATATTGTCATTGCGAGCGCAGCGAAGCAATCCGGAACTGTTGAAAAATGGATTGCCTCGTCGGCTTGGCCTCCTGGCAATGACATCAGGGTTTAATATTCCATCCTTTTATGACCCAGCCGTTTTTATATTCAAAAATCGCCAGCGCCCCGGTCGCGAGCTTCAGGGGATGCTTTTTCGCGAATCCTTCGAAATCACCCGTGAGATGCGGCGCGAACCGCGCGATGCCGTTCGAGGTGACGACCAGCACGGTTTCGTTATCATCGTGGGCGCGGATTTGTTCGCCGAAATCGAGCCAGTTTTTTATGATCGCGCCCGCGTCGGCTTTCCAGCCATCGGGAACGATCGCGTTTTTGTCCCAGTTTTCGATCGCCGCTGCGCCGATGCGAGCTATGGCTTCTTCCTCGGTCTTGTTTTCGTCGGGACCGTAATCGATCTCGTTGAAAATATCGAGGGTGAAGACGGGATTTGAAATGCCGGATTCCTTTACCGCGATTTTTGCCGTTTCCTGCGCGCGTTGCAGGGCCGAGGAATAAACGACGTCGGGGATAAGGCGTTGCTCTTTCAGGTAGCGGCCCAGGACGCGGGCCTGTTCGCGGCCTTTTTCCACTAAAGGAATGTCTGTGCGCGCGCCGACCCGGCGGGGCGTTTCGCCTGCTTCGAATGTGTTTCCGTGTCTTGCAATAATAAGTGTCGTCATGTTTAAAAAAAATTTTTAACACGAAGTCCACAAAGTTTCACGAAGATCACGAAACTTATTAAATTTTTTGTGTACTTTATGTTTCTTTGCGACCTTCGTGTTAAATTTTGTTTTCTGTTCTTTTTATATCTTCAGGCGAGTCGATGCCGGAATGAACCGGCTCCTTTGCGAAGATCGTGTGAATGGTGACGCCGTTTTCGAGCAGGCGGAGCTGCTCCAGCCCTTCGAGCGCCTCGTTCCGCGTCTGCGGCCAGGAGCAGAATTTTTCTAGGATATCATATCTGAAACCGTAAAGGCCGATATGCTGGTAGACTGGCGACTCCGCGCTAAGCCCGCGCGCCTTTTTCTCGTCGCGGACGATAGGAAGGATCGATTTCGAGAACCACAGCGCGCGGTTGTCGTCAGACAGAACGGCGGTGGTGCCGCTGAGCGGCGTGGTTTTTTTGGACTCGCGGAGTTTGTCCAGTTCGGGCCACGTCAAATGACGCACGGGCGTGACGACTTCGATCTTTTTATTGCTCTCAAGCGCGGCGATCATGTCGGCGATGATT
The DNA here is from genome assembly GCA_900696495.1 of uncultured Alphaproteobacteria bacterium. Taxonomy (GTDB): domain Bacteria; phylum Pseudomonadota; class Alphaproteobacteria; order Micavibrionales; family Micavibrionaceae; genus UBA7657. Next base: position 281,229 of record CAADGI010000014.1, read on the forward strand.
TGTGGCGGCGTGAACGGCGCATCGCCCTGAAGATTGATCACGAAATCATATTTCGTTTTTTTCTTCTTTATCGCTTCCAGCACGCGGTCGGAGCCTGTCTTGCAATGCCCGGACGTTAAAACACATTCCACGCCGATTTCAGCGCAGTGATCGGCGATGCGCTGGTCTTCGGTGGCGACGAACACATCGGCGTTTTTGCCGGCCTTCTTCGCGACATCGACGACCAGCGACAGCATCGTCCGCCCGTTGATTGTCGCCAGCGGCTTCCCGGGGAAGCGCGTCGAGCCGTAACGGGCAGGGATGACTATGGCTGTCTTCATAAGATAGTGATAGCAGAGCTATAAAACATTGTCATGCCCGCCTTGGGCGGGCATCCGGTCTTTTTTTTGCCGGACCCCCCGCCTGCGCGGGGGTGACAGGAAGAGCCGGGTGACAAATAATTACTGTGCCGGTTTCGCCCACCATGTATCCGTAACGCCCGGCGTCAGGTCGGAGAGTTTCGCCGGCTTCTCAAGCTTGTTCCACCACACCAGCCGCCAGTGGTCGATATGCCAGTGCGGGATGAGATAGAAATTCCACTGCAGCACGCGGTCGAGCGCGTGTGTGTAGGCGACGAGATCCTCGCGCGATTTCGCCTTGATCAAATCCTCGACGATTTCATCGACCACCGGGTCTTTCACGCCCATGTAATTGCGCGAGCCGGGCATGTCGGCCTTGGCCGTCGACCAGAAATCGCGCTGCTCGTTGCCGGGTGAATCCGACTGGCCGATGCTCATCACCGTCATGTCGTAATCGAATTCGTTCATGCGGTTCTGGTACTGCGCCGGGTCGACCGTGCGGAAGCTCGCCTTGATGCCGAGCTTTTTCAGGTTGTTGATGAAAGGCAGCGTCCAGCGCTCGAATTGAGGGTTTGAATCGATGATTTCAAACGCGAGCTTCACGCCGTTCTTGGCGCGCACGCCGTCCGGTCCCATGGCCCAGCCCGCCGCGTCGAGGATTTCCTTGGCCTTGGCGAGGCCCGCGCGGTTGTTGCCCGAGCCATCCGATTTCGGCGGGTTGTATTCGGCTGTAAAAACTTCGTCCGGGATTTTGCCGCGGTATTTTTCAAGGATTTCCAGCTCGCGGCCCTGCGGCAAACCTGTTGACGCCAGTTCCGAGTTCGAGAAATAGCTGCGCGAGCGTTTGTAGGAGCCGAATGCGAATTGCTTGTTCGACCATTCAAAGTCGAATGCGTAGGCCAAAGCCTCGCGCACTTTCTTGTCGGCGAAAACCGGGCGGCGGGTGTTGTAGATGAAACCCTGCATGCCCGCCGGGCGCTTGTGCGCGATTTCGGCCTTGATGATACGGCCGTCTTTCACCTGCGGCACGTTATAGCTTTCGGCCCAGAGCTTCGCGGTGTTTTCATCGCGGAAATCATATTCGCCGGCGAGGAACGCTTCGAGCGCCACGTCGCTGTCGCGGTAGTAATCATACGTGATGCGATCGTAATTGAATTTGCCCTTGTTGAGCGGCAGGTCTTTGCCCCAGTAATCGGGCACGCGCACATATTCGATCGAGCGCCCGGGGGCGATTTTGCCGAATTTATACGGGCCGGAGCCAAGCGGGGGAACGAGCGAGCTCGCGCCGATATCACGGCCCTCCGCCGTCCAGTAATGTTTCGGCAGGATGGAAATCTGGCTGAGGATCAGCGGCAGCTCGGCGTTGTCGCCATGCTTGAATTTGAAGGTGACGCGGGTGGGGCTTTCGGCCACGACGTTTTCCACATCGCCGTAATAGGCCTTGAAGAAGGGCGAGCCTTTTTCCATGAAGCTGTTGAAGCTCCAGACCACGTCGTCGGCAGTGACCGGCGTGCCGTCATGCCATTTCGCGTCCTTGCGCAAATTGAAGGTGATGGATTTGTTGTCCTTCGGCAGTTCGACCGTTTCGCAGAGCAGGCAGTACATCGAAAAGGGTTCATCCGTCGATTGATCCATCAGCGAGTCGTAGGTCAGGCTCTGGCCGAGGAAGAGAAGCCCCGCGGCGGGCGTGCCCTTGATGATGAACGGGTTGAGCGAGTCGAACGGGCCGATCGCGTGCAGGCGCAACGTGCCGCCCTTCGGCGCGTCGGGGTTGGTGTAATCCATGTGCGTGAATGCGGGGCCGTATTTCGGCGTGCCGTGCATGGTGAGGGCGTGCACGGGCGTGACGGGCTCCTGCGCGAGGGCGGGAGCGGTGAAAAAAGATAACAACAAAACTGTCATGCCCGCGAAGGCGGGTATCCGGCTCTTATTTACAAATTTCATCATATAAATCTTTCCAATCCGGGTTCTTTTCTTCTACGAGACGCATCTTCCAAGTCCTGTTCCACTTTTTCAAGCGTTTTTCACGTATTATTGCATTTTCTGGATCATCAAATGCTTCATAATAAACAAGATTTTTTACTTCGTATTTCTTGGTAAAACTGTCAGCAACGTCATTTTTATGTTCCCAGACACGCTTCGGAAGATCGGATGTTGTTCCGACGTAGAATGTGCTGTTGCGGGCTTTAGCCAGAATGTAAACTTAATATTGTTTGCTCATTTGCCTCTCTGTCATCCCCGCCCCCGCCTTCGCGGGGATAAACTGCGGCGGGGATCTGGCATTTTGTGTCGCTTCGCGACAAATATTTTCCGGGTCCCCGTTCACGCTCGCGTTCCGCTCGCTGCCGGGGATGACACCCTTGGAATTTTCTACGCAGCACGGCGCTTGCGGTAGGCGGCCTCGAGATCGGGGCGGCCGAACAAATGCCCCTGGCCGTACGAGATATCGAAATCCAGCAACTCAACAAGATCGTTCTCGGCTTCGACTTTTTCAACGATCAGGCTGATGCCGTTGCCTTCCAGCGCGCGCTTGCGGCGCATAAGCTCGGCGCGGCCCTTGTCGCTGCGGGTGTAGGGCAGCAGCGTGCGCGCGGAAATCTTGACAAAGCGGATGTGGTATTTCTGCAGGTCGGCGATTTCAAAGTCGGGAACCTCGACATGATCGAGCGAAACCGAGCAGCCGAGCTTGCCGAGGCCGCGCAATATTTCACGCGAGGCGGCATCCAGCATTTTGAACTGCGGCACGGCGATTTCCAGCACCAGGCGCGGCGCGAGATGGCGGTTCTGCGCGAGAAAACCCAGCAGCGTTTTGAGAAATAAAGTGTTCCGCAGCGTGCCCTGCGAGATATTCATGAACAGCGGCGCGGCGCGCTCGACATGCGCCGAGGATCGAATTGTTTTCAGACATTCCGCGAGCAGCAAATTATCGATCTCATTCGCGAGCTTGTTTTCCTGCGCGAGGCGCATGTAACGCCGCGCGGGCAGATACATGCCGGGCCGGGCGCGGACGCGGGCGAAGACTTCATAGAAACGAACCCGGCGCTGCGGCAGGCGCACGATGGGTTGGACGAATACATCGACGGCGCGGGAGCGCACCGCGTGGCCGACCAGTTCGCGCACCACCATGTCGCTGAGATCGTCATATTCGGCATCGTTGGCGATGCGCGGCTGCGGCTCGGGCGTGGGTGTTTTCTGGCCGGGGCGCACCGCGCGCGGCGTTGCGGGCTCGGCAGCGCTAGGGCGGCGGCGCAGCGCGCCGGGCAGCGCTTCATCGATAAGTGCTTTGGGCGGTGCGGGACGGGGAGCGGGCTTTGCAGCCTCCGCCTGGTCGGTCTGTTTGTTCAGGCGGCGGTTCACATCGGCGATTTCCTGCCGGATGTTCAGGATATCCTGCCTTGTGCTGGTGACTTTCTGTGACAGCGAGGAGAGATTGTCCGACAGGCCCTTCATGCGGAAAGACAGCCCATTCTCCCAGAATTTGCGGCGGCGGACATCGTTGGTCACATAGGCGACCGTGACGAAAAATCCGGCGGCGACGAGCGCAAGTTCCAATGAAACGAAAGCGAGCGAGGCAACCACAACCGCCGCGCCGAGAGCGGCGAGGGCGTTCAGGATATTATTCTGCTTCTGCGGTTTTTTAGGCGCCATCGGCTTTTTTAAATCCCGTTATAAATTCAAATGAAAGTAAAAATATTAACGCGAAGATCCGAAGAAGCGAAGTTAAGACTTTACTCTTCGTGACTCCGGGTCTTCGCGTTAAAAAACTTTTTTACTTTTTTCCAGCACAACCTACAGCCTCGGAAATACTCTTAAATCCATCTTTCTTCAGCAGCGCCAGCAATTCCTGATTTATGGAATTTGCCACGGCTGGGCCTTTGAATACAAGCGACGTATAGAGCTGCACCAGCGACGCGCCCGCCCGGATTTTCTCGTAAGCATCTGATCCGCTTGAGATTCCGCCGACGCCGATGATCGGCAGTTTCCCTTCCGTCAGGCGGTAAAAGCTGCGGATGATTTCGGTGGATTTGGCGGTAAGGGGCCGGCCGCTGAGGCCGCCCTTCTCGGCGGCGAAATCGCCGGGCAGGGAGTCGGGGCGGTCGAGCGTCGTGTTGGAGAGAATAAGTCCGTCGATCCCGGCCTCAAGAACCGTGCGCGCGATTTCTTCCTGCTGGTCTTCGGACAGATCGGGCGCGAGTTTAACGAGCAGCGGCGGCGGGTGATCGCCGCAGGATTTTTTCCGCTCGGCCAGCACGGCGGCGAGGAGTTCAAGCAGCGGCCCGCGTTCCTGCAAATTGCGCAGGCCCGGCGTGTTGGGCGATGAAATATTGATCGTGATGTAATCCGCCATAGGGCCGAGCATATTGATCAGCGCGGTGTAATCCTTCGCGGGCTCGGTCTGATTTTTATTCATGCCGATATTGATGCCGAGCACGCCGGGCGGGCGGTGCCTGCTGTCGAGAAATTTTTCGAGATTGGATTTGAAGACGTTCATGCCTTCGCTGGGGAAACCCAGACGATTGATGACGGATTCCGTTTTGGGATCGCGGAACACGCGTGGCGCGGGATTGCCGGGCTGCGGTTTCGGCGTCACGGTTCCCGCCTCGACGAAACCGAAACCCATTCTGAACGCCGGGCTGATGACTTCGGCATTTTTGTCGAAACCCGCCGAGAGTCCGACCGGGTTCGGGAATTTGAGGCCCCAGAGTTTGACCTCCAGCGCCGGGTCGTCGACCGAGCCGCACGGGGGGAGCAAACCGGATTTTAATGCCTTTAATGTGAGTTGATGCGCCGTCTCGGGATCGGCCTTGAAGATAAGCGGGCGGAAAAGATCATAAAAACCGGGCATGATTTAAGTAATAAGTGTTAAGTGTTAAGTTGTAAGTAAAAAAAACACCATCAAGCTCTTATAACTTAATCACTTATCACTTATTGCTTGATATGGTCCAGCCCGGCCTTCATATATCCCCACCCGGTGATCAAGGTGATCACCATTGCGATAACAAGCATGGCGCGGCCCGGCCATTCATCGCCCGGAATATAGGGCCCGATCATGAGCAGGCCTGTGGCGATCATCTGGGTGCTGGTTTTCCATTTTGCCAGTTTTGTGACGGGGAGTTGAATGTTGTGAGGCCCGAGATATTCCCGTAAGCCCGAAACCATGAATTCGCGCGCCAGGATCAGAACCGCTGCCAAGGCCCATACGCCGAAAATGCGATCGGTGACGGCCATGACAATGAACAGGGCCGCGATGAAAATTTTGTCAGAAATCGGATCAAGAAACGTGCCGAAAGCGCTGGTCGTGTTCATTTTTCTCGCAATCCAGCCATCGAGATAATCGGTGATGCAGGCCAGCACGTAAAGCGCGAACGCCCACCAGATCCCCGTTGCGCCCCAGTCCGGTTCGCCGATCAGCAAAACCAGGATGACCGGCAAAACCGCCAGCCGCGAGATGGTCAACAGGTTGGGAAGGTTGAGCATGCCTTATTCTTTCTCCGGCGCGTTGAACGAGGCGATCAGTGAATGGTGGTCCGACCCCATCGCCGGGCCTCGTCTGATATCCGTGAGCATCAGTCTATCGTTATAGAGCACATGATCAATCGGGATTTTCAGGAACGGGAATAAAAAATGCGCCGCCCAGGTGGTTTCGGGCAGCAGGCGGTAATTCTGGTAATGCAGGCCGGATGTTTTCAGGAAATCGCCGAAATAGGGGGAATAGGGCGTGATGTTCCAGTCGCCCGAGGCGATGACGAATTCCGATTGTTCATTTTTGACGGCGTTGGCAAGGCCTGCCAGCGTGCCGTTGCGGTGGTCGCTGTAGGTTTTGCCTATCGGCACCTGCGTGTGGAAGCTGTAAATGACAATGGGCGGCATGCCGGGTTTTTTGATTTCGATGCGGCTGGCCGCCGCCGTGAACCAGCTGACGTCCGATCTGTCGGAGAGCGGGATTTTGGCGACTTCGAACGGATAGCGGCTGAGAACCGACACATCGTTGAAGCGGTCTTTTTTATCCGCCGGATGCTGGTTTGGAAAAAAATCCCTGAACTGTTCCAGCTCTTCAATCGTGCGCACGCCGCTCTCCTGCACGATCAGAACGTCGATGTTGGCGGCGTTCTCTTCGAACCACCTCCGCATCTGCGGGAAATGATCGTTGCGGAATAATTTATTGTATTGCATCACCGTGAAATTGGTTTCCGCGGCGGGCCGCGTGAACAGGAGCGGGTCCTGCATCAGCCACCGTGTTTCCACGATGCTGAAAACCATGACAAACGCGCACAGCCCCGCCAGCCAGTATTGATGCATCAGGAGTAGTAAAGCCGCGAGAATAAACCCGCCCACCGCATATTGAATCGTGAAATGGCTGAAAAGCTCGAACGCCCAGTGAAAACGGGCGAGCAGCGAGAATGAAAACGAAATCAGCAGGAACCAGGCAACGTTGCTGGCCCACGAGATGACTTGAGGAGGGAGATGCGAGAGGTCCATGAGGCAATATTATCAGGTTTCGTCATTGCGAGGAGGCCTTAAGCCGACGAAGCAATCCATCTTTAAAAACTGGATTGCTTCGCTTCGCTCGCAATGACAGGAAGGCTACGCGTTAGCGGCTTTTTTCTTCTTTTCTTTTTCCGCTTCCGGGTCGCGCAGGACATAGCCGCGGCCCCAGACGGTTTCGATATAATTGTCGCCGCCTGCCGCATCTGCCAGTTTCTTGCGGAGCTTGCAGATGAATACGTCGATGATCTTGACCTCGGGTTCGTCCATGCCGCCATAGAGGTGGTTCAGGAACATTTCCTTGGTCAGCGTCGAGCCTTTGCGCAGGGAAAGCAGTTCGATGATGCCGTATTCCTTGCCCGTCAGGTGCAGGGGTTTGCTGTCGACTTCCACCGTGCGGGTGTCGAGGTTCACGAGCACCTTGCCGGTCTGGATGACCGACTGCGAATGGCCCTGCGAACGGCGGACAATCGCCTGGATGCGGGCGATCAGTTCACGTTTATCAAACGGCTTGGTCAGGTAATCGTCGGCGCCGTAGCCGAGACCCTTGATCTTGTTGTCGAGCTCGGTGAGGCCCGAGAGGATGAGGATGGGGGTTTCGACCTTGGAGTCTCGCAGCGCCTTGAGGACGTCATAGCCGTCCATGTCGGGGAGCATGAGGTCGAGAATGATGATGTCGTAGTCGTAAATTTTTCCGATTTCGAGACCGTCTTCGCCGAGATCGGCGAGATCAACGATATAGCCTTCGGATTTCAGCATCAGCTCGATGCTTTTAGCGGTTGAAGTATCGTCTTCTACTAAAAGTACGCGCATGATATATCCCCTAATATGAAAATATTCTTTTGATTATTTAATATTCATTAATATTAATTTTAACAAATTTAAGAAAAGTTAACAAATTCTTTTAATTTTTTTGCGCAAACGCAGCAAAAACGGGCCTTTTCAGGCCCGTTTTTATTAGATTATTGCGTAAAGGGTAGTTAGGAAGGCTTATTAGTAACCGCCGCCCGTGCTACCCGATGCGCTGCCGCTCGAGTTCGTGCTCGATGAACCCGAAGCGCCGAGCTCAACGCCGAGCTGGTCCAGCGTGTTGGTGTTCAGCTGGCCTGTGGCGCCCAGCTGGTTCTGTTGCTGGAACTGCATCAGCGCGCTCGCCGTGCGGGGACCCCAGACACCGTCAGCCTGGCCGTTGTAAAAACCTTCCTGGCGCAGAGCCTGCTGGATCTGGATCACGTCGTTACGGGCGAGATTCTCGCCGGTGATGACCTGGCCGCTGGCGTCGGCGGATGTATTCGACGACGTGCTGGATGATGTATCAGCGGATGTGTCGGCTGAAGTATCCGAAGACATGCTGCTCGACATGCCCGATGAACCGGTGCCGGTCGAGCCGACATCTTCAGATTCGTTCGATGTGTTGACCGAGTTGCTGGTGTCAACGTTCGCACCAACTCCCGCAACGCCGGCGTCAATGCCGACACCCGTGCTGGCGCCTGTATTCAGTGAGGTTTCCGCAAAAGCAGGAACCGATATCGCTGTCGTAAGCAGCGTCAGGGCTAAGAGCCGTTTCATAATAGTCTCCTTTTCTTATCGTTTACTGAGGTAAGACCATGACAACGCCCGGCATTAGAAAAAGTTCATGAAAAAGGCCGAAATTTTGCTAAATTAAGCTATGGACCGTCTTGCAGAGCAGGCCATGGCCTCGGTTTCCGTGCTTCAGCGCGAGGAAGTCTATGGGCGTGTGACTAAAATCCTGGGATTGCTGGTGGAGATTGCAGGCTTCGGCGCGGGGCTTTCGATCGGCTCGATGGTGCGATTGCGTCCCCACGGACGGCCCGATGTGCCGTGTGAGGTTGTGGGCTTCCGCGAGGGACACGCGCTGCTGATGCCGTTCGGCACGCTGGAGGGGGTGGGTCTGGGATGCCGCGCCGTCATCCAGGAGCAGGCGCCTGTCATCCTGCCGCATGATAAATGGCTGGGCCGCGTCATCAACGGCATGGCGCAGCCGATCGATGGGCTGGGTCCGCTGCCGCAGGGCGGACACCCGATCCCGCTCAAGAACAAACCGCCCGCGCCGCATTCACGGCAAAGACTGGGCAAACAGCTCGATCTCGGCGTGCGCGCGATGAATACGTTCATATCCATGGCGCGCGGGCAGAGGATGGGTATTTTCTCCGGCTCCGGCGTGGGTAAATCGGTTCTGCTTTCCATGATGGCGCGTTACACGAGTGCGGATGTTTCGGTCATCGGGCTGGTCGGCGAGCGCGGCCGCGAGGTGCAGGAATTCCTGGAAGACGATCTCGGGCCCGAGGGCCTCGCGCGTTCCGTTGTGATTGTCGCGACGGGTGATGAACCGGCCTTGATGCGCAGGCAAGCGGCCTACACCACGCTGGCGATTGCCGAATATATGCGTGACCAGGGGCGGCAGGTTCTGTGCCTGATCGATTCCGTCACGCGCTTTGCGATGGCGCAGCGCGAGATTGGATTATCCGCCGGCGAGCCGCCGACATCGAAAGGTTATCCGCCGACCACGTTTGGCGAATTGTCGCGGTTGCTGGAGCGCGCCGGGCCGGGCGCGCCGGGGCAGGGATCGATCACGGGATTATTTTCCGTCCTCGTCGAGGGCGATGACCATAACGAGCCGATCTCGGACGCCGTGCGCGGGATCGTTGATGGTCACGTGGTGATGGAACGCGAAATCGCCGACCGCGGACGCTACCCGGCGATCAATGTGCTGAAATCGATTTCCCGCGCCATGCCCGGCGTGCTGACGCCCGAGCAGAACGCCATCATCCGCCGCGCCAAGCAGGTGATCACCGTGTATGAGGATATGGCGGAGCTTATTCGCCTCGGCGCCTATCGCAAGGGCAGCGACAAGGCGGTGGACGAGTCGCTCATTCTTTATCCGCAGCTTGAGGAATTTCTGCGGCAGGATAAGGACGATTCAACATCGGTTGAGGAATCATTTGAACGATTGGCCCAAATTCTGGGGATGCCCTATGGATAACTATCCTGTCATGCCCGCGCAGGCGGGCATCCGGCCTTTTTCTTTTTGCCAGACCCCCGCCTTCGCGGGGGTGACAAGAGGGGCTTATGGCTGACCTCAACCCGCTCATCCGCGTTCGCAAGCACACCGTCGAACAGAAGCAGAAATTTTTGGCCGAACTTTACCGGCAGGCGGACGAACTGCAAAATCACAAGGCCGCGCTGCAGCGCCAGATGAAAGAAGAGCGCGACGCGCTCGAAAAAATGAACAGCATCGACATGATCACGGCTTTTTCCGCTTATGTCGAGGCGGTGAAGGAACGCATTTCCGACATCGACGAGGCGATGGAGAAACTGGAGACGCGCATCGAGATCGCGCGCGAGGATATGCGCGAGGCTTTCGCCGAATTCAAGAAAATCGAGATCACGCAGGAGCGCCGCGAAGCCGAGGAATACCGCGCCATCGAAAAAAAACAGGCGGAATTGCTGGACGAGGCCGCCATCGAGGGTTATCGCCGTCGCGTGACGGAATAAACCCCCGAATTTGACACCCGGGTTTATTTTATGTAAAAACTCCTTCTCGGGAGTAAACCATGACTGTGTTGTATAAATACCTGGAAACGGCGGTGAGCGCTGTTGAACGGCATCCTTTAATCAGACAGAATTTTTCAGATCTGGGCGTTGTGCACAGGGTTGTTCCGCCCATGCAGCGCAAAGAGGTTTTCGAGCGCCTTGGCAGAGTTTTAAAAAGCGATCCTGAAAATCCGCTTATATATTTGAACCTGGCTTTCTTTGCGGCTGCGGCTAATCGTTACGACATAGCGGAAGTGTTTTCTTTTGCAGCCTGCAACTTTAAAAAGGGCAAGTCGGGGCTTAAGCCTGAGGACCGCATCATAGCTGAGAATGTTTATAACTCCTCAAAAGCGAAAACCCATCGCTCAGACGAGGTTCATAACCCGCTCGTTGCGGCTGCGAAGGAATGCGGCGTCATCAAACCTTCAACGCCGTGATCAGGTCGAAATCCCGAGTGTGCTTTTATTTTCGGGCGTGATCGTCACCCATTGCTCGGGTTTATTCTGGAACGATAGATCGCCGGTGATGCTGGTTTCGCCGAGCGCGCCGGAATAGATGCGCCGCATGTCCTGCTGCATCGGCAGGCTGAAGGGAGTCAGCGTGCGGACAATGAGATCAAGTCGTTTCGCGCGGAACAAGCCGTCGAGCTGAACTTTACCCAACGCATCGAGATTAAGATCGAAAATAAACCGCGTCTGTTTGCCCTGATTGTCTTTCTGCTGGCTTTCGGAATCGTTTTTGTAATAAAGCGCGATTTTGTGCATCTGGTTTTCAAACATCATCGGCATCGACATCGCGCGCCACTCGCCGGAAACCGTGTCGGACGCGAGGCGGTTCAGCGCCGAGCTTTCCTGCCCGAGCCTATTCAACAGGCCGGATTTGCCGCCGCGCCGCAGCGCATCGACCGCGTTATTGCCGAGCCATTGTGAAAGATCGCCCGCCCGCACGGCCGCGAGGAAAAACAGCGCCGCGGGTCCGAGCTGCACCGGGTTGCCGGGCGAGGGCGTCATATTCGACATCGCCTGCGCGGCGCGCGGCATGATATGCGCCAGCGTCTGGTAAATCTCGTCCATCATCGGCCACGGTTCGGGCGCGAGGAAATAAGACGGCATCGGCGCGAATGTGACCTGCGCCGTGACCGGGGTCGCGCTCTGCAGAGGTTGCTGCGGAAGCAACGTGATTTCCGTGCCGGGCAGCACCGTGTTCGCCGGGACATGCATGATGAAAAACATTTCGGTGTTGGTTGCCGGGTTGAAAACCGAAATCACCGGGAGTTTCTGCGGCGTCAGGCCGGTGACGATGGCGGGCATTTCCCCGGCCTTGTGATTTTGCAGGATCAAAGGCTTCTCGAGGATTTGTTTCAGCGCCTCGGTCGTGACGGCGGGAGTGGGCCTTGTTTCGGGCGCCAGGATGGCGGGCATGGGCGTGGCATCGAGCGCGGCGATCTGCGCGCGGAACGGCGCGGTGGGAATTTGCAGTGCGAGTGTGGTCTCAGGTGAAAACGTAATAGGTGCTTGTGCCGCAGGAAACGCTGGCGCAGATGGCAGCGTGGAATCCACGAAAAGCGCGCTCACACTTATTCCCTCCCGGAGGGAGGGGGTAGGGGGAGGGGTTAGGATGGCAAATTGTTGGGTACCGTAACCCCCCGCCCCACCCTCCCCCTGCAGGGGGAGGGAAATCAAAAGAACCTCCCCCTTCGGGGGAGGGGAATTCAGCGCGTCCGTAACTTTTATGCTTGTAATTTGTGCTGGCGGAACCTGTCCGGTGATTTTCGCGAGTTCGTTGGTAATAAATTCCTGCACATCCTGCGCGGTGATTTCCGTTTTCGCGGCGACGATCTCGGGAATGATCGCGGCGAGCGTTTCGGCGGGCAAAGGCACATAGTGCGCCGCCTCGGCGGGCGTGAGCGGTTGCAGCCGCACGACCTGGCCTTCCGACAGCGGCGCGGCGGGCGGCGGGCTGTCCGCCCTTTGCACGGGCTGTGCAGGTTGCGGGCGAACCTCGACGTCGACGGGCGTTTGCGACGTGCGCGGCGGCGCCGGCTGGGATGACGCTTCCGTGGTTACGCGGGCATTCTGCGGCGGGCGTCCCGGCGGAATTTCGATTTCGACTTTATCGCCCGCACGGACATTCAGCGGGCGCGGATCGGCCTTCACCGTGACGTCGCCCTGTTCGGTGCGGATGTCTAGCCGCCCGTCGCCGTGGTCGCGGATGACGCGGCCCTTGATCTCGATGGTTTTTTTGACGTCGGAGAGTTCAGCGGGGAGTTTTTCCAGCAGCACGTTCGGATTGCCCGGCGGTTTCGCGGGTGGGGTTTGGCCGGGAATCTGTTGCGGCGGAATTTTCGTCGGGCCGGAGGTCATAAGAGTAATTAACCACGAATGGACACGAATTTAAAAATATTTTTTACGCGAAGACCCGAAGTCACGAAGAAGAATAAAATAAAAACTTCGTTTCTTCGTAACGTCGCGTTTATTTATTTTATTAGTGTTTGTTTGTGATTTTTAGGCCGTGGCCCTGCGGCTGTCTTCCAGCGTTTTCCAGAGCGCGCGGGCGACGCGTTCGACATCCTCGGCAGCGTCGGAATTCGGCGAGCGGATCAGGATCGGCGTCTGGCTGCGGATGGAATCTTTCACCTTGCTGTCGGCGCGGATGATGCCGGCCATCGGCGGGGTGAGACGGAGGAAATTCTCGCAGGCCTTGAGCAGGGTTTTGTAGGTTTTCTCGCCCTCCGACGCGCTGGGCGCCATGTTGACGACGATGGAAACATTTTTCGACATGCCCGCCGCGTTGCCGAGCTTGATGAAGGCGTAGGCGTCGGTGAGCGAGGTGGGTTCGTCGGTGGTGATCAACACTGTGCGCGTCGCCGAAGCGGAAAGCATTCTTACAGTCCGGTCGACGCCCGCGCCGAGGTCGGCGATCACAACGTCATATTGCTCCGAAACATCGATGAGCTGGTCGCGCAAAATAGTCAGGCGCTGCGAGGGCAGGGCGGAGAGCGAAGCCTGTCCCGAGCGGCCCGCGATGATATCGAAGCCCCCTTCTTCAAAAGGTTGGATGACTTTGTCGATCGAGAGGCGGCCACGAATAACATCGTTCAGGTCGCGCTTGGGCATCAGGCCCAATTGAACGTCCACGTTCGCGAGGCCCAGATCGCCGTCGAACAGCAGCACTTTGCGCCCGGCCTTGGCCATGGCGTGGGCGAGGGTGATGGAAAACCAGGTCTTGCCGACGCCGCCTTTGCCGCTGGCGACCGCGAGGATATTGCGCCCCCGCCTGAAGGACGGGCCGCCGGTCTGCGGGTCGAGCATTTCCTGTGTCTCGGTGGTCATTGCCTGCTTCCTGCTTTCTTATACTCTTTTTTTCCTTGCGTGTATGCCCCCGGCATCAAAAGCGCCGACAGGGAACGCGGGTCCAAACCGAACAGGCCGTCCGCCACCTTCGGCGTGTTGCTGGCGTCTGCAAAAGTCATGCCGCCATGGTGCGCGGCCGATAAAATACCGCCCAGACGCCGCGCGATATCGACCCGCGTGGCGATCAGGCTGTGCACCCCGATGGCCGCGAAAACCCGCGCCATTTCACCGGATTCGTCAGCGTCAGTCCCGGCGGGCAGGACGAAATAAGGGTCGATTTCGGCGGCGCCGATGAACCGCGCGGCGTTTTTGACGTCGTTCTGGTCGAAGGGGTTGACGCCCGGTGTATCGATGAAAACCTGGTCGTAGCCCTGCAGGCCGCGCAGCATCTCGGCAAGCTCCTGCGCGTTCGCGGCTTTTTTGAGATCGATGCGCAGAAGTTTGGTGAAGGCGGCGAGCTGCTCGACTCCCCCGGCGCGGACCGTATCCGCTGAAATCACCCCGACCCGCAGGCCCCCCATCACGCCGCGCGCGGCGGCCTTGGCGACAGCGAGAGTTTTGCCTGAACCCGGCGGCCCGACCATCATGATCGGTTTTTTATGCGCCTTCTGCGGCAGCGGCTGGAAATTATAAAGATGCTCGATCGCGGCAATCAGCGCGATGGAGGGCTGCTCGAGGCCCACCACGGTGGCGCAGGAGAGAATCTGGTCCATGACGTCTTCGGGCACGGAATGGCGGAGCAGCACTTCCGTCAGCTCCTCGGCGATGAGCGATTGCTCCTCTTCCTCGTCATATTGCAGCCAGTCGTCGCCCTCGGCGGGGGTGGACGACTTGCCGATCTCGAAGGCGGGCGCGCCGTAGGAGGGCGGGTCGATGGCGGCGGTCACATGCACGGCCTTGCCGCCCTTTTCCTCGCGGGTGGCAACTATGATCGCATCTTCACCGAGCGTATCGCGGATCATCTGCATCGCCTCTGTCATTGTCCTGGCATAAAAGGATTTCAGCCGCATGGGAGAAACTTGCTTACTCGAATCAGCCTAAATTATAAATTTTCCGGAAAAAGGTTTCCAGAGCAATTTTATTATATTTTACAGGAAAGTGGGGGTGGAAAAGGCGGGTTTCAACCCAAATCTCGTGAGGGAAGTGTTTCCCGTCTCAATGGCGCGTTTTTCAGCACTTCAAGAGCGCTTTCAAAACGATGCCTTTTGGCTTCAATTTCATCGCGGGTCTTGCCGTATGTTTTATACCAGGACCGCCTTTCATTATTGAACGCGATGGAACTGGCATTGAAAAGAGGGGCATAGGCATTAATGATATAATTGTCCGGGTTGCTTCCTTTAATCGGCTGGATTTTGGCAAGAATGATGCCATTCGGAATGCCGTCTTCGGTATTTGGACGGCTCCAGTTAGGCCATGATGCCGAAACCGTGGGCCATTTACCCGCCCGCCATTCATCGGCGGCAAATCCTGAAAGGAAAACCTTGCCGCTTACCGGAGCAATAACGGGCACATTGCCGCACAGCGCGATTTGCGTTCCCGCCCAAACAAGTTCATTACGAACGCCGTAATTCAGTTCCGATGTTCTCCGGCAAGCAAAATTGAAAGCCGATGTAATCGCCGGGGGCGGTACAGGAATGACAATCAGGTAATTTTCGAGAGGCGTATCGGGATGTGGAGGTATCTGACTTTCAGGTTTCAGAACCGGATAAGTTTCAGCAGGTTTAACAAACCAATTTGAAAAAATGCTCATCACTCAATCTCCACGCAGTTAATTTGTCTAATTTATCGATTCAAAACGGGAATGACCGTGACATACCCCATTTTATCAATCTCATCGTTGATAATGTAGTTTACGTTATCTTCTGAACGTAATGCTTGACCATCCTCATCATAACGAAGAGCCATAAAGACATCCTGACATAAACGTCCGTAAGGAAGGGGAACTGGTATAAAACGTAAAGATTTTTCGGCCTGTTCGACTGGCATGTGTCTGTATTTTTCTGCTTCAGTCAGCGGCAGTAACGGTTGGTAAGCAAAGAGATATTTTGATGTCTCGCTATTTAGAGTTTCAGTAATGATTCCATTATTCGGCATTAAAATCTCGCCGGGTTTTGAGCCGCCAAACCATGCGCGTGATTTAAGATTAAATTGTCCAATAAGGGAACGTCCCTGAACATGGTCTCCCGGGCTGGCCTTCCATTCCAGAAAAAGTTTTTTCTTGTAATGAACTCC
Organism: uncultured Alphaproteobacteria bacterium; assembly: GCA_900696495.1. Taxonomy (GTDB): domain Bacteria; phylum Pseudomonadota; class Alphaproteobacteria; order Micavibrionales; family Micavibrionaceae; genus UBA7657. The sequence goes on from CAADGI010000014.1 coordinate 297,193, forward strand.
GTGTAAGGCTTTATAAAACACCTGGCTAAGCTGTGGCACAGCGATGACAAAAGGAATGGGCGCATAACGCGTGCGGTCTTTAAATTCAGGATTCGTGTTAATACCGTCAGGTTCGCTCTTGTTCCAAAATCCCATATTTTTCTCCACTAATTAAATTTAATCGAAACGCCAATGTAATTCTGCGCTTGCGTTATCAATTTCCTGCGCGAAAGATTCAACTTCTTTATCTATGTGGTAAGTCCCTCTCCTGTCTCCCGTGACAACCGTGCATATACCGCCTCCATTATCGTGGACTTCTTCTAACTTTGTTGTCGTCTTGCCCGTAATGGGAAATTGGGAAACGTAATTGAATTCTCTCTGGGAACGTTTAACCCGTTGCCAAAGGCTGCGTGTTAAAACGCGATAGGAGATGATCGCGTCGGCCGCGACTTCACATTCGTAGCTATGGTCCTTCGTATTGAATTCCGGACTTGCAGGAAATTTGCGGCCCATTCTATCTACTCCAGCATTGTTTAAGGTTCGACAGGTATGAGCGTCGGCAGCATATGGCTGTACTGCTTTTCAATGTAGTTTTTGACAGGAACTGTGTTTGGGCCAACCATCCAGCTTTCAAAGCTGCGCCTGTTTTCGCCACCCTTGAGAATGCGGATAGCCTCCGCAACATCCCGGTAAATGTTTTCAGGATGGGATTTTTCCTTGAGCGCCTCTTGTTTTTTATCATCGCTTAATGATAACGAGAGCGGGCCGTGTTTCTGGGAATAAGTAACGGGTAACAGGCGCTGATAAGAGAACAGCATTTCCGAACTCAGGATGTCATGGGTCTCTCTGATGATGCATGGAAAAGGTAAGTGAATTGCAGGTTGAAGAGACTGAAGCAGGTTACCTTTAAGATGAAAACGGCCAATGGGCGTGCCGGGATCGACATGATCGCCGCGCTCGACAAGCCACTCAAAAAATTCTCTTTTGGGCGCACAGTTTTTCTGGAGGTAATCAAGCAGCTCCGGTGTCAGGTTGGGCTGGGCTGTAATGTAGGGCACCGCTTCATATTTTGCCGGGTTGCGAAGGTTCGGGTTGGTGTTGATGCCGAATGTGTCTGTAAGGCTCTTTTTCTTAGGGGTTAGGCTCATTTTTATCTCCGTGGTGAAACGCCTGTTCATCCACTCGTAGCGCAGCGGGTATAACTATGTCAATTATTTTATGGCAAAGAGTGGGTGGAAACCCGCTAATTCATTAAACTTCTGCGGGTATTTTAAATCTGCCCGAGTGTCCTGATCCGCGCCTTCGGGTGGATTTCATTCTGCGACATCACCACGGTTTGCGGCCGGAACCGCTCGATCACGCTGCGCACATAGGGGCGGATGCCAGGCGAGGTGAGGAGCACGGGAATTTCGCCCTCCATCGAAAACCGCTCATACGCATTGCGGATGGTGCCGATGAATTCCTGCAGGCGCGAGGGCGGCATGGCGAGTTGCTTGTCCTCGCCCGCGCCGACGAGGGACTCCACAAAAGCCTGCTCCCATTCCGGCGACATGGTGACGAGCGGCACGACGCCGTTATTGTTCGTCGCTGAATCGCAGAGCTGCCGCGCAAGGCGCGAGCGCACATGCTCGGTGATATGCGCGGTGTTCTTGGTGTAGGCGGCGGCCTCGGCGATGCCTTCGAGAATGGCGGGCATGTCGCGCACCGAAACGCGTTCGGAGAGAAGACGTTGTAAAACTCTTTGCAGCCCGCCGATTGAAACCTGCGTTGGCACGACGTCGGCCACGAGCTTCTGGTATTCCTGGCCGAGTTCGTTGAGCAGCTTCTGCGTCTCGGCGTAGTTCAGCAGGTCGGGCATGTTGTCCTTGATGATTTCCGTCAGGTGCGTGGTGATGACGGTGGGCGCGTCCACGACTGTATATCCCTTGAACTGCGCTTCCTCGCGGTAACGTTCATCGATCCACATCGCGGGCAGGCCAAATGTCGGCTCGGTCGTGCTTTCGCCGGGCAGGGAAATGGGCGAGCCGGTCGGGTCCATGCACATCAGCATGCCGGGCCGCACTTCGCCGCGCCCGGATTCAATTTCTTTAATACGCACGGTGTAGGTGGAGGCGGGAAGTTGAAGGTTATCTTGAATCCGCACGGCGGGAAGGACGTAACCCATATCTTCCGCGAGCTGTCTGCGCAGGCCCTTGATCTGGTCGGTGAGCTTGTTGCCGCCTTCGCCCTGCACGAGCGGAAGGAGGCCGTAGCCAAGCTCAAGCCGGATCGTATCCATGGCGAGCGCCTTCGAGATCGGCTCCTCCGCCGGTTTGACGCCAACGGGTTTCGCGGTTTTCGCCTCGATGGCTTTTTGCTCGGCGATTGCCTGGCGCTGGAACGACATGTAGGCAAGGCCGCCGATGACCGCGGCGAGCGTGAGGAACGGCGCGGCGGGAATGACGGGCACAAGGCCGAGCGCGACCAGCAACCCCGACGTCATGGCCAGCGCGCGCGGATAGCGGCTGAACTGGTCGAACAGCGCCTGGTCGGCGGAGCCTTCGACTCCCGCCTTGGAAACGAGGAGACCCGCGGAAACCGAAACGATCAGCGCCGGGATCTGCGTGACAAGACCGTCGCCGATGGTGAGGAGCGTGTAGTTCTTCGCCGCGTCGGCGAGGCTCATGTCACGCGAAACGACGCCGATGATGATGCCGCCGATAACGTTGACGAAGACGATGAGAAGGCCCGCGATCGCATCGCCGCGCACGAATTTCGCCGCGCCGTCCATCGCGCCGTAGAACGTGCTTTCCTGCTCGAGCTTCTTGCGGCGGAGCTTGGCTTCGTCCTCGGTGATCAGGCCGGCGGAAAGGTCGGCGTCGATCGCCATCTGCTTGCCGGGCATGGCGTCCAGGGTGAAGCGCGCCGCGACTTCGGCGATGCGGCCCGAGCCTTTCGTAATAACCACGAAGTTGACGATGACGAGAATGGCGAAAACGATGGTGCCGATCACATATTCGCCGCCGACGATGAACGTGCCGAACGCTTCGATGACGTGACCGGCGGCGTCCGGCCCTTCATGCCCGTTCTCGAGGATAAGCCGGACCGACGCGACGTTCAGCGCGAGGCGTAATGATGTCGCGACCAGCAACACGGTCGGAAAGGTGGAGAAGTCGAGCGGGTGCTGGATGAACAGCACCGTCATTAAAATCATGACCGAGAGCGCGACTGAAATCGACAGGCCGAAATCCAGCAGGAAGGTCGGCACCGGGATCAGCATGAACAGGATGATCATGACGATCGCGAGCGCGAAGATCACGTCGCCGCGGAAATAAGGGGCAATCGACGCCATCGTTCCGCCAGCCGCAGGCGCGCCGCCGGGCGCGGCAGCGAAATTGGTGGTGGCAGGCAGTCTTGAACCGGGCGCGTCGGCCATGGAAATCAGGTCGTCGGAATCAATAGGAACAGTCGAAAATACCAGCGCTTATTGTATCCGGCCCGGCCCGGACATGCAAACGCGGCAAATATGGGGTATTGTATCGTTTAAACTGTCACCCCCGTCCCCGCCTGCGCGGGGATAAACTGCGGCGGGGGTCCGGCACTAACAACAAGGCGCGCGGCAAGGGCCGCGCACATTATGGATCCCCGCCGTTCAAGCGCGGCTGACGCCGCGCCGCGGGGATGACGGGAGGAAGGGGATATTTCAAACGGATGCAATACCAAATATAGCTGTTTAAGGTGTTTTGGCCGGTTTTGGCGGGTCTGCGGCAGGCGTGGGCGCAGGGGGCGGCGACGTCATGAGCTTGAGAAGATCGGCGCCGTAGGCCGAAGCCGAGGCCAGTCCCGCCGAGAGCGAGCCGTCAAGGTCCGATATCCCGTATTTTTTCATGGTTTCGTCCGCCGTTTTTTTCATGTCCTCGGTGACTTTCGCCGGGTCGACAGTCCATTTTTTCGACGCGATCATGTCGCGGCCGAGCGCGGCGTAGGAGGCGACGAACTGGCCGTAATTCATTGTGTCCGACTGGAAGTAATGTTCAATATTCTCGACGCCTTGGGATTTAAAAATATCTTTCAGCGTGGAAATCAAAACCGGCTCGACGGGTTGATCTGAGGGCGCAAGCTTGAAAAGGCCGAGCAGCGTCTGCGCGTTGGTGCCGAAGCCGATCAGATCGGAAAATTTGGGTGTGCCCTGGGCGGCTTGCTCGAAAGCTTTTACCCCCGGAATGAATTTCAGATAGCTCCGCAGGAAGGAAATGAAGCCGACGCTGATGGCTTCGGCCAGTTCCGGATTATCGCCGAGACCAAGCAATTTCAGGATTTTCTTCGAGTAATCGAAAACGCTTTCGGGAATTTCGGTGATATTGTCGCCCGTCATACATGTAAGGTAAGCGGCGGGGCTTTTTGAAATCTTTGGCCTGCCAAATTTCTGGATCAAGGACTGGCCCTGCGTGGCGAGGGGAATGGCGGCCGTGCCCGCCCAGTCCTTGACGCCGTCGGGCAGGAAATTGAACATCGCCGTGGCGACCCAGCCCATATCGTCTTCTTCTTTATTATCCTTTTTATCTTCTTTCTTTTCGCCGGCACCGGACGTGGAAGCAGGCGGCGGCGTTGTCGCCGCGGGAGGAGGCGTCTGCGCGGTTGCCGGAGGCGGTGTTTGTGCCGTGGATGGCGATGTTTGTTCCGCGGGAGGTGCGGACGCTTCGCCTTTTGCATACGCGGTGAAGCGGTCGAGGGTCGCTTGTAAAAGAGCGCCGCCTTGCGCTGTTAAACGTTGTTGATTTTTGGGATCCTGAACGGCATCCCAGAGATTGCCGAGGGACTCCTGAACGCCGGAATTGGTTGCCGAACCTTTATCGTCGGTCATATGAACACACCTTTATTATATTGCCGCGTAGTTTTTAGTTTTTTGTATTTTTTATAGTTGCCTTAAGTGTACCGGAGAATCGTCACCGGTGCATTAAAATCATAGAAATTTGTTTAATTTCAATAGGTTATTCGCCGGTGGCCGAGGCGGGGATTTTGACCCCTTCGTCTTTGTACTGGTTCAGCTTGTTCCGGAGAGTCCGGATCGAGATGCCGAGAATATTGGCGGCATGGGTGCGGTTGCCGAGGCAATGCTCGAGCGTGTTGATGATCAGGTCGCGTTCGACGGCGGCGACGGAGCGGCCGATTAAAGACTCAACAGCGCCGGGATGATTAATAACCTGGGCAGTTTGTCCCTCACCCTCCCGCTTCGCGGGCCCCTCCCTCTCCCTTAAGGGAGGGGGTGCCGAGCGGAGCGAGGGACTGTCGATATGAACGGCATCGGCCTCGATCTCGTCTTCCGTCGAAACCAGGATCGCGCGGTGCATGGTGTTTTCCAGCTCGCGGATATTGCCGCGCCAGCCATAAGATTTCATTTTCTGCGAAGCCGCCGCCGAGATTTTCTTGCGGCCCACGCCGTTCGCGTCGGCATATTTGTCGGCGAAGAACTGCGCCAGCGTCGGCAGATCGGTTGGCCGCTCGTGCAAGGAGGGCAGGCGCAGATTTACGACATTGAGACGAAAATAAAGGTCTTCGCGGAAACCGCCGGATTTAACAAAGGCTTCCAGGTCGCGGTTCGACGTCGCGATGATGCGCACATCGACCTTCACCGCGTCGTTCGAGCCGACACGCGTGATTTCCTTTTCCTGCAGCACGCGCAGGAATTTCGCCTGCAGCTGCGGCGCCATCTCGGAGACTTCATCGAGCAGCAGCGTGCCGCCGCTGGCTTCCTCGAACTTGCCGATGCGCCGCGCCGTGGCGCCGGTGAACGCGCCTTTTTCATGGCCGAACAGTTCGGATTCCAGAAGATTTTCAGGAATCGCCGCGCAATTCACCGCGATGAACGGGCCGTTGCCGCGTTTCGATTTGCGGTGAATGTACTGCGACATCACTTCCTTACCGGTGCCGGATTCGCCGGTGATCAGGACCGTCGCCTCGCTCGGCGCGATTTTGTCGGCGAGCTTCACGACATCCTTCATCGCGGCGTCGCCCGCGATCATGGTGTTGTTGTCCTCGGTGACGGCGGCAAGCAGCGCGCCGATCAGTTCGGAATCAGGGGGCAGGGGAACATATTCTTTCGCGCCCTGCTGGATAGCCTTCACGGCGGCGCGGGCGTCGTTGTTGATGCCGCAAGCGATGACGGGAATGTGGATGCGCTCGGTCTTCAGGCGCTCGACGAACTCGCCGATCTTCTGCTTGACGTCGATCATGACGAGATCGGCGCCCTTGCCGTTCAGCAGCGCGCCGATGGCCTGCTCGGTGTCCTCGCAATGCACGACCTTGGCGCCCTTGTGAAGGGCGATCTTGCCTGCCTGCGATATATAGCCTTCGAGCTGGCCGATGATCATCAAACGCATGCTACTGATATACCAGCGTTTAAAGCGCAGTGAAATGGGTAATTGCTGCAATATAGAAAAAGCCCGCCCCTCGGGGCAGGCTTTTTAAGTGTAAAGTCAACCAGAGGTAAAAGCCTGTTAGTCAACTCTTACGATTTCAGCGGGTTCTTCGATACGGTTCAGTTGCCCGTCTTCAACGACCACGTTGAAGTTTTCGCGGGTCATGTAGGAACCGTTCGGCGCGTAGAAGCGATCGCCGTTGGCGGCAACTTTATAAACCGTCTTGCCTTCGATGATCAGCTTCTCGCCTTCAAACGTGGTGAAGGTAACGACGCGGTTTGCAGGATTCGTGCGGAAATCTTGTTCCGACTGCACTTCGATGCGGTATTCGCCATCGTTATGCATAGGGGCAGACTGATCGACCTTCTTATACGTATAGGAATGGTCGTCTTTACGGTCGCCTTTTGCTTCCGCGATAACCGGGAATACAAGCGCTGCAGCCCCGGCGATGAGTGCTAACTTTTTCATGGTTAAGTCTCCTTTTTAATTCCCGTTACCGGGTGGTTTTGTATTACGTGATACCAATATTTACGCAAGGAAAAAGTTCCCAAAGCGGGTTTTCCAATAAAATCAGGCTCTGTAGATAAGTTTGTTAAGTCCGGTCGGATTTGACGATTTCGGTCATCGTCACGCCGAGCTTGTCCTCGACGACCACGACCTCGCCGCGCGCGACGAGCCGGTTGTTGACATAAATATCGATGGCCTCGCCGACCTTGCGGTCCAGTTCGACCACGGCGCCCCGGCCGAGTTTGAGGAGCTGGCTGACCTGCATGGTGGATTTGCCGAGAACGGCGGAAATCTGGACGGGGATGTCATAAATCGCGTTGACATCGCTGGCCATCGGCTCGCCGATCTCGAACTCGTTAACATCGGTCTTCAGGCGCGCATCGTTGTCGATTTCGCCGAGATTCATGCCTTTTTTGGCCTTGTCATCTTCTGTGCTCATGCGCCTTCTCCGGCCGGGGAGGACCCGGTTTCATCCTTATCATGGCCTTTTGAGCCTTTTTTCGCAAGCACCTGCTCTATAGATGTCCTGATTTCATCCGCAAGCATCTGCGGGTTGCGAAGCGCGCCGCCCTCGCTCCAAGCCAGGCGGCAAGCGCCCGGCGCCAGGGTTTCGTCGCCTTTGACCGTGAATTTGATCTCGAAGCCGGCCTCTTTCAAGGAAGTCAGGTGAGTCTCGATCGCGCCGACCACGTCGGGCGTGACCATGACATTGACCTGATTCTGGCCTTCCTGCTGCTTGATGATCTCGGAAATCGATTGCTTCAGTTCCTCGAAGCCGGTGAGCTTGCTGTAGACAGGGAAGAGGCGGTCGAAAACGGCGAGGCACAGCGCCAGCGTTTCCTGCTCGAATAATTTTTCACGCTCGGCCTCGGCCGCGGTGAGCGTGACGAGTTGCTTGCGGATCTGCTCGAGAACTTGTGCGGTAAGTTTAAGTTGCGAAGATTCCGCTTCCTTCAGGCCCTGCTGGCGGCCTTCGGCGGATGATTTCTGTTTGGCTTCGGCGAGTTCCTGCTCGCTGAAGGTGGGCGGCGGCGGTTCATCGGTATGACCGTCATCGAAAATATTTTCGTTGAAGAAATATTTCTGGCCTGAATGGACGGCTTTGCCTGTCATCTACTCTTTACCAATAAACTGATTAATAGATCATCTGGTCTTCTTCGGTGCCGCTGGCGATGACGATTTCGCCGCGGGCTTCAAGGTCTTTCGCGACGTTGACGATGTATTGCTGCGCTTCTTCTACATCTTTCAGACGGACAGGGCCCATGGCGCCCATGTCTTCCTTGAGGATCTTGGCGGCGCGCTCCGACATGTTGGTGAAGAACAGCTCGCGCAACGTTTCGGCGGCGCCCTTGAGCGCGATCGGCAGCTTGTCCTTGTCGACGGCGCGGATAAGCGTCTGGATCGCGGTCTGGTCGAGCTTGCCGAGGTCTTCGAAGGTGAACATGAGCGAACGGATGCGTTCTGCGGCATCCGGCGAATTCTTCTCGAGCTGCTCCATGAAGCGGCCCTCGACGTTGCGGTCCATGTTGTTGAAGATTTCCGCGATCATCTCGTAACTGTCGCGGCGCTGGGTCTTCGCCAGGTTGGTCATGAATTCGGTGCGGAGTGTCTTTTCGACTTCTTCCAGGATTTCTTTCTGCACGGCTTCCATGCGGAGCATGCGGTGGATGACCTCGAGCGCGAAATTTTCCGGCAGCATCGCCAGGACGCGCGCGGCGTGGTCGCTGGAGACTTTAGAGAGAACGACGGCGACCGTCTGCGGGTATTCTTTCTGCAGGAACGTGGAGAGGATTTCTTCGTTCACGTTGCCGAGCTTTTCCCACATGTTACGGCCGGCCGGGCCGCGGATTTCTTCCATAATGTTGTCGATGCGGTCTTTCGAGATGCCGGCCTTGTTGAGGAGGCGCTCCGTCGAGTCCTGCGTGCCGATCAGCGCGTTGGTCGAAGACATCTGCTCGGCGAAATCGACGAACAGGCGCTCGACGACGGAAGGGGAGACCTTGCCGAGCGTCGCCATGATCTGCGAGATTTCCATGATCTCGTCGTCATCCATATGCTCGAAAATCTTGGCGGTCTGTTCCTCGCCGAGCGACAGCATCAGGATGGCCGCTTTTTCAGGGCCGGTGAGGGTGCGGTAATCTTCGCGGACGCGTAATGCCATGGTTCGTTATGCTCCCGGTTCCTGTGTCATCCAGCTGCGCAGAACCGAAACGGTTTCATTCGGATAATTCTGCACGATTTCCTCGACCTTCTTGACGGAAGACGCTTTCACCTTGCCTTCGACGCCCTGCATGTTGATCAGGCTTTCCTCGGCGTCTTTCCCGCCCTGCGCCGCCATGAATTCATTATCGGAAGGGCCGGCGAGCGCGGGGTTCGCCGGACGCACGCCCAGCAGGTCGGCCTCGAGGTTGGTGTCGATTTCTGGCGCTTCGGAGATCAGCAGACGGTTGACCATCGGCTGCAGCACCAGCATGACCACAAGGATGATCATGATGGCGACGGTGACGATCTCGGCAACATCAAGGAGCTTGTTTTTATCAAAGCCGAACAGCATGCGGTCATCGACGAAATCCCCCTGGTCGGTATCAACGCTCGCGAACTGCATATTGACGACCTCGATCGTGTCGCCGCGCTCTTCGTTGAAACCGACCGCGCTTTTGACGAGGGCGGTAATCTGCGCGATTTCCTGTTCGCTGCGCGGCTCGTAAACCATTTCAGGCTTGGCGTCCTTGTCTTCTTCCTTGGCCTCTTCGCCTTCGGCGGCAGCGGCTTTTTCAGCGGGCTTGTAACGGCCGTCAACCAGCACGGCGACGGACAGTTTCTTGATCTCGCCGACTTCGCGCACGGTACTGCGCACGGTCTTGCCGATTTCGTAGTTGGTGACTTCCTCGGTGCGGTTGCTTTCATTCATGGGCGCGCCGCCGAGCAGGTCGCTGCTGGCGCCGGGGAGGTTATTCTCGACGCTCACATCCGCGCCGCCTTCACCCTGTTCGGTGCTGCTTTCGGTCGTTGTCTGTGCCGAACGCACGACCTGTTGTTCGGGGTCGAACAGTTCCTCGTTGGTGCTGATGCGGTCGAAATTGATTTCCGCCGTGACGGTGGCGCGGACATTGCCGTAGCCGACGATGCGGCTGACCTGGTCCTCGACCTTGGAGGTCATGTTGGTTTCGTAGTTGCGGCGCATTTCCTCGGTCTTCATCGTCATCAGGTTGACTTCCTCTTCGCCGCCGCGCGCGAGGAGGGTGCCCTTGTTGTCGATGATGGAAACGTTGGACGCTTTCAGGCCGGGAACGGCCGAGGCGATGAGAGACTGGATGGCGGCGATCTGCGAGCTTTCAATGCCGCCGGTACCGCGGAGGCCAAGGAACACGCTGGCGCTGGACGGGCGGGCTTCGCGGCTGAAGAGTTCGCGTTGCGGCAAGACGATGTGAACGCGGGCATTGTGCACGCCCTGCAGCGAGCTGATGGTGCGGGCAAGCTCGCCTTCGAGCGCGCGCACCTGGTTGATGTTCTGGACGAAATTGGTGGTTCCGAAACCGGAATCCTTGTCGAAAATTTCATAGCCCATCGAGCCGCCGTTCGGCAGGCCGGCCTCGGCCAGCAGCAAACGCGCGCGGCCGACTTCTTTTTCAGGAACCATGATGCGCGTGCCGTCGGCGGATACGTCGAAGGGAATCGAGCCGGACTGGAGCTTGCCGGCCATGGCGCTGGAATCGGCGGTCGAAAGATCGGAATAAAGCACCTTCATGTCGGGGGTCGAAACCCGCAGCGACACGAACACGAAAAATAACAGGAGGCCGACCAGGATCGCCCCCATAACGCCAAGACGCGAGGGCCCCAGCTGTCTCATTGTGTCTACAAAATTGCTCAACCGATCCTGCCTTTTGTTTCAGCTTTTCCTGATATGACGGACTCCCGGGAGCGGGAGCCCAAAAAATACCAGTTTTATTGGTTATTTATGCGAGTTTTATGCCAGTTACGCGTGCGAGAATTAAGGACGGGCAAGGGTGAAAGTTCCCAACCCAAGATCATTATAATATGTTTTTTAACCATTTTCCATGTCCGCTGTGGATAAGGCCGGAATTGCGCATCTATTTATATAACCAGGCTTTTTCATGAAATAAAGAAAGTATTGAGTACAAATGTATTTATAAAATGAATATTTACTGTATTTATAGGAATAAAATGCTTAGTTTACTTGGTTTTATATTAGTAAAAAGTAAATATACTTGAAGTAAAAGACGATTTTCACGAAACCCGCAGAACTCCCGCGAGTCGCGGGGTGTAAAGGATGTTTTAAGCCTTTATTTATTGAATTTCTTGACATTTGTGCCGTTCCGCGGTAACATGATAATAGGGTAGTATGTCTGGATTTTGCGTAGCGTTTTCTCAAGTATTCAAACCTCCGCAGAAATTCCAGATAAGGTTAGGGATTATATGATTGAAGCTGTGAACGCAGTCGTTGCCAATGCTTCGCTCCTCCGCGGTTCCGCGGAGCAGGCGAGCGTTGCGCGTTCTCTCACAGCCAATCCTGAAAGAGTGCAGGAAGTTGCGCGCGCGCCCTATGTCAGCCCGTTCATTTACATGGATGTGAACTACGACAAGGCCGTTCTCCAGATCCGCGACCGTGACACGGGCGATGTGACGAAACAGTTTCCCTCGGAACAGACGATGCAGGTTCGTGCCGCGATCGCTGCTAGACAGGCCACCCAGGCTTCCCGCGCGGAAGTGCCTGATGTTCCGGATGCGCCGACGCCGAGCCAGCAGGCCGCGGCACCGCAAGTTGACACACCCGCGCCGCAGGTAAACGCAGAGGCGCAAGTCGCCGCGAGCGCACTGGCCAGCACGGCGCAGGCCGCCGCCGCCGTCAGCGCGCCGCCCACCAGCGGCAATGTGGTTGTCACGGCTTAATAAGGTTTGAAGCCAAAATTTAAGGACGCTTTTCAGCGTCCTTTTTTATTTTCCACGTCATTGCGAGGAGGCAAAACCGACGAAGCAATCCAGAAATGGATCGCCACGCCAACTGTGTTGGCTCGCGATGACGCGGATTATTTCTTCGGCTGTTCTTCCGCTGCCGGCGGCTTGGTCATCAGCCCGGCGGCGATTTCACGGTTGATGTTGATCAGCACGTCGAGCTTTTCCTTTTTCGGGTCCGACATGATGTCGATCTCGCGCTTGAAGATGAAATTGGCGAGGTTGACAATGTTGCTCCGCAGATCTTTCGGGCGGTTGCCTTCCGCGTTTTCAACGGCCGTGTCGTAGAACATCAGCCAGATATTGCGGTTATATTTCAGCGTCGCCTCGATGACTTCAAGGTTGGAATTGTCCCAGTCATTCTGCAAATCCTTGAACATCTGCGCGGCCTTGAGCAGGACGCGCGCCTCGGTCTCGCGCTGGTCGGGCGTGTGCTGCTGCGCGTGCGTGCCGTAGGCGCTGGCGGCGGCGGCGTACGGGTTGCTAGGCTTTTTTGAGGACATTTTCCACCAGCTCGCGTTCGTGTTCGATCAGTTCCTTCGCCACCTTCAGCGCCTTGTAATAGGTGCCGCTCATGATGTGGTCGTTGATCTGCATGAAGAAGAAGGCGGCGGAAGGCGAGGCGTGCTGAACCTCCTCGACCATGGCGAAATATTTTTTGTGATAATCGCCGGGCGTGCGCGAAAGATACATGCACTGGATCAGGAAATAGATCCGCTTGCACGGCGTGTCGGCCTGCTCCTCCTGCATGACGTCTTTTTCGCGGATGATCGGCGCGTCGCCGGCGATATGCAGGCGGGCGCGCTGGCTGTCATTGGTGATGACGGCCTCGCCGATCAGTATTTTTTCTCCGGGTTTTAAATCGATGATCAGGCCCATCGGAATTCTTCCTTTCGCCCCCTTGGTTATAGCTTGGGGCTCGCAGCTTCTGCCACTCCTTATAGTATACCGCGAAAAGACCTAAAAAAAGGTGAAAGTAATGCTGATTTTATTGTCATTCCCGGGCGGATAACTTTTGTTCCGTCATTGCGAGCGAAGCGAAGCAATCCAGACTTCTAAATGGATTGCCGCGTCGGCCTTGCGGCCTCCTCGCGATGACGATGCAAACGAAAAGGCCGGGAATTTCTTTCCCGGCCTTTGGTACCTAACTTTTTTTCTTTTGTTATTAGAAGAGTCTGAGAACCGACTGTTGCGACTGCGCAGCCAGCGACAGGGCGGTGACGCCCAACTGCTGCCTGGTTTGCAGAGCCAGAAGGTTTGCGCCTTCTTCGTTCTGGTCGGCATTGACGAGGTCGCCCGCACCGGCTTTCAACGTCGCGATCGTGCTCTCCGTGAAGTCACGGCGAGTCTGGATGATCGACAGGCTGTTGGCTATGGTCGAACCGAAGTTACGAACCATATCCGTTGCTGTTAAGAGCTGATCAATTGACGTCTGAACACTACCCGCGTTTGTAAATGTCGCGGCAGTAATGCCCAAGCCGGCGGCAGTCAGATCCTGGCCAACTGTTTCCAGTGAGTTGCTGCGATCTTCGTTGAAGAAAGTCGTCAGCGTGTCGCCGCCGAGCAGGTTGACGCCGCGGAAGTTCGCGTCTTCAACCAGGGCGTCGATCTGATCGCGGATGGTGTTGAAGTCATCCTGGTAACGAGCCAAATCAGCGGCAGAGCCGGAGAAATTGAAACGTTCGCTCATATCGTCTGTGGCCAACGGCATGTTAGTGTCCGTCGGATATTCTGTTGCTGCAACAGATTGTGACGAACCGCTCCATCCGAAGTCAGCTTTGGTGTTGACTGCGTTCGAGTCCATTTCCAGCATGACGTAGCCAACAGAATCTGCATATTCCATTTCGATTCTGCCGGTAGTTGTGTTGAATCTGGCTACGACTTCGCCGCCGGTAACTGTGTTGTTGATGTTATCAACGATCTCCTGAATCGTTGTTCCGTCAACAATAGCTCCGGTGTCGTAAGTAATGCCGTCAATCGTCAGAATTAAGTTAGCGGAGTCCGTACCGGCACCGTCCAGGAAGCCGGCGCCTGAAGCTGTAGCGCTTGCCTCATAGAGACCGTTAACGGTAGCGGCAGCACTTGCTACAGAGTAGATAGTGCGACCGGCAATTGCTGTGCCACCCTGACGTTGGGCAGCAACGTTTTCTTCAGTGCCGATAAAGTGATCAAGACCAAGGAAAGCATAACCATCAGCGCCTAGCGAAGTTGTACCGTCCGAAATACGGATCGATGCGCCTTCTTCAAGGGATGTGATGGTAAGTCTGCCGTTGTTGTCGACCGTTGCTCTAACATAAGGGTTGATGCTCGTGTTGGAGTTGATTTGGCTGGCAATGCTATAAACGGTGTCGGTAGCAACAAGGCTAATTTCCGTTGCACCGCCGCCCATCGTAACAATGGCACCGTTTGCGCGTACCACGCTGACAACAATATCGTCGCCAGCGGCAATCGTACCGCCGGAGTCAGCTGTAATGCTGTCAACATTACTCAAATCAACCGTACTCTTGATCTGGGCAAAGCCCGAAGCAGACAATGCAACCCCTTTGGCTTCGTCAGCCAGGGCGCTTGCCTGTTCCAAAAGGCTGGTCAAAGCCGTAACGCCCTTATCAGCTTCTTCGATCGTGCGGATCGAGAGGTTGATGCCATCGAGCAGGCGAGCGAGGTCGCCGGCGCGGTTGGTCAGGGATTGCGAGGTGAAGAACTGCTGGGGACCGTCAAGAGCGGAGTTGACCTTAAGACCGGTGGCCAGGCGAAGCTGGACCGTGTCGATCAATCTCTGAGTGCCTTGAAGGGAGAGAAGGTTATTCCGCAACGCTGCGGATAGTACGACGTCTGAAGAAGCCATAGTTTAGTTCCTTTCCTAGGTTAACTTATGCGTCCTGCATAGGCCGAATACTTCGACCGTATTTTATTAGAATATACCATAAAAATGAAGGGAGCGTTAACGCCCTTTTTATAAACTAACGATTGATTTTCAGGGGTTTTTGAAAGCCAGGCAAGAATATTGGCGTTTTTTTGCCATAAGGACTGTGGATGAATTGGGCCAGTCTGTCATCCCCGCGAAGGCGGGGATCCGGCTTTTAAAAAGGTACGACAGGCCGCTTCGCGGCACATAAATAATATGCCAGCTCTCCCGTTCACGCTCGCCTTCGGCTCACTGCCGGGGATGACAATATATATAAGGATATATAAGGGGGGCGCACCAGGCGGTTGGGTTCATCCACCGGGGTAAGGGTGGCTGGGCATTGGCCCGGTGCGCCCGGCTGTGGCCGTCGAACCCCTCCTGGATTCTCCTTCCGCAGCAGGTACCCGGGGCCCAGAACTCCCAGGGGGTTAGGGAATGCCGGGTAGCATACCCTGAGACGCCCTGGGCCCCGAATTCAGTAATGAGTGGTAAGCAGATAGGTAATAAGCGGGTAAGAATAGGTTTGTCTTATCACTTATTACTTACGGCTTACCGCTTTCAGGCTACGCGTTAGCGGAGCCTGAGAAGGTCTTCCGTCATCTGGTCGACCGTGGTGATCACCTTCGTGGCGGCGCCGAAGGCGCGCTGCGAGATGATCAGCCTTGCGAATTCATCGGCGAGGTCGACGTTGGAGGCTTCCAGCGTCGAGGGCTCGACGAAGCCCGCGCCGCCGGTGCCGGCTTCGCGCAGGTTTTCTTCGCCCGATTCTTCCGATTCCGAATAAGCCGTTCCGGAAACTTCCGTCAGGCCGCTTTCGTTCGCGAAGGTGATCAGCGGGATTTTGTAGAGGTCGGCCGACGCGCCGTTCGAGAACCGCGCGACCACGATGCCTTCGCGCGTCAGTTCCACGCCCGTCCGGAGGCCGAGCTCGGCGCCGTTCTGGTCGGAGAAGATGACGTCGAAGTTGCCGGTGAACTGGCTGAAGCGCGAGACATCGATGCCGATCGTCTGCAGCGACGAACCGTTGCCCCAGTTGACGTCCGGGATCTGGATGTCGGTGTTGCCGTTCACGTCAGCGGAAGCGTTCAGCGAGCCGTCCGTATTGAAGTTCAGCAGGCCGCGGGTGATTTCGCTGCCGTTCGGGTGACGGACGACAACCTGCCACCAGCCCTGCGTGTTGGCCGTGGTGAGATCCTGGAAGTCAGGGAAGATTTCTTCGCTGTTCGACAGGACGGTATCGGTGTTGCCGGGCGGCAGGTTCGGCGCGGTGAGCGCTGCGCCGATCTGGCTCATCGTCAGGTCCGTCAGCGGCGTCCCGACCGTGTTGGTCAGCGATATCGTATCCGCGCGGTTGACGCTTTCGATCACCAGGTCGCCGGTTTCGTTAATGCGGGCCTCGACTTCGCCCGGGAAGTTGGTGTTGATCGCATCGATCAGTTCGCCAACCGTCCGGTAGCCGACGGCGCCGCCGCCGACCGCGGCGTTGTTGTCGTATTCAAAGATGAACGGGCCTGTGCCGGTCGTGGTGTTGTCGATGGTGAAACGGTCGCCATCGGCAATGCCTGGAACCAACGCAAGATCGGTGTTGCGGTCGAGGATGACGGACGTGCCCGAGATCGACACCACTGTCGGCGGGTAGACATGGTGGAATTCCAGGGTCAGCGTCTGGCCGCCGCCGAGCGAGTCGAACACCGTCAGGCCGCGTGTGAAGTGCGCGGCGCCGTTGGCGCTGACGCCCTGCGGTGCGGGCGAGGGGCCTGCGCCGAGATCGGTATATTGCGCTCTGGTCTGGCTGGCGTTCAGGTTGATCGCGAGTTCCGCCGACGTTGTCGGGCGGGTCAGGCCGCCGAGGAACGCGACGTCCGCCTGCACGAGCGAAGTCAGGTCGCCCTGGTTGGCGGGCAGATTGCCGTCGGCATCGATCGGCCATGCATACAGCACGAAGCCCGAAGCGTTGCGGAGCAGGCCTTGCGCGTCTTCGCTGAACTGGCCGGCGCGCGTATAGAGGAACGGCTGGCTGGCGTCGGTCGAGCGCTTGACCGGGAAGAAACCGTTGCCGGCGATCGAGCCGTCGGTTCCCGATGAAGTCTGCTGGATCGAGCCCTGCTGGTCGACGCGCTGGATGCGGTTAACGGAAACCGTACCCGGCGAGTAGCGTGCGAGACGGCTTTCCGTCGTCACGAGGCTGTTGAAGGCGGCTTCGGAACGTTTGAAGCCGGTCGTGTTCACGTTGGCGATGTTGTTCGAGATGATCGCGGTGCTTTGCGACTGGGCAAAGAGCGCCGAAACACCCGTAAATAATGATCCAAAAAGTCCCATGGTTAGTCTCCTTTACGTTTAAAATTAAAAAACTGGTTGGTGAAAAAAATCATGCTTCCTCCGGCGGTATGTTGGCGCTGAGGATGTCGATCAGGGGAATACTGTCGCCGCCGACGACGAGGAAAATCTCGCCGTTGTTCGTTTCGACGCCCGTGACGCGGCCGCCGCTGACGACCTGCGTATTGATGCGTTTGTCCGCAGCGTCGATAGCGTCAATTGTGACCGTATATTCACCGGCCGGCGCCTGCGTGCCGTTATTGAAGCGGCCGTTCCATGCCAGCGTGTGCGAGCCTTTCGCCTTGGAGGCGTTGGCGCTGTAAACGATGTTGCCGGTGCTGTCCCTGACAATGACCTGCGACTGCACGGCCGTATTTTCGAGGGTGTAGTTGACGTTGACTATGCCCGAGCCGCTGTAATTGATCTCTTCATTCTTATAGGTGACATCGAGGCCGACATAATTGAGCGCCATCGTCAGGCCGTCGCTGTTGTTGTTGCCCATGCCGGGATCGCCGGTATTGAGAACGTTGCTGAGCGCGACGGCGCGGTCGCCGACCAGCAGGTAAATCTGGCCGTTCTGCGCTTCGGTCCCGCGCACCAGGCCGGAAACGACCGATGTCGCCTGCACGGGTTCGCCGTTGATGTCGAGCGCGTCGATCTTGACTTCGTAGGTGCCGGGTTCGGCCTTGCCGCCCGAATTGAGCGTGCCGTCCCAGACGAAGTCGTGAACGCCCGCGGATTTTCCGGCTTCGACCGAGTAAACGATCTTGCCGCCTTCATCGTAGATGCTGAGCTTCGACGTGACCGCTTCCGCGCCGAGCGAATATTTGATCTTGGATGGCGTGCCGGTGTGATTGAATTCGGAACTGATATAGCTGATCTGCCGGCCGACAT
Organism: uncultured Alphaproteobacteria bacterium; assembly: GCA_900696495.1. Taxonomy (GTDB): domain Bacteria; phylum Pseudomonadota; class Alphaproteobacteria; order Micavibrionales; family Micavibrionaceae; genus UBA7657. The sequence goes on from CAADGI010000014.1 coordinate 315,166, forward strand.
AGCTTTGCGCGCTCCCCAAAGCCTGGCCGAGGCCGAGAGAGACGAGGCTGTCGAGCTTCTGGTTTGTATTGATCTGCTGTTCGACGCCCGCGAACGCAACGAGCTGATTCGTGAATTCCGTCGTGTCCATCGGCGAGAGCGGGTCCTGGTTCTGGAGCTGCGTCGTCAGCAGGATCAGGAAGTCGTTGAAGTCGCGCGAAAGCTGCTGGCTCGCGGCGTTGGTTTTCGACTGCTGGTCGAGGGCCGTGTTGATTGATACCGGGTTGATCGCCATTGCCGTTCTCCTTTACGCCAGGATGCTGTAGCGCATGTGGCCGGTCTCCGGGTCCACACGCCATGTCATGGTTGATTCAATAATTTCCTCGGGCGCGCCTTCATTGCGCGCATAGCTGCCATTTCCGTCGCCGCCGCGGCCGTTAAAGTCATAACCTTCATGCGCGAGCTCGAAGCTTAGCGACGATCCGTTTGCATCAAGGCCGGAATCGAACAGCGCGCGCTCGAGCAGATTCCCGTCGCGCTGGAGCATCAAATGCGTCTCCGGTTTCTCGGCGACCACGATCGCCTTCACCGTTTTGTCCTTGCTGAAGCTCATGCGTACCTCGACGCGGCCCAGTTCAGGCGGTTCAAGCTGCAGGGTGATATTTTTCGTCTCGCCATTGGCGGCGGCTTTCGAAATCGTCGCGGCGACAACCTGCACCGCGGGGTGCGGCTGCGAGGCGGCATGCGCCTGCGTGACCAGGTTCGTCAGCGTGCCGAGGCTGGTGACGGCGGGAAGGGGAACGGGCGTGCCATATTCATCGACCGGCAGCATGGCCGGGGAGAAAATCGAACCGCTGAGCGTAAACGGCCAGCCCTGCAGCGCGCTGAGGTCGGGTTTGACGCCCGGGATATTCACCGGCATTTCGGTGCCGCCTTTTTTATTCGAGAAATCCTTCAGCGTGTTGGCAAACTGGTTTTGCGGCGCGGCGGGGGAATAACCTTCTTCCGGCGGCGCATCCGTCCATGTACCGCCAACCGGTACATCGGTCTTTTTCGGGGCAGGGCGCGCGAGATTGTTCAGTTGCGTATTCTGTTCTTCCTGTTTTTTGGCAATGGCGGCCTGCAATGTGGCCGTCTGCGATTGTTCGTTCGGCGCCAGCAATTTGATCAGGCCAAGATAAATGCCGTCCAGCGCCTTGCGCTTCTGCTCTTCGGTCAGCGCGGCGTCGACATCTTCATTCAGCAGCGCCTCGATTTTCGTTTTGAGGTCGGTGATCTGTTCCGGCGTCAAATTGGTGAGGACAAGGCCACCAGCTTCAGGCTCTGCCGTAAGTTTATCGAGCTTGGCCAGAACGGCTTTCAGCTTCGCCATGACCGTGTTATCGACTTGCGCCTTGGCATTGGCGTCGATCAGCAGGGCCTGCATCAGACGGGGCGAACCGGCCTCGACATTCGCGGTGGTGATAATGCCATCCGAAACGGGCGCGAGCGCGTCATCAAGCGCCTTTTGATTGAGGGCGAGCGCTTCCGAAAGTTTCATGTTCGGGTCGAGCGACCAGGCTTCGATCTGCTGGCGGATTTCAGGGTTTTCCGCGATCAGTTCGGCGATATCGATATCGGAATCGAGAACGGGATTGTCGGAGGAAAGAAGTTTGTGTTCTTCAGGCTTCGGCGTTTCGGGATTTTCTGCGGCAAGGCGGGCCAGGATAAAGTCAAGGAAGCTCACATCCGCAGCCATGACGGAACTGCCGGAAGTATTAATTCCGGAAATTTTTTGCTCCTCGCGCGGAGCCTGGAGTGTAAAAAAGTTACTGATATCCATTCATTCTTCTTTCGCAGTTACGCGGTTTCACTGACTCCCATCGAAACGGATTTTCTTTCGCTCGATTTGATGCTGCCGGTCTCGCCGTAGCTGTAGGTGCGGCTGCGCACGGCGGCGTCCTTCGCGGCGACGCGGATGGAATTGCCAAGGCGCTCGGCCACGCGGCTCATGCGCTTGAGCGCGTCCATGTTCTTGGCCGTGAGGTCGGCGAAATCCTTCTGCATGTCCTCGAGGCGGCGGCGGAGCAGGGGATTGGATTTTTTCATTTCGTCCTTGCGATCGAGGATCTGGCTGACGCCGTCCTGGTAGGCGCGCGCGGCGCGGAGTTTCTCGTTCTGCATCTCAAGGAAAGTTTTCGTATCGGCGGCTTCGAGCGCTTCCGTCTCGCGGCGGTAGACATTGCGCAGCGCGTCGATGGTGTTCATCATTTCCTGCATCGCGGCGTTGGGGTCCTTCGGCAGGATCATCGCGGCGTCCTTGTGTGTTTGCGGGGCGGTCATTCGGCACCTCTCTCTTTGATTTGATTGTTGTCGTTCATGCGCACACGTTTCTGCTGGCCGAACTCCTGCGCCATCAGCAGCGTTTTCTGCGTTCCGGCCTCGGCGCGCTGTTTCATCTGCACGACCATGGCGTTGTTGCCGTGTGTTTTCTCGGCAAGGTTTTTCTGCAGGACTTCAAGGCGGCCCAGTAAGGATTTTTCCACATTCCTGAAATCATCGAGGCGCGCGCGGAATTCTTCGGACGCTTTCGTGTATTGCCCGGTGATGCTTTCCTTTTCATCCTGGATGATGGCAAAGGCCAACATGTCGCGCTGGAGCAGGGCCTGCGTTTCGCGCTCGCTGAGATCGACAAGCTTCTGCGAGACCTGGATAAGTTTCTGGATGGCGGCGGTTGCGTTCGTGGGAAGTCCCGTGCGCCTGTCAGTTTGCATTCTGCGTTCCATTCTCTGCCTGTGCCTGCATTAAGATGATTTGTTGTTTGACCTGGTCGGCGAGGCCGATGCTGTTGGTATCCGCCATCAACTTGCCGTATTCCTGCAGCAGCATGCTGCGGAAGACCTCTTCGCCCTTGCCGCCGCCGAACATGCCGTCGGTGGAAATGCCCTCGAACATCGGCTTCATCATTTCCGAGATGAACACCGCTTCGAATTCCTTCGCCGCTTCCTCGGCCTTGGCGAGCTGCTGCGCGTTCTTCGCGTCTTTTGCTTTTTGGGCGGCGATGGAAAGGTCGGCCTGCGTATAATTCATCAGGGCGGTCGTCGCGGAAGGGGTTACGGGAGCGCTCATCACATCACCTCGATTTCGGCCTGCAGCGCGCCGGCTGCCTTCACGGCCTGGAGAATTGTGATGATGTCGCGCGGCTGCATGCCGAGGCGGTTGAGGCCGGTCACCAAATCCTGCAGCGTCACGCCGGTTTCAAGCAGCGCGAGTTTGGCGTCAGGCGACTGGTTGATTTCCAGATCCGTGCGCGGGACCACCACGGTTTCTCCAAGCTCGGAGAACGGGTTGGGCTGCGACACCTGCGGCGTCTCGGTGACTTTAATGGTCAGGTTGCCTTGTGCAATCGCGACGTTGCTGATGCGTACGTCCGCGCCCATCACGATGACGCCGGAACGCTCGCTGATGACAACGCGCGCGGGCTGATCGGGCTGCACGGGCAGTTGTTCGATGTCAGTAATAAGGTCGACAATCGTGCCGTCATAACCGGCAGGGCGCATAAGCGTAACGCTTGATGAATTCTCCGCCTTGGCGACGGTATAAGAGGTGAAACCGTTGATCGCCTGCGCGATGCGGCGCGACGTGGTGAAATCCGGGTTTTTCAGGGCGAGGCGAACCTGCTGCAATTCTTCAAGCTTGAAACCGATCTCGCGCTCGACGATGCCGCCGCTGGCGATGCGGCCCGCGGTCGGGATGTTCTGCGTGACTTCGGCGGCATCGCCGCCCGCGTTGAAACCAGAAACGCTGACTTCGCCCTGTGCGACTGCATAGGCCTGTCCGTCGGCGGCGAGAAGGGGCGTGACCAAAAGCGTACCGCCCTGCAGGCTGCTGGCGTTGCCGAGCGAGGAAATGTTTACATCAATGTGCGAGCCCTGGTTGGTGAAGGGCGGCAGGGTGGCCGTAACCATAACGGCGGCGACGTTGCCGGTGTTTAAATTCTGGTCGCGGACGCTGACGCCTAAACGTTCAAGCATCGCGATAAGGGATTGTTTGGTGAAGGGCGCGCTGTTCAGCGAGTCGCCCGTGCCGTTAAGGCCGACGACGAGGCCGTAACCGACGAGCTGGTTGTCGCGCACGCCCTCGATATTGACAATGTCTTTAATCCTGGAGGTTTTGGCCTGGGCCGGAACGGCAAAAAGCAGCCCGCCGGCGATACCGAGAGCCACAACCATCCTCAACCCTGTATATATTCCGCGGACCATTCTGGTGCCTTTATCCATTGCCGGGACTGAAAAACCGCCACGGCTTCCATATTCTCCATGCGAAACCCGTGCCAATTTGAGTAGGAATGAAAACCGATTATTTTCAGGGGTTTAAAGCCGGGATGGGGATAACAAAGCGGCAGGAATGTTCATAAAAAATCCTGTAACGCCTCCAAGCGGCAATTCTTTCCGGCACGGATTGCCAGCCGCGTATTGCCGGTATAGTGTCTGGCAAACATGCCTGACTACTTCACATTCGATTTCTTTTTCAAAGGCTTTCTGACGGGGCTTGGCATCGCGGCGCCGGTCGGTCCCGTCGCGCTTTTATGCATCAAGACGACCCTCATTCACGGGCGCAAGGCAGGCTTCGCGGTCGGCAGCGGCGCCGGTTTTGCCGATGCCTTCTGGGGTGCGGTCGGCGCGTTCAGCCTCCTATTCGTCATGGATTTCCTGAAAGTGCATTTCGCCGAGATTCGCCTCTTCGGCGGCATTGTCCTGATTTTGCTCGGCACCTCGATCGTCATGAAAAAATCGACCACCAGAGATCCGGAAGCGCTGAAGCAGATCGATCAGAATCTGTTTCACGATTTCCTGACCTCTTTCTTTCTGACCGTTTCCAACCCCGCAACGATCTTTGCCTTCATTGCCGTTTTCGCGAGCTTCGGCATTCACACGGATGGCGACATAAGCAAAGCCCTGCCGCTGATGACCGGCGTGCTTTGCGGCTCGATGTCCTGGTGGTACATGCTGACTTTCTCGGTTTCTTTCTTCCGCTGGAAAATCAGCGACGAAAACATTCACAGGCTGAATATCGTCACCGGGGTTTTAATCGGCCTTTTCGGCGTCGGGGCCATGCTTTCGGCGGTTAAAATTTTTTAGATTTCCGGTAAGGATTTTGGTTTATACTCAGGGGAAAGGATATTTCTCATGAAGGTCCAGGGACCCGGACAGGCGCAAGGCGCCTCTAACGCAAAGAAATCAGGAAAAACCGAAAAGAGCGACAGCCATTTCGGCGATTTTCTCGCATCCGGCGCCTCGTCTGCGGAATCGGTCAAAACCACCCAATCCATCGGCACGGTGGATTCCCTGCTGGCGCTGCAGGGCGCCGACGACCCGGCGGCCCAGTCCGCACGCAAACGTATGAAACAGCGGGCAGGGGTGATCCTCGGCGAGCTGGAAAAGCTGCGCGTGGCCATGCTGACCGGGCAGGTTACTGTCGGCCATATGATTGATATTGCTGATGTAATTGCCTCTCACCGCGAGAAAATCAGCGACCCTGCCCTGACCGACATCATGGATGAGATCGACCTCCGGGCGCAGGTGGAGATGGCCAAGATGCGCATGGCGCTTGATAACCCCCGCACTTAGGTCTCGTTTTAGTTGTTTTCAGGCCTTTCCGCGACTATATTTCCTAATTCCGCGAACCCAGAAGACATAAGGGGAGACTTCTAGTGAGTGCCAGTGTGAATGCTTCTTCCAATAGCGTTGTCGTGCCGCCCAATTACGATCCGGAAAAGGACAAAAAGGGCTTTATGAATCCGATCATGCTCGAATATTTCCGCCGCCAGCTGATCGCATGGCGCAGCGAACTGCTGAAAGAATCCAGGGAAACGATTGAAATCACCCTGCAGGGAACCGAACTGCAGAAACCCGATATCGCGGACCGCGCCTCGGCCGAGACCGATCACGCGCTGGAACTGCGTACGCGCGACCGCGAACGCAAACTGATTTCGAAAATCAACCAGGCGCTCGAGCGCATCGAGCAGGGCGAATATGGTTTCTGCGAAGAAACCGGCGAGCCGATCTCCATCGGCCGTTTGAAAGCGCGTCCCATCGCGACGCTGAGCCTCGAGGCGCAGGAACGCCACGAGCGTCTCGAACGCACGCAACGCGACGACTAAAACAATTGCCGTCACCCCCGATGTCAGCCCGCGAAAGCGGGCTGTCGTTTTTGGATCCCTGCTGTGCGAGCGCCTGCGGCGCGCCGCGGGGATGACAGGTGGATAAAAAACCGGCCCGGTGATTTTCTATCCTCGGGCCGGTGCAGTTTGGGTGGGTAATTACGACGCCTTCTCCTTCTGTCCGCGTCACCGCGGCGATTGGGAACAGGAGATGGGGTAACCTCCTAGAAGGGGAAGATCACGTCGTAAAGCTGTTGTCCGTAGCGCGGTTGCTGGACGTCGGAGATATGGCCCTGGCCGCCGTAAGTGATGCGCGCTTCGGCAATCTGTTCATAGGAAATCGTGTTGTTGATCGTGATGTCCTGCGGGCGGATCACGCCGTCGATGGAAAGAATGCGCTTCTCGAAATTGACGCGCACTTCCTGTTTGCCCGCGATCACCATGTTGCCGTTCGGCAAAATCTGCGTCACCAGCGCCGCGAGCTGCAGTTCGACTTCTTCTTTGCGGTCGATGCTGCCCGAACCGGTGGAGGATGAATCCGCGCCGCCTTCAACGAGGTTGGTGTTGTCGATGGCCTGCGGGAAGGGACGGTCTAAGCTTTGTTCAAGACCGATCAAGGCATCCAGGCTCGCGCTTTCCGAGCTGTTTCTCGTGCGTTCGGTTTCATTGTCGAGCTTGGCTTCGTCGTCGATATTGATCACGACAGTAATGATGTCGCCGACATCGGCCGCGCGCTGGTCCTTGAAGAAGGTGACGCGGTCGGAGGCCCAGAGCGAGTTGCGTTCCTGGTGAACGTTTTTCGGCGCCGGCATCGGCAGGCTGACGGGCGTGTAGCCCTCCTGCGTGGTCGGGTTGACGATGGCGGCCATCTCCGGCGCCTTGCCGATATTGGCGATCCGGTCGGCCGCGCCGCATCCGCCCAGCATCGAGCAGGCCAGTAGCGCCAATCCTGTTTTAATTCCGTGTTTCATAAGTTACCCGCTTTCTCCTAAAAACTCGTTATCGTGACTTCTTTTTCGCCCGTAACCAGACCCTCGATTGTCTTTTTACTGCTGTTATTGACGACGCGGATGACGTCGCCTTTCGCGCCATGCTCCATCGCCTTGCCGCTGGCGGTCAGTGTCAATGCGCCGCTCTGGAACAGCATCGTCACGATGTCGCCGCGTGTAATGACCTGCGGCGCTTCGAGGTCGATGGTCTTCAGCGGCTTGCCGGGAGAAGTCATGCGGCGCGGTGTCATGCCGACGATTTCTTCCTCTTTCAGGAGCATGTCCTGGCGAATTTCCTTTTCGCTCATTTCGATATAATCGATGTCGCGCGCGCCGATCACGTCACCGGCTTTCAGCGTCTCGCGCAGCACCGGAACATCGACGAGCTTCTGCACCGTGCCGTTGATTTTCGTTCTGCTGACCGGGTTGGCGACGGACGGGGCGACAGCCATCGCCTCGAACCAGCCGGTTTCAGGTTTTATTGTGAACTCGGTGATTTCAACGCCGGGCGCGATGTCGGGCGAGAGCGTGATGCGCGAGGAAACGTCGGGAATGATGATTTTATATTTTCCGCTGATGCCTTCATTCGCGATTTTCATGCGCAGCGCTTCCTCGATCATGTCGCGGTCAACAATAGACGCGGCACGGGTCAGAACGATATGATCGCCGGAATTCATCGGCCGCCACGGCAGATCGAGCGCCACCGCGATGCGGAGCAGGGTACGGGCATTCAAAACCATTTCCTGCCCGGGCTGGGGCGCGAGGCCGAGAACCTTTTCATTATTGGCAGGCAGGCCCTGGAACACGTCGCCGAGCGTAATCGTATCGCCCGTCACGACACTGTTCTGTTTCAGGCTGATGGCGCGGGCGCTTTGCGGCAGGACAATTGTGCCTGCCAGCACCGCGATCACCGTCAGAAATGCAAGAACCGTTTTCCTAACCATTAAGTTCTCCCTTATTTCCCTTAGCGTAACTGCGATACCGTCTGCAGCATCTCGTCGCTGGTTGAAATCACGTTTGAATTCATCTCGTACGCGCGCTGGGCGGTGATGAGGCTGGTGATCTCCTCGACGACATTCACGTTCGAGGTTTCAATCGCGCCCTGGCGGATGCTGCCGAATTCTTCCTGTCCGGGATTGCCCGTGGTAGGCGAGCCCGAAGCATCGGTTTCGAGATAGAGGTTGTCGCCGATGGCATCCAGACCGGCCGGGTTCACGAAATTCGCGAGCTGGATCTGGCCGACATTTTGCGGCGTGGTCTGGCCGGCGATTTGAACGATCACTTCGCCTTCCTCGTTGATGTCGACGTTCAGTGCGTCAGCCGGAACGGTAATGCCGGGATCGATCAGGAAACCTTGCACGGTGACCAGTTCGCCGTTCTCGTTCATCTGCAGCGTGCCGTCGCGCGTATAGGCAATTTCGCCGCTGGGCAGCGCGACCTGGAAGAAACCTTCGCCGGTGATGGCGAGATCAAGCGGGTTTTCCGTGATGCGGATCGCGCCCTGTCCGTGTTCGCGGTATACCGCGCCGGTGCGCACGCCGAGGCCGAGCTGGATACCCGTGGGAACCGTCGTGCCCGCGTCGGAGGAGGTCGAGCCGGGGCGGTCGATGTTCTGGTAGATCAAATCCTGAAACGAGGCGCGGCGGCGCTTGTAACCCGCCGTGGTCATGTTGGCGATGTTGTTCGAGATGACGTCCACATTCGTCTGCTGGGCAAGCATCCCGGTGGCGCCGATATCAAGTGATCTCATCATGGTCTTTCTCCTTCAATCTTCAATTAGCTCTGGCGGGTCAGGCGTTGAATCGCCGTGCGCAGCCGTTCGTTTTCGGTTGTTAAAATCTGTTGCATGGACTGGAAATTCCGCAGCGTCTCGATCATGCGCGTGACCTCGATCACGGCGAGAACGTTCGAGCCTTCGAGCTGGCCCTGTTTGACGATTGTTGTTTCAGCCGGTTTGCCCGCTTCATCGATGGCGTACATGTTGTCGCCGTAAGGTTTCAGGGTCTGCGGATTTTCGAACTCCACGACCATCAGCTGGCCGATCTGGCCTTCCTGGTTCGAGATGATGCCCTTGTCGTCGATCTGGATCTCGGTGGAATTGGTCGGGATTGTCAGGGGCGAACCGCCTGCGTCGGCGACGGGGTGGCCGGATTGCGTCATCAGTCCGCCTTCCGCGTTCAGGATGAAATTGCCGGCGCGGCTGTAGTAAACTTTGCCGTCGGGCCCGACGACGCCGAGAAAGCCGGGGCCTTCCAGCGAGACATCGAGCGGGTTGCCGGTGACATGAACCGGGCCGGGCAGGGTGTTTTTATATTCACCCTTGTCATAGACGAACGAAAGCTCGTCATCGCCGCCGCGCGGGTCGGAGATGTGCTCGGCGAACAGGAGATTTTGCGCGCGGTAGCCGGGCGTATTCACGTTCGCCACGTTGTTGGCGATGATGTCCATGTTGTTCCGGAGAACAACCTGGCGTGAAAGGCCGATATAGATACTGTTTTCCATTGCGTTGGTCCTTTACCCGCTTGCATTGGCCGTGTTCTTGGCGCACGGGTTACGGAACAATCTGCACAGGCTGTGCCAGAAGGGAAAAGCAATGGAAAACAGTTGCTTACGATATGCGATGCACGCGCGGAAATTCTGTAAATGGAAAATTTGACCGTTTGATTTCAGCGGGATACGGCAATTTTTTCCGTTATCTGTTGTGGATAACGCCGCTGCGGTTAGACGGACGGCGCGATTTATTCTATACTCTTGAACATTGCAGACCCTTGAATAATCACTCGAAAGTCACCCATCCATGGCCAAGGCGAAAAAAGAAGAAGCGGAAAAGAAAGACGCTGAGGAAGAAGCTAAACCTGAAGCCGCCGCTGAAGGGGCGGAAGGCGCGCCTGCCGAGGGAGCCGAAGGCGAGGCCGCGGCGGCGGAAGGCGGCGGCAAAAAGAAACTTTTCATTATCATCGGCGGCGTTGTCGTTCTGCTGATCGGCGCGGGCGCAGGTTTGTATTTCACAGGCATGCTGGACAGTTTGCTGGGCAAGGAAGCGCCCGTCGAATGCGCTGAAGGCGATCACGAATGTGAAGAAAAAGCTGCGGCTGCCGCGGAGCATGGCGAAAAAGCCGGTGCAAAAGGCGGTCATGGTGAGAAGAAAGAAGCCAAGGGCGGCGGTCATGGCGAAGCGGGCGGCGCGTCCGACTCTTTCGTCGCCATCCCGACCATGATCGTCAATCTGAACAGCGACGACGGCACGCCGCGTTATTTGCGCCTCACCGTCCAGCTTGAGCTTGAGGATGCAGCCGACAAGGCTGCCGTCGAAGCTATTATTCCCAAGGTTATCGACCAGTTCCAGACCTACCTGCGCGAATTGCGTGTACGCGACCTGCGCGGCTCCGGCGGTATTTACAGGCTGCAGATGGAACTGCTGTGGCGTGTCAACCAGGCCGCCGCCCCGGTCGAGGTGAAGGACGTCCTGTTTCAGGAAATTCTTATTCAATAGTGCTATAATGGAAAAAAACGGCACGGAACTTGCGTCAGATGCCGTTAAGACCATCTAAATAAAGACAGATCCTAATATAAAGACAGATCGATGAGCAGCGAAACGCCAACGCAAGACAAACCAGCCCCCGCCGAGGGCGTCGCCGCGCCCGCGGCCGACGCCGTGCCCGCATTTGACGGCGCGGCGGACGAGGAGGGCGGAACCCGAATTCTGAACCAGGAGGAAATCGACAGCCTGCTGGGTTTTGATGAAGACGCCGCGACCGGCCAAGCCTCGGGCGTCATGGCGCTTATCAATTCGGCCATGGTCAATTACGAGCGTCTGCCGATGCTCGACATTGTCTTCGACCGCCTCGTGCGTTTGATGTCGACATCCTTGCGTAACCTGACCACTGACAACGTCGAGGTTTCGCTCGACCAGGTTTCCACCGTGCGCTTCGGCGATTACATGAATTCCATCCCGCTGCCGGCCATGCTCTCGGTCTTCAAGGCGGAAGAGTGGGACAACAATGGTTTGCTCGTCACAGACAGCGCGTTGATCTATTCCATCGTCGACGTTCTGCTCGGCGGCCGTAAGGGAACGCCGGCCATCCGCGTCGAAGGCCGCCCTTACACGACAATCGAAACCAAACTCGTCGAGAAAATGGTGCAGGTCACGCTCTCGGATCTTTCTTCCGCGTTCGACCCGCTCTCGCCGGTCAGCTTCACGCTCGACCGCATGGAAACCAACCCACGCTTCGCGACGATCACGCAATCAGGCAATGCCTGCGTTCTGGCGCGCCTTCGCGTCGACATGGGCGACCGCGGCGGCCGCGTCGAGGTTCTTATCCCTTACGCGACGCTGGAGCCGATCCGCGAACTGCTCCTCCAGATGTTCATGGGCGAAAAATTCGGCCGCGACTCCATCTGGGAAAGCCACCTGACGCAGGAGCTTTATAAAACCGACATCCAGCTCCAGGCGATTTTGGGCGAGGTCTTCATCCCGCTCGGCGACATGCTGCGCTGGAAGGTCGGCAGCCAGGTCATGCTGAACACCACGACCGAGGACGAGCTTGAACTGCGCTGCGGCACCTTCCCGATGTTTGTCGGCCCCGTCGGCCAGAAACAGGGTAATATCGCCGTAAGAATCGAAACCTACATACCGCCCGAGAAAAAGGACGAGTAAGAAGGAATGCGTAAATGACAGGCCAGGTTCTGAGTATCATGCTGGATATCGCCGTGCTGGTGGCGCTTGGCTTCACGATTTTCTTCTGCTTCAAGCTCTCCCGGAGCATGGCCAGTTTCCGCCAGCACCGCCAGGACATGGGCAAGCTGATCGACCGGCTCTCGAAGAATATCGACGAGGCTTTGCGCGCGATTGATGGGTTAAAGGCGGCGGGCGACCGTTCCGGCCGCGAGCTTCAGAAAATAATAAATGATTCCAAAATGATGGCCGAAGAACTTCAGATCATAAATGAATCCGCGAACAACATCGCGACGCGCCTTGAAAAGCTCGCCGAAAATGGCAGCGTCATCCCGCAAGAGGCTGTACAGGCTAAAAATATTCCCGCTACGCCTTCGCGCAAGCCCGCCGTCACCGACCGGCCCGCTTTTTTCATCCATGACCGCGATTACACCGATGAAGCGCCCGCGGCTGACGAGGACGACATCCCCGAACACCTCCAGAGCCAGGCCGAAAAGGAACTGTTCGCGGCCTTGCGCAAGAAACCTTCCAGTCGCGGGGCGGCCTAGACCATGAATCTGAGCTACATCAAAATCATGCCTTTGCTGGTTTTCGTGGCGATGCTCGCCTTCTCGGTGCGCTTCGCCGAAGTGGCCATGGATATTTCACGGCTGAGCGGTTCGGCCGTCGCCGCCGATGCGCCCCATACTGAGAAAAAAGAAGAACCCGCCGCCGAGGCAAAACATGAAGAAGCCAAACCCGCCGCCGAAGGCGAGCATAAAACCGAAACCGCTGCCAAGGAGGGCGAAGCCAAGCCCCTGACCGCCGAGGACAAGCCGCCCGCCGGGGAAACGCCTGACTGGGTTGACGCCGACGATTCCGATACCGAATTTTCCACTGTCCGCACCGAACTCTATGACAATCTCGCCAAGCGCCGCGAGGAACTGGATAAACGCGAGGCCGATATGGTGACGCGCGAGGCGCTGCTGCGCGCCGCCGAACAGGAAATTGACAGAAAATACAATGAACTCGCCCAGTTGCGCGGCGAGATTGAGAAACTCCTTCAGAAACAATCCGACGAGGAACAGGCCCGCATCGTCAGCCTGGTTAAAATCTATGAAGGCATGAAACCCGCCGACGCCGCCCGCATCTTTGATACCCTCGATATCGACGTGCTGATGCAGGTCATGTCAAAGATGTCCGAGCGCAAACTCTCGCCGATCATGGCCGCCATGAACCCCGAACGGGCCAAGACCATGACCATCATGCTGGCCGAGCAGAAACAATTACCTTCCCTTCCGGCCAATTAATCGTCATTGCGACCCCGGCGAAAGCCGGGGGAAGCAATCCAGAATTTATTAAGACTGGATCGCCACGCCGATTTTCAAGCGGCTCGCGATGGCGAAAGAGTGATTCTGGATAAGACCGCCGGTTATAGCCTGTTCCCTTGTCCTTTGGGCGGTCCTGTGGCACGCTTTTAAGGAATGCTTCGCGTTGTTTTATTTAGTCTTTTCCTCATTTTTGCTTCCGTGCCCGGCGCTTACGCGCAGGACACGGTGCGTCTGCGCGCGGGCGAGCATGAAGGTTACGCGCGGCTGGTGTTCGACATGGGCAAAAGCCCGGTCTATTCCGCCAGCGACAACACGCCCGGCCAGCTCGTTATTTCTTTCTCCTCTCCCGCCACGCTGGATGACAGCGCCTATAAGGCCGACCCGCCGAAAAATATCGCGGGTGTAAAGGTTATTTCGACATCGCCCCTGCAGGTGATGATCTCGCTCGCGCCGGGATCGACGACGCGGAATTTCTCCGCCGGTAACCGCGTGGTCGTCGATGTCTACGATCCTCCCGGCGCGCCCAAGCCGGAAAAGCAGGCTGAAAAAAAACCGGAAGCGAAGCCTGAAGCGAAAAAGGCCGAACAAAAAAAACCTGAGCCCGCGAAAGTCGCCGCCGCGCCTGTCGCCGGCGTGGCGAAACAGACAATCCCCCAGAAGGCGCCGGAAGGGCCGGTTGCAATTCCATCCGTGCCCGTTTTGCCCAAATCTCAGCCGACCGCGCCGCCCAATGCCGAGGATCTGAAAAAACTTCAGCAGGAGCAGGTGACGGATGCCAAAACCGGCATGCCCGCCAAGCCCAATATCATTACGTTGACGGCGACCAAATCCACCGGCATGGCCGTGTTCGAGCGCGATGACAAAATCTGGTTGGTATCCGACCAGGAAGATCTGATGCTGAGCCCGAACGTGACCGGTCCTGACGCCGCCGCCATGATGCCGCCGGGCGCGGTTCTTATTACCGGCGGCAAGGTCTACACATTCCCGAAAATCGGCGCGAAAGCGGTGCAGGGGCAGGCGGGCGGCTTGCTCTGGCGCGTTATCGCCGCACCGCACGACATTCATATCGAAGGGATCAAGCCTGTGCGCGAGGATGACAACGCCGACGAACCCGGCGGCGGCAAACTGATCTGGGAACTGCAGGAACCGGGCCGTATTCTCGATGTGCCCGACCCGGTAACGGGCCGCACGCTCAAAGTCGTGACGGTCAACTCGGCCAAATTCATGTCCGGCCCGCCGCTGGATTTTGTCGAATTTGAAACGCTGCAAACGCCGGTCGGGCTCGTCATTTTGCCCAAGGTCGACGATCTGAGCGTTGAAATCGTCCGTCAGAAAATCGTCGTCACGCGCCCCGGCGGTCTGCACCTGATGCCGAATAAAAATATCGCGACGGCCTTGTCGTTCCGCCAGGCGCAACAGAAAAAAACGGCCGATCCGGGCCAGCGTAAATTGCCGGAGAAAAGAATTTTCGATTTCAACACATGGCAGATGGGCGGCCTGCAGGTTCTCGAGCATAACCGCAATCTTTTGCTCTCCACGCTTGCCGGCAAACCCAAGAGCGGGCAGATCGAGGGGATTTTATCGCTGGCGCGCATGCATCTTGCGAACGGCTTATGGGCGGAGTCCAACGGGCTTCTTGATTTCGCGATCGAAGAACTGCCGGAGCTCGAGCAGAACCCGGAATTCGTCGCGCTCGACGGCGCCTCGAACGCGCTGGGCCGCGTCAGCGATCTCGCGCTGGAGAGCCTGAGCGACAAGAGTCTGAACGGCTATCCCGAAATCGGTTACTGGAAAGCCTATGTGCTTGCCGATCTGCAGGACTGGCAGCAAGCCGGTGAAGTGCTTCCCACCGACATCGAAATCCTCGCTTATTACCCGGAAATTCTTATTGCGCGCCTTGGCCTGGTGTTATCCGAAGTCGCGCTCCGCTCGGGTAAACTCGCGGAAGGCGAGAAAATTTTGAAACTCGTCGAGGATCACGGCGGCGAACTTGTCTTCCAGCAGGAAGCGGCCCTGACATATCTGAAAGGCGAGGCGGCGCGCCAGCATGGCAAGCCCGCGGAAGCGATCACCATCTGGACGCCGCTGACGACAGGAAAAGATGCGATGTACCGCGCCAAGAGCGGCCTCGCCATTGCGCGCCTGAAATACGAGAACAAGCAGATCACCGCGCCGCAGGCCATCGATGCGCTCGAACGCCTGCGTTATGCGTGGCGCGGCGACGAGTTGGAGGCGCTGATCAATTACTGGCTCGGCAAGGTTTATTTCGACACCGGCGATTACATCAAGGGCCTGAAGATCATGCGCGACGCCGCGACTTTCTCGGAAGGCACGGATCTGGGCGCACGCATTCTCGCCGAAATGGTCGAGACGTTCGAAAAACTTTTCACCGGCGACGCGCTGAAGAAAATTTCAGGGCCTGATGCCGCGGCGCTCTACGATGAATTCATCGCGCTCAGCCCCGGCGGCGAGAAAGGCGACATCATCGCCGAAAAACTCGCAGATCACCTGGTGACCAAGGAGTTGCTCGACCGCGCCGTGACGCTGCTTCAGGGCGTGATGAATAACAAGATGACCAGCAAGCAGGGCGTGGAAGCCTACCGCATCGCCACCAAGCTCGCGGCGATTGAATTGCTCGACGGCAAATCCGTCAATGCGCTCAGCACGCTCGGCAAGGCGAAATCCATTCTGGACGTTCTACCCGAAGACCAGCGCCTGCCGGAGCGTTATCAGGAAATTTCGCTCCTGCGCGCGCGGGCGTTGTCGCAGGAACGCCGCCCTGACCAGGCGTTGGCGCTACTGCATGACCTGCCGCGCTCGAAAGACGTCAACAAGCTCCGCGCCGATATCGCCTGGCGCGCAGGCTACTGGGATGACGCCGCCGAGGCGTTGGGTGATGTGATCAACGATGAGGATATTTCGCTGACCCGCCCCTTAACCCCCGAACATAGCGGTTTGTTGATGCAGCGTGCCGTTGCACTCAATCTTTCCAGCGACCGCATCGGCCTTGCCAACATGCGCGAAAAATATTCCGACTCCATGGCCCAGACCGACAAGGCCCGCGTGTTCGAGGTGATCACCCGCGCGCGGCAGAGCGGTGCGCTTGCCGACCGCGACACGCGGATGTCCATCGTTTCGGAAGTCGATCTGTTCAAGCAATTTCTGGATAATTACCGGGCGTCTTCGGCTCCTGCGCCCGCAACCCCGGCCACGCCAACGCCGCCCGCTGATACGACGCAGCCTCCCGCGCAGGCAACGCCGCCTGCGACCAACTAGCCGGGAACCGGCGGGATCGTATCGAAGCTCTGGATCAGCGAGCCGGTAATCAGATACCAGCCATCCACCAGCACAAAGAAAATAATCTTGAACGGCAATGAAATCGTCACCGGCGGCAGCATCATCATACCCATCGACATCAGGATCGAGGCGGTGACAAGGTCGATAATCAGGAACGGCAGAAACAGCATAAACCCGATCTCAAACGCCCGCCGCAATTCCGAAATCATGAAAGCGGGAATGACAACCTGGATTGGCAGCGCCATCGGGTCCGGCGTTTCCGGCGTTTCGGTCAGGCTGATGAAAAGATTGAGGTCTTTTTCGCGCACATGTTTAAGCATGAACATTTTGAAGGGCTCGATGCCCTTTTGGAATGCCTGCACTTCGTCGATTTCCTCGTTCATCAGGGGCACCAGCGCGCTTTTGTAAGCAGCCTCGAGCGTCGGCGCCATGATGAAGAAGGTGAGGAACAGCGCGAGCGAGATCATCACGGTGTTCGGCGGCGTCTGCTGGATGCCGATGGCCGTTCTCAGGAACGACAGCACGACGATGATGCGCGTGAACGACGTCATCATGATCAGGATCGACGGCGCCAGCGAAAGAACGGTCAGGAGAATGACGAGCTGGACGACGCGGCCCGTCACCGTGCCGTCGCCGTCAGCTCCCAAATCAAGATTCACTGTTTGGGCAAGGGCGGGGGATGAGAGCAAAAAAAACAAAGCCATTGTCATGCCCGCGAAGGCGGGCATCCGGTCTTTTAATTTTTGCCAGACCCCCGCCGGAGCTTGTCCTCCGCGAAGGCGGGGGGCGGGGGTGACAACTTCAGAGAGCGGCCTTTTCATCAATCATCACCGGTTCGATGTCTGTCTTGACCACAGTTTCGCCGCTGGCGCCCAAAATGACAAGATGCTGTTTGTCGTCGCACTGGATAATCACAGCGCGGCGGCGGCCATCCAGCGGCAGCGATTCGATGATTCTCATGCGCCGCTTGTGGCCCGGCGTGTTCGGCGTTCCCGGCAGGCCGACTTTTTTCAAGATGATAGAAAGCCCGCCCATCAACGCGATGACAAACGCCAGCGCCGCCAGCAACCTGACGATTTGCGGTAAGTCATGCCAGCCGGTCATTCCTTGTTCTCCTGCAGGCTGTTTTTATATGCAGTGATGCTGGTGGCCAGCTCATCCAGTTTCACGATCACCTTGCCCATCTGATTCTGCATCGATTGCGCCACTTCTTTGCTCGAGCCCTGCGTCGCGGCAAACACATCCATGATCTCGCGGTTGAGCGCGTCGAAATCGGCGAGATTGCCGGAATCCACCTGCCTGATCGCCTCGTCGATGCGGGCGATGAGATTTTCGAATCTCTGTTCAAGAGGCGGCTGCGCGTTCATGTGTCCTGTCTTTTATCCTTAGCACGCCCGAGCACGGCATCGAAAGGGTTCGGCTCTCCATTCGCGCGGTAGACATAAGACAGGATCTCGGCCACCGCCATGAACGCCTTGGAGGGGATAGGGCTGTCGAGCTCGACCTTGGCCAGCATTTCAGCCAGCGCACTGTCCTCCCGGACATCGATTCCATTGTCATAGGCCAGCTGCAGGATCGTCTCGGCAAATTTTCCCCGCCCGGCTGCGGTAATGACCGGGATACCCCCCTCGTCATTACCGTCCTCGATGGCCACGGCCACCTTTCTTTTAGGAATTTTCCTTATATTTAAACGACTTAGGATATCATTGGGGGTAATTTTCCGGCCATCGTCGTACTGATCCACCATTGGCACGCTTTCTGCAAATATTCCCTGCGGGAACGAATAAAACTAAGGGTACAAGCTATGACTACACAAAATATCGGCCTTTTTAAAGCTCTCGGCGCAAAAATGGATTACCTGAACCAGCGCCAAAGCATCATATCGCAGAACGTCGCCAACGCCGACACGCCCGGCTATCGCCCGATGGACCTGAAAGAGGTCGATTTCGGCACGGTGCTGAAAGGCGTCACGAAATCGCAGGGCGGCGGCATCCAGATGGTTTCGACCAACGCCATGCATGTCGGCGGCGGCAACGAAGTCGCGGCCGCGAAAGAAGGCAAGCAGAAGAAAGTTTACGAAGTCGCCCCCGACGGCAACGCGGTCATCATGGAAGAGCAGATGCTGAAATCCGGCCAGACGGTCATGGATTACAACCTGATGACCAGCCTTTATCAGAAAAACGTCAGCATGATCAAAACCGCCCTCGGGACACGGTAGGAGATAGACCATGAGCAATGACATCATGAATGCAATGAAGATCTCGGCGATGGGTATGAAAGTGCAGGGGACTCGCCTGCGCGTCATCACCGAGAACATCGCCAACGCCGACACGACCGGCCTCACCCCCGGTTCCGAGCCCTATCACCGCCAGACGATCACGTTCAAAAACGAACTCGACAAGAAGCTCGGCGTCGACCTGGTCAGCGTCGATAAAATCGGCACCGACACGAAAACGCCGTTTCCGATGAAATATATCCCCGATCACCCCGCCGCCGATGAAAAGGGCATGGTGAAGATGCCGAACGTGAATTCCCTGATTGAAATCATGGACGTAAAGGAGGCGCAGCGTTCCTATGAGGCGAATCTCGGCCTCATCGAGCAGGCCCGGAATATGGTCATGCGCACGATAGATTTATTGAGAGCGTAACATCTCTCCCGTCGCCCCCGCCCCCGCCTGCGCGGGGATAAACTGCGGCGGGGGACCGGTCAATAAAGAGGAGCGCAGCTTTGCTGCGCACATTATGGATCCCCGACGTTTAAGCCACGCTGCCGCGTGGCCTCGGGGATGACGATGGAAGAAAACGAGAGTATAATAGGGACAGGAGATAAAAATGCCCATCAGCAAGATGATCGACCCGAGCATAGCGGCAAGCGCCTACGGCAATACGCAAGGGCTTGGCAAAAAGACCGGCGCCGGCGCTGATGACGGCGTTTCCTTCTCCGACTTCCTGCAGAAAAAGGCTTCCGACGTGCTGGACACGATGAAGGCCAGCGAAAAAACCTCGGCCCAGGCCGTGACCGGCGAGGCCGACCTGACCGATGTGGTGCAGGCCGTGACTTCCGCCGAAGTGACGCTGCAAACCGTGGTTGCCCTGCGCGACCGCCTGATCGCCGCCTATCAGGAGATTATGAGGATGCCGATTTAGTGATAAGTTGTAAGTTATAAGTGTTTAGTGTTATTTTTCTTATAACTTAAAACTTATTTGCTTATAGCTCAATTATGAACGAAACCGAGATTCTCGATGTCACGCGCGAGGCCCTGCTGATATCCATCCAGATCGGCGCGCCGATCCTGCTGATCGGTTTGATTGTCGGCGTTTCGATTGCACTCGTGCAGGCGCTGACTCAAATCCAGGAAATCACGCTGGTCTTCGTTCCCAAGATTCTCGCAATCTTCCTCGCCATGTTCGTTTTCCTGCCATGGATGATGACAACCCTAAGCGATTTCATGCATTCGCTCGCCGATCGCATGATCGGCCTCGGCTGAACATTCCCCCTCCCGGAGGGAGGGGGTTAGGGGGAGGGGTTAAGGTGAATGTTGTTTTGAAGAAATTTTCCCGCGATCTTCGAAATAACCCTACTGATGCGGAGAAAATTCTTTGGCGCTGTCTAAAAAGAAAACAACTGCATGGTTTAAAATTTCGGCGTCAGAAACCCATAGATAATTTTATCGCTGATTTTGTGTGTCTTGAGAAACGGTTGATTATAGAATTGGATGGCGGACAGCATAATGACAATCTTCAGGACCGGCATCGAACAGAAATCCTCGAATCCAACGGGTTTCTTGTCTTGAGATTTTGGAACAATGAAATTTTCGAAAATATCGAGGGCGTGTTGGAAACGATAATGAATACCGTAAACCCACACCCCCATCCTCCCCCTCAGGGGGAGGGAGTTTTAAAAGATTCCTCCCTTAGGGAGGGGGAGTCATGAATTCTCTTCTCGAAACATTCCTCGCGAGCGGCATTCTTGCCCTGATCCTGACATTCGTGCGCATGGGCACGGCGGTGATGATCATGCCGGGCCTTGGCGATTCCTTCGTGCCCGAACGTTTGCGCCTGATGATCGCGCTGGCGCTCAGCTTCGTCCTATGCCCGCTCACTCTTAAATATATGCCCGCGCAGGTGCCGGGCACATTCACGCTTCTCATGTTAGTGATGATGGAATTCATCATCGGCCTGTTCTTCGGCACGGTCGCGCGTATTTTCATGACCGCGCTCGATACCGCGGGTATGGTGATCTCTATTTCATCGGGTTTGGGTAACGCGCAGGTTTTCAACCCGTCTCTGGCAATGCAGGGCTCTCTGGTCGGAGCGTTTCTCTCGATTACCGGCGTATTGTTTTTATTCGCGGCCGATCTGCATCATCTTTTAATCGCGGGACTTGTCGAAAGTTACGAACTGTTCCCGGTCGGCGCGGTCCCCGACAGCGGCAGCATGGCGGAATTCCTGGCGCGCACCGTCTCGGCCAGCTTCGCCATCGGCGTCAAGATCGGCGCGCCGTTCATCGTGCTGACGATGCTGATTTATGTCGGGATGGGCGTGCTCTCGCGCCTGATGCCGCAGATCCAGGTGTTCCTGCTGGCGCTGCCGCTGCAGATTCTGCTCTCGATCCTGACGCTGATGCTCGTGATGTCGGCGATCTTCATCTACTGGACCACCCAGTTCGAAGAGGGCATGGTGTTCTTCCTGAAATCGGCAGGCTAAAACAGGTTACGTCCTGAAGCCGATCCAGTTCGTGCCGTTGCACCATCTGAGGACATTCCCGCCGGAATCGTATTCCACCGCGCCAGCGTCGGCGCAGGAGCCGAGGGAGCGGCAAACGGTCGAACCGTAAAGACCCGCCACTTCTCCGGCATCCAGTTCTTCGGCATAAATACGAACATCATCGATGCGGCCTTTCCAAGGGTCGCCGTCGCCGCTGCCGTTGGCGTCAATTTCGCCGTTATCGCCGATATTAACAGGGGCGCCCGCCGGGCCGCTGCCGAAGCCAAGCACGCCCTGCGTATCTCTCAGAAACCCGTTCACGTAAAGCCTGGTGTCGCTTGCCGTTGCAACCATGATCAGGTGCACCCATTGCCCTGGCGGAGGGTAGTAGTTGAAAGTTGCGGTGTCGGTGGCCGTTTCGAAAGAGAGCTGTCCGGAATCAATTACAAGCCAGAAAAACTTGGTGCCCGCGCCGCCGCCCGTTCTTTTGCCGATAATGCCGCGGTAATCGTTGTTATCCGTTATGTTGATCCATGCTGCGAATGATACAGGCAGGGCGGAAACAGTGAGACTGGTTCCGACATTGATATGCGCTTGAGTCTCGTCGGGCTGCCCGTCGATGGCGCCAAAATCTGCGGCGCCGTCAATTTTGCCGCCGCTGGGCATCCAGGTAAATCTGCCGCTGT
This sequence comes from uncultured Alphaproteobacteria bacterium, assembly GCA_900696495.1. GTDB lineage: Bacteria > Pseudomonadota > Alphaproteobacteria > Micavibrionales > Micavibrionaceae > UBA7657. The sequence continues at coordinate 336,951 of CAADGI010000014.1, forward strand.
TGACAATTGTCCCGGTATGGCCGCCGCTGGATGAATCGGCGGCGGTGCCGCCGGTTTCATCCAGTTTCCAGTAGCGCATTATACTGGTGGACCAGAGTGAGTCAGGGCAGTAGAAATCCTGCCAGTTGGTACCATCGCAGATTTCATACCCGCCATTGTTGAAATTCCTGGCACCTGCAACGGCCGTGGGCGATGCGCAGTCAGCCCACGCGTTTTGTGAGGTGAAGAATACAAGAGTGCTCAAAATAATGAAAAAAAATCTGATCAGCATGCGCTGGTCTGGTCCCAATTCCCTATCGCCATAGTAGCAGAAAAAAGGTTAATATTGCATCCGGCTTTCTATTTTTGCGTGTGGATAAAAACCCAAAAAACTCTGCCCGTGGAATGGATTAGAGTTATCTGATAAGCTTGATTCTATTCAACAACAGGATGTAATCGCTCATGGCCGAGGACGGCGAACAGCCCGACGATACCCAGAAAACCGAAGAACCCACGCCCAAAAAACTCGAGGAGGCGCGGAAAAAAGGCCAGGTCGCGCTGTCCCGCGAGGTCAATAACTGGGTCATGCTGCTGGCGGCGACGATCCTGATCATGTCCTTCTCGGGCCCGGTCTTCAAAGATCTCACATTATTGATGCAGGCTTATATCGAGCGTTCGCACGATTTTCCGGGCGTTCCCGGTGGTTTGCACATCGCGCTGGGCGAGGGGCTTAAAAAAACACTTCTGATTCTTGCGCTGCCGTTCGCGTTGTTGATGCTGGCGGCGTTTCTTTCGCCTTTCGTCCAGGTCGGGCCGCTCTTCGCGCCCGAGATCATCAAGCCCGATATCAGCAAGATTTCACCCATGAAAGGATTCCAGCGCCTGTTTTCCATGCGCTCGATCATGGAATTCGTGAAAGGCATTTTGAAAATCGTCGTCATCGGTATTGTCGGCGCCGTCATTCTTTACCCGTATTTCGGCCAGCTCGACCATATGGTCGGGTTGCCCATGCCGCTGCTGATGGACGAAATGAAAACGCTCGTCGTGCGGCTGATGGTCGGCATCCTTGTCGTGTTGCTCGTGATCGCGGTGATCGACCTGTTGTACCAGCGTTTCGAACATTACAAGCGCATGCGCATGACCAAGCAGGAACTCAAGGACGAATACAAGCAGACCGAAGGCGACCCGCACGTCAAGGCGCGCCTGCGGCAACTGCGCACCGAGAAAGCGCGTCAGCGCATGATCCAGGCCGTGCCGCGCGCCGATGTCGTCATCACCAACCCGACGCATTATTCGATCGCGCTGGAATACAAACCCGAAACCATGGACGCGCCGGTCTGTATTGCCAAGGGACTCGATAACGTAGCCCTGCGCATCCGCGAAGTCGCCAAGGAACATAATATCGTTCTCTTTGAAAACCCGCCCTTGGCCCGGGTGCTTTATGACACCGTCGATATCGACGAAACCATCCCGTCCGAGCATTACAAGGCCGTCGCCGAGGTCATTTCCTACGTCTTCAAGCTGCGCGGCAAGCTTCGTTAACTTTCTGTCATCCCCGCGAAGGCGGGGATCCGGCAATAAAGGCGCGGCCAAGCCTCATTGTTATATCCATATCTCCGTTCACGCTCGCTTTCAGCTCGCTGCCGGGGATGACACTTTGTGTCATTTATGGCATTTTTAAGGGATGAAGATGGATAACGCCGAATTCATCGCCAGGCACTATAAAACCGCCCAGCCCGGCCCCGCAAAAAAGACCGCCCGCGATTACCAGAGCGTCGGTGCGCTGGTTTTTCTCGGCCTTTTCGCCGCCATGTTCCTGTTCATCGCGGCGTTCTCTCACGCTGATGAAACGACGCGCTTCATCGCCGGCCTGGCTTTTGTCTTTTCGCTGTTTGTCGGCTTTGTGCTGCTGCGCTCTCACAAGGCCATCCGCGCGAGCCGCGACAACCTGATCTTGCTCCGCGAAGTGCTGGAGGGAAGCCGCGGCGCGCGCTTGATCACCGACAGTGCGGAAAACCCGGTTTACTACAACAATAAATTCGAAAGATTGTGCCGCGGGGTCGGCGTGCCGAGCTTGCCGACATTGACCAAACTTTTTCAGAACAATGACGAGGGCGCCGCGCATTTCCGCCTGCTGGCCGACCAGGCGCACCGGGGCCTGACGGACTCCCTCGAACTTTTTTCCAAATATGAAGACCGCGAGCGCTGGCTGACCGTAACCGCCCAGCCCGTCGCCGGTTATGCAGGCTATGTTCACTGGCGTGTCGATGATGTGACGCAGAAGCACAGCTCCGACCGTGCTATCCGCGAGGAACGCGAAAAACTGATCGATTTCACCGATAACGCGCCGGTCGGTTTCTTCTCGGTCGACGAGCAGGGGCGCTTCGTTTTCGCCAACGCGACCTTCGCGCGCTGGATCGGCGAAGACCTGCGCAATCTGCTCGAGCACGGCACGCTCCATACTTATCTTTCTACGCCGCCCAAGAAAGGCAATCCGTTCGACCTCGTCGATGAAGGCCGCACGCGCCAGGTCGTCGAGGTGCGCATGAAAGGGCCGGGCGGCAAAACGTTCCTTGCTTCGATCAACCAGGTCGTCGTGCGTGAATCGGACGGCCGCGTCCGAACCCGCGCCGTCGTGCACGACCTGACCGCCGAGCGCGAAATGCACAAGGCCCTGAAGGCCTCCGAAGACCGCTTCCAGAGATTCTTCGAGGAAGCGCCGCTCGGCATTGTCCAGGTCGACGGCAAGGGCATCATCGCCGACTGCAACAAGGCCTTCGCCGATATGCTCGATGTGTCCGTTTCCGAGATAGAAGGCTCGGCCTTCAAAAAACTGATCGGCGCGGAGGATCACGAAATGTTCAAATCCGCGCTCGAGCAGATCGAGCAGGGGCACCCGATGCGCGCGCCGCTGGAAATTTCGCTTTCGGGCGGCAAGAAAAAAGTCATGACCCAGATGCACGCCCGTAAATTCCGCGAGAGCAATTTCGTCCTGCATTTCATCGACGTCACCGACCGGAAATCGCTCGAGGTCCAATTCGTCCAGTCGCAAAAGATGCAGGCCATCGGCCAGCTCGCGGGCGGCATCGCGCACGACTTCAACAATCTGCTCACCGCCATCATCGGCTTCTGCGATTTGCTGCTTCTCCGTCACAAGCCGGGCGATCCGTCTTTCGCCGACATCATGCAGATCAAGCAAAACTCCAACCGCGCCGCCAACCTTGTGCGCCAGTTATTGGCATTTTCGCGCCAGCAGACCCTGCGCCCGCGCGTGCAGGACATCACCGATATCCTCACCGAAGTCTCGCACCTTCTGCGCCGCCTGATCGGCGCGGGGATCGAGCTGGATCTCACTCACGGTCACGAACTCGGCCTCGTCAAGGTCGACGAAGGCCAGATGGAGCAGGTGCTGATCAACCTCGCCGTCAACGCGCGCGACGCGATGGAAGGCGGCGGCAGGCTCTCGATCGACACCGAAAATTTCACCACGCGTGTGCCCGTGGAGCTGATCTCCGAGGAACTGCCCGCCGGCCACTGGACACTTATCAAGGTGACGGATACAGGCTGCGGCATCCCCGAAGAAAACCTCGCGCGGATTTTCGAGCCTTTCTTCACCACCAAGGAAGTCGGTCACGGCACCGGCCTCGGCCTTGCCACCGTTTACGGCATTATCAAACAGACCGGCGGTTTTCTCGACGTGCAAAGCCGCGTGAATGAAGGCACGACATTCTTTATTTATCTTCCCCGCGCCAGCGATGCGGAAGAAGAAGCGGAGCCCCGCCCGTCATCCGAGGAGGACACCACCAAGGACCTCACCGGCACCGAGCGCATTCTGCTGGTCGAGGACGAAGACGCCGTCCGCACCTTCAGCCAGCGCGCCTTGACAAACAAGGGCTACCAGGTTCTCACCGCCGAAAGCGGGGAGAGCGCGCTCTCGCTGATGGAGAAGCAGGAGAACAAACATCTCGATCTTCTCGTCACCGACGTCGTCATGCCGGTGATGGACGGCCCGACGCTGGCCCAGCGCATGCGCCAGAACAACCCCGACCTGAAGATCATCTTCATCTCCGGCTACACCGAGGACAAGCTCAAGGATTACATGAGCCCGAACACATACTTCCTGCCCAAGCCCTTCACGCTCAAGCAACTCGCGGCCAAGGTCAAAGACGTTCTCGGCAACTAAAAAACCCCTTAAATATTGAACTTTCTGAAATGTTCTCTTTTTGTTTGACAATGAGAACAAAAAGCGTACATTTGAGTCATCGAATAACCTCTGAGTCGCCCCCGTCATTTACAGCCCACACAGAATCGTGCGAAAGAAAAGGAGAACTTATATGTCCGTTACCGCTCTCAAAACCGTAGACAAGACCCTTGATAGGGGCGACCTCAAAGGCGACCTCATGAAACAATCCGGTTCCGACAAGCAAAAAGCCCTCGACGCTGCTTTGACCCAGATCGAGCGCGCCTTCGGCAAGGGATCGATCATGAAGCTGGCCGGGGAGCAGAACCAGCCGCAGGTCGAAGCCGTTTCGACCGGCTCGCTCGGCCTCGACATCGCGCTCGGTATCGGCGGCCTGCCGCGCGGGCGCATCATCGAGATTTACGGCCCGGAAAGCTCGGGTAAAACCACGCTCGCCCTGCAGGTCATCGCCGAGGCGCAGAAACAGGGCGGAACCTGCGCCATCGTCGACGCCGAACACGCGCTCGATCCCGGTTACGCCAAGAAGCTCGGCGTCAATATCGACAATCTTTTGATCTCCCAGCCTGACGCGGGCGAGCAGGCGCTCGAAATCGCCGACACGCTGGTGCGCTCCGGCGCGCTCGACGTGCTGGTGGTCGACTCCGTCGCCGCCCTCGTGCCGCGCGCCGAACTCGAAGGCGAAATGGGCGACACCCATGTCGGCCTGCAGGCAAGATTGATGTCGCAGGCGCTGCGCAAATTAACGGGCTCGATCTCGCGCTCGCGCACCATCGTCATCTTCATCAACCAGATCCGCATGAAGATCGGCGTCATGTTCGGCTCGCCCGAAACCACCACCGGCGGCAACGCGCTGAAATTCTACGCCTCTGTCCGTCTCGACATCCGCCGCATCGGCTCGATCAAGGACCGCGAAACCGTCGTCGGCAACCAGACGCGGGTCAAGGTCGTGAAAAATAAAATGGCGCCGCCCTTCCGGCAGGTCGAATTCGACATCATGTATGGCGAGGGGATTTCGAAAATGGGCGAGCTCATCGATCTCGGCGTTGCCGCGAACCTCGTTGAAAAATCCGGCGCCTGGTTTTCCTATGACGGCCAGCGCATCGGCCAGGGGCGCGAAAACGCCAAGCAGTACATGAAAGAAAACCCCGAGGTGGCTGCGAAACTGGAATCGCAGCTCCGCCAGAATGCGGGCCTTGTCGCCGAGAGCCTGCTGGCCGGACCCGAAGGCAACGAAGTCGCGGAAGCCGAAGAAGGCGGCGAGGGGCCGGAACCCGTCGCCAATGACCGGCCCGCCAAGTCAAAGAAGGCCAGTTGAAATTAATGAAGGGCAGGATTTGAGAAAGACAAGACTGCTCTACAAGGCACATCCCAAGGCGGGGCTTGCACCGGGAACGTTGCAGGCCCCGAAGGGCGCTGTGCAGCCGGTCATCACCGTCTTCGCCTATGACGTCGACGGCATCGAGGAGCCGAAAATCGATTCCGTTGCCGATATCGAAATCTACCGCCGGAAATGGCCGATGATCTGGGTCAATGTCGACGGCCTTGCCGACGCGAAAGTCATCGCCGAGCTCGGCGAGATGTTTGGCCTCCACGCCCTCGCTCTCGAGGACGTCCTCCATATTCCCCAGCGCGCGAAAGTGGAGGAATACGAAAACCATATGTTCGCGACCCTGCGCATGGTCAGGAAAGGCGAGGACGTTCCCTCGCTCGAGCAGATCTCCATGTTCTGGGGAAAGAATTATCTCCTGACTTTCCAGGAAGACATCGGCGATGTCTTTAACGGCGTGCGCGAGCGCTTGCGCAAGGGCGGCAAGCGCACCCGCATGGCCCACGCCGATTACATGGCCTACGCGCTGATCGACGCCATCGTCGACGGGTATTTCCCGGTGCTCGAGAGCTACGGCGACCGTATTGATGAGCTGGAAGAAATCATACTCGAGGACCCCGCCGAATCCGCCATGGCTCATGTCCACAAGATCCGCCGTGAGCTGCACGCCCTGCGCCTTTGCGTCTGGCCGATCCGCGAAGCCCTGAGCCGCATCAACGCCGATACGAAACTTGTACGCAAGGAAACATTGCTGTTCCTGCGCGATTGCCATGACCACGTGATTCAAATTCTCGACATCATCGAAAACTACCGCGACCGGCTTTCCTCGCTGTCCGACCTTTATTTCTCCTCCATCAGCACCCGCATGAACGAGGTCATAAAGGTCCTGACCGTCATCACCACCATTTTCATGCCGCTCACCTTCATCGTCGGCGTCTACGGCATGAATTTCAACACCGATTACCCGGCCAACATGCCCGAGCTGAACCATCCCCACGGCTATGTCATCGTCATGAGCGTGATGCTGGTTATATTCGTCGGTATGCTGATCTTTTTCTGGAATCTCGGCTGGCTCGATACGAAGAAATCCCTGGCCGAACTCGAGGAAGAAGAAGCGGGCTAATCCCCCGGCTAATCTTTCGTCCGCAGCAATCTTGATTTCTGACGGCTCCAGTCGCGCTTTTTCGTGCTTTCGCGCTTGTCGTGCAATTTTTTGCCTTTACCGAGCGCGATCTCCAGTTTCGCCAGTCCCCGCCCGTTGAAAAACAGCCGCAGCGGCACCACCGTATAGCCCTCGCGCTGCGTCGCGCCGAGAATCTTGTTCATCTCGCGCTTGCTCAATAATAATTTCCGCCTGCGCTTGGGCTCGTGCTGGCGGTCGGCATGTGCCTGCTTGTATTCCGCGATATTGGCGTTGAACAGCCAGATTTCGCCGCGCTGCGGCCCGACATAAGCCTCGTTGATCGAGCATTGCCCGGTGCGCAGCGACTTCACCTCGCTCCCCGTCAGCATAATCCCTGCCTCGAACTTGTCCTCAAGAGAATATTCAAAGCGCGCGCGGCGGTTTTCGGCCACCGTCACGTTCGTCGAAAGCAATCCTGACGTCTTGTCCTTTTTCTTGCTAGCCATGCGCTTTGCGCGGCGCGGCGGCAGATGTCTTGATGCCCGCATGCGCCATGGCCGCGTCCACCAGCTGTTTGGAGCTTTCGCCGATCGTAACCAGCGGCAGGCGCACCTCATCCGTGCAGAAACCCATCCGGCTCAGCGCATATTTCGTCGGCGCCGGGTTGGTCTCGCAGAAAATCGCGCTCCACATCGGCACCAGCTGGTCGCGGATCTGGGCAAAAGTTTTTAAATCGCCACTCACCCACGTATCCTGCATTTGTGCATGCAACTTTGGCGCGATATTGGCCGCGACCGAAATGCAGCCCACGCCGCCCTGCGCCAGGAAGGCCGGCGATGATTCATCGTTGCCGCTGAGCTGGCAGAATTTATCGCCGACTTTCTGCCGGAGCAAGGAGGGGCGGTCCAGATGCCCCGTCGCATCCTTGATGCCGACGATATTCGGCAGCTTCGCCAGCCGCGCGATCGTGTCGTTGCTCATATCGATCACGGAACGCCCCGGGATGTTATAAATTATGATCGGCAACGCCGCCGCGTCGTGAATCGCCTTGAAATGCTGGTACAGGCCTTCCTGTGTCGGCTTGTTATAATAGGGAGTGACGATCAGGGCGGCGTCAGCCCCGGCATCTTTGGCATGCCGGGTCAGGCCGATCGCTTCTTTTGTGGAATTCGAGCCGGTTCCGGCAATAACCGGAACTCTCTTCTTGACCACGGCCACGCACCTCTCGACAATGGCGTTATGTTCGTCATGCGAAAGCGTAGGGGACTCGCCTGTGGTCCCGCACGGCACAACCCCGTGAGATCCTTGCTCGACCTGCCATTCGACAAAATTGTCGAAAGCGGGCCAGTCGATCTCGCCGTTTCTGAAGGGCGTAATCAGCGCCGGGATAGAGCCTTTGAACATATGAAACTTTCCTTTAAATCATTGGTTCACAACACTTTGCGACCGGCAGCCAGTCTAGCCGCGCGCCCGCGCCATGGCAAGAAAAGCCTTGTCCTCGGCCTGCTGGCGGTTTTCATGCTCTCCGGCCCGGTCCAGGCCGATAACGCCACCGTTATCCGCGCCCTGCAGGCCATGGACCAGAAGCAATGGTCGCTGGCCCGCAAGCTCGTCCAGCAATCGAAGGACCCGCTCGCGCACAAGCTCTATACATGGATGTATTTCCGGGAGGAGAATGCGGAATCGAACTATACCCAGCTCGCGCAGTTCATCCGGGGCAATCCCGACTGGCCGCGCATGGACGCCCTGCGCGAGAAGGCCGAAAAGGACATGCCCGCGCGCCTCAGCAACGCGGAAGTGAATGCATGGTTCGAGGACTATCCGCCGCTGACGGCTTCGGGTCTCGACCGCTATCTTGGCGCGCTGACCGGCACGGGCCAGCAGGCCAAGGCGAAAAAATTCATCACTGAATGGTGGGCGTCGAAACTCACCACGCGCGAGGATCAGAAACGCATCTACTATAAGTATGGCGGCCTGATCGACATGAACGCGCACCGCAAGCGCCTCGATACGCTTCTCTTCTCAGGCCAGTACACGAACGCGCGCGCCATCGCCGAGGTTTTGGGGCACGGCTATCCGCAACTGACCGAGGCGCGCATTGGTATTGCCGAGAATAAACCCGGCATCAACGCGCTGATCGCCAAGGTGCCGCGCAACCTGCAGAACGATCCCGGCCTGTTATACGAGCGCCTGCGCTGGCGCCGGAAAAACAATCTCGACGTCGAGGCGATGGAAATCCTCAACAACCCGCCCGCGCCGTCGCAAATTCAAAATCCCGGCGACTGGTGGAAAGAGCGTCACATCATCATCCGCCGCCTGCTTGAGCGTAAAATGTACGAAAGCGCGTATCTGCTGGCCTCGAAACATAGCCAGACAGATGGCTTTGCCTTCGCCGAGGTGGAATGGATGGCCGGCTGGCTGGCGCTGCGTTATCAAAACCAACCCGCTAAAGCCGCGAAACATTTCGAGGCGCTTTATAAAAAGGTCAGTACGCCGGTCAGCAAGGCGCGCGGCGCCTACTGGATGGGCCGCACCGCGCAGGTTCTAAACCAGAAAAAGGTCGCCGACGCCTGGTTCAAGGAAGCGGGTAAATACCAGACCGTATTCTACGGCCAGCTCGCGGGCGCTGAACTCGGCCTGCAGAACACGCTGCCAAATGCCTCGGCGCCGCAACTCTCCGCCGGCGATCTCGCCCAGATGAGGCGCAACGACATGGTCCGCGCCGCGGAATTTTTCCACGCCGCCGGGATGAAAAAGGAATCCAGCCGTTTCCTCGAGCAGTTCGCGGAAACGCAAGGGACTCCGAAGGCGTACCGCTTCGCCGCCGAGCTGGCTTCCGACATGAAGCAATATTACGACGCCGTCAAAATCGCCAAGGAGGCCACGAACAAGGGCCTGTTCCTGACCGCCCAATCCTATCCCGTCATCACCGACCGCCTGCGCAACGTATCCGTGGAATGGGCGCTCGTTCATTCCATCATCCGGCAGGAAAGCATGTTCGACCCCTCGGCCCGCAGCCCTGTCGGCGCGACCGGGATGATGCAGCTCATGCCCGCCACCGCCAAAAGCATGGCGAAGAAGGCGGGCGTCGACTACAGCACCACCCAACTCACGAATCCCGATTACAATATCCGCCTCGGCACACGTTACATGCAGGATCTGCTGGTCCGTTATAACGGCTTCTACCCGATGGCGATTGCTGCTTATAATGCCGGGCCGGGCCGCGTCGATGGCTGGATCAAGACATTCGGCGACCCGCGCCGCGGCGAGGTCGACCTTGTCGACTGGATCGAGATGATGCCGATTTACGAGACGCGCAATTATACCCAGCGCGTAATGGAAGCGATTTATGTTTACCGCCTGAGACTGAAGGGCGTGCAGAAAGAGCCGTCTGCGGAAATTCACGTCGCCATGAACGGCATATATTAAGACAATAGATACTAGCCCGCGCGTCCTTCACGCCACCAGACGAACGTTACAAGCATAAAAAGCGCCAGCGCCAGGAACGGGGCGGGCAGCACCGGCTTTTCCTCGACGCCTTTCACGTCATAGGCATTATTGCGCCGGAAGATGATATTGTTTCCGCCGCCGAACAGGCGCCCGTCGCTATAGAAGCGGATATTCGGATGCGCCGTGCTTGTCATCCACGCCATGCCGCCGCCGCTCGCATCGCTCACCGGTTTCATCAGTTCTTCCGTCGTCCGCACGCCGCTGAGCTCCGGCGGATTGAGATCGCCCGACACGGCATAGGCTTTCTGCCCGTCGGCGTCCTCGAAACTGTAAATTCCAAGTAATTCCGCCTTGATATCCGCGCGCAGGATTCCTTCTGGCGTCGATTCCAGTTTGATTTCTTCCGTGCTGCCGTCGGGTTTCGTCATCTGTACGCGCATGTCCGGCTGGCGGAAATTACGGCTGCGCACGGTGATTAAATCGCCATGCACCTCGGCCGTCAGCGCCTTTTCATCCAGTTCCGGCTCCTTCATCGCCCAGTGCACGATCCTGCGCAGCAGTTCCGCATGCGGCCCGCCGGAACCATAGCCCCGCGACCACAGCCAGATATGATCGCTCGCCAACTGCGCGACGCGGCCCTTGCCGACGCGGTCGAGGATGAGCAGCGGCATGTCATTCGCGCCTTTCATCAGCACATCGCCGCTGCGGCGCGCGATGCCGATCTGCCGCAGCCAGTTCGACCAGCCGGGATGCGCGGGATCGGAGCGGGGACCTTCGAGATAGCTCGTCACCGGGTGCCTGAACCCGTCTTCGGTCAATGCCGGCTTGAAGGATTTGCGGATGATCTCGCCCGTCGGCGCAGCGGGCAGGATATTGGCAAGGTCGGTGTAATAAACCGAATCCTCCGTCGCGAAAGACGGCCCGCTCGCCTCCAGCAGCGCGCCGCCCTGTTCGACATATTTGACGATATTCTCGAAATAATAATCGGGCAAAATGCGGTTGAGTTTATATTGATCGAAAATAATCAGGTCGAAATCGTAAAGCTTCGTTTCGAATAATTCCTGAAACGGGAACGCGATCAGCGACAATTCATTCTGCGGCGTGAGGTCAAGTTTCTCCGGGTCGCGCAAAATGGTGAAGTGTACAAGATCAACGCCGGGATCGGACGTGAGCAAATCCCGCCACGTCCGCCCGCCCGCATGCGGCTGACCGGAGACGAGCAGAACACGCAGCCGGTCCCGTACGCCGTTCACGATCAGCGCCGCGCGGTTGTTGAGCGGTGTCAACTCACCATCCACGCCTTGCACGCTCAGCTCGAAAACATTCTGTCCGGCATGTTCGACTTTCAGTTCTACCGTCTGTTCCTCGCCGGGCTCCACCACCACCATTTCCGGTGGCTGGCCGAAGCGGTTGATCGTGACGGCGGCACTGTTCTCGCGGATATTGGATGTATCCTCGACCTTGTATTTCATCTGCACGGTCTGGCCGACGATGCCATAGGCAGGCGCCTGCATGATGACAAGGCGGCGGTCCTTTTCATTTTTCTCACCGCTCAGCCATGTCGTGATCGGCCCGTATCGCGTGGCATCTTCCCCATTTTTGGGAATGTCGTGAATCTGACCGTCGGTCAGGAACACCGCGCCGGCGCGCCTGCCCGCCGGGACGTCGGCAATCGCCTTGTCCAGCGCGTCGAACAACCGCGTCTCCCGCGCCAATTTTTCATCGTCGGCCGTTTCAACGACGCGGAGTTCAATGCCCGGCTTGTCTTTCAGTTCAGTTTGCAGGTAGGCAAGCGCTTCCTCCGTGCGCTTTTTCCGCTCGCCCAGATCCTGGCTCGGGCTTTTATCGACGACAACAAACGCGACGTCTTTCACCGGGTCGCGCTGTTCCTCGATCAGCGAAGGATTGAGCAGCGCCGCGATAAACGCCGTCGTCAATAAACAGCGCAAAACCATGCCGTTGCGGTTCTTCCAGAAGGCGAACGTCAGCGCCATAACGGCAACACCAATGGCAAGGCCCAGCCAGAACATCGGCAGCAGCGGCGAAAAATGAATCGTGACGGCCATCTTGTCCATCATTCCCCCAGCCGTTCGAGAATATGGGGGATGTGCACCTGGTCGGCCTTGTAATTCCCGGTCAGCGCGTACATCACCAGATTGACGCCGAAGCGGTATTCCATGTCCTGCATGCGTCCGTCGCCCGCGCCGCTCCACGCCGTCGCCCAGTCATGCGAGCCGATCAGCACCGATGAAACGCCGTCGCGGCCGCTGACATTCGGCTCCGCCCAGATCGTGCCGGGGTCGTATCCGGTGCGCCGTGCATCGAGAAGATAGAACGAGCGGTTCAGAACGTGATTTTTCTCCATCGGCTCCAGCGCCGGGATGTTCAGCGACGCCGTCAGGCTTCGCAGCGCATTGGCGTTCGCCGAACCCGCCAGCGTGCCCGCGCCGTAACTGCGGTCGCGCGTGTCGAACAATATCGTCCCCCCATGGTCGAGATAATTCTGAATCGCCTTGATCGCTTTGTCGGAAAGCGGCGCCTGCGCCGTGCTGACCGGCCAGTAGATCAGCGGGAAGAAAACCAGCTCGTCATATTCCGGGTCCAGCGCCGCCACGCCGTCAGGCTCGATCGATGTGCGCGAGGTCAGGATGGCGCCGAGATTTTCAAGACCTTTCTGGCTCGCCGCATCGAGCGCCATGTCGCCGGATTTGATGAACGCAAGATAAAATCCGTTGGCGTAATCAATATCGCGCTCGCTCTGCGCCTGCACCGGGACGGCAAAAAATAAAATCAGCGCGACCGACGCCAGCTTCGTAATAGCGCGGAAACCCGACATCAGCACCGTCATCAGGATCCAGTCGGCAAGAACCAGCATTAGAGCCATATATAAAAGCGACGGCATCAAATCGCGCTCGTAATCCGCGCCGTAAGTGCGCACCGCCACGTCAGAGGGCAGGGAGGCGGCCTCGAGTTTCTTGATGTGATCGCCCAAATTCAACGCGCGTTGATATCCTTCATTGGCATAAAGGCCGGGCGGATGCTCAGGCCCCGGCTTGATCTTGGAAAATTCCGCCGCCGAAACCGGCCCCAGTGTCGGCGCGGGTTTTTTCAGCGTCCCGAAACCGTCCAGCACCCAGAGCGGGTGCAAAAACCCGTCAGTTTTTTTCAGCGACCCGAGCGGGTTGCCGGAAATCTTGGTGATGCGTTCCAAAATCTCGACAAATGTTCCCGACAGAGGCAGATCCGACCAGTCCGGCGCCGCCGTCGTGTGAATCATCACCAGCAAACCTTTGTCCAGCGGCGCGGCGGTGATCAGCGGCGTGCCATCCTCGAGCCGCGCCCATGTCCGCGCATCGATATCTTCGGTCGGCTGCGCGAGGATCTGCTGGCGCACAGGGATGTCTTCATGAATTTCGATTCCATAGAAAGGACTATTCTCACTGAAAGGCTGCAGCTTCGCGGGCTTCTCCCATGTTAGTGACCCATCCATCGACCGCCCGCCGAGGCGCAAAGGAACAGGCACGAGGAATGGCTCGCCTTGGCTTTTCGCCATCACCGGCCCGGCAAAGCGCAGCAGCAGCCCGCCATCTTTCACCCAGCCTTCCAGCGCGTTCAGATCATCCGCCGCCATTGCCGCGATGTCGGGTAAAATAATAACCGATGGATCGTGCTTCAAAATCTCGGTGACGTTGCCCTGGAACAATTCCGCGAAGGGCTCGATCGCGCGCTTTAAATAATAACGCGCTTCGATGAATGGCTTTGTGTCCTCATCATCCGCCGAGCCGACAAGCCCGACCGTGCGCTTGCGCGAGCTTTCATCGAGCAGCGCAATGCCGCCCGCGCCCTGCGACCCGCTGAGGCGGAAGCGACCGACATCGCCCTGAACCGCTTCCGGCAGGTCGAATTTTACGACAGCGGGCAGGGCGTTCGGATCGAGTACAATACTTTTCTGGTCGAGCACGGAACCATCCGAATCAATTGCCTGCATGGTTACCGGGCGGTTCGGCGCGATCGTTTCCGGCGCGGCAACCGTTACCTGGAATCCTTCAGCGTCTTCATTACGTGCAAGCAGCAAAGGAAGGTGTTCCGGCGCCGGAGAAAAATAACTGACATCGCCATGCGCGCGCAACGTTTCGGCCAGTTCACTTATCCCGCCTTCGTCAATTCCGTGCGCAAACCATGTCGTGTCCCTCGCTTCATTATTTACAAGCTCGGCCGCCGCCTTGTAATCGGCGGGCCATGGCTGCGGTTCCAGTCCTTTGATGATTGCTTCTGCCTGTCCGGCGGAGAGCGGTCCTTGCGCAAGAGGTTTTCCATCCTGCCCGGGCGCGGTCGTTACTATATAGATGTCGCGGTTCTCGCGTCCTGCTTGCGCCGTCAGATCGAGCGCCGCGCGGATTTCGGTATCCCATACCGGCGCCGACGGCCAGCCATTGTCAATGACAATTCGTACCGGCCCGTTTCCCGCCAGCCCTTCCGCCGGGTTATAGACGGGCCGCGCCAGCGCGATAATCACCAGCGCCGCGATCAGCATGCGCAGCAGCAATATCCACCACGGCGTATGGCTGGAAGTTTGTTTCTCGGGAATCAGCCCGGTGAGAAAACGCGTCGTCGGCAGGATAATCAGCTTCGGCGCAGGCGGCGTGATGCGCAGCAGAAACCACAGCGCGGGCAGAGCCGCCAGCCCCCACAAAATCAGCGGATTTAAAAAAACAAGATTGCCCAGCAGACCGCTCATTTCCGGAACGCCCCGGCGCGCTGCGTGTGAATGTTCAGAGTCGTCCACACATCCAGCAGCGTGTCTTTGATCTCGCGCTCCGTGCTGTGCAGGATGTAATGCCAGCCGCAGGCATTGCAGATATTCTTCACCGAAGCGATATGCGCCGTGATGCGGCGGTTATATTCGGCGCGGATCGAGGCGACATTATTCACCAGCTCTCGTTGCTTATCCGACGGCGTTTCAAAAATCACGCGCCCGTCATAGGGAAGCTCGATCTCGGCGGGGTCGAGGATTTGAATGACAAACCCGCTGCCGCTCTGCGCCGCGAGGTTTTTAAACCGCGTTTCGATCTCGTTGATCGGGTCGAGAAAATCCCCGGCCAGGAACAGCGACGCGTTGCGCTGTGCATCCTCCCCCGGCAGCGTTTCATCGCCGTTTTTTTCCATCAGCATATCGGCGAGTGTCTGTAGCGCCGCCTGCGACCGTCCCTTGCGCGGACTGCCGAGCAACCCGACTTCCTCGCCGCCGTGAGTTAATAGCAACGCAATCGCCAGCGTAATGATTTTCGCGGCTTCGCTTTTGCTTGGTAGGTCATCGCGCGATTGAAAATCCATGCTGTTCGAACGGCTGCACCACAGATAGGCGCTCTGGTTGGTCTGCCATTCCTTTTGCCGGATATAGACCTTGTCGGTCTTGCCGCTCTGGCGCCAGTCGATATCCTGCGGCCGGTCGCCGGGATGATATTCGCGGAACTGCCAGAACCGCTCGCCGCTGCCCGATTTTCTCTGCCTATGCTCGCCGTGCAGGACGCTGGCGACAGCCTTGTCCGCTTCGGCCATCAGGAATGACAGATGCGCGGCGGCGTCTTCCGCTCGTCTCCGTAAGAAAAGTGTCTTCCCCGCGAAGGCGGGGATCCGGTCTTTTTTAATTTTATTCTTTTCCACTTAAAACTCTTAAAGTGCCGGATGCCCGCCCAAGGCGGGCATGACAAAAATTATAAGTTTTCTGAAAGACTTTTGATTACGCTTTGTAATGTGATGCCGCTGCCGCGCGCCTTGTAGTTCAGCGCCATGCGGTGCTTGAGCACGGGTTCGGCGAGATCGATCACGTCATCGACCGACGCCGTCTCGCGCCCGTCGATCAGCGCCCGCGCCCGCACAGCCAGCATCAGCGCCTGCGCCGCGCGCGGACCCGGCGCCCAGGCGACATAATCCTTCACCATGTCGGACGCGCCCGAACCCGGGCGGCCTCGACGCACCAGCGTCAAAATCGCATCGACGATGGAATCGCCGATCGGCATATCGCGCACGAGGGATTGAATCTCGAGAAGCTCTTCCGGCTTCAGCACCGCCGCCGCCGGGCGCACATTATTCGTGGTGGTGGCGAGCAGCATGTCGCGCTCGGCGTCGCGCGCCGGGTAATCGACATCGACCTGCATCAGGAAACGGTCCAATTGCGCCTCGGGCAGGGGATAGGTTCCTTCCTGCTCGATCGGGTTTTGCGTGGCGAGAACATGGAACGGCGTCGGCACATCGTATGCCTTGCCGCTCACCGTCACTTCTTTTTCCTGCATCGCCTGCAACAGCGCCGACTGCGTCCGCGGGGACGCGCGGTTGATTTCGTCGGCCATCAGCAGCTGCGTGAAAATCGGCCCCTTGATGAAACGGAATGAACGTTTGCCGTCCGCGTCTTCTTCCAGCACTTCGGAACCAAGGATATCCGCGGGCATCAAATCGGGCGTGCACTGCACCCGCGCCGCTGATAATCCCAAAACTTTCGCTGTCGTATCGACCAGCAGCGTTTTCGCGAGGCCCGGCACGCCGATCAGCAGCAAATGCCCGCCGGACACAAGCGTCACCAAAGTCTGGTCGATCACGTCATTCTGCCCGAAAATCACCTTGCCGATTTCGGCGCGGGCCTTGGCCAGTTTCTGGTGGGCTTCCTGGAACGCTCTGTCGGTCACGTGATTTTGACTCCTTACTTCGGGGGTGCGATTGGCTATACTAGCCTTATTTGTAGCTTTTTAAAGGATATAACGCTGGAAAACGACAAGGCAAAACAGGTCACGCCGCAAAACTGGATGGTTTCACGTGAAACGTCCAAGGTCATGTCTGCCCTGGGCGAGGGCAAGGCGCGGTTCGTCGGCGGCTGCGTGCGGAACATGCTGCTGGGCGAGGAAGTCGGCGATATCGATATCGCCACCCAATGGACTCCGGACCAAGTTACCGAAAGCCTGACCAAGGCCGGCATCAGGGTCGTGCCGACCGGCATCGATCACGGCACGGTCACGGCCATTGTCGATAAAAAGCCTTACGAAATTACGACACTCCGCAAGGATATCGAAACCGATGGCCGCCGCGCGGTCGTCAGTTTTACGGAAGACTGGCGCGAGGACGCGCAGCGCCGCGATTTCACCATCAACACGCTGCTCGCCGACCCGGCGGGAAATATTTACGACCCCACCGGCGAGGGGCTGAAGGACCTCGAGGCCCGCCGCGTGCGCTTTGTCGGCGATCCGGCCACGCGCATTGCCGAAGACTATCTGCGTATCCTGCGTTTCTTTCGTTTTCACGCCACGTATGGCAAAGGCGTGCCGGATAAGGATGGGTTGAAGGCCTGCCGCGCCGCCGCCGGTAAAATTCCGACCCTTTCGAAGGAACGCATCACCCAGGAATTCTTTAAAATCCTCTCCGTGGATAACCCTGTGGATATCCTGTCAACAATTTTTGATAACAATATCCTGGAGGAGTTTCTTTTTACGGAATATCAGCCTGACCTGCTTAAGCATCTGTGTGAATTCCAGAAGCGGTTCGGCATCGCATTTCTCTCGCCGCGCCTCTATGTGCTCTCTGGCCTCAGCCACGAAAACATAAAACATATGGAAAGATTGTTGTCAATTCCCAAGGTCTTCAAACGCGATATTGAAGAAATCTCTGAAATCCTGAGACTGCCCGATTTAAACAAAGACCACGCGGTCAGGGTCGCGGTCTACAAACATGGCCGCATCTCGACGGCGCAGGCGTTGATCATCGAGGTCGCGCAGGATCGGGTCATAAACGGGTTTATCAACAGGGCGCTCGAAATCATCCAGAAATGGGACATCCCGACCTTCCCGGTCGATGGCAACGACCTCATGAAAGCGGGCATAGAAAAAGGGCCTGCGCTGGGCGCGGCCCTTTCTGAACTTGAAGACTG
Source organism: uncultured Alphaproteobacteria bacterium (assembly GCA_900696495.1). Lineage (GTDB taxonomy): Bacteria > Pseudomonadota > Alphaproteobacteria > Micavibrionales > Micavibrionaceae > UBA7657. The sequence continues at coordinate 354,946 of CAADGI010000014.1, forward strand.
GTGGATCGGCCAGGAATTCAAACCGGACAGGAAAACCTGTCTCGCGCGGCTCTGACTATCCTATAGCCCTTGTTACTTCGTAAGTTATTTCGGCCGATGCGCCGCGGTAGGGGGCGTAAGGCTCTTTTTGCCAGGCAGGTTTATTGTCAGGCACGGTTGCTTGTGGCGATACTTCCGCAAATTTTTCTGATGGATTTAATTCCATGTGACTCCTCCATTATTTATAGCAAAATATGATTATTTTAGTGACAGAATGCAAGAAAATTTTGAAACCCAAAACCCCTTATAAACGGTAATTTTATTACCATTTCACCGTCGGGGGCAGGGACATGAGGATCGCCTCGGTATTTCCCCCCGTTTTCAGCCCGAACGTCGTGCCCCGGTCATATAGAAGGTTGAATTCCACGTAACGCCCGCGCTTGACCAGTTGCGCCTCACGCTGCTCTTCCGTCCACGGCGATTTCATATTTCGACGCACGAGCTTCGGATAAATATCAAGGAACGTCCGGCCGACATCCTGCGTGAAGGCAAAGTCTGCATCCCAGTTTCCGCTATCCAGATTATCGTAGAAAATCCCGCCCGCGCCGCGCGGCTCGTTCCGGTGCGGCAGGAAGAAATATTTATCCGCCCATTCCTTGTATTGTTTGTAATAGCCCGGATTATGACGGTCGCAGCAGGCTTCCAGCGCTGCGTGGAAATCCCGCGCATCCTGTTCATTTGGAATCATCGGCGTCAAATCCGCCCCGCCGCCGAACCAGCGCTTCGATGTCGCGATCATCCGCGTATTCATATGCACCGCCGGGACGAGAGGGGATTGCATATGCGCCACCAGCGAAATGCCCGCCGCCCAGAATTGCCCGCCATTTTCCGCCGCGCCCGGGATCTGCGTCCGGAATTCTTCTGAAAACGTCCCCCAGACCTCGGAAATATTCACCCCGACCTTTTCGAACACATTCCCGCGCATGAGCGACATTTCGCCGCCGCCCCCATTTTTATTGTTTTCGCCGGGCCTGTCCCAGTTTTTCCGCTCGAAACGCCCGGGCGAGGGGCCGAATTCCGTCTCGATCCGCTCGAATTCCGCGCAGATGTCATCGCGCAGGCTCCGGAACCAGCCGGAAGCCTGTTTCTGCCTGTCGTTCGTTAGTTTCTCAGCCGCCATGGATCTGCCTCAATGCTTCGCCCAGCACTATAGAAGTTGCATTGACCACGTTCAAGGACCGCGCCGACCCCGCCATTGGAATCAATAAACGCGCATGGGCGGCGTTATGGACTTCATCCGGCACACCCGCGCTTTCACGCCCGGACAGAATTATATCGCCGTCCTGAAATTCAAAGTTGTAATAAGGCTCCGCCGCTTTCGTGGTCAGCAGGACAATGCGCCGTCCCGCCGTATTTTCCATGAATTTCGCCCAGGATTCATGGCGCGTATACTCCATATTATCGACGTAATCCATGCCGGATTGCCTGATTTTACGCTCATTCCAGGGAAACCCGCACGGCTCGATAATATGCAGCTCCACCCCCATGCAGGCCGCCAGCCGCATCATCGCCCCGACATTCTGCGGGATGTCGGGCTGGTACATCGCTATGGCCGGTTTTTTCATACTGTGTGGAAAACAACAAAATTTCGCATGGATAGTAGATACTTGACCCTTGATTGATTATAAAGAGAGAAGTATTAAACGTCTCACGAATTAACAAACTCGGTTCAGTATAATTATGGCATCCAACACGAAAGCCGGTCACGGCCATCCCCAGGACGGCGAAACACGGCGCGATTTTCTCCAGTTAACAGCAGCGGCATTTGGCGCGGTCGGCGCGGGCGTTTTCGCATGGCCGCTTGTGAATTCCCTCAATCCCGCAAAAGACACGCTGGCGCTTTCGACCGTCGAGGTTGATCTGTCGCAGGTGCAGGTCGGGCAATCGATCACTTACATCTGGCAGGGCAAGCCTGTTTTCATCCGCCGCCGCACGCCGGAGGAAATTAGCGAAGCGGAAGCCGTTGATGTTTCGACGCTGCGCGACAAGCAGGCGGACAAGGACCGCGTTCAAAGAGCGGAATGGCTGGTTGTCGTCGGTATCTGCACGCATCTGGGCTGCATCCCGCAAGGGCAGAAAGTCGGCGAGGTGAAGGGCGAATATAATGGCTGGTTCTGTCCGTGCCATGGCTCGGCCTATGATACGTCCGGACGCATTCGTAAAGGCCCGGCACCGCTCAATCTTCCTGTGCCGCCTTATACGTTCCTCTCTGACACGCTGATCAAGATCGGATAAAGCCATGGGAAGCGGACAAAGAACACCCTTTGAAAACCCGGTTGTCGAGTGGATCGACTCGCGCCTGCCGGTCTTCACGATGATGCAGAAGGAATACGGTGTATTCCCGACGCCGCGCAACTTCAACTATTTCTGGAATTTCGGCGCCATCGCCATGATCATGCTGGTGCTGATGATCGTCACCGGCATCGTGCTGGCGATGCATTACACGCCGCACACCGCCATGGCCTTCAACAGCGTCGAGCGCATCATGCGTGACGTCAATGGCGGCTGGCTGATCCGTTACCTGCACATGAACGGCGCATCGTTCTTCTTCATCGCCGTCTACATCCACATTTTCCGCGGCATGTATTACGGATCGTACAAAAAGCCCCGCGAACTTCTCTGGATTCTCGGCGTGCTCATTTTCTTGCTGATGATGGCGACCGCGTTCATGGGTTACGTCCTGCCGTGGGGCCAGATGTCCTACTGGGGCGCGACCGTGATTACAAACCTTTTCTCCGCGATTCCGGTGGTGGGCGAAAGTATCGTCACGCTGCTCTGGGGCGGCTTCTCGGTCGATAACCCGACGCTGAACCGTTTCTTCGCGCTGCATTACCTGCTGCCGTTCGTGATCTTCGCCGTCGTGTTCCTGCATGTCTGGGCGCTGCACGTTGTCGGCTCGAACAACCCGCTTGGCATCGACACCAAGGGGCCGCAGGACACCGTGCCGTTCCATCCTTACTACACGATCAAGGATACGTTCGGCACGCTGGTCTACCTGATCCTGTTCTGCTTCTTCGTGTTTTTCATGCCCGACGCGCTCGGCCACCCCGATAACTACACGCCGGCCAACCCGTTGGTGACGCCGCCGCACATAGTGCCGGAATGGTACTTCCTGCCGTTCTACGCGATGCTCCGGGCCATTACTTTTAATATCGGCATTCCGTTCACCGATATCGTCATCATCTCCGCGAAACTCGGCGGCGTCCTGGTGATGTTTGGCTCCATCGCATTGCTTTTTGTTCTGCCATGGATTGACCGCCATCCCATTCGTTCGGCGCGCTTCCGCCCGCAATACCGGGTTGCGCTGCTGGTCTGGCTTGCCGTGTTCGCCTTCCTTGGTTATGTCGGCTCGCAGCCCGCTGACGCCGTGAAGTTCGGCATTCCGCTCAGTTACCTGGGCCTGCTTGGCACGGTGTATTACTACGGCTTCTTCCTGGTTATTCTTCCCTACCTGAACAAGCATGAAAAAGGCCGTGACTTGCCGCCCAGCATTTCCATTCCCATCATCGAAAGCCCCGAACCTGCCGCACCGCCGGAGAAAAGACGATGAATAGCCGCCACTTTTTATTGATAGCCGTATCGGCCCTCTCTATTGCAGCGTCTCCCGCAGCGGTTTTTGCCGCCGAGGCGAAACAGGACATGCCCACGCCCGCCGATCTCGAGGCTGCCGCTGAAATTCCGCCGGAAGGAACGGTGGCGGACGAAGCCCATGCGCCCGACCATCATGCCGCCGCGCCGCATGGCCATGTCGACTGGCATTTCTCCGGCATGTTCGGCAGTTACGACCGCGCGGCCCTTCAGCGCGGCCTGAAAGTCTACCGCGAGGTTTGCGCGGCCTGCCACTCGCTGAAACGCGTTTACTACCGCAATCTCGAGGATCTCGGCTATGACGAAGGCCAGGTGAAGAACATCGCCTCGCAATACAACGTCACCGATGGCCCGAACGATGAAGGCGAAATGTTCGAGCGCGCCGCGCTGCCCAGCGATCATTTCGTTTCGCCGTACCCGAACGACAACGCCGCGAAGGCCGTGAATAACGGCGCGCTGCCGCCCGACCTTTCGCTGATCACCAAGGCACGCCACCACGGCCCCGACCATGTTTTCGGCGTGCTGACCAGTTTCGGTCCGCCGCCGGAAGGCGTCACGCCGGGCCAGGGCCAGTACTGGAACAACCAGATGCAGAGCCTCATATCGATGGCGCCGCCGCTGCAGGACGGCCAGGTCGTGTATGAAGACGATGTCCCCCAGACAGTCGAGCAGTATTCTCGCGACGTGGTTGAATTCCTGGCCTGGGCCGCTGACCCGTACATGGAGGAGCGCAAGCGCACCGGAATCAAGGTCATCATTTTCCTCGCGGTCTTCGCGGGGCTGATGTACGCCGTCAAACGCAGGATCTGGGCTAAACTGCACTGAGCAAGCGCACTGAGGAGGTGCGGCATGAACAAGGAACGCGCCAAGGAATACCTGATTAAATCCAAACTCTACCGCTTCCTCGCGCTTGTTTTCGCCTGCCTTGGCGTGCTGCTGTTCTGCTATACGTTTTTCGAGCAATCCGAAGGCGGCAACATCCTGACGTTGCTCCGCAATCCCGTCAGTATCGTTTTCCTGATTTTTCCCTTTGTGCCCGCCATTGCGCTCTCGATCATGGCGCGCCGCGCCGAGCGCAAGCTCAGCGATTTCCTGAAGGAAACCTGACGCCTTGCGCGATACCCGTCGGGAAATCATTCATTTCTGGTTCGTGGAAACCGAGCCGCGCCTGTGGTTCCAGCGCAGCGATGAATTCGACTCCATCGTCCGGGACCGCTTCACCATGACCTACACCATGGCCAGGGACGGGCTCTGCAACAGCTGGAACACCGACGCCGAAGGCTGCCTCGCGCTGTGCCTGCTGCTCGACCAGTTTCCCCGCCGCATGTTCCGCGGCACGGCCGCCGAATTCGAAACCGACGAGCGCGCTTTGTTGATCGCCAAACAGGCGGTTTCCAAGGGCTTTGACCAGGTGCTCACCCCCGAAAAACGCTTTTTCCTTTATATCCCGTTCGAGCACAGCGAGCGCCTCTCCGACCAGAAAAAGAATCTCGAACTCTTCAAATCCATGCAGGAAGAAAACCCGGTCGCGTATTTCGTCGCCCAGCAGCGCTACGCCGTCATCGAGAAATATGGCCGCTATCCCGAGCGCAACGCCGCTCTGGGCCGTGAAAACACGCCCGAGGAAAAAGCCTATCTGGTAGCGAAGAACTCGTTTTAAACTCTGCCGTCATCCCTGCGAAGGCAGGGATCCATTGTAAATCCAGGGATCATGTTTGGCATTTAAGAACACAGGAATGGATGCCTTCGCTGGCATGACGAGTAGAAAATTCCCTTTGGATGACAAGTCTACGCTTTTATGGAACAATGCCTTATGCGGAATCATCAACAAATTCTCAGAAAATTCGGTCTAGGCAGCGGAAAAGGCGATCTCGATGTCTTTTCGCCCATCGACGGCGCGAAAATCGGCTCGCTCAGGCAAAATTCCGTCGCCGACGTGAACAAGGCCGCCGACAGGGCGGTGAAGGCCTTCCGCGAATGGCGAAAAGTTTCGGCGCCGGTGCGCGGCGAATTCGTCCGCCTGTTGGGCGAGGAATTGAGAAATTCCAAAGAGGGCCTGGCGCAACTCGTGACGCTCGAATGCGGCAAGATCATTTCCGAAGGGCGCGGCGAAGTGCAGGAGATGATCGACATTTGTGACTATGCTGTCGGTCTTTCAAGACAACTCTACGGCCTGACGATTGTTTCTGAACGCCCCGGCCATCATATGCGCGAACTCTGGCATCCGATCGGGCCCGTGGGCATCATCACGGCGTTTAATTTTCCCGTCGCAGTCTGGGCATGGAACGCGGCGCTGGCGCTGGTCTGCGGCGACTCCCTGATCTGGAAGCCGTCCGAGAAAACGCCGCTCACCGCGCTCGCCTGCCAGAATTTGTTCGACAAGGCCGCTGCTAAATTCAGAAAAACCGGGCACGAAATACCGAAAGACCTTTCCCAGATCGTCATCGGCGGACGTGAGATCGGCGAGGCGCTCGCCAAAAACCCCTCTATCCCGCTCGTCAGCGCGACCGGCAGCGTCCGCATGGGCAAGGCCGTGGGCGAAACTGTCGCTGCGCGTCTTGGCCGTTCACTCCTTGAACTCGGCGGCAATAACGGCATGATCGTCGCGCCCAGCGCCGATCTCGATATGGCCGTGCGCTCCATTCTATTCGGTGCCGCCGGCACCTGCGGCCAGCGCTGCACGTCATTAAGAAGACTCTTCGTGCACGAAGATGTTTATAAAAAACTCGTGCCCGTGCTGGTGAAGGCTTACAAGCAAATCCGCGTCGGCAATCCGCTCGATAAAAACACGCTCGTCGGCCCGCTGATCGATGAATCCGCATTCAACCAGATGCAAACCGCGCTTAAAAAAGCGAAAGAGCAGGGCGGCAAAATCCTCGTCGGCGGCAAGCGCGTTGGGAACAAAGGTTTTTATGTCGAGCCCTGTATCGTCGAAATGCCGAAGCAGAGCGAGATCGTCAAACGCGAAACCTTCGCGCCCATTCTGTATGTCTTCAAATATAATGACCTCGAAAAGGTCATCGACACGCATAACGACGTCCCGCAGGGGCTCTCATCCTCCATCTTCAGCAACAATGTCCGCGAGGCGGAACGTTTCCTCTCCGCCACCGGCAGTGATTGCGGCATCGCCAACGTCAATATCGGCACCAGCGGCGCCGAAATCGGCGGCGCCTTCGGTGGCGAGAAAGAAACCGGCGGCGGACGCGAGAGCGGCAGCGATTCCTGGCGCGCCTATATGCGCCGGCAGACCCAGACGGTGAATTACTCGTCCGATCTGCCGCTGGCCCAGGGGGTCAAATTTGACCTCTAAAGACGCCCCCTGACTCGCCTGAATCTTAAGATTCCGTTAACCATTTTTTAAGAAGCCCCTGATTATAATGGGAGAATGTGCACGAATCGGTTCAAAAAAATCACCCTTCAAATTCCGTTTCGTAAAACAGCAGCCCGCAACATCAGAGTCACGACGTAACTGCCTTGGATTCAAGGCTGAATCCGTATATGCGGAATGCATAATTTGACAGGAATTTGTAAGGGGCTTTGACCGCGGCGTACACTCTGACTCGGAAAATTGGACCAAGCCAAGGAACAGGAGAAACGCCTATGACCGAACGTGGAACAACTGCATCATCCCCAGCCTCCCGGATTGAGGCCCTGCGTCACAAGCACGCAATTCTGAAACACCGGATCGAAGAAATGCAGTGTCTGCCCTCCACGACGGATTTCTATCTCAGGCAACTGAAAAAGCAGAAATTGATGCTGAAAGAAGAAATCGAGGGCATTCGCACAGCGTAGCCTCTCAGGAATTAATTGTTGCGTAAAAAACGGCCGGTTTGACCCGGCCGTTTTCGCATTCCTGTCGTCCCCAACAAATTGTCATCCCCGCGGCGTGCCGAAGGCACGCTTAAACAGCGGGGACCCGGGCGGCTTTGCCGCACTCTTTATTGACCGGACCCCCGTCTACGCGGGGGTGACAGGTTAGGAATTGCCCGTCCCGTCGTCGTCGAGCGGGACCTTGGCCTGGTCCTTTTTCGGCAGGAAGTTCGAGAAATCGAACCCGGCGGTGCCGGTCACGTCTTCCTGCTGCTGTTGCGTCTGGGCCGGGGCATCCAGCGCGGCGGCGCGCTCGGCCTTCACTTTTTCCGGGTCCTTGCCCGCGGCTTTCAGGCCCTTGTTCACGGCCTTCTCGTATTCCTGGTAGGTGCACAGGCCCGCATCCGCCGGGTGACGGGGGCGGATGTTGGAGGCGTTCGGGTGCGTGCGGTCGCGGAGCATCTGGATGGTGGGCTTGGTCGTGCCGACCAGCTTGCAGATCTGCGCGTCGCTGATTTCCGGGTTGTGCTTGAGAATGTAAGCGATGGCATCCGGCTTGTCGGCGCGCTTGGAGACCGGCGTGTAGCGGGGACCCTTGGCGCGCATCTTGACCTGCGGCAGGTCCGTTTTCGCGACTTTCAGCGTCACTTTCGGGTCGGCCTCCGCGCGGGCCAGTTCTTCCTTGGTCAGTTCGTTATTCTCGACCGGGTTGCGGCCCACCAGGCCGCGGCCGATATCTTCGTTCGCCAGCGCCTCGATCTCGATTTCGGTCAGGTTGGTGAAATCCGCGATCTGTTTGAAGGTCAGGGCGGTGTTCTCGATCAGCCATACAGCCGTGGCTTTAGGCATCAGAAGCGTGTGTTTCGATTTTTTAGCGGCAGCAGCCATTTTCTTCTCCTTGAATTCCTTAACGCAAATAGCCTTTGCGCCCGATCCATCTCCCTTTATGGATCAACGGTATTTAAACCTTAACTATTGGGAATACCCCTTATATAGGGAAAAAGGCCCCTGAAAGCTAGCAAAATCTCAAAAAAAGCCTATTTGCTTTATCGGAAGCCCGGATTTACTCTTTTTTGAGTGTTTTCAGGGAGAATACATGAGTTATGCTTGAAGAAGATATGTTGCCGCAGAAACAGCCGGCAAAACTAAAAAATCTCACCGACATGTCCATTGCCGAACTGGAGCAATATATCGAGGACATGAAAGCCGAAATCAAACGTGTCGAAGAGAATATCGCCAGGAAAAAGGCGGTCATGAACGCTGCGTCCTCAATGTTTAAATCGTAAGGCGGGAATATGCGCATCGAAGAAGAAGTAAAACTCGATTTTAAAGACGTGCTTATACGGCCCAAGCGCTCGACGCTCGCCAGCCGCAAGGATGTCGACATCACGCGCGAGTACAAATTCAAATGGAGCGGCCGCCCGTTCAAGGGCGTGCCCATCATCGCCGCGAATATGGACGGCGTCGGCACATTCGACATGGCGAAGGCGTTTATCGAAGACGGCAACGGCCTCACAGCCGCGCTCCATAAACATTACAAGCTGGAGGATCTCGAAAAATTCTTCGCCAAGCACGGCGGCAAATCGGTCTGGTACAGCATCGGCATCACCCGGGACGACCAGGACAAGCTGAAAGCCTTCCTCAAATCCAAAACCCAGAAAGAAGGCAAGGGCATCGAGAAAATCTGCATCGATGTCGCGAACGGCTACAGCCAGCAATTCATCGATTTCGTCAAACGCATCCGCGACATGCTGCCCGATGACATCACCATCATGGCCGGCAACGTCGTCACCGGCGAAATGGTCGAGGAACTGGTGCTTTCCGGCGTCGATGTCGTAAAAGTCGGCATCGGCCCCGGCAGCGTCTGCACCACGCGCAAGATGACCGGCGTCGGCTACCCGCAACTCTCGGCCATTATCGAATGCGCCGACGCCGCGCACGGCCTTGGCGGCCAGATTTGCGGCGATGGCGGCTGCACCGTGCCCGGCGACGTGGCGAAAGCCTTCGCGGGCGGCGCCGATTTCGTCATGCTGGGCGGCATGTTCGCCGGCCATGATGAATCCGAACAGAAAATCGTCACCGAAGGCGGCAAGAAATTCGTGCAGTTCTACGGTATGAGCAGTTCCACCGCCATGAAGAAACATAAGGGCGGCGTTGCTGAATACCGCGCGAGCGAAGGAAAAACGGTGAAGGTGCCTTATCGCGGCGGCGTCGAATCCTCGCTGCAGGATATTCTCGGCGGCCTGCGCTCGACCTGCACTTATGTCGGCGCGCGCAGACTCAAGGAATTATCGAAGCGCACAACCTTTATCCGCGTCAGCCAGCAATTGAATACCATATTCGGCAGCGGTGATTAGAAACTTGCGCTTTGCCTGCCGGGTCATTAGACTTGGGGCTCAAATCAAAAGGGAGTAACCGGGAATGGATGAGATCGAAAAACGCTTGCGCGAAACATCTGAAAATTGCTTCAAGTCTTACGAGGCATGGCGCAAGGATCAGAAAAACGGCCAGGCGCGTGAATCTCTTCAGGATGCCATCCACGAACTCCGCAAGGTTGCTTCGCGCCTTGAAATTGAACTCGCGGTGAGCGAGCGCAACGAAATGGCGCAGAAACCCATTCCCATCCCGCCGCACCGCGACGCCAAGCACCGCAGCGGCAATGACGCCGAATTCGAAGGCCAGCGTTTCGAGTCCGACAATGACGGCGGTCCCAACTACAACACCGCGCAAGGCCACAGCCAGCAACGCTCCGGCGGCACCATGAAACGCCGCGTCCAGCGCCGCGGCGAGGGCGGCCCGGGTAACGGTTAAACATTGTCCTCCCCGGCAGCGAGCGGAACGCGAGCGTGAACGGGGACCCGGATTTAAGGTGCGCAGCGCAAGCTGCGCGCTTTTATTTTGGCCGGATCCCCGCCTGCGCGGGGATGACCTTGCAGGTCACATTTTCGTCTTGATTTCAACCGTATCCAGCGCATCGGCAAGGCGCGTCTTCGCGCTGCCGGGGCTCAAAGGCTTTTGCTGGGAGTCATGCGGCGCCCAGCCGATCAGGAAAATCATTTCGAACGAAGCGCGTACCCGGCCATCGTCTTCCGAAAAATTCTTCGCGTAAAGCTCCGAAGCCTTTCTAAAAAAATCGCGGCCCGGATATTTTTTGTCGCGTTTTAAAATGGCGTTGCCTTCACCCATGAAGCGCAGATCTTTCAGCAATCCGAACATATCCGGATAGGTCACCGTCACGATTTCTGAATCGACGACGGGGAGGGCGAACCCTGCGCGCTGCATCAGCGCGCCCATCTGCGGCTTGTCGGCGAACGGGAAGACGCGCGGGCTTGCGCCGCCTTTTATCTCTATTTCCGCCTGCATGAGGGACTGGCGCAATTCCATCAGGCTTTCACCGCCCAGCAGCGCCGCCAGGAACAATCCATCCGGTTTCAGCGCCCGGCGTATCTGGATCAAAGCGCCCGGCAGGTCATTCGTGCTATGCAGGCCCATGACGTTAATGACCAGATCAAGCGATTGATCGCGGAACGGCAGCAATTCCTCGTCGGCGCAGATATTGCCCGGTTTTACGAGCTTTTCCGCCATATCCATGCCGATCAGCGTTTCGATTTTGCCCGTGGCGGCGAGATCATCCGCAAAGCCCTGCGGCGTCCGGAACCCCATCTGCAGGGCAAGCGGGAAATTCTTCGTCACATCCCGCAGCCGGTCGGTGATTTGCTTTCCCGCCCATTCCAAAAGAAAATCATGCCCGGGCAATGCGCGGTTCCGGTTGTGCCGCACGCGCTCGCGGTCGAAGATGACGATGGAATTCTCCGCCATTGCCTTAGCGCGGGTCATGCCGCAACTCTTCGGGATTGAACTGTTCTTCAATGAATTCGTCGAGTTCCTGTTCGAATTCCTCGATCGGTTCCGCCGCCTGCGGAGCCGGGGCAGGCTCCACGGCGATTTCCTTCGGCGGCACGATTGGCGCGCGCAATGGCGTCACCGTCACCGGCGGTTCAGGCTGCTGCTGTTGCGGCGGCGGCGCGGCCATGATCGCCGCGTGGAAGGGTTGCGGCTTTTGAACCTGAACAGGCGCGGGCGTGGATTTTTGTTGTTCGATAATCGGCGACTGGTGATAGGAAACCGGCATCGACCATTCGGACCTGACCTGCCCGAGACGCTGCGCGAGGATCGGCTTCGCGCGCAGCCGCGCATCGAGCGCCGCGTCCTGGCCGAGCATCTTATAAGCGCGCGCCGCGACCAGGCGGAAATCGAGATTGACGTTCATATCCGCGACTTTCTGCCGGATCAGCATGACCTGGTACAGCGGCATGGTTTCCATTTTTTTGTCGCCGAAGAAATCCGGCGGCACGGCGACGCCGAACGGGTGGATGCGCTGCGGCGTCACACCGACATGGCTGTGATAGCTTTCGCCGATTTTAAACACCATCTGCGGGAACACGCCGAAATGATCGGCAATGAATTTCTTTGCCTGCTGAAGGTTTGTCACGTTGCGGGGCAGGTTGAAGCTTGGCGCCGACATTGTCAGGCTGCCCGGCTGATGCAGTTGCGGCACCGGCGTCGTCTCCAGAAAAAACCCGGCATGGATGTCGTTTTTAATATCCTTCGCCATCGGCAGGACGACCGCTGTATTGATCGTCTGGTCGTCGAACACGACGAAATCCGCATCCTGCGACGATAATCCCGTCACCGCGCCGCGCATCTGGCCTTCCTCGACGAAGGTGGAATGAACGGCACGCAATTGCCCCGCCGTGCCCTTTACCTCGCGGAAACGCTGCCGCTGTCCCTGATATTGCTTCATCAGCTTGTGCAGGCTTTTTTGTTTCGTGATGTTGCCGACCTGGAACGGCACGTTTTTGCTCGTCCAGTTTTCGGCCTTGAGTCTCAGATGCTCGAAAAGTGAAAGAATCTGCAGCTCCAGCCGCCCGTTCGGGATCATGCCGATCGCGATGGCGTTCAACACCTGCTGCGCATCCAGTTCGCGCACGACGCCGCGCGCATGAAAGCGGTCGGCATGGCCGATGAAATTCTTCGGGATCGGCGCCGATTTCGGCGGCTCCACGTTTAAATAATAAGTCGTAATGCGTTCGTCGATATAATTCGGCGAGGGGTAATAATCCGGCCCCTTGATCAAAACCGCGCCCTCGCGCGGGATCAGGCCGAGATGATCGCGCGAAAACCGCGCCGAATTTTTGACATCCTGCGTTTCCATCTCGGACAGGATTTTTCCATCCACCGCGACGGGCTCGATCATGTGGCCCGACCATCCGCGCCCGTCGAGATTGATGCCGTTGCGCGGCACGGCATTGGCGATACTGCGCGCGACGCCGTCATGCAGGAAGATTTTCAGCCGTCCTTCATCGTCCAGGCGGTAGGGAATAATTTCGCTCGCATGTACGCCGCGGCTGACGACATCGAGAATCTTTCCGGTTTTGTCATCGCGCATGGCCGTGATCTTTAACCTGCTGTTCTCGGTGACCGAAGGGCGGCGCTCCTCGATATACAGGCTTTTGCGCTCCTGCATTTTATAGGCGACCGCGACGAAGCAGGTCGGCGGGTGGCCGAGCAGCGTTCCGTCATCGGCGTAAAGCTTGAACTTGCCCTCGAACCTTTTATCGATGATCTCATCTTCCCAGTGCGGGCCGGAATATTGCACGCGCGCGCCGAGCGTGCTGAGTTCCCGGATGAAATCCCGCGCCGTGAAAAAGGTGAATTCCAGCGGCAGGCCGAGCTCCCAGTGCGCGCGGTCGTCCTTGCGCATGATGAATTCATACGCCCATTTATGCGGCAGCCTGAATAATCTCGTCCGTGGAAAACGCGGCGGCAGCTCCTCGAGGAAGAACCCGCCGGTGCCGGGGTCCGAGCGCGGACGCGCATGCTCGGAATACCACATGAGCAGATCCGGCTCCGACAGATCCATCAACGTATCGCCTGTGCTCGGCGTATCCGGCATCTCCATCAGCACAAATTCACCCGGGGCCGGGCGGGCATAATCGCGGATGAACATCGCGCCGCCTTTTTTCAGCACCCTGAAATGTTTGCGCAGCGTGTCGCTGACAATCCGCTCGTTATAGCGCGAGCCCGAATAAACCTCGTGCAGCACGTAGGAATTGACGATCGCATCGACCGATTCCGGCTCGAAAATCTCGCTGGTGGCGTCCGCGATCACGAATTCGAGGTTATGCAGCGAATATTTCTCGCGCGCCTTGTTGATCTGGCGCTTGCTTTTGTCGAGACCGGTGAACTTGATCTTCGGCGCCATCGCCGCCATCGCGTAGGTCACCGCGCCGTCGTCGCAGCCCATATCGATCACCCGCGCGCCTTCATCCAGCAACAGGTGCGAGAGCGCAAACCACGCCTTGCGGATGTCCGCGGGCTCCACAGCCTTGAGCAGCATATCCCGCCGCTCGAGATACGATTCCTGCAGGCCCGCGATGTCGTCGTTCTGAATGGCCATAAAACCTTCAAAATGTGTCTTCCCCGCGCAAGCGGGGATATTTAAAGTATAAGCGCAGATTCCCGCTTTCGCGGGAAATGCAAAACGGGGCTATCATACAGAAAAGGCTTTCCTTAATGCAAACGCTGAGGGCGAAGGTTTCGGGCGTTCTCGGGCTGGCGGTCGACACGGTTTTGCCGCCGCGCTGCATCGTCAGCGGCGAAATGGTCGAGCGCCAGGGCATGATCGCGCCGGAAATCTGGGCGAAGCTCGATTTCATCGCCGCGCCGTTCTGCGCCATTTGCGGTTTTCCCTTCGAGTTCGAAGCGGGCGAGGACGCTCGCTGCGCCTCCTGCCTCGCCAACGAACCGCCTTATGAAACCGCCCGCGCCGCGCTGAAATACGGCGAGTCCAGCCGCGAAATCATCCTCGGCTTCAAGCATGGCGATAAAACCTACGCCGTAAAGGCCTTCATGCCATGGCTGAAACGCGCCGGGGCCGACATGTTGAAGGAAGCGGATGTCATCGTCCCCGTGCCCCTGCATTTCTGGCGGCTTGTCTCGCGGCGTTACAATCAGGCCGCCCTGATCGCGCAGGCGCTGGCGAAGGAAACGGGCAAGCCGGTGATTTCCAATCTCCTGCGCCGCACCCGCGCCACGCCCAGCCAGGGCCATCTGAACGCCAGGCAAAGATTCCGCAATGTCCGCCGCGCCTTCATCCTCGACCGAAAATACAAGGAAGAGGTGAAAGGTAAAACGATTGTATTGGTCGACGACGTATACACCACCGGCGCGACCGTGCGTGAATGCGCAAAGGTTTTAATGAAAGCGGGGGCAGGGAAGGTTCATGTTTTGACGCTGGCCCGCGTGGTCAGAGAAGGTTATTTTTAGCGTCATCGCGAGGAGGCCTTCAGGCCGACGTGGCAATCCATCTTAAAGAATAGAAAAATTCTGGATTGCTTCGTCACTGCGTTCCTCGCAATGACGTTAGAGCTTCTGGCCCTTCGCCAGCCGCCCCGCATCGATCTCCGGCGCCAGCCCGATCCGCATCGCGATCTTCTTGATCGGCGTGATCGCGTCCACGGTTTTCAGCCCCGCGCGGCGGAGACCTTTCAGCGCCGCCAGCTCCGTGCTGACGATTTTGTTCATCCCGCCGACCCCGAACACGCGCGTATTGATGTCCACGCGCCTGCGGCGTTCGTATTTTTCCAGTACCGAGACGCTGCCGATATCCAATCCAGCGCGCGCCGCGTCCACTAAAGTTTCCGCCAGCGCCGCGACATCGCGAAGGCTCAAATTCAGCCCCTGCGCGGTAATCGGCGAAATCACGTGCGCGGCCTCGGCCATCAGCACGGCACGCGGTGCGGTCAATGTTTTCGCCTTCAGCGTCTTCAGCGGCCAGCATTCCGGGTTGCTCTCAAGTGTAATCGCGCCGAGAATATCCTTCGTCCTCTCCTGCAGCGCCTGCGTAAACTCATCCTTCTTGAGCCGCATGAATTCGCCTGCGCGCTCCGTCGGTTCGATCCACACCACGCTCGAAATATTGCCGGGCATCGGCACCAGCGCCAGTGGCCCGCCGGGGCGGTGAAATTCCGTCGCCGTATTATTATGCGCGCGCGAATGCGCGATCAGGCACGTTATCGCGCTTTGCTCGTCGTCATGCTCGGTACATTCGATGCCGCTGATCTTCCGCACCATGGAATTGCGCCCGTCCGCGCCGATGATCAGCGCCGCCGTGATTTCCTTGCCGCTTTTGAGCTTCGCGCGGATAGTGTCTCCCGTCCCGTAAGCCTCCAGCGCGTCCGGCATGTGCAGCGTCAAATTCTTCGTGTTTTTTGCCGCCTCATACAACGCATCGCGCAGCGGCGCATTCGGGATGTTGAATCCGAACTGCTTAAGGCCAATATCTTCCGCGTGAAATTCCGCCTCAGCGCCGCTCTCGTCGACAATCCGCATCACCGCCAGCGGCGCGGCATGCTCGCGGATGTCATCCCATATATCCGCCGCCCTCAGGATGTTCAGCGAATTTTCCATCAGCGCCACGGTGCGCCCAGAGACATCTGCCTTGGGTACGGGCGGCGCGGCATCGATCAGGTGCACGTCCAGCCCGGCCCCGGCGAGTAATATCCCGAGGCTCAAACCGGCGATCCCGCCGCCGGAAACAACAATATCGGTCTTCATTTGGCTCATGATGTCGATTATAGTTCTGTCATCCCCGAGGCATATTTGCAAAGCAAATATGCTTAAACGTCGGGGATCCATAGATCAGCGCGCGAAGCGCGCTGGCGATGTGGACCCCCGCTGTTCTAGCACGCTTTCAGCGTGCCGCGGGGGTGACAATGGGGAAGAAAAATGACCGATAAAATACGCGCCGCCTGTATCCAGATGACCAGCGGCCCCGACATCGCCGCCAATCTTGAAACCGTGGAACTCTATATCCGCCAGGCCGCGCAGCAGGGCGCGTCCTTCATCGCCACGCCCGAAAACACCGACCAGATCCGCCACCCGGCGGCCGAAAAACTCAAAACCGCGCCGCCGCCTGAAACCCATCCCGGCATCCCGCTCTTTTCAGACCTCGCGAAGGAACTGAATGTCTGGCTGCTCGCGGGCTCGTTCGCGGTCAAGACGGGCGCCAAGCTCGCCAACCGCTCCATGCTCTTTTCACCCGACGGAAAAATCGCCGCACAGTACGATAAAATCCATCTCTTCGACATTGATCTCCCGAACGGCGAACAATACCGCGAGAGCGACGTGATTCAATCCGGCGATGAAACCGCTATCGCGCAAACCCCGTTCGGCGGCGTGGGTCTGACGGTCTGCTACGATGTGCGCTTCGCCTATCTCTTCCGCAAGCTGGCGCAGGCAGGCGCGAATATTATCACCGTTCCTTCGGCCTTCACCGTGCCGACGGGCCGCGCGCACTGGGAAATCCTGCTCCGCGCCCGCGCCATCGAGACCGGCAGCTTCATCGTCGCGCCCGGGCAAACCGGCGAACATGAAAACGGCCGCAAGACCTGGGGCCACTCCATGATCGTTGGACCGTGGGGCGAAGTGCTGGCCGAAGCGGGCAGGGAGCCCGGCATCATCATGGCCGATCTGAATATGAAAGATGTGCCGAAAGTGCGCGGATTAATTCCCGCCCTGAGACATGACCGACCCATTTAATTATAGATTTTAGCCGGTCAACACCCCGACATCGACATCGAGAATTTCGGCGAGCGCCTTGATCGCGCGGACCGAGCCGTCCTTGCGCTTGGTTTCGATCTCGGTGAGGTAGGGACGGGAAATACCCGCCTTCTGCGCCAGCTCTTCCTGCGTCATGCCGCGGAACTTGCGCACGATCTTTACCGCGCTGGCTTTCTTCATCGCCAACTGGTCGAGAATATCCTCGGGCAGCTTGCTCTCGTTGCCCGAACCCGTCATCGCACGGTAATCGTGCAGCGGGATCAGGACGAAAGGTTTACCCTGTATATGGAGCAGATCGTATTTCATAAAATGTCTCTATTTGAGACATTCTAGGCAGATTAGCGACAAAATGAAAGCCTTCTTTGCGCGGGTGAAGAAAGCGTGCTAGGTCATTGTCTATGATCGAAAACTTCTATGAACAAAAGCCCAAATCCGGCGGCGACCCGAAGCAGGTCATCATTCTGCTGCATGGCGTCGGCTCCAATGGCCGCGACCTGATCTCCCTTGCGCCCTATTTCGCCGGGGCGGTTCCCGACGCGGTTTTTATCTCGCCCGACGCTCCATATCCTTACGACCAGGCCCCGCCAGGCTATGACGCGTGGCAATGGTTCCCGCTTTATACCCGCACTTTCGAGGGCCGCCTCGAGGGGCTGAAGGCCGCCGTGCCGCTGGTTCATGCGTTCATGGACGAACAGCTGAAACGTTTCAACCTCACCGCCGATAAACTTGCGCTCGTCGGGTTCTCGCAGGGCACGATGACCAGCCTTTATGCCGGTCCGCGCTATAAACAGAAAATCGCCGGCATCCTCGGCTATTCCGGCGCACTGATCTGGGAGGAGGAGGTGCCCAAGGACATCAACCGCGTTCCCGTCCACCTCATCCACGGCGACGCCGACGAGGTCGTGCCGGTTTTCGCTTGGCACCATGCCAAGGAAAAACTCGAAAAATCCGGCTTCACCGTTTCCGGCGAAATCGAACACGGTCTAGCCCACAGCATCAACGAAAACGGCATCGAGAACGGCGCAAGATTCCTGCAATCGACCTTATCCTGATCCTGATGTCATCCCGGCGGCTTGTCCGCCGAAGCCTTGGCGAAGGCGGAAAGCCGGGATCCATTTCAGAAACCATGAATGGACACGAATGGCGGTCGCGATTGTTCGTGTTTATTATTTTTTTAACCACAGCGGGTACAGGCGAAATCACAGGCGCATTCAGCGCAGGACGCGCTGTGATTTCGCCTGTACCCGCTGTGGTTCAATACTGTTTTTTTAATTAAACCAGGCCGCCGGGATGACGGGGGTGGGGGTGTCGCAGTGGTGCAATACCCCCGTCCGAAACCGGTTGACCGGTTATATCAAACCCCCTAGATTGTAGGCGGATCGGTTCTGCCCGGTCCGGGGCTTTAACAACCCCTTTTACACGACGGCTGGCATCAGCCGTGATTGGTGCTTTTTCCGTGAAAAGATTGAGCGCCAGAGATGTCGCCTTCTCGGCCTTCGGCCGGGGGGCGGCGATGTATGTACAGGGCTTCGGTCTAAAGATCGTCGCGCCGTCTTCGTGTAAGCGGTTGTTAACCTCCGGCCACCAAGAGCGATCCTTGGTGGTTTTTTTTACCCGGAGGTTTGCATGGAAATTTTTACATCCCCGTCATCGCGAGGAGCGCCGGCGACGCGGCGATCCGATTTTTTCTGGATTGCTTCGCTGCTCCTCGCAATGACGGTCATGATAATAAAACCCGCCCGCGCCGAGATCAGCATGAGCACCTGGGGGCAGGGCGGCATCCGCATCGGGGAAACGGCGATTCCTTGCACCGCTGCCGCGGAAGGGGCGCTGCGCTATGACACCGTGGGCAAGGGATTCGAATTCTGCAACGGCACGGCATGGCTTCCCGTCCTGCTGGCCATGTCGCAGCCATGGATCGTCGTCACGCCGACCGTCAAGACGCTGGACGTCGCCGGCCCCGGCACGCCCGCCTATGGCGCGTGGGAAACCTTCACGGTCGAAAACCTGGGCAGCGTGGACAGCGGTACGATCACCTTCACGCTGACGAACACGGCGCATTTCGAACTGGGCGCGAATACCTGCGTCGGCGGCGGGGCCGTCCTGTCGCAGGGCGAAAGCTGCACCGTGCAGGTGCGCGCGAAATCGGGCATCGACACCTCTTACAGCGGCCAGCTTCGCGTCAACGCCAACAACCAGCCGACGGCCAACCTCTCCGGCGCGGCGACGGGCACGTGCGGCGCGCCGGGCGACGATGTCGGCGGGGGAAAGCTCGTGTCGTGCGAGGCCTCTTACGCACTGGTCGCCACGCCCGGCGGCTGCACGGATTCCGGGGCGCCGTCCTGCCCCGGCACGCTGGACCTGGTGACGAGAACCTGGTCCAGCGTGCACATCATGCGCGGCGCGACCAGCACGATGAACGGCCCGGCGAACGCGGCCGTGATCATGCCCTTCCATACCGACCCGCCCACCTATGACGCCGTGAAATTCTGCGACGACATGGTCTATGGCGGCCATTCGGACTGGTACCTGCCCGCCCTGAACGAACTGCTGTCCGTGCTTGAAGCCTCCAACGCCATCGGCGGGTTCCCGGCGGGGGGAATCATGACATATTGGACATCAACGGAAATTGGGGCTACATCTGCCAATATAAGAAATAAGAACATGGATACGGGTGTCGTAACCCAGTCGGCGCCCACCAAGTCTGGGCTTTATAAAATCCGCTGCGTGCGGCGGCATGTCTGACGGGAAACCCGCGGAATTCCGCCGTTTTTTCCGCATCGCACAACAATAATATTACCGGTAACTTTATTGCGCTGCACCGCAGAGTAACCCGCACATCGGATTGGGATTTTCGTCCTGATATGCGTTGCTGCGATGCCGGAATATACTGGGATGCAACATAGATTTCCCTGTGAAACCATACGTTTGAGGCCGGTTTGTGCTATAATGAAATTATGGAATCGCGAGGCTTTTTTAGTGTCTCTTTCCTTCACCCGGCCTCCGCCTGCACCGCCCCGTCCCGGGGTTTTATGGCAGGATTATCCAGATGAGGAGCAAGGCCCGATGGGTTTGACTACCATAGATACGATTACACCGCTGGACAGGTGCCCGGCATTGATACTGAACGCAGACTACCGGCCCCTGAGTTATTACCCGCTGTCTGTGTGGCCCTGGCAGGAAGCCGTCAAGGCAATCTTCAGGGAGAGTGTCACGGTGATTTCGGAGTATGAGCGTATTGTGCGGTCGCCCGGCCTGGAAATGAAGCTCCCGAGCGTGCTGGCCCTGAAAGAATACATACCCATGGCCCGCAAGCCCGCTTTTACAAGGTTTAACGTGTTTCTGCGCGACCACTGGATGTGCCAGTACTGCGGGCAGACACACAAGACGAACGACCTGACTTTCGACCACGTTGTCCCGCGTTCAAGGGGCGGTCGTTCGACATGGAATAACATCGTGACGGCCTGTCAGTGCTGCAACACGAGGAAGGGCAACTTTCTGCCCGGTGAAGTTGATATGTATCCGTTTCAGGAGCCTCGTCAGCCGACGATCTACGAGCTCCAGGAGCAGGGAAGGAAGTTCCCCCCGAACTTCTTGCACAAGAGTTGGGGAGACTACCTCTACTGGGATACGGAACTGGATTCATAGAGTTTCGCGAACGTCATGGTGACGCGCGCGGGAAACGTGCAACATAAGGAGGGTAAATATGTTTACGCATATTACAAATCTTGCACACACACGGTCGATCACGCAGGCTTTCGGCTTTTATCTTTTCTACACGATCCTGCTGGTTGGTTTGTCCACCTTTTTGGGCCACTATCTTGTTTCTTTGAACATTATAGACGGCACAGTGGGTGATTTCTTCGGCGGCGGTGAAGTACACACGCTGATCGGCACGGGATGGGTGATGATTTTGTCATCCATGATTTTGTCAGGTAAAAAACTGACGAGCGACCTGATGTCAGTCATCATCGCGCTGGTAGGCATCTATCTTGCCTACACCGTGAACGTGATGCTGGGTATGGTCGTCGTATCGTACCTGACCACGTTAGGTAAGTAAGCGAACAAAGCGTCCGTCCCCGGACTGCCGAAGAGGCGTTTTTCCGAGGGGCAGCGTTAAAGAACTGAAAAGCCCGGCATCACTGCCGGGCTTTTTACTTTGGGAGAAAGGAGAAATGCCAGTCGTTAAATCATTGCGGGCGTCAGCGGCGACAGGTCGCGGTCGAGGCTTGGTGTCGCTTTCAGGCCCGTCTCGGGCATCTGGATGACGCCGGTGCGCAGAATATCGTTATTGAACACGGCAACGCCGCGCGTCTCTTTATTCAGATCTATGACCAGCACGCCATTCGCATCGTCAATCCGGATGAAGGATTTGTAAGGCGCTGCATAGAGAACGAACTCACGGTCATTGCTGTAGGTTTTTCCGAATGAATAGGCGCCGTTGCTCTGCGCCTTGAAGACCTTCATGTCTTTATCTTCGCTGGTCGAACGCAAGGGGAATGTCTCATCCCCGGCGCCGACAATACCGGCCGTGGTATCGATTTTGATTGTTTCGTCGCCGCGCTGGATCGTCAGGCCTTT
This sequence comes from uncultured Alphaproteobacteria bacterium, assembly GCA_900696495.1. Classification (GTDB taxonomy): domain Bacteria; phylum Pseudomonadota; class Alphaproteobacteria; order Micavibrionales; family Micavibrionaceae; genus UBA7657. The sequence goes on from CAADGI010000014.1 coordinate 376,588, forward strand.
TTCAAAGCGGCTGACGCTGATCCCGGGCGCCTCGATGGACGAGATAAACCTGCCGAGCGCGATTTCCTGCGCGGCATCCGCAAATTTATCTTTATTGGTAAGAGACATTGCACACCTTCAATTACCGCAGTCTTTTTATCTTTGAGACCAGTCTGGACGACAATCTTTAACAAAAGCTTAAAATGTTACGAAAAAGAGTTGACTTGAGCCTGATTCGAGGGCTAGAAAGCTAATGTTTCCAACGTTTTTGAGCCCGAGCACCGGATAGGAGGTCCTTATGTTTGACGATCTTTTTGATTTCGCGAAGAAGCGCACCCTGAAGCAGTCGGTCGGCTTTTTCATCTTCCACAGCGCGCTGGTTCTGGGCTTTATGGCTGTGCTGACGGTCCTGGGCGTTGCCTGACAATCAGCGCTGCCACGCATCCCATAAATAATCCCAGACAATAAAAGATATTCCAGTTCGCCATGGACAGGCCCAGCACCGGGTCTTTCCAGGCGATGTCTGAACAGCTCGCCGCCGGCGATGTCAGGATTTTTTCCCACAGGCTCGGGTCATTGCTGAAATCCGGCACCGCGCAGCCCTCGACCGCCGACGCCCACCATTGCTGCTCGACGCCCGTGTGATAACTCGCAATTCCTGCATTGATCAGGAAGAGCAGGGCGCACAGGCCCAGAATAATCCGCACCGCCTTTTCATTGCCGCGCATCGCGAGTCCGATCAGCGATAAAACAACCGCCGCGAAAAACGGAACGCGCTGGTACAGGCACAGCACGCACGGCTCCAGCCCTAATGCGAGTTGCGAATAAATGGCCGCGAACAACGCCCCGCCGCTCGCGGCGAAAATCCCGCTGAAAACGGTGACGGTGCAGGATGCGGTGTGTTTGATGCAGGAAATCATTTCAGCCTCAAAATTAGGTCTAAAATCCCCGCAGGGCAAGACGAAGCCGCTTTTTAAGGAACCTTTTCCTGCGCCCTTCATTTTTTAAATAGAGAGAAGAAGGAGAGCTTCATGAACCAGATCATTTATCTCGTCGGCCTCGTGGTCGTCGTTATGGCAATTTTGTCCCTCGTCGGCCTGAACCCGTAGGAGGCCGTCATGGAAAAAAACACACACACATCGATCTCCCGGCGATTATCGCGGGAACGACCGTCGCGCTCGCCATTTCTATCATACTCGCCCATTTCGGCAGCGTCATCGGCCTTACCATGACTCCCGAAGCCGAATGGGACCCCGAAACCGTCTCGGGGCAGGTGATCACGATTTGCCTCTGGATACTCTGGATTCAACTTCTCGCCTCTTTGATCGGCGGTTACATTACCGGCCGGGTTCGCGTGTCCGATCCGGGCGCGACGCCGCACGAGCGCGAAATGCGCGACGGCATTCACGGTCTCGCGGTCTGGGCTCTCGGCACCGTTCTCGTCGCTATCGCCGCCGGCTTCACGGCTGGCATAACCGCGCTGGTGCCCGAAGCGCAGGAGGAGGCCGAGCGTGCCGCTGAAATTCTCCGCATGAATGAAACTGCGGCGATTATCATGGCGTTTTCAACAGCGGCAATTTCGATTGTCTCCGCCGTTGCCTCGTGGTTCGCGGCGACCAAGGGCGGCGAACACCGCGACGAAGGCACTGATCTCAGCCGTTACGTTTCTTTCAGGAGGTAATCCGGACATCCGCTCTTCAGCTTGCGGAAAGCCAGGCAAAGCAGCTAGACTGTAACGCTGCTGCTGAGGGCCATGTGTATGTCATTGAAAAATTTTCTCGCGATTTTTCCCCTGTTTTTCCTGCTTCTCATGCCTGCGCCGGCGATGAGTCAGGGCCGCGAAGAAATCATCAACAGCGCCAAGGCCTGGGCTCTGCAGGCCGTTCTTCAATCGCTCACATTCAGTCACGCGAATTACCAGGCCCGCATTGCGCAAAACAAAAACTATTTCACTGAAAAAGGGTGCAAGTCCTTCCTGGCCATGCTGGAAAATTATGAACTCGACGAACGGGTTCTGGAATCCCGCTCCGTCATGACCGCCGCTCTGTGGAATCGCCGTATGAATGTTGACGCATTGAAGCAAATTCATATCGATGATGAACATACCAAAGACAACGTCTACAGATGGCGCATGGACGTGCCGGTAAAATTATTCTTTAAAAAAGGGTCGATGGTAACGCCCTATAATTATCTCGCCACTGTCGAGGTGCAGCGAAGGGCCAATGGAGGGTTCGTTATCGTGAGATGGCTGACCAAGCTGAAAGCGCCAGGCATGCAGCCGGACGCTTACAACGAATATAACTATAAAAAACCCCGGCCCGAGTGCAAGGGATTGCCTGAGAATTAATTTGGGAAGTGGCGTGCCATGCGAAGCATTCCTTGGTCCGGCTTCGCTATGGGCCACGCCGGACATGCTTATCGTAATCGCTCGCTTTAAGCTCGCCACTGCGAAGCATGGTGCCCATGGCCGGATTCGACCCAATACGCCCTGCGGTACTCGATTTGAGTCCGGCAGGGGTTCGATCCTCTAACGCAAAAAAATTTATTTATCTTTTACAATGTGCATGAATCATCAACCATGTCGCCCATAGAGCCATCAGTGCGTGTGGCGTAAGAATAATTTCATAAAAGAACCCGAATAGCGTTAAATCTCCACTATTTTTCACAACCATTGAATTGATGTTATAAGATAAACCTTGGCCCCAATTTAAGATTAAAAAGTATACAATTACATTTGTTAGCCATGATAAAATGCAAAATAAAGGCACTGATTTTTTAATCCTGATGCCTATCAAGAAAGCTGGATAGCAAATAATCGTTGATGCAAAGCTTATGACTAAAATTCCATTGAGAAAAGAATTCCAATTGTCGGGACCGCTAGTAAAATAAAAAGCTTTCGAAAAAGAAAAAATAAGGCAAAGTGCAAAAATTATTAAAAAATCAATGATGATCCGTGAAAACGTCAGCTTTGAATTAATTAAATTTTTGAGCAAGGGCATTTCGCTTTATCCAATCTGAAATTTTCAAACGCAGGACAACGCAGGAAAATGATTCACATTATTGAATCAACAAAAATGGAAATCAACCTATAATTTATTGATTTTTAAAATACTTCTATAGCGTGCATTAAACAACCACACGTAACTCTCACGCCGCGAGGCGACCGTTCAAACGCTCCCAAAATTTTTCATTATCATTCGCGGCAAGCTGGATTTCATCCGCGCCGCCGCTGCCTTCGTGAAAAACGTCATGGCCGGTGTTGTAAATATAGACGTCGTTGCCGTTGCCGCCGGTCAGGCTGTCGTTGCCGTCGCCGCCCGCGAGCGTGTCCGCGCCGGAGCCGCCGAAAATCGTATCGCTTCCCGCCTCGCCGTACAGCCAGTTGGAATCGCTGTCGGTGTAATTCGGGGCATAGGCGTGGATCGTGTCGTCGCCCGCGCCGCCATGGATCGTATCCTCCTGGTCGCCGCCTTGCTCGACCCCGTAAAGAATGTCGTTGCCGTCCGTCCCGGTCAGCGTCCAGTCCAGCGTGCCCAGCGTGATGGGCGACCCGCCGCCGGCGCCTGAGGCAATCTCGATCAAAAGGTCTGGATTGGACGAGCGGGTCAGTGTCGGCAAAAAATAATGGCGCCTTATAAATCTTTATATTGGTGCCCCTGGTCGGACTCGAACCAACACGCCTTGCGGCACTCGATTTTGAGTCCGGCATAGGGTCACCTGAGTGTTGATTTCATTGGGTTAAATTACAACCTGTCCCGAAGTGTGTAAGAAAATGTGTAAGTGTGCAATACATTTTATTGTGAAACTTTACTTTGGCTTGTCAGCCATGCCCATAGTTTTGGGTTCTCATAGGCCTGTATCCATACGCCATGACCTTGCTTCGGGAACTCAGTATAATAAACGTCACGTCCTTGCTGTTTTAATTCTGTCGCTAGACTCCGCGCCACTTCAACTGGCATTTGATTATCCTGTTTTCCATTGAAAATCCACATTGGGATATTGTCCATGTTAACGGCCCACGCGGGCTCCCACACGGCATCGGTTGGAATGGCTGCTGCAAATACACCGTGATAACGCGATAAAGCACCATAAACGCCGAACCCACCCATAGAATATCCGGTAATATAAATTTTGTTTCTATCGACGCTGTAATTTTTTTCAACGCTATAAAGTATATCCATCGCAATCGGCAGAGCTTCTGGCCTTAGAAGTTTTTTTTGCGGCATGGTCCAGGCGTAGCCCCATGGAGCTATGGGGATAATGACAATAAATGGAAAGTAGGCCCGCATTTCCGGACGGCTTAGCACTTTGCCGCCATACATATGGCGGCTCACGCCATGAAGCATCATAACGGTGGGGTAGGTATGTTTTTGTGGGTTGTAATTTTCCGGCAGCATCAAAAAATAGGAACTCACAAAAGGAAAGCGCCAGGTGAAATACGTATGCCGTTGATAGGGGGCATAAGATTCATTTCTGGGTTCAAAAGGGCTCTTGGGCTGAGTGAAAATATTAGCGTAATAGAACGGAATGAAGATAGAAAAAATAAGAATAAGATCGCGGTTGCGCCGCAGAAAGCTTCTTCTCTTCTTTTCGTCTACCATTCATCCCCCTAATAACCTTTATTTTATCTTAAATAAAAAGGGGCCTCCGCAGAAGCCCCTTTTAAATTGGATTACTTATAACTATTAAACCGTAATCAGGTTGCTATTGGTCTCCAATGTTTCAGCGTTGAGATCAGTCAGGCCCATAATAAGGGCTATTTGCTGAGAACTATAGGTGCCGCCGGTGCCGTCGCGGTCGACGAACACTTGCGAATTGCCGTTGTTGTTAGTGAATGTAACGAAATCAGTAATCGCATCAGTCATAGGGTTGTAACCAACCAGGATATCGGCAATATCCAGGGCATCGCTGTCACCTGATACGAAATCCTTCACAACGTCGATATTGTTGAAAGCATTCGTATCGAAGAAAAATGTATCAGCTCCTGCACCGCCATAAAGTGTATCGAGGCCGTCGTTTCCATGCAAGGAGTCGTTGCCCGTGCCGCCATGCAGGAGGTCGGTTCCCGATCCGCCGTTCAGCGTATCGTTATCGGCCCCGCCATGCATCGCATCGTTGCCGTTGTTACCGTTCAGCGTATCCGCCCCGCCCTTGCCGACGAGAGTATCATTGCCGGAACCGCCATTAAGGGTTTCGCCTGAGCCTGTACCATTTGTCCATGTTGTCCAGGTGTTGAGCGAGGTAGAAAATCCATCTGCAAATTCAATCGTCTCAACATTGTAGGAGGAGCTGTAATCAAACCAATAGAGCGTGATTTCGTCGACGCCGCTATTGATTGTGATTTTATGATGGTTACCAATATCAGAAATTGAGATATCATTAATCGTGGTAGCGCTATTAGTCAGGCGTAAAATATCGGTTCCAAGATAATCATAGACACTATCCAGGCCGCTTTCATAAACATAGATATCATTGCCTCCATAGGTATCTTCCATGTAGTCGTCGCCCGTTCCACCATAGAAAGTGTCGTTGGCGTCATAACCGTACATGCTGTCATTGCCACCCAGGCCATAGAAGATATCGTTGCCCGATGTTCCATACATCGTATCATTGCTGGCACTGCCGAAGAACAGCCCGGCAAGATTGACCGTGGAGTTGTCAGAGAAGCGCAGGGTTTCTATTTTGTAAGAGCTGCTTTGGTAGAAGCTGTCTATACGGATGCTTCCTTCGCCATCGACAGTGATGAGAAGGTCGTTACTGCCGACGCGGGAGTAGGTGATATCTTCAGCGACGATGCCAGCGGCAAGCTGTATCTCATCCGTGCCGCCAACGCCCTCGATAAAGGCATCGTTGCCAGTGTTATAGATATAGATATCGTTGCCGTTGCCGCCGGTGATGGTGTCATTCCCATCGCCACCCGAGAGCGTATCCGCGCCCGAGCCGCCATAGATCGTATCGCTCCCGGCCTCGCCGTAGAGCCAATTGGAATCGCTGTCGGTATAGTTCGGCGCATAGGCATGGATGATGTCATCGCCCGCGCCGCCATAGATCGTGTCTTCCTGGTCGCCGCCTTGCTCAACGCCATAGAGAATATCGTTGCCGGAGGTGCCGGTCAGCGTCCAATCCTGCGTGCCAAGCGTGATTGCCGAACCACCGCCTGCAAACTCCAGCGTC